>JADLAR010000009.1 GCA_020848155.1 Candidatus Sumerlaeota bacterium
ACCTGCCGCTTTTCGCCCCGCTCGGAAATGAGTTCGGGATTTTCAGGGACCCTTCAGTCCCGGTACTGCCACCTCGCGGTAAGGCGGGCGGCGAAGCACCACCTGCGCAAGGGACGAAGAGGAAGCCCCAGCACACCCCCCGCTGTCAATAGCCAAAAATAACTTTTTACGATTTTTTTGGGCGGCGCGGCCCGGGCCAAGTTGCCTGCGGGGACTACGAGGGTGGAATCCTGCAAGACCCTTGAATTCCCAGGAATTCCGCCAAATTTGTATAGACATCTATACAGGACTGGGTGGGGGAACCGCATTCACCGGGCTGGGCTGATTGGCTCGCGTTGGGGTGCTTTCGGGCCGGTTCCGAAAACCATCCGGCGGAGGGACGGATGGAGACGGCATGGATCGAGGCGGGCGCCGGCAGCCCCTGCTTGACAGCGCGCGTGGTTCGTGGTTGTTCATTCATCTGCCGTGCTTTCAACGGATTGAAGTTATCCCGCTCCAGAGGGAGTTTGCATCAATGCCTGAATATACCTACGAGGCCCTCGACAAGGGCGGCAAACAGGTTGCTGGTGTCATTGAGGCGGCAAGCGAGGAGGCGATCGTTGAGAAGCTTCGCGGAATGGGTTATTATCCGCTGAAGGTGGCGATGCACAAGAAGAGCGCGGGCAATGCCGACCTTTTCGCCCTTCCGGGATTGCGGGTCATTTTCCATCGCATCAAGACGAAGCATGTCATGACGTTCACGCGGCAGCTTGCGACGCTGATCGATGCGGGACTGCCGATTATTCGTTCGTTGAACATCCTGCGCGAGCAGGTTGAGTCCGCGATTTTCAAGGAAAAGATTGGTGACATGATCCACCACATCGAGTCGGGCGGGTCGCTTTCCGAGTCGATGGCGCGGCATCCCAAGGTTTTCGACAACCTGTATGTGAACATGGTGCGCGCCGGCGAGATCGGCGGTGTGCTTGAGGCGGTGCTGAACAAGATCGCGGAGTTCCTTGAAAAGGCCCAGGCGCTGAAGGGCAAGGTCAAGTCCGCGATGATGTATCCACTCGTCGTCGGCGGCCTCGCGATCTGCATCGTGTCCTTCATCCTGATCGTGATTATTCCAAAATTCCAGGACATCTTCGCCCAGCTCGGTGCTGAATTGCCGTGGCTGACGTTGATGCTCATCAAGGCTTCCCATATCCTCGCGCATCAAACGATCTGGGTGATTCTCGCCTGCGTGGTGATCTGGTTCATCTACAGCAAGATCAACAGCACGAAGGAAGGCAAGTTTGTCTTTGATACGATCAAGTTGAAGATCGTCGTGCTCGGTCCGCTCCTTAAGAAGATCGCGATCACGCGCTTTGCCGGAACATTGGCGACGTTGATTCACGCGGGTGTTCCTATCTTGCAGGCGTTGGACATCGTGCGCGACACATCGGGCAATGAAGTCGTCGCGCGCGCCATGGACAAGGTTTACAATTCCGTGAAGGACGGAGACACGATCCACGAGCCGCTTTCCCGCTGCCCCATCTTTCCACCCTTGGTGGTTCACATGGTTGCGGTGGGTGAGGAAACCGGCGCCATCGACCTCATGCTGATCAAGGTTGCGGAAGCCTACGAGCGCGAGGTGGATGACACGGTGAACGCACTGACGTCGATTTTGGAACCTGTCCTCATCGTGTTCCTGGGTGCGATCGTCGGCGTCATCGTCGTCGCGCTTTACCTTCCGTTGTTCTCAATTCCCAAGCTCATCAAGGGATAGGCGTTCCGCGTTTGCGCAGCAGGTGGATTGGAGGGCGGCCGGGAAACTGGCCGCCCTTCTCGTTGCAGCCTTCTTCCGAACGCCGTGGCGGCTTTGAGGACGCGAATCCTCGAATTGAGCCCGGTGTCCACGTCACGGGATGAGTCTCATGCAGAATAACACCTTCAGGTGAAACGACTGCCTCGAGACAGGGCGGCACCATAGTTGAACGTCTTCGTAGGGGCGGCTGCATTTGAGGGGGCCCTTCCAAACGTGAGGTTATAGACCTCCTCGACTGTTTTGGTCTGGTTCTCTGTCCGGAGGGATTCGACAAGGAACCACATCGAGTTGTAGCCCATCTGGACCATCCCAACCACGGGCCCTACATCCTTCTTGCTCAGGCTCATGCTTCATTACTCCTATCAGATCTTGCGGCAGACAACTCCCACACCCCATGCGGTGAGTCGGAGCGCAGTATGCCTTCGTCCTTCATGCGCTGACGTTCCCAACGAGCGTTGTTGTACCAGACCGCTTCTCCGCAGTCCCTGATCTGCCGATCCGCGGGAGTAAGGCGTGCGGCAAGATTCTGTGCCACGAGTTCGAGCACCTTTGCGGTCTTGCCTCGACCGTCGAGACTTTCAAGGGCGGTAATGATCCCAGCGCGGAGGACGTTCTGAGGCGTGGCGAGTCCTGCTTCCGTGGACTCGATGGCCTGGGTTGCTTCTGGTTCGCGGCCCGCCGCGGCATTCTCCGTCATCGGGATGTTCCAGGTTTTGAGAGCCAGCCGCGTCAGCATCTCCTGGCGTTCCTCGATGCTGGCGGAGTTCCACACCTCCCAGGTTCGGAGGTCGGCGACGGCGCGGTTGACCTGGGTGTTCTCGCCCACGCGGGGCATCTCGGCCAGGGACTTGGTCAGCAGGAACTTCGAGTGGCCGTAGACCGGCCTTTTCGAGCCGTAGGCATCGTTCGAGATGGAGCCGTTGATGGAGCGCTCCAGCAGGGCGAGGTTGCCGAGTTTGGGGATGTACTCACGTACCTCATCGGACTTGTCGAACGCTTCGACAACCTCTGCCGTCGGCGACTGAGACAGGATGTGCTCGATATGAACGGACTTATCGAGGTAGCGGGCCAGATCGGTGTCGGCCTCGTTCCCCCAGGCCTGCTCGTCCACGTACTGGGTGAGCTTGGCCAACAAGTACTTCAGGCGGTACTTCTGGATACGGTTCTCGGAGAGGTTGTTCATCTCGAACATGAACAACGAGGCCCGCGAGGCCGTCCAATCCTGGAAGCACTGCTCAACGAAGGCTTCGAGGTCGGTCCGCGTGTTGATCTGGCGGATGAGCTTACACCAGGGGATCATCACGCGCTCGATCTCTTTCGTCTGGCCGCGCACGATCAGGAAGCACGCGATGAAGTTTTCCAGATGGCGCGAGAACTCGACGAAGAGATCACGGGGCAGGTGCGACGCGGCCAGAAGGAACGGCAGGTGATAGCGGTAGCTGTTACCACCAAGGACGCGGATGTTGCGGAGGTAGCGGACCTCGCGTCCCTGCTGGTCCTTGCCCTCCAGGAACATGGCGTAGAAGCGGGCCGCTTCGCGCAGTTCCGCCAGGAAGCGCAGAGGGTGGACGTCGATCCCGCACTGCTCCGTGTTGTTCTTGAACCACTCGTAGATCTGATCCTCACGGATCGGCTTACCGCCACGAACCTCGTACCTGGCAACAACGTAGTAGCGAAGAAAGCGCAGGGGCTTTTCGCGAGCGTCATCAAGCACGCTGACAAGGGTCTTCCAGTCGCCCTTGAGCTTCTCGTATTTGGTCTGATCCGTCCGCATGAACAGCAGGTTCTTGAGAAGGTCCATGGCCGTCAGACCGACGCCACGATCGTTGATCGTCTCGAACACCTTGAGGGCGTGAGAAATCTCCGGGGTCACGATCCGGATCAACTTCACCCGATGAGTAAAGGCGGCGAGGAACTTCAGCAGTTCAGATCGATCATCGCGAAAGTTCCGGAGCAGATACTCGCGAATAGTTACATAGGCCTCCGTCAGGTGGCGGATCGAGGCCGTGTCGCGATGGGATCCGACTGCGGGCAGTCCGCCGCTCTTGGCAACGGAGTCCAGAAACCCATCGGAGTCCTCGTATTGCAGGACCAGGCGGTGTCTTTCCTCCTCAAGCCCTGTCTCCTCGTTCAGGCGACAGTCCGTGATCTGGCTTAGAAGTGTTCTGGGAGCGCTGACATCGATCTCTCGGAGTCGGTCGCGGATCACACAGAGAACGAGGAAGCAGGTGGTCATTCGCTGCTGGCCATCGATCAGTTCGTACACGCCTTCCGGGCCACGTGAGACGACGATGGAGCCGATGAAGTACTCAGGGCCCTGGACGATCTTGCCGTTCTCATCGGTGAACTCGTCCCAGATGTCATCGAGCAGCGTGTCTACGTTCTCGCGCTTCCACACGTACTCGCGCTGGAAGTCGGGGACCGAGTAGAAGTCCTTGAGGATGTCGGCGATGTTGAGATCTTTGGAATCGATCTTGGGTACTGTTGTCATGCTTTCTTCGCCTCCACAGGCTTGATCTCGGCCAGCAACTTCTCCAGGCCCTTCGTGATGTCCTTCTCCAGCTCAAGAATCTCCCGGATCAGTTCAACCGGATCTTCCTCGGGCAGTTTTTCAGCAACCTGAGGCTTGTAGCGCGAAGCCGCGAGGTTGAAGCCCTCGGCAGAAAGTTTCTCGATGGTGGCCCACCAACAGACCAACTCCGCCGTTCCAGCGATCAGCATGGCGTTGGCCTCATAGCCGGGGGGATCGACGTAGCCGCTCTTCTTGTAGGCCTTCCACTGCCGCAGCAGCTCCGGGATCATGTTCTTGTCCGGTGTTTCAGGACGACCTCCGCCGACGACACGATCAGGGTCGAACCCGTCGTTGCGGATGAACGACCGGCGGGTGGCCTTGGCGGGCACCTCCCCGGATTCGGACTTGCCGGCTTTACCGGGTTTTCCGTCACTCATGACCGACATCCTGCCGTTTCTCCGCCCACTCAGTAAACTCCCAACCCGAGTGTCTCAACCAGTATAGGCAGGTAGGGCTTCGGCCTGATGCTATTCCCCTGCCAAGGATGGGAGGCAATGGTCGCGCTTGTATTTTTCAAGGCGTTCCTGAAGTGGTGCGCCGGGGAGGGGGTAGTCGTCGAGCTTCCATGGGAAGGTGTCGAAGACTTTGACGATGCCGTTGGCGGTGACGATGAAGATATCCCTGCCGTCGTGGGTGAAGTAAGCGGCGAGGATGGTGTCGTTCGCGTCGGCGGTGTAGATGGTCATGATTTCACGGCCGGACTTGACTTCCCACAGCTTGACGGTGTTGTCGCGCGCGTAACTGACAAGGCGATCACCATCCGGGCAGAAGTCGATTTCGCTGACGGGGCGGGTGTGGCCGACGAAGCTGCGGATGATGGTGCCCGTCTTGGCGTCCCACAATGTGATGCGATCGTCGTTGCCTGAAATCGCGAAGAGATCACCGGCGGGGTTGTAGGTGACACAGGGGCCAAGGCCGGCGGTCTTTTCAGATTCATAGACAGGCTTCCTGGTTTGCAGATCCCAAAGGACGACCTTGTCATTCAAGTAGGGGACAAGGAGTTGGCGGCTGTCGTGGGAGAAGGTGAGTGAGGCAACGATGTAGAGCTGGATGGCGACCTTGATTTTTCTCTTCGGATCCATTTGGAGGAATCCGCGGCTTTCCCAGGTTGCCGTGTCGAAAAGTTCAATGCGGTCAATGGGTTGAACCACCGCGGCCGTCTTTCCATCGGGTGAGTAAATTGCGGCGGAGAGCTGCTTGCGTTCGAATTCCTTGATCAGCTTGCCCGTCCGGGCGTCGGAGACTTTTCCAAAATATGTGGCAGGGTCGATGTCGATGCGCGTCGAGCCGTCGGGGGCGAAGGCAACGAAGTGGGAATCGATGGCGATCTCGCGGCCAGGGAGGGTGACGAGGGTGCGTCCTTCGGGCACGTTCCAGCGTTTCTCGCGCTCGCGCCAGGTTGTGTCACGGCCACGGGAAAGGCCGTAAATGCGGATGGTGTCTGTCGGTGTCTTCCAATCGGGGGATTGCGGGGAAATCGGCTTGAACTGTGGTTGGAAGACGAGGCGGTTGACACTCCAGATGCGCACGCTGTGGGCGGAGCATGTCACGATGGATTTGTCGTCGGGACTGAAACTGATCTTCCACATGGGGCTGTCCGCGACGAAGTGGGCGATTTCCCTGCCGGTTTCCGCATCCCACAAGCGCGCCACGCCATCGTCGGCTGCGGTGGCGATGTAGTTGCCCTGATGATTGAATGTGGCGGCATGAATGTACGCGGTGGGATTGTGGAATTCGCGGAGCAGGTTGCCTGTCTTGGCATCATGGATTCGGGCGTAGCGATCCGTTCCGGCGGAAAGAATGCGGGTGCCGTCGTCGCTGAAGCAGGCGGACAAGGCGGATTCCTGCTGTCCCTTGAGGTCGAGCACCAGTGATCCGGTTTGCGTGTCCCACACGCGAACGGTGCCATCGCGGCAGGCTGTGACAAACTGCGTTCCATCATGGTTGAAGTCCCCGTGATAGACGACGTCCTCGAAGTTGGTGAGGGTGATCAGGCATTTGCCGGATTCGACATCCCATACGCGCGCTGTCTGGTCCTGGCTTGTTGTGAGCAGGTGCTTTCCATCCCTGCTTACTGCAAGCCCGCGCAGGATGTCCGTGTGCCCTTCGTAGCGGCGGACGATCTCCCCCTTCTCGAGGTCGAACATCGCCGCGTTCGTGTCGAAGGAACTGGTGAAAGAGTACTTTCCGTCAGGGGTGAGGGCGACATCCCAGATGCGGCCATTGTGGACGTGATACTGCTTGATGAGGCGGCCGTCCTTCATGGACCAGATGCAAAGGCGGCCTTCGCGGTCACCTGTATAGACAAGCTGTCCGTCGGGTGAGAAACAGGCGTCGGTTGTACCATCAAGGCCAATGCTGGCAGCCTCGCCCTGCGTTTCAGCAAGCAGCCTCCCCCACTCCCAGTTGCGAAGATCGGCGGGTGTCTTGTTCATGAGGGCGTCGTTTGCCATCACGACGCGGTCCTGTTCGAGGCTGCTGCTGGCGAGTGAGATGTTGGCGAAGTACTGCTCGTTCTCGGCGATCTCGCGGGCATCCTCGGCGAGCTTTTGTTGCTTCTCGGCGTCGGCGCGGGCGGCTTCCGCCTGCTCGCGGAAATCCTGTGCGCGGACGCGCGCGTCTTCTGCCTGGTCGCGTTCCTGCTCGATGCGGAGTTGGTTGATCCGCTGGCTGCGTATATACGCGGCACCACTGACAATGAGGGCGGCGAAGAGCACGCCGACAAGCCCGATGGCGATGCGCCGTTGCAGCGATTGGCGCCTTAGCTGGTCGGTGCGGTTCCTGATTTCTGCTTCCAGGCTGGCGCGAAGTTCATCATCCTCGATGATGCCGACATGGGAGTGTGCGAGGTTGAGGTCGTCGTTGCGCAGGGCTTCACGAGTGTATTCTTCGAGCAGCTTCTCCCGAAGCGGCTTGATCTCGGGGTTTTCGGGCCAAAGGCCACCCGCACGGTTAAGATTCGCGAGCCCTTCCACATAATCCTGATAGCTTGCCTCGATGCGCTTTGCTGCACGTTGAGCTGCGAATACGCTCGCGAGACTGCTGCGTGCATCATTGACCAACTTTTGCGATTCGCGGCGACTGGTTGCGCCGGAAAGATAGTTGCCGATCTCCTCGATAAATTCGGTGACGGATTGGATGCGGTCCGCGGGGTTTGCGGCAAGCGCATGGAGCGCGATGCGTTCAAGCTCGGGGGGGATCTGGCGCGAGGGTGCCGCCTCCTCGAAGGGTGTGACGTATCCCTTCGCGGCGAGTTCCATGGCCTTCTCCGAGGTTATGGCGCGATGGGGGAAATCATTCGTAAGCAGGAAGTAAAGCGTGCCACCGAGGAGATAGATATCCGTGAGAGGCGTGATCCCGTTGGCGGTGATGGGTGTCTGCTCCGGTGCCATGAAGAAGGGCGTACCGCTGGGGTTGTTTGCGGTCTGTGGGGTGGGAAGTTGGTCGCCAAGGTCGTTGTCCCCCTCTGTGGCGGAATCAGGAGAGCCAACGAAGAGCGCAAACCCCCAGTCCGTGAGGAGAACCTCGCCAAACTCGCCAACCATGACCTGTGCGGGTTTCAAGTCACGATGCACGATGCCGCGGGAATGGGCGAACGCGACGGCGTGCATGACGGAAACGAAAATGGGAAGGTGCCGTGCCAGATAATCATGCACGGGCATGGTGGAGAAATCGCGTCTCAGAAGATCCTGCCATGGGTCGCCGTTGACGAGTTTCATGGCCATGAGCGGCCAGCCTTCGGCATCCACGCCGAAGTCGTAGACGGGAACGATGCCGGGATGGTCGAGCCGCGCGGTTGCGAGGGCTTCCACGCGGAATTCATTTTCAACGCGCCAGCGCATGATCTTGCTGGCGGATGCTTCCTTGCGAAGGGACTCTTCGATTTTTTTGACGGCGACGACGCGTTCCAGTGACTTTTGCCGCGCCTGCCAGATTTCCCCGCACCCCCCTTTGGCGACGAGGTGAACGAGTTCGAAGCTGGGCAGGGGCTTGTTCAGCGGGAGTGGAGTCTTCAGCCCCAAACCTTCAAGATTCCAGATGGAAAAGTTGAGTGATTCGGGAGCACTGCTCCTTACTGTTTCGCCGGGACCATAGGCGATGGATTGAGACGGATCGACGGGCGGTTTGAAGTCCCCCGGTTTGGGACTATGCGGAATGCTGTCTGTCATGAGAGTGTCGAAGGGGTCCTATCTCATTCAAACAAACCCGTATTCTAGCCGTGCTCGTGGAGTGAGGCAATTCAATACGAAAGCCGCCGTTCAATCAAGCGACGTGAGATGCGCCCAGTCCCACAATTTTTGCGCGGCAACAATGTGGCCACTCGTGGGTTGCTGGTTTCCCTGCGCGGATGTCCAAAATTTTTCATACTCCCCGATGATGCCCAACACTTCAGCCCCGGCGTCGGCTGCACTCTTCGCGCAGCGCCCAATGCCCAGTTTTTCCACCACGCGACCATTGACCCACTGCTCGGCGTGATTGGCGATGGGTATGATCACCGTTGGAACCCGGAGCTTGATCGCTTCGCTCAGTGAACTGAATCCGCCCTGTATCACCAGTACCCTGGCATGGCGAAGGTGCTCCATGACATCGAGCGTGAAGCCGACGAAGTTGGCCTGAGCGGGAACCCTGGTCAGCCTTGTGCCCAGCATGCGGATCTTGTGGTCGTGCAGCGGGGTGAGATCGATCGTGTCCACATCCAAACCGGAACCGCTTGTAAGCACGACTATTTCATCACCGGGTTCGGTGAGAGGCACGATGTCAGGGCGCACCATGGGAGGGATGGGAACAAACTTTGGAGGCAGCGGGATGCCGATGCCGGCGTCGGGGCACAGGACGCGATGCGGGTAGCGACGCTGAAGCCAGTAATCAGAGCGCTCGATGACATTGTAGCTGAAGCGACAGTTGGGCGGCAGCGTGCCGTCCGTGCGTATGTACTCCACGATGAGGGCGCTGTTGTTGATGGAGGCGAGCTTCAGTCCGAGTTTGCGGGCGGGACGCAGGCAGTAGAAATCCGAGTCAGCGACGACGAGGTCTGGCTTGAAGTCACGCATGATGCGCTCGGTGGCCTTCATGTTCTGAAGGAAGCGATAGGGAAATCCCAGGTTGGATTTGGCGATGCTGAGCGCGGAGAAGTTGCCGCCGCTTGAATAGCCTATGTCGTGAAGGCCGATGGTTTGGTAATGCTGGCTGAGGAGCTTGCGCGCGTTGCCCTGCGCTGCGATGAGGATATCGCAGTCGCCCAACGTGCGCAGTTCGCGCAAAATGGCAAGATTCCGGGTGGTGTTGCCAGCCCCGACACCGACGACGCAGAAGAGGAAGCGCGGCTTCATTTCGGGAGTGGCTTCCAGCCGAGGTATTTCATCTTCTCATCACGATAGTAGACGTTGGTCTTCTCGAAGGGGGCGAAGACGCGAACCTCGCGCGGGAGATGACCTTCCACCTGATAGATCGTGATGTCGCGAAAGGTCTCCTCCTTCACGATCTTCGCCGGCGAGCCGTCAGCCTGCCTTGGGAGTCGGAGCTTGCGTGTTTCATCGGCAATCATGATGACACCGGGCTGGTCGCGATAGACCGGGCGGTACACGATGACGTGATTGCCGTAGGGAAGACCGGGGTTCGTCCAGGCACGCCGGTCCTGCGTGATGAGGAAATCGAGCGTTGTTTCGCCGCAGTATGGCACGAGAATATTCTGCCCCGTCACGTCGTTGTAGTAGTCCTGCATGTTGATCTTGAAATCCTTGAGCAGCCTTTCCTTGATTTCAAGCATCACTTCAAGGGTCGGGGTCCGGAAGTAAAGATAGGGAATCGCGATTCCGCTGATTTTCATCTGGCGAAGGTATGCCGCGTCGACGGCCGCATAGGAAATGCAAACCGCCAGAAGCACGCACGCAACAGTGCGCAGCGCAGCACGCGACAGCATGGCAACGCGGGAGAATCCGATGCCGGCGATGATGAACTGGGCCGGAAAGCTGATGAGGTAGTACCGCAGCGGGATGAGCGATGGCGCGTCGCCCTTCATCGGATGAAAGTTGAAGAAGCTGAGGAAGGGAAGGGGAATGAGTTGCCAGAGCAGTAGCAGAATGTAGGCCTTCGCAAGCTGGGCATGGTAGCGCTTCCTGTCCGGATCCGGTGCTGACTTCATGCGAAGGCATGAGACAATCGACAGGATGATCGACAGGAGTCCAATTCCCCAGAAGGTCAACTGAACGCCACCGATGAAGATGAGGAAATTTGAAAGGTACTGAAAGCGTTCGCCGAGCGACGCCTGCAGTTCCGTGCGAATATAGTAAAGGTAGGTGAAGCCCATGCGGGGCGCTTCCTCCGCCCAATCGAAGGTGATGACGTGGACAAAATTGCGCCAGGCGACGGGATTGAATGCGTAGCGCTTTGCCGCCTCCTTCACGGCGACGGGAGCTTCCAGCGTTTCCGCCAGGTTGGATTGGGTGGAGACATATTCGGAGATGGCATAGGGAAGAAAGAGAAGCGCGATGATGAGAATCGTACCGGCGAGCACGCGCGCCTTTGGCCAGCGAAACGCCATCACAAGCCCAACGATGAGCACGGGCAGGACCATGAGCACGGAGAAGTGGATCTGAAATCCGAGCACAAAGAACAGCAGTGTGCCGCAAAGCGCCCAGTGACTTCCCTTGATCGAATAGCGGAACAGGAAGGCGTACATCGCCAGCATCAACGCTGGCAGGAAACAAGGGTTCCACATGTAGCGGAGTTGGACGATTTCCAGCGGAAACACAGCATAAAGCGCCGTTGCGAAAAGCGCGGGAAGAACGCCGAACCAATACCTCGTGAAGGCCCAGCAGCCCGCAAGCACAAGTGTGTTCACCAATCCCACATAGATCATCACGCCAACGGGATTGCTGGTGAAGAGGAGCGGGAGCGTGTAGATGAAGTAGATGACAGGGCCAAACACACGGCCACCATACTGCATTTCGCTACCGAGCAAGGGAAAGGCATCACCCCGCAGAAGCTGCGTCGCCCGGTAGAGGTCGCGTTCCACATGAAGGTTGTAGTAGGACTGCTCGGGAAAGCCGACACGGAAGACGAGGCCGACAAGGATGATGGCGGCGAAGGCGATCCATTCCCAGCGGGGGACCGACTTGAACGACAGGAATGGAATATCCAGCGAACGAAGCACGCTCATGTCATGAGAGGGTGCATCGCGCGACGTGATTGAAACCGGCACCAGCGAGTTGCGTGAGGTTCATGCCGGATGAGCGCGCGGTTTCCGAGAGCCAGTCGCGGGAGAAAAGTTTGATGTCCAAGCCATTGCGCGCGTGATAGCGGCGATAGAATCGCCCGCCGAGTCCATCCGCAGGAAGCATGAGAACGAGGCGCCCGTGCGGGGCGATGAGTCGCGCCATGCCGGTGATAGCCGCCGCGGGATCGCCGCAGAACTCCAGGGCACCTGCGCAAAGGACGGCATCGAAGGTTGTGCTGATGGGAAGTTGCTCCAGATTTGAAACGAATGCGGGAACGTGAAGCCTGCGCGCGGTCTCCCGCGCCATGGAAAGGCTGAGGTCGGTGGAACAAACATTCACTCCACAGGCGAGGAGATGCCGGGAATAATATCCAGCACCACACCCGGCGTCCAGAATGCGCTCCCCCGCCATGGGGCGAAGGAGCCTCCAGATCGCGCGGCGTTCCATGGCCCGCCATGCGTTCCAGATTCCCGAGGCGCTGGCATCGCTGTACTGTGCCGCACGCCCGGTGAAATGATCTGCAACAGGCGCCGCTGCTGTCGATGTTGCCTGGACGCGCGGCATCAGGATCAGGGGCGATCGCAGACTGCGGTTTCTACCAACTGCATCAGTTCCGCAACAACCGTGAGGCAATCAGGATCCGCCTCATAGATGGCACTGGTGCGCTTGCGCGCTGCGCCGACATCACCGGCGCCTTTCCCACGGGCGATGATCTTCCTGCATTCCTCGGGAAGCGCTCCCCAGTTCCCCACTTCGGTGAACTTGTCACTGAAGAAAATGAACTTGGGAATCGCCTCGCCGCCGTTGGAAAGGAATCGCGCGAAGACGTTCGGGTGATCTGCGCGCGCAATATAGCGCACCTGAAGCCGGCGGCACTGATCGGCGAGCGCCTGCAACACGGGGACGTGGCGCTGGACATCGCCGCACCAATCCTCCGCAATTGCGATGACATGAACGGTGCGCGGCAGCGCGGCCAGCACGGCCTTCACGACCGGGGGAACGACCTGTGCCCTGCGGGCGGCATCCATCCTGTCGGCAGCCTCGCGGCTTTCGGCAATCTGCAACCACTGGTCGTATGTTTTTCCTCCGTCAAAGACGGCCTTGTAATTGATCTGTTCAAGGATGGGTGGTCGTGGCATTGCAGAATCCTAGGGTGAAATTCCAGCACGAATCAAATCGTGGAGGTGAATCATGCCGATGGGACGTGAGTCCGTGTCGACGACCGGCATGACGGTGATCTTGAATTGCTCCATCAAATCGACGCACTTGACGCCGAGGGTGTCCGGCGTCACGCGACGGGGATTTGGGATCATGAACTCGCTGATGGGACGTTGGGCGTCGACCTTCCCTTCGAGTCTTTCAAAGAGTCGGCGCAGATCGCCGTCGCAGAAGATCCCTACCAGTTTTCCATCGCTGGAAATGATACTCACAGCGCCAAGACGCAGGCGTGTCATGCGATTGATCGCGCGATGAAGCGGTTCGCGGGAATCAATGATGGGATTGTCATCACCGACCTGCATGAGATCGCTGACCCGCACCAGCAATCGGCGTCCCAACGCGCCCAGCGGATGGCGCATCGCGAAATCATCGGCGGTGAAGCCCCGGCGCTTCATCAGCGCGATGGCGAGTGCATCACCAAGCGCAAGCTGCGCGGTGGTGGAATTTGTGGGGGCAAGATTGAGCGGACAGGCCTCGGCTTCGATGCTTGTCAGCAACACGATGTCCGCCTGCTGCGCGAGGATGGATTTCGCCATGCCCGTGATCGCCACAATGGGAACATGCAGTGTCTTCAAGTAGGGCAGGATGTTGAGGATCTCGTCGGTGGCCCCGCTCTGGGAGAAGGCGACAACGGCATTGTCGTGCGTGATCATCCCAAGATCGCCGTGAAGGGCTTCGCCGGGGTGAAGGTAGAAGGACGGTGTGCCCGTGGAGGCAAATGTCGCGGCGGTTTTTGCAGCGATATGGCCGCTTTTCCCCATGCCGGTGACAACGACCTGTGATTTGCATGATGCGAGCAGGTCCACGGCGGCGCCAAAAGTCTTCTCATCCAGGGAGGCGGCAAGCCGCGTGATGGCATCGGCCTCGGACGCCATTACTTCACGTGCGGCGGCAAGGTCTACCGACCATGGTTGATTCTTTTTTGGTGGGATCAGAGGCATCAGGGCATGAGGATGTGATGTTCGGAGAACGCGATCAAGCGTAACCAGCCAGGTTCAACGTGCCACCGCTGCATTAAATTTCTGGAAAAAATTGCGAAGTTTATCGTGCGACTTGATTCCGGGGGATTCCTCCACGCCGGAACTGAGGTCGATGGCGTATGGATACGCGCCGGGGTGGGAGGCGAGAATGTCGTCGATATTGTCGGGGGAAATGCCGCCAGCCAGGAACACGCGGCGCCTGCTGTAAAGGCCCTGCACGAGCGAATGGTCGAACACCTTGCCGGTGCCACCCCTCGCACCGGGGCTGAAGGCGTCGGCCAGAACGGCTTCGTGGACGTGGTCCTGCTGGGCGAGTCGCCCGGCATCCTCCGCGGTGCGGATGTTCACGGCTGGAATTATGCGGCTTGGCGCAAGATGCTTCGAGTGATTGATGAGCGGAGCGTGAATCTGCACGGCGAAAAGGTTGAGCGTTTGCAGCAAGTGGGCGATGTGTTCCGGGTGCTCGTCCGTGAACACGCCAATCACGCGTGGCGGTGTTGAACTGTCCTCCCGCAACTGGCGAAGAAGATTTGCAGCTCTTGCTTCATCCACAAAACGCGAGCTTTTCGCCGTCATGATGACGCCAAGGAACGACGCGCCAAGTTCAAGCGCCAGAAGGGCGTCTTCCACGCGCGTGAGGCCGCAGATCTTGATATGCGGGCGGTTCGCCAGGGGCGGCGGAAAATCAGGGGAATTGGTTGCGACGTTGTCCAATCGATTGCTTCCTTGCCGCAAAGAATGACGGTTCGAGCGGGAATCGCGCAAGGATGAACAGGCATGAAAAAGAAACTGCTTAAGGGATGCGGAATCACTGTCCTGGTGTTGGTCGTGCTACTTGTGGGCGCGGGGATCTTCGTGACGATGAAGTTGAAGTCCGCCTCCAAGCAGATGCGCGAGGTGCGCGAGGAAATCGTGGAGTTGGACCGAAAGCATCCCTTCACGGCTCCAGCGCCAGGCGTTGGCGTAATGGAGGCGCAGCGCCTGAACGACTTCTTCGCGGTGCGAACGGCGATCGTGCGCGTGATGGAAGCGGACCCTGTGATCAACAAGCTTCAGGGCGAAAAAAGCCCGAGCATGGGCTTCAGCGACCTGACGCACCTGATCTTCAAGCTCCCACACACCATCGCCAACGAGTTCAAGTTGCAGCTTGAAGCGAAGAACATGTCGCCCAATGAATACGTTTGGTTTGTGCGGACAATTTACACCACCATCTACAACGGGAAGATGGAGGATGATCGCGAATTGATTCCCCTTTACGATGCCGTGGACGAGACGCTGACACAGTTCAACCTTCAGATCGCGCAAATGCGCCAGAACCAGGGCGCACCACGCCCGGTTGGCTGGGACGTGGTTGTCTCATCGGAAATCAACAAGGATGAGGTGGCAAAAAGGGCGAATCGCGACCTTGTGATACAACACAAGGATGAACTGCTGGAGTATCCGCAACTGGCGTTCGTGGAGATGATCTTTTCACGCTCGGCAACCGCGCAGCCATCGGGTGAACCGCCAGCAGGAAGCTAGGGGTTCCCCGCTGCGTAGCGCTTGCGCCCCGCAATGCGGGACAACACGTTACGGCCAGACTGCAAATTCCATGGAGAATGGATCATGAAGGCCAGAACAAAGTGGTTGATTGGATGCGGTGTCGTCCTGCTGCTCGCGATGCTCACGGTCGTGGGGATTCTTGGCTTCGTGACCTACAAGATATCAGCGTACGGACAGAAGCTCTCCTCCGGTTTCAACCAGATCGAGGCAACAAACAGTCGTCATGCCTTCATCCGCCCGCCGGGCGATGTTCTGGATGAGGAGCGCGTCAAGATGTACTTTGAAGTGCGAAATGAAGTGATGTCATCCTTCATGGCGCAGCCGCTGGTGGTGAAGATGACCAGCACTGATCCGAAAAACAAGCCCGGTGCGCTGGAACTGATGAGCGGGATTTTTGGCCTCGTTGAAAAAACCATCACCGATTTCGGCGAGCACCTGGACAAGCGCGACATGTCGCTGAATGAGTACCGCTACCACGCGATGATGACGTACCTGACCGTGATTGCGGGAGAGGAAGCTCATGATGCGCTGATGACGGACATCGCGAGTACCTGGAGCAAACAGTTCGACAAAATGAACCAGGAGATGGCGAAGAATCCCGAGTTGCGGGGCATTTCCGTCAGCCACGACAGCGTGGTGGATGGGTTGAATGGCGTGGTTGATCAGTTGCCAGCAAAGAACATCGACACGATTGCTCCCTACGCTGCTGAGTTGAAGAAGAATTCCATGTTCACCTTCTTCGAAGTCATCGGCAGCCTGCTCCTTGACCAGAAGGCCCGTGAGATGAAACGGCAGGGCACGGCAGTCAAGTTGACGCCGATTCCGCCTCCGGTGCCTGCGGGACTGGAGGCTGGAACCGACCAGCAACCATCCGCAATCCAGTCAGATGGCACGTTGCAATAGCCACGGGGTTAGCCCGCGCGTTTCTTTCGTGCGGGGGGTTTTGCCATCGTGGCTGCTTCGTTCTTCGAGTCCTCGCGGTTCAAGTCCGAGGTTTCATCACCGGCTGGCACGCGCGAAAGCCGCGAAAGGAACATCTCATTGTCGATCCAGGGGAATTGCTGGGCGGCAGCGCGTGCGCGGAAGTTGGGGATGCGCGTGGTGAGAAGCGCCTCGACCTCCGCGTAGAATGCGAGCGCGACCTTGGTCGTGGCGGGACGGGTGCCATGGGCGAGCACGAAATTCCGGCGCTCGTCCAGGATGTTGCGAAAGTTTTGGTGATCGCGAAAGGCGATGCCCACGGGGTGGCCAAGAATCTCCAGCAGCTCGTAGCTCTTCCGCAAACCAAGCTTGATCTTTGCATCATCAAGGCGTCGTTCTGACTCGAACGCCATGCGATTGCGCGGCGGTACCTTTCGAATCTCCACATCGTCGGTGCGGATGTCGTAATTCTCCTTCAGCAGCGCCTGGGCGTAGAGTTCGGCGGCGCGGTGCAGGCGAATGAGGGCATCATCCGGACGCCGCTCCACGAGGCGGCGAATCGCGTTGTTCACGATGTCGATGATGAGTTCATCGGGGAAGGAATCGTCGGCGGTGGCGGCCTTGCGAATGCTGGCAAGCGCAGTGAGGTGATGGTTTGTCAGCTTGAAGCGGGAAAGCGCCGGAAAATCCCTCAGGCATGATTCAAACCCCTTATAGCGGCGCAGGAAATCCTTGACGCGGAAGTTGTCCCAATCCGCGTAGGCGTACGTCAGGTTGCCGAGGACGCGTGCATATTCCTGCTGCTGCGCCGTCAGTTCCTCGATGTGCATTTCCTGGATGATGTTGTTGGCGGATCGGAAGCGCAGGGCCTCCGTGAACTTCACAACAAGCTGGAATTTTGAGTCGGCGACAATGGCGGAGATGGGTGTTGTTACCGGCGTCGACTTGCCCTTTGGCCCTGAAGAGAAGAGGTAGCGCAGCGCGTTCACGTCATGGTTCACGGCTGCGAGCACGGCGCCGGCGCTCATCACCTTTGTGCCGGCGGTGTACTGCAGGATGATGTCCCGCGCCTCGATTCCGGAAGCGCGCAATCGCATGATTTCCTCCGCCGTGGCCAGATAGGCCTCGTCGAGTGACTGCGCGGATTTCAGGATGCGAATCCGGGACTGCGCCTGTGACAGGCCAAGCGCCTTCAGGATGCGCTCGCCGTTGGGTACCGAATCCTTTGTCGCCAGCACCACAACCTTGCGCGGCGCCGCAGGGCGCAGGTCGTCGATCAGCGCCTCCACGACATCCGCACCTGATCCGGGATAGGTGGTCCCAACGGTGACGATGTAGCACAGCCCTGGCGATGGGGTGTTTTCTTTGGCGGGAGGTGTCATGGCGATTTCACGGCGGCCTTGTCGGCGGCGTCCTTCTGCTCAGTTTGAATGCGATGTTGCAGTTCGATGATCATGGCAGCGAGGTCTTTGTTACGCTCGTCATTCTCTGCCTGTTTCCACTTTGGGTTGTTGTAGCGAATCTTGTCAGCCTTTTCAAGGTGCTCAAGGGCTGCGGCAGGATCGCCCAAGTGATACTCCAATGCGGCGAGTTCCCACAGGTGCTCGCGAAGAAGCCCGGCCTTGGCGCTGTCCTTGGCGAGCGCGGTGGTGATGAGTTTCGCCTGCCGGCGCGCCTCCCCGGCCTTCTCAACGTTATTATCCCGAGCATAGGCATAGCCCTCGAGGCGATAGAAGTCCGCGAGAAACTCAGGATCGCCTGCTTTTCCAAGCACCGGAAAAAAGCGCTGGGCGCGTTCAAGCCGATCACTGAATTTAATCATGTTATAAGACCTTTCCGCATCCGGTTTTTCAAGTGTGGCCGCCACTCCAAGTGCCTGTTTGGCGATTTCCGGCTCCATTCTGCGGAAATCCTTCATGTAACTGGCAAAGCCACAGCTTTGGCACTGATACCAAGCATTCGAGTCGGAGAATGGTTCCTCCAGGGCGTCGAAGCGACCGGCCTGCGTCAGTACCGGCTCCGGCGGGCCTTTCGGGCCAAGAAGCTGGCATTTGGCGCCGTCCACCGGGCAGACCATTTCGATGGTGATCCACTCGCTTTTGGCCTGTAATAGCGCCGGGATAAGTAGGAAAAGGAACAATGCAGTTCGCATGGGGGTGACTCTTAGGGGAATTGACCGAGTAGCGGGCACAAAAAAACCTGAATGGTGGAAAAAGCAGAAAAAAAAGCTGTCCACAGTGACGCTGGTGGACGATAAATCCGGGAAAGTCAGACGATAGCTATCAAGGGTGTGCAACCTGAGTTTCGCCAACGGATTATGGTTTGAAAAGCCCGAAGCCGCAGATGAATTTCCTTGCGGCTCCTGTCGATCAACCTTATCAACGGCGGGTATTGGAAAGCATTTTTCCTCACGAAGAAGGCCGTTTAGGTGTCTGATTCGTTAAGGGTTGGCTGAGGCCGGCGGAGGCAGGGCGCCGCGGATGGTTCGCAAGGTTGTGAATTGAAGTTGGGCAGACGATAAAGAGAGAAGAGACTGCGGGAAAGCGAGTTCTCCTTATGTTTGGTGGAAACAAGGTTGTCGGACTGGACGTAGGCTCCTACCAAGTGAAGGCGGTGGAGTTGCGCAGGGCCGGCAACAAACTCGAACTGGTGCGGTTCGGTATCGCAGACGTTTATCCCAACGGAGACAGAACAGCATCCGGCTCCTCCGACGTTTACCACCTTAAGGTAAGCGCCATCCAGCGGGCCATGCAGCAAAGCAAGATCACGGCGAAGCACACGGTTTCCGCGGTAAGCGGCGAATCGATCATCGTGCGGTACATCCAACTGCCACAGATGCCGGAGGCGGAGTTGAAGAACGCCCTGCGGTGGGAAGCGGAAGAATACATCCCCTTTGCGATTGATGAAGTGAATTTGGATTCGGTGGTTCTGGGCGAAAGCAACGTGTCCGGCAAGGTGGACGTGCTGCTGGTTTCGGCCCGCAAGGATCTGGTCAATGATCATGTGCAACTGGTTCGCAATGCGAGCCTGACGCCGGTGATTGTGGACGTGGAAGGCTTCGCGTTCCTCAACTGCTACGAGGCGAACTACCAGCCGCGGCGCGATGAGTGCGTCTGCCTGGTGCATGTCGGCGCCGAAGTGACAAACATCAACGTCTATGTGGGAAACACCTCACGTTTTTCCCGCGATATTGGGACGGCTGGCAATGCCATCACGCAGGCCATTTGCCAGAAGTGTCAGGTGCCCTTTGTGAAGGGTGAGGAACTGAAGCGAAGCGTTGGGGCCGCCGCACCGGAGGACGATGGTGAGGAGAGCGGCGGGAATGAACTGATCAGCACCATTCGCGGCACTGTGGAGCGCATCACGGGGTCGGAGCTTGGCGACGATTCCCCGGAGGCGACCGCATCAAAGGCGATCCAGAATGTGCTGATGCAGTTGATCAGCGAGGTGCGCCGTTCCATCCAGTTCTTTGAGGGGCAGTCCGGCGGCGCAACCGTGCAGCGCGTCATCATCGGCGGCGGCACGGCAAAGATGAAGAACATCGCTGCATTCCTCCAGTCCCAGTTGGACGTAAGTGTTGAAGTGATCGACCCTCTGCGCAATTTCACGATCAGCAAGGACGTGGATGCGCGGCTTCTGGAAGAACATCGTGAACAGCTTGGAGCGGGAATCGGCCTCGCGCTTAGAAAGGTGATGGACTGATCAATGATCAAGATTAACCTTCTACCGCAGGAAATGGCGGGCGGCCGGGCGGTCGCAAGTTCAAGCTCCGGCGGCGGTGGCGCAATTGTCGCCCTGGCGCTGGTGGCTATTTTCCTGATCAATGTGGGGCTCGCCGGGTTCCTGTTTGTGAACTACAACAAGGCGAAGCAGGAATACGATTCCGCGAAGGCAACGGCGGACAAGGTTCGCGCGGACATGACCGCGAAGCAGAACGAGTACACGACGGCGCAGGTCAGCTTCGATCGAATGAGCAAGATCGTGGCGCTGGACAGGGCGCTGGATCCGCCTGATCGGTTGCTGTGGTCGCGCAAGCTGAACATGCTTCCGATGCTGGTCCCCGAGGGCGTCTATACAACTCAGTTGCAGGTGCTCCAGAAGGTTTCCGAGCGCGAGACGCAGGAATCCATCAAGCGCCGCAATGAGTACGCAAAGAAGAAGAAGGATGCCGGGACCCCGCCACCGATTGAGAAGGTGCCGGTTTTTGCGCAATCGCTGGTCGTCTCTGGGATCGCGTATGTGCCCGGTGGCACGGAGAACCAGCGGTTGGAATCCATCGTGCAATTCAATCGCAACCTGATGCAGGCGAAGAAGAAGCTCCCGTTCGATTCCGCGGAAACGGGCTTCATGGAAGGCTTCAACGGCACAATCAAGCCATCGGCCGTTCGCAGCGAAAAGCGTGATGGACGGGACGTGCAGACGTTCACCTTCACCATCGATGCGCGCCCGGTGACGATTGAAATGAAGGACGAGAATTCGAAGACAGAAAAAGGCGATGCGGCCGCCACGGGCGCGAAGCCGGTGACGTCGACGGGCAGCACGAGCAAGGCACAGTAAGACCGAGATTTCTGAGACGGGATTATCAGGAGCTTAACTCCTTATGGCAGCACTGACAGAACAGAACAAGCAGGCTCTCCTACTTGGTGGCATCCTTGGTGGTGCGGTGCTTGTGATCATCATCTGGATTGCATGGTCGGAAGCCATTCCGCGCACGACAAAGCTCAGGAATGACACTGAGAAACTGCAGACCGAAACGGTCAGCAACCGGAACAAGCTGGAAACCTACACGAAGTACCTGAACGATGACGTGAAGCGCGCGCAACTTCGGGAGGCCTTCGACATCGTGCAGTCCCGCCTTCCCACAAATCAGGACCCGATTGAGATCTACGACCTGCTGCGCGGATACTTCGAGGGGACGGAAGTTCAGTTTTCGTTCCTGGAACCGAAGCCGGAGGCAAACCGCGGCCCCTTCCGCGAGTATCCCTTCACGATCAAGGGCACGGCACGTTACCATGAATTCGGCCAGTTGATCAACCTGATCGAGTGCAATCCCGACCGACTGATGCGTGTGACGGATTTCAAGCTGATCAACAACCCGAAGCGCCCCTCCATCCATCCGATGGAAGTGAGCATTTCGACATTCACCTTCAACGAGCCGGGGTGAGCGAGAGCCAACGATGAAGATCAAACACATCCTTCCATTCTCATTGCCTGTGTTGGCAGCCCTCCTGATCACGGCTGGTGTTCGCGCACAGGATGAACCCGTTCCCACACCCGCTGCGAGCGAGCCCGCCGATGCGTCAACCCCCTCCGTGGGTTCTGAACCCTCCATTTCCGACCTTGAGCAGTTGATGAACCTTCCGCAGGCAAGCGCGATCAAGGAATACGAGGAAGACACAAAGAAGCCGAAGTCACTCTTTGATTCACCGGGTGCCATTGAACGAATCTTCTCCAAGACAAAGCCCACGTTCATTTACTTCCCGGAAGGCGCCGATCCCATGATCATTCCGTGGGAGCGCGAGCGCGTGATTGCCCAGGAGTTGTTTCAGGAGGCGACCTCTGCCATCGCCAACCGCGATTACAAGAAGGCAGTGGACAAGCTGAAGGAGATTCGGGAGAAGTACCCCAATACGGAAGAGGGGCAGAAGGCGCCTACGGAAATCGACAAGGTCAACGACCTGATCAAGTCGATCGAGCAGCCAGCTGGGACAACCACGGCAGTGCTGCCTCCCGATGCCGGCCCCGACCCGCTTCCCGAATGGATTCGCAAGAACACCTCGGCGGTGCTGATCACCAGCAACCCGACAGTGATGGTTGGAAACGATTTCCTGCGTGAAGGTGATGCGGTTCCGCGATACGCAGGCGTGAAGGTAAAGACGATCACCGAATCCGAGGTGATTTACCTCTACCAGGATAAGGAATACCCCGTTGCAGTTGAAGGCAGTTTCTGAGTAACCGATTACGAGAGTACATTTCAAAGGAGCATAGATCACTCCATGTCCGCGTCCTCCAAGAAGTTTTCAACTCTGGCTGTGTTGGCCGCCCTGATGGCCTCGGCTTCGGCATTTGCCGCGCCGACGGTTTCAGGTTGGTCGATCATCTCCCAGGGACCGCAGGAAAAAGTGCTCGTTCGCTGGAACGAGACGGGTGCGACGGAAATGAACGAGTGGGCACAGGCTCGGCAGGTGGCGCTTGTGATTCCTGAGGCGACTCTGGCATCCGGCGTCCAACCGAAGTTGAACCTGAATGGCTCCAAGCTGATTCAGCGCGCCCGCCTTCAAGAAGTCACGCGTCCTGATGGCACGAAGGCCGTGCAGGCGACGATCGACCTGGCGGAATGGACCACGGTGAAAAGAGAACCGACACCGGAGGGCCTTCTGATCACCTTCGATGTTCCCGCGACGCTGCAGGCATCCGTGCCGGGCGAGCAGGCACTCTCTTCGGACCGAAATCTGGAAATGACGGATGACATGGTCCGACAGATGGAGGCCGGGGCGTTCGGTGCCACAGATGCGCCCGCGACGGGCGCCGGTCAGGCTCCTCCGCCGGCAGATTCGCTTTCCAGCTACTATGTGCCGCCGAATCTGGACAAGAACCAGCGCCGCGCGAGCACGGGTGCGCCAAATGTCGAGGAATTGCAGGTGGAAACGAAGCTCAACGAGGTCGTTCGCCGCGTTGATTTTCAGGGAACCTCGCTGGAAAATGTCCTACGCCTCATTTCCGAACAGGCTGAGTTGAACATCCTTATCAAGCCGTCTGATGTTGCGAACAAGACTGTGACGCTGCGCCTGCGCAACGTGACGCTGCGACAGATGATGGATGCGATCCTGAAGCAAAATGGCCTTGGGTACACAATTGAGGCGGGCGGCATCCTGCGCGTGCTTCCACGCGATCAGGTGCGTTCCACATCCAAGGAAACAGTGACGGAAACAATCCCGCTGAACTGGGTCGCCGCGAAGGACGTGGCGGAAGCGCTGAAGCCCTTCATGGACCGCGATGATGGCAAGATTCAGATCATCGGCAGCAGCAATCAGTTGATCGTCCGCGATGTGCCGGAAACCGTGCAGAAGGTTCAGGAACTGGTCCAGCAGATCGACGTGCCTGAGAAGCAGGTCATGATCGAAATGCGCCTGGTGAACATGACGGAGACAGCACGCCGCGCCTTTGGTTTCAAGACGGGTGTTGAAGACCGCGCCACAGAAGATCGCTTCCTTCGGGATCCAACGGCAGGATTCTTTGACCTCAATGAATTCGCCAACCACACCAACTCCTACACGAGTCAGTTTACCAACCAGCTTTCCAACAACGGCACGACTACGGGAACCTCCAACAATTCGCTTGGTGGCTCGCTGCTCAATTCGATTGCAGGAACCGGACGTACCGGGACCTCCACATCAAGTCATTCCGGCAACAGCACGTTCCTGAACCAGTTGCTTTCCACGACGACGAACCAGGCGAACAACTCCGCAGTTCAAAACCTGGCGAGCACCGCTGTGACGGGGGCGATTCCCACATCGCGCCTTGCCGCTGGTATCATCGATCCGAACAACACGGCGTTTAATCTGAGCAAGCTGACGACGATCGACTTCCTTGGCAGTGAATACGACGTGAACATGTCCATCGCGGCACAAGAGGAGCGCGGCGAAGCACAGGTTCTGGCGAATCCGACGGTTCTCTCGCTGAACAACCTGCCGGCCAAGGTTGAGATCAAGCGGCAGATCCCGTATCTGAGCGCCATCAACTCCGACGAAGGCTCCATCGGAACGGTCAGTTTCATCGATGTCGGCACGGAGGTGAACATCCTCCCCCGCATCACCAACAACGGCTATGTTCAGATGGAAATCGAGCCGAACCAGATCATCGATACGGGCCTTCGCGTGGTGAACACGCCAGTGACGGACGAGCGCAACGTGCAGGCGTCCGTGATCGTGAAGGACGAGCAGACCATTGCACTCGGCGGCTTGCGCGAGTTCACGGCAACCGCGTCGGAAACGGGTGTTCCGTTCCTGATGCGCCTGCCGGTGCTTAGCTGGCTCTTCAAGAATCAGGAGAACAACCAGCGGAAGACGGAGCTCTACCTGTTCGTCACGCCGCACATCGTGAAGGATCCGACGCCAACAGCCTACCAGATGGGCTTGTATGACAAGATCGACTACAATTGGGATCTTCCTGATTACTATTTCGACCAGGTCTATACGCGCAAGGCCCCGGCGGAGGAGAACGATCCCTCCATCAAGCGCCGCTAGTCGGCAGCTTGCAGGAAGCACCATCAACCGGCGCGGACCGAGGTTCGCGCCGGTTTTCTTTTTGTGTGCGAACGACAGTACGGAAAGAGGGAAGGCGCCCTTGCGAGCCTGTCAGGCCCGCTTTGCCAGCGCGAGCGACACGGCCATGAGCGCGGCAGTCTCGGCCCGCAGGATTGATTCGCCTGTGAGCGACGCGAGTTGGCAATCGGATGCCACAAAAAGCTCCGACTCCTGCGGAGACCAACCGCCCTCCGGCCCTATGATGATGCTGTTTCTGGAAGCTAGCACATCGAGAAGCCTTGGGATTCCATCGCGACGTTCGTGAAGCACGATGCGGTGTTCCTCGTTGGAGCCTCCCAATGCGAGAAACTCGGCGATGGTGATGGGGTGATGAACCTTCGGGAGCCAGAGGCGTTCGCACTGCTTCAGCGCCTCGACGGCAAGGCGCTTCCAGCGCTCGATTCGTTTTTCTGTCTTGAAGGGATCAAGCTCAACAGCGACGCGCTCGCTGAAAAGCGGCTGGAAGTGGGTGATGCCAAGCTCAACGGCCCGCTGCATCATGTCGTCGAAGTCAGGCCCCTTCGTGATCGCCGCAGCCAGTCGGAGCGTGTATGGCGGCGCGGAATCCTGCCGCACTACCTTCTCAACTTGCAGAGTGAGTGCACGGCGGTGCGACTCGGCAACTGTTGCGGCGAACTCCGCCCCCATGCCGTTGATGAGGGTTGCCTTGTCACCGGGGCGGATGCGACGGGCGGCGGCCAGATGTTGGATTTCATTGTCGTCGAGCGCGACGACGTCCCCCGGTTTTGGGGATGAAGCATGATAGCAGCGGTAGATACGCATTGAATGTTCGAGCGGGAGCGATTGAGGTTTGTGGTCGTTGGGTTGATCAGGCTGAATGAGGGAATGGATGCGCAAGCCCCATGAAAAAATGCCCCAGTTGCGGCTTCAATAATTCCGAATCGCGGGATCGCTGCCTGAAGTGCAGCACGTTGCTTTCCACACAGCCCGTTCCCGACGGCTCGCACATTGCTGATCGCCCCGATGCGCAAACGCCGCTGATGGTGCATGTGCGGCGGGCAATGTATTGGCTGGGTCGGAAACTGGCGACGCAGCTTCCGACGGGAGTGCCCCACCGATTTCCCTGGTTCGCCGCGTGGCTGTCGCTGATTCCCGGCTGCGGCCAGCTCTACAATCGCCAGAAGCCAAAGGCGGTCATTTTTGCCTTCATCTATGCGGCGATGATCTACCTTGTTGCCAAGACATTCTTCATCCCCGCCTCGGATGCCGTTTGCCTGTTGTTTGTCTTCTGGATCCTGTACGCGATGGCGGATGGATTCGTGATTGCCGCAAGGATCAACGGGGACCGCTGGCGCCTGAGGCATCTTGTGGCGGTGTGGTTTGCGTTCATGTTCATGGTTGGCGCGGTGCTGATTCTTGGGCAGGCGGCGGGGCACGGATTGTTCTATTTGACGACGGTTCGCGCGGACACGCTGGCACCGCAAATTCGCAAAGGCGACAAGTTGTTCATCTGGTCCACGCTGGTGTATCGCAGGCTGCCGCCGCCCGGCAGTGTGATCTACTACAATCCCGCCCGATACTATCAATATGCGCCGAGCGGAAACCTTGCAGGTGATGATTGGGTGGTGAATGAGCAAACGTCGTTCGAGGTCGTGACCGCCAGCGCAGGCCAAACGGTGGAGTGCGATGCCTCCGGGGTGATCCGCGTGGATGGCAAGCCCGTGCCGCCCAACCTGCTGCCTGTGAATCCGAATGGAATGCCGCATGAGTGGAAAATGATGGTGCCAGACAAGGCGATCGGCGCCGCGATGAGCCACGGCGTGGTGGATACGGGACTACTGGGTGGTGCCATTCTGGCGGGAACTGCGAAATCGCCGCGAGCAGGTCAGGCGGAGGGCCGAAGGATTGCCGACTTGGACAATGCCTGCGTGGTGCGGCGGCCTGCCAAATGGGGAATGGAACTGGACGGCGAATTGATCGGCGTGGCGGTGTTTTGTTACTATCCACCAGAGAGGCGCAGATGGTTCGGGACAAAGGGGTTGTGGCTTTCGCCACCACCAAATTACCCGGAGGGGCGTCCGTAAGAGCCTTGCCTACGCACGGGGGTTGGGCGCAGGTATTGATGCAGCATAAAGGAGTGATTGCTGCACGATGTCGGCGGAACTGAACCAAAACACGAAACAATTCCTGAAAGAAATCCGCGAAGCCTTCGGTGAAGAGGTGCGCACCGATCGGATGAGCCGCGGCTTGTATTCAACGGACGCGAGCATCTACATGCAGATGCCGTTGGGGGTCTTCACGCCACGGAAGCGTGGTGAGGTGCGACGCGCACTGAAGCTTGCGCACCAGTTTGGCGTCCCGGTGCTGCCACGGGCGGGCGGGACGAGCCTGGCAGGGCAGACGACGGGCCTTGGTTCGTTCGTGTTGGACATCAGCAAGCACATGGATGAGTTGGAGGAGCTAAACGCCGAAAATCAGTGGGCCGTTGTCGGGCCCGGCATGGTCCGCGACCGGCTGAATGGCAAAATCGTGCAGCATGGCCTTTGGTTCGCGCCGGAAACAAGCACCAGCAATCGCGCGAACATCGGCGGAATGATGGGAAACAACTCGTCGGGGATGATGTCCATCCGTTATGGCATCACGATGCGCCACATCCTTGGCGCGTGGGGAATGCTGGCCGATGGCAGTGAGTTCTATTTCGGAACGCGCGGGGAAATGGACGACCGTGGGCGTGAGCTTCTGGACGGCCTGATGGAGATCGTGAACCGCAATCGCGCGATGATCGAGGAGAAGTTCCCGAAGGTGATTCGTCGCGTGGGTGGGTACTCGCTCGATCAATTCCTGGGTGATGATCCGAACCTCGTGAAGATTCTGTGCGGCGCTGAAGGCACGCTCGCGTTCGTCACCAGCGTCAAGGTTCACCTGGAGAAAAAGCCAAAGTCCATCTGCGCGGTGGTGATCCACTACAAGGACCTTGATGAATCGCTCCGATCGGTGCCGCTGATCGTGAAGCACAATGTGCTGAGCGCGGAATTCATGGACGGCGCGCTGATCGAGATGTGCACGCAGAATCCGACGACGTCCAGCATGATGGGCTGGTTGCGCGGGAAACCGGAGGCGGTGATCCCCGTGGAGCTTGATGGCGAGACCTTCGAGGAATGCGAGGCGAAGATCGACAGGCTGATCGATGAACTGAAGGGCGCGGGCTTTGGTTATGAGTACGTGAAGCTGATGAACGACAAGGAGCGCTACGATGTGATTGAGGTGCGCAAGGCGGGCCTTGGCGTGATGGAACGCATGCCGGGCGACTGGAAGCCGATTTCCTTCATCGAGGACGCCTGCGTGCCGGTTGAGAACCTTGCGGCGTACGCCGACGGGGTACTGAAGATTTGCAAGGATGAAGACATTCGCGTGATGACCTACGGCCATGCGAGCGTGGGTGTGCTGCACCTGAAGCCAGTTGTGAACCTGAAGACGCAGGAGGACCGCGACAAGTGCGTGCGCATCAGCAGGCGCTGCATGGAATTGTGCCGTCACTACAAGGGTTCATGGTCGGGCGAACATGGGGACGGCATCGCCCGCGGCGCCTACAACGAGTTGTTCTGGGGCGATGAAATGATTGAGGTGTTCCGCGAGGTGAAGCGGCTCTTCGATCCGAAGGGCATCCTGAATCCGGGAAAGATTTTCGACACCCCGCCCGTGATGGGTCCGTTGCGATTCACCAACGGCTACCAGCATTCCACCTACCACAGCATGTACAAGTACCGCGCGGACGGTGGCTTTGAAAGCGCGGTGGAGATGTGCAACGGCGTTGGCGCATGCCGCAAGCTGGGGAGCGGAACGATGTGCCCAAGTTATATGGCAACGCGCGATGAGAAGGACACAACGCGTGGCCGCGCAAATGCCCTCCGCATGGCAATGAGCAACCAGCTTGGCCCCGATGCGCTGACGAGCGATGCGCTCTACGACGTGATGGACCTTTGTCTGGAGTGCAAGGCCTGCAAGTCTGAGTGCCCCAGCAACGTGGACATGGCGAAAATGAAGTCGGAATTCCTTCACCTGTATGGGGAGACGCACGGGCGCACGTTGCGATCGCGCATTTTTGCGTTCAGTCCCGACGCGGCGAGGTTGAATGCGGGGTTCCTCGCCCCCTTCGTGAATGGCATGTTGTCGGTGCCACTCATTCGCAGGATGGTCAACCGCATCACGGGCGTGGCAACACAGCGTGAGTTGCCGAAGTATGCGACAGTCACGCTGCCGAAATGGTTCAAGGCGCATCGCGAAAAGCATCCGGCAAAACCAGGCTCAAAGGAGGTCGTTCTGTTCAACGACACCTATTCCAATTATCACGAACCGGGAATTGGCGTGTGGGCGGTGCGCGTGCTGGAAAAACTTGGCTACAACGTGGAGCTTGCAAACGCGGGGTGCTGCTGCCGCCCGATGATGAGCAAGGGTTACCTGAAGGATGCGAAGGAACGCGGGGGGAAGACGCTGAGGAACCTCGATCGTTTTGTGAAGGAAGGAAAAACCATCGTTACTCTGGAACCAAGCTGTTGCAGTTCGCTGAAGGATGACCTTCCCGATTTGATTGATGATGAGGCGCTGGGAAAACGTGTGGGCGCGGCGGTGATGCCGATCGAGGAATTTCTGGAGAAGGAGTTCCTGGCAGGGCGTGTGACGTTCGACCTGCCATCTGCAAAGAAGCACTACCTGCTGCACGGCCATTGTCACCAGAAGGCGCTGAACGGCACGGGTCCGCTGAAGCGTATCATGGGCAGCGAAGGGAAGGAGCCGCGCGTCCGCGAGGTGGATTCGGGCTGCTGCGGCATGGCAGGCAGCTTCGGCTACGAGAAGGAGCACTACGACCTTTCGCAGCAGATCGGCGAGCAGCGCCTGTTCCCGGCCGTGCGCGCCTTGAAGGGCGAAACGCAGGTGATTGCGAACGGGTTTTCGTGCCGCCATCAGATCAAGGACGCGACGGGCGCAGAGCCGATGCACTTCATTGAGGCTTTGGGGCGGGCGATGATGAAGGGTGGCAGGGCGGATTAAGAGGCCGCCGCCCGCGATCATTCGTCCAAACGATTGGCTTGGGCGGGGTTCGGGTGGTGTCCCGGACCACCGGGGGCGGATTTCGGTTGAACGTGCCGGGCCGGCTGTCGAACAGTGGCCCTGTGACGGCGGTTGGGCTGGCCGTTTGCCCAGTTTTGCCCTGCGATCCGCGCAAAAGCTGTAGCTGTGCATCGGATGGCTCTGTTGGTTTGAAGAGCAGCGGAGCGATGTTGTGGACGGATATCTTGAATCGAGGATTTGGACATGTTGCCTGACGTGCAGACGCTTCTGGACATCCAGGAGATTGACAAGGAGGCGCTGGAGCTGAACACGCAGATCGCGCGCTACCCGGTGATCTGGGAGGAAGTGAAGTCGCGCATGGCAAAGAAGAAGCAGGCCGTGGCCGCCGCCGTGGAGGCGAAGGAGAAGCATGTGAAGGCGCGCCGCCAGACGGAGCAGAAGCTGCGCCTGTTCTCGGACGACCTGCGTCGTTTCCAAAGCCAGCAGGCAACGGTGAAGACAGCAAAAGAATATGAGGCGATGAACAAGCAGGTCGAAGGAATCAAGGAGAAGATCTCGTTACTTGAGAAGTCAGGCCTCGACCTGATTGGCTTGGACGAAAAGGTCGATGCGGATATCAAGGCTGCCAACGATGAGTTGAAGAAGGTGGAAGAATCCTACAACAGCGAGAAGGAACGGATTCGAGGGCAGTTCAACGAGAAGAAGAGCCGCGTTGCGGCGTTGGAAGCGGACAAAAAGAAGATCATGCAGCGCGTGGCGCCGGAATTGGGCGGGATCTACGACCGCATCAACCGCCGCCATCCCAGCACGGCGATCGTGACGGTTCGCTCGGGAAGCTGCACCGGTTGCCACTTCAGCCTGCTGCCGAATGTGCTGGTTGATGTGCACCGCGAGGAGAAACCAACATACTGCCCGAATTGCGGGCGTATGCTGAGCCATGATGAGACGTACACGCGCGAGGAAGCGAGCGCAGCGACCTGAAACGCCGGAGCATCACACGGATGAGATTGAAGAATTACGCAAGCCTGGCCGCGATGATCCTCGCGGCCAGTCTTTTTTCCTCCTGTTCACGGTTGAAAGTTGAATCAAATCCTCCCGGTGCGCGGTTGATGTGGTCGCGCGACGGGCTGGAGCCTTATCGCCCCTGGCCGCCGAACGGCTGGGAAACCCGCTCCACGAAGGACGGAAATGTGACGCCCTTCGGGACAACAGGGCTGTATCAGGACACCTTTTTCCTGACTGTGGAGAAGGACGGTTACCGTCGGCCGCTGCCAAAACCCGTGCAACTTTACAGCTTCCATCGCGAGAAACTGTCCTTCGACCTGCCGGAGCTTCCCGAAACAACCAGCGCGCGCATGCATGCGATGGGGAAGCTGTATTACAAGGGCGACTGGGTCGATCCGGAGGCCGCTGGCGTTGTCGAATATGAGGGTGTGGTGATGCCCAAGGATGAAGCCTTCCGCCGAAGTCAGGCGGCGCAGGGCCTGGTTGAGTACAAGGGGGAGTGGTACACGAAGGAAAAAGCGGATCAGAAGCTGCGCGAGGACATGGCGGCACAAGGCCTTGTGGAATTGAAAGGACGCTGGGTTTCAGCGGAACAGAAGGCGATGGAAGAATCGGTGGATGCTGAAGTCGCTGCGATCAAGGTGACAAAAACCTATCCCGATCTTCCCGCGCCGAAAATCATCGGTGCCTCCGTGACAACGGATCGTGCCCAGATCCAGCTCTACAATAGCACGGGCCAAAAAGTTCGCTTCCTTTTCAGCGGGCCGCAGAGTGCACAGTTCGTGCTCGATCCCTATCGCAGCACTGGGGTGAAATTTGAGGAGAGAATCCTTCTGCCGGCAGGGCGTTATGACATCGCCGTTGTGCCAACGGGGCAGGATGCATCGGGGCGCGATTTGGCATCGATTCTGGGCGACACAAGCTCCGCGGGGCTTGCGCTGAGCAAGAAGCCAGTATGGGCGTCCTGGCCCGTTGCGAACAAGACGCAGTACAGTTTCAACTACACGGGGATGGAAGGTGACCTGCAAAAATCACTGAGCGATTTCAATGCTCCCCCGCCCGAAGTGAAAATTGACGTGCCGACGATCGAAATCCCGGACATCAAACTGCCGGAGGAAAGCGAATCGGAACGCTACCTCCCGCGCAGCGGAAGTGGTGGCGGCGGCAGGCGACGGTAGACTCGCATCACCGGAAAACACTTGCGTCAGACCGGGTGGCAGGAGTTTCCTTCGCGCCCCTCGTAACCGCTTCGTGGGCGGTTAGCTCAGTTGGTTAGAGCGCTACCTTGACATGGTAGAGGTCACAGGTTCGAGTCCTGTACCGCCCACCATTTTTTGATCCATCCTTTCAATCCGACGTGGAAGCCATGGTGCTTCATGGTGAGACAATGGGGTCTTGATTAAAAATCAGGGTATCCCTGACTTTTGACGGTTGATTTCACTTGCATGAGGAGGCCTCTCATATGTGTTGTGTTCGCGATTTCAACGTCCCCACGGATTCTCAAATGAAAAGAAAACACATTTGTTCTCAGCTTGTTCGACCACGGAATCTTTTTCTGTGCGGTGCAGCCTTCTCACTGGCCGCCCTCTCAACGGGAGCATTTGCAGCCTCGACGGGCGAGTCGCAGCTGTATATGCCCCAGAATCCCGGGTCAGCGCGCCAATACGGCGATTATGTGAGCAACGACCAGGGTGCTGCCTTTGATGACTTGTATATCTACTGGATTGAAGTTCCGCCAGGAACCTCCTCGCTGACCGTGGAGGTTTACGACGCGGATTTTGGCAATTCTACCACAGAAGGTGATCTTGATCGCGACGAGATCCTGACAGGTAATTTCGGCGGAAACGCATGCGAATATCGGGTCTTCGACCCCGCAGGTACCGCTCAGGGGAATCTTCTGACGCTGAACCAGACAAACACGGATGAGGGCCTCTCTGCGGCAACAGCAAACGGAACCTGGCAGGTCGTGCACCGCAATGGTTCAGGCATCGTCACTATCACAAACCCAACTGCCGGTCACTGGCGATTGGAAGTGAACGATACGGGGACACAAACTGGGGACGCCGTTGTGAATGCAATCGGCATTCGGGCACATGACGGAACGCCTGGCTCCGGCGGCGTGGAGTTGAATGTCTACTCCGATGCTTTCTCCATGTATGGGCTTAACGGCAATGGTCAGGCTCCGCATAAGACGCGCACCTATGTGGAATATCCCTATGTGACTTCTGGCTGCAACTGTTCCTCACGCAGCTTCGACATGGATGACGTGGGCTCCGTCGATTTCGAGGCGCCGAACGGGTTCACCACCTCGACGGGGATTTCTTCAAACAATGTTTGGGCAACCACCGGAATCTCCGGATTTCCCGCTTTCGGACAAACAGCCTTCACAGTGGCGCAGGGCTATGGAATCTGGGAACGCACGGTTGTCATGAGCACCTACGGGAACAATTCCGCGCCCACCCAGAACTATTCCAACTTCTACATGGGAAACTTCGCTTATACCATCGGTGGGGCGACCGATCCCGCTGCCACGGATGAGCCTTCTGGTGCGGATCAGGCGCTCAACAAGTTTCGCACATACCTGCCAACCGACGCGGGTGCCGCACCGCTAAAGCCAACGGCACGTCAGTTTATTCGAAACGTGATCAGCGGGCCAAACCCGCCCGCGAATGGCCAGACGACCATCCTGGAACTTCAGGTGGAGATCACCAACCCGACGCCGTTTCCAATCACATTTGCGCCGTCGAACCGCATCCTTGCGCGCATTCCAACGCCACGCGTCAATTACGTGGGAGGCAGTGCCATCGTTTCACAGGGCCCCCTGTCGAACGTGGCACAGCCCGCAAATGCTGCAAGCAACGTTGATATCGCTTGGAACCCCGGTGTCGTTGCAGCGGGAACGACGGCAAGCCTGCGTTATCGCGTGCGCGTGACGCCAACTGCGAACAACCAGCAGACAGCCGTGACTTCGGCTCCGACCTTCACCGCGCCAAACACCTACGGCGGTACACGCATGACCTACATTGATGAAACGGGGAACACCTTGCAGACTGGGCGCTCCGTCGTCATGTTTGGACCACTTTGCGACTTGCGCATCACTTCAGGCCCAACCGGCAGTGTGCTCGCCGCGAACCTGCTGACACTCCATGCGTCGCAGAGCGGTGACGACCAGCCCGTGATCGTTTCGTGGAATACGCTGAACGAATGGAACAATTCGGGCTTCTATGTCCATCGCGCCGTGGTGCTGCCAAACGGCCAGACGACGATCGGCGAGCGGGTGGCGTTTGTTGCCGCGAGTGGTGATGGCTCCACTGGCGTGAACTATAGCTGGGCGGATGACCTGCCCTTGGGCGCCAAGGAAAGGCGCGGATACTATCTGGTGGACGTTGACCTGAATGGGACCGAGACCACCCACGGACCGACCTTCGTCAACGTGACGGCGTCGGGCGCAGGCACCAGCGTGGACGATTGGTCGAAGTTCTGAGTCGACAATCAGTGAAGCATTGATACTGTGGCCAGAGGGCAAAGACGCCTTCTGGCCACTTTCCTTTGAGGACCTCCCGTGGCAAACAGACTCCCGGTTATCCTGCTGGTGGCATTGCTTTGCGTTGGAATGATGACGCATGCCTCCGCATCAATTGTCCTGCTCGAAGAGAAAAATCGCTCAACGGAAACCACGTGGCGGCTGACGTTCACCCCGCGTCTGGTGACGGAGCAGGCAGCGCGCGACCATGTGCTCATGGCGCAGATTCCTGAGGCGGCAGGCTCGTCAGCATCGCGGAAACCAACTCCAGATGAAGTGGATTCACGACGGGAATCGGCGCTGATCGCCACGGGCGATGCAGAGGATTTTGACGCCGCAGACTGGAGCATCGCCTTCGACGACGCATCAATCGCTGATGCGGTGGCGGTGACGCTGGAGCCGGTGATACTTGGCGTGACGCCTGGCCTGCGAGTCATGTTCGCGCCAAAACCTTCGTGGAAGGACCCGGTGACGATCTCCGTGATGCAAAGGCATGGTGGACGAAAGGCGGCGCCTGCGGCCCTTCCGGTGGACGACATGGGGCTTCAGATTGTGCGCGAAGCTTTCCTGAACGGTGCAGCGATCAAGACGCGCGCAGTGGCGGTTCGTTCCCGTACCGAGGTTGCGCTTCCGCAACCGATCGCTCCGCAGAAGCTTGTCTTCACTGAATCGCTGAAGGGGAACGTGGTTTCGTTCCAGACAAATGCCGGTGCAAACGCGCAAATCAATTACCATGGCTTGGAACTCGCACTCGGTTCGCTGCCCAGCGACACGTATTGGGCATTCGTGCCAAAGTCACCGCCCTCCATCGCGGCGAACGATGCCATCTTTGTGAATCAAGGCGGCAGCGCTTCATCACCGTCGGTTGGAACACGCACCGCGTTTTCGACGCTGTCACCGGCAGGCGCCGAAGTCGAATTATGGCGCACACGAATCTACGAGCCAAACGTGTTCTATGATCGCGCCACGTCACTGCCACTGGGGGAACGAATCACGGCCTATCGCATTGTGGGAACGTCATCAAGCTTTCCTTCGCGGAACACGCCTCTGCAAATCGATGACGTCGTCACAAGTGATGTTATTTCCGTGAGGGCGCGCCTTTTTGGCATCACGGACGTCGTTGGTTTTAGTCCGGATCACTTCGCGAAGATCGGGGTTCAGGGCTATCAGGCGGAACTGACCGGCGTGTGGCAGGACGACGAGGAGTGTTTCGCGGGTGGATTTTTCTACCCGAACGTGCGTCGCGCACGTGGTCCCGCTCCCGTTGCGGGGCGCACGGTTGTCGTCACTCACCGAACCTACGCCGGTGGTGGTGCGATCAACATCGACGGCCAAGGCCTGGATTCAGTGGAACTGGGCTGGCATGGTAAGCCCCGTCTTGGCCCGAGTGGGCGATTGCTCTTGAAGGTCGAAGAGGCGGAGCAGCCGCGCCTCATCACCATTGGAGGATTTCCCGCAGGAACAACGACAGCCGACGTGTTGCTGCTTGATGTCACGAATGAGTCCAATCCCGTCGAACTGACGGGCGCCTCCATCTTCAACGACGAAACGGGAACAGTGGCGATCGAGTTTGAAGCAGGAGCGGATGCAGCCACGTTCTACGCGGAGCGCCGCGCGACGATCCAGGCTCTGAGCCTCACCACCTCAAGTTCCTTTCCGGCGGCCGACATTGATTTTCTTAGGGGGTTTTACGTTCGGCATGATGATCTTGCGGCGGCTTTGCAACCGTTGTTGAACGAGCGCGGAGCGGGATTCTATTCATTCGATCCGCAGGCCGCCTATGATGTGTATTCGCATGGTCAGGAATCGCCGGAAGCAATTCGGACAGCGATCGCGACGGTGTCACAACTGTTCGGCGGCGGGAATCGCGCCGCGTTCCCTTCCATCACGCTGGTGGGGACAGCGACGCTTGATCGCCACAATTACCTTGGGTTGAATCGTCCCTACGAGGTTCCCACGTTCATTGAGGAAAGCGTGCCATCGGCAATCGACAGCACGATCAGGATCGAAACGAATGTGGATGCACCGTATGAGTTGTTGATGGGCGGCGATGACCTGCCGGACGCCACGGTGGGCCGCCTGCCGGCGCGTTCCGCCGCGGAAGTGACGGCCATGGTGGATCGCATCGTTGCGCATGCGGGCCGTGAAAATTTCCTGGGGCTGCAAAATCGCCCCGCTGTCTTCACGACGGACTATGACCCGGCAACGGTGACGCCGGATGCGGATTTCTGGCCGACGATGTGGGTGCCCACGGGCCTTCCGTCCCTTGTCGTGGATGCGATGGACTATGTGACAACAAACACGGTCACGAATCTTCCGGAGTTTCATCCCCTGGACATGAATGCGGCGGTGCATGACGCATTCACGGTCGCACCGCTGGGACCATCGCTCTTCTTCTACTTCGGCCACGGCAATTTCAACGTCTGGGGTCCAACAGGCGGGCAGTATTTCCGCGCGACAGACATTGCCGCCATCGACACGGACCAACAATGGCCGATCGTCCTGACATTCACCTGCTTCAACGGGTATTACGCAGTGCCGGGTGCAGCGGAACGTGCGCTGGGTGAGCAGTGGCTGCTGCAGCCATTGAATCGTGGTGCCGTGGCAAACATCGCCAGCGCCGGCATCGACTACTATGACAGCGAAAAGCTGTTCAGTATCGAGGGGATCGAGTTGCTCGGCTTGCCGGGAAGCAATCGTCCCAAGACCGTGGGCGAAATGCTGGTGCGTGCACGCATTAATTTCATCCTTGAGTATCCCGACCAGATTGAAACACGGCACATCCACCTGCTCTTTGGTGATCCGCTGACAGGGCTGACCATCACGGCGGGTGGAAGCGGCTTCCTGTTCGATTGACCTGCGCGTTCCACCTTGACGCTTGGATGGGCGCGCATCATTCCAGTGGGGACTCTTTCAAGAAGAGAGCCTCGGCGAATCCTTTGCAGTAGTGAGTAACCTTCAGGCTTCAATGAGCAACGCCACAATGAGGTGCATCGCATGGCTTCAGTCACGCTGAAGAACGTCTACAAATACTACCCCGGCGCGCAGCGGCCGTCCGTGGACAACGTGAACCTGGACATCGAGGACAAGGAGTTCCTGGTGTTGGTTGGTCCGTCCGGTTGCGGAAAATCGACGACACTGCGCATGGTCGCGGGACTCGAGGATATTTCCAAGGGAACCATCAGCATCGGCGACAAGGTGGTGAATGACCTGCCGCCGAAGTCACGCGACATCGCGATGGTGTTCCAAAATTACGCCCTGTATCCGCACATGACGGTTTACAACAACATGGCTTTCGGCCTTCGCATGCAGAAGATGCCGAATGACGAAATCCACAAGCGGGTGATGGATGCGGCGCAGTTGCTCGGAATCACCGAGTACCTTGATCGCAAGCCGAAGGCGTTGTCGGGAGGCCAGCGACAACGCGTGGCCGTGGGGCGCGCGATCGTCCGCAAGCCAAAGGTCTTCCTGTTTGACGAGCCGCTTTCAAACCTGGACGCGAAGCTGCGCGTGCAAATGAGGAACGAAATCAGCAAGCTTCACGCACGCCTCCAGACCACCATGATCTACGTGACGCACGACCAGGTGGAGGCAATGACGATGGGTGATCGCATCGTGGTGATGAAGGACGGGATCATCCAGCAGGTGGACGATCCCATCACGCTGTATGACAATCCCGTGAACAAGTTTGTCGCAGGCTTCATTGGTTCGCCACCGATGAATTTCATGGAAGGCCGCATTGTTGATGAGGGAGGCAGCCTGTACTTCGATGAAGGCAAGGTGCGCTTGAAGATTCCCGCGGAGAAGGCAGCGGCCCTCAACGCGGCGTCCTACGACAAGGAAGCTGTCACATGCGGCATACGCCCCGAGGACTTTTATGACGCCGGGCACATCCGAACGGATGACAAGGCGAACCTTGAGTTGATGACCGCAACGGTGGAAATCATCGAGCCGATGGGCGCGGAGACCTACATGTACCTGACGACGGGCAAGACTCCCTTCGTTTCGCGCGTGGACGCACATGTGAAGGCTGAAATCGATGAGTCAAAGCAACTCTACGTGAACATGCGGAAGGCGCTTTTCTTCAAGCCCGGTGACATGGGAGCCCGGATCGCGTGATTGACGCTTGGGAATCGGGCGCCCTGAGGGCGCCCGATTCTCTTATGTCCTGAGAGTATAGACCGCCGGGCGGCGCATGTGGCCGACCTGATTCCGAAGTGTCCCTATGCCTTCAATTTCCAGGTCAACGACATCGCCTTGCCTGAGGTACCTGCCGATTTCCGCGCCGCTGCCGTTCTGGAAGGCACCACTGCAAATCACGGTTCCGGCAGGGAGCGTACCGCTCTCGGACGCATACGCGATCATCTCTCCGAAGGAATAGCGGGCGCCATGAGTGGTGCCGGAGGACACCACCTCGTCGTTGATTCGAACAGTCATGCGTAGGTTGAAAGGGTCTTCCAGTTCATCCTTTGTGACGAGACACGGACCCATTGAAGTTGCGAAGCCCTTTGCAACGACAGGACCGAGTCCGAGCGATGCTGACTTCCTTTGCAAGCAGCGGGCCGACCAGTCGTTCACGATCGTATAGCCGATGATTGCACCCTCCGCTTCCTTGGCACCGACTCCGGAGACATCCCGACCGAGCACGGCGGCAAGTTCCAGTTCAAAATCCATCTGGTCTTCACCCTCGGGAAACAGAACCTCCTTGTTCATTCCGAGCAACCCGGTTGGATTTCCCACATAATAGAGCGGGAACTGATGCCACACTTCAGGGAATGGAATGGCGTCGCCATGCATCGCTGCATGGATCGACTTGGCGTGGGCTTCATGAGCCTCGAAGTGAAGAAGGAGTGGTGGCGTGGGAATCGGGGCCACCAAAGGTGAATCACCGAGGGAAAAGATGCAGTCCTCAAGGTCGCCAGCGACGGCCATCTTTTCGAGGTGCACCAATTCGGCGATCGTCTCCGGACCAGCCTTGATGATCTCAAGAATCGAAGAACTGAGCGCCTGAAGGGATTCGATCAAGCCTTGGGTATCGTTACGGCGCTTCGAGTTCCGGTCATTCTTGTCATGGCCATAGGCACGACTGACATCGAGAACCCGATTGCCGCGCAGGAGAAGACCTGCGCGGCGGGATGCACTGCGACGCTGGAAAGTGACAAGACGCATGGGACCCTACCGAAACTGGGATGGATGCTTATACAATTTCCCGAGTGGCAGGTGGGAGCAAAATCTTGTGGCCGGAGCGAAAACTTTTCACCACCGCTTCGTAGACGCGGCAATTTCCTAAGCCATCCTCACCGGGAAAACAGGGTTTGTCTGAAGTTGCGATGGCACGGGAGAAGTTTTCCACCTGTTTCTGAAAATGATCGGCGCCGGAGGCCGTGATGGTTTCTTCCGGATGGCCGTCCCGGCGGAGGATCAACGGCGCGGGATCACGATTGGGAATGACGGGACGCGGAATATCCAAGGTGCCGTCAGTGCCGATAATCTTTGCGAACTGGTTGCCATGGGAAGCAAGACTGCCAATGGCAACGGCGATCACGCCGCCAGGAAACATCATCGTGACCACGGTGCTGCGATCAACGCCATCAGGGGTCGTGAGGTCGGCGGTTGCGGACACGGACACAGGTTCTTCGCCCAGCATGTAGCGGCTGATGTCGATGCCGTAGCAGGTGACGTCGAAGAGCGCTCCCCCGCCGAGCGTCGCGGACCATCGGTGATCGGCGGGATTGCTTTTTTCCAGATTCCCGCTCAGCATCATCGTCAGGGAAACAACACGGCCCAACTTCCCTTCGCGAATGATTTGGTGGACAACGTGCCACTGGGGATGGTGGCGATACATGAATGCTTCCTGAAGCAGGACTCCATTGCCTTCACAAGCGTCGGCCATTCGCTTTGCAGAAGCCTCCGTGAATGTGAGCGCCTTCTCGCAGAGGATGTGTTTCCCAGCGTTGGCACATGCGATCGTCCATTCCTCATGCAGGCCGTTGGGGAGTCCAATGTACACGGCATCGATGTCGGCCCGCAGCAACTCTTCGTAGGAGGCGAAAGCCAGAGGAACCTGCAATTCATCCGCAAGTTTTCGCGCACGCTCACTGTCGCGGCTGGCTATGGCGACCAGTTCGCTGTTTTCCGCATTGCGAATGGCGGGGACGATGGCATGGCGCCCAATGTTCCCAAGGCCGATGATTCCCCAGCGAACCTTTCGTTCAACAACGCGATGGCGGTTCATCAGGAAAACTTCGCTGGAAGGAAATCAAAGGTGTTGGGCTTCTTTCCTTCAACAATCCTGGCGACAGGGTTGGCGGGATCATGCCCAAAAACCACAATGACGTTTTCCCGGACGAGGAGTGGGAACAGCCGACTGCGCGCGCGTATCACATCCATTGGATAAAGGTCGTATCCCATGACCCAATGCGGTTTCAGGTGCGCCGTCGATGGGATGCAGTCGCCGAGGTAATACACGGTGTGCCGTGCAGTGGTGAATTTCACGATCTGATGCCATTGCGTGTGCCCACCCGTCAGGATCACCTCCACGCCGGGAAGGATTTGCCGCGACCCCTGGACAAGCTGGAGTTTTCCCGATTCGTGGATGGGAAGAAAATCATGGGCGCGATAACTGGGACGGCTGCGCAGGTCGGGGTTATTGGCAGCCTCCCATTCGCCCTGCTGAACGACAACGGTGGCATTCGGGAATGTTGACTCCACTTTCTGCTGGCCATTGAACCGGGTCAGGCCGCCCGCATGATCGATGTGCAGGTGGGTGACGATGATGAGGTCGATGTCCGAGGTTGTCAGGCCGTGGGGCGAAAGCAGTTGGCTGTAGGGATTGGACTTCAGTTCGTAAAGCTCAACCTCCTTGTCAGACCATTTTGTGCCCATGCCGACTTCGACAACGATGTTCTTGCCAGCAGTTCGAACGAGAAGCGAATTGCAGGCGGTCAGAACACGGTTGTTGTGGTCAGGCTCGACGAGTTTCTGCCAAACGGTCTTGGGGACATGGCCAAACATCGCCCCGCCGTCGAAACGGAGCGTGGATTCCTGCAAGGGATGGAATTGGGTTTCGGAAGGTAGCATGATGGAAATGATGGATTGAGTTTGCGCGGGCGCGGCGATGGGTCTAGGAAAAGTCATTCGATCGGCGAACGCCGGGCCACGGCGCAGGAGTGTTCATGAAGCTTTCGGTCCAGAAAATGTTGAAGGAAAAGGGAGAAACTTTCGAACTGACGCTGCTGACAGGCTCGGAGGGGTTGGACATGCTGATCACGCAGTCGGAGCTTCACCGGCCTGGCCTGGCCCTGGCAGGATTCCTTGAGATTTTCACCTATGATCGCATCCAGATCGTAGGGAACACGGAAATTCGCTACCTGAACAGCCTGCCTTCGATGGAGAGGCGCGAACGAATCGAGGCGCTCTGTCAGTTTCGAATCCCCTGCATCATCATCACCGCCAGCAATGAGTCACCGCCGGAATTGGTCGATTGCGCAGCGGCGCACAAGATTCCCCTGCTTTCCACGTCCTACGAAACGTCGCGATTCACGGCGATGCTGAGCTTCTGGCTTGAGCGCGAGTTTGCGCCGACTGTGTGCACGCATGGCGTCTTTGTGGACGTGTTCGGCGAGGGCGTGCTGATCACGGGAGGGAGCGGCATTGGAAAGAGCGAGTGTGGTCTGGAGTTGATTGAGCGTGGCCATCGGTTGGTGTCGGATGATGTGGTCTTGTTGCGAAGGTTGGGCCGGAACATCCTCATGGGTGGCCCCATCAGCAACGATCATCATCACATGGAAGTGCGTGGACTTGGCATCATCGACGTGGAGTTGCTGTTTGGCATCGGGGCGGTGCGCGAAGAGAAGCGCGTCTCGCTGACGGTGGATCTGAACCGCTGGACGGACGATACCGTGGTGGATCGGCTGGGAATGGATCCCCAGTATGCGAGCTTTCTGGATGTTCCCATTCGCCAATTCAAGATCCCCGTGGAATCGGGCCGAAATGTGGCGATCCTGATCGAGGTGGCGACGTTGCAATATCGCATCATGGAACGCGGCATCAACCCCGCGGAGGAATTGAACAAGCGGCTGATCGAGAAGATGACCGGCGGCAAGGTGGCCGGCTAATTCTTCTTCGGCACGATGCCCATGTCGTGGATTGACAGGTAAGGCGGAAGCGGGAAGGCGAGTACGACCTGTTCGTACTGAAGCGCCCGGGACTTCGCGTTCACAGCAATCTTGAAGGTATTTTCCTCCGTGTCGGGAATGGCTGCGATGCCCGATTCCTCCAGCATGCGGAGGATCATGTCGATGTAGACGTCTGCTGTCTGTAACAGCACACCCATGACGATTGCCGTGCTGCCATCGCTGCGTTCCTCCGGCGGCCGGGGAAGAAGAAATTCGCCGCCGGTCTTTTTCTTCACATCTGCGAGCAAGCAGTCCGCCGCTGCGCGTATAGCATCCGCATTACTGGCGATGATTTCTACTTTTCGCAGCATCCAATCGAACTCAAAGCGTGAGTCGCCCTTCCTCGCTGCTGGAATTTCGCAGGCGCGCTTCAGGGACTTGAACAGCTCCGCTGGCGCGAAGCGTGTCTCGATGCGAAAGCGATGGCACCTCTGGGTCATGACAGCGGCACCTCAGGATGGAGGCGCGTCCTTGTAGACTGACAGCACGGGGATGCCGGGATTGGCTTCGCGGATGGTGCGTTCAATTGCGACTGCTTCATCCATGCTGATTGTCTTCAGGTGAATTTCCGAAACTGGGGCGGGTGCATCGTGGTTGCCACGTGAACCCAAGTACCATTCGCGCGGATAGGGGCGTTTCGGCGTGTTGAGCTGCACTTCATCCGGTTGAATTTCGTGAATGAGTGCCGCGAGTTTGTCCACGCCACCCTTGTTCATCGGCATGAACATGCATTGCAGTGCAATCTTTCCGGGGAATCCATCGGCACGAAGCGCCTTGATGCCGGAAACGATGGAGGAGTGCGTGACTCCTTCGGCAGGGCGATTGAACTTCCGGAGCATCTCGTCATCCCATGCATCCAGCTTGCATGCGACCGTGTCTGCACGGAAAAGACGCTTGCGCGTGGCGGGATCGAACAGCCACGTGGCGTTTGTGAGGACCATGACGGGCTTGCGATAGGTATCCTTCACATGGGCAATGACTTCGTCGATGTTCAAGGCGAGCGTTGGTTCCCCGCTACCGCTGAGCGTGACCACATCGACGGCTGACCAATCGACGTTTTTCAGGTCCTCGATGACCCTTCCGGTGGGGACGAAAACGCGCTGCTCACGCGTGATGTGCTGTATGTGGCCCAACTGGCAATAGATGCAATTGAACGAGCAGGTTGACCGCTCGACGATCAAGTCCACACCCAGTGAATTTCCGAATCGCCAGGAATGCACCGGACCATAGACGGTTCCGGGCATGGGAAATGTCATGGCTGGCTCAGACAATGATGGAACACCCTCTTCAGATGCGGCAGTCGATGATTCGCGTGGGTGTGACGATCCATTGAATCAATTGATCGTGCACATCAACGGGCACATGATCGACCACTTGCCAGTCATAAGCCAAGCCGATTGTGGCACAGGATTCCGGACGTCGTACGAGGAGGCGGTCGTAGTGGCCTCCGCCTTGGCCAAGGCGATGACCGCGCGCATCGAAGGCAAGACCCGGTATCAGGATCGCGTCAATCAGCGCGAGTGGCGTCATGGGGCAGCCCCTTGGCTCCCGGATGCCGCGATAGCCCGCAGCAATGATGGACGATTCACAGACCTCATGCGGGTTGATGACATCCTGTGAGGTGTCAACGACGGGATAGGAGAGCTTGTGGCCCTTGCCGAGCCAATAATCACAGAAGGGGGAACAATTGATTTCATTCCCATGCGGAATGAACCCGAGAACATGGAGGCTCCTGGAAAGCTCATTCAGATCGCGGAGCTTCTCTTCCAACCCTGTGGCTGCACAGTTCCGCTCCTCAGCAGAAAGGCGCTTCAAGCGATCCCGCATTTCCTTTCGCAGGATGGCCTTTTGCCCGGAAATCCTGTCACTCATTCTTGGTCGTTATGCAACGTGCGCGCAGAATGACGCGAACCTTCTCGACCAACTCGCCCGCGCGGTAGGGTTTTTGTATGAAGCCGGAGACACCCTTGCCTGCGAAGCGATCGATTGCTTCCTGCTCACTGTATCCACTGGAAAGGATGATGCACGCTTCCGGATCGATCCTCCGCATTTCACGGAAGGCTTCTGCTCCATCCATGCGGGGCATGCTCATATCCATCAGCACCGCAGCCAGCTCCGCGTGTCGATTCAGGAAAATTTCGACCGCTTCCTGCCCATCGGAGGCGGAAATAACGGAATAACCAAACTTTTCAAGGACATTGGCGGTGACGGTTCGCACAGACTCCTCATCATCGACAATCAGCACCAATCCGCCGTCGGCAAACGGACGTGGAGCCGGTTCCACATTGTTGCTTGGCGGGGTGATTGGCGCTGGGTCTGACGAGGAAGCTCCGGCAGAGGGAAAGAGGACGCGGATCGTGGTTCCGATTCCCGGCTCGCTTTGCACGCGTACAGCGCCCTTGTGGCCGCGCACAATTCCAAGCAGGGCGGCGAGGCCGAGGCCGCGCCCCGTTGTCTTCGTCGTGAAGAATGGTTCGAAGATTCTTTGCTGTGTTTGTCGATCCATGCCACAGCCGGTGTCCGAAACCTCCACATAGGTATAATAGTTTTCCTGAAGGTCAATCTGCGAGGCGGCTTGGCGTAGGTAGTCGCCATCCGCGTATAGCATACCCGTGCTGACGGTGATTGTTCCACCGCCTTCGGCAATTGCATCGGAGGCATTGGTGACAAGGTTCATGATGATCTGGCGGATCTGAGTGACGTCCGCCTTGATGGAGGGAAGATTCTTTGCAAGGCGGTATTGAATGATTGCCTTCTTGGAAATGGAGATTTCAAGAAGGTGGGTCATCTCATCAACCAGTGAATTCAGGTCGATTCGCTCGACCACAAAACGGCCCCGCCCGGAGTAGGCCAACATTTGATTGGCGAGGTCTGCGGCGCGCTGCGACGCCCGCTCGATGGATGCCAGGATCGACCTGGCAGGGGAGGTTTCCTCCAATTCCATCATGGCGAGACCGGCATTTCCCATGATGGCCACCAGAAGATTGTTGAAGTCATGGGCGATGCCACCGGCAAGGACGCCAAGGCTTTCAAGTTTCTGTGCCTGTTGGATCTTTGATTCCAACGCACGCTGCCTCTCGTCTTCATGTACGCGCGAAGTGATGTCCGAAATAAATCCAACAAGTCGATCGAGCGCCCCATCAGCGGTCAGGAAGAAACTGCCCGAATCCTCGATATGGATGTAGCGCCCATCACTGCGTGCGACGCGGTAGGACAGCTTGAACGGATTTCGGGTCGTGAGGGCATCCATGATGACCTCGCGATAACGTGTGACATCGTGAGGATGGATCACGCTTTCCCACCATGAGCGCTTCGAATGCGCCGTCGAAGGAGGATAACCGAAGGTGACCTCGAAGAAGTTTCCCCAGGTGATGATGCCTGTTCGGGAGTCCCAATCGTAGAGGACTTGTCCGCTGGCTTCAACGGCCGCATCGTAGCGGCGCTTCCATTGGGCGATCTCCTGCGCGTGAAGGCGAAGCGCCTGCTCGGCATGTTTTCGTGCCGTGATGTCCTGCATGACACCCAGGTCGCCGTATGGCTCGCCCGTGATCTCGTCGCGAAGGAGGACGGAGCTGTCCGCGATCCACTTCTCCTCGCCGTTATCGAGGACGATTCGGAAGTCCACGCGGTAGTTGGTGATTTCACCTGATCGAAACCGACTGCCATAGGAGGCCGGGTCGTCCATGGTTCCGGGCTCATTGATATGGACTTCCATTATCCGCTTCCGGACCCAACCGGGCACGAAATCCTTGGGTTCGATTCCGAGCAATTGGCGCACTCCGTCCCCGACGAAGTCATACTCCTCCGGATCGTAAAGATGGAGATAGGGGACACCGGATGCGTTCTCGATGGCACCGCGGTAGATCCGTTCCGAGTAGGCAAGTGCGTTCTTCGCGTGAAGGCGCTCAAGCTCCGCAGCGCAACGCGCGGCCAAGAGCGGCAGGATATACTTGGCTGGGGAATTTTCATCCATCACCTTCCTGTCCATCACTGAAAGCAAACCCGTTAGTGCACCGCTGGAATCAGACAACGTTGTGCCATAGTAGCTTTCAATTCCGAGTTGCTGAAGCATCGCCTCCTTCGGAAACAAATCGCGCACATGGGAGGCATAGAAGGCGCTGCGGTGCCAGATGACCTGCTCGCAGGGAGTGTTTTCAATCTCCTTGAAGGGCATGTACTCCGACTTCCCGTCCATCCACAGCGCCAGAATCTTCATGGTTCGCGGCGTATGGGGATTCAGTTCCGCCAGAAAGCAGATCGGGACATCCAAAAACTCGCACAGCGCCTTGACCAAGGCGGGGAAGAACTGTTCGCCGGTTACCACTGATGTTGATTCCACCAAGGAAAGAAAGGACTTCTGCGCTTTCTCCCGGATCTCCGTCTCGTGTTCCAAGGCAGCGAGCGCGGCCTTGGCCTGCTTCTCTGATTCTGACGCAATAATAAGGCTTCGCATGCGTGTCGCGAAGAGCGTGCTAATCAGCAGGCCGAGAAGGAAAACCCAGAGGGAGGACTTGACGACCCTCTGCCCCAAGGCTCCCGCCGTCGGTTGAACAGAGACCAGCCAGTTGCTGTTCTCCAGCGAGAAACCGCTATCGCGAGTAATGGCATCTTGAAGTTCTCCTTCCACGTTGCGTTGGTAAACCATCTGTCCATCATGAAGGACTTGAATCTGAATATCGCGGGAAGCGTCCTTGAAAACGGTGTCGAACAATTCACGATATCGGAAAACCGCGACGATCGCGCCGCGCGGTTGTTGATCGCGACTGATGGGCGAAATCACCAGGAAGCCTCGCCCGCCCATCGTGAGATCGGTGGGGCCGCTAATTCCCGGCAGACTGAGCGCTTCGGGTTTCCCTCCGGCTCCCCCGTTGCTTTCCTTCAGCAACTGAAGGGCGCCCGGCCCGCTGATGCCTTCGGGAACGCGCCATCGCATCTCACCGTTTGCGTCCATCCATTCCAGGGATTGCAGGCCATCAATCTCGGACAGAAAATCCTCAGCCTCATTCCGCCAGACTTGGTTGGTGGTCTCGCTTTCAAGCTCCCATCGGTGCGCAAAACCACGCGTTGCAACCGTACGCAGTTCGATGCTGGACTTCACGAAGTTTCGCAGCGATTCTGCGGACGTGTTGGTGTAGTCCGTCATTAACTTCCGCTCGCTTGAAAGCAACATCGCCGAGACAGCAAACGTGACCGCCATGCCAACGAGGGCGGAAAGAAGCGGAAGCCAGAAAACGCGGCGGGAGTCTTTGGGCTTTGTCACACGCAGCTTGCGCCATGGCCCGCGTGGTGCGGACATGAAGTGGATTTCATCCTTCGGGAAGCGTCATCATAGCGAATGATCTTCGCCTGTGAAGCGGAAAGAGCAATTCCGAAGGCTAAACCGGAAGAACACGCTTGTCCAACTTCAGGATTTCATCCCTAAGCTGCGCGGCTCGTTCGAAGTCAAGCGCACGGGCCGCCTCCTTCATCTCTTTCTGGAGCTGCTCGCGCCTCCTGTCCACCTGGGCTTTCGTCAAATATGGGGTTTCATCCTCCGCGACGGAGAGCAGGGCGCTTTCCTCGTAGTCATAGCTGGTTTCGATGATCGTGGCGATCTTCTTTTGCACCCCGCGTGGCGTGATTCCGTTCGCCGTATTGTACTCCTCCTGCTTCGCGCGGCGCCGATTGGTTTCATCGATGCATGATTGCATCGACTTTGTCACGGCATCGGCGTACATGATGACCATTCCGTCCAAATTGCGTGCGGCGCGGCCAACGGTTTGGATCAGGGACCTCGTCGAACGGAGGTAGCCCTCCTTGTCCGCATCAAGTATCGCCACCAATGAGCATTCCGGGATGTCAAGCCCCTCGCGCAGCAGGTTGATCCCAATCAGGACATCGAACTTTCCCTCACGAAGTTCCTTGATGATCTGCACGCGATCCAGGACATCGACGTCGGAGTGCAGGTACCTGACCCTGATTCCGATATCGCCGTAGTACTCCGTCAGTTCCTCTGCGAATCGCTTTGTCAGGGTGGTGACAAGCACACGCTGGCCCGATGTGATGCGTTGACGTATTTCCTCCAGCAGATCCTGCACCTGGCTGGCGACAGGACGAACTATGATGCGCGGATCCAGGAGGCCGGTTGGGCGAATGATCTGCTCCGCAATGGCGCCACCCGACCGTTCCAGTTCATACTGGTCCGGCGTCGCGCTGACAAAGACAACCTGGTTGATCTTCTTCTCGAACTCATCGAACTGGAGCGGGCGGTTGTCCAGTGCCGAAGGGAGTCGGAAGCCGTATTCAACAAGGCTCGATTTCCGGCTGCGGTCCCCGTGAAACATGGCACGAACCTGCGGGATGGCGATGTGGCTTTCATCAACAAACAACAGGAAATTGTCGGGGAAATAGTCGATCAACGTGTAGGGGGGATCGCCTGCGTTGCGCCCCGCGAGATGGCGTGAGTAGTTCTCGATACCGGGACAGACACCCATCTCCTTCATGAGTTCCAAATCGTATTCCGTCCGTTGCTTGAGGCGCGTGTATTCGAGCGACTTCCCTGCATTCTCCAGTTCCACGAGCCTTGCCGCAAGTTCCGCCCCAATCAACTTCATGGCCGCGTTCAGGCGCTCGCGCGTGGTGGCATAGACACTGGCGGGATAGATGGCGGCGCGGCGTACCTTGCGGACGCGCTCGCCCGTGAGTGGATCGATTTCAGTGAGCGCGTCGATCTCATCGCCGAAGAACTCGACGCGCAGTGCGCGCCGTTCTTCGTAGGCGGGAAAGATGTCCACCTGGTCACCACGCACGCGAAACGTTCCACGATAGAAGTCGTTGTCACTGCGCGCATATTGCAGTTCCACGAAACGCCGCAGCAGATCCTCCCGCTTCGTGCGCTGGCCCGGTTCAAGGTACTCCACGAGGTTGAAATAGTCTGATGGGGATCCGATGCCGTAGATGCAGGACACACTGGCAACGACGATGACGTCATTGCGTTCCAACAGGGAGCGGGTGGCGCTGAGACGAAGCTTGTCGAGCTCGTCGTTGATCGAGGAATCCTTTTCGATGTAGGTATCGGAGGATGGTATGTATGCCTCTGGCTGGTAGTAGTCGTAGTAGGACACGAAGTACTCCACCGCATTGTCGGGGAAGAGTTCCTTGAATTCCCGGTAGAGTTGCGCGGCGAGCGTCTTGTTCGGCGCCAGGACCAATGCGGCGCGGTTCAGCCGATGGATGACGTGCGCCATGGTGAAGGTCTTGCCTGATCCGGTGACGCCCAGAAGCACTTGGGCCGGCAGGCCGTTCTCCACGCCGCGGATAAGCTGATCGATGGCTTCGGGCTGGTCGCCTGATGGCTTGAATTCGGAGACCAAATTGAACGTCCCCTCCCGCTTTCGCTTCAGAAACTCGCCTATTTCATCACTCTCTTCACGCACGCTCATGAGACCTTGTTGATTTTCCTGCGATGCCCCCTTGACCTAGGGGCGGTCACTTTTGTTTTTCTTTCTATATTCGTGCCAAGGGGCTGGCAAGCGTGAGGCGTAGCGACAAACGAAAATTTCCCGGCTGGGGGTATGTGACCCTTAACGTGGCGTTCACCGCGCTGATGGTCGCGGTGTATTTTGCATCCCTCTCTTACGCGAAGCACAACAATTTCAGGAGCGCTGGCATCTTCCCCGTGCTGCTGGTCTGCTGGCTTTCGTTCATCTTCGTCAGTTTTTGCGACTGGTTGTTTGAACGGATTTCCAACCGGCCAAAAAATTCCTTTTTGGACCGGGAATTTGGGGGAAAACCACAACGCACGAGCGAGGATCCCTACAAGAATGATGAGTAGAATATGGAATGGCCCGCTGTTTTGAGCAAATCCCATTGCTTGGAACGTGCAGCCCGTCTGACGATTCAGGACCGAACGATGATTTCGGAAGACTTAAGAGAACACTTTGAAAGATAATCAGAAGGTTCCCCTCCCATGACCATGAATACCCCTCCTGTCAGCCCAAAAGACGCGAAGCGGTATCCTATCAGCATTATGGATACGACGCTGCGCGACGGGGAGCAGACGCACGGGGTGTCGATTTCGGGCCAGGAGAAGTTGCTGATTGCGCAGAAACTGCTGAAGGAAGTTGGCGTGGACCGCGTGGAAGTCGCAAGCTGCCGCGTCAGCGAAGGCGAACAACTTTCCCTGCGCAAGATCATGGACTGGGCCGGCCGTGAAGGTTTTCTGGACCGGGTGGAAGTTCTGTCCTTCGTGGATGGCACTGCGTCGGTCGATTGGCTGACGGCGGCGGGCTGCCGACGGATGAACCTGCTCACGAAAGGCTCGCTTCGTCACTGCCAGTTCCAATTGAAGAAGACCTTGGCGGAGCACCTTGCAGACATCCTGAAGGCCGTTCGGTACGCGAAGCAGAAAGGTGTCACGTCGAGCATTTACCTGGAAGATTGGTCAAACGGCATCCAGCAGTCGCCCGAGTACGTCTGGGAGATGCTTGATGCGATCAAGGATTATGGATTTGAACGGGTCCACCTGTGCGACACGCTTGGCATCATGTCCCCCTTGCAGGTTGAACAGCACGTCGGTGAATCGCTGCGTCGCTATCCGGAAATGAAGTTTGAATTTCACGGGCACAACGATTACGGACTGGCGACGGCGAACTGTCTGGTGGCGGCGGAGCTTGGCGTGGCCGGCATCCACCTGACGGTGAACGGCCTGGGCGAGCGGGCTGGCAATCCGTCACTGGCGGAGGTCGTCACCTGCCTGAAGGATCACAGCCATCGTGAGATGCGTATTGACGAGGCAAAGCTGAAGGAGGTCAGCCGCCTCGTGGAGGCCTTCAGCGGGAAGCGCATTGCCGCGAATACACCAGTGGTGGGTGATGACGTCTATACACAGACAGCCGGCATCCATGCTGATGGGGACAAAAAGGGGAACCTGTACGAGAGCCTGCTCTCCCCCGCCCGTTTTGGGCGCGATCGCATCTATGCGCTTGGCAAGCTGTCCGGGAAGTCAAACCTCGACCTGAACTTGAAGAAGCTCGGCCTGGAGCTGAGCCCCGAACAGCACAAGAAGGTGCTGGACCGCATCGTGGAACTTGGCGACCAGAAGAAGATCGTCACCTTGGATGACCTTCCCTTCCTGATCTCCGACCTGCTTTCATCGCAGGAGGACTCGACGTTCCAGGTTCTCGGCTGTGCGATAACGACAATGTTGAACATGAAGCCAGCTGCGAATGTCCGCGTGCGATTCAAGGACTGCGAGTATGAGGCCATCGCCCACGGGAATGGCGGTTACGACGCGTTCATGACGGCCTTGCGCAAGATCGCGCCGGAAATGGGCATTCGAGTTCCCGCGTTGACAGACTTTGAAGTTCACATCCCCCCGGGCGGAAAGACGAACGCCTTGGTGGAAGCGACGATCACCTGGGAAGGGGGCTTGAAGACGCGCGCGGTCTCGAGCGATCAGGTGCTTGCCGCCGTGAAGGCCACCGAGCGCATGATCAATGCCATGGCAAAGCGTCGGCTGAAGTATATCGAGCCGGAATCGGAGACCGAACTGGCCTTGCAGCCAGCAACCTGACGCGTTGAAAACGTGTGCCCTGCCGAGGTTCCGTTGCAGCCACACGATCATTCACAATGCTTGAAACCGCGATGTGCCAGCGACGAAGGCTGGCGCACCCTTGTTGTCGTCCTTCCCCCCAGCGAAATCAGCTACTTCAGTTCCATCCTGGAAGCTTACGACAATGAGTTCCTTGTCCGCACCTATGACAAGGCCATTGGCCTTGTCTACGTCTGGTATGGCGAGGCCAGCGGTGCCCTGCTGGAGCGTGTCCTGCATGATCTACGCAGCGACATGATGATCCGGGAGGTAGAACGCCATGTGGGCATGGCGGGATTGGACGAGGTTTACCCCGAGTGAGCCAGGCAGTGGAGCAGTTTTACGATCCCGAACAACTGCCTCCCAAACCAGTGCTCGCGGGTTTCCTGCTTTGGTGCCTCTCAACGGCCTTCGTGATCCTGGCGCTCTCAGCCTACACCTACTCATTGGACGACATCAAGATCCCCGGATTGTACATCGGCGGGGCACTGTGCCTGGCCGCATGGCTTGCCTTGTGGACGTTTGACTTCATCAGTGCCCCACCGAAACTTTTCTGGGGGGGATTTGTCGCCTACCTGCTGGTCTGTGTGATCTCCACGCTCCTCGCACAGAAGGAAGCGGTCTGGGTGGGCTGGCAGTACACGGCGCAGTGCATTTGCGCATTCGGCTACACACTGCTGGGAGCCTCCGTCATCCGCACGAAGCGCATGGCGGAACTTGCGCTGAAATTCTGGGTGGTGCTCGCGCTGATCACCACCGTGTTCGGACTGCTGCACTACAGCGGGTTTCTTGGAAAGATTTACGCTGTTCTTTATCCGGTCCGCACGGGAGAGGAAGGACGGTTGCACGACCTGCTCTACACATTCAAGGAATCGCGCAGCATGCTCTCGACGATCCTGAACGTGCAGTTCTTCGGTAATTTCCTTTTGATGGTACTACCAGTCATCGGATCCTGCGCGATTCTTGTGTTTTCAAACCTGAAGCGTCGGGGAGCGCAGCAGCAGAGCGTTGTCCGGCCGATCACATGGACGATCCTTTCCGGTGTCGCCCTGGTCTTCTCGCTCACATGCATCTTCACGACTTATTCCAAGTCGTCCGTGTGCCTGCTGCCTCTGGTCATCATTGCCTTCGTCGTGGCAATCTTCCTTTTCACGACCCTTTGGAAGGCACCGCCGAAGAAGGTTCTTGGAGCGGGTGCGTTTGTTGTGCTGCTGGTCACGATCATGGGGGCCACGGTGTTCTACTTCACCTACGGCGACTTTCGCGAGCAAATGAAGGACTTGCACGAGAACATTGCGCCCCGCAGGATCATGTTTGGCGCGGCATACAAGATTTTTGAGGCTCACCCCGTTCTCGGTGGGGGGCCCGGCAGTTATCGCATCCTGTTTCCCCAGTATCGAAGCCCTGATTACCACATGGCGCGCATCAGCAATGTGACGACGTATTCGCACAATTGGCTGTTGGATCTCATGGCGGAAACGGGCGTGCTGGGCACGGCCGCCTATTTGTTGTTCCTGTTTGCCCTGATGCTTCACGCGTGGAAGGCGATTCGCACCTGTCCGGACATGATCCTGCGCACATGCGTGATCGGCTGCGTGATAGGCGTCCTGAGCCTTTTGGGTGGTTCGATGACGACACCAATGAGCCGGTGGCCCGTTGGCGTGGTTGCGCTTCATTCCATGATCGGCATGGCGATGGGGATTGTTTCCCTCGCGCTGGCAAAGCAGGTGAAACGTTCACGCGGTTTCGAGTACGTTGAGCCATTGCCGCTCCTGTGGGATCGCGGCCGCACAATTCGGGGAACGCTGCTGGCCGCTTCCCTTGCCTATGTCATCCATGCAACCGTGTCCGCGCGCGCGACTTTTCTGGCATCCTATGAGCACAATGAGGGAGTGAAGCTGGTAGAACTTCCCGAACATTACTTTGGCAAGAGTGGGCTGGCAGAGGACCCGCGCGTCATTGCGATGATCAATGAAGGTGTCGCCCACTTCAAGAAGTCCCTGGAATATGATCCCGCGCGCCCCACAACATACTATAAGATGGCGCATGCGTACAATCGCCTGGGGCAGGAAGCTCCATCGCTGGAATGCTATCTTGCACTCCAGAAGTACTTTCCCGACTATGCGGAGATTCACTACAATCTGGGCGTCATTTACTACAACATGGCGCTCGACGCGAAGAGTCGGATGGAAGCCGCCCAAGCAAGGCATGAGGACGCCGAGGCCGAGGCACAGCGTGCGGAAATGCTGAACAACTACGACCTGGCAGCGAAGCAATTCGACCGGCAGGCAACGCTGAGCAACAAGATCTCCGTCTGGTATTTCCGGGCGAATGTTCATTACCTGAAAGCGGAGAAGCTTGACCCCAATGCAGCAGAGACACGACAGCTCTACCAGAAGGCGGGGGAATATTTTGCGCGCGCCGCGAAGTTGCCGATCGCGACCGTCATCCAGGAGGACACCCAGGTTGATCGCGAGCAGGAACTGAAGCTGACGGCGCTGAAGAAGGCGCGGGAGTCGTTTCGCCGTGCGGGAAATGGTGTCGCTGCCGCAGAAGCCGCCCGTGAATATCTGAAGCAGTTTCCATCTTCGCTGGCGGCCTTGAGCGAGTCGGTGCAGTTTCTTCAGGCATTGGGCAAAATCGACAATGCCATTCAAATGTTGGACGATGCCCTGACGCGGAATCCGCTGAATCGCGAGGTGCTGATGATGAAGTTGAAGGTCCTGGCAGATGCAGGAAGGGTGGAGGATGCGAAACGGGAGGCAAATTATGTCCTCGCGTTGGACAAAATCATGAGCGGGAATGGGCAGCAGGCAACGCTGCTGGAAGCGAATCAACGGACGCAGGCGAGACAGATCGCCGCCACAGGATCAATCCAGTGACGAAGACATCAACAATGGTGGGAAGACGATGTGAAGTTTCGGTGCCCGCCTCCACGGCGAATTTGGGACCGGGATTTGACTGCATGGGCTGTGCGGTCGCGCTGCGAAACAAGTTCGTCTTTTCCATCCATGGGAGCGGTGACGACCAGATTTCCGTCACGGGCCCGGGCAGCAATGGGATCCCGGCGACCAGCGACAACCTGGCGGTGGCGACCATGAGGGACTTTCTGGAGCGGAAGGGCGTCGGAGCACCCGCGGTGCACATGCACGCACACATTGAAGTGCCGAACGCGCGTGGCCTGGGCAGCAGCAGCACGGCAATCGTTGCGGGACTTGGTGCGGGCAATTTTTTCCTCGGCACAAAACTGACGGCCGATGAACTTCTTGATGAGGCGGTGGCAATTGAGGGACACCCGGACAACGTCGCGCCTGCGATGCTGGGCAGCCTCGTGGTTGCCGCAACACACAGTCGCCCCCTGGCGTATATACGCGTGAACATTCACCCTTCATTCAGGTTCTTGTTCATCGTGCCCGATTACATGGTGAAGACTTCGGATGCACGGCGACGGCTTCCCACAACAATTCCCTTCGGCGACGCGATCTTCAATTCATCCCGCGCCCCGCTTGTGGCGATGGCACTGCAATCTGGCGAGGCATCAATGCTTCGCGTCGCGCTTGAGGATCGCCTCCACACGAACTATCGCAAGGACCTGTTCAAGGGGTACGATGCCTTTGCCAGCGCCGCCGTTCAGGCGGGTGCACTGGGATTTTGCGTAAGCGGCGCGGGACCAACGATGCTTGCAATCTGCACGGCGGACTCCATGGTGCGCGTGAAGCAGGCCGCGGAAAAGGTGCTGGCGGACCAGGGCATTCAGGGCACGGTATGGAACCTGCAACCGGATCAGAATGGGATGATCGTCACCCCCAGCTAGGGCATCATGGCGGAAGTCAGGAAATCAAAGTCCTTCAAGGAACGCTGGCAAACGATCCGGCGGGCGTTGCCCGATGCGATGGCAATTGCGCGCCCGCAGGCGGGCCTGTGGGCGATGGGCCTGGTCCTTGTGCTTGTTTCCCGGATTGCTGGATTGGCGCTTCCCGCGGCACCCAAATTCCTGATCGACCAGGTCATTCCAAATCGCGACCTTGAAATGCTCTACAAGCTGATCGCCGTGATTCTTGGCGCAACGATCATCCAAGGTGCCTCAACATATGTCCTGACACAAACCATCAGCAAGACGGGGCAGCGGCTGATCACGGAACTTCGCATGAAGATTTACAACCACGTGTCGCGACTGCCGGTGCGGTATTTCGACAATCGCAAGACGGGCGAGGTTGTAAGCCGTGTCATGAATGATGTGGAAGGCGTCCGGAACCTTGTCGGCACGGGAATGGTGGAGCTTCTGGGGGGGCTGCTGGGCGCCGGCTTTGCGCTGGCGATACTGTTCTACATCAACTGGAAGATGACCCTGGCGATCATGTTCTTTTTGGTCGTCGTTGGTGGCGTGCTGGTGAAGGCATTCATGGTGATGCGCCCGATCTTCAAGGAACGGCAGCGCGTGAATGCAGACGTGACCGGGCGGTTGACCGAAAGCATCGGCGGCGTGCGCGTTGTAAAGGCCTACAACACGGAGGATGTCGAGCGGAAGGTTTTCAACACCGGCGTCGACTCACTGCTCAACCTCGTGCTCAGGACGATCAATGCCGTCAGTGCGATTGCCTTAACGTCGTCGGTGCTGATCGGCATTCTCGGCTCGGTGATTCTCATCATCGGTGGTCGGCAGTTGCTGAGTGGTGCCATGAGCACCGGCGATTTCATCAGCTACCTCCTGTATCTTGGATTCATGATCTCGCCCATTAGCGCGATCGTCATGATGGGAAGCCAGTTCAGTGAAATCTTCGCGGGACTGGAGCGCATGAAGGAGGTGCTTTCAGAGCCTACCGAAGATGCCAATGAGGCGGAGAAGACGGCACTGGGAGCAGTGGAGGGAATCATCCGCTTTGAGGACGTGGATTTTGAGTATGAGGCGGGAAAGCCGGTGCTCAAGGGCGTGACGCTGGAGGCGCGTCCGGGGATGGTGACGGCGCTGGTTGGCCCGTCGGGCAGCGGAAAATCCACGCTGATCGGCCTGGTTGCGGCCTTTCATCACCCGACTTCAGGGCGCGTTACCATCGATGGCCATGATGTCAAATCCGTGCGCCTGCACGATTACCGAAGGCAGTTGGGTGCGGTGTTGCAGGAAAATTTCCTGTTCGATGGCACGGTGCGCGAGAACATCCTTTACGCCCGTCCCGGAGCAACAGATGCCGAGATGCGCGAGGCGGCGCGGCTGGCCTATTGCGACGAGTTCATTGAAAAATTTCCCAATGGTTTCGACACCATCATCGGCGAGCGCGGAGTGAAGCTTTCCGGCGGCCAACGCCAACGTGTTGCCATTGCGCGGGCGTTGTTGGCGAATCCGAAAATCCTCATCCTGGATGAGGCAACAAGCGCCCTCGACTCCGAATCGGAGGCGTCCATCCAGCAGGGATTGGCAACGCTGATGAAGGGCCGCACGACCTTCGTCATCGCGCACCGCCTGTCAACGGTGCGAAATGCGACGCAGATTCTCGTCGTCCAGGATGGCGAAATCATCGAGCGGGGAACCCATCAGGACCTGATCGCAGCCCATGGGCGCTACTTCGAGATGTACACGCGGCAGCACGGATTGCATGAAAACCTGTTTGTCTGCGAAGATGAAGTTTGCGAGGAGCCCGCAGATGAAAAGAAGGCGCGGTCCACCACGCGGCCCGACCTGAGCAAGGTCATGACCGGAGAGTTGTAGCCGAAGGCGGTTCAGTCGCGGCTTTCCGAATGCCCGCGCCCGATGTCGCTTCCACTCAGATATCGAAATTTAGGATCTTCACCACGGTTTCCGTCGCAAGTTCCACGAAGTCGGAGTTGTCGCCGTGGCGCTTACGATCGGTGGGGTTGATGTTGCAATACTTGTCCGCGTTCTCCAGATGGCGCCAGCGGCCCGCGCGGTCGTCCTCACCGGGAAGCACAGGCGTCGTGCAGCGGTTGCAACTGACGGTCGGATAGCCCTGTGCGTGCAGCGGATTCACGATCACCTTATGCTGAACCAGATACTGGTCCATTTCCTCATCGCTCATCAGGGCGATGGGATGAATGCGCAAAAGATTCAACTCTCCATCGATGGCAAGCACGGGGACATCCGAGCGCTTGCCACCCGATCCGCGTCGCAGGCTGACGAGCAGGGCGTCATATTTGCCGATGATCTGCTGGAGGGGCACTTTCTTGCGAAGGTGGCAGCACCTCTTTTGTCCTTCCTTCGACAGGTACAGGACACCTTCTTCCGCTATCTGCTGCTCCATCGTGCGCTCCGGCTTGAGCGTCACCAACTTGAGGCCATAGGTGCTGCTAACGCGCTCGGCGGTTTCGATGGTCTCCAAAAAATTCACGCCGGTATCGACGAAGATGACATCCATCCTTCCCGATAGTCCTGATTCCTGGACCATGTGGCAAAGGATGCATCCCGCCTCCTGCATGGCGGAAAGTACGGCGATGCGACCTTCGCCAAACGATTCATGGGCCCATCGGATGATCTGATGAGGCGTCAACTTTTCCAGCTTGCTGTTCACTTCCTCCAACTGACCGGAAGTGATGCGGACGATTTCGGCTGATGTCATGTCGCGGCACTCCGCTGTGGAAGCGCACTCACGATGGCGTCAACCGCCCAGTCCTCGATGCGCGAATCGGGAAGGATCGCAGTTGGCGCGAAGCTGAATTGGATTTCTGGAAAGTCTTTCATCACTCTTGGGATCAGGTCGGTTTGGTAGCTTGATATGCCGAGGTAGAGCGGAAGGATGGCAAGGCGCGTTTTGCCCTCCGAGCGCAGGGACTCGATTTTCGCACGCAACGGAACGGAATTGTCCGCGAGGTAATGCCCCGTCGCCGCCCAGTGCCACGGCTTGTCATGAAACGTGCCAGCATTCGCACGCACATCCGCAACCAATTGCAACCAGTGCGCATCGGATGAAGCGGACCCGTAGCCACAGGCAATGACGTCGCTGCACGATTCCGCCCCCGCCACCCGCAGGCGATGCTCCGCGTTCCCGCCCAAGACCTCTGCAAAACAGGCAGGCGCGAGCAGTTCCCATTCGTGGCCCGGCAAAACCACGCGGCTGGCGATGGCCGGAATGTCCTTCATCACGTGGCCACCCCTGACCAGAAAGAAGGGGAAAATGAGGACATGGCGGTGTCGCAGCGACATCTCGCGCAGGCAGGACTCGAAAAGGGGGTCGGTGATTTCGAGGAAGCCAAGTTCGACAACGAGGTCGTTGAACCGGCTGCGCAGCTTCTCCTTCACAGCCGCAAACCACTGGCGCTGTTGCGCCACCCAGGCCTTGTTGCGGGATCCATGCACAACAACAAGCACTGCGGGGGGCGTTGGATGGCCATCGTTCATGCAGCGAGCATGTGGGCCACGGCGCGAGCCTTCAATGACAACCAGCAGCGGGAAGGCCGCCATCCCCTTAAATTTTATAAGCTGTCTATACAGAAGGGGCGCGCGGCGGGGGGTTTGCCTTTGACGTGAAATCAGGCCCTCGGGAATCTGGCACAAATGGTCCCACTCCGAAGCTCCCGTTGAAGAACCTCTCGAATCAGTTCCCTTGGCAGACTGTCTTTCCCGTGGGGACTGTTTTTCTTGTGGGTGCCGGTCCGGGCGATCCGGAACTGATCACGATGCGCGGCGCTCATCTTCTGGCCCAGGCGGACATCATTTTTCACGATCATCTTGGATGCGAGGAACTCATCGCGGCAGCCCGCCCCGGCGCCGAATTGGTGGACGTCGCCAAACATCCCGGCAAACACACCATCACGCAGGATGAAATCAACCACCGGATGCTGACGGCCGCACGCGAGAACAAGCGCGTGGTGCGGCTGAAGGGCGGTGACCCCTTCGTTTTTGGACGCGGCGGCGAGGAGGCCAAGTTCCTTGCGGATCATGGCGTGCGTTGTGAAGTGGTGCCGGGCATCACATCAGCCATCGCTGCCCCCGGCGCGGCGGGTATCCCCGTCACGCATCGGGGCACGGCGCGCACATTTGCCGTCGCCACGACAAAAGGAGGTGATGGAAGTGTTCCACCCATTGTCCATGCTGACACGCGCATTTGGCTGATGGGAGTGAGCGAACTTCCTGCAATCGTCGGACAGATGATCTCTGACGGGGTCGATCCTGAAACGCCGTCCGCATTGATCGCAGACGCGACAACCTACCGGCAAAGAGTGGTCACGGGGGAACTGCGCCTGATGGAAGCGCTTGCGCAGGAGCATGGCATCGCGCCTCCCGCAGTGCTCGTTGTTGGCGACACGGCGCGATTCGCGAGGGCCGACACGGGGGCGCGAAAGGTGATTGTTGTCACCTCAACGCGCATTCCCTCGCTGTTGAGAAAGAAGGAGTCCGACGCGATCTTCCTGTGGCGAAGTTTCTTTGACGCAGTCCCACTGGACGGTGAGCAGCTTGTGCTTGCCCGCGTTCAGCTTCGAAAAGCCATCACCGGCGACTGCCTGATTTTCAGCAATCGCCACACGATCAAATTCTTCGTCGAATTGATGCTCCTGGAGGGGGTTGACTGGCGGGATGTGAAAGCACGGGTTGGTGCCCTGGGCCGGGAGAGCGTGGAGATGATGCGTGAGTTGGGTGTGATGCCCGACTTTTCCGTCACTGCCTCAAATGCAGATGCTGTGCTTGGGAAGCTGCTGTCGCATGTTCGTGGGAAAAGCGTTTTTCTGGTGGGGGGGGCTGAGCAGGGGGACTCGCTTCTTGAAAATCTGAATCGTGAAGGGATAAGCGCGGAGCGTCTGCCGGTGTTCCAGTATCATGAACGCACCCCGCAGCCGGTGGACTGGGATCGCGTGGACGAGGTGTTTTTCGCCGGCCCGACTGCGGTGCAGGCTTTTCCCATCAAATATCCGGAGGCGAGGGTCCGCGACATCAGCGCGGTGTGCATGGGCGAAACCGTGGCGCAAAAAGCCCGCTTGATGGGTTTTGTGGCGGTTCGAAACATCGCGGCGCTTGCGGACCACTCCGGCGCCGGGCAGAACATTGGGGAAACAAACCAACGGCACGGTCCATGCTCTGGAACTGAGGCCGGTGGATTGAAACACATTTCAACCAAGGAAATTGGAGAACAGTAAAGAAATGGCACTTCCACTTCCCCCCCACGGGGGGCTGAACCGCCTGACGGCACGCAATGTAAGCAACGCCGAGGCAAAGAAGCTTCTGAAGCAGAACGCAAAAGCGCCAAAGATTGTTGTGTCCAATGCGGACCTTTCCACGGTGCGTCGCCTCGGCGACGGCACGCTGACGCCATTGGAAGGTCCCATGACCAAAGCCGTGTTTTACGAGGTTCTCGACAACGAGCGCATTCAGGTGGACGGAAAGTATTTCGCGTGGGGAATTCCGCTTTCACTTCCCGTGACGGATGGCGAAGCGAAGAAGTTGAAGGCTGGCAAGAACGCGTTGGTCGTGGACGAGCGCGGCAAGCCCGTGGCCATCCTGGAAGTGGAAGATGTGTTTGCCTGGGACAAGAAGTACTACAACACGAAGGTGTACGGCACGGAGCGCATGGATCATCCGGGCGCGCGCATCGCGCTGAACGATCCGCGCAACACGCTGGTCGGCGGAAAGATCCACGTCCTGCCTTTCGAATATGATCGCAAGAACATCGTGCACAAGTATGTCTTCTCACCGGAAGAGACACGCAGGAAGCTGAAGAAGACCGGCTGGGAAGCTGCCATCGCGTTCCAGACGCGCAACCCGCTGCACCGCGCACACGAGTACGCGATGGTTTACGCGGCGGAGAAGCTGACGAGCGAAGGCAAGAAGGCCGGCGTCGTGCTGAATCCGCTGGTTGGGGAAACAAAGGGTGACGACGTTCCCGCTTCCATCCGCATGCAGAGCTACGAGAACCTGAAGAAGCAGCGCCTGCTTGGCAAGGGTGACAGCATCGCAAAGATTTGGAAGAAGGCCGGCTACGACATCAACGACGTGTTCGACCTGTTCGCCCTGGACATGAAGATGTTCTACGGCGGACCACGCGAAGCCATCATGCACGCGATTTATCGCCAGAATTTCGGCTTCAGCAACATCGTCATTGGGCGCAAGCACGCGGACGCGCCGCTCGATGATGGCAAGCCGATCTGGGGTGATTTCGATGCCCAGCAGAAGTTCAGCAACCTGAAGGGCGACCTGCAAATTCAGCCGGTGAAGGTTGGCTTCGCGGCATACTACGACCACATCAATCGCGTTGGGCTTATCGAAGATCAGCCAGCCGGCACAAAGCCCGTGACGGTGTCCGGCAGCGTGCTTCGCCAGCAGTTGCTTGCAGGCCAGTCACCCGATCCGCGCATCATTCGCCCGGAGACGAGCAAGATCCTCATTGAGGCTTACCAGAAGAAGTTCGCGGAGCAGAACACCTATGCGAAGGCGCAGGTGGTCGGCAACCTGACATGGCATCACCATGCAGTGACGCAGCAGATGCGCGAGGTGAAGAACGGGCACAAGGGCGTGACGCTGTGGTTCACGGGACTCAGCGCCTCTGGAAAGTCCACCATCGCGAACGAATTGTCCGCGGCGTTGTATGAGCGCGGCGTGCAGACGTACGTCTTGGATGGCGACAACATCCGCCAGGGCCTCAACAAGGGCCTCGGATTCTCCCCCGAGGATCGAAAGGAAAACATCCGTCGCATTGGCGAAGTCGCAAAGCTCTTCACGGATGCCGGAGTCGTCAACATGACGGCTTTCATCAGCCCCTACCGCGAGGATCGCGACAGCGCGAAAGCGTTGCAGCCGATCGCAGGTCGCTTCCTGGAAGTCTATGTGAAGGCTGACGTGGCCGCGTGCGAGAAGCGCGACCCGAAGGGATTGTACAAGAAGGCCCGCGCCGGGGAGATCAAGGAATTCACCGGCATCAGCGCACCCTACGAAGCACCGACCAATCCCGACATCGTTGTCGACACGATGAAGCACAATCTTGCGAAGTGCGTGGCCCTGCTTGTCGAAGAGCTGGAGAAGCGCGGCCTGATTGAAAAACGTGGCAAGAAGGGTGCAAAGAAGGCGGCGAAGAAAGCCGGAAAGAAGAAGTAATTCAGCCCTTCATCAGTTATAGGAGTCGCCGTACATGGCCGAGCAGGACACAAAGCAGTACAAGGATCCAGCAACCGTTCGAGCGGAGCAAGGAATCGACGCGCCCGCAGAGAAGAAGGCGGGCGTTGAGAAGCTAAAACGCCAAAGCGTTGGTTTCCGAGGCAACGTGAAGAAAGAAATGCTGGACGAGTCCGTCCCGATGGTGTCGGAGGACTCCTATAACCTGATGAAGCATTTCGGAATGTATCAGCAGGACGATCGCGACACGCGCAACGAGCGCAAGCGCGCGGGATTGGACAAGGACTGGTCGTTCATGATCCGGACAAAACTGCCCGGCGGTTGCGCGACGCCGGATCAGTACCTGATCTTGGATGACATTGCCAGCACATGGGCCAGTGGTTCCCTGCGAATCACGACGCGCCAGACGATCCAGTTTCACGGCGTTGGGAAGTTGAAACTGCAGAGCGTGGTGCGTGCCCTTAACAGCCGCTTGCTGACGAGCTACGGCGCATGTGGCGACGTGGTTCGCAACGTGATGAATTGCCCAGTGGCGGACATCGACGCGACACCTGCCTATCGCGGGCGCCAGATCTTCACGCAGTTGACGAATGCGATCAATGCGCGGACGCTCCCCCGCACGACGGCGTTCTACGACATCTTCATCAATGGCGAGAAGGACAACGAACTGGCGCCGATTGCGAAGCTCCGTGACGAGAAGGAAGACATGTACGGCGATTCGTACATGCCGCGGAAATTCAAGATTGCGGTGACGATTCCGCAGGACAACTGCGTGGATGTTTTCTCGAACGACCTTGGCCTTGTCGCGCTGTTGGAGAATGGGGTCGTGAAGGGTTATAACATCCTTGCCGGTGGAGGCCTCGGTTCATCGCATGGCAACAAGGAGACCTATCCCCGCATCTGCGACCAGATCACCTACGTCACGCCGGATGAAGTCCTCCGCGCGGTGGATGCGGTCATTACGATCCAGCGGGACTATGGGAATCGCACGAATCGCAAGCGCGCACGCTTGAAGTACCTGCTCGATGAAGTTGGCACAACTTGGTTCCGCGAGGAAATGGGACGCCGCATGAGCCTTGAGCTTCCCGAAGCGGCCCCGATTTCCGACAGCGCATGGGGATTCGATGATCACCTGGGTTGGCACGAACAGATCCAACCGGGGTTGTTCTATGCCGGGCTCTTCATCGAAAATGGGCGCATTAGCGACAAGAATCGGGAGGGGATGCCGATACGGACGAACCTGCGCAGAATCGTGGAGAAGTTCCGCCCGGATGTTCGCATGACCGGCCAGCAGAATATCGTCCTTGCAAATATCGGTGAGAAGCACGTCGCGGAAATCACAAAGATCCTGAACGACACGGGAATTTCTACCGGCAACGGGAAATTGAGCACGTTGCGCCGAAACGAAATCTCCTGCGTATCGTTGCCGACGTGCGGACTGGCACTCGGTGAAGCGGAGCGCGTGATGCCCGGCGTGATTGACAAGCTGGAGGAGATGGGTTTTGGCAACGAACGTATCATGATCCGCATGAGTGGCTGCCCCAATTCCTGCTCGCGCGCTCCAATGTCGGAAATCGGCCTGATCGCGCGCGCACCGGGGAAGTACAACTTGTACATCGGTGGCGACTATGAGGGAACGCGACTCAACAAGCTGTTCAAGGAAACCGTGCTCCTGGATGAGGTTCCGAACGAAATTGGGAAGCTGATCACTCGCTGGCGTGCAGAGAAGCATCAGGGAGAGGAGTTCGGCGACTTCTATCATCGCCTTGGCAATGAGGCATTGCAGAAGTAGTTGTTTTCTTCGCAGGTTCGACTGATAACAAGGAGCGCCGATCGAATGGTCGGCGCTCCTTTTCTTTATTGCGAGATCCCGCGCCGGGGTTTGAACCCGCGCTTCATGCGCACCTTGCCTTTGCCATTGAGACGGGCAATGGCGGCCTCACTTACATGCTCCCATGGATGGAGCGTGCTTGCCTGAAACACGTTCGAGTTTGCCACATAGATACTCGTGGCGTCCGTGGGCCAGGAAATCCGCGCGAATCGCACACTCTCGCGATTCACAATATCATCGATCACTTGAATCGTATCATCATCAAGAACGATCTGTCGCCGGAAGTGAATCTTGAGGGGGGCCTTCTGCACGATGAGGATCTTCTGCAGGAATGAGCGCACCGCATTCGCATTGAACCTCCCCACTGTAAGCATGAACAGGCGGAACAACACCTGCTTGAACGGCGTTGGAAGCATGTGCTTTCGGACTTGAAACACACCCCGGATATCGATGCGTGTTTTGTCATCACTGATTTTGACAGTGTTCCTGCCCACGATGTGCGTGACGATGACGCGACCGTCCTCAAGTTCAGCAATCAAGCCCGTGTCGCCAGCAAACATCCCGTCTTTCGTGAGCGCCTTAAACGCGCCGCCCTTCGACGCATTGGCAATGAAGTGGTAATTCGGGTTCTTCTCAACGATGACCTTGCAGTTTGGAAGCCACGTCGCCTCCCGCTGCTGCGGCAGTTCAACCGGCCCGGTTCGCTGCGGATGATAGTCGCGCCATGAGTGCATCCAGTCGTAGACGTAGTGCGCGGCCATGCGATCGTCGTCGTTGTAATAACGCGTGCGGCGCGGCATTCCGCGATGAAGGAAGCTGTCTGCAATCTCGCAGGCCTTGCGGGAGAAGGGCGCAAGGACCTCAAAGCCATGCGGGTAGAAGTGAAAGGTGTTACGGCTTCCATACTCCCCCGCATAGGACCCGTCGGGATGCATGAAGAGGTGGGCGAAATCAACGGCTGGCAGGAGAGCCTTCAGGATTTTTTCGTCCTTCGACTTCTGCCACAACTTTGCAAAGAATGAAATCAGGCAGGCGTGATATCCGGGATCGGCACCTTCGTATTCCTGGAACCAACCCTCCGGATTTCCCCAGCTCAGCGTGAGGTCTCGAAACTGATTCGAGCCCCGCAGGTAATCCTGATTCTTCGTCAATAGATACACGTTGTAGAGCGCAAGCGCGGCGAACGCCTGGTGGTTGGCGAGTTTTCCCGTCTCGTTGTGCTTCAACAGCCAGTCCCCGCGCAGCGCGAAGAAGTCGAGGAACTTCGGGTTGCGGTCACCAAGTTCCAGGCAGGTTTCCGTCATGGCATAAAGGGAGAACACAAGCGCGCCCATTGCCCGCTCGAAGGGGAAATAGTCGTCCGTGGTTCCATCGCTGTGCGACCCCTTGATCGCGTAATCAATCCCGGCAAGGGCAAGTTCGCGCAGTCGTTCCATTCCGAGATAGGGATTGTGCGGCAGTTCCATCTTGTAGGCGAGTGCCAGCGGCAGCACGAATTCCTGGTTCATGCCGCAGGGAAAATCCATCGTGCGGTAGTGCCAGAAGCTACGGTCGAAACAACCGTAGGTCCTTGAGTACTGATTCTTGTCCACCATGAGGATCAATCGCGGCAGTGCACGCAGCGCCTCATGCGCGTACCAATCGCGGTGCCCCGGTGATGGCTGGGGGGCGGTGGAGTCTCTCAGGATGTCAAATGTCATGCATCAGGGAGCGGTGAAAATCTTTACGTCGTCAAGATACATGATGGTATGTGGTTGCCTGCCGGGAACATAGGCAAAGCCAAACAGCTCCACGGCCATGTACATCTCCACCTTGTCGCCGTCCACCAGCAACGATGGATCATCGGGCGCAACGCCGTAGACGGTGTACAGGCTGCCAGTGCTGCTGGGCGTGGCACTGCCGCCGGGAAAGGTGAGGCAGGTCACATCGTAGGAAATGTCGACAAGCTTCGAAACAATCCGGATGCGGAAATTTGGCCCCAATTCCTGTGACAGTCCGTTGGCGATGGTGCACTCCACCCTGAATCGCTTCCCCGCAGGCAGCTTGAAAACCGGCGATCCCCAGCCAGCGAAGGACTGGTCCTGGAATCCTTCAAAGCGCAATGCGCCGCGTCCCGGGTCGTAGCTGAGGAAGGGTTGGCTGAATTCTGGAGGTGCGATTCCGGGTACCCAGTCAAAAGTCTCGGACGGATCGAAAGTCCAGGCCTTCGCCAGATTCGTGTACTGGGCGTTCCACGTTGCGCGATCAACGAAATCAACATCCAGCGCCGTGAGGTCGTGCTGCGAATGGTACGGAAACAAAAAGAAGTCGAGGATATCGTAACTCAGGCTTTGATGAAAGTTCGGCTTTGTCTGCAAGGGGATGTCGGCGTACTGACCCTGACGAATGTCGTAGGCGAATTCATACTGGCGTCCCGTGAAGGGCGGCGTCATGGCGCGACGACCAAGAACGAAGAATGAGCTGGTGACGTCCAGTTTGTCGATATCGTTGATGCGAATGCGGGGCAGCGCCACGGCAGAAGGGTCATCCGCCTGAAGCTCCGCCTTCACGACAGCGATCTGGGAGGCTGATTGCGTCAGGTCGTTTGTGAGCGTGCGGCCAATGCCTCCGTATGACATGTCTGCCTGGCTGAAAAGTCGCATGCGTCCCGGAAGAATCCTTCCCGCCATCTGGGCGAATGGGGACGACGCATCAAAAATCCAGCGTGGATTCGTCAGCACGGCCGCAGTCTGGCCGGGATGATTCGGATCCATTTTGGAGGAGGGATCGGCAAATTCCGTCGCGAACCTTGTGCGAAGGGAATTCTGCGTTTCGTAGCCGCCAAGATCGACGGTGTTGGGCGACGACGCCCCGATGTCAGCAACGTCGACGTTGCGGGGGTTTCCGTCCAAGTCAAAATCAAAATCCACCACCGGCGCTGTCACATCCAGGGCAGGGGAGGTCTTTGCCAGCCGGAAATCACTTTTCGCTGAATCGGTAAACAGCGGATTGGCAATCAATGTCCCCGTGGGCGATGTCGTGTTGTCGGCATTCTGGCCAATGGCGGACACCGTGGACAGGACAGTCTTGCCTTCATCCTTGTAGGCACCAAGTGCGTTGCCCCAGAACAGGTTTGAAACCAGCGACCCCGTTTGATTCGGCGGTGGATTTCCGTTCACATCCTCCTGAACGCGTTCCGCCACGCCAAACTGTAGGTTGTTCGCGATGATGTTGTAGGAGAAGTCCGGATAGCCCTTGTTGACCGCGATGCCATTGAGTCGGTTGGCCGCAATGGTGCAGTTATTCACCTGCGTGTCCGTTGCGCTGTCCAGAAAGACGCCGTCGGAGTTTGCTTCCAGCAATGATCCACGAATGATCGGGGCCGCGCCAGTCACATAGATGCCCGCCCCCATGTTGCGGCGCATCACGCAATTCTGGACCAGCACATTGGCGCTTCCCTGAATGAACAGTCCGTGCGAACTGGAACGCTGGATCACGCAATTGTTCAGGACACCGCCACCTGTTCCCGAAAATTGAATGCCACGCACCAAGGCATTCTCAACGGTGGTGCTCTTGATGGACGCGATGCCAGTACGGTCCACCAGGATGCCGTACCCTCCTCCCGTGATGCGGCAACGTTCTATGAATGCGGCGGTGGAAAACACGTCGGAGGTCGGAACATAGATCGCTGCCGTGATGCCGCCGGAGAAATCAATCTCGAAGGCCCGCCCGTTGGGGTCCAACTGGACGCTATAATATCCACCCTTGATCGTGACCCATTGCAGTTGCGCACCGGAACCAACACGAAAGGCGGCGGGATGCGGAAAGGCCTGAAATGCTGGTGTTTGCACGTTCACCAGAAAATTGGTGGCTTGCGTGCTCCGATAGTACCTGTAACTTCCCTCTTCAAACGCACGGTAGTAACCGCCCGTGACCAAAACGTTGGCGGGAATGACCGTCGGTTCGTCGAAGATGTAATCGCCATTCTCAATGCGAATGTCCGCACTTCCGGTTTGAAGGGCACGTTTCAAGGTGAGGAAGGGAGCGGATTCGGTTCCGTTCCCCGCAGTGTCGCTGCCCAACGTTGAAACGTGGACCTGCGCATGGGCGCCTTGAAGCGCCATCGCCAGAACGGCGAGGGTCGTCAGCAGAATCAATCTGGTCATTTTTACCATGATTTACCCCTCAAAACACGAAACCTCGCCCCTGATATTGGCAGACTTCAGCGGCAAATTGACGCTCTTTCGCCGGCAATGAGTCAAGTGCACTTGGACGGGACCCAACCCATGGCAGACAAACCAAGTCATGAAAAGGTTCCGTGCTTGCTCTGTGGCCATTTTCACATACAAGGGATGCGCTTGAAATGTGGCATGAATAGTGAGAGGCTTGTGTGTGGTTGATTCTTGGTTTCATGGACCCCATGGGAAAGGAACCTTTCATGACAAAGGCATTGGGAGTCACAAGCGCTTGGAAGCGCGCGCTGATGGGCATCATGTTGAGCTGTTGCACCGCTACGTTTGCAGGCCCTTCGCCTGCCAATCTTCCCGAACAATCGAAAACCGAGGACAAAGCAATGAGCAACAAGGATACTGCCGTTTGCACGACGGTTTGCGGACTGCCGGACAATGACGATGAGCTTAAGAAACTCCTCACACCCGAACAATATAAGATCATGAAGGAGAACGGCACGGAGCGCCCCTTCAACAACGAGTACTGGAACAACCACGAACCGGGGATTTATGTGGATCGAATTTCAGGAGTCCCTCTCTTTTCCTCCAAGGACAAGTTTGACTCCGGCACGGGCTGGCCGAGCTTCACGAAGCCGCTCTCAAAAGGTTCGCTGCAGGAAATCACCGATGATTCGCACGGAATGTCGCGCACGGAGGTGCGCGCCGCGAAGAGTGATTCGCACCTTGGGCACGTCTTCAATGACGGTCCTGCTCCCACGGGGTTGCGGTACTGCATGAACTCCGCCTCATTGCTGTTTGTTCCTGCAAAGGACTTGGAAAAGAATGGTTTGGAAGCCTATGCCCCGGACTTCGGAATCAAGGCGGTTGGGGATGCGGGAAATGGAACGAAGGACACGGTGCCCGTGAAACTTGAGAAGGCCACGTTCGCCGCCGGGTGTTTCTGGGGCGTGGAGGAAACATTCCGCAACATTGATGGCGTCAAGTCAACCATGGTCGGCTACACGGGCGGGAAGAAGGAGAACCCGACCTACAAGGAAGTATGCACCGACACCACCGGTCACGCAGAGGCGGTTGAAGTCGAGTACGATCCCGCGAAGGTGAGCTACGCCCAGTTGCTCGACGTCTTTTGGAAGAACCACAATCCGACCACGCTGAATCGGCAGGGGCCTGATGTTGGTACACAATACCGCTCCGCAATTTTCTACCACTCGCCGGAGCAGAAGCAGGCGGCTGAGGAATCGTTGAAGGCGCTGGAAGAATCGGGGCGATATGGAAACAAGAAGATCGTGACGCAGATTGTTCCCGCCACGACCTTCAACAAAGCGGAAGAGTACCACCAAAAGTACCTGGCAAAGAATGGCTTGGCAAATTGCCACTTGTAGGCGCGTCACCCAACTCGACTTGAAAGGTGTCCTGCCGCGTCACTCCTGACGCGGCGGGATCTTTTTCATCATGGCACGAATCACCTTCCACATTTCCGGAATGGATTGCGCGGAGGAAGTCGCCGCACTGCGCGCGGCTTTGAAGTCAAATCCCGGCATAGAAAACCTCAGCTTCGAAGTGCTGAACGCAAAAATGAGCGTCCAGTATGATGAAACGAAAACCTCCCCTGATGAAATTGCCCGCAACGTGGCCAAGACGGGGATGCGCGCGGTGCCGAGTGAGGATGGAGGGGGGCCGCAACCGCCTGCAAGTAACCCTGCCAAACACGGGCCTGCAATCCTCACAGCCACCAGCGCCGCAGCCCTCCTTGCCGGTGCCTCGATCCACCACATCCTTGGAGGTGCCAACGAAGCAGCGGGCTCGCCCGCCGAAATCATTTCCAGAATCCTGTATGGAATCGCCATCGGTGCGGGGTTGTGGCTTGTCCTTCCCAAGGCGTGGTATGCGCTTCGCAATTTCCGTCCCGACATGAATCTGTTGATGGTTGTGGCGGCCATCGGCGCCTGCGCGATTGGCGAATGGATGGAAGGCGCAACGGTCGCGTTCCTCTTCTCGCTTTCGCTGCTCCTGGAAACCTGGAGCGTGGGGCGTGCGCGGCGCGCCATCGGTGCCCTGCTGGACCTGTCACCGCCCAAGGCGCGAGTCGTTCATGAGCACAAGCATCATGGCGACGAGCACGCGCACCTCCATGAAGACATGATGGATGTTGCACGCGTCCCCGTTGGCGCGACGGTGAGCGTGAAGCCGGGGGAACGCTTCCCCCTGGATGGCAGGATTCTGATTGGTGAGACCACCGTCAACGAAGCACCAATCACCGGCGAGTCGCTCCCCGTCGCCAAGCAACACGGGTCGGACGTCTTTGCAGGAACGATCAATGGCGATGGAGCAGTGCAGTTGATCACCACAAAACCCGCCGATGAAACGACGCTGGCGCGAATCATCAGGATGGTCGGCGAGGCCCAACAGAATCGAGCACCCAGTGAGCAGTGGGTGGAAACTTTTGCTCGTGTCTACACGCCGATTGTCATGGCGACGGCGCTGATTGTCGCCGTCCTGCCGGGATTGATGACAGGAGACTGGCAGAAGTGGGTGTACGAGGCTCTCGCGCTTCTGGTCATTGCATGCCCGTGCGCCCTGGTGATTTCAACTCCGGTCAGCATCGTGGCTGCCCTGACTTCAGCGGCCCGCCATGGTGTGCTGGTGAAGGGTGGGATGTTCATGGAAAGGCCCGCACGGATTCGTGTGCTGGCGATGGACAAGACGGGGACGCTGACGCGGGGCCAGCCGGAAGTCACTGGCGTCTTTCCGCTATCCGGCCATGAGGAACAGGAACTGCTTTCAATCGCAGGCGCCATCAGTTCGCAATCACTGCACCCGCTGTCCCAGGGTGTCGTGCGCTATGCGGAATCGCGTGCCCCGAAGATTTCCGCTGCGACGGATTTTCAAATGCTTCAGGGCAAGGGCGGCACCGCGGTGCTCAATGGCGAGCGCGTCTGGATCGGGTCGCACAAGCACCTTGAGGAGCGCGGCCAGGAAACACCCGAAATGCACGCAACCCTGGAGGAGCTTTCCGCCAACGGGTCCAGTGTTGTCGTCGTTGGCAACGAGGAACACGTCTGTGGCTTCATCACGCTTGCCGATACAGTGCGCGAAGAATCACCCGCAATGGTCAATGCGCTGAAGGCATCGGGAGTGGAAAGAATCGTCATGTTGACCGGCGACAACGAGGGCACGGCACGCGCCATCGCAGCAAAGACCGGCGTTGATGAGTTCATCGCGGAACTTCTGCCGGAGGACAAGGTGAGTGCGGTGGAGCGGCTCCGCGATCGCTACGGTCCCGTGGCGATGATCGGGGACGGGGTGAACGATGCCCCTGCACTGGCACGTTCGGACCTTGGCATCGCCATGGGAAGTGGCGGAACAGATGCTGCCATCGAGACAGCGGATATCGCATTGATGAACGACAACCTCGCGCGCGTCCCCTGGCTGTTCAAGCACTCGCGGCGCACCCTGGGAATCATTCGCGCGAACATCGCCCTGTCACTGTTGGTCAAGGCGGTCTTTGTCATCCTCACTTTCGCCGGATTCGCAAGCCTTTGGGGGGCGATTGCCGCAGACACAGGCATGTCGCTTCTGGTTGTTGCGAATGCACTTCGCCTGCTCAAGACTGACGTCGATGGTTGGGAAGCCGCCTAATCCAGAAGTTTTCCCACCATGTACGTTTTGTTTGAGTAAAGAAGCCGAAGCTTCCGTGGGTCCTCCCGCCAAGGCATGACATTGGGCGGTTGCTTCCGCATCAGGATGACCTCATCGACTCCGCGCCGCTTCATGCCTGCGATGTCGCCTCGCGCATTCAGTCCAATCATCTCCGCGATTCGATCTCCATGAAATGGTGTCAGGAATGGCTCGCTGAGATAGACGCGCTGTGAAGTCTCCATCAGAAGGAGGCTCGCCAGGCCCCTTTCCTGTGAGTGAATCGTCACATGGTCCGTGCGGTTTTTGTAGTATTCAATGACCTCCGCACCATCCCGGTCGATCAATCGCGTGCCCAGTTCCACGTGGTTCACGGCGACACGCATCACAAAAAACACATTGTCGATCAGGGCAATCGCCAGCGGTACGAAAATCATGGTACGCCACTTGACGTTCAGCACATGAGACCGGAGGAAAATCTCCAGCGCCTTGCCCGCCAGAAGAACCAATGCAACGTACAAGTGCCCCCGCGCGAAGTGGATCGGTTGAAGATAGTTCGAGAAGAGAAGGTCGTGCTCCGACCAGCAAACCACGGCAACAATCCATGCCAGGAGCAGCACTCCCTCCCGCGAGCCAAGCACCTCATCGCGAAGCGGTTTCCAGAAAAGCAACAACGGAGCCACCAGCAACCCGCCATAGGCTCGCGGATAATCCCGCAACCACATGACCGATGAAAGGCTGTATGTGGCTTCAATCCACGACTTGATTGAAGGAAATCGCGGCAGGAAGATGCTGTTGTAGCAAACCGCACCTGCGGAACAAGCGCCCAGGATGGCTATTGCCATCGAGGTGGTTTTTCTTCCCGCGCGGTCGCGAAACCAGTCGATCACAAGCACCGTTCCAAGAATGCTGGTCAGAAGAGCTGCCGTGATTGAGTGGCACCACCACAGAATCGCGGCGACAACCACCGCGGAAAAGACACGACGTCGCAGATACAGAAACAACGCCGCAAAGAGGAGTGAATGGTAGAACAGCTCCAGCGGGTAGATGGCCTGCCGAAACAAATTCAGGCACCACCAGCCGTAGGTGGCCTCCGCCACGTCAAAACTTTCCGAAACCGTTATCGAAGGAAGTTCAACATTGTAGTAGTAGATGGCATAGAGCCAACCCGTTCCACCGCCGAAGAACCCCATGATGATGGCAAACCATCGGGCCGGCCCCTTGATAATTTGCGTCACAAGGAGCGCAAATCCTCCGAAGGCACCAATGCCGAAAACCAGTCGCCAGATCTCCCATGAGAGCACCAGGCGCCCGCCACACACCCGGATCAGGAGACCCAAGGCCGAATAGGTGAGATTCACCAGAACCTTCGGAGCAGATGAATCGCTATCAAAGGGGGACGCATAGAGGAGGCCGTTGCCGCGCAGGAACGTGCCGCGTGCGAAGATTGTGTAGGACGGCTGGTCACCCTGAAGCATGCCGATGAATTGCGCATCGGGCGTGTTCCTGGAAAGCCTCTCCATCGTGAGCCCGAAGAAGATGACAGCAGGTATCGCCGCCAGAAGAAGACACCTGAAGACAAAGGGACGATTGCACGAAGTCATTGCTGCTGGAGGGGCGCCCTCTCGAAGTCGTCCACTCGCGGACAGGTGCGAACGCGCTGCAAGCGGGAACTGCCACATTGGTGCGGTTCCGCACCCCACAATCAATTGTTTATAGGCCCTGCATTGCAGCGGCCCAATACCCTTCCCGTCATGTGCATTGTTCCCTTGCTCACCACCACGCGGGGAAAAGAAACTCACTTACTTCGATGCGCAGCGCCGAGAGTGCCCTGCGCGCACAAAGGCAAAGCAAAAACACATGAAAAAGAGCTACATTTTTTCCCCCGGTCCGGTTGCAGTGCCACCGGAAGTCCTGCTCGCGGGCGCAGCCCCGACCGTCCACCACCGCAGTGCGGATTTTCCCCCGATCTTCAAGCGGTGCGAAGAGAAGCTTCAAAAGATTTTCCTTACCGCGAATCCCGTGGCGATCACCGCATCTTCCGGCACTGGTGCCGTCGAGGCCGCGATGATCTCCACCGCCTCCCCCGGCGACACCGTCGTGGTGTACAATGGCGGCAAGTTCGGCGAGCGCTGGTTGAAGGTTGCGCAGGTTTATGGCATGAAGGTCATCGACCTGAAGACCGAGTGGGGAAAGCCTCTCGATACGGAGCTTCTTGAGAAGACGCTCAAGGAAAACCCGGGTACGAAGTCCGTTGTCGTGACACAGACTGAAACATCCACGGGCACGGTTTCCGACATCAAGCGCATTGGTGAAATTGTCAGCGCGACATCGGCAATCTCCATCATCGATGCCGTGTCCGCCTTCGCCGCGGAAGAAATGCGCACTGATGAATGGAAGATCGACATCGTTTGCACCGGATCGCAAAAAGCGATGATGCTTCCTCCCGGCCTTGGTTTTGCGTCCATCAGCCCGAAGGCAGAAGAGGCAATGAAAAGCGCGAAGTGCGCGTGCTTCTACCTCGACCTGCGCCGCTACCTGAAGGCCATGCGCGGCGGCGAAGACACTCCCTTCACTCCGGCGGTCAACCTGTTCTACTCGCTGGAGAAGGCGTGCGACATCCTCATTGAGGAAGGCATGGAGAATAGCTGGGCGCGCCACAAGGTGCTCTCGCGCGCAGCCCGCGCAGCGATGATCTCGCTCGGCCTCTCGCTCTACAGCGAGCGCCCATCCGTTGTTCTGACGGCCACCAACATGCCTGAAGGAATCGAATTCGGCGCGTTCAACAAGCAGCTCAAGGCGCGCGGCATCACGATTGCCGGCGGTCAGGATCACCTGAAGGGGAAGATCTTCCGCTTTGCGACCCTTGGATACTACGACGTGTTCGACGCCATCACGATCATCAGCGCCGTCGAGATGGCGCTTGCCGGTGCGGGATACAAATTCGAGACCGGCAAGGGCGTTTCCGCCGCGCTCGAAATCCTCAGTCAGTACAACCCGGCGAAGGGCTGGGTTGCCGCGGAAGAAGCCACGCGCAATTTGGAGCCGGTGGCCGCACTGCTGTAAGCTGGAGAGAACCAGAAGCAAACCGAAGGCGGCTGAGAAATCGGCCGCCTCTTTTTTTGTCCTGATGAATGGGTTCCCCGCTTTCAGGGTTCCCCTTCGCACGGCCTTGTTTCAAGGAAGTGGTGCGCCCAAATCACGCGATGCCACCATTGCGCCCATGCAGCCACCACTTGACCCAAGAAAGTGCCCGCTTGAAAACAAGGTGCTTTCCCAAGATTCCTCACTCAAAGACAGGACGATCACATGGCGGTGCTGGTTGATGACAATACGCGGCTTCTGATTCAGGGCATAACGGGTCGCGAAGGCCAATTCCACGGAGGCCAGATGCAGGCATATGGCACGAACGTGGTCGCTGGCGTCACACCCGGCAAGGGGGGAACGAAGACACTGGAGAATGTTCCCGTTTTCAACACCGTCCGGGAAGCTGTGGCCGCCACGAAGTGCAATGCGACGATCATCTACGTCCCGGCGGCGTTTGCCGCGGATGCAGCACTCGAAGCGATGGAGGCGGGAATCAAGCTGGTGATCATCATCACGGAAGGCGTTCCAACGCTGGAGATGATGACGGTCTATCACGAAGCCCGTCGAAGTGGCGTCGTTGTCGTCGGCCCGAATTGTCCCGGTGTCATCACTCCCGGCAAGGCAAAGTGCGGCATCATGCCCGGTCATATTCACAAGCCCGGCCGCGTGGGGCTGATCAGCCGTTCGGGAACACTGACTTATGAAATCGTGTGGGAATTGACGCGTGCGGGAATCGGCCAAAGCACCTGCATCGGCATTGGTGGCGACCCCATCGTCGGAACGTCGCACCTGGATGCGCTCAAGCTTTTCAATGACGACCCGGAAACAGATGCCGTGGTGATGATTGGTGAAATCGGCGGCAATGCGGAAGAGGATGCGGCCCGTTGGGTGAAGGCGAACATGAAGAAACCCGTGGTCGGATTCATCGCGGGCCTTACAGCCCCCCCCGGCAAGCGCATGGGGCACGCGGGTGCCATCATCAGTGGCGGAAGCGGCACGGGCCAGGAGAAGATTCGCGTGCTGAATGAGTGCGGAATCAAGGTGGGGGAAATCCCCGATCAGATTCCCGCGTTGGTCAAGGCGCAGTTGAAGTAAACCGCGACCGTCTCAACTAATCCAGTTCCAGGTCATCGGCGAAGTCCCTGCTGTTTTCCTCGCCGATGACATTGATGAAGAAGGGCTTTGGCCTGCTCTGGCGGCGGGTTTCGTCAAACAGGGCGATCAGTTGCGTGCGCTTTCCCGGCTCCAGACTGAAGATGACGCGCGAGGACATCAGGCGCGACAGGTAGAGTCCCCGGCCGCGCTCATCGAAAACACCTTCCTTGTTATACTGGCGTTCCAGCTTGTCGAAAATCGTGCGGAGCGAAAGTTGTCCCGCGTTGTCCATCACGGCAAAGCCCGCCAGGTTTCCATTGTTGCCGTACTCGACGCGAATCCTGTCGCCGGGATCCAGGCGGCTGCACTTGCCTAGCTGGTACTTCTCTTCCCCCTTCTCATTCCGGAAGGCGTGAAAGAATGCGTTGTTGAGCGCCTCCTCCAGGATCAAACGCACATCGAACAACTCGTGGATTTCAAAGCCTGCCGTCGCGAAGTGATTAATGACGCGCTCGATTGAATGATTTTTTTCCTCAAAGGTCTCGATGGGGAGGCTGTACATCTCCATGGTACTCGTCAAATAGCGCGACAATCCGAAACCGTTGGCGGGGTTGCGCACGCAATCGAGGAACAGGGCAACCTCCTCCTCATTGATGGGTGGGAGCTTGATGGTGGCGTGGAGGATCCCCCAGCGGCGCAGGTCCATCAAATTACTCTCCACTTCGCGCCCGCTGGTGATGCCCATGCGCTGGCGGGAGCGACGGTCAACCAACTGCGCCACGAGTGCGGTTGGTGAACCATACAGGTCATCGAGATCGAGGAGGATGATCGTGTTGCTGGAACGGGGGTCGTCGGACAGGAGCCCCTCCAGCGTTGGATAAATGACGAGCTCTGCGGATTTCTCGACAGCGTGGTAAAATTCCTTCCACGCGTTCGGATCGGACTCCAACGCCAGAACCGTCAGATTATCATGGCCCGCTATCAAAGCCCTTGGGATGCCCCCGGCTGATTGGCTTCCGCCTCTTCCTTATCACGCTCGGAAAGGCGGTCAAGGAAACGACAAGCAATAAGGGCGATTTCGAAAAGAATCTGAAGGGGCAACGCCATGGAAAGCAGTGTCACAGGATCGCCGGTGGGGGTGACAATCGCCGAGACAATCAATTGGAACACGAAAACGTGCGCGCGATGCTTTGCCAGCCAGTCGGTGCTGACGATGCCAACGCGCGTGAGAAGCACGACGAGGAGGGGAAATTCGAAGACCGCGCCAAAGGCGATCATCATCGTCAGCGCAAAGCTGATATATGCCTGCGCGTCGTTCTGCATGGCGGTGTCGCCGACGGCGAACTGCGCAAGGAAGTACAACGTGACATCCAGCAAATAGTAGGCGAATGATGCCCCGAGGGGAAAGAGGACGCTGCCGGCGATGATGAGCGGACCCGCCAGGCGCTTTTCATTTGGCAGCAGACCGGGGGAAATGAACCCCCAAGCCTGAAAAAGAAGGATCGGTATGGAAAGAATCAAGCCGACCACGATGGACGCCTTCATGCGAATGACGAAAGGGTCCATTGGCCTAAGATAAATCATGGGCGAAGAGGAATTCAGCATGAACGTCTTGAAGGGGGTCTTCTCCCCCGCCCTGAAGACTTCGATGTTCGGATTATCATTCAGATGGCCGAGACCTTCACGATTCTTCAAGCGCACAACGTTGTCATCACCCACTTCGATCTGAACGACGGACTTCGCCCTTTCAACTGCAGCGTTGTGGTAGGCACGCGTCACGGGAGCCATCAACAGATCAAGGACCTGCGGTGACACGAACCATCCGATCGTGACGCCGATTACGAAGGCGGCAATGGACTTGATGAGACGCGCGCGAAGCTCTTCCAGGTGTTCAAGGAAGCTGAGATTGGCGGCGTCAGGTGATTTCAAGGCGTCTTCTATTCGCCACCCCAGCGATCGGAGACGGCGCGACTATGTGGTTTGAACGGAGGGGCGTTCTTCGTCAGGTGGGAGATCGTGCTGCGGGGCGGCCTTGTCGGCAACGGAAGCCTTGTCGTCCGTGGCGATTTCCGCGCTGCCTTCGCCCTTGATGCGATTGATCGCCTCGCGTGGCACGCGCGCCACCGGCTTGGGGTCTTCCTCATCAAGCCGGGTGATGCTTTCAGTGACCTTGTTCGTCGCATCCTTGAATTCGCGAATACCCTGCCCGAGTGAGCGCGCCAGCTTCGGAATGCTCTTGGGGCCAAATAGCAACAGGACCACGATGAAAATCAGGACTAATTCAGGGGTGCCGAGATTATTGATGAACGCGAGAAGCGACATGGACGGAATGATTCCTTCGTATGGCAGCGGCGACGCGATCCGTGGATAAGAAACCAGACCATCCCACTGACGGGATGGTTTGCCAAAGATGCGCCAAAGTCAACGGCAAGGGGTTACAGGCCATCCGCCATCAGGTCCTTGACGTACAGGGATTCAGCACGAAGCCCCTCCTCCAGGCCCACCTTGGGAGTCCACTTCAGTTCACGCTCGGCAAGTTCTGTGGCCGCAGCAGTGTGGCTGACATCGCCATGCTGTTTTTCCAAGTGTTTGATCTTGATCTCGCGATCCATCACCTTCTTAAGGACGTCAAAGCAATGGTTCACGGTAACGCGACTGCCACCGCCGATATTGTAGACTCCACCGGGGGCGCTGTTTTCCGCCGCTGCCAAATTCGCCGCCACGGCATCGGAGATATACGTGAAATCCCGCGTTTGAAGTCCATCGCCGTAAAGCGGGAGGGCTTCATCCTTGTACACCGCCCGGATGAATTTGTGAAACGCCATGTCAGGGCGCTGGCGAGGACCATACACCGTGAAGTAGCGGAGCGATGCGGTATGTACCTTGAAGTTGGTCCAGTAAAGGACAGCCAAGTGCTCGGCGGCCAGCTTCGACACGCCGTATGGCGACATTGGCTGCGGGCGATCCGTTTCGTAGAAGGGAAAGTTGTCACGTTCACCGTACACGGATGAACTGGAGGCATACACGAAGCGCGGGCGCTTGTTCTCAGGCAGTGAGCGCACGGCTTCCAAAAGCTGCTGTGTACCGAGAATGTTCCAGTCGGTATAGACCTTGAAGTCCTTGCCCCAGCTCGCGCGAACGCCCGCCTGGGCAGCCTGATGGAAAATGGCATCCACTCCATCCAGATAGTCAACGAGGTTGATATCCAGAATGCTTTTTTCAACGAATTGAAACTTGGGGTTCTGTCGAACGGCGCGTAGGTTGCGTTCCTTGATTTCCCGTGAATAATAGTCCGTGAAGCAGTCGATTCCAATGACGCTTCCGCCGCGGCGAAGAATTTCCTCGCTCAGTGTTGAGCCAATGAACCCCGCTGCCCCCGTGACGATTGCTTTCATTCCGCGCTCCAAACAGATTGATGCGGCTAGGGTTGTTAACCCGGTTGTGGGGGCAAAGGGGAAAAGGAGTCAAACTGGCGGCTACTCAATAAAGAGATGGTGCAAGAAAAGTCCGCTTTCCCACCATCAAGCGTCTGGCGTCGTTCCTGCTTGCTTGGCTGCTCGTCCCACAACCTCCTCCTCAGGAAAATCCTTATGATCCCTACTCATGGCTACGCCGCATTCAGTGCAACAGCGCCCTTGGCACCTTTCAAATTTGAGCGTCGTGAGGTTGGCCCAAAGGACATCCATATCGAAATCCTTTTTTGTGGGGTATGCCATTCTGACATCCATCAGGCGCGCAATGAATGGGACGGCACCCAGTTTCCCGTCGTACCCGGTCACGAGATCGTTGGTCGGGTTGTCAAGGTTGGCCGCGATGTGAAGAAATTCAAGGAAGGAGACTCTGCGGCAGTGGGCTGCCTCGTGGATTCGTGCGGCCATTGCGACCATTGCAGGGAGGATCAGGAGCAGTACTGTCCCAACAAGACATTCACCTATAATTCACCGGATTCGCAGACGGGGGCGATGACCTATGGCGGCTACTCCAGCAACATCGTCGTGAAGGAAGACTTTGCGCTGAAGGTTCCGAAGGGGCTCGACCTTGCCGGTACGGCTCCACTGCTCTGCGCGGGTATCACGACATATTCGCCGCTGCGACACTGGAAGGTGGGAAAGGGCCAAAAGGTTGGTGTCGTGGGACTCGGCGGCCTTGGCCACATGGGGGTCAAGTTTGCGAACGCCCTCGGCGCTCATGTTGTCCTGTTCACCACCTCGCCGAACAAGGTGAAGGACGGGCTGGCCCTCGGAGCGCACGAAGTGGTGATCTCGAAAAATGAGGATGAAATGAAGAAGCATGCGGGCAGCTTTCACTTCATCCTGAATACCGTGTCGGCGCCGATCGACGTCAGCACCTACCTCAACCTTCTTCGTCGCGATGGAACCGTTTGCCAGGTTGGGGCGCCACCCACGCCGGTGCCCGTGCAGTTGTTTTCGCTGATTTTCTGCCGTGGTTCGCTGGCCGGAAGCCTCATCGGTGGAATCAGGGAGACGCAGGAAATGCTGGACTTCTGTGGTGAGCGCAATATCACGTCGGAAATCGAGCTTATCAAGATCAACCAGATCAACGAGGCGTTCGAGAGAGTGCTGAAGAGCGACGTGAAGTATCGGTTCGTGATTGGGATGTGATTCCCTCCCCATCCGCCGCAACCTCGCGCTTGCGTGGGTGCGGCGGCACGACTCGTCAGGCGCGTTCGCCCAGTTCCATCCAGCGCTCCACCAGTTTGTCAGCCTCCGCGCGGGCGGCTTCAACCTCCGCGTGGAGGCTTTTGATTTCATCACCAGTTGCACGGGTGTAGGTTGCGGGATCCTCCACGCGACGCTGAAGTTCCGCGACGCGCTCTTCCGCTTCCGCGATGCGCTGCTCAATTGTGGCGTATTCGCGTTGCTCGTTGAAGGAGAGTTTTTTCCTGGGAGCCTTTGTATTCCGCGGGGAATTGTCCGGCGGGGCCGCCGGTTTCACAACTGCCTCCGAAGGCGGAGGCACGAACGCATCATTGGTTTCCTGAAGACGCGCCCACGAATGATAGTTGTCGTAGTTCCCCTCAACAATTGCGACCTCCCCGTTGCCGCGGAAGGCAATGATGCGTGTCGCAATGCGATTCAGGAAATAACGGTCGTGTGACACAATCAAGGCACAGCCCGTGAACGCGGCCAACGCCTCCTCCAGGACGCGCAGCGTTTGCAGGTCAAGGTCGTTGGTGGGTTCGTCCATCACAACGACATTGCCACCTGTGCGCAGCATCTTCGCAAGGAGCACACGGTTGCGCTCACCGCCGCTCAGCAGGCCAACAGGCATCGCCGCAGTTTCTTCCGTGAAGAGGAATGCGCGCAACCAGGCCCGGAAGCCGATGCGTTGGTCCCCCACGGTGATGTACTCCAGCCCGTCGGACGCCTCATCAAGCACGGTCTTGTTTGGATCGAGCGCGGTACGTTCCTGGTCCGTATAGACAACGCGGACTGACACACCATGCTCAACGCGGCCAGTGTCCGGCTTCAATTCCTTCAGCAGGAGGCGGAGCAGCGTGGTTTTCCCCAACCCATTGCGACCGACAATTCCGATGCGTTCTCCCGCACCGATGTTGATCGTGAAGTTTTTCACGAGTTCATGGCCGCCGCGCGCGAAGGAAATGCTGTGCGTCTCGATCACCGTGTTGCCAAGGCGCGGCCCGGGGGGAATCAGCAGGCGCACGAGTGCGTCCGGCTCCGGTGGCTTATCATTGATCAGCCTGGTTGCACTGTCGATGCGGGACTTTGATTTTGTCGTGCGTGCCTTTGGCTGGCGGCGGAGCCATTCGATCTCGCGCCTCATCAAATTCTGGCGCGTGGATTCCGCACGATCCGCGTGCGCCGCCTCGACGGCCTTCGTCTGCAAGTAGTCCGTGTAGTTCCCCGCGTAGACCTTCACACGGCCACGCCAAAGCTCCACCATCTTCGTCGCAACGTTATCAAGGAAGTAGCGGTCGTGCGTGACGAACACAACGGTGGCGCGCAGGCGCGCGAGGAAGTCCTCCAACCAATCGAGCGTTTCCGCATCGAGGTGGTTGGTTGGTTCATCGAGCAGGAGGAGATCAGCATCCTCCAGAAGCGTTCGCGCCAGGGCCGTGCGCCGACGTTCGCCGCCGGACAACTCGCCTATCCGGCGTCCGCGCGCCGGCACGCCCAACGCCGCCATGACACGTTCCGTGCGAGTGGTGATGGTGTGGGGATCACGCTCATCCAGCCTGTGCTGGAGGATGGCCTGTTTTTCCAGCAAACTTGCGGTGTCCCCCTCACCGCGTTCCAACTCGTCGTGGATTTCAGAGAGTGCCCCCTCAAGTTCGCGCACTTCGGCAAAAGCGGAATCGACCGTCTCCCCCACGGTCATGTCATCACGCAAGCCACCGCCCTGATCCAGAACCGCAACGTGCAGCCCGCGACGCATGCGAATTTCACCCGCATCCGCCGGGACCTTCCCCGTGAGGATGGAGAGCAATGTCGATTTGCCCGCGCCATTTGCGCCCAGAAGCGCGATGCGTTCACCTTCGTGAATGGTGAAGCTCACATCGTCCAGGATGACGCGTTCGAGGTAGAGCTTCCTGAGGTTGACGGCGGTCAGGACAGGGTCATTTTCAGCCATGCAACGATGATTTTCTATGCAGGGTTCGCAAGGGCAGGAAAAATTCCGCGCCACATTTGCGCGACGATGCCAATCGACCTCATGCGCGCCGCATGGTCATGAAGATGGGCGGAAATCATAAGCTCATCAGGTTGAAAACGTTCCATGAATTCGCGCAGGCCCGTTTCCACCGTTTCGGCGCTTCCGACAAAGGACCGCGCCAGCGCCCGATTGACCATGTCCTTCTCCTGACTGGTCCAGTAGACTTCAATGTCGTCTATCGGAGCGGGGACCTGCCCCGGCATCCCACGGCGCAGGCTGACAAAAGCCTGCTGCTGGGACGTGAAATGATGGCGCGCTTCCTGGTCCGTGTCTGCTGCAACGACATTCACTGTCAGCATGACGTACGGCTTCCGAAGCACTTCCGAAGGAATGAAGCTTGTTCGATAGAGCGTGACCGCGCGCTCCATCTCATCGGGGGCAAAATGCGATGCGAACGCGAAGGGAAGCCCAAGCAGCGCCGCAAGCTGCGCGCTGAACAGGCTGGATCCAAGCATCCAGATTGGCACGCGCAATCCCGCACCGGGCACCGCACGAACGAGTTGCCCATCGGTCGCCGGCTCGAAAAACATGCGAAGTTCCTGGACGTCCTGCGGAAAGCGGTCGGCGCTTGTGAGAGGATCGCGGCGGAGCGCCCTCACCGTCAAAACATCAGTTCCCGGCGCCCTTCCAAGGCCCAGATCGATGCGATCAGGATACAGTGAAGCCAGTGTCCCGAACTGCTCCGCGATAACGAGCGGTGCATGGTTTGGCAACATGATTCCACCCGCCCCGACGCGGATCGTCTTCGTTCCTCCCGCAACTTGGCCAATCACGACTGCGGTCGCGGCGCTGGCAATGCCGGGCATGTTGTGGTGCTCTGCCAGCCAGTAGCGATGAAAGCCGTTTGCCTCCGCGTGACGCGCAAGCTCCAGCGTGTTCCGAAGCGCAACGGCAGGGGTAGAGCCACTGGGGATTGGGGATAAATCAAGGTACGAAATCGGGATCATGCGCGAGAAGAACATGAGCGAAACCCGGAGTCGAGGCAGTAGTTTGGTGGGGACATCGAATTTTTGGCGCGGTGAGCGGCGCTGAAAGGCGGAGGAAATCTCGGTACCGCTGAATTGCCATGCGGGCGTGATGTCTGGGCGATGCGCGTGTCATTTTGTTGTGAATGGCAAGCGGCCCTCACATTCGCCTTGCACGTTCGCCCGATACGGTCCAAGCCTTCCCCATTCACCTTTCAAAATCCCAGGACTGGAAATATGAGTTTTAATCACTCCGTGATCCTCCCAGCGCTTGCCGCCGCCGGGATACTTGCAACCGGCTGCGCCCATCACCATGCATCATCCTCCCACCATGCGGCTGCGGTGCAGGAGCCGCCGAAGGTTGTCCTGAACAACTACTACAACGAAGGCGGGAATGAGACGGATCATTGGACGTGGAATCCGTCGCCGCCTTCTCCGGCAATGTCATGGGTGGATGCAGGCCCCTATCGCAAGGCACAGCGAAAGAAGGGCGACATCGTTGCGATCGTCATCCATACAACAGAAGGAAACTATCGCGACAATCTCACGTTCAAGGAGAACCAGCGAGTCGCCTATAAGGGAAATGTGAACTACTTCAAGGGGAACGACCGCGAAGTGAGCGCTCATTTCGTCATGGGGCCGAAGGGCGAGATTTGCCAGATGGTGAACGAGACTGACATCGCCCATACACAGACCTATTACAACGGACGTGGCATCGGCATCGAATGCGCGGGTTGGGGACGCTTCGAGGAACAATGGACGCCGGAGATGATGGATTCCCTTGTGAATTTGTGCGCGTATCTTTGCGTCAAGTGGGACATCCCTGCGTATCATCCCGATGGAACAGCTTACGAAGGTCCCTACTCCCTGGAAATTCAGGCACCTCCGTTGGACGATGAGGGAAAACCGAAGCGGAGCGATCGCACCAACCGCTTCCTGGGACGTGGATTGGTTGGCCACTATCAGGTGCAACCATGGAACAAGACCGACCCCGGCCCGCACTTCCCTTGGAAGGAGTTTTCCGAGCGCGTTCGCGAGAGAATCCGCGACTATGGATTGGACCCCATTGCCCTCCCGCCGTTGGAGGACGTCGCGAAGGAAATCCTTTCCGTCGCACGCATCAAGGAGGACGCGATCAAGGCGGACCAGCCATTCACTTACGAGCTGACGATCTTTGGCAACGGTGCGAATGAGATCACGCCAGACCAGATTGTCTTTCCTGATTTCGCAAAGATCAAGGGACTGACGGCTGGCGCCCCCACAAAAAGTCCAGAATCCACGGCAAATCGTGCGATCTTCGAGGTCCCGCTGACCAGTTCGGAGGCGGGGGACTTCTCGCTTCACGCGGCACGCATCAACTTCAAGGACAAGTGGTCGGACTCACCCACTGTCAGCGCGAAAGTGGAGTGATTGAAACCACATGAACGATGACCTTGTGGAACGCTTCCACAAAAAATATGAGGTGCTTTCCGGAAAAGTAAAAATTGCCAGCGTGGTTGACGACGCCGTTGCCCACGTTGTGGGGATCCTGAACAGCGGGAACGTGACGTGCATTGCCGTCTCAGCACTGCCCGAATTCCTGCAACGGCCCATTGAAGAACACTGCTCCTCCGCCGGCATCGAGGTGCTCAAGCCACCATTCCGCGCATCGCAACTGCCCGGTGCGATGGATCGCGCACAGGTGGGAATCACGGTTCCCGATTTTGTCATCGCTGAGACCGGCACGCTCGTGGAATTTGCGACGGATGATGCCGCGCGTCTCGTGTCCACCCTCCCCCGCCTGCACATCGGAATCGTGTGGGCGGAACAGTTGGTCGCGCAATTGACCGATGCGGCTCCGAGGCTGCGCGCGGTCTTCTCAGAGAACACGGGGAACTGTGTCGCCACATTCATTTCCGGGCCAAGCCGCACGGCTGACATCGAAATGAAACTGACACTCGGTGTTCACGGCCCCGAGGAAGCCCATGCAATCGTCATCATGGATCGGAGACCGGCCGATGGCTGAAGAACGCTACGACAGGCTGAAGGCAGGAATCACGGAGGCCCTCGCGGAAAAGCCAAAGCGCGACGCGCTGTACACTGCGATGAAACGTGGTCGCGATAGTCGCCGTGCCGCCGTTGCTGCAAGGCCCGATGGCGATGCCTTCCGCAAGGATGTACGCGCGACAAAGCTCCAGTGCATCGAGAAGCTGCCTGAGTTGGTGGAGAGATTCGCAGGCAAGGTGCGCGAGCGCGGTGGCACGGTTTACATGGCGAAGGACGGCGCGGCGGCGATCGAATACATCCTCGATGTCTGCCGGAGGAAGAACGCGAAGTCAGTCGCCAAGTCGAAGTCGCTCACCAGCGAGGAAATTCAAGTCAACGAACCACTGGAACACAATGGCATCAACGTGATCGAGACCGACCTTGGTGAACTCATCATCCAAAAGGTCCACGAGAAGCCGTATCACCTTGTGTTTCCCGCAGTGCACAAGACAGCCGTGCAGGTGGCTGAGATTTTCAAGAAGGAGACGGGCCAAGAGATCCCTCCCGATGCCGGTGAGATCATGAAGGTCGTCCGCAAGTACCTGCGTCCCATTTTCCTCAATGCGGACATCGGCATGACGGGGGCCAACGTCGGCATCGCAGAAACGGGCGCGATCGTGATCGAGACGAATGAAGGAAATGCGCGGCTCGTCTCCAGCATCCCCGACGTTCACATCTGCATCATGGGCATGGAGAAGGTCGTGGATACCGTGGAGGATGCGCTGAAAATGGTGATGGCCCATCCCGTCAGCGCCGTCGGCCAGATGCTGACGACCTACGTCACCTTCATGGCGGGCCGCTCGCAACTGGGCGACGGCGAGGGGCGCGGCCCACGGGAAACGCACATCATCATCCTGGACAATGGGCGCAGCGAAATGCGGGACGACCCGGTCTTTGCGGATGCATTGAACTGCATCCGTTGCGGCGCCTGCATGAACATGTGCCCGACCTACGGAGTCGTTGGCGGCCACACCTTCGGCTACATTTATCCGGGGCCCATCGGCATCCCGTGGACTGCGGCGGTTCACGGATTGGAGAAGGCGGGGGACTTCGCACCACTGTGCATTTCCTGCGGTTTGTGCAAGGAGATCTGCCCCGCGGAAATTGACATTCCGATGATGATTGCGGAGGTAAAGGACCGCGACTCGCAGAAGCATCCGGCACCGATCGTGAACAAAACATTGATGATGGCGGAAAACTTCGCGGGGCTTGGCAGCGCGACGGCACCGCTGTCGAACTGGATGCTGAACAATTCGCTGTTCCGCATCCTCCTCGAAAAAACTTCTGGGATCGATCGGCGGAGAAAACTCCCTCCGTTCGCGCGAAGGACTTTCACCAAGAGGTTTCGCGAACTACCCCCGGACACTTCCTCGAAGGGGCGGAAAGTCGCATACTTTGTCGACATCTATGCAAACTACAACGCCCCGGAGCTTGGAATTGCCGCAGTGCAACGCTTGCGTGAGAAGGGTTGCGAGGTCGTCGTCCCCCCGAATCAGAAATCAAGCGGCTATCCGTTCATCGGCTACGGTGACCTGAAACGCGCACGCGAAACCGCCGAGCACAATGTGAAGGCACTGATCGACTTCGCACGGCGCGGCTACGACATCGTGGCAACCGAGCCAACTGCGGCATACTGCCTGAAGCTCGCCTATCACAAGCTCCTCCACAGCGATGATTCACGAATCATTTCGGAACGAACGCATGAGATCTTCGAATATCTGCAGCTTCTTGAAACGGAGTCACCGTCGCCCGCGCCGCTCAAGGGCAAGCGTTTCGGCTTCCATGTGTCATGCCATCAGCGCCCCATGAGCTCCGGCCTCGCTGCAATGGAGTGGCTGCGCGCACGCGGCGCGGAAGTTGAACTCGTTGAAACAGGAACGTGCTGCGGAATGGGTGGTACATTTGGACTGAAGGCAGGGGCACTCGGCTACGACCTGTCGCAGGCCGTTGGCGACCCACTCTTCAGGAAATTCGCTGAGGCCAACGTCGATGCCATCGTGACGGAAAGCAGCGTGTGCACAATCCACCTGAAGGGCGGCACGGGGATGAAGGTCTATCATCCTCTGGAACTGTTGTTTCAATAGCCCTGCCTGACCTTCGGCAAACGCCCCGGCGCAGCGCGAACCTTCGTGCCGCCGGGGCGTTTTCATTTTGCCACGTTCTCGTATGACAAACGGCGGAAATCACATTCTTCCAAGCCCTGACACCGAGCGCTGAATCGTCGCTTCGCAGTCGCGCAGTGGCTGCAAAATTTGACAAAGAGCATCGCAATCCAGATAAGGCTTCCGGGCACGATGAACCAATGCCGGAAGGCTGTAATTGGCACGTTTGCGCCCCTTTTTTTACGCGCAAAGTCGGTTTTGGAGGGCGCTAAAAATCCTCTTGCATCTTCGGATATACATATCCACAACTAGATTTGTGAGCGCGGGAAACCCCGTTCACAAAACGCTTCTTCCAATACCAGCTATCAGCAAGTCGGAGAGTGAATCAGATGACTTCCCCCTCTGCGCCCGAAGCGCCAAGTTCCGTAAATGCGAAGCGCTCCAACGCGCCTGTCGTTGGAGCGGTTGTTGGGGTACTGGTCATAAATTTGGGTATCCTGGGCTACGCCCTGCTTGGGGGTGGCGGCGGAGTTTCCACCACCCCGGCGCCGGCACCTCCAGCCCCGGTGGTTGCCTCGGCGGCCCCCGTCGCTCCGCCGGCAGCCGCGGCACCGGTTGCCGCCCCCGCGCCTGTCCGGACACCGGAGCAGGTGGCGGTGGTCAATCCCGTGTTCCTGCCGGAACGCGAAGTGATTCAAGGAATGTATGTTCAGCACTGCGCAGCCTGCCACGGACTGACTGGACGTGGAGATGGGCCCGCTGCAAACCAACTCTATCCGCGCCCGCGTGATTTTGTGGACAGCCCGTTCCGCTTCGCCCCCAGTGATGCACCGAAGGGCGAACTGGAAGCGGCACTTGAGCGGACAATTGCACAGGGAATCCCACGCAGTTCCATGCCGGGCTTCCGCGGCGTGCTGACGGAGCCTGTCATCGCAGGGTTGGCAAATTTTGTGGCCACATTGCGGGCGGAACAGGCAAAACCCCGGCAGGGCGAACGGTTGGATCTCGGCACCCGCCCCCCGACCACGCAAGGCATGATCGACCGCGGCTCGTACCTGTTCACGTCGCTTGGTTGCGTGTCCTGCCACGGCGCCACCGGCCATGGGGACGGTGAAGGTTCGGCCAACCTGATGGATTCGATTGGGCGGCCAATCCTGCCCGCTGACTTGTCGAGCGGATTATTCAAGTCGGGACCGCGGCCGGATGACATCTGCCGCGTGATCCTCAAGGGTATTCCCGGTACACCGATGGTGGGCTATGAGGCAGCGTTGGTGACAACCAACCTCGATGGCAGCCACAACCTGAGTGATGCCTGGGCTCTCGTGGCATTCATCCATAGCCTGCAAGCAAGGCCGGAAAGCTCCGCCATCCCGTCGGGGGCACGGATCATCGTGGCTCCTGCGCCGGATCCGGCGATGATGCTGGATCCTGGCCATGTGGGATGGATGGGAGTGCAGCCTGTCGAGGTTGAAGTAAAGCCCTTGTGGCAGCGGCCCGAGGATATCACGCGGTTGGCCGTGCGCGCAGTCCGTGATCAATCGCGGTTGGCGATCTGTCTGGAATGGCATGATTCGACCCGTGACCTGGTGAAGGGGCAGAAACGGTTCTCCGACGCGGTATCGGTGATGTTCTCAATGAGTGATGAGGTACCCGCGCTTCCCATGGGGATTCGGCTGACGGGGCACGCGCCGAGTTCGATGGTGAACCTGTGGCACTGGCAGGGGCATCGCCAGGCAATCGCCTCGGAAGACAGCGAGGTTTCTTCAAAGGTTTCCCCATCGTCGGTCACTTGGAAGGAGTTTCTCCTTCCTGAGGACAAGACGACCACGGCGCCTCTCTTCCTGCGCGCGATCGCGGGAGAATATCTCCCGCTCCCCATGTTCCGCACGGCCGAACAGGCGGGCAACGTGTTGGCGGATCCTGAGTTGGGTCGTCATTCCGTTCTCGAATCGAACGCTCTGGGCTTTGGCACTCTGACCTTGCAGGCACCCAGTCACCAGGGCGTGTGGGGAACTGCGGTTTGGAGTGCTGGCGTGTGGCGCGTCGTGATGGTGCGATCCATCGAGGCCACACAGGATGATGACGTGGACTTCGCGAAACGAAGCTCAATTCCCGCAGCGTTTGCCGTGTGGGACGGAACCAAAGGCGATCGCAACGGGATCAAGCTGATCTCTGGCTGGCACAAGTTGATTCTGGAGGAGCCTTCCCAGAATCCCTCGCTGGCAAAGTCCACCACCGCAAAAGCGGGCAGCATACCGGAAAGGAAAACGCCATGACCGGCCGAAGTGATTCGCAGCAGGACAACCGCACCGACGACATCGCCCTCACACGGCGCAACTTCATCAAGATACTTGGCGTTGGTGGCATCTCGTTGTTGGGCTGGCAGCAAGGCTTGGGAGGGTTGACCGCACTGGATTCCATCGCCAACCCCCTTGAATATTATCCGTCGCGGGATTGGGAAAAAGTCTATCTCGACCAGTATCACTTCGACAGTTCGTTCACTTGGATCTGCGCGCCGAACGACACGCACATGTGCCGCATGAGGGCCTTCGTGCGCAACGGAGTCATGATCCGTGCCGAGCAGAACTACGACCACGACCGCACGTCTGATATCTACGGAAACAAGACCACAAAGGCGTGGAATCCACGCGGGTGCCTGAAGGGATACACATTCCAACGCAGGGTGTATGGTCCCTATCGACTCAAGGGCCCCGTGATTCGCAATGGATGGAGGCGATGGGCGGACGCCGGGTTTCCAAGCCTTTCAGACAATCCCAAATTGCGCACGGAATACAAGTTCGATGACCGGGGAAATGACACGTTCGATCGGGTCACCTGGGAAGAGGCGGCCCGTTACACGGCAGAGGGGTTGACAGCCGTCGCCCAAGCCTACAGCGGCAAGGAAGGCATCCGGAGGCTGACTGCGGATGGCTATGACCCGCTGATGCTCACGCCCATGGAGGAAGCGGGAACCCGAACGATGAAGTTCGGTTCCAACCTGCCAATCCACGGCCTGATCGGCAAGTTTGGAATTTATCGCTTCGTGAACATGCTGGCGCTTCTTGATCATCATGTCCGTGGCGTTGAGGAAAAGGATGCCAAGGGCGCGCGCGAATGGAATGAGTACACATGGCGCGGCGACCAGGCACCGGGCACACCATTCGTCACCGGCCTTCAGGCCACGGACATGGATTTCTGCGACCTGCGGTCCAGCAAGCTCATTGTTCAGGTTGGCAAGAACCTCGTCGAAAACAAGATGCCCGAAAGCCACTGGCTGAATGAATGCATGGAGCGGGGAGGAAAGCTGGTCTGCATCACGCCCGACTACAGCGCCCCTTCCGCCAAGAGCAACTACTGGATAGGCACACGCCCGGGCCTTGGTGATCTCGCCGTCCTTCTCGCAGTGGCGCGCCTGATCATTGAGAAGAAGACCTACGATGCCGCATTCGTAAAGAACTTCACCGACCTGCCGCTGCTGGTGCGCACGGACACGCTTGCCCGCCTGAGGCCTGAGGAGGTCATCGCCGACTACAAGCTCAAGGACTTGAGCGAAGGGCCGAGCTTCAAGATCCAGGGTCTGAATGCGGATCAACGCGCCAAGATCGGCGATTTCTGTGTTTGGGATTCAAAGGCACAGGCTGTCGTTGCCATTTCCAGGGACGAGGTTGGCGCGAAGCTGCCAGTCGATCCCTCGCTGGAAGGCGAGTACAAGATCAAGACGCTGGACGGCAAGGAGGTAACTGTTCTCCCCGTCTTCGAAATGTATCGCCGTCACCTGGCCGAATATGATCCGGCCACCGCCGCCGACATCAGTGGTGCCGATCCTGCGCTGATCGAGCGGCTCGCAGACGATCTCTCAACGATCAAGCCGGCATCCATTCATTTCGGCGAAGGCGTGAACCACTACTTCCATGCCACGCTGCACAATCGCGCCTGCTTCCTGCTGATGATGCTGACGGGCAACATCGGAAACCACGGAATGGGTGCCTACACGTGGGCGGGGAATTACAAAGGGGCCATCTTCCAAGCCTCTCCGTGGTCCGGTCCGGGAGTCGGGGCGTTCACGGCCGAGAATCCCTTCAAGCCCGTGATGGATGAAAACGCGACACCACAAGGCGACCAGATCGAGCACTTTTCCGGTGCCGAGGAACCCAGCTACTGGGCGCACGGTGAGCATGTGCTGAAGGTCAACACCCCGGAAGGCGAGAAGCTTTTCACCGGGAAGACGCACATACCGACGCCGACAAAGGTCATCTGGTACAACAACGCGAACTTCATCAACCAAGCGAAGTGGGTTTACAACATCATCCACAATGTGCTCCCCCGCATTGATATGGTGGTGGACCAGCAGATCGAATGGACAGGCTCGGCGGAATACGCGGACATCGTTCTTCCCGCGAACTCCTGGGTCGAGTTCCAGGACTTGGAGTGTGGTGGTTCCTGCTCAAATCCGTTCCTTCAGGCTTGGGGTGGTGACGGCATCGCGCCGGTTCACGATTCCCGCGACGACGGGATGATTTTTGCATTGGTTGCCAATGCCCTTGCCAAGAGCACCAATGACAATCGCTTCGCCGACTACTGGAAGTTCGTGACCGAGAAGAAATCCCGCGTCTACATCCAGCGCGTCTTCAACAGTTGCACCACCACGCGGGGCAAGGACGGCCCCTACCAGATCGACAAGATGATGCGCGGCGAGTACGGAGGCGAACCGGGCACTGCATTGTTCCTTTTCCGCACCTATCCGCGAATCCCCTTCTACGAACAGGTGCATGACAACATTCCGTTCTACACGGATTGCGGGCGCATGGCCGCTTATTGTGATTTGCCCGAGGCGATCGATGCCGGTGAGAACCTCATCGTTCATCGCGAGGCCGTTGAAGCAACACCCTATCTTCCCAACGTCATCGTTTCCAAGAGCCCCTATCTTCGTCCCAAGTCACACGGGATTCCGCCGGAGGAGATGGACGCGGATTTGCGCAGCGTGCGAAATATCATGATGCCCTGGAGCGAGGCGAAGCAGACGGCCAATCCACTCTGGTCCCAGGGTTTCCGCTTCTTCTGCTCCACTCCAAAGAGCCGGCATTCCGTGCACTCCTCGTGGGCAACGATCGACTGGCATTGGATTTGGGCCGGAAATCATTCCGACACGAAGCGGCGCGACAAGCGCATGCCGGGTGTCGGTGATCGTCAGATCCAGATGAATCCACAGGCGGCGAAGGATTCGGGCTTCAAGGAAGGTGACTACGTCTACGTGGATGCCAATCCGAACGATCGCCCCTACCGCGGATGGAACAACAAGGATTTCCGCTATCGTGCGTTCCGTTGCATGGTTCGCGTGAAACTCAACCCCGCCCTTCCCTATCACTTCACGATCATGAAGCACACGGGATGGATCGCCACGGAACGAACCGTCAAGGCGCACGAGGCGCGCCCCGATGGTCGCGCAATCGCCGAGGGAACGGGTTACCAGTCAAGTTACCGCTATGGCTCGCATCAATCAGTGACGCGCAGTTTCCTTCCTCCGATGCACCAGACGGACACCCTCTTTCACAAGCGCACCGGATCGATGGGATTCATCTTTGGATTCGCTGTCGACAACCACGCGATCAACACTGTGCCGAAGGAAACGCTGATCCGGGTGGAAAAGGCGGAGGATGGTGGCATTGGCGGAGTAGGCCCATGGGACTCCGGAAACAGCGGATACGGTCCCGTCGGCGAATCCGACGTCAATCTCGCGTACCTTGCCGGCACGCTGACTTCCATCACGAAGGAGGCGGTGAAAACATGAGCGATCACGAGACACAGTCGCATCCAGCCCAAAGGCCCGTGGAACCCGATCACCCGATGGTGGTTGAAGGGGGCGTGCTGCCCGGAGACACGCAGTTCATGTTCGAGTGCATGGTTGAAGAGTTCCTGCGCGAGGGAACATCAAGCGCGCAGCTCGAACGCATGATGCAGGATCCCAACTACCAGGCGCTTTACGCTGCGGTCGAAACTCTTGGTATTGATATGTGCAAGCAACTCCTGGCTGACGCCGCCCGGCGCGTGGGTCGGCATCGAGTCCTCTTCGCCGAGGCGATTCCGATGGGTTGTCAGCACGAAGAGTTTCCCAACGTGGCACCACAAGTGATGTCGAACATCGGAAAGGTCAAAGATCATGGGTGAGGTTTTCAACTGGCAGCTTGGCAGAAAAATGCGCTATCCTTACCCGGAGCACCACCCCCGGTGGCAGTTCGCCTTTGTCTTCAACATCAATCGCTGCATCAACTGCCAGACCTGCACCATGGCGTGCAAAAGCACTTGGACCTTCTCCGAGGGCCAGGAGCACATGTGGTGGAACAACGTGGAGACCAAGCCGTTCGGCGGCTATCCCCACAATTGGGATTCGAAGTTGCTCGGCATGCTTGAAGCCGCCAATCCCAAGGGGCAGGTCTGGGAAGTCAACGACCAGAAAATCACGCCGCAGGCGCCCTACGGAACATTCAAGGGGATGACCGTCTTTGAGGCCGCCGGTTCAACTCCTTCCTCCGATGGCGCCCGCGAGGCGCTTGGATACCTGCCCGATGAAAAGGATTGGGAAGCTCCAAACATTCATGAGGAAACAGCCGTCGGAAAAGCATGGAAAGGCACTGACTTTGGTTCATCTGTGCAATTGCCTGAACACAAAGTCTGGTATTTCTACCTCGCCCGACTTTGCAACCATTGCAGCTATCCGGCCTGTCTGGCCGAGTGTCCCCGGCAGGCAATCTACAAGAGGCCTGAAGACGGCATCGTCCTCATAGACCAATCCCGGTGTCGCGGCTACCAGCGCTGCGTTGAAGCGTGCCCCTACAAGAAGTCCATCTATCGACCCAGCACGGGAACGAGCGAGAAGTGCATCGGCTGCTATCCGCGCGTGGAGGGCAAGGATCCGCTGATCAGCCCCAATGGGGAGCCTTGTGAAACGCGTTGCATGAGTGCGTGTCCGGGAAAGATTCGCCTTCAAGGCCTTGTTGAGATCGACGAGAATGGACAGTGGAAGGAAGATCCCACCAATCCGCTCTACTACCTGATCCGCGAACGCCGCATTGCCCTTCCCATTTACCCTCAGTTCGGCACGGAACCCAACGGTTTCTATATTCCACCGCGCTGGGTACCCCGTCCCTACCTGGAGCAGATGTTCGGCCCCGGCGTGCAGCATGCCATCGAGCAGTATTCCTGCCCGGACCGTGAACTGCTGTCTGTGTTGCAGCTTTTCCGCACAACCCGGCAAATCATCTTCCACTTCGAGATCACGAAGGGTCCGAAAGTGGCGGAAATCGAGGTCCTGATGCCGGGAGGTGGGAAGAAGGTCCAGGAAATCTACAACGACACCATCGTTGGCTACAACAAGTTCGGCAAGGAAGTCACTCGCATCACGACTGAGGAGCCGACCTTCGAACGTGACGCCAACATCCACGTGAACAGCATCTGAAAGTTCTCCGGACAACATGCAAATGACAGAGAAAATCGAATTCGAGGCCGTCGCATGAACACCAGCGATCTTTCCGACAAGACAGCCAGCCTTCTCGCGCGAGAAGGGGCGGCACTTTCCCTGGCGGTGGCTCTGTCCGATCCGCGAAGCTCCCTCACGAGCGCGATTTCTGCCAACTCGCTGCCCACACTTGCCGCAGCTTGGGAGCATGTGGCTTCTTTCGGCGGACAGGGCGACACCACTATCTCGCCTCAGGACATCGATGCGGTGCTTTCCTGGATCACGTCACCTCATCATATTCGCGACAAGGCGCACCAAAGTGTCTTTGGATTGCTGATCTCCCGCACGTGTCCGCCTCATGAGACAGAATACCTCCCCTCAAATGATCCCACGCATCGGGCACATGCGCTGGCCGACATCGCGGGTTATTATCGGGCGTTCGGACTTCAGCCCGATCCCAAGTGTCCTGAACGGGCCGACCACGCTGCATTTGAACTGCAATTTCTGTCGTTCCTGTTTGCCAAGATGCGCCTTGCCCAGGAGTGCGAAGAGCATCTGGAGATTTGCGAGTCCGCATTGAAGAGCTTCTTCTCAAACCACCTCCTGTGGTGGATGCCCGCCTTTGCCCGCGGCCTGCAGGGACGGGTGGAAGCGATCATGGCGGAAGGCGGGCAGGTCGCGTCGGGGGTGGAAAAATATGCCGCCATCTCCCGGGTGCTGCGCGGATGGTTGGAATGCGAAATGGCGCTCCTTGAAGTGGAAGCACCGAAGCGCCCCGTCGCGGTTCCGCAGTTCCCTCTCTTTGGCGAGGAAGATTCCTGTGCCAGTTGCACCCAACACGCCGAGGAATTTCAATGCGGCGCAGGCGAGGGTGCGTGATGCAAACCGTCTCCTGCCCGCCACCCGCTTTGCGTAGGAAGAAGAGATCCAAGTCCTCCCAGGAGCCTGAAACAGTGCTATCGCAGACCAGTCAATATGCCTTGCAAGCCATGTATTGCATCGGCACTCGCGAAGCAGGCTCTCCGATTCCGGCGCGCGAGATCGCGGAGACAATGGGCATTCCACTTCGCTATCTTCTGGAAATTCTTGGCAACTTGGTGCGCCTTGGCATCCTGCGCAGCACCCGCGGCTTGGGTGGTGGCTTCCAATTGGCAAGGCCTGCCAGCGATATCCGGTTGGTGGACATTGTTTCCCCCTTCCAGACGAGCACACAGCAAACCACATGTCCTTTCGGGCATCGCGATTGCGGTGAGGGCGATCCCTGTCCGGTGCATGAGCGTTGGGCAAAGGTGGTGAAATCGTATCAACTTTTCTCGGAAACAACCACGCTCGAGATGATCATTTCGAACAAGCAGCACCGCTAGAAGCAGCAAGGCGCCGCCCACGGGAGGCGTCATTGTTCGGGTTTTGATTCTGGATATGAAGCTCTCTCTATCTTATAGTAGATTATTCCGAGGTTTGCCGAATGATCGCCTCTGACAACTCCCAGCCCACCCCGCCTCCTTCTCCGGCGGCCCTGACAGCGGTGACGCTCGTGGGTGCGCTCGCCTTCCCTGCAATCGTGGCATTCTATGGGCAGTGGCGGTCGAACAATCCACTGGCCTACACACTGGGCAGTGAGCTTCTCGATCCCATCTGGGGACTCGGTGGCGCGGCCGTCCTGCTGGTGGGCAGTCTTCTCTTTGCGGGAGCCGGTTTCCTCGGTCGTCGTGGTCGCTCATCGCATGCGGCACTCTTCTACTCGCTCGTCCTCGTGCTGGCTGTGGACTTCCTCGGCATCCACGCGATTCAGTGGAGCCAACTGAACCGTGAAGCGGGCCGACAGCGTGCACTTGGCCAGACGCTTCTGCTCTCCCAATCCCAACCAACTGCAAGTGTTACCGCCCAGCCCGGTGCGGCTGCGGCTGCCGAACCTGCGGCTGCTGCATTCAAGCCGGGAGACGCTGACAAGGGAAGATCGCTCTTCCGTGGCACGTGCGCCAGTTGCCATGGAATCGGGGGCCTTGGGTTGCCCGGTCAGGGCAAGGACATGGTCCACAGCGCGTTCATCGCCGGCTTGGACGATCCGGGATTGGTGGCCTTCATCGCAAAGGGGCGCATGCCCAACGATCCCGAAAGCACCACCGGCAAGCTGATGCCACCGCGCGGTGGCAACACCACCCTGAGCGATCAGGATCTGGCGGACATCGTTGCCTATATTCGCGTGATTGTGAAATCGGGCGCGAGCGCGCCATCAGGCGGGAGCAGCGCAGCCAGCACGGCTACGGCCTCCTCCAGCGCACCCCAGGCAGCAGCGGCAGCACCCGCGGCACTTTCCGAGGACGAAATCGACCTGGCGCGCTCCGTCATTCCCCCGGCTGCGGTGGGTCCTCCCGGATCGGCGCCATTCGCGCTGTCGGGTGGCCCCGCGCCGCGTGTCGTGCATCCCAACACCCTCGCGCTGGAAGTTGCGCAAATGCCCGAACAGTCGATGAAGTCATTCGTGCGCAGCTATCTGGTGGTCGTTGGATTCCAGAGCCTGTTCGTCATCGCTGCCGCGCTTCTCGCTGGTGTTCGGATTTTCCGTTATCTTGGCTCACGTGGCGAATCACTGCTGGCGTCGCCGTTGGCGGAGGCGTTCTGGCACATGACAAATGTCATTTCACTGTTCGTTCTTCCACTCTGGTACTTCGCAAGGTGGTTCTGACTTTCCGCATGCTGCACGGACAACTCCCATGACGCGTTTCCTATTTCCAAAGACCACCAACCTGCTTCGCCCCGTCCTGATTTTGCTCTCGGTCGCGGTGCCTGTCTACGCAGTGGCGTTTGTGTGGTATTGTTTCTCCCCCGTCACGATCGACAAGGGCTACGCACCGGCCCAGCCGATCCCCTACAGTCACGCGCTGCACGCGGGTGAACTGGGGATCGACTGTCGTTATTGTCACAGCACTGTTGAGGCGACAGGCAAGGCGTCCATTCCGCCCACACAGGTTTGCATGAACTGCCATCAAACCGTCCGCTCACAAAGCCCCAAGCTCGCGGAACTTCGAAAGAGTTACAGCACCGGCGAACCCGTTGAGTGGGTGCGCGTGCACGACCTGCCAGACTATGTCTACTTCAACCATAGTGCCCACGTGACGCGCGGCGTGGGATGTTCGTCATGCCACGGTCGCGTTGACAAGATGGAGACCGTCACACAGGTGGCACCGCTCAGCATGGCCTGGTGCCTGGACTGTCATCGCAACCCGTCGCAGAATATCCGCCCGAAGGATCAGGTCACGCGCATGGATTGGCAGCCCGCTGACGCTGCGAGCCAGAACACCCTCGTCAACCACTACGGAACAAAGCCCTCCACGGATTGCTCAACATGTCATCGCTAAATCCCAACGCCCCGCGATACTGGCGCAGCCTCGACGACTTGGCGCAGACAGAGGAATTCGCCGCAATGATGGCGACGGAATTTCCGGGCCTCGAGCAGGCGATACCGGAAATGGCCTCGCGACGCACCTTCCTCAAGCTCATGGGCGCCTCCGTGCTGTTTGCCGGCCTGACAGGATGCCAGTGGCCTGAGGAAATCATTGCTCCTCATGCGCATCGGCCTGATGGCCGTCTCCCCGGCGTGCCGGTTCACTACGCGACCACCATGGAGTTCAATGGCGTGGCGCGCGGCCTTCTTGTGACAAGCTATGATGGCCGCCCCATCAAGATCGAAGGCAACCCGGACCATCCGCAGGAGCACGGCGGAGCAGACCTGATCGCCCAGGCGAGCATCCTGGAACTTTACGATCCGGCGCGCACGCGAATCCCCTTCCAAGGTGAGACCCACTCGACATGGGCGGAATTCCAACTCTTTGCCAAGAACCACTTTGGCGCATTGGCTTCGCGACGCGGAACCGGCCTGCGCGTACTCAGCCAAGGCTCCAGTTCACCAACACTGGGCGCGATGAAGGCCAGATTCCTGGCAACATTCCCGGAAGCCCGCTGGCATGAATTTGAGCCGGTCTCGCGAGACAACGAACGGGCAGGCTTCCGATTGGCCGCTGGCAAACCGCTGCGTCCCGACCTTCGATTCAACGCCGCGCGCGTGATCCTTTCACTCGATGCCGACCTGTTGATGACACACCCCGCGGCGGGCCGTTACGCGCGGGAGTTTGCCGACCAGCGGGTGTCAAGCGATTCGATGAACCGGCTCTACGCCATCGAGAGCACCTTCAGCGTGACAGGGTCGAATGCGGATCATCGCTTTGCCGTCGCGCCTTCAGACTTCCCGCTTCTTTGCGTCCAACTTCTTGGTGAGCTTGCCGCGCTTGGAGTAAAGCTTCCCGGCGATGTGCAGTTCGGGCCGGCTTCATCACCGGAAAAATGGAAATTCCTTCGGCCGATGGCCAAGGATCTGGTCGCACACGCTGGTCAGGCCGTGGTTTCCGTCGGCCCCCGGCAACCCGCCGTCGTGCACGCCATGGCGCATGTGATGAACACGGCGTTGCGCGCCCATGAAAGTTGCCTGGCCCTGTACGATGAGCCGGATGCAACTGCGGAATCCAACCTGGACTCCATCAGTTCGCTGGCAAAGGACATTCGCGACGGTCAGGTTGATACGCTTCTGATCCTTGGCGGAAACCCATGCTTCGACGCGCCCTTGGAGGAGGATTTCCCGGCGCTCATCCGCAAGGTTCCCAACACGATCCATCTTGGATTGCACCAGAATGAGACGGCAAAAGCCTGTTCGTGGCATTTGCCGCAGGCGCACTATCTTGAATCGTGGGGGGATGCGCGCGCCTGGGACGGAACGTACTCCGTTTGCCAACCGCTGATCGCGCCGCTGTTCACCGGCAAGTCCGCCATCGAACTTCTGTCGTTGCTGCTCGACCAGCAGCCTGCGGACCCGATCACCATCGTGCGAAGCACGTTCGACAAGCTGGCACCAAACGCGGGTGAAGCGGGATGGATGGAACTGGTGCGTGATGGCTTCCTGAAGGAAAGCGCCTTCCAACCCGTCAAAGTGGAAGCAAACACGCAGGATGTGGCCAAGGCCGCCCAAGAGGCTATTGGTGCGCCGGTGCCGAAGGATGGCACGTTTGAAATCGTCCACATCCCCGATCACAAGATCCACGATGGCCGCTTTGCCAACAATGCGTGGTTGCAGGAACTTCCCGATCCCATCACGAAGGTTGTGTGGAACAATCCAGCATTGATCTCGGTGAAGACCGCGGAATCGCTGCATGCCAACCATGGCGACGTGCTGCGAATCACCATGGGAGAGCGAGCCTTGGAAGTTCCGGCATTTATCCTGCCCGGTATCGCGGAAGACACGATCGTGCTGGCCATGGGCTATGGTCGCAGTGCCGGCGGGCCGGTCGCGGAAGGCATTGGCAACGCGACAGCCGCATTGCGCACGATCAAGGATTGGAACCACGCAACAGCGGAGAAGGTCACCACGACCGGCGCACGCGCCGAGATTGTGACCACGCAGGATCACTATGCCATCGACCGCCTAGGAATCGCGGAACGCGAACGCCGCAGCGAGGAATTGATTCGGGAATACACCCCGGATGAGGCAGAAAAACTGAGCAAGGGCGATCACGGGGAGGGGCACTCAGAGAGCGAGGAGGAACTGCTCGTGACACCGCCTGTCGTGGACGGCGAGCACCGCTGGGCCATGACGATTGACCTGAGCCGTTGCAATGGATGCAACGCCTGCGTTGTGGCGTGCCAGGCCGAGAACAACATCCCCGTCGTGGGCGCGGAGCAGGTCGCCAAGGGGCGCTCCATGCAATGGCTTCGCGTTGATCGATACTATCGTGGTGATCCGAACGAGCCGGAGGCTGTTCACCAGCCCGTACCATGCATGCATTGCGAGAATGCCCCGTGCGAGCAGGTTTGCCCGGTGGCGGCAACAATGCACGACACGGATGGCCTGAACGTCATGGTCTACAACAGGTGCGTTGGAACGCGGTACTGCTCGAACAACTGCCCGTGGAAGGTTCGGCGGTTCAACTACTTCAACTTCAACCAGCACATCTCCGAAGTGGAGAAGATGCAGAAGAATCCCGAGGTGACGATTCGTGCGCGAGGCGTCATGGAGAAATGCAGCTACTGCATCCAGCGCATTTCAGCGGTGAAGATCGCCGCGCGCAACGAAGGGCGGCCCATTACCGACGGGGAAATCATGCCGGCTTGCGCCCAGACCTGTCCCGCCAAGGCGATTGTCTTTGGCGATCTCAATGATCCCAAGAGCCGCATCTCGGAAATTCAGCACAAGAACTGGCGCGACTACGGAACACTCGATGAACTCCGCAACAAACCGCGAACGCGATATTTGGCGCGCCTGCGCAATCCCAACCCCGAGTTGAATGAGGTGCACGCATGAGCACGATGACGTCCGACACCTCCATTGGTATTCCGAGTGTCGCCGACAACCTGAGCGATGATCCGCGCCGACGGGCGCCGCTGGTCGTCGGTGACAACAACTATGCGACCGTCACCGAAAAGGTATGCAGTGTCGTGGAGCGGCCCAAGACGCCGCTTGCCTGGTACGTGGCGTTTGGAGTTTCCGCCGCCCTGGCCACATACATGGTCGTCCTGATCGGTTACCTTTTCTGGACGGGTATCGGTGTTTGGGGAAACAACCAGCCGGTCGGATGGGCATTCGAAATCGTCAACTTTGTGTTCTGGGTCGGCATTGGCCACGCAGGCACCCTGATTTCGGCCATTCTTTTTTTGCTCCGCCAGCACTGGCGCACAGCGATCAATCGATTCGCGGAAGCCATGACAATCTTCGCCGTCATTTGCGCGGGCCTTTTCCCTGCAATTCACGTTGGTCGGCCATGGTTCGCCTATTGGCTGTTTCCGATTCCGAACCAGATGAACATGTGGCCCAATTTCCGCAGCCCGTTGTTGTGGGACGTGTTCGCCGTCAGCACCTACTTCACGGTGTCCCTGCTGTTCTGGTACGTCGGGTTGATTCCTGACCTGGCCACGCTGCGCGACCGCGCGCAAACCCGGCTGCGAAGTTTCATCTACGGGATTTTTGCGCTGGGTTGGCGTGGATCCGCACGTCACTGGCATCGCTACGAGGTCGCCTATATTCTGCTGGCCGGATTGGCCACTCCCTTGGTGCTCAGCGTGCACTCGGTGGTTTCGTTCGACTTCGCAACCTCGCAAATCCCCGGCTGGCACGCGACGATCTTTCCACCGTACTTTGTCGCCGGTGCCATCTTCAGCGGCTTTGGCATGGTGCTGACCCTGATCATCCCCTGCCGCAAATGGTATGGGCTGGAGGAGGTCATCACGCTCCGCCATCTGGAGAACATGAACAAGATCATCCTCTCCACGGGAATGATGGTCGGCCTGGCCTACGGCACCGAGTTCTTCATCGCAGCATATTCCTCCAATCCCATAGAGGAATTCACCTTCATCAATCGTGCGCTGGGACCGTATGCCTGGGCTTACTGGATCATGATCTGCTGCAACGTGGTGGTGCCCCAGATCTTCTGGAGCCGCGCCATGCGCCGCAGCGTGCCGGTAATGTTTGTTGTCTCGATACTTGTGAACGTCGGGATGTGGTTCGAGCGATTCGTGATCATCGTCAGCTCCCTCAACCGTGATTTCCTTCCGTCAAGTTGGCACTACTACAGCCCCACCTGGGTGGACGTCTCGATGCTGATCGGCAGCTTTGGTGTGTTCTTCACATTGTTCCTGCTCTTCCTGCGATTCGTCCCCATGGTGGCGATCGCGGAACTCAAGGGCGTGATGCCCCAGCCGGCGTCAACCCGGCGAAATGCGGAGGCTCCCCATGCCTGACACGACGCGCAATGCTTCTTCGCTCTTTGGATACCTTGCTGAATTCGACACCCCCGATGACCTTCTGGAAGCCGCCAAGAGCGTTCGCGATGCCGGCTATCGCTGTTGGGACAGTTACACTCCGTTCCCCGTGCACGGTCTTGATGACGCGATGGGAATACAGCGCACCATCCTGCCATGGATCGTCACGATCAGCGGATTCACGGGCTGTGTCGTGGCGTTGGTCATGCAGTGGTGGATGAACGCTCGTGACTTTCCCTACCTGATCAGCGGCAAGCCGCTCTGGAGCATTCCCGCAAACATCCCGATTGTTTTCGAACTCACGGTGCTTTTCAGCGCACTCGCCGCTGTCTTCGGCATGTTTGAGCTCAACAAGCTCCCACGTCTTCACCATCCGCTCTTTTCGAGTGAACGATTCCGCCGCGCAACCACCGACCGGATGTTCGTCGTGATCGAAGCCGAAGATCCCCTGTTCGATGAGGTGCGCACACGTCACCTTCTGGAGTCTCTCCAGCCACTGGCCCTTGAACGAATTGAGGACAAGAAATGAAACGCCTCGTCGCCCTCCTGACCCTGACACTGCTGCTGCTGTCCGCGATTCCGTTTGCCGTCGCCTATCGCGCCCGCTCCTTCAGTTCGCAGACCACCCGATTCCATATCGTTCCAGACATGGACAATCAGGCGAGGTTCAAGGCACAGGGGTTCAATGCCTTCTTTGTCGATCATCGTGCCATGCGGCCACCCGTTGCAGGCACGGCGGCACGCGAAGACGCGCTGGGTGATGATTTCCTTCGTCGTGGACTGAAGGACGGAAGATGGGCCACGGAATTTCCCGTTCCCGTCACGCCGGAATTTGTCCACCGCGGCCAGGATCGCTACAACATCTTCTGTGCCGCCTGCCACGGCTACTCCGGCTATGGTGACGGCATGATTGACAAACGAGCCGCCAAGCTGGCCGAGGGAACGTGGACGACTCCCGCTTCGCTTCACAGCGATGCTGTTCTCGGGCAACCAGTTGGATCGCTGTTCAATTCAATCTCTCGCGGCGTGCGAAACATGCCGTCCTATAGCCAGCAAATTCCTGAACTCGACCGATGGGCGATCGTGGCCTATGTGCGCGCACTCCAAAAGAGCCAGCACGCCAGTGCGGCGGAACTGCCCGCAGAGGAACTGACACGGTTGCAGCCAACGGACACCAAGGGAAGCCAGCCATGAATCACTCGCATGCCGCACCGTCCATCGAACCATCGAATTGCCGCCTCGACACCATGGCGCCGCGCCTGCTCACGTTCGGAAGTATCAGCGCCGTCGTCGGATTTGTCTGTGCGATTGGTGCCGGAATCGCTGCCGGCGATCAATTCACGCGCTTTGCACATTCCTATCTGGTCGGCTATGTCTTCTCACTGGGCATTCTGCTTGGTGTGTTGCTCTTCGTGCTTCTGCAACACCTGACAAAGTCAGGCTGGTTCTCGGCAATTCGTCGCATTCCCGAGATCCTCGCCGCCCTGATTCCCGTGTGGTGCCTTCTGGCGCTGCCGATCGTCTTCGTCCTCCCCAAGCTTGACCCATGGGCGGCGGCAGACCCTGGAAGTCATCTTGAGCACACCGGCCTCAAGGCCATATACCTGCAGCCCGTCCCATTTGTTGTCCGCTTCGCCATCTATTGCATCATTTGGAGCTGGCTGGGCCGCATCTATTTTCGCCGCAGCCTGGATCAGGACAAGACCGGCGGAATTGAGGCCACGCGTTTTCTGGAACGACTGAGTCCCATCGGCACCATTCTCTGGGCGCTGACGGCCTCACTCTTCAGCTTCGATGCCATCATGTCGCTGGATGCCCACTGGTACAGCACCATGTTTGGCGTGTATTTCTTCTCGGGGTGCATGGTGGGTGCCATGTCAACGATCATACTGATCGTCTGGTTCCTCCAGTCATCGGGCCACCTTCCCGGTGCCGTGACAAAGGAGCATTACCATGATCTCGGCAAGCTCCTCTTCGCCTTCACGATGTTCTGGGCCTACATCGCCTTCTCGCAGTACCTGCTGATCTGGTACTCAAACATCCCGGAGGAAACAGGCTGGTTCGCCAAGCGCGTTCACGGTCCGTGGGCAGGGGTCGGCTGGCTCCTGATCTTCGGCCACTTCGTGGTGCCCTATCTGGCCATCATGTCACGCCACATGAAGCGCCAACCGCGCCTCCTTGCCTTCTGGGCCTTGTGGCAGTTGCTCATGCACTACGTCGATATCTGGTGGCAGGTTGTGCCGCCGATCAGCCCCGACCACCTTAGCCTGACGATTTCCGACATCGGCTGCGCAGTCGGCTTCATGGGATGCATCGTGGCTGGCTTTGCCATTGTCGGACGTCATCTTCCCCTGATCAACGAACGTGATCCCCGGTTCATGGAGTCCCTGTCCCATGTCAGCCCCTGAACGCCGCCCCTACCCCATCGTGGCAACAGCAACCATCGTGGCCGCAGTGCTGGCAGTGGTGTTGCTCGCCGATCTGGCACTGGTTGGATACTTGTCCCGCGCCGAACGGCACAGGCAGGTGGAAACCGAAGCCAGGATACCCGGCCAGCTCTCGCCGGAGTATGTCCAAATGCGAACCCAGCAACTGGAACAACTCACCCACTATCGGCTGATTGATTCCGCGAAGCAGGTCTACGCCATCCCGCTGGACCGAGCCATCACCATCGTGTGCGAGGCCAACAAGCCAGCCGCCCCCTGAGCCTGATCCCAAAACAACTTCCGGAGTCGAGTCATGGGATTGATGGACATGCTCAGGGGGAACGCCACGGCGGCGGACCCGGCCAAGATTCAGCAGGAACTTCAGCCGATTCTCATTCAGGGCGAGAGCGTCCAGAGGGCCTTCGTCTTTGTTCGTGACCAGGTTGTCTTCACGGATCGGCGCATGATCTTCGTCAACAAGCAGGGCGTCACTGGGAAGAAGGTGGACTGGCGCTCGATTCCCTACTCCAAGATCACCAGCTTCTCGGCTGAGACGGCGGGCTTCATGGACACCGACGCGGAACTGCGGGTCTGGGTGGGCAGCGCTCAGGAGCCGATCAAGATCGAGATCAGCCGAGGCGTCCCGATCCAGGAGATTTACCAAGTCATCTCTTGGTACGTTCTCCGGTGAAGCTGCTACCTATCTGCTACTTGGCGGCCAACGCCGAATGGACCCCTCTTCGCAGGGGCCGTCTAAGTCGTTTGGTTTCAGTGAGATAATGGAGCGGGAAACGGGGTTCGAACCCGCGACCCTCAGCTTGGGAAACGGCTCGTAGAGCA
>JADLAR010000010.1 GCA_020848155.1 Candidatus Sumerlaeota bacterium
CGGACAAATCACGCAACTGCCTCATGCCTCGATTCATGCGCCCTATGCGTGCACTGCGAAGGAGGCTACAGTTCGTCCCGCCACCCCAGTTGCAGAATGATCGCGTGGTTTCCAAGGTGCCCTTTTCCGTCCGCGACCATTTTTTCGTAGAGCTTGGCAGCGCGGCGAGCGAGCGAATAATCTCCTTCCAACCCCGCCAGTGCTTCGACGACGAGCCGCAGGTCCTTCGACATCAGCGCCGCCGCGAATCCGGTTTCCAATCACCACGCAGCACACGCGGCCCATAGTTGGACAACGACCAGCTACCCGCCGCGCCGCTACTGATGACGGACCAAACCCTCTCCACATCCATCCCTGATTCGCGGGCGAAGTTCAGCGACTCGCCCAGGGAGATCAACGTCCCAATCGCTGCAATCTGATTGGCAAGTTTTGTCTTCTGGCCGGTGCCAACCGCGCCCATGTGAGAAATCCTGTTTCCGACCGCCTGGAGCACGGGAAGGGCGCGTTGATAATCCGCATCGCTTGCGCCAACCATCAGCGTCAGCGCTGCATTCCGCGCGCCCACATCTCCTCCGCTCATTGGCGAATCAACCCAGGCACAGTTCTTTGCCCTCAGCCTTTCCGCGAAGTTTTCGGTCCCTGCGGCGGAGATGGTAGAGAAGTCGATCAGCAATGATCCCGGCCTGATCGACTCGGCAACTCCCCCTTTTCCGAAGACGACAGCTTCAACATCCGGCGTATCGGAAACGCACACGCAGAGCACGTCACACATCGCCGCAACTTCCGCAGGAGACGCAGCGGTCTCCGCACCTGCCTTTCCCAGCGCGGCGCAACGCTCCCTTGTTCGATTCCAGACCACGATATTCGGGAACTTCTTTTGAAGATGCCCTGCCATCGAGGCACCCATCACGCCAAGGCCAAGGAATCCAATCCGCATCACAGCGACAAACCCAGCACGGCGCGTTGCTTTTCAACCAGCGTCGCAATTCCTCCGCGTGCCATTGCCAGCATCTGATCCAGTGATTCTTGCGGGAACGCTTCCTTTTCCGCCGTTCCCTGAATTTCCACAAAATTTCCGCGCCCCGTCAGCACCACGTTCATGTCCGTGTGCGCCGTGGAATCCTCAAGGTAATTCAAATCCAGCACCGGGTTTCCCTCCACGATACCGACGCTGACAGCGGCCAGATAGTCCTTCAGGATCCTTGCCTCCTTGCCGATCTGCTGGTCCTCGCGCAATCGCTCGATTGCCAGGGCCAATGCAATGAAGCTCCCGGTGATCGAGGCCGTGCGTGTCCCGCCGTCCGACTCGATCACGTCGCAGTCGAGCAGGATGGTCCGCTCTCCGAATGCGGACAGATTCACAACGGAGCGCAACGCACGACCGATCAGCCTTTGGATCTCGACGCTGCGCCCGTTGGCTCCGCTGCGTCCGCTGTCGCGCTGGATGCGCTGTTTGGCACTTCGCGGGAGCATCGCATACTCGGCCGTCACCCAGCCATTCCCGCTGCCAACCATGTAGGGCGGCACGCGCTGCTCCACCGTTGCGGAGCAGATGATCTTGTTCTTCCCCCACTCAACCAACACGCTTCCTTCTGCAAAGCGCAGGAAGTTCGGCGTGAATTTCACGTCACGCAATTCATCGGTTTTACGCCCATCAATCCTGATCATTCCATTTGTCCCTTACATCAACCTTGCTTTGACGATACGATCGATCTTGTAAGCCGCGAAGGAATTGTCGCGTGAACGGCAACGCCCAAGCAGCCGATCCCGCTCAATGTTTTCCGGGGCCACAATCTCGCTCACCTCGTCGCGATTGCTCTTCACGTACTGAATCTCCACCTCGAACTCGTGCTCCACTGCGAACTCCAGCATGCGCTCGATGTCGCCCTGATCCTCGGCCGGGTTCGGACCAGCGAAGTTGTGCTTCGACATCGCCCTTGGCACCGCTGTGGAAACGATCTTCGTGATCTGCGACTGATATTTTTGCTTCACTTCATCAAGCTGTGCCACGGCCGCTGATTCCGACGCCTTCATCCATGTCTTGAAGAGGGGATCGGCCAGGTCATTCAGGGCCAGGAATGTGCGCGCATCAGGTTTCAGCCGCTCCAGCAGCGGCGTCAGTCGCTCCTCCGTCACGGAAAGACCGCGCGCATCCCGGCATTCCGAGGCGTAGCGCACTGCCGCGATCAGCGTGTACATGTCCTCACGGGTCAGCGACAGGTGGAACACGTCATCATCCTTCACATGCACATGCTCACTCGACAAGCGCGGAAGAAATCCAAGCTTTTGCAGTTCCCGCGCGAGGCGCCGCACGTCAACGTCTGCGTTCAGCATCACGATCCGGTGATCGATCACGTCCTTGATTGCCGGCGCGATCTTCTTGTTCTGCCTGATCTGTTCCAGCAGGGGCTGGTCATCCACGACGATATAGCCACCCGCATAGCCCATGTTCACCTCGCCATGCTTCTGCGCACAGTCCTTGATCAGGTGTGTCAGTGAATCCGGCACCGGCGTGCGGGAACCCTTCTTCAGAAATTCCAGAATTTCCTCACACCGAAGCCCACGATCCAGTCCGTCCCGGACGCTCTCCTTCGTGATCGACAGGATCGACATCACGTCGATGGATTTGGTCGTCGCGATCTCATTGAGATGGTAGAATGTTGGCAGCTTCAGGTCCGGGGGCACGATGACTTCGTGCGTCGGTTGAACGATGAACTGGTCAACGTCGAACTGAAGCGGCATCACCACATTGTCATCCTGAGGACGGAACATTTCCGTCCAGTGTTCCGGATGATGGTGGAACACATACCGGCCCAGATCCGTAAAGCGGAAGGTGAATTCCACGTCAGGCTGCTTGCGCGGACGCCCGCGGCCAGCACCGCGTGCCTTCAGCAACTTCCCATCACCTTCTCGCGCACCGATCACCTCAAAGTCGTGCTCTGTCTTGACGCCAATCGCCAGGATCCCGAGCCACTGCAAACACTCTCCCACGATCGATTCGACCACCAGTTCGTTGCTCCGGGTGTGCCGGTCGTAGGGAATCGGCTCGCTGCGGCCTGGAATTTCCTGCTCTATGCGGGGGAGGCATTCCTCCAGGAACCCGTTGAAATTATACCATCGATCGCGAGGCAACTCGTTCAGGCACTCCAGAACCGTGCGTCGAAACGCGACGATCGACGTTAGCCCCGATGGTGTCGGCTCCACGTGGACCGTGTTGCCATCAATGAATTCCTCGTTCCATTCCGTCGCCTTCAGCCACCAGGCAATCAGTTCTGCGTAGGCGCCCTGCGAATCCTCCAACCACGCAAGGAAGGAACCTGCCACGCGATAGGAATCCCCCGTGGAGACGAGGAATTTCTTCTCGATGGCGAACAGCGACAGAAACTCTGCGTACTTTGCGGTCTTGAAACGGCTCAGGGAGCCGAGGAGTTTCTTCAAGTCGTTCTTCCCGATGCCCCCCGTCGCCAGCACCTTCACTGGTTGCCGATCAATCATGTTGCACAAGACGACCAAGTCACGAAGCAACGTGTTGCTATTGTCCATCACCACAGTTGGCGTGTTTTCCTTCGCCACAACCGTCACGGCATCCAATTCGTGGAATGTTCGTGAGTCTGTTTCATAGTGATTTTGGAAGATGTATGTGACGTCGCGCGGGATCATCAGCAGGTTGTTGTACTTGTTCCCGCCTGAGACCCCCGTAAAGAGCAGGCCACTCGTGGTAAGCAGCCACTGGATGGCATCCCCGCGCGAATGATCGTAACGCCGCTGGACGTTCAACTCCAGAAGGTCGCGGTAGACACAGACCCCCTTGCGCTCAAGCAGCAGTTGCATCACTCCCTGCGAACCGACGGGCAGTCTCTCCATGTAGCCACGCAGGAATTTCGGATCCAGCAGGTGCTTTCGTAGGAGCCAGATCAGGTAATTCTTGCAGGCGCTTTCCGGGGGGATGCGCAATCCCTGCGTCGCGATGTGCTTCAGTTCGTTGTTGGACAACTCCTTCAGGAAGTTGCCCAGATAGCCCTCCCAGAAGGATGGCAACTCGATGTATCGCAGGAATGGTTCCGGAATTCCGACAAGTGTTAGCGGTTCGCTTACCTCAGGCACTTGGTCAAAGAACACGATGCCGCGTTCCGCCAGGTGATGAACCATCGATTCAAGCGCTGCTGCATCCCCATCAAAGTAGCGTTCCGCGACCTCGCCCTTCTCCAGGTCCCCACCGTGGATCGCCAGAAAATTTACCAGGTTCGTTTCCACGCTGCTCAGCTTGCTCGTCGCCTTTTCCCACAGGGAGCGATTCTGCAAGCGCTGGTACAGGTTGCTGATCAGCGCAGCTTTCTGGTCTTCTTCCGGCGAGGCCTCGGGTAGCTCGACGGGGGAGATGTTCCAATGGGCCTCAATTTTTCGCAGGTGCGGGATGCTGAGGGTCTTGAGAATGCTCTTTAATTTCATGTCTTCACGGACAATTCAACGGTCTCTTCATTCGAAAAATGCAAGGTCATGACTTCGCGGCCAACTGCTTGCCCACCGCAGGATCCTCATCGGTCTCTTCCTCGGCACGTGCGGCACGGATCGCGTTGATCTGTTCCCACAGTTCCACCGCCCGCAATTCGGCCTCCTTCGATACTTCTTCAAACTCGATCTTGTAGTTGTAGCCCTGCTCCGTCAGGAACCGCTGCCGCTTGTTGGCAAACTCCTGCTCGTTGGTGTCCTTCGTAGTAAGCGAATAGAAGTGGGCAACGTTCTCCAGCCCCTCTCCCTTCGGGCGAAGCACCCGCCCCAGCCGTTGCGCTTCCTCCTGTCGCGAGCCGAACGTGCCGCTCACCTGGATCGCGACGTTCGCATCCGGCAGGTCGATCGCAAAATTCGCAACCTTCGAAACGATGATGACCTTGTACTTCTTCTTCTTGAACGCGTCGTAGATTTCCTGTCGTTCCTTGTTCGGGGTCTTCCCGGTGATAATCGGTGCCTTGAATTCCGCGGAGAGAAGTTCAAGCTGCGTGATGTATTGCCCGATGATCAGGATGTTGTCATCCCCATGCTGCTTGATCAGCCGCTCCACCACCGCCATCTTCAGCGGATTTTCCGACGCCATGCGGAACTGGTCGCGCTGGTCCGCCGTCGCGTATTCCATCTTCATCGCCTGTGGCAGCGGCACACGAACCTCGATGCAGTTCGCCTTCGCGATCCAGCCGTCCGATTCCAGGCTCTTCCAGGGAACGTCGAACTTTTTTGGGCCGATCAGCGAGAAGACATCGTCTTCAAGACCGTCCTCGCGGACCAGTGTCGCCGTCAGGCCCAGTCTTCGCCGCGCCTGGATGTTGGCAACCGTGCGGAACACCGGAGCGGGCAGCATGTGCACTTCATCATAGATGATGAGGCCCCAATTCTCCGCGTTGAAAATTTCCATGTGCGCAAATTCGTCCGTCTTCGATTTGCGGAACGTCATCAGCTGATAGGTCGTGATGGTAACCGGGCGGATCTCCTTGATCTCGCCGGAGTATTCCCCCACGTCCTCATCCTTCAGCGTTGTCTTGTCCAGGATCTCTGATTTCCACTGCCGCAGTGCAGTGATGTTCGTGGTGAGGATCAGCGTCTTTTGCTTCACGCGCGACATGCTCGCGATGCCAATCACGGTCTTTCCCGCGCCGCAGGGAAGCACCAGCACGCCACTGCCACCCTTCACGCCACCCGATGCGTAGAAAATGTCCGCCGCATCTGACTGATAGTGCCGCAGCCCGAATTTTGTCCCGCTCCGCATGTTGTCGACCAGGTCCACATCCAGCGGCGCGCCATCGGTGTAGCCCGCCAGGTCCTCCACGGGGAATTCCACCTTGATCAGCGCCTGCTTCAACGGACCGCGGTTGTTGTCCTCGATCACGAAGCGCAACGGATCCAGTTGCTCCTTCAGCAACGGCTTGATGTTCCGATATTTTTGAATCTGCACCATCGTCGGCTTGTCAGGCCCGACAAGGATCAGCCGTCCATCCTCCTTCATCAGCTTGAGGCGCCCGTAGCGCGCGATCCGATCCTGCATCCATGTCAGCACGCTCTCCGGCACCGGATACTTCGCGTAATGCGTCAGCGCGTGCCCCACATCCTCCGCCGTCATGCCGGCAGCAGCAGCATTCCAAAGGCTCAGCGCCGTGATGCGATAGGTATGAATGTAGTCGGGACTCTTTTCCAACTCCGCAAATCGCGCCAACGCATCGCGCGCCTCAACGTAGAGTGGCCCTGTCGTCTCCAGAAGGACGGACATGTCCCCCTGAACGATCATGGGATTTTGCGGGTTGTAACCAGTCATGGCAGGATTTCGAAAGCTATTTCTTGGATTTTGAAAATTGCAGGCCCAAACAGCAGTCACTTTTGAACGCTAGCCCCACAGTCAAAACAAACCGGAGCCTTTGACTCAAGAGCAATCGACGCCCGGAACTATCGCCTTGTTTCGCGCCACTCCCGCCGCTTCCAAAAGCACAGCTAACCACGCCACGATCAATCTATCAACGATTTTATCACCTTGCGCGCAATAAACAGCAGCGAAATCGCCTGTGCCGGGTTGATTTTCATTCCACTCACATCCATCGCCGCCGTTATTTTCCTTTCCCACGGCCTTCCCGGCCCAAACCATCACCCCCCGCTTCAACACATTATTCCTGAGGTCCACAATCAGTCATGCCAAGAACAGTCGTCACCGGAGGAGCCGGATTTCTCGGCAGCCATTTGTGCGAGCAACTGCTCGAACGTGGCCATGAGGTCATCGCGCTCGACAATCTGTCCACCGGCAGCACCGACAACATCGATCATATCAGCAGCCCGAAGTTTTCCTTCATCAAGAAGGACGTGACGGATTACCTGTATATTCGCGGCCCGGTGGACAACATCCTCCACTTCGCATCCCCCGCCAGCCCCATCGACTATCTGGAACGTCCCATCCCCACGCTCAAGGTCGGCTCCCTTGGCACACACAAGGTCCTCGGCCTTGCGCTGGAAAAAAAGGCCCGCGTCCTTCTGGCCTCCACCAGTGAGGTCTACGGTGATCCGCTCGTTCATCCGCAGACCGAAGAGTACTGGGGCAACGTGAACCCCATCGGCCCCCGTGGCGTGTACGACGAGGCCAAGCGCTTCGCCGAGGCCATCACCATGGCCTACAACCGTTTCCATGGCGTCGAGACACGCATCGTCCGCATCTTCAATACCTATGGCCCCCGCATGCGCCTCAACGATGGCCGCGTGGTCCCCAACTTCATCAAGCAGGCACTTCTCGGCGAACCGCTCACCGTCTACGGCGACGGCTCGCAGACACGCAGCTTCTGCTATGTCGATGACTTGGTGGACGGCATTCTCAGGCTTCTCATGAGCGACCTCGACCAGCCCTGCAACATCGGCAACCCGGCGGAAATGACCATCAAGCAATTCGCCGAAGCCATCATCAAGTTCAGCGGCACCACCAGCAAGATCGTCTATGAACCGCTCCCCGTTGACGACCCCAAGCAGCGCAAGCCCGACATCACCCGCGCCCGCCAACGCCTCAACTGGGAACCCAAGGTCAAACTCGAAGACGGCATCGCCAAGACCATGGCCTACTTCAAGACCAAGGTGTGATGGGAATAAAGCGGGTTGTTTGCCGCGATGTAGGTGGATGAAAACGTAGCGCCGGTGATTCCTCACCGGCGCTTTTTCTTTACTCAATCAACCGCTGATCATCAACCTGCTGCGTCTTCGAATCCGTCAGGTTGATGACTTCGTCCGGCGAGCCTTCGTCGTGGATGATGGAGCGGTCCTCGTCGTCGCGCGTCTTTTGGACCTTGGCGATCATGGCGAGTGATTTCTTTACCGACTCCAGTTCCGCCTTCACGCTGTCTTCCGTCTCGGGGATCGTGTGCTTGCTGACTTCCTCAAAGGTTGTCAGGCCGAGGCAGATCTTTGTCCAACCGTCCTGTCGTAGCGTGATCATTCCTTCGTGCACGCCCATCGCATGCACGTCATCCGTGGTGGCCCGCTGAAGGATCAGTTCCTTGATCGCCTCTGTCACTTCCAGCACTTCAAAAATTCCACGGCGTACCGTGTAGCCGGAATAATTGCAGTCGTCGCAACCGCGCCCCTGGTAGAACGTGATCTCCTCCACTTCCTCGCGTGTCACGCCGAACTCGGACAGTTCCTCATCTGTTGGAATGTAGGGTGTCTTGCAATTCGGGCAGATCGTACGCAGCAGGCGCTGGCCGATGATTGCCTCCAGCGTTGACGTGAGCAGGAAAGGTTCGATGCCCATGTCGATCAGGCGGGTGATTGTTGCTGCGGCGGAGTTCGTGTGCAGCGTGCTGAACACCATGTGGCCCGTCAATGCCGCCTGGATCGAAATCTGGGCCGTTTCCACGTCGCGGATTTCGCCCACAAGGATCACGTCGGGGTCCTGGCGCAGGATGCTGCGGAGGCACGCGGCGAATGTCAGGCCCACGCGCGCGTTGATGTTTACCTGCACAATGCCGGGTAGTTCAAATTCCACGGGGTCTTCCGTGGTGATGAACTTCGCCCCGGGATCGAAAATTTCCTTCAACGTTGCGTACAGGGACGTCGTCTTGCCCGACCCCGTGGGTCCTGTGACGAGCACCATCCCGTTCGGCTTGTTGCATCGCCTCAGGAACGGCACCAGAACCTCTTCCTGCATGCCGATCTGACTCACGCCCAGCATCATCGCGGACTTGTCCAGCACGCGCATCACGATGGATTCGCCGTGGACCGTTGAGATGCACGCCACGCGGAGGTCAACTTCGCGTCCCTCGATGTTAAGGCGGATGCGTCCGTCCTGCGGCTTGCGGGTTTCCGAAATGTTGAGGCCCGCCATGACTTTCAGGCGGGAGAGGAGGCCCAGTTGCATCGACTTCGGCGGGGACGGGATTTCGCGCAGCACGCCATCCACGCGATAGCGGATGCGGATGGACCCTGCAAATGGTTCGATGTGCAAGTCGGACGCGCGATCCTTCACTGCCTGGATCAGCAGCAGGTTCACGAGCTTGATGATCGGTGGATCGTTCGCCAACTCTTCCAGGTTGATTTCAACCTCGCCCTCGCGCGCTCCACCCTCCTTGCTTCCGCCCTCAAGCCCCTTCAACTCGTCGATCATCACATCCAGATTTTCTTCACCCACGCCATAGGCGCGGTCGATCGCGTCGATGATGTCTTCCTCGTTGCAGACAACCGGCTCGATCTCATGCTCCGGCAGCATCAGCCGCAGATCATCGACGATCGTGATGTCCAAAGGATCTGCGATCGCGACTGTCAGGATGGGCTTCATGCCGGGAATCGGATTCGGCTTTTCCTCCACGGCAAACACGCGGCGTTCCCGTGCCGTCGCCGCCAGAAGGTACGACTTCAGCCGCTTCACCTTCTCCTCATTTTGCAGGTCAAATTGCTTGATGTCGCGGTAGGGGAGTCCCGCCTTCTCCGTCAGCGACCGCATCAACTCCGCTTCCGTGGGCATGGACGCCAAGCCCAGCTCAAAGTCTTCATCGGTCATGTTGGCAAGATACGACGTCGGTGACGCGGCTCCCGCACCGCCGCTCAGGCGCGTGCCTGATTCGCCCGCCTCCGCCAGCTTCTGCGCCAGCTTCTGCTTGTTCCTCGCGGTGTCGGTGAAATTCACGCCCCCCTCTACCTTCAGGAGGACTTCCATTTCCTTCGCTGCGTTTTTGTACGGATCGCCGGGGGGTGTGGACATGTGCTCGCGCTACCTTTGATATGTTACCGGGGTATCCTACCTTGCCACTGCAGGAGGGAGTAAATCACGCCACGGGGCGATTGAAAAGTGGAATCTGGCCTCGCTTGAATGCTGGCTCGGGTCACTGGGCTTCCGTGAGTTCACCCAAAATCCGTTCACAGATCCACAAGGCGCGCGGGACATGGAAGCACCCCTTGTACGGCCCTCCCTTGAATCGCTGGGACATTTTCCCCTGTCGGTCAAGGTAGCCGAACCATTCGCCATATTCCGGATCGGAGAAATGTTTGAAGGTGTAGTCCGTCAGGTGCTCGAAGCGCTTGAAGTATTTGTCATCGCCGGTGATCCGATAGGCCATCAGGTAGGCGATCAGCGCCTCGCAGTGGGGCCACCAAAGCTTCATGTTCCATTCAAGCTGTAGCGGCGAGTATCCATCGCGATCCAGATAGTAGAACAGGCCGCCATACTGCTCATCCCAGCCAAAGTCGAATGACCATTCCATCATGCGAATGGCCTGTCGCCACAAGGACTCGTCCTTCGTCTTCCGTCCATAATCCATCAGGAACCAGGCAGCCTCGATGGCGTGCCCCGGATTCACCACCCGCCCTTCGGGGCTGTCGACCAACTTCCCATCGGTGCCCACGGTTTCCAGGACCAGCGACAGCTCGGGGCGCGTGTGCATCGTGATCCGCTCCACGCACCACTTCGCGACATCCTGGTAGTTCTTCTCGCCAGGATCGTTCACTTCATCAATCAGGTTCAGTAGGATCATCGGGATGGCAAGCGTCGAGACCTTCTGTGAGCCTTCGAAGGCCGGCCTCCCCACCAGCGTTAGGTCCTTTGCATAGGTCAGTACCACGTCGAACAGCGCACGTGCTTCATCGCGCGCCGTCTGGTCGCCTGATGCCCGCGCGTACTCCGCCAGCGCCATCACATAAAAGCATTCGGAGAAAATCTTCCGCTGCAACGACACGGGCTTGCCGTCGCGTGTCAGGCAGAAATACACCCGGTTGTCCTCGGTCTTCGCGTGCTTGCGAAGGAACCGCGCCCCCAACTCCGCCGCATCAAGGTATTGCTGTGCGTCCTGATGGCCGCGGTTCGCATTGTAAATCTTTGACATCATCCACGTCTGGCGACCCTGCAACCAGACATGCTTCTTGAAGTCGTACGGCCGCCCGTCGCGATCCAGACAATTGAAGTACCCACCGTGTTCGTGATCCAGCGAGTACTTCAGCCAGAAGGACAAGACGTTGTCGTACAATTCGGCATGAAACTTCTCGCGAAGGGACTGCAGCACCTGCGGGTTGATTTTTACATGCGACATTTGCTCAGGACCTTTCGTCTGTGTCTCCCGGGCTCAGCCAGTATCCTACCGGCTTCCTGTCTTCTTATCCACCGCTGTACTGGCCGGTGTGAAGCTGTATTTCATGTTCTGCCATGCTTCGTCATTCCAAATGCAAATTCCCACGGCCCCCAGTGCCTTGGCGGCCTCCACCTGCTTTGAAAACTCGGTTTCGCCTGCGCCGGCATCGATTCCGGCCACGACCCTTGAGCCGGGCGGTACCATTTCCATGGTTTTTTGCAGCTCGCTCTTGAACAGGTTCAAATTCCCATAGATCATTGGGACCGCATAATCAAGCGATCCTTCCTTCATCCACTCATCGAAGTACTGGAATTTGGATTGGTACATGGAAGGTGGGTTCACCGCTGCGGAAATGGGGCGCTTTGGGTTTTCCGCGCGCCATTGTTCCGCAAACTTCTTTTGGAAATCCGTGATGATTCCCTTCCGCCAATCATCGAAGCTCAACTGCGCATTCTGCTCGCTGGCCAGCAGGAAAAGGCGCTTCGAGAGGGGGTCGTGCCCCCATTTCTCGTTCATGTAACGGATGCGATCCGTGTTAATCCCGTCGATGTCGTACCTCCGGGCGATGTCCAGATGAAGCTTGATCAGGAAATCGCAGGCATCCGGGTTGGCGGGATTCATCGAAAAGTGCATCACCCCCATTTTTTCATTCAGAAGTCCTGTGTTTCCCTCTTCGTCTTGAATCTTCCAGTCTGGATGGTGCGTCAGCAGCCATCCGCAATCCTCGTTCTTCAACGTTCGGTTGAAGTGGGTGAAGAACCCGTATTCCCCCCACGGCCAGACCTTTATTCCCCGCGCGTGAGCCTCCTCCACCACCACCTTCATGGGATCCCAGCCGCCAAAGTCGGGGTGCTGCGGCGCCAGGTTGGAATCGGGGTAGATCACGCAGCCATGAAACCAGAAATTCGGGAAGACGTGGGTGATTCCCCGCTTCGACGCGTCATCCATGAATTGTTTGATCGCATCGGGGCCTTTCTTCATCAGCATGCGGTTGAGCCAAACCGCCCTGATTTCGAATCCCGTCGTCGCGGGCGGGCTGGTGGGTGGCGCCTGATCCTGCGCCATGGCAGGAGATATCGACAGAAGTAGCAGGAAAAGCGCAGCAAAGAGTCTCACCATCAATGGTCCTTGTGAATTTTGTGCCACCTTCCCACCCTCCATAAAAAAGATGCAATCAGTTCATTGCAGCCGATTGGCGTCCAAATGGAATTGACCGCATAGAGTTTGCGCCCACATCCCAGCCTCGGTTAAATCAGTCCTCAAGTTATAGCCAACGTTGCTGCCAAGGTCTCATCACCCCCACAATCCCTGATGCAAGAGCTCCTTAACCCAAGCTGGTGGTTTTCCTTTTTCTCGACCTCGTTTGCATGGTGGCTTTTCTGTACACTGGCGGGATTGGCCGCCTTGCCCCTGTGCCTACGGACCTTTCGGGGCATGGCCGATCGCGGGGCCGGCCTCTCCATTGGCGTAGGCCTCATCATTGTCAACTTTGTCGCCTGGCTGTTCAGCTTCAGCTACGACGATCATTCCGCGCGCGCCGTGCGCATACTCGTTGCCTGCGCCGCCAGCCTCTACACAACAATCTGGTTTCTGGCCTCAGCACGCGGTTGTCTTCCCCGGAGCCGCCGCATGGCGTCCCTCGTTCCGGCGGGTGTTCTGTTGTTGATTGCATTGGTGCCGCTGCCACATGGCGCTTTTTCAATCTGGCTTTCCCTGATCCTCCTTTCTGTCGTTTCCCTCGTCTCGTGGTTGCATGACCTGCCGGCGTTGAAGAAATCGCTGCGGCTTGTTGCCGTGCCGTGGTTTGCCTCGCAACTCCTCTTCTTCATCGCCTTCCTCTTCTTCACCAACGTCCGTTCCTACATTCCCTTCGCCACCTTTGAACTGAGTTTGTATCAGGCGGAGAAGTGGGGAAACTACACCCACCTTCAGTCCGCCTTCACCACCAGTCACATGCCGCCGCGCGACATCTGGTATCACGGTGAACCGACCAACTATTACTACGGCGGGCACCTCCTCGTTGCGACCATCGCGAAGGCGACCGGCACCGCAGTGCGCATCGCGTTCAACCTCGGGCTGGCCACGATCTTCGCGCTCACCATCAGCATGGGATTTTCCTTCGTGCTGTCGCTCGCGCACCTCACAACGCGAAAGCTTCGACTTTTCGGGCCTGTTGTCTGGCACCACGGCATGTTGTGGGGCCTGTTCGGCGCGCTCGCCATTGGCATGTTCGGCAATCTGGATTCCTGGCGGCAAATCCTGACCCGCGATGTTGATTACGGAGTGCAGATCCGCGCCGAAGGCCGCCTTCGTGCGGAACAGGAGCAGTGGAAACTCGCAACGGGAATACCCGCTTCCACCGCCACGGCCGTTTATACCGCATCCACCACGGGGGACTACTACCAACGCCCCGAAAACACACGAAGTGAGATCAATCGTGCAAGCACGGAAGCGCAGGCCGCTGCCCAGGGCCTGAAGGGCCTTGCCTCCCGCATCCGTCAGGCCACCTCCACCGGACCAGGCGACAAGGAAGGCGCCGTCTCTGCGATTCTTTTCACTCCCGAAGCCGATGCACTCCTTCGGACGCAAAACGCGGAGCCGGTCGACACTGCAAAGGAAGAATTGTTCCAACTCATCGTGAAGGAGCGATACGAGGATGCCGCAAAATACATTGATGACCTCGCGACGCGGCAGCGTGATGTTTCCGAAAAGTATACACACGCAGCCGCAAAGTTGGAAGGGGACATCCAGAAGGCGATCGACTCCAGCGCTGTTCACAACGTCCTGAAAATCCTGCAGGACAAGGATTCAGAGGACATGGCGACGCGCATTCTGGCTGCTCCGCGTGCCGACACCGAATGGCGACTGGTGAATGCGCTCAAGAAGAAGTCCTTCTCGGAAACGGGAGTCGTGTTGTCAGACTTCCAGAAGGCCGTGGATGTCGCGCGGAGCGCCGTGCAGCCTGCGGACGCGGACTTCATCGCCGACCTGCAACGCGCCCTTGCCGCAATGGCGATCGATCCCCTCGCCGTCGTGAAGGCGGAGTGGGGCGGTTTCCCGCCGATCCAGCGCGCGTCGCCCACGGCGGAAGATCTTCGCTTCACGTGGGACAATGTCGCCTACATTGATTTCTGGCAGCCAAGTCGCGCCATCAAGAGTGCTCCCGCCGGTGTCATGGAACCGGGGACCATCACGGAGTTCCCCTACTTTAGCGCCATCCTTGGCGACCTTCACCCGCACCATATGGCGATTCCCTTTTCGCTGGCCGCGCTGTGTGCCTGCCTGTCGCTCATCCGCAAGAATTCGCGCCTCCGCGTGACAGAGCGCGAGTTTTGGACTCGCAGCATTCCCGAACTTGGCGCGATGTCCTTCTTCATTGCCGCCGTTTTCCCCGTGAACATCTGGGATGCTGTTGTGCTCGCTCCGCTCTACGGCGTCGTCCTCATCCTTGCGCGCCGGAAGGTCATCGCTTGGGACGGGTGGCGCTGGGTCGGCATGGCGGGGTTCGCGGTGCTGCTCATGCTGGTCATTGGCATTCCGTGGAATTCCATTCCGGGAACCGCACCGCTTTTCCAGAATTTCAAGTTCTATGCGCTCGCACTCTTCATCATCGTGCCGGGCATCGTGCTGTTGCCTTCCTTCCTCCCGCGCGTCTCCAGGAATCTTCTGGTCGCCGGTGTCGTGGCTGCCGCGCTGGTGCTCGTCGCGCTCGGTGCCATGATGGCTCCCGGCGCGGGTGGCACGGGGCCGCGTCGTGCAGTTGCCGCAGCCATGCGGGATCTTCTTGTCTTCGGCGCCATTGCCGGCCTCGCGGCATGGTGGTCGATCCGCAATGCGCGCGCCCGGTCGCTTTGGTGGTACAGCGTCGGTGCGATCTATGCCATCGTGGGCATTGGCGCGCTCATCATGATCCTGCCCTTCCAACTCTGGTTCCAATCGCCGCTGACACCGGAAAACAAGATGTTTTTCAGCGTCGCACCTCCCTTCTTGTCCTACGATCTGGTCAATTCTTCCGGCAACTTCTGGGATGTTTTCTGGAAGGCCTCCCCCATCAATCCCTTCCAGAAGGAAATTCGCACGGAGTTGCGCGACTTCATCGAGCATTGGGGAATTTTCTTTTTCCCTGTGTTGATCTTCGCCATATCCCGGTACTTCCGCGTGGCCCGCTCGAAACCTCCTGGCTTCACCTTCATGATCACCATGATTGTCCTGGGCGTTGTTGGCTATACCCGCAACTACCTGGGGTTCTGGGTTGGCCCCATTTCCCTCGCGATGGTGATCCTTGGCATCTACTATGCGATGGAGTTCCGCCAGCGCACGGAGAGCGCCGCGTGGATCTTCCTTTCCGTTGCGTTCTTCTGGACGTGGTTCGTCGAAGCACTCCACTTCAATGACGATTACAGCGGGAACTACGAGCGCTACAACACCCCCTTCAAGATTTACTATCCACTTTGGGCAATCTTTGCCGGTGGCATGGTCGTCGCCGTGAAGGAGGGCCTTGCCCGGTTCCGCTTTCGCGATCGCAGTCCCTCGGAACTCCTCTTCTCCGTGGACATCTATCTCTTCGCCGGCCTTTTCGGAATCGTGGCGACTCTCCTGTTTCAGAGGATATTCCCCCGTTCGCTTTCGCTGGCGTGGTTCTATGCGATCTGGATTCCCTGTGCCCTCGTGTTGCTTGTTTGCGTCCTGTCCCACACGCGAAGGCAGCCCGGGCGCCTCGCCATCGCGGTCGCGTCGGAAGCCTCCCGCAGCATTGCCGCATGGCCGGCGCTCGTTGCGGCCGTCATCATCCTCATCATCGGCATGCACTATCCCGTCGCCGCGACCGCGACACGCACACGCGAATTCTTCCACTGGCCCCTGGCCGGCATGAGCGAATCAGGACAGCCCTTCCGCTCTATCTTCATGAACCGCACGCTGGATGCCATTGCGCATCTTGGCGAATACCCCCAGTACCGCCACGATTACCAGGCGATCACGTGGCTTGAAAAGAATGTGAAGAAGGGGACGATGATCCTGGAGCGCAGCGGCGAGGACCCCTATTCCTCCGTCGGGCGCATGTCCACTGGCAGCGGCCTCCCCACTGTCGTCGGCTGGGGCCATCATGAGCACCAATGGCGTGGTCGTTCCGCACCCGCACCGCATTCGCAAAAGGTCGAGTATCAGGATGAGGTGCAGAACCTTCAGGACCTCAACGCCCCGTTTGGGCAGGTGCTCACCGTCCCTGATGACGTTCTCACTTCCAGGACACAATTGGAACTGCGAATGGCTGACGGCGGAACTCGCCTGAAGGAGCTTCGGGAAATTTTTCCGAACGCCACGCTGATGGAGTTGTACCGCCTTCGCCGCATCGTCGAGCAGCAGGACATCAACGTGCAACTCGTGATGGATGCGATGATTCGGCATGTGCAGGAGATGTACACCTCCACCGACAAGCAGCGCGTCCAGCAGCTCTTTGGCCGCTACGGCATCAAGTATGTCGTTGTTGGCGACCTGGAGCGGAAGAAGTACGGCGCCCTTGTCGATGATCGTTTCAGGAATTGGAATTTCAAGGAAGTCTTCCAGTCGGATTCCGGCGAGGATGACGACACAACCTCCAGCGCCACCGTGATCCTGGAAGTGCCCGCCGACTTTTCGCAGGCACGGAAGAAATGATCGACGCGCCCCTTCGCAACACGAATGCGGAATTTGCTGCGGATCCTTTCCGTCGCAACTATCGCATCGTCATCTTCTTCGTTCTGCTGGCGCTCTGTTGTTTCCTGCGCCTATGGGATCTTGGCTACAAGTCCCTCATGCACGACGAGACGCTTTTCGTCACCTACACATACGAGAATCTTTACAAGAAGTGGGACTATCTCTATCAGCCCATCCTGCATGGTCCCCTCATGCTTCTTTGGCAGGACCTCGTGTTCCATGTGTTCGGACCGAGTGACTACACGGCCCGCCTTGGCTGCGCGCTTCTTGGCATCTTTTCCTTCTTCTTTGTCTGGAAGATGCGCTATTGGCTGGGGGAGGCGGGAACGTGGTTCGCCCTTCTCTTCTACTCGCTCTCGCCGGGCATCGCGTTCTTCCATCGCTTCTTTCACAACGACGCGCTTTTTCTGTTCAATACCCTTTGGATCGTGTGCAGCTTCGCCAACTGGTGGCGGACGCGCTCGGGTTGGTGGGCGGTTTCCGCACTGCTCGCCATCACCGCGCTTTTCACCAACAAGGCCAGCGCCGTTGTTGTCTATTTTACCCTGTTCACGTTCTTCCTGCTCTACGTCATTCACGATTTCGTGGCCTACGTTCATAACGGGAAGTCCCTGCGCCTGCGCGATTTTCTGACTCCCGCTCCGAAATTCCCCGCAGTCCTCCTGGTCGCAACGATCCTTGTCGTCGCTGTTGCACTGGTTCTGACCCAGTCCTTTGAAGGCATCAGCTTCGAGCCGAGCGTTGTGGCTGCTTCCGGTCACGATTTCCCGCTGAAGAACGTACACTCCGTGCCACTTGCGCTGAACTGGCCCGGTGTCTTGCAGGCGCAACTCAATGCACCAGAAATCGAAACCACAGGGTTTTGGCAGAAGTTCTATGCGGCCCTCATCCTGGGTTCCCTGGCTGCCGCAGCATTCCTCAAGTTTTCCGTCGATCGTCGTGCGGGCCACACGGAATTCCTCACCCACCTCTGGCGCCTTATCGTCGACAATCGCCTCCACGTTGTAGGCGGCCTCTTTCTCTGCCTCTTTTTCTACCTCGCCGTTTACACGACATTCTTCACGTACTCCATCGGCCCCTTCGAAATCTACAAGCAAACTTGGGCCTACTGGGGCGGCCAACACGACATTGGCCGCATCGAAGGTCCCTTCACCCAGCACATGACGAACATCCTGCTCTACGAGACGCCCAGCCTTCTCATCATCGTGTTCGCGTGGTTTCTCGGCTTGTTCCGCATCCGGTGGACGCACTCCACCGGCTACGCCTTCATCTTCATGTTCATCGCCGCCGCCGCATTTCACAAGTTGATCTTCAGCGGCCTGCAGGATGCGCTCAATGATGGCGGAGCGCTCGCTCTCATGAACATCAACTTCATGAAGCCGATTCTACTTTTCCTCCTTACAGGCTTCATTGCCAGCCTTGTCAGTCCGAAGCTTGGCCGGGTGATCCTCCCCATCGCCTTGATCGCCCTGGTTGTCTATTCGGTTGCGTACTTTTCGACCGATGCCTGGGCGAAGGCAATGGAGACACCGATCTATCGCGACGGGGTGCCGGTCATTCTGAAGACGCGCCATGCCACGCTCGCGCAGTCGATGGAAGTCCGCTTCAATTTTGATGGCGGTTCCTCGCTCGCGATCGTCCTCGTTCTCGTCTTTTTCGCGACGATCCACACATGGCACGCACTTGAAAAGGGTGAGCGCTTCCACGCCTTCCTTGTGTGGTGGGCGGTCACGGCCACTGGCGCGGCCAGCTACGCGCGCGAGGCGGTCCCGCAGGTTGGCATTCATGCGATGATGCCGACGATCCTCCTCGCCGCCAGCTACGTGAACAAGTTCTACACGCGGCCCCATTCGCGTGCCCTGCATTGGATTGCCGCGTGCAGTCTCGGCCTCATGTTCCTTTATTCCACGAAGGCCACCTTCAACCTCAACCTGCGAAACGCGGATGATCCGCGTGAACGCATGGCCTACGGCCCCAGCAACCGCGATGTGAAATCGCACATTGATTTCGTTCTCCAATATGCCGCGATTGCGTCGCTCAAGAAGGACGACGACGGCCGCTATCACTATCTTTCGGACTACAACGACATCAAGAATCAGAAGGACGTTCGGATCTACATGCGGCCACTCGACCAGGTTACCTGGCCAGCGAAGTGGTATTTCCGCAACCTCGCCTATACCGAAGGCTCCGACCCGTCGATAGCCATCAACGAGGATTGGGACTTCCTGTTCCTGGAGCCTGCCGATGAGGAAAAGTTCCCGGCGCTGAAGGAGAAGTACCACATCATGCGTGCGCGCGGGACCACCTTCTGGACTCCAAACACCATTTCACCCTCTTCACTCGTGAATGTCTGGAAGAACCTGATCCCGGGACATTACCTCTCCGGGGTGACAAAGGTCGAAGCAGACCAGTCGAAACTCGACTGGTATCGCATTTGGCGTTACCTCGCCTTCCGCGAGACCTACGAAGGCACTGATCGCCCCTATCCTGCCGTCAGCAGTTTTGAGTACATCTTCTGCTATCGGAAGGACATGTTCTAATGCTCACCGCGGCGCAGCCATGCTCCGCACAGTGGGAGCTTCCATGCATGGGTGCACAGCGCACGAAGCATGTTTGGGTCACTGCGTCCTTCATCTTCCTCTTCCTGGTGTGCCTGATGACCCGCCTCTACGATCTGGGGTGGAAGGCCATCATGCACGACGAAACCCTCTTCGTCTATTACACATATTACCAGCTCTTCGACAAGTGGGACTACACTTACCTGCCAATCCTGCATGGCCCGACGATGATGGAACTGCAGGCGCTCATCTTCCATCTGTTCGGATCATCAGACTACACTCTTCGCCTTGGTGTCGCCCTGCTGGGCGTTGGTGGTTTTTTTTGGGTCGCGGCGTTGCGTCCCTGGCTCGGCAGGCTCGGCACCTGGGTTGCCCTTGCGTTTTACGCGCTCTCGCCCGGCATCACCGCCTTCCAACGCTTTCTCCACATGGATTCGCTGTATCTCTTCAATGCGCTGTGGGCCATTGTCAGCCTCGCGCACTGGTGGCGCACCCGGAAGAATGCATGGCTGGCCAGCGCCATCGTCGGGTCATGGGTGCTCTTTAGCACCAAGGCCAGTTCACTCTTTGTCTTCTTCTCCCTCTTCACATTCTTCATCCTGCTCATCGTTGCCGACCTTTCCGGCTGGGTGGTGAAGGGAAAAAGTTTCGGCGGCATCGACCAGCACGCGGCGCGACGCAGGTTCCCCAGTCCCATCCTGCTCACGCTCATTGTGTGGACCTTGGTCGTCCTCATCATCACCCAAGTCTTCGAGGGGATTCACTACGACGACGACGTTGTCAAGGAACTGGGCCACGACTGGGTGCTTCGTGACGTACTTTCACTGCCTCTGGCGCTGGGATGGAACGTGCTCACGCCGGATCAGGCAGCGGAAGCCGGAGTCGCCGCATCGCCAGCCCTGTGGCGCAGCGTGTACGTTGGATTGTTTGTGATGCTTCTCGCAATTTTCAGCCTGTTCAAGGTCGCCTGCGAGCGCCGTCTTGGCCAGCGCGAAGTCATCCGCGCCCTGTGCGACCGCATCCACGCTGCCCGCTGGGGACTCGTTGGCGGCATGCTGCTTGGTTTCTTCTGTTATCTTTGGATTTTTACCACCGGCTTCCAAAATGCGATGGGACCATTCGAAATCTTCGGAAAAACGTGGGCCTATTGGGGTGGTCAGCACGAGTGGGGACGCATTGGCGGCCCGTTTCACCAACATTTGCTGAACCTTGCGATCTATGACACGCCGTCGTTGGCGCTCGTCCTCACCGTTTGGGTTGCCGGCTTGTTTACGGCGCGCCCCTCCCGCTTTGCCGCGCTCGCATTGTTCCTGCTGCTCGTTCCCGTGCTCGCCTTTCACAAGCTTCTTTTCAGCGGCATGGAGGTCGAACCGCCCGGTGGGGGGGCGCTCGTCCCAATTGCCGTCAATTATGCGAAGGCCATCGCCATCGTCGCTGCGGCCATTGGTGTCATCACGTTCATCCAGCCCAGGTTTGCGAAGCCCCTGCTTCCGCTCGCGCTCCTCGCGCTCATTGTCTTCTCAGTTGTATTTTTCTCCGGCGATCATTGGAACAGCATCTTCAACGACAACCTTTATCACAACGGTGCGCCGGTGATGTTGAAGAATCGCCATGTCACCCTGGCCGAATACATGGAGATCAAGTTCAACTTCGACGGCGGCTCCAGCCTTGCGATTGTGTTTGTCCTTGTTTTCTTTGCCGTCGTCCACGCATGGCGCGCACTGGAACGCGGCGAGCGCTTTCTTGCGTTCCTGATCTGGTGGTTTGTCACCGCTGCCGGTGCCGCCAGCTATGCACGCGAAGCCGTCCCACAGGTTGGCATCCATGTCGTGATGCCATGCATCCTCCTTGCGGCATACTATGCGCAGCGCATCTACACCCGCATGCAGGTTCCCGCGCAGAAGGCCGCGTTCTTCGCCATTCTTGGTCTGTCGTTGCTCTGGTCCGCAAAGGGCACCTGCAATCTCAACTTCCGCAATGCAGATGACGTGCGCGAACGCATGGTGTATGGTCATACCACGCCGCAGGTTCTCGCCGATGCCAACTATATCCAGAAGTATCGCGCCATTGCTCCCGCGCGCGTCGAACCACAGACAAAGACCATTTACTGGATCCTGCAGAACAACGACCCGCTCAAGGTGAAGGACCTGCGGGTGGCAATCCAGTCCGACCAGGTCATCTGGCCCATGCGCTGGTATCTGCGCAACGTGGACTGGAAGGAGGAGAAGGACATGAAGAATATCCTCTCCGACAGTCCCCACTTCATCTTCGCCAATGACGACGAGGACAAAACCAATCCTGAGCTGGGGGAAAAGTATCATATCTACCGCGGTTGCGCGCTGCGTTTCTGGCTGCCGACTCCATTGGACTCAGCGCGCCTCATCAATATTTGGAAGATGATGATCCCCGGCCATTACCTCGACAACAGCCCCCAGGCTGGTCAGGCTTACGATGCCACGCAGGAATGGCGCAAAGTTTGGCGCTACCTCCTGTTGCGCGAAACATTTGATGGCGGCAAACCCGGCAGTGGGACCTTCTCCG
>JADLAR010000011.1 GCA_020848155.1 Candidatus Sumerlaeota bacterium
CGATCAGAATCAAGGAGCCGCCGTAAAACTCCAACACACCCGCCACCCAGGTCATTGAGCCCATCGCAGGATGCCCGCCATATTCGGCGGGGATTCCGCCGAACCAGTCGAAGAGCTTCATTCCTCCACCTTGGATGAACATGAAGGCAGACGCCAGCCGGAGGAGCAACCAGGCAACTTCCTTTGCCTTGTTCATGGCATGTTCCTTGAAATTTGAAATGGCTTCCATCCCGTGGCTGATTTCGCCACCGTGCTCAGGACATAGTTTCCAAGTGTGAAGATAGGCGATCGAGATTCCCTTCGTTACCGGGAACAGCAAAGGGCTTCACTCTATCGCATTCCTCCGCAGAGTCAAACAGCATTCTGAAGGTAAGTTTCGTGCGCCTGCCATCCAGGTCTGCAAATGTCGCCGTTACTTGAAACCTGTGACCATTCTCGTGGGTGAGCACGATGCGCGTTGGTTCATCAATCTCATTGTAGATCCACTTGTTCGGATAATCGGTCCCGTCCGGCCCATGCATGATCAACTGCCATACGCCACCCAGCTTGAACTCATGTTCCAACACCGTGTTGGTGAAACCATGCGGCCCCCACCACTTTGCAAGGTGCCCGGGTTGCGTCCACGCCTTCCAAACAAGCTCGCGGGGAAAGTTCAAGACGCGGGACGAATGAATGACACGCTCGTTGGGAGTGTTGGCTTCGGCATCGATGAAACTTCCAAGGCGTGCCATGCTTTGCGCCCAGCCCTGCTTCCTTCCGTTCAGCATGGGCACCGCTTCCGGCGCGAAACGCAGGACCTTCGACTGGAAAGTCATCGTGGTCTTTCCGGCCCGCTCCACGAACGTTATCGTGCCCTCAAATTCACACAGCACTCCGCCCTTGCCATCGGGGATTGCATTTCGAACGACAAGCTTCTCCTGTGGGATCACCTCCACAAAAACAGCCTCCACCGGGAAGGACTTTCCGTCACGCATGCGCATCTCCAAACCAAGCCGTCCGCCGGCGTGAGGTTCCACGACACACTTTCCGATGGTGACGTTTGCGGGGCCCCACCACTGCCTCAAATGCGATGGCTCCGTCCACATCTTCCAGACGATCGCCCGTGGCGCATCGAACTCACGAATGATCTCAAGGTCATAATTCACGGTCTTGTCGCTCATGCTCCATCACCTTTCATGTCTGTGTCTTTTCGAATGGGTTGCAACTTCTGAACTTCACCTACTTCGTCTTCCTCCGCGCGGTCCTCCTTCGCGGTCGCTTTTCCGCGGCTTGCATTTCCTTCAGGTAGATTTCGAGCCTGTCGAAGCTCTCCTCCCAGAATTTCCTGTAGGACTCGACCCACTTCGACACATCCTTCAACGGCTGTGCGCGAAGCCGGCAGGGGCGCCATTGGGCATTGCGGCCCTGCTCAATAAGGCCCGCCTTCGACAGCACCTTCAGATGCCGCGAGATGGCGGGGAGGCTCATGCTAAACGGCTCTGCCAGTTCCTTGACGGGCTTCTCTCCGGACGCGAGGCGCGCCAGGATCGCACGCCGGGTTGGATCAGCAAGCGCGGCAAAAGTGACGGAAAGGTTGTCTGGAGGGTGCATTTATTAACCTACTTGTTAAATAATATGTCGGTTAAATCAAAGCCCTCTGCGGAAGTCAACTGCAAATGCTGACACCCGCTCCGGTTGCCTCGATGCCGTCGCGCCTCGACAACATGGTATTCGTGACAAGGCTGTAGTTGTGGTTTCGAGGGCGCACAAATAGCAGGTTCACGAAAGCCCGGAATGGATCATGGCGATGGAATTTGAGCTGGCAAAGGGAAGTGAAATTCTTGAGCGGACGCCGCGCGTCTTGCGCGCACTGCTTGAGGGGTTGGCGGATGAGTGGTCAGAGGCGACCGAAGGTGGCGAATCCTGGAGCGCCTACGTGATCGTTGGGCATCTGCTCCATGGGGAGCATGACAATTGGATGCCGCGCGCGGAGATGATTCTGGCGCAGGGCGCCGATCGCCGTTTCCATCCCTTCGATCGTCTTGCGCAGTTTCGAGAATGCCAGGGCAAGTCGCTTCGCCAGTTGTTGGATGAATTTGAGCACCAGCGCGCGGCGAATCTTGCGAAGCTGAAGGGATGGAACCTCACGGCTGCGCAACTCGCACTGGAAGGCGAACATCCGGCGTTCGGTACGGTCACACTACGTCAATTGCTGGCGACATGGGTGGCGCATGATCTGGGGCATGTCGCCCAGATCACACGCGTCATGGCAAAGCAATACCGGGGCGCGGTCGGCCCGTGGCGTGCCTACCTGCCGATCATGGAGAAATAGCTGGCTGCCTATTTGCCGTGGGTGGTTATCAGCGCCTGATAGCCTGCGACGGTGGATTCCAGTTCCGACTTTGCAGCCGCCGGAAGCTTGGCAAGGATCCCGAGATCGTTGTAGGTTTGCAGCAGGGATTCCGCGCGCATTCCCGCGTAGACAACATTCGGATCCGCGATCTTGCGGCCCATGATTCGTTCCAGCGTGTCCTGTGTATAGACAGGTCTTTGGGCGGCGGTGGATTGCGTGCCATACTGGCCAAGATTGCTGGCGAAAATTCCTGCGGCACTGAAGGGGAGAAAATCCTCGTAGCGCAGTCCTTCGTGGCGAACGAAGCCCTGTGCAACCAGTTCGTCAAGATTTGTGGTGGACAACGTCCCGGCGGAAGCGGTGCCCTTGTCAGTCGCGGCATAGCGTGCGAACACGAGGCCCTTGCCAAGAAGATCGGGCAGGGTTTTCGGGATGGGAGCGAAGGCCGCGGCGTAGGCAGCCTCATACGCCACCGGATTCGTCTTCACAAGGCCGGGATCCTTGGCGCGATCGGCCTCCGCCTTCGAAAGGCATTCGTCATAGAGCGCACGCCCCTTCGCCGTCGTGGCGTAAAAGCGCTGCTCGATTTCGCCGAAGCGCGCCGTATGCGCGGTGTTCACCGTGCTTCCATCCTCCTCGATGAAGACAACGGGTTCTGTGAGTGCCTTGTAGGCATCCTGACGCAGCAGGATCGGGGTGTCGTCCGACGGGCCTTCCGTGAAGTCCTTGTAGCCGGAATGCTTCAGCTTGCCAAGGTCCAGATCGCCCTGGCTCAGGCGATTCGCAACGGAAGCGGCCAGCGCTTCAACTTCCGCGTCGCCGACAACAGCGTCCGCAAAGGTGTCGAGGTCATCACTCGACAAGTGGCGGAAGTGAATCTTCATCCAATCACGGTCGGACATCGCACGCAGTTGCTTAAGGGCGCGCACGGCACGACCAGTGAAGCCGGCCCTGTCGATTTCACCAAGCGTGTGCTTCATCGCCGCAGTGTACAAGTCCATGCAAAGCGTGTTCGGCGTCAGGTGGTTCAAGTGATGGCTTTCAAAGCAGGCAATATCCGCAGCGATCTTGAAGCCCGTGTCGGAAAGCTCCTTGTAGAGTTTGTGATCGTGGGCCTTGCCGAGCCACTTGAAGATGCGCGTCGTTCCCTCCTTCACAAGCTCCGCGCTTTCCTCCTCGCTCAATCCACCTTCCTCTTCATTCCTGAGAATCAGTTCCTTCGCGCGGTCGGAAAAAATGCGTCGCTTCGCCAGCGCTTTCCCGATGCGGGCGGCAATTTCCGGAGAGAAGTAGTCAACCATCAGAAGCGAGGTGAACACGCGATGTTCCGGATTGATCGGCGATCGGAATGCCGTTGCGATAATCGGCTGGCTTTTCCCGCCAAGGCTCGTCATGTCGTAAAAATTGTGTGGGTACATTCCAAAGGCGGCGAAGAACCCCGCCACCCAGCGGTACTCCTCGGGGGTTCCGATGCGAATCGCGCCGTGGCGCTCGCCGCTGGTTTTCTCAAGTTGCTCTTCCGTGATGGAAAAACCGCGATATTTCCTGCCCAACAGGTCGCAAACCGCCTCGTTCGTGACGCGATTCACCAGAAGTGACTTGTCGTAAAGAGGCACCTCGCGACCAAACATCGCGGACAGTTCCGCGAAGAGTTGATGCTGCATCTTGATTTTGTCGGCGAATGTGCGCGCTGGCGTGGAGAGCATTGTCGAGTCCTTTGGGGTTGGAGGAAACGGATCAGGACGGGATAAGAGGCAAAAACCAAGCCACGACACCCGTTCCCAAGTGCCTCATCATGCGGATGGTTCTCCCCCACAAGGGCGGTCCAATGCAATGATTTCCCCCCAAAGCCTCCGGAAAAGAAACGCCGAAACCTCCTCTATAATATTGTTTTTAAATGATTTGCACACACCGAACAAGCATCTCCCCCTGAAACCTCCGAGCACTCCTTCAGGAGCAGGGAAGTCACCTCCCAAAGGGAATACGACCTCAGGAAAGTGCCCGAAGTGTTACCTCTGTGTCCCGCACGATCTGCAGCCGAAGTTTCAGGTCATCGCATCACTTCACTGCCTGCCAGGCAGCCACACTTTCAACGTCGAGGCCCGCCGTGATCCGTCCATGCAAAGCGAAAGATTACAAATCATTTCATGGCCAATTTCGTTGACCAATGACTACTGTACAATCACCTTTTTTTACAAAGCTGTTATCAGAAGTCCGACACCATTGCGAGGAGTGATTCCATGCGTCTTGGCATGCGTAGGAGTACGCTGTACCATTGTAGTACGGTCTTGATTTCTCTGCTCACCGTGGGCGCTGCAAACGCCCACACCGGCATCACGGCAGGTTCGGAGCTCACGGACAGAGGTCGTGACATGGAGGCCGTGGCGCTCTATTTGGAAAACGCCGCTCCTCAGGAAAGGGCACAATCATACATCCAAAGCGCATTTGACATCGGAATTGATGAGCATCTTCGCAACGCGGCAGCGCCCGAGACGTCGATACCAGCCGATGCAAAACTAACAGATATCGTTTTCCCTCGAAACAGGAAGGCACGCGAGATTCGGATCCACCTCGATCTGTCAAAGAAGTTCCTGCAAAGTCCGGCCTTCACCGAAGAACGCATCACTGAAATCGCGACGGAATTGTTCGGGCCATTGCTCCATGATCCCGACTTCGATACCTTCATGTTGTATCTACGTGATCCGAAGACCGGAAAGTACGTGGATGTGCAGAAACTGCTCCCCCAGGAAGCGCCGCCACGGGTGGCGAAGCAGCGGGACGCAGCATCGGACGCGATGGCCTCCGCGAAGAAGCCCGAGGCCGTGGAAGAGGGCGTTTCCGCAAAGAGCCTGCCGGTGATCATCCCCGGAAACCCCACTGGTGCGCTGAGCGGGAAGACCATCTACATCAACCAGTCGCATGGCTGGTTTGATGACGACCAGGTCGTGGGACGCTGGCGGGTGCAGCGCGGGAATTGCTATGGCATCGTCGAGGATTTCTCGAGCGCGGAATTCATCGACATGTACGTGCTTCCAATGCTTCGCAATGCGGGCGCCAAGGTGCAAACGGTGCGGGAATCCGATTTTCAAACGAACATGGTGATCGTTGACAATTCCGACGGGACCTCCAAGCCGTCGAACGGCACCTATGTGGAAACAGGTTCCTGGAGCACTTCCTCCCTCAACGGCTTCGTGCAGAAGACCGGTGCCTCCTGGAACGGAACAACAATCAATCCCTTCAATCAGGGCGGAAGTCAAAATCGTCTCGCGTCGACAACGACTGGCAGCACGCCAACGGCCACGGCAACCTGGAAGGCGGTGATTCCCACCAATGGATACTACAATGTTTACGCAAGCTGGACGGGATACTCGGCACGCGTGAATGACGCGCGCTACATGGTTCATCATAGCGGCGGCGTAACGGAAGTGCGTGTGAATCAGAAGATCGATGGGTACACATGGAACCTGCTTGGCAATTTCTACTTTGAAGCAGGCGCGCCTGAAAGTGAGCGACAGGTGGTGCTCACGAACATCTCCGCAGACGGCACCGGGAGCAATGTCTCTGCGGATGCGGTGCGCTGGGGCGGCGGCATGGGTGACATGGCACGTCATTCCAGTGGCGTCAGTGGGCGCCCGCGTTGGGAGGAGGAGGCGGTCAACTACCTCCAGTGGAATGGCTTTGGATACAGCGGCCTCGCATACACCGGCGCTGACGACGAGGAGGGCGGGTGGGCTGACCGTCCGCAATATGCGCAATGGGAGCACAGCATCAAGGACGGGTCCGTGGAGGATGCGATCTACTTCGCCTTCCACACAAATGCGGCGGGAAGCACCTGCGGAACGACAGCGCGGGGGCTCAGCACCTACCGTCACAGCACCGCAACAACCGCATCCACGAACCTGCAAAATATCATGCACGACACCTTGTATGATCACATCGAATCGTTGTGGTTCCCCGGTTGGACGGTGCGCGGAAAGAACGTCACGAACTTCGGAGAAAACAACCAGAACAACCTCGGCACAGGCCTGCCGGGAATCCTGATCGAGGGACTGTTCCACGACAACGAGGCCGACACAACGGCTTACGGCGACCCACGTTTCCGCAACGACTACGCACGCGCGATCGTTCAGGGCGTGATCAACTACTTCGAAAACCGCGACAGCATCACCCTGACGAATCCACCGGAAACTCCCCAAAACCTGCGGGTGATTTCACAGGGTGGCGGCAGTGCACTGCTCACATGGGATGCGCCACTTAACTCCACGAATGACGTACACTACGGTGGCGCTGCCACAAGCTACATCGTCTATCGCAGTTCCAACGGATTCGGTTTCGACAACGGGACCACGGTATCGTCCGGAACATCCCTGACCGTCAGTGGCGTGCCTGTTGACGAGCCGACCTACTTCCGCGTGGCGTCCGTGAACGCCGGTGGTGTTTCCTTCCCGACAGAAACCCTGGCGGCGAGCGATGGCGACTTGGCAACGCTGATCGTCAACGGCTTCGATCGAAACGAACGCTCCCAGGTTCCGACGCAGACAATCACCAATGCCGGAACTGATCTTCGCCGCGTTGATCCGCGCAA
>JADLAR010000012.1 GCA_020848155.1 Candidatus Sumerlaeota bacterium
CCATGCCCGCCGCCATTGTCATTGTGACGATCGCGCGGTTCACGGCGTCATGACGGCGGCGACGTACGTGTCGAGTGCCTTGTTGTTCCCTTCGCTGTACGTATCGCTCAAAAATTCATCCAAGGCACCGACCAGCCGCGTGGGGTCATAGGGCTTGCCAATGCCATCCAGGGAATCCTTCCTGACGTTGACAACGGTATTGTCCTGGGTGAGGCTGACAGGGGTGGTTTCAGCCGCTTGAAACGACACCGGCTCCAGCCAGATGGCCGTGTATTGATACTGCGATTGGCTCGCAACCAGTGTGGTCGTGTACGCAGCCTTGAGCAGGTAACTCCCATCGGCAATGTTCGCCATGATGAAGCTGCCATCGGGGCCTGTCTTGACTTCCGAAACAGGCTTCGCGGACGCCGCCTCAATTTCCGCGATCAGCTTGAGGCGTGCCTCCTGCGCTGTGATCGTCCGTGAGAAGATTTCCTTGAACTCCTTTCGCTTCTCCTCAACCGGCCTGTTGTCGCCGCTCGGTGCCCTGCTGTTGATCTTGTTCTCTGCAAGTTTGGCTTCCCTGCGGGCATCCTCCAGATCCGATTTTAGCTTTTCCACGTACTTGGCGTTGCTGGCGGCGGCCTCATCAAAACCTGCCAGTGTGGCCTTGAAGACAAGGTCCGAGGATGTTTTTTCCTTTTCCGTTCCGCGTGGCAGGACTTGCGTCAGGCCCGTTTCAGGGTTCCTCAGCGTGTAGGAATTTGACTTCCTGTAAATCTCCTCATCCTTGCGAAGAAACTGCGCGTACCCACGGTAGGTTTCAACCTTTGCCTGTGCCTGCTGGCCCTCCCTTGTGATCTGTTCAATTCTCGAGTTCTTTTCGTTCAATTCCTTTTGCAGTTGTGCGCTGCGATCCTTCGAAACGGCAACATCGCGGATATCAACCAGCAAGGAGTTCAACTTGGAGACATCTTCCGCCAAGGTCTTCTGGTTTGCCTCCAGCTTCTCGCGAATCCCCAGCAACCGGTCGCGCTCTCCATCCTGATAGAGCAACAGCGTCTGGCCTGCAATGTATTCCACCCTGTTGTCCACATTCACAAATGCCTGGCCCTTCAATGACTTCCCATCGCCGGAGGCAACATGAGTGCCGACGCTCCCCTTTTTGGTGAGGACGAACGTCGCAACGCCCCCCACGATCAAAAGGAGAACGAGCACCGCGCCGACAACGATGGCAAGGACCGGAAGCGCACTGCGCTGCTTGACCGCCGGGAGCGCGGCCGAGGGAGGATTGGAGACCGGCGTTGCCTCCACATGGATCGTGGAGCGCCCCGAAAGCGCCAATGACTGCGCATCGATCGGCGTTGTTTGCAGCGAGTTCGGCGTCGCTCCACCCTTTGCGCGGTCAAGTGCGGTCACAAGGTCCGCGCGCAGGACCTCATAAGTTTGATAGCGAAGCTCCGCATCCTTCTCCGTCATCTTCCGCATGACGTCCACGAGGAAGCGGCCGGCTTTCTCCTCAAGGCCGCGCGGAATTGGCAGCGGTTCCTGGATATGCTTCAGCAGGACGGCTGTCGCGCTGGGGCCGGTGAAGGGAACACTGCCTGTGAGCATTTGGAAGAGCGTGATGCCGACGGCGTAAATGTCTGCGCGATGATTGACGTGCTCCCCCTTCGCCATTTCCGGCGACATGTAATTCGGACTCCCCATGCTCATGCCGGATGAAGTCAGTGCGAGATCGGAATCCTGAATCTTTGCGAGCCCGAAGTCGGTGATTTTCACCCGGCCCGACTTGTCGAGCATCACGTTAGCCGGCTTCACATCGCGGTGGATCACCTGATGCTGGCAGGCGAAGGCAAGGCCGTCCACCATTTGAAGTGCGATCTCCAGCGCAGCAACCGTATCAAGTGAACCACTCCGCTTGAGATAGTCACCCAATGATTCCCCATCAACCCATTCCATCGAGAAGAACAGTAGTCCCTTTTCCTCGCCGATCTGGAAAATCTGGATGATGTTTTGGTGATTGAGCTTCGCGACGGCGCGCGCTTCCTGGTAGAATCGCGCAGCAGCATCGGGCGTTGTCTTGATCAGGTCCGGCAGCATGACCTTGATGGCAACCTGCCGATGAAGCTTGATGTCCTGCCCAAGCCAGACTTCCCCCATGCCGCCAACACCCACGCGCTTGAGGAGCTTGTTTCCGCCAAGGACCTTTGGTGTCTGTGGCGTCATCACTGTTGGTGATTCTGGCACGTCGTCGTGATTGGGTCGCGGAGGTTTGGCGTCGAAATCTTTGGACATAAGGGTGCAGGGATCAGGAATGGGGAATTGATTCCGGGGTATCGGCCCGGTGGCTCCAACCATGTTCAACAAGCAATCGCGTATTTTCAAGCAACCGCCCGCGTGGTCAACCGCACTCGCATCATTGCGCCCAACTGATCCGGGATTGAAAGTGCCATTGTGCCAGCCCGTCTTTCACAATATGGAGCATGAATCCCTCAGGAGAATCCACCCATGCGCCTCCGCTGTCTCGCCGCAGGTTTGCTCATTGCCAGTTCCATTGCCGGGGCACAAACCACCACCCACAATCCACCGGCGATCCTCATCAAGGGTGGGCAACTTGTTGACGGGACGGGAAGTTCGCCCAGGAAGGCCGACCTCCTGATTGAGAATGGAATCATCACGAAAATTGCTGCGACGTTCGACGCGACCGAGATGGGGAACACAATGACAATTGATGCCACTGGCAAGGTTGTCGCGCCCGGCTTCATCGACACACACGCCCACGGCGACCCAAGGGATGAGGCTGCGGCCTTCGAAAACTTTCTGGCACAGGGCGTGACGACGATTTGCCTGGGTCAGGACGGCAGCAGCGTTCGCGTCGCGGAGATGGAGAAGTGGATGAGGTCCATCGATGAGAACCCAACCGGACCAAACATTGTCCTGTTCGTCGGGCAGGGAACCATTCGCGACGAATCCGGCACGAAGCTCAGTGAGAATCCAACACCGGAACAACTCACGACGATGAGGAACCTGTCGGAGCAGGCGATGAAGATGGGCTGCTTCGGCATGACAACAGGCTTGGAATATCAGCCGGGACTGTTTGCGAAGGCGGAAGAATTGCGCATGGTGGCGGAGCCGGTTGGCGCGCACGGTGGCCTGGTGATGAGCCACCTGCGCACGGAGGACGACGACCAGCTTTTCGCCGCGATGCGCGAGCTGTTCGACCAAGGGCGCGCCGCAAAGGTGCCCGTGCATGTTTCGCACCTGAAGTCTGTCTATGGAAAGGGGGCTCCCCGCGCCGAGGAAATCCTTGCCTTCATGGACAAGGCGCGCGCCAACGGCGACAGGATCACGGCGGATGTCTATCCCTACGAAGCAAGCTTCACCGGCCTCGCGATCCTTTTTCCAGCCTGGGCGTTGCCACCAAACAAATATGATGAGGTCGTCGCGACAAAGCGTGATGAGTTGGCGCAATACCTTCGCAACCGAATCACAAAGCGCAACGGCCCCGCAGCAACACTTTTTGGAACGGGCGGGGACGCGGGCAAAACCCTCGAGCAGGTTGCGAAGGAGACCGGCAAACCCTTCGAGGATGTGCTGATCGAGAAAGGGCCGGACGGGGGCAGCGCAGCCTATTTCATCATGGACGAGGCGCTGCGCCAACGGCTCATGGCCGATCCGCACGTCAACATTTGCAGCGACGGCTCCCCCACCATGCGCCACCCGCGCGGCTATGGATCATTCGCGAAGGTCATCCGCGAACAGGTGACCGACCGGAAGACGATGACGCTGGAGCAGGCGGTTCACAAGATGAGCGGGCTTGCGGCGGAAACCATCGGCCTGACAGCGCAAAAGCGCGGCGAGTTGAAGGAAGGCTGGGCGGCCGATGTTGTCATCTTCGATCCACCGAAGGTGAAGGACACCGCGACCTTCGAGAACCCCAAGCAACTTGCGGAGGGCTTCGACATCGTCATCATCAACGGACAGATCACGCGCCAGGACGGAAAGATGGCAGGCAAGCTGAACGGAAGGATGCTCAGAAAGCGGTGAACTGTTCAGGTCGCTCCGCCGACCACGAAGGCGCCACGGTACACCTCCCAAGAGCGAGCCAGGGCAGACCCTCCCCGCGAGGCCGCCTTGGTTCCAAATGGGCCAACCACCTCAAACAGCCGTCAGCACTGACTGCTTGCCAAGCACCTCACCATGCTGTACACTCCTGACAGTTGAGTTGAGAGGTATAGTTCGATGGATCAACAGCCAAATTCTTCCGACAAGCAGTCCGGCGTAGCCGCACCAGAAAGCCCGGTGCTTCGTCGTGCCCTTGAACTGACGCGTAAGACCCGCCTCCGCCCGTTTTCAATGGAGGAGATGCTCTCGCGCATCCCTGATGACTGGCAGCCGGGAGAGGCAGATGTGGATGAGTTCCTGAATTCCATCCGGGGCAGAAGCGAGCGTCGTTGATGGACCACATTGCTGTCGTTGACACGAATGTCATCTCCTACCTTTTCCGCAACGATACACGCGGCCTTGATTATGTTCCGATTCTGGAGTCGTTCGACCACCTGATTCTCTCGTTTCAGACGATGGCCGAGCTTGATTTCTGGTCGATCAGGGGAAAATGGGGGCGACGCCGGAGGGCCGATCTTGCCTTCCTGATGAGGGCTACGAGATAGCCTTTCCTGATGCCCAAACATGCAATCTGTGGGCTGAGATTCGCTCTGAACGCGCCAACAGAGGGTTGCCGATTCATCCCGAGGATGCCTGGATTGCAGCGACTGCGGTTGATCTGGGGTGCCAGTTGGTCACACATGATCCCAAAGACTTTCAGAGTATAAGGAACCTCAAAGTGCTGACTACTCTGCGCGGAAGTGAGGGACGGTAGGCAGGACACCACTGCCACAGTCTCCATGTCAGTAGGCGGGTCTGGTAGTCCGTCCGGTCAGCATCCGGTTGTGCCTTGGTCACAATGACCGGGACGAGGCGCTGCGCCAGGGTAGTGTCCAGAGTTTGCGCACATTTGGTGAGGGCGTGGTTTTGAGCTTGGGAGGTGGAGAAGGTTCGGGATTCTCGGTCCGCTTTTTTTTCTTGCCGTTGTCGTGTTGTTCTTCCTTACGGTGGGGCTCCCAGTTCCTCCGTTCCCGGTTGGTATCCATGCGCCTTCGTTCCGCCCTTCTCTCCATCACAATTCTTGTCAGCACGGCAGCATTTGCAGCGCCGCTGGACAGCACCGTTGAAAACATGGTCAGCGAAGGGGGTGCGAAGCGGGCTGTCTGGGGGGTCTACGCCATCGATTCCAAGTCAGGCGCGGTGCTGGTGGACATCAACGGCACGCGCCTGCATACGCCGGCCAGCAATCGCAAGCTGGTGACGGCAGCGATGCTGTGTTGGAAGTTCCAGGCGGATGAAACAATCACCACGGAACTGCGCGGCGGGACGATTTCCGGCGGAGCAATCAGCGGCGATCTGGTGCTGCGGGCGGGCGGCGATCCGACCTGGACGCCGGAACTGCTGGGCGGAGCGTCCGGGCATACGAAGCTGACGACGCTGGCGAAGGAAGCCGCAAAGAATGGCCTCAAGCATGTCAACGGCGATCTGGTGGTTGATACGGGGATCTACGACGTGGCGGAGCCAATCCCACCCGGCTGGGCCTGGGACAACCTGGACGCGAGCTACGCAGGGAAGCCTTCGGCGCTTTCATTCAACGAAAACCTGGTCGGGGTTACTGTGAAACCGGGACGCGGGGCCGAGCCTCTGGATGTGACGCTGGCGATTTCCTCGCAAGCCTTCGAGATCATCAATCAATCGCGGACGTTGGGGGGAGGCTCTGCGCCAACCCTCAGGATCAATCGCAGCCTGGATGGGCAGGCGGTCACCGTGGCGGGTGGTTTGCCGCAGGGGTCACAGGGCTCAACGGTTACGCTTCCCACGGGGCGTCCGGTCGCGATGGCGGCCGAGCTGATGCGGAAGGCGCTGGAGAAGGAAGGCATTGTGATCGATGGAACTACGCGCGTGGATCGCAACGTCGAACGCCCGCCCGCGCAAATCGCCGCGGTGACAGGCGCGCCCGTTTCGCAAGCGCTGCGCGTTTGCCTGCGAGAGAGTGACAATTTCCTGGCGGAGTCGCTCTACCTGCTGGCGAGCACGAAGCGCTTCGGAAGCGCCGGGTATCAGGGCGCCTACAAGATGGAGAGCGAATATTGGAAGAGCATCGGCGTGGATTCGTCCGAAATTCATCCGGCGGACGGCAGTGGCCTTTCGCGAGAGGACTTCATTTCCCCGCATGCCCTGGTTTCGCTGCTGAAGGCGAATGAGAAAGTCGACTGGTTTGTCGATTCACTCCCGGTCAGCGGCCAGTCTGGTACTTTGAAATACCGCTTGAGCGACAAGGGGCTTGCCGGGCGCGTGGTGGCAAAGACCGGGACGCTGGATTCCACGGCGGCGCTCAGTGGATACATCAAGTGCCCGTCGGGAAAGATTGTCATCTTTTCCATCATGGCCAACAACTACACATGCAGCACGAACACCATCCGTGCAAAGATCGACGACATCGTGGAACTGCTGGCGCAGCGCTGATCACTGCTCATCCGTTTCGCCAAGTGCCGATCTGGAGGAGTAGGTCGGCCTCGTCATTCATTTCCGGCTGGAATCCCGGGCCGATCAGCTTCACTTCAAAGGTCGTGACCGTGTCGCTATTGTGGGCAAGCTCCCCTTCCACCACGACGTGGTAATCGCGCGTCACCGCCGTCGTGGCGTGGGGGTTGTCACTGCGGACGAGGAGGTTCAGCTCCTCCAAGCGGTAGGCACCACGAATGTCCGGCAACGTGTCGGGAATCGTCAGCGTGCCTTCCGCCATGTCGATCACGATGTCTTTCGAACGGACGCGGGAGCAGCGTTCGATCAAGTGCGTTGAGGCCAGCAACACCACAACAACTCCCCACAACATGAACCCCATCATCACCGGCCAGCCGAGCAACCAACCCATCACTGTCACGATGCCGGTCATCCCCGCGATGCCCCACGCGGCATTCGTTGTGAGGCGATGCGACGGATTCTCGCCTGCCGCACCAAAGCATAGTCGCGAGCCGACACGTCGCCGAAAATCCAGTCGGAACGATCTGGAGGTTTTGTCGCAGGATGTCCGGCGATATACGGGCGTGGGCACGGCGTGACACGGCCTCCTTGAACTCATCACGAGGACATGATCGAAAGGCAATTCATGGACAAAGCGAAACAGGAATCACGGCAAATCGGTTGTCAGCCAGGACACAGCGTGCAAGCTGTCCCGCCATGGACACGGAATCACGCACCCCTGCCGGCACGCTGGATGTCACGCGCGATGTCTGCCCGCTGACCTTCGTGAAGACAAAACTGGAGTTGGAAGGACTCTCCCGCGGGGACCTGCTGGAAGTTTTTGTGCGCGATGGGGAACCGCTTCACAACGTCACCCGATCATGCGAGCAGGACGGGCACCGCGTGATCGAAAAGCAGCAACAGGCCAACGGGAAGTGGCGGTTACTGATCCGGCGCGGAGACAGTGCCTAGCACTTTCAGGTACTGCTTGAGCGCTTCTTCGCCCGCGCCAATCCCAAGCAACCCGCCAATCGTCGCGATTCCTGCGGCGCCATGGTCCAGGACTTCCGCGGTCCTTTCCGGCGTAACGCCTCCCAGCGCCAGAACTGGAAGGGACACACCGCGAATCATCCTTCCAAATTCGCTGGCACCAAGGGCAGGACTCACCGAAGCCTTGCTCAGTGGTGCGTAGACCGGCGCGAGAAGCGCATAGTCGGCCCGGAGTCGCTGCACCACCAGCAGCTCTTCGCGGGAATGGCAACTCACTCCGCAAAGAAGCCCGCCTCCGATTTCGCCCGCGAAGTCGTTGAATGGCCCGAAGGACAAGTGAATCCCATCGGCTCCGCTGGCGCGCGCCGCGTCCACGTTGTTGTTCACAATAAATAGCGCGTTGTGGGCGCGGGTCATCCTGCGAAGTTCCCGGGCAAGCTCCATGAGTTCGGACTCATTCAGGTCCTTTTCCCTCAGCATCAAGGCGGGCAGACCCATGCGCAGAAGCCGGCCGCTTTCTTCAATGAGTTGTTCTTTCCCGCCGCAGCGATGGCGGTCAGTGATCGCGATGAGCCTTAGGCGCGTGTCGAACGGCAACTTCAGCGGTACTCGGCTGTGTCGAGCAGGATTGCCAGCGACAGGGCAACGCGCCGATCGATCAACAGGTTTGGGTCATCACGCAAGTCGAGGACATACTGGTCGGTGATTGTCAGCTTGCGATTGTACTCCCCCGCGTGCTGGCCCGTGGGAAACACGATGTCGAAGTTCGTCCGCAAAAGCCCCCAGAGCGTGCCCAGATATCGCCGCATCAGGGCCAGCGGAAGCGAGTCCTCCCGCACGCGGCAGATTTCCCGTCCATCAAGTGTTTCCGCAACCCACTGGCGCCGCCACAGCGACTTGATGAAATGCCGCCGCGCCCGTGCCACGGGCACTCCAACGGCATCGAAGATGGTGAACCAGGAATGCAGGCCGAACTTGTTATCCTGCGAAATCATCAGTGTCTGAAACTGCTCGCTGGAATCCGTGAAGACACGAATGTCGCGATAGGGCGTCAGCAGCACGCGGATCAGCCACCCCAGCATGCGGACAGTGAACAGGAGCAGGAACGGAAGGACAATGTCCTGGGTGACCATGAACAGGCGCATTGCGTAAAACAGTGCCAGCACCATGACGGCGAAGCGCGCCATCGTGGCCAGCGATGACAGGAACAGCTTGGGCGGGCGGACAACAAAGAATCGGTCGCGGCCGATTTCATCTGTGACCGAATATTTTTGTGCCAGCGTAAGCAACTGTTGGCGCACGAAAAGCACATGGAAGGTGAAGAGGTTCTCCAGGTACCATCGAGTGGCGGGTGGCAGAACAGGCCCCGGCGAATGCTGTGAAGGTTCCTGTGTGGCGCGACTCACGATGGACCAAACCCCAGATACTTTCGGTAAAGCTGATCGGTGGCTTCCACAAGGGCGTCGAGACTGAAGTGCGATGCGCGCTCGGCACAAGCGGCTTGCATGGCACCAAGACCATCAACCCCCTTCGACACCGCCTCACGGAGTTGCACGCAGAGTGGTTCGATATCCGACCCGTTCATCGGGGGATGAATCCACCCGACAGCATGGCTGTTGACTGCTTCCGCGTTTCCACCCACGTCGCTCGCCACCACGGGCTTTCCGCATGCGAGCGCCTCCACGATCGCATTGGAGAAGCCTTCCTTCAGGCTGCTGAGCAGCATGACATCCGCGCCGTTGTATACGGACGGCATGTCATCACGACGACCAAGAAACCTGACGGATTCCCCCAGGTCGGAGGCCATGGACCGAAGTTGCGACTCTGCCTTTCCTTCACCCACGAACAGCAAAATCGGTTTGGGAAATCCCGATTCGGCATGAATGACCCGGAAGGCCTGCAACATTCCGACCGGATTCTTTTGCATGTGCAATCGCGCGGGAATGACAATGACAACCTGATCATGGGCGGCGCCAATCCCGCGGCGAAATTCTTCCCGCAGGGCCATGTCAGGCTGAAACACCTGTGTATCGATTCCATTGTAGAGAATCGGCGCGCGCTGCTCGCTGATGCCGAGTTTTTCAATGACATCGCGCTGAACCGCACGGGAAACACAGAGCGTCGCATTCCGATGCGGAGCCAAGGCGCGGTCGGTCGCAACCTGCCGCGGCGTGTCCCAACTGTCAACATTGTGGACCTGTGCCAGTACAACCGGCGTGCGGGCGAAGCGCGCCGCGATGGTCGCGGGAACATTCGAACGATACATGTGCGAATGCACGATCGACGCGTTTGCTCGCCGCAGGTGATTCTTCAACCTCCAAATGCCGCGTGGCGACAGCCGTGATCCGAAGGGTATTACGGTGACGTCGATCCCTTGATCGCGAACCTGCCGGGCCAATGGCCCCTCCTCCCGGAGACAGACAACCTTCATGCCCCAGCCAAGGTCGCGCAGCCTCGGCAGCACGCTGACAAGCCGGCGCTCAATGCCGCCGACAGGAAGCCAGGTAATGACGCGCACGACGACAGGATTCACGGCGACGCCTTCTTGCGCCCTAGGAACGGATGCACATCGCTGGTCGTAATGATCACTTCCCCGAATTGGGAGAACTTCGCGGTGAAAGCTGCCGTGGACTCATCAAACTCCCACACGATGGAGAGCGGCCCCGGCGCGACCATATGGTTCCCGTAGTGCGAGGGGATATATCCGTAGGGCGAATGGTAGGAAATCTTTCCTGGCTGGGTGGTGTCGGCTTGCATCGGCATAAAACCATACTTGGGGAGGACGGGGGTGGAGGAAAGTAAAACCCCTTCGGGGACGACCTTGAAATAGACCGCGCCTTCCTTTTCCTCCGGCGGCGTGGCTGAAATGGGAGTCAGTGATTTCGTCGATGCCAGCGCCGCACGAATACGATCGAGATAGATCCGCTGCGGGCGAACAATGGGGAAGAAAACCAACCATTGGTCCGGATCGCCCTCCCAGAAGCAGCACTGGGCCATCGGCGCCAAGGCGCTGCGAACCAGCCGGTACTCCCTGGAGCCGCTCACATCGGATGCTGGAAAAACCTCAAGTGCCCGATTCGCCAAATCGATGGGGAATATCAGCTCACCGGATGGCGCCTTCGCCGGGACAAGCCTCATGGCCGGTCTTTGCCTGCCGGCTTGAAAACCCGTGTACGCAAGCAGCAGGAGCAGTGCACATAGAAAGGTGGCAAAGAGGGAAAGATAGGTACGCCGAAGGCGCCTTGCGCGCGTCTCGGCCTCCGAAGTTGGTGCAACGCGTGCGGGCATAAAAAAATTTGACCGCCTTCGTGAGAAGGCGGTCAAGGGTGAGGCAGTTAGGCTGTCAGTGACTTACTGACGAACGCGCCAAAGGTCGCCGTCAGAGATCGTGCCGTTTGTCGGGTCATAGGTGAACCCACCACGGCCGGGAGTGCCAGTCGTCGAGCCTGTGATCAACAAGCTTGAAGGCTGGGAAGAAACCGTGTTGTCGTAAACGGTTTCGACGACGCCGTCCTTGGTAGGAGTCGTTGCCAACGTGCCAACATTCCATGCAAGGTCGCCACCGACTGCTTCGTCAACGTCCGGTCCCCATGAGCCAAGAATCCAGCCCGGGCCGTCGGTGTAATAACGGAAGCCAATGCCCTTCGTATCCGCGAACGGATCCGGGAACACAGAGGTGATGTACGCGATCGGCGTGGTCAGCGTCAGCAGGAACGTGTTGTTGCGGGCGCGGAACGTACGGCCGACACCCGTGCCGGGCGCCGTGCGATATGCCGAGTAGTCGGCGCTCGCAAGCGTCTGGTCAGCACCGGTCATGGCTGGGTACTCATTATTATCCACATAGTACGACTCAACAGCCGTTGCCAAAGAACGGTGATCGGAGCGAACGCGCGAAACCTTCGCACGCGTCTGCGCCTCCAGGAAGTTCGGAACTGCGATCGCGGCGAGGATGGCAATGATAGCCACCACGATCAGCAATTCAATGAGGGTAAAGCCGCGTTTCTTCAACTGCGGACCCTCCTTTCTTTTGGGATGAGGTGCTCACCAAGGAGCAACCCTTTAGGATGCGTAAGACCCATTTCGCGGCCGTGTGCTTGGGTCAAGGTGAAAACAAAAGAAAAAAAACGGGATACTGCACATGGTTTACGAAAACAGCGAAAGGATTTGGATGACTACCCCCAAACCAACCAAACCGAGTAAAAATTTACCCCATCGCTGCATGGTGCGCATCATCAATCGCCCATCGAATCCCGATTCCAGCACAACTGTGCAAAACGACACGATCAGGGTTAGGTAGATCGCTGAAGTCAGGAATGGTAAAGCGTGCAGATTCATGGTTTTGCATTCTCTTGCGCGGCACTTTCAACGGGGGTTGATCCGTGCTCCTGCGTCATTTCCGGCGACCCGGCAAGAAGATCATAGAGTCGAACCGTTGCAAAATAGTTGAGCCCACCGGCCACCACCAAATGGAACGATCCGAGGTCACCAAAGGTCTTGGCGGCCATGTGGCGAAGGTTGAAGTAGGCATCCGGGGTGGACTCCGCTGCGGCGTGGAGAGCCTGAAGCGCCAGCCAGCCCGAACCGTGAAATGCCTGGGAAAGATATGTCAGGATCGCCACAACATTAAAATCTGCGGTGAAGGGCTTCCAACTGAGCGGCAGCAGAACCGTCCCACCGAAGAAGACTCCCACCGCGAAACACAAGTTGATGAGCACAAAGAGGACACCTGCGCGGCGAAAGTCCTTGCACAGTGCAAAGCCCAGACCGGGGATAAGCCAGTTGAGCACGCACAGGCCAAGTGCCATGGGCACTGAGGTACGAGGAAGTGGTGATTGGGCCACGAACGGAGAAAAATAGCCTTGGAAAAGAATGAGGCGGGTCCGCTTAGGAGCACGTCACCCCGTTCCATCGTCAACGCGAATCACTGGCTAATGACCCTGACCTTGGGGCTAATGTTTGCTCTGCTTGGAAATGGCTACGCTCAGGAAGCCGCTCCGCCCAAAGGGTTCCACAGGCTGAAGCAGCCTGCCAGAAGCCTCTCTGCCAGCGCAGACGGAACCATTCTCGCTGCCTCACATGCCCTGAAGGGGCTTACCCTCCTGCGGATTGAGGACGGGAAAATCGCGCAGGAGGAGTACCATTCAGAATGGCCCACACTCCATGCGGAGCCTTTGGAGGGCGGCTCCTTCCTTCTGGCCGACAGGTTCGAAGGGATCCGACTGATTGCACCTGAGGGGCAGGAGAGTTTTGGAGGATACAAGGAACTTCTAAAGTTCCCCTGCGAAGGCATTCCCACGCACCTGGCAGTGTCGAAAGACCGCTTGCTGATCGCCGCGGGAGGATCGGGACTGCTGCTCTACGAATGGAAGGACAGGGCGGCGGCACCCAGCTTGAGAGGCCGCTTTCCCTTCGTTGACTACACCAAGGAGGTCGCAATCGACACCCGTGGCATGGCCTATCTTGCGGATAATTACGAAACCGGCCTACAGATCGTCGACCAGCGCGACCCGATGCGCCCCAAGTTGATGGCGATGCGCACCGGGGGGTTCTGCGATTCCGTGACGATTCACGGCGAAATCCTTGCTGCGGCAAACCGCCAGCGGGGCTTGCAAATCTGGAATGTTGCGGATCCCCTACACCCCGCCCTGATGGAAACAGTGGCGGTGGAGCCGGGGGCCGTTGCAAAGTCGGTAACCTTCAACAGCGCCGGGTACTTGGTGCTTTGCGAAGGAGCGGGGGGCGCGCGACTTCTCCAGCCGAAACTGACTGCCGCTGGTGTCGAAATGGGATGGAAGGGGCGGCTGACACCCGTTGGAGTAGGTGCCTTGGATGCAACCTTCCTTCCTTCCGGCATGATCGTTGTTGGCAGTGACAAAGGGGATCTGATTTTCTGTTCGACCAACTTGCAGCAAAGTCCCTGATTCCACGCGTGCACCCCGCACCGCAGGCTGGTGGGCTTTTGTCCCTTCCATCGCTCCTCAGACTCGTGGTTGTTGTGGTGCTGGGATTCGCGGCGGTGCCGTGTCATGCTCTTTTCGCCGGCGGGAAGTTTGATTCCCCGGAGGAAAAGAAGGCCGTGATGAAGGCGGAGTGCGAACTGGATTTCCGCAACTACAACCGTGCATGGGATCTGGCAGTCAAGGCCTCCAGGGATTTTCCCGACAGCCTGAATGCAGCGCGTGCGGTCGTGAGCGTGGGATACTTCACGGGGCGAATCGCGGAAGCCTTCAAGTTGTTCGATGCACCGAAGCCTGAGGATGTCGAGGGGCAGATCAGGATGCACTACGCGCATGCGTGGGCCGCAGTGCTTGTCGGTGAGACGCGAGGCGGGCGGAGCGAGATCGTGAAGGCAATGACGCTCGCGAAGGATGAGCGCTTTGAACTCCAACGCGTGTATCTGGTTTTGCGCCGTGCGGAATTGACCGAGGACAGGAAGGCGCTCGTCCGTGACTACGAAGCCTTCGTGCAAAAATACAATGATGTCGGCCTCGCCCATCTGTCATACATCAATCTCTACAACTTTCTTGATGACCGGGGAGCAGCGCAAAAGCGGGCGGTCGCAGCCGCGTTGGCGGCGCCTGAACGGGCGCCGGAGACATACCTGACCGCGGCGACGCTGGCGGAGGGCGCCTTCTGGTATGATCCGAATGATGGCGTGGAACTCATCGACAAGGCCCTGAAGGAGTTTCCCACCAGCACCGAGCTGGCAAACCGAAAGCACTACTACCTGCGGCGCGCCGGTCGTGGCGCGGAGGCGCTCGACCTGATGCGGCAATGGCACAGGATTGCGCCAAACCATGGGGAATTCATCACGCACATCATCGATCTGCTGCGCGAGAACGGCGAGTGGGATGAAGCGCTGGCGATGTGCGGACAGCTTGAAAAGGTCACCAACCAACCACAGTATGTGCAATCGTGCGCGATGAAGGAGGCGGAGATTCTGCATGACGCCGGTCGCGACGCGAAGGCGATCGAGGTTCTCAGCGATTACGTCGCAAACAATCGGTCCGCGCCCAACTGGCAGGCGACGGTCATGATGCTGACGCGCCTTCAGTCGGCGGAACCGGGCCAGAAGGTTCGCATCCTCGCGGACATCCCCTACCTTCAGCAACGGGGTAACTACTGCGGCCCAGCCAGCCTCCACATGATCCTGCACCACTACGGCATTGACGAGACCCAGGATGAAATTGCCGGCCGTGTCTATACAGGCGTCGCCGGCACCCCCCCGCAGGTGCTGCATCATTTCGCGGAATCCATTGGAATGAAATCCACGGAGTTCAAGGCGGATGATGAGACGTGGAAAAGACTTCTCGATGCGGGGTATCCGATCCTCTGGCTGCAAATGCTTGGTCGGCGTGGCGGCCACTATCGCGTCATCACGGGATACGACGATGTCTTCAAGACGTGGCTCGTTCATGATCCAAACCTCTTCACAACGTCACGCATCCCCTACGACAAGATCGACGACACCTGGCTTCTGCCAAGCATCCGGCGGTCGCTGATATTCTTTCCTGCGGACAAGGCCGGTGACCCGCTGATTGCCCCGCTGAAACCAACACCGATCCTGTTCATCACCAACTGGATCATGTATGTCGCCACGGGAGCGAATCTCTTTGTCGGATTTTTTCCCGCGCTGCTCGTCAACATTCTCGCGGCGACGGCGCTCGCCTGGATCATTGCCAGGCTGATGCAGGGTGTCAGCTTCCCAGCGCGGGAGGTGAAGGCGGTCAACGTCATTCTCGCCACGCTGCTCCTCGTTGTGCCGTTGAACCTGATGATCGGCATGATGCGCTGGAGCGGAGGCGTCAGCGCGCTGCTTTCCTTCAACCTTGCCCTGCTGACGCTGATTCCCCTGCTCCTGCTCATGTACCTCCTGCGCCGCTTGACACACGATTATTTTCACCCGAGGGAAACAATCGGACTGGGAATCATCATTACAGCCATGTGGATTTCACGCTCCTTCCTGGATGTGGACCCGTGGAGCTGGATCGCCCCCGTTGCGATCATGCTGCTGTGCCTGCCGGTGGTGATGTACCCGCGACTTGCAATCTGGCGCGCGAACCGTGCGATGCGAATCGGTGACGTTCCGCGTGCGTTGAAAAAGGTTTCCCGCTACGGTTCGCTTGGCGAGAATTACTTCTCCGCAGTCTGCGTGGAGATCGATTCAAGGATGATGCGCGGTGAGTATTCCGAACTGGTGGAGATTGCCAGGCGCGCGTTGCAGCATGAGAACTGGCCGCGTGAACACGACCGCGCGCTACGAATCCACCTGCTGATGGGGGAATCGCTCCAAGCCGACCCCGACACGGCTCGCCAGGACCTTGATCGCTTCATGGAAGGCCCTGCACTTTCGCCGATGATTCGCTCGATCGCGCAGGGACTGGCTCTCTACAATGATTCGCGAAGCGCCGAAAACATGGGTGCGGATTCCCCACTGATCAGTGATTCAGAGATCGATGCGCTGCTGGAAAGGCTGGATGCGGGCAGCCGCAAGTCGCTCCCCGGCCTGCCGATTTCCCGTGGTGCCCGTGGCCGTCCGATCCAACAGGCGGCATTGATTCTGGCGCTGACGGGCGCGATCCGCGTCGCCCGTGCACACGGTGATGAACCGCGCCGCGCCGCTTTGTGGTCGCGTTGGGGAAACCGCTTTGGTATGAGCTTCTTCCTCTTGAAAGGACTGGACTCCGCCATCACCGGCGAGCCTGCAACGTAGCGAATGTTGATCGAGAAGGAAAACGAACCGGGCACCGCACTTGCACCACGCGCGCAGGTGCGGCCGGAGATCCTCGCCCCGGCAGGTACGGAGGAGATGATGCGTGCCGCCGTTGAGAACGGGGCGGACGCCGTATACTTTGGCCTCCAGCAGTTCAACGCGCGGCTTCGCGCCAACAACTTCGCTGCGGATGACCTTCCGCGCATCATGGCATGGCTCCATGAACGCGGCGTGAAGGGCTACGTCACATTGAACACGCTGGTCTTCAGCGAGGAGGTGGAAACGGCGGCGGAAGCGTTGTTGGCGTGCAGCAATGCGGGGGTGGACGCGGTGCTGGTGCAGGACATCGGAATCGCCGAGTTGGCAAACAGGTTGGTGCCGGACCTTCCGATCCATGCGTCCACGCAAATGACCGTGACAAGCGCCGAGTCCGTGCATGGCATCGAGGCGCTTGGAATCCAGTTGGAACGCGTTGTTGCAGCGCGGGAACTTTCGCGGCGGGAATTGAAGCGCATGGGCGCGGACACCGACGCGGAGATCGAGGTCTTCGTGCACGGAGCAATCTGCGTAGCCTACAGCGGCCAGTGCCTGACGAGCGAGGCGCTCGGCGGCCGCAGTGCCAATCGCGGCGAGTGCGCGCAGGCATGCCGGCTGCCCTACGACTTGATTGTGGACGGCGCGCAGAAGGACCTTGGCGATCTGCGCTACCTGCTCTCCCCAAAGGATCTCTCCGCCTTCGAGGACATCGGTGACCTGACAAACATCGGCATCGTGAGTTTGAAGATCGAAGGCCGGCTGAAGTCGCCCCAATACGTCGCCGCCACCGTGAAGGCCTATCGCAAGGCGGTTGATGAGGCCTTTGCAGGCACCGCGCCGAAGCTGGATGAAGAGTCACGACGCATGCTCGAGATGACATTCAGCCGCGGCCTGACAGGCGGCTACATCCACGAAACGAATCACCAGGCAGTTGTCGAGGGGCGCTTCCCCAAGAAGCGCGGGCTGTATCTCGGCACGGTGAAGCACGTCCAGAGGAACGGCGTGGTTGCGCGAATTGAAGGACCGCTGAAGCTGGGTGATGGAGTCGTTTTCGACGGCGGGAAAGTGGATGAAGACGAGGAGGGGGGCCGCCTGTTCGAGATGTTCCGCACGGGAACCTCCATCAAGTCGTTTGATCCGCTGAAGGACGACGTCCCTTCCATCGAAGCGGTGCTTCGCTTTGGCGGAGGGAAAATCAATTTCCGCAAGGTGAACGAAGGCGACAGGATCTGGAAAACCAGCGACCCGACCATGGATGCGGAACTTGCCGCGAGCTACGCCGAGGGAAGAATACACCATCATCGCCCCGTGCGGGCGCACGTTGCCGGGGCCATTGGCAAGCCGCTGGAGCTGACGCTGACCGATGAATTTGGCCGCACGGCAACAGTGCAGGACACACATCCGGCGGAAGCAGCGCTCAAGCGGCCACTCACACGCGAGGTCCTGGCCGAACAGGTCGGTCGCATGGGCAACACGCCGTTTATCCTGGAACATTTGGACGCGACACTGCACGGCGATGTGATGGTTCCGCTGAGCCGCCTGAACGAATTGCGCCGCCGAGCGGTGGAGGAACTCATCGCAAAGCGGCGGACGCCTCCAGCGCGGCGCGCACACACAACGGCCCTGGTGGAGATGCGCTCCGCGACCTTCGAGCAAACAGAAGCCCCAACGACACCACGACTCTCCGTGCTCTGCCGTTCGCTGGAGCAGGTGCGTGCATCAGTGGCGCATGGCGGCATCCACACCATATACACGGACTTCGAGGACATACGGCTGCACAAGGAAGCGCGGGAGTTGATCCCGCGCGACGGCCCACGCTTCGCCCCCGCGACCCTGCGCATCGTCAAGCCGGGCGAGGCAGGTTTCGTGCGCGTGCTCCTGCAATCACAACCGGACGCACTTCTCGTTCGCAACCTGTCGTCATGGCACATCCTGCGCGCGGAAGACCCCGGCATCGAGGTCATCGCGGATTATTCGATGAATATCGCCAACGACCTGACAGCGCGACTTCTTCATCGCCATGGGTTCCATGTTCTGACGCCCAGCTACGACCTGAACATCACGCAATTGCTTGAAATGATGAAGCGCGCGCCTGCTTCCTGGTTCGAGGTGACACTCCATCAGTACATGCCGATGTTCCACATGGAGCACTGTGTGTTCTGCCGCTTCCTCAGCGATGGCACCGACTTCACAAATTGCGGGCGCCCCTGTGAATCGCACGGCATTGCATTGCGCGACCGCGTTGGGCAGGAACATCCCGTCAAAGCGGACGCGGGATGCCGCAACACGGTGTTCAATGCGATCCCCCAAAGCGCATCCGAGTACCTTGACCAGATGCTCGCCGCCGGCGTTCGGCAATTTCGGGCGGATTTCCTGACGGATGATGCGGCCCAGGTGAACGCGGTGATCGATGCGTACAGTTCCGTCCTTGCGGGAAGGCGCAGCGGCCACGATTTGTGGCGATCATTGCGCGCAACCAGCAAACTCGGCGTAACACGCGGGAGCCTGGATCACGAGTGATCATGGGCGGGCTTGACCTTCCCCATGAAGAGCCTGATTCTTTCTCGCATCCGTAAACCCGCAGGAGGAATCGCATGCGGCTCCATGTTTTTCTGCTTGTCTGCATACAAATGACATTGTTGGCACTCGCTCCCGCCGCTGATTGGACCAAGAGCGACCTCGGCGAAATGACCATCGTTCCGATGAAGAGCGCCCCCTACCCGCACGACAGTCGGAAGGAGGACGTCAAGAAGGGCGAAACTGTCTACACGGTCGCCGATCACTACAGCGATCCCAGTGTCCTGATCTTCATTCCGGCGGGTTACAAGCCGGGAGAAAAAACCGACCTCTTCCTCTATTTCCATGGCCACAAGAACAACGTCAGGAATGCCGTGGATGTTTTCAAGCTGCGCGAGCAGGTTGTCGCGTCCAGGAAGAACGTGATTCTTGTTTGTCCCGAAGGACCCAAGGATGCCCCCGATTCAGGATTGGGGAAATTGGAGGACAGGGACGGACTGAAGAACCTTCTGGCAGAAACGCTCCAGTTGCTGGAGGCGGATGGAAAGATCCCCACCGCCACGCTGGGGCATGTTGTTCTTAGCGGCCACAGCGGTGGCTACTACGGGGTTGCAATGTGCCTCAAGCAGGGCGGCGTGGAGGCGAACCTGTCCGAGGTTTACCTGATTGATGCGGCCTACGGAAACATTGAGGAGTTTTCCGCCTGGGCCACGCGGAACAAGACGGCCCGCCTGTGCAGCATCTACACCGATCATTTGCAGGCGAAAAACGAGTCCATCATGAGCGCCTTGAAGGAGAGCCAGGTCGCCTACGAGTCGAAAATGGACACGGAGGTTGATGAGGAATTCCTGAAAGCGCACCGCATTGTGTTCCTTCACACCAAAACACTGTCCCACAGCGACACCGTGACGATGGTGGAGAAATTTCTTCGCACGGGGGCACTCCCCAACAGGCCTTCCTGATCACCGGAAAAGTCTTGCGAACAATTCCCCACGAGCGGTTCCCTTCTCCCATGCCGATGAAAACGAAAAAAGCCGCTCCCAAGTCCCTTCGCGAGGACACAACGCGGAAGGGGTATTTTGCGCCTGTGCTTCACGCCCATCTCCCCTTCGTGCGCCATCCCGAATACGATGATTGCATGGAGGAGGACTGGCTGTTCGAGGCCATCACGGAAACCTACGTCCCGCTGCTGCAGGTCATGGAAGGCTGGGAACGCGATGGCTGCGATTTCCGCCTTACGATGGTCTTCACGCCAACGCTGTGTTCCATGCTGGAGGATGAGTTGTTGCAGGAACGTTACCTGCACCATCTCATCGCGTTGACGGAACTTACGGAAAAAGAAGTCGAACGCACCCGTAGCTCGCCCGATTTCCATGATGTCGCGCTGATGTATTACTCGCGCATGAAGGAATGCCGGAAAGTCTACGAGGGGAAGTACGGCGGACGCATCCTTGATGGGTTCCGTCATTTCCAGCAACTTGGCAAGCTTGAGATCATCACCTGCGCGGCGACGCATGGATTCCTTCCCTTGATGAAGGAAACGCCCAACGCCGTACGGGCGCAGATTCGCATTGGCCGCGATCACTACGAACAAACATTCGGCCGGGCGCCGAAGGGCATCTGGCTGCCGGAATGCGGCTTTTACCCCGGCGTCGACCAGTTCATCAAGGAAGCAGGCATTCGCTACTTCTTCCTCGATTCACACGGCATCCTGTTCGCTGACAAGCGCCCCCAGTACGGTGTCTTCGCGCCCTTGTACACCCCAACGGGTGTTGCAGCGTTCGGTCGCGACATTGAATCGAGCCGCAGCGTGTGGTCGGCCCAGGACGGCTATCCGGGCGATTTTCGCTATCGTGAATTCTATCGCGACATCGGCTTCGACCTGGACTACGAATACATCCGTCCCTACATCCACGAAAGCGGCACGCGCAAGTCCACGGGGCTGAAGTATCACAAGATCACCGGCAAGGTTGATCTGCACGAGAAGCTGCCTTACAATCCCCGCGATGCGCGCGAGGCCGCGGCAACACACGCGGGAAACTTCCTGTTCAATCGCCAGCAGCAGGCCCTGCACCTGTCCACCCTGATGGATCGGCTGCCGCTGATCGTCTCCCCATACGATGCGGAGTTGTTCGGCCATTGGTGGTACGAAGGACCGCAATTCCTCGACTACCTGTTCCGGAAGATGCACTTCGACCAGGACGAAATCGTGTCGATCACGCCATCGGAGTATCTTGACATTTTCCCCAGCAACCAGGTCGCAATGCCCTGCGAAAGCTCGTGGGGCAATCGCGGCTACGCCGAGGTCTGGCTGGACGGATCCAATGATTGGGTTTACCGGCACCTGCACAAGGCCGCGGAGCGCATGACAAAGTTGGCAAAAACGAACGGCAGGCCGACGGACCTGCAACGGCGCGCACTCAACCAGGCCGCGCGCGAATTGCTCCTCGCGCAGGCAAGTGATTGGGCATTCATCATGAAGACCAACACGGTCGTGAACTACGCCATCAAGCGCACGCGTGATCACCTGCTGCGCTTCAACGACCTTTACGAGATGCTCATCAAGGACAAGGTCGACGAAACCCGTCTTTCAGTGCTGGAGCAGAAGGACAACATCTTCCCCCGTGTTGACTACCGCGCCTACGCCTGAGGACGCTTCCGGCCTACCAGCTTCCTGTAGACACCTGCATGCCGCTCAACGTGCGTGGCGTCGGAGAATTTCTCTTCGATTGTGCGTCGGGCATTCAGTCCAAGGCGATGACGCAATTCCTTGTCCGTGATCAGCATCCGGATCTTTTCCGCCAGGTCCTTGGGATCACCGGGGCGACAGAGAAGGCCATTGATACCGTGTTGAACAGCCTCGCGCGTGCCACCCACATCGGTGGCCACGACGGCCTTCCCGCAGGCCATGTACTCCAGCAGGGCAACGGACATCCCTTCATCGCGCGAGGCCTGCACTGCAATATCAGCGCCCTTGATGAAGGGAATGACCGAAGGTTGCGCACCCGCCTGGTGAATCGCCGGGGCACCCAGACCGGGCGCATCCGTTCCGCTGCCAACAAGGCACACCTCGACGCCCTTATGAAATTCATTCACGACCTTCACCGCACTTTTCAAATCATCGTGCCCCTTCAGGGGGTGACAATTTGCGACGTTGATGATCCCAATTTCCTTCGTGTCACTCCAGCTTGTCGATCCCTGCGCATCAACCGCCGCCAAATCGATCCCATTGTGAATCACCTCAATTTTTCCTTCCAGATGCCGTTCGTTCCCCAGGCATGAATCCGCGACCGTCTGCGCATTCGCGATCACGCAATCCACGCGCTTGTTCACGCGATCTTCCATGATGCGTTCAAGGCGTGGCTTTGTGTCCGCACGCCAGGTTTGCAGGCGACTGGTGATGAAGGGGACCTGCGAATGGCGCGGAAGCACCTGCGCCGCCCAATAATGCGCCCAAAACAGGTGGGCGTGCACGACATCGGGGGCAAATCGCGCCAGGAATGCCTCCGAGCGCGATCGCACCTCGCGCATTTCCAACCAAGCGGACAAGTTGACGATCGTTCCGAACTTCGGAATGCCCGCGTCGAAGATGTGGAAGCCATCATCCAACGCACCCTGCAACCGCGCCCCCTCGTATCGCAGCAGCATGAGCGCGACTTCATGCCCCCTTCCGCGCAAGCCGCGCATGAGCTGCAATAACTGGCCCTCCGCGCCGCCTTCCCGCAGCGATCCAATCGTGAACAGGATCCTCATGCTCCCCGCCCGCGTGCCACCAATGACTTGTACAACCTGATGTGGTTTCGTGCCATGGCACGGGTGGTGAAATGGGCATGGGCACGCAGGGTACCGTTGCGACCCAGGCTCGCACGAAGCAGGGGATCCTCGAGCAACCTGATGATTGCCGCCGCAATGGCATTCACGTCACCGGCAGGAACCACAAGCGCGTGCTTTCCGTCTTCCACAAGGCTGCGAACCCCACCGACATTCGTCGTCACGATCGCGCATCCACAAGCCATCGCCTCCAGCAGGGCATTTGGCATTCCCTCCTCATCACTCGTCAGGACAAAAATGTCGAAAGAGTGATACAGGGCCGCGTCCGCGCAAACCGCACCCATAAATTCAACGCGATCCGAAAGTGACAGATCCGCCACAAGTTCCGTGAGCTCGGCGCGCAATCCCATGTCACGCCCCGCGATGACGGCCTGCACGTTGCCAAACCTCCCCGCCACCTGGGAGAAGGCACGCACGAAAACATCATGGCGCTTTTCCTTCTTCAGGTTCCCCACTGTTCCGATTGTCAGCGTGCCGAAGACGTCAATCTGTGCATCGCCACGTTCCGCATGAAACGCCTCCCCATCGACACCGTTTGGGATCACTGAAATTTTTCCACGCAGGAAGCGCTCGCGGCGCAGCGCGTCCCCCTTTACCTCCTCCGAATTGCAAACAACATGCGTCGTGAGCAGATTGCAGAGGTTCTCCACAAGCTGATAGTGTGAGCGACCATCCTTGTAGTCGCCCATGCTGCGGCGGCCGGTGATCACCGCCTTCACGGATGACAGACGGAATGCCGCGATGGGTAGCAGCACATTTTGCCAAAACAGGAAGGACTTCGCAACGACGACGCGCTCCCTGCGAAGTATGCGGCGAAGCAGCAGAATGGACTGAATCAGGTTCAGCCAGAATCCCGCGGTGTTCCTCCCGCGCCAAAATTCCGTGCGGAGGTCATACAGGTCGATTCCTTCGCGTTGCAGCCGCGCACCAAGAGGGCCGTGCAGCTCTGCCGCAATGACGACCACGTGCCACTGGGCGCGCCGCAGTTGAATCGCAAGCTCAACCGCCTGGCGCTCCGCCCCGCCAAGCTCAAGGTTCGGGACGACAAGCGCGATGCGGCGCATGGATCGGGACGGCTTCATGCAGCGCAGCATTCCCGCCGCGCCGCCTGAGGCTCAAAGGAAAACGCTATGCCTTGATTGCGCCGAAAGCGGCAAAGCAACTGTTCTTGTGGAGCACGTCGATGTCGGTGAAGCCGACTTTCCCGAGCAACCCCAACTGGAATGGAAGCGAGCGCGGCGTGTCCTCCTTCTCGATATACGAGAACACATCATCGCGGTACTTTGCCCCCTTCAGGTTCGTGAGGTACTCGCCGTAGCGCTGCCACATTACCCCGTGGACGGCAGGATGCTCATGCACCACGAGGTCCGAAATCCAAAGCGAGCCGCCGGGCCGAAGCCAGTGATGGAAGCTGGCAAAGACCGCGTGCCATTCCTCATCGCTCCGCAGGTGATGGAGGACAGCGGCCGCCGTGATCACATCAAACCTTCCAGCGGGGAATTCACAGGATCGCACGTCACACTGGACGGTCGTGATGGATCCCTTTGTTTCGCTCGCAACGCGCTCGTGGGCACGCCTCAGCATCGCCTCACTCAGGTCCACGAGCGTCACGTTCATGTTGGGAATCTTCGTGAGCAGTTTCAGCGAGTAGTTTCCCGCGCCACACCCGACATCGAGCAGGTCCTTCGCGTGGGGATTGATCGCGGCTGCGGCGCCGGAAATGAGGTTGAGGACGAGCGGCGCGTCGATCGTGGCGCTCTGGCCGGTTTCCACATTGGCGAATCGCTCCACATCCTTGTCGAAGCGCGCCCGGATTTCCTCCACTGAGGACTTCTTCATGATCGCCTTCCTGTAAACTCCGCCAACATGACAAGGTTCATGCCATCACCTGCAAAAAGTGGGGAGATGATTCGCTCGTAAAAATAATAGGGGATGCCAAGGCCGCGCCGCGCACCGAGGCGTTGCTCCTCATAGAAGAGGGGATCGAATGCCGCGTGCCCGCAGATTGCACAGCAGGTTTTCCTGATCGTGAAACCTGCGTCCTCCAACAATCGACGAAGGCCTTGTGGTGAGAATCCCCACAGGTGCTTCGGCGGATTGATGCCTGACATGCTCTTGGCGCAGGCAAGCTTGATGGCGTCCCCAGCGCCCATGGACGAGTTCCCGCGGCGAATCATTTGGTAATGCAGATGAATTTGACGGGGATGCGCCCATTGTTCCTTTGTCAGCGAGTTTGGCGTTTCCACCATGAGGTAGCCACCCGGCTTCAGAAGGGCGGTGATGTCCTGCAGGAACTGCTTCGGGGACAGAACATGCTCAATGACGTGTCGTGCAAGGATGTAGTCGAAGGATTGCGGCCCCTTCACTACGAGGCACGCCGTGACATCACCCTGCACGGTGTCGTCCAAACCAAGCGTCTCGCGGGCAAATGAAAGCGCGAGTTCATCGTAATCCAGAAGCGTTGCAGCTATTCCACGATTCCGGGCCGCCTTCGCGTAATAGCCAACGCCACCGCCGGCGTCCAGGAACGCGGCGGGCTTTTCCTTTCCCGCAACCTGCCGGAAGTCACTCATGTACGTGTCGAAGGCACTGTCAACCCGCGCCATGCGCTGCTCCCAGCGCTTCGTCTTGCGACTGCTGCGACCACTGTAGAAAGCGATCAGTTCATCAACCGTCGGTGGTTTTGCGAGCGCTTCCGTGAAACACGAGGTGCAGCGCACACATTCAAACCCTGCCAGGTCATACAGGCGTATGGCTGGTGAACCACAAATCGTGCACTCCGCTTTTTTCCTTGGTTCGTTCATCAAACCCGGGTGGTGAATTATTTCCAGCCGTTGAAATAGGGAAGCTTCGCGGCGGTTGCGGCGATCTGGTCCTTCGCGGCGAGCAACTCGGCCGTCGAATCCCAAGCGCCCTCCAGAAAGGCCTTTCGCGGGCCATCGGCAAGGGTCAGCGAATAGGTCTGGTCGCCGGCCTTCACGGTCTTCCTTTCGATGTCGATGACCAGCACATCGTTCGGGTGGGTTTCCGCGTGGCTCATCAGGTGCTGCATGGTGGCTTCGTCGGCGACGAGGCACGGCACGCCAAGTGTCACGCAGTTGCCGAAGAAAATTTCTGCGAAGCTTTCCCCAATGATCGCATCGATCCCCCTGCCCCACCGCATGATGGATTGCGGAGCGTGCTCGCGCGAGGAGCCGCAGCCAAAGTTCTTGTTAGCCAGCATGATCTTCGCATTCGCGAAAGCCGGATTGTCGATGGGGTGCACCTGGCCCTTTTGCTTCAACTGGAGGCGGTCATCCTCGAAGGCGTGGTCCCCAAGGCCGTCAAACGTCACGCACTTCAGGAAGCGCGCGGGAATGATGCGGTCCGTATCAATGTCATTGCCGCGAACGGGAATCGCAGGCCCGGAAATCTTTGTGCGCTTAAGGTCGTTCATGGTCTCTCGATTTTCCAAGTCTTTCTGTGGTATGGGGAAATAGCGACGCCTGTCGGCGGGTGATCAAACGCCAACTGCCTGTCGAATGCCGAAGAACTCGCGCGCATCGACAACCTCCCCCGCGGCGGCGCAGGCGGCCACCATCACGGGTGACATCAGGAGCGTGCGGCCCGTGGGCGATCCCTGGCGGCCCTTGAAGTTTCGATTGCTGGAGCTTGCGCAGACCTCGCGCCCCTTCAGCTTGTCAGGGTTCATCGCAAGGCACATCGAGCAGCCGGCATAGCGGAATTCAAACCCCGCATCGCTAAGCACCTTGTCATAACCAAGCTCCACCATCTTTCTCGAAACGTCCTGCGAACCGGGAACCGCGATCGCGCGCACATGCGGCGCGACCTTGAACCCGGGCTTGCTCTGGATCATGCGAACGACTTCCGCAAAATCGGAAAGGCGCCCGTTGGTGCAGGAACCGATGAAGGCGACATCGATCCTGGTGCCCTTGATGGGCTGGCCCGCGTCAAAACTCATGTACTCATAAGCTTCCTGGATCAGGGCCTGCTCCCCCGCGTCAAAATCCTCCTTGCGTGGAATGCTTCCACTCACGCTGGTCGATTGACCGGGCGTGATTCCCCAAGTGACGACAGGTTCGATATCCTCCGCATCATAGACGACGACGTCGTCATACGTTGCATCCTTGTCGGAACGAATGGAGTTCCAATACTCAATCGCACGATCCCATGCGGCACCCTTTGGCGCAAATTCGCGGCCCTTGAGATAATCGTACGTGGTTTGGTCGGGGTTGACATAGCCAAGCCGGGCGCCGCCTTCGATCGACATGTTGCAAACGGTCATGCGCTCTTCCATCGTCATGCGATCAAACACATCGCCAGCATATTCGTAAGCGTAGCCCACGCCCGCCTTCACGCCCAGTTGGCCAAGGATGTGGAGGATGACGTCCTTCGCGTACACTCCCGGCCCCAGTTTGCCGTTCACTTCGATGCGCCGCGTCTTCAACTTGTCCATCAGCATCGTCTGCGTTGCCAAAACGTCGCGCACCTGGCTGGTGCCGATGCCAAAGGCAAGGGCGCCGAACGCGCCGTGGGTGCTGGTGTGCGAATCGCCACAGCAGATGGTCATGCCGGGTTGCGTGAGGCCACGCTCCGGGCCGACAATGTGGACGATGCCCTGCTCACCGGTGGAGGGGTGAAAGAACTTCAGGCCGAACTGCCCCGTGTTCTTTTCCAGCGCCACCAGCATCTCCTCCGCAACGGGATCCCCAAGCGGACGCGCCTGACTATGAGTGGGAATGATGTGATCCACCGTCGCAAAGTTCCGCTCAGGATAGAGCACTTTCCAACCCCGGTCCCTGAGCATCGAGAAAGCCTGCGGCGAGGTGACTTCATGAATAAGCTGAAGCCCCATTAGCAACTGATACTGACCGGAAGGCATCTTCCGGACGGCGTGGCGCTGGAAGACTTTTTCGTAAAGGCTCTGACCCATATGACTGAGAATCCTTGATTTCGGTGCATCCTGCCCGAACCGGGCAGAATTGTTCTTCGCATGTTTGCTGCCAAGCGAGAAGCCATTAGACGCCTCCCTGCCCACCCCTGTCAACGGCCAGCTTTTTCGCGATACGCCCTGAAATGAAGGCCATTATTCGCATATTAGCCATCACCTACACTTTATGGTTGCCAGAACTGCCCGCAGGTCATAACAAATACTCGCAGATATGGACCAGTTCGAGTTTATTTCAAGGAGCACCAAGCGCATGAGGAAAGTCCATTTGTTCGCGGCCGCTTTGGCAGTGGCTGCAGTATCTCCCGTTTTTGCCCAGTCGTTTAATTTCGACACTGATCAGTCGGCCAGCTTCACGACCACGATCGCCAGCAGCACCAACGATGCTGCGGCAAACTACAACTATGATTACAGCACCCATGTTCAGTTCAACGGTCCTGCTGTCACCATTCCAACCGCTCCCAATTCCACGGGTGGAACAACCCGCGGCGTCCGCCTTGCAGCCAACACGATCAACGTGGGCGACACGACCGATGTTGATGCCGTCGCCATCTACCCCACAGTTGCGCCGCCAGTAGGCTCAAACTGGGAGATGGTCTTCGACACATGGATCAACTACAACGGGCCTGCGGCTGGTGGTTCGGGATCAACCCAGGGAATCATCTTCGGCGCGGCCGATACCACTGCTGTTCAGCCCAAGCTCTCTGCGGGTCCCATCACGGGAACGGGCTTCTACTTCTCGCTGATGGCAGAAGGCGGTGCTTCCCAGGATTACCGTTTCTATAACGGCACCTCCTCCATCGCCGCTTCCACGACGACAGCAGGCATTTCGTGGTTTGGCTTCCCCGGTACCGATTCCGTTGCCGCTGCGTACAATCATCTCAATTCGAATTGGCAGACCTTCTTCGCGGCGCCTGCTGACCTCCCACCCGGCGTTTTCGAAACGGCAGGTGCTCCCGGCAAGCAATGGATTACAGTGAAAATGTCGGTTGCAGGATCGAACGTCACCATCGGCATCAAGCGCCCCGGCGACACCACTTTCACGACTGTGGGAACAGCCACTGTGGTGACCGGCGCAGTCCAGCCCTTTGTCGGCTACTCCGACATCAACACGGGACAGGCCAGCCCCATCGGTGATTTCAACGACCAGTTTGCGGTGTTCGACAATCTGTCGGTGCAGGTCGTTTCAGATGCGTCAGGGTGGACAATCTACAACTAAACCGTCAAGGTTTCATGAATGGAACGGCCACCCACCCGGTGGCCGTTTTTTTTTGTCTCTGAATGTCCCTGAAAATTGCCCGGCCATCGGCGGAGGAAATTTCACACCTCGGCAGTTCCTCACGGGTCGATTGCTTGACATCAGGATTTCCCGCGGAGAGCCTTTCGCCACCCAGTAACCCACTCCGTTCCGTAACCCATCCATGGATGCGCTTTTCTCGCTGGCGTTTCGAGCACTGAATTTCGTTCCACTCGTCCTGTCGGTGGTCTGCCTGATCGATATCCTTCGCAGCGATCGTCCGCGTGAATGGCTCTTCATTGTTCTCCTGCTCCCGCTGATCGGGCCGATAGTGTACCTGATCAATTTCTACATGGCAGACCGCCTTGGCTGGCGGGGCATGGACGTCAGCATCAAGCGCGCGCGGCGCCTGAAGGAGTTGAAGAGGCTGTCGCTCGTGCAGGACACGGCAGGGCTTTGGTTGGAAATGGGCGAGCTGCATTTTCAGCGCAAGCAGTGGGACGAGGCTTTGGAAGCGCTGCGTCATGCCATCGATCACGATCCCGAGTTGCTCAAGGCGCAGTACTACGCGGGGCGCGCACTGCTGGAGACCAACCGCCCCAGGCAGGCGATCGTGCCGTTGGACTACGTCGTCCAGCAACAGGGGGATTACGCCTTCGGCGAGGCGCGTATCGCCCTGGCACGGGCGCTGGAAGGGGACGGGCAGGATGCAGAGGCGCTTGCGCAGCTTGATGAAGTGCTGAAAGTGAACAACTATCCGGAGGCTGTGGTCCGGCGCGCATGGGTGTTGAAGAAACTCGGGCGCAGCGACGAAGCAAAAGGGTCCCTGGAAAAGTTGGTGCGGGAGGAAGCCTTGTTTGGGCGAAAGGATCGCCGATGGGTGAAGGCGGCGAGAAAGGCGGCAAAGGCGTGAGCGATGATCGTTCGCTGATACGGCAACTCGCGCAGGAAGCGAGTGCAAAGGGCCGGCCTCTTGATTGGTTCGAACAACTGTATGCAAGGGCGCGCGCAGATGGAATCGCCGTCCCCTGGGATGACCTCGCGCCCGATCCGAACCTCATCGAACTCTTTGACAAGGTGAAGGCTTCGATCGCAGGCAGGCGCGCGCTGGTCGTGGGTTGCGGCCTCGGCGACGATGCGGAATGGTTGTCGTCGAAGGACTTCGCAGTCACCGCATTCGACATTGCACCAACAGCGATCGATGAGTGCCGACGTCGCTTCCCGGATTCAAAGGTGACTTACGCCGTGGCGGATTTGTTCAACGCCCCGGAGGGATGGGCTCACGCCTTCGACCTGGTTTTCGAATCCTCCACGATTCAGGCGCTACCCCCGGAGATGCACGCAAAAGCCATTCACCATGTGAGCGGGTTCGTCGCGGAAGGCGGGAGCCTGCTGTTCGTTGCACGGGCGCGCGATGAGCACGAAGCAACGGCAGGGCTCCCCTGGCCGCTGACGCGCGGAGAAGTGAATCTCTTCACGGAGCGCGAGGGATTGCGCGAGCTCTCCATGGAAGATTATCCCGACAAGCATGCGCTGCCGCCGGTGCGTCGCTTCCGAGCGTGGTTCCAGCGCGCGGCGAAATAGGCCGCATGGATTTCGTCACGCATTCGTTGGTGGGGGTCGGCATCGGAAGGCTTGCGGCGCCGACGCGAGGGCACCTGCCTGCGTACTGCCTGGCGGGGATGCTGGGTGGCCTGCTGCCGGATTCTGATTCATGGTTGGCGTTGCTGGGGCCGAACATCTACGGCCTGTATCATCGCGTGATCACGCACAGCATTGTTGGCCTGCTGGCGTGTGGTGTGGGCGCAGGGTTGGTCGCCTTGCTCGCGGCGCGTGCGAAGCGAACACGGCGCTTCGGTTGGTTCGTAACGGAGAACCTGAGTGATGCGGATGTCGCAGGATTGAAGCTCTCATTTCCACGATTGATTGCAGTGGGAGTTTGCGGCGCGGCCTTGCACTGGATGATGGATTGGATCACAGGCTTCGGCAACATGAAACCGTTCTGGCCATGGTCGGATCGAGCATACCGTCTGGGCGCAGTCTACTCCTTCGACTGGATGATTTGCTCCATGACACTCGCATGGCACATTGGGGTCAGGCGGTGGGCGCCATCGTGCCGGAACGAGATCCTCATCGCGCTGGCCTATGCGGTCTGCGTCTCCGCGTATGTCTTTATGCGGTGGCATCAGGGATCGGACACTGTCTGGTAGGCGACGTGCAGAGTGAGGCTTCATGATGACTTGCAGTGCATAAAGAAAGAGGGCCGGGTTGAAGAACCCGGCCCCCCAGATCTGACAGAAGAAAAACCAGCGATCAGTTATAGAACTGCCATTCGCCGTTCACGGACGAATTGATCGATTCAACCAGAAGGTTGTCGATGGAACCGGCGGTGGGGAAGTTCGGGCTGCCGTTGTCCTCATAGAACCCCCATGCCGCACCAGTTCCCGTCGCGTAGGTGGCGTCGGTTCCGGAGGCGACTTCAACACCATCGATATAGCCCCTGATGGTGGTGCCTTCGCAAACGAGCTGCAACCGGTGCCAGCCGTCTGTGACGTCGGCAACACCATAGGAACCGATTTGCGTGTAGGTGCCATCATTATTGCGCTTCATCAGGTAGGGCTTGCGGTCGGGAGGAGCACCCAAGCTTGGCCAGGATGATGCCAGAGAAACCGCCAGATAGTAGCCCTGCCGGGAGAACGGGGACGTACTGAAGGGGTTCGGCGTGTCAAGACGCGCCATCATGATGTAGTCACGTTCCACTGGGGTCCCATCAAGCCCGTTGGTGAAATCAATATAATACCACGCGGAAACCACGACGTCGGTGTTCACCGGAGGCGTTGCAACGTAGGCAAAGTTGAAGGCACCGCCGCCGGGATTAATGTCTCCCACGCGAAACGAATGTCCATCGCCGCCGGAATGATCGCCAATCGGCGTTGGGGATTGCGTGGCATTGGCCACGACAATGACGTCCGTACCGCCGTCGAAGGATGCGCCCACAGTGGCGGGCAGAGTGTTGATTTCGCCAGGCGCTGCATCAGCCTGGAAAAGGACTGCTGCCTGACCCATCGTGCAGGCAGACACCAGCATCAAACTAAAAAAGACCTTTTTCATTCACGTTCTCCTTGCGTTGATTTGTTACAAATTCAGGGAATTGGAGCGTGAATTTGCGTTGCAGTCAACGCAAATTCGCCCCTCCCCAAAAGAAAAATCTCTTGGTCGTTTTCAAGTGGAACGCCCCTGAAGGGGGAAGATCGATGTCTTGGGACCTTGGGGTGAACAGGGTGCAACTTCGACCCTTTGCGATGAGGGGCAGGAACGGCGAACCGGATTCAGGTGCCTCCGGAAGATGGCCACAGGAGCGGGGCTCCCTCGCAAGGCCCGGTAAAAACAAGAGTGGGCCGCGGGGTCAGCCGCGGCCCAATTCCTGTGGTGAATAACCCCCTGGTGGAGATTATTTCTTCTTCGCAGCCTTCTTTGTTGCCTTCTTGGCTGCGGGCTTCTTGGCGGCCTTCTTCTTCGGGGCTGCCTTCTTGACGGCCTTCTTGGCCTTGGGCGCTGCTTTCTTAGCAGTAGCCATGTGGTGATCCTCCTGAGAGGGATGAGATACGGCCGCTTGGGCCGCTGCAAACAGGGCGATTGGCACTCGGAAGGGTGAACAACTCACGTAATTCATTCCTACCTTGTGACAGAAAACAACGGAGGCGGGGTCGCCACCGTGTTCGCCGCAGATGCCAACTTTAAGGTTTGGACGCGTGGCGCGTCCTTTCTGGATGCCCATGGAGATGAGCTGGCCCAGACCTTCCTGATCGATCGACTGGAACGGATCCTCAGGAAGAATTTTCTTCGACAGATATTCGGGAAGAAACGTCCCGATATCGTCACGAGAGAACCCAAATGTTGTTTGGGTGAGGTCATTCGTGCCAAATGAGAAGAACTCCGCCCGCTGCGCAATCTGATTTGCAGTGAGGGCGGCACGTGGAAGCTCGATCATTGTGCCGAGCAGGTAACTGATCTTGATCTTCTTTTCCGCCATGACTTCGTCGGCGACGCGGCGAATCAACTTCTCCTGGTCGCTCAACTCATTCACATGACCGACAAGGGGAACCATGATTTCGGGAAGCACCTTGATCCTGCGCTTCTGGCAATTGGCGGCCGCCTCGAAGATTGCACGCGCCTGCATTTCCGTGATCGCGGGATAGGTGATCCCCAGGCGACAGCCACGATGGCCAAGCATGGGGTTCAATTCGTGAAGCTGGTTCACGCGATCCTGAAGCTCCCTCGTTGAGATCTTGAGGTCCTTGGCCAGGGCGGCGATCTGCGCGGGTTCGTTTGGGGTGAACTCATGAAGCGGTGGGTCCAGCAGGCGGATGGTCACCGGGAGCCCGTGCATCGCCTCAAAGATTTCCGTGAAGTCCTTTCGCTGGAAGGGAAGGAGCTTCATGATCGCCTTGCGGCGATCGTCATCGTTCTTGGCGACGATCATTTCACGGACCGCCTTGATGCGCTGCGCATCGAAGAACATGTGCTCCGTGCGGCAAAGCCCGATGCCTTCGGCGCCCAGTTCGCGGGCATTCCGTGCATCCGCACCCGAATCCGCATTGGCGCGCACGCCCATGGTCCGGGACTTGTTCGCCGTCGCCATCAGGGCGCGGTAATACTTGTTCTTTTGAAGGTCCGGAATATCGAGCGCGACCTGGCCCTCATACACAAAGCCCGCCGTGCCGTTGAGTGTGATGTACTCGCCTTCCTTGTAAACCTTCCCATTCACGGAAAACTTCTTTCCATGGCTGTCGATGGCAAGCGCACCGCATCCGACGATGCAGCACTTGCCCCAACCGCGCGCCACAAGAGCCGCGTGGGAGGTCATGCCGCCCTTTGCGGTCAGGATGGCCTCGGAGGCGTGCATGCCCGCGACGTCCTCGGGCGATGTTTCGGCACGGACAAGGATGACCTTCTTTCCCTTCGCGGCCCACTGTTCCGCGGCATCCGCCGTGAAGACGATCTGGCCCGTGGCGCCACCAGGGCCGGCGGGAAGACCTTCTGCAATCTTCCTGGCCTTCCTCTCGGCCACCGGATTTACGGAAGGAAGAAGAAGTTCGTTAAGTTGCGAGGGCTTCACGCGCATGAGGGCCGTCTTCGCGTCGATGAACCTGCTGTTCATCATTTCCACGGCCATGCGAACGGCAGAAACACCGTTCCGCTTGCCGACACGGCACTGAAGCATCCAAAGGCGGTCCTGCTCGATGGTAAACTCAATGTCGAGCATGTCGCGGAAGTGGTTTTCCAGCTTCAGGCGAATGTCGTTGAGCTGCTTGAAATTTTTCGGGCTGCGGCGCTCGAGGGAAACCTGCCCCTTTGCTTCGCGCTTCTTCAGGATCGGGTCGGGCGTGCGGATACCCGCAACCACGTCCTCGCCCTGGGCGTTGACGAGGTATTCGCCATAGAACTCGTTCTCGCCGGTGGCGGGGTTTCGCGTGAAAGCAACGCCCGTGGATGATGTGTCACCCAGGTTGCCGAAAACCATCGCCTGCACGTTGACCGCAGTTCCCCATTCGTCGGGGATGCGCTCAATGCGGCGGTAATCGATGGCGCGCTTTCCCATCCATGATGCGAACACGGCAAGGACACCGCCCCACATCTGCTCTTTTGCGTCGTCGGGGAATGGCTTGCCGAGGACCTGCTTCACGCGGACCTTGAAGGCCTCGGAAAGCTCCTGAAGGTCCGCTGCGGACAAGTCCGTGTCCAGCTTCGCACCAACCTTGGCCTTCCTAGCCTCCAGCAGGTGTTCAAGCTGCTTGCGAATGCCCTGATCTTCCTTGGGCTCGATGCCGGCGGCCTTTTCCATCACGACGTCTGAATACATCATGATGAGACGACGGTAGGCGTCATAGACGAAGCGCTCATTGCCCGACTGGGCGATGAGGCCGGGAATTGTCTTTGTCGTGAGGCCGACGTTAAGGATTGTTTCCATCATGCCCGGCATGGAGGCGCGGGCGCCGGAGCGCACGGAAAGGAGGAGGGGGTTCTTCGGATCGCCGAAGCCACGCCCCATGGCGCGCTCAACCTTGGCGAGCGCGGCGTTCACTTCCTTCTCAAGGTTCGCTGGATATTTGCGGTTGTTCTTGTAATAGTGGGTGCAAACTTCGGTCGTGATGGTGAAGCCTGCGGGGACGGGAATACCAAGAAGGTTCATTTCGGCAAGATTGGCACCCTTGCCACCCAGCAGCTCTTTCATGCTGCCGTCGCCGTCTGCCTTGCCGTCTCCGAAGTAGTAAACCGACTGCGTCATTCCTTGCTCCTTATAATGTGGGGCACGAGGCCCGATTGAGTGTTTCGGTCTTGAACCGTGCGGAGGAAAAGGCAGTGCGCTCGATTCGTTCAGTGAGGATGCGCGCGCTGGAAGTATTCTTCACAATCGCGAATCCCGGTGACGTTGCTGCTGCGAAATCATCGGCACACTTTCTGATCACGATTCCGAATGTCAATCTTTTCATCCACATCTTTGTAAAAATTTTTGTTGAATTTGTGAGTAGGTGCTTCATTCGTCGTCGCGCGATTCTTCCCGGTCAATCACGCGCATGCGCTTCATGTAGGAGGAGATGTTTTTGTAGAAGTGCGTGAAGCGCGCGTAGTCGCGGGGGGCAATGGCGGGATTGCCAATGAGATCGGATCCGGGGGGAATGTCACCCGTGACGCCCGACTTTCCACCGATGCGCGAGCGGTCGCCGATTTCGATGTGATCGGCGATGCCAACCTGCCCTGCAATGATGACACCATTGCCGATCTTCACAGACCCGGCGGCTCCCGTTTGCGCAACAATCAGGCAATCGGTCCCCACGATCACGTTGTGTGCGATGTGCACCAGATTGTCGATCTTGGTGCGGTTGCCGATGCGCGTTTCGTCCAGGAACGCGCGGTCGATGGTCGTGTTTGCGCCAATCTCAACATCATCGCCGATGACCACGGATCCGACCTGCGGGATCTTCATAAGTCTTCCGCGCGCAACCTCATAGCGGAAGCCATCGGCTCCGATGACCGCGCCGGAATGGATGCGAACGCGACTGCCAACGTGGCATTCATGGAGGATGGTCACCCGCGGGGCGATGATGCATCCGCTGCCTATGCGGGTGCGTGCACCAATGAACACCCCGGCGCCAATGATCGTGTTCCCGCCGATTTCCGCGCCGCTTTCAATGATTGCCTGCGCATCAACCTGAACGTTGGTTCCAAGCTTCACATCCTTGGCGATGATGGCGGAGTCGTGCACTACCCCGGTGCTCGGTGATTCGGGGTGGAAATATTCCATGGCGGTGAGGACCGCGCCCATCAGGTCGCGAACGCGGACGACGCGCGGGTGATTGAAGTTGAGCTTCTCAAACGCCAGAATCACGGCCGCCTTGCTCTGCTGCGCGGCGGCAAGGTGCTTCTCCTTCATCACGAAGGAGACGTGCTGCTCCCCCGCCCGTTCCAGCGTCATGATGCCGGTCAATGCCTTGTTGTTCAGGCCTGTGGGGGGTGCTGCACCCAGTTTTTCGCAGAAGTCGGCGACGGTAATCGGCGGCACGGTCATGATGCATCCTCCTCGTCGCGTTCCATGCGCTGCGGGGCGGTGATGCCCATCAGCGACAACCCGTTCGCCAGCGTTTGGCGCACGCAATTTGCCAGCAGCATGCGCGCCTGCGACAAGTCCCGATTGCCTGAATTGATCACGCGGAAGCTGTCGTCCGTCTTCGCCATCGTCCAGTAGCGATTCCATAGATCCGCAAGGCCGAGCACATAGGCGGGAACATTGTGCACGGAGAGTTCCTTGGCGGAACGCTCGATCATTTCGGGAAACTGGGCGATGTAGAGGAGCATTTCACGCTCAATCGGCGCAGTCAGCAGGGCAGCCGCAACAGTCGCGTCCGTGGACGGGAGGATGTGCGCCTCAAGACCCTTCTGCGTCAAAGAGCAGATTCGTGCGTGCGCATACTGGACCTTGAACACGGGATTCTGGCTCGTGTGTTGAGTCGCCAGGTCCATGTCGAACTCAAACTCTGAATCGATGGAACGGCAGAGCATGAACCAGCGCGTGGCGTCGGCCCCTGCCTCCTCAACGACATCGGACAGGGCGACGAAGTTGCCGGCACGCTTGCTGAATTTCACGCGATGGCCGTGCTTGATCAGGAAAACAAGGCGCAACAGAAGCACCGTCAGTTTCTTCTCATCCTCCCCAACCCCAGCAATTCCAGCGCGAAGGCGCGGCGGGTAGCCACCGTGATCGGCTCCGAAGATGTTGAGATACTGGTCGAAGTGGCGCTGGTACTTGTCCAAATGGTAGGCAATATCCGGGACCATATAGGTGAGGGCCCCGTCCTTCTTCCGAAGGACACGGTCTTCATTATCGCCGAAATCCTGGGTCCTCAGCCAAAGGGCGCCATCCTTCTCATAGGTCATGCCGTTCTTCGTCAGGGCATCGAGCGCGCGTTCCACCGCGCCGCTGTCGCGCAGGGCCTGTTCGCTGACATAGTTGTCGAAGGCGACACCCATCGCCGCAAGGTCATGGACAATGAGTTGAAGGTTGCGATTCCGCGCTTCCCAGGCGAACTGCGACGGGGTGAGGCCGCCGATCTCCTCCTTGCACTTGTTGGCGACGAAGTCTTCCGCGAAGGCCTTCAAATAATCACCGGGATAGGAGATCGTTTCGCCCTGGAAGGTGATCTTTTCGCCGTCATCCTGAACGTCACCGGGACCCAGAAGACCCACCGCTTCGAAGCAGCGGAACCGGAAGCTGCGGCCAAGAGCCTCAAGCTGCACGCCTGCGTCGTTGATGTAGAATTCCTTGCCGACCTTATGTCCGGCAGCCTGAAGGATGCGGCACAGGCTGTCGCCAGTGGCGGCGTGACGGCAGTGGCCGATGTGCATCGGCCCGGTGGGGTTGGCGGAAACAAATTCGAGCAGGATACTGCCGGCAGAGTTCGGCGTCATATGGCCGTAGGTCGATGCGCGTTCCACGATGTCCTGAAGGATGGAAGCGAATGCCTTCGTTGAAAGGCGGATGTTTACGAAGCCGGGCTTGGCAACCTCCGCGCTCTCGATCAACGGATGCGCGCGAAGCTGCCCGGCGAGTTTTTCCGCGACCTCGGCGGGGTTCTTCCCCAAGGGTTTTGCGACAACCATCGCTGCGTTGGTCGCCAAGTCACCATGCGCGGGGTTCTTCGTTGGACCAAAGACTGCCCGATCGGCGGCCAGTGGAGCTGCCGCGCCTGCGACTGCGTCCAAGCGCACCGCGGCAAGCAGTGCGCCGTTCAATTGTTCCTTCAGGTGAGGCATGCGGCGCCGGGGAAGGAAAGGAGTCGCGCGGCCATGCGTGGACAATGCGTCAACATCACAATGAGTGTGAGCCACGGGACGGTTGCGCGCGCAAGCCGCAAGTGCATAGCGTCGACAAAACACTCATGGAACGCGCGCGCATCCAATCTTTCCTGGCACTGATCGTTGTCGCTGCATTGTTGCTTCGCGTGGGGATCGTGGTCGTCGATCCGCCCATTGCGAGCGAGGTCCTCGTGCCCTTGGCGGACGCCACGGACTACGATCATCTCGCGCGGATGATACTTCATGGGAATGGTTTTGTGAACCTTCATGGCAACCCAACGGCATTTCGTCCGCCGGTGTATCCGCTGTTTCTCGCCACAGTCTACTTCTTCGCCGGGGAACAGAACCTCGTCGCGGTGGCATTGGTCCAGGCCGCTCTGGGAGCGCTTGCAACGCTGTTGCTGTTCCTCCTCGCAAGGAAGGCTTCCGTTGGCTTTTGGGGGGCACTGGGCAGCGCAGCGCTCTATGCATTCTACCCCGCCTTCATCGTTCAGGTGCCCCAAATCCTGTCGGAGGAATTGGGTCGGGTGCTGCTGCTCGCGGCGCTGCTGCTCATCATGAACTACGATGCAAGCCGGCGGATGATCCTGATGGTCGTCGCGGGGGTCACGTTCGGATTGGCAATTCTTAATAAATCGGTTTTGGCCGCCACGGTTCCATTTCTGTGTCTTGCGTTGCTGCTGGGTGGAAGTCGCGCGCTGAAAGACCGCCTCCGCAGCGCCGTCATCTTTGGAGCCTCATTGTCGCTGGTTGTTGGTGCATGGACTGTTCGGAATGCGCTGGTTTCCGTTTCGCTCATTCCGGTTTCGACAAACTTCCCGATCACCTTCGCACATGGCGTCACGAAGTGGAACGTGCAGGCGAACGAATGGTACGGGAAGGAGGTGGCGCTGCTTCAGGTTCCCGAGGACTTTCGCAAATGGACGCAGATGCGTCAGTACCATGACATCGGGGAAGAACGGGAGGTTGGCGCCCATTGGGGCACTGAGGCCCGGAACTGGATTGCGGAGCACGGTGCCCTTTATACAGCGATGACCCTTCGCAAAGGGTTTCATTTCTGGAGTTGCTTCATCCGAGGCACGCCGCTGGAACGAGCTGTGGCGTTCCTATCCATGGGCACCGTGATCGTGGGGGGATGGGTGTTCCTGCTGATGTACAGCCGGACTTCCCCATGGGGGATGAGGCGATTTTCGCTCCTGGCGGTCGCGATCGCCCTGCCTGTGACCGTCCCCTATGCAATGAGCCAATGCGATGTGCGCTACCGATTGAGCCTGATCGATCCGCTCTGGATGATCTTTTGTGGTGCACTGCTTGCACATTTGATTGAAGCAAGACGAAATCCTGCCACGGAAGGTTGAACCCATGTCGGTTTCGCAACCCCCAGATTCGATCGAGCCAGACCAGCCAGCGCCGCCTGCGATACAGGCAAAGCCACTGCCGCCGGAGCAGACACTGTGGGAGGGAACCCCTTCGCAGTACCTGAATTTCTGGACCTTCCTGATTTGTGGCCTCTTGTGCATCCTGATCTTTCCGCCCTTTGTTGCGCTGTGGGAATACATCAAGCTGCGCAGTGTGAAGTATGAGGTCACCACACAGCGGATTCGCATGAGGAGGGGCATCTTTTCGCGCACCATGGATGACGTGGAATTGTATCGGCTGCGGGACTACCATCTGGAGCAATCGTTCACGCACCGCCTGTTTGGCATCTGGAATATCGTCATGACAACCGTGGACAAGACACACCCGAAGATCGTCCTGGAAGGGATCAGGAACGGTGAGAAGCTGCGGGACGACATCCGCAACAGCGTGGAGGCAGTCCGACTGGCCAAGGGGGTGCGGGAAGTGGATTTGGCCTAGGCGGGCGTGGCAGAAATCTCTTCAGGCCCGGTCCTTTTTCTTGACGGTGTACGGCCAGCGGATTGGCGATGGGTCCATCGTCCTCGCTGGGAGTTTGCTCACGATGTCCACCGCCGCCTTCCTTGAAATGCCTGTCATCACGCCGCAGGAAATTCGTCCGAATCCAAATCGCAAGCTGGAGATCAACGTGGCCGGCCAAATGTATGAGCGGCTGCCAGTGCGAACCCACATAATCAAGCGAACCGACAACATTGTGGATGTTGCCCGCCAATACGCCAGGAACCTGTCGAAGAATGGCGACATCCTCTTCATTTCGGAAAAAGTGGTGGCAGTCACCCAGGGGCGCGCCGTTCCCGAAAACGAGATGAAGATCGGAATGACGGCACGAATTCTTTGGCGGTTCGTGGCAAAGGTTCCCTATGGCATCGGGCTGCGGCGCCCCTCCAGCATGCAGGCGGCCGTGGATGAATGCGGCGCGGCGCGCATCTGGCTGGCGGCCATCGTTGGCGCGATGGGGAAACTGATCGGGCGCAAAGGCGACTTCTACCGCATTGCCGGGCCGCAGGCCGCAACCATCGATGCGGCGACCACCTCCCCCTTCCAGCCCGAATGCGTGTGCATGGGGCCAAAGGACCCGGAGAAGGTGGCACAAACGATTTTCAATGAACTGGGCCTGCCGTGCGCGATCGTGGATGTGAACGACATCGGCGGAAGCTGGGTTCTGGGTTCAAGTTCCGGCGTCGACAAGAAGCTGGTGGAGGCGACATTGAAGGACAATCCGCTGGGCCAAGGCTCGGAATGCACGCCCATGGGCTTGCTGAGAAAAAAGGCGTAAGGCCTCTCCCCGCAGCGTTCACCGGTTGCGCTTGGGACCGGAACCGGTGAAGCAATGCGAATGGAATCCCGCACACCACACTCCAACTCAGCTTTGCCGTGGATCTGGCGCGGGGCAGCCATGCTGGCTGCGGTGCTTGCCTTCTCTTCCTGTGCGGCCAGGAAATCGCCCCCGGCCAACAAAGCGGAAACGCAACAGCCGATTGTCTCCCCTGTCGTTGAACTGACGCCAGACTTGGTGCGCGCCCTGAAGCACGAAAACGCTTTTCGGCTGGGAATGGAAATCGAACAGGGACGGGACTGGGCCGACCTGAGATTTCAGCGCGTGGCACTGTTGGTCAACGAACTGTCCTTCGACCAGAAGGGAATTGGCAGTGTCGAAGCCCTAAGCCACGAGTCACAGTTCACGCTGTTCAAGGTCATCATCGCCGATGCAGACCGGGCCATGGGGTCGAACTGCCTGCGGGAGGCGGTGGAGGCCCTGCCAGAGGATAGGGTCGTGCGACTTGCGAATCACCCGGAGGCCCTGAATGATCGGGTGCTTGAGAACTCCAGCGCCATCCTTTGGGACATTCCACTGACCGGTGCCCGCTTCGACGAGGAGGTCGCGCTTCTTTGCCGCGTGCTGGAACTGGCTGTCCGCAATGACATGAAAGTGATCATCACTGATCGCCCGTCGCTTGTTCCAGTCATGCAATCGGAAGGACCGACGTCGGACCGCGATGCCATTGGCTCGGAAACGGCATACTTCCCAATCCCCCTGTTTCCCGCAATGACAGCGGGGGAACTGGGGAAGCTGATCAACCAGGAGTTTGCCATCCAGGCTGACCTTGTGGTGGTTCCCATGGAGAACTGGAACCGGAAAGATGCGAATGGGTGGCTGGCGGGATCACGGCTTGCGGAACAATGCCTCGCGGGGACCGGCACCCTGACTGACCCCACCATGGTGAAATTGCAATCGGCGGTTACCCTTATTAATGGAGGAAATGAAGATTCCGGCGGCGTGGTGAGGGCAGGGCTCGCCCGGGAGTCATCGGGTCCGGGACTTGCACTCACCTTCAAGGGCGCAGAGAACGCGACCGCAGTGAGGAGTGCCTTGGAGGGACTGGAAATGAGCGGCGTTGTCATCGCGAATGCTGATGTCGCAACTCCCAATCGCTTGGCATTGCAGGTGACAAACAGCGACCAGATTTCGCCCGTGGAGTTGAGCCTTCAGGTTTTTTACGCAATGGCGCAGGCAAAATTGAAGGTTCCCGATACGGCAACGGCGATGTATGGCAACAAGCTGGTTGCGCATGGGCTTGCGCGGGGAATGACGCCCGACCAAATTCGCCGGCGTTGGTCCATAACACAGGAGGCCCGCGACTGGCCTGATCGGCGCAACGCCCACCTCCTCTATCCGGCTGAACAATGAAACGCACGACCATCATCATCGCCGTCCTTTCCGTGGCCCTGCTGGGCACCCTGGCGCTGTTGCTTCAATCGCAATTCAACTCAAAACCGGGTGCTGCGACCACAACGGTGATTAGCAGCGGGACGAAAACCGCCAGCGTGAGCGGCGATGTGGGAGTTCCGGCGGGAATGGATTCGTTTGGCGTCACCGTGTTTGCAGAGGGGACCGGCTTCATGGCACTGACGGACGCCGACGGGCGCTTCGTGGTGAGCGGCCTGGTTCCGGGAACCTACAAGTTTCGCGCTTCGCGCCCCGACCTTGTGAGCTCAGAAATGGAGCAGGTGACCATCACGCCTGCCGACCTGGAAAAACAGCAGCCATTCCGCGAGTTGATTCGAGTCCTGATGGATCGCAGTGACAACAACAGCGATACGGACGTGATGCTGTCGACGCTGGGCGGCCTTCATGGGCGTGCAGTGACGGGCGCGCCCGGGGACCAGTCCGGCACAACGGTCCTGCTGGAAGGAACGCGTCACCGCACGGTGACGGATTCAAGTGGCGACTTCGCATTGGTCAACGTGGAACCGGGGAAATATGACCTTGCTTTCATCCGCAGCGGATTCTCCCAGGCGAAGTATTCCATCTCGATCAACGCCGGGCAGGTGGCGGAAATCCCTCCCGTCACGCTTTCCGCACGCGAGGATGCGACGGAGGGGGACCGCAGCGTTTCGGGACATGTTGAGATACTGACAGCAGACGGATCACGGCTGGACGACCTGGGTGTTGTGCGTGTGACGGTGGAAGGCACGAGCTTCAGCGCAACGCCCGACGCGACGGGCAGCTTCCAATTGTCGGGGCTTCCGCCCCGCATACTCACGGTGAGCGCCTCCGCGCCGGGTTACCTGCTGGAGAAAAAGGTCATTGCGAACCTGCGCGATGCGCAAACGGCCCAGGTGGAACTGCTTCTTCTTGAGGATACCACAGCCACGGCGGGCACGGGAAGCATTCGCGGACGCATCCTCCTTGCAAGCCGCAAAGGCGGGGGGCAGGGCGGCGGAGTCGCGGTTTCCCTGGCAGGAACCAGCAACGTCGCCTTCACCAATGCGGCTGGAAATTACCTGATCCAGAATGTGCAGGCAGGAACCTATGACATCGTTGCGTCCTTCAATGGCTACAAGACCGGGACCCTTGAGGGACTCACCATCGAAACCGGCGAAACGCTGGCACCAGACCTGACCCTTGAGGAGGACGTCGAGGCGCCCACGGTGGTCACAACCTCCCCGACAGATCGCCAGACGAACGTGACCATTTCACAGCCAACGACGGCGATCATCCAGTTTTCCATGGCCATGGATTCGTCATCGGTGATTGATGCCATCACGGTCTCACCGTCGCTGGCGTTTCGAGTACGCAGTGAAGGCGGACAGGACTTGTATGCGATCGACATGGATGCCGTGGCACCCGCCGATGGTGGCGTGCCGTTGCGATACGGGACACGGTACACCGTCACGGTTGCGAGCAGTGCGCGCAGCATGACCGGCGTGTCCATGGAGGAGGACTACCAGTTTTCCTTCACCACCGGATACGCCGAGATCATTTCGACCGCTCCCACAAACGGAGCCAGAGGTGTGGTCGTCAACTTTGACCGCCCCCTGACGATTCATTTCAATGCCCCCATCGATCCTGATTCCATCTCCGCTGATGACATCGAATTCAGGCCATCACTCCCCTCCTCACCAACGGTCAACTTCCAGCGCGATGCGCGCAGCGGTTGGACAACGCTCTTTGTCTCCGGCTTTGCGCAGCCGGACGTGAATTACACGGTGACGGTGCGTCGCGGGGTGAAGACCATCACGGGCGATCGGGTGCGAAACCTCCCGTACCGAACGAGTTTCCGAACGGCCGAGTGGGTTGACCTTGGGACTCTCTACAACACGGATTCCAAAAACAACCGGGACGATGCGCGCCGCGAACGAAGCCGCCGAAGCAGGCGCTGATTCCAGACCGTGATGAGAAACGGATCCACCGTTTTGCTCCGCCTCAAGCTCCTCCTCGCCTTCATGGTGCTTGCTCTTGCGGGACACGCGAAGGCCGGGGACGGCGGGATCTATACCATCAACAAGGCACTACGGGAATTTCATGACCTGTCACTCCTGACAGAGCCCGCAAATCCGCCGCGCGGCTACGGCCAGGCGTCCAGTTGGGATCGGAATCTTGCGAACTACGACCAAGGGAACTTTGAGCGGGAGGAAGGCAGGGAAATGGTCCTGCTGGATGTCCGCGGACCGGGTGTGCTGACACGCCTGTGGACGGCGGAGCCAATGGGCTTCCTGCAATTCTACTTCGACGGCGCGACGGAACCACAACTGACAATGCTGTGGTCTGAACTGAGGGACGGGAAGATCGCACCACTGGCCGAACCTTTCGTGACGTCCCGCGGCGGGGGTTGCGTGATGCGATTCCCTATGCCTTTCGAGAAGGGATTGAAGATCACGCTGACGGGCCAGACGTGGTGCCATTGGCAGGCGGACTACCAGTATTTCACTGCGGATACGAAGGTGAAGACCTGGGTTCCCGGCATGGAAGACGGGGGATTTGCGGAGGAATTGGCCGCGGCGACAGCTGCGTGGAATCACCCGGAAGCCGCAGTGCCCGCAGGCAGCACCACGCTGGAAATGCAGGTCGCCTTGTCGCCGGAGAATCCCTCGCAGGAGATCGATTTGCCAGACGGCGCGCTGGTGACTGAAGTCTCCTTCGAGCAGGCGAATGGGGGAGTCATCCCTGCTGACTTCGAATTCGCTTATGGTGACAGGAGCGCGCCATGGCGGGTGCTGGCAGGTGTGTGGGAATCGAAGGGTGACAGCAATTCACTTCTGCAAGGTCGACGAGGCGCGACGTCCTACTTTCGCGTGCCGTTTGTCGTCGATCAATCGAGGAGAATCTCCTTCCGATGGCGCGGCAGCGACAAGAGCGTGGATGTTCTGGGAATTGTGCGCGTTCGCACGCTTGGCGCATCCGGAGGAAAACAGTGGCCGGGATTGATGATCGAACAATCCAGCCAGAGAATCGGAGAAGGGAAATTCTTCCGCATGGCCGCAGGCAATTCCCCGGGCCGCCTGCTGGTCGTCGGGGCGCATGTGAGCACATCACAAAAACCTGACTACATCGAAGGAGACAACACGGCCTTTGTCGATGGTGAGGCCGTTCCATCGCTTCGCGGCACGGGATTCGAGGATTTCTTTGATTCTGCGTGGTATTTTGAGAAGGGAAAGTTTGCGACAGCAGTTGCCGGATCGCCGGTTCAAGAGAATGGCCTGCGGGTGTGCGCCGCGCGTGCGGCGCTGTGGCCATTGGGCCTTCCGTTCAGGAAGGGCATTCAACTGGACTGGGAAGCAGGGGCGCAAAATGAAGCGCCCGAAAGCACGCATGACATTGTCATGATCGGCCAAGCATTTCCGAACCAGGCATCCCCTGATGCCGTTGAGCGCATCGCGACGACAGACCTTCGCAAGGTCGGCGCGCGCGAAATCAAGGCGAACGGCTTGGGATACGTGCAATTCGTTCCTCCCATTTCCGCGGAATCAAACCCGAAGGAGTTGTGGCTGGATGTGAACGATGCCGCTGCCAGTGGCACGCTCTCCGTCGATGTCGCCGTTGAGGGACTGCGAAAGGTTTCTGCATCGCTGGACCTTCCTCTGGGGTGGAGGGGCACGCTGCGTGGCGCAAACGAGCAGAAGGAGGTGTTCGACATTGGCTGGCCGCCCATCGACCTCTGGCAGCCCGCAAAAGGGACGTTGAATTTCGACTGGTCTGCGATTCCGCCGGCATCCCTGCAAGGGGGGGACGCCATCGTGCAATTGCGCGTCGATGCCATCATGCCAGACGGGGCGGAGATGACGTTGCGCATGCCGGTGCGGCTGACGATGGCGCCCCGCGGCGCGGCGGTTGTTGAGGTTGGGGCTTCACAAATCACGCGTGATGGCGGAGCCTTCGTGTTTGAACTGCCCGATACGTTTGCAGGCATGGGCGGTGACCAAATCGTGCTAGATGCGCAGGTTGACGTGTTCGATGGAGCACGTGACGATTTTGCAAAACTGGAGTATGAACCACGCGGCGGCAGGAACCTGGGTGATGGCAGCCTGAAGGAAACGGCGCCACTCATTCCCGAGGATGGCACGGCGTTTGGACGTGCACGGCTTCGCGGCGTGCGTCATTCACTGGTGTTTACCGTGGGACGGTACATCAGTTGGGTGGGGTCGCCACGCACCATTCGTGTGTCCATGCCGGGACGCTCGATCGACGTGATGCGTGTCTTTGGCGCGAAGGTCTATCGCCAATACCAGCCGGCGAAGGCGGAAGGCTGGTCGCGACGGGTTCCACTGGAGGAAAGGACACATGGCCAGTTCCTGATGCCGCATGCGGCGGTGACCTTGGCGGGAAATGAATTGCGCGAAGCGATTCGCCTGGTCGTTGCGACGCCACAGGACCAGATCAATCCGGAGTTTCGCGCCGCTGCGTTCCTGGAGAATGTCGAGGCGGGAAAGTTGAATTGGCGGCTGGCCGACAAGGCACGCCGGTCAGACCGCCTGATGGAGCTTCCGTCGTTCGTGTTTCCGGCGCGGCGCACTGGTGAGCGCATCGCCATCCACGACCCGCGATTCGTCGGCAGGCGGTTCTTCGGAATCCAGTTCGGCTATGATCCCATGAGTGCGATCGTCGGGGTCAGGGATTGCGAGGGACGTCTTGCAGCAGTGGACTCGCTCTACATGAACGAACCTTCCACGTTTCCGCAGTTCCTGTGGGTGGCACTGCCCGTACCGAGCCGTGATGGATGGATCTACCTGGAAGCGCTCGGAATGCCCGCGGGCAGTTACGAGCAGCGCATTTCGCTGCAACGCGTGATGGTGTTCGACGAGGATGACCCCGCGAAACTATTCCCCTGAATCGCTGCTGTTGTCCTGCTTGTTGGCGTTCTCACCCGGCATGGGCAGTGCATAGACCCGCACCCAGGGATTGTGGTAACCATACACCGGGCCTTCCGGAAGAAATTCCGCCAGCAGCTTCCCTTCCGTCATGATCCGCCCGTTCCAGAACTTGTAATCCTTGGCCTTGGTGGCCTTGTTCTCCAGGAAGCGGTCAATGGCAAGGCCGCTGACAATTCCGTAGACGATGCGATCGGGATACGCGGCGCGCTTGTCGTCGTACCCGCTTCGCTTCAGTTCATCGACTTCAAACTTCGCGTTGTCGAAGTACCCGGTGTATCGCGGTGTGGTGGAAAGGATCAGCGCGCCGGGAACAGCATTCTTGTCCACCCACGCCATCGCCAGCTCGCGTGTGTCGGGCGCCGTGGTGCGCAGGAACATCCATGAAAAATAGAGCGGAGTGGAGAGGATGAGCGCCCCGCCCACGGCAACCGCCGATGCACCGACACGGGCGGGAACGAAGCGAGCCAGTATGCCCGGCAGGTAAACGAGCGTCGCTGCGGCGTAGAGGCAGAAGGCGGGAAAAACGGGAATGATGTAGCGGGAGAAGAATGGATAGGGCTTTGCCGGCAAAACCTCTGCAATGAACAAATACCCAACGCCCCACAGCACGGGAATCATTGCAAGGCGGCGTGCGTGGCGCAGCAGAAGGAAAATTCCCGGCATGGCGATCAGGACGATGGGAAGCGTCATTCCGGGAATCAGCGAGCGGCGGATGTAGAACGTGAAGAAGGTGCGCAGCGGCGAGATTCCGATGCCGTCATGATGGCCTTCGACCATGTAGTTGGTCTGGAAGTAGAGGCCTGACGCCAGCCTCACGACATCGAAATAGGTAAAGCAGATGCAGAAAAACGTGAAGATGAAAATGGCAACGGGCAGGCGCATGAGCCGAAGGACGAAGGCGGCCCTGCTCCAGAAGCCACGAAGCCCCGCCAGCGCGGCGTTTTCCCGAATGCAAATCGCTCCGGCAACGACGAAAAGTGACATGATCCCGGGATACTTCGCAGCGAACGCGAGTCCGGCCGTAAGGCCCGCGAGCGCGTAGTCCTTCACGCGGCCATGCTTGATGACCTTGAGCGCGAAGACGAGGTTCATCGTCGTGAAGAGGACCAACGGCGTGTCCTCCTTGATATAGTGGCAAAGCGCGATCGGGATCGGCGCCACGGCGTAGATGTATGCGGCAATCAGCCCGACGCGCTTGTCCACCACCAGCTTTCCAACCCGATGGATGAAGAAGCAGGTGAGTGTGCCGAGGAAACCCATGTACAGGCGGCTGATCCACTTGGCAAACGCCATGTCCGCCTCCGGGCCGGTGAACCGATGGCCAAGTCCCGTGGCGGAAATGATGGTTTCCTTCATGGGCACTGCGACTTTCAGCAGCAGGTAGATCGTATAGTACATGAAGGAGGGCTGGCTCTCCCAATGCTGGAAGCGGCGGGCCTCCAGGTCATGGATCACCGTCAGCTTCGATTCTTCATCGGGAACAAAATCGTAGGGAAGGCCGACGTCCGCCCCCCAGACGCGCAGCCCCATCGCCAGCACGAGGATGATCCCGAGAAGGGCCCCACTTACGATCTTGTTGTCCAATATGGTTTTCATCGGCGCGCAGGTTCGCGGCACAGTACGGACACGCGCTAGCGGAAAAGCATCATGCGTCCGGGTCGCCCATCAGGTGATGGTGCATCAGCCGGGTAAAAACAGCATCCATCTGCTGCATGCGGCGCTCCGTGCGGCGAAGGATGTAGCGGCGCGAAACAATGAGGATGATGAACAACGCGACCGTGATGACAAGGAGCTTGAGCGTGAGGGCGGCTATCTCATCCGTGTTGAAGAATGCGACGAGGAACCCCTGGATGTCCCGCGCAGAGCGCGCCAGCATCACGAAGCCGAGGATCAGGACCACAGCGAACAGGATTCCCGCAACGTTTCTCAGCATGAACCTTGTATAGTTCAGGTACTTCAGCCAGCAATCATGGCGGATATCGATTGCAATGTATCCGATGAACGAAATTCCTATCATCAGTGCGATGGCAATTTCGACAATGAGGAGGATGGCAAGGGGATAGAAGTACAGGTCGGCGAGGCCACGATTCTGTAGGTCGTCACCGAGGTTGTAGAAAACGAAAAACACAAGGACGGGGGCGACAAACTTCACGCGGCGATACATCGACTCCCACAGCTCCAGGTAAATCGCCTGGGCAACTTCCGTGCCGCGCGCGCCCGCCAGCCACAGGTCAAAGGCCTGCTGCTCCAGGTAATCCAGCGTCCGGAACACGCCACCAACCCGCATGGGAAGAACGAGGTAGTTCTGTTTCTTCTTCTTCATGAAGAACTGAACCACCAGCACGAGAAATGACAGAATCCACATGGAATATACAACGCCAACAATGTACACGAGGACGGAAATTCGAATCCCCATCACGGATTTTCCGAGGAAAAGGAGGCAGAAGAAGAGCAGCCCCAGGGCGAAGCTGATCGTCTTCGGTGCGTCATAGAGCATGTCGAACCGCCACACGCGACGATGGGTTCGCCGGCGGTGCTGGAACGTTTGGAAGATCTTGTTGGTGTCCTCTGCATTGAGCAGCGGATCGAGCCGCCGCAGCCACTGAGGGAAGATCGGCACGGTCACTTCTTCGGTGCGACCTGCTCCTCCGGGGAGCAGGTCGTTTTCTTCGCGCATTGGCCCGCCTTCAGCGCGCCCTCATGCTTGCAGGAGTTGCAGATCGTCTTGCGGCAAAGCGGACACATGAACATGACGTGAAAGTCATGGATGCGGTGGCAGAAATCACAGGAAACGAATCGGACGGTCATTGAAAGCCAGGAGACGACGTTTGCGGTTTGGGATTTGGCAGGAGGGTGAACCAGAACCTTTTCCCAGGCTATTCTGCATCTTCGGGTGGATCGATGTCGAACTGCTTGATGGGCTGGTACCAAGGGGCGACAGAGTTCATGAAGGCTTTTGGTGGCGGCGAAATCGGCGCGGGATCAACGCGCGCGATGGCAATTGCCTGGCCATTGACCCGTGACAGCACCACCAAACTGCCGCGTCGCGGACGAATATCGTCCTCGGTCTGCACGTTGTTATGGGGAATGCACTGGCCACGCTTCACCCATTGTTCCGCGCCGGGAAGGAGAAACGCGACGGGCATTTCCGGCAGCGCACGGCGGATCGGTATGATCACCGATTCAAGGTCCTTGCGCTCCGTCTTCTGCTCAAGCTCCTCCAGCGAAATGGCGCTCTCAATGCCGAACGGCCCAACATCCGTTCGACGAAGCTCCACAAGGATGGCACCACAACCGGCAGCCTCCCCCAGCGAGTTCACGAGCGAACGGACGTACGTGCCAGACGAGCAATCAACGCCGAACTCCGCCTTGTCGCCTTCATAGTTCAGGATCTCGAAATCGCTGACGGAAATCTCCCGGCTCTCAATCTCCGGAACATTCCCCTGCCGGGCGTATTCATACAGCTTCCTTCCCGCGACCTTCTTCGCGCTGTATGCGGGTGGCACCTGGTCAATGTCGCCGGTGAGGTCGGAGGCGAGTTCCTGAAGCTCATCCATGCTTCGCGGCAACGGCTTGCCCGGCCCCGGAACGATCGTACCTTCTCCATCATAGGTGTCGGAAACAACGCCGAGTTGCATGGTGCCCTCGTAGGACTTGTCGCAGCCCATCAGGTACTCGGAAATCTTCGTGGCCTCACCAAGCAGGATCAGCAGCAAGCCCGTGGCTGCCGGATCGAGCGTGCCCGCATGCCCCACACGGCGCGTATTGAAGGCCCTTCGCACACGATCGACAACGTCATGGGATGTGATCCCGGCGGGCTTGTCCACAAGCAGAACGCCGTGATATTCAGACATCCTGCGGGCCTTTTTCCTATCCATGCGTGCGCTTCGATCGTGCGGGGAGTGCGTGACGGGCCACTTATGGCGCGCGCCGCTCCGTCCGCGCAAGCATCATTGGCGCAACCCACCCACAGCGTGTACACTTGACAGCACGTCGGTGTCTGGCCGTAACGTCCCGGCGATTTTGCAAACCCAAGGATTGAGGCAAAACGAATGGAAACAACACTGGTGCTGATCAAGCCGGACGCGGTGAAACGCGCCCTGATCGGCGAAATCATCAAGCGATTCGAGGCAAAGAACCTTACGATTCGCGGGATGAAACTGATGAAGATGAGCGGCGAACTGGCCGACAAGCATTATGCGGAGCATGTGCAGAAGGGTTTCTACGCCGGACTGAAGGTGTTCATGACCGGATCGCCGTTGGTGGCGCTGGCGGTCGGTGGCGAGGACGCCGTGAACCTCGTGCGCAAGATGATGGGCGCCACGAAGCCTGCGGATTCCGCGCCCGGCACGATCCGCGGGGACTTCGCGCTGACCGTTGGCGAGAACCTCGTGCACGGAAGTGATTCACTGGAATCGGCGAAGCGCGAGTTGGCGCTGTGGTTCAAGGACGGGGAGCTTGTCTGAAAAGCGGTAATGGGTCATGAGGGGGGCTGCTCCCTCTTCTCCCTGGCCCGTTGCCGATGTCTGCCACGATGATGCCGTCGCCGTTGTCGTAGGCGACCGTCTTGAGAAGTGTTTCACGAAGTGATGAAAACCTCCTCCACTCTTCGTTGGTAAAGCGTGGCCGGAAGTAGAGGGCCTCGTAGAGACTGAGTTCCCTGAGGTTCAGCAAGACGTATCGGATGCCCTGCCTGCGCCAGCGCGCCAGCAGGGCATCATTGTTTTCTGTCGCCTGAATTTCCACAAGCACGCGTGGCGTGTCGAACCAGTCGCTGGAAATCGGTTTGAAATGCCAGGCGTAGGCGGAGCGAAATTCGCCAATGTAGAAGACCGGCTCATCCCGCTGCGTTTCCTTGTTCAGCCACTGGATGGCGGGATACGTGGCAAAGCGTGTCGTGATGAAAACAAGCTCGCTGTTCAAGCCGAGTGATGTCTGTAGAACACGGGTGCTGGAAAGCAAATAGAACGGCAGCCACGCGGCGGAGAGGGCGCCGATGACTCCAAGGACTCCCCGCGCGATCAACATTGCTACCCGGCCAAGTCGCGCCGCGATCGAGTAAATCACGGCGACGCCAAGCGTGATCGACAGGAGGAGGATCGGCATCAGGAACCGGGCGCTCTGGTAGGTCTTGAACCAGATGGCGTAGCCAACAATCATGGTCAGGAGAGCAGCAATCGCCGGTGTCATAATGCGCCGTTTCCTGATCACGCCAACAGCAAGGAGACAGGCGGGTAGCATCGCAAGGAAGGCAGGCCCGGGATTGTGCTGCTCGAACGTTCCCCGCATCGTGAGGGTCGTGACATCGAACGGCGCACGAAGAAGATGGATGACATCGTGACCCAATCCCTTCTCCGCCATCTTGGCCTTGTAGAATGCATCATTTGCGGCGCTCCATTCCGGTCCTCCGAAAACGCCATAGGCGAGCGGATACACGGGATTGCCGTGATGCATCCAGTTCTTTATGAGCCAAGGGGCCATGATCACCAGGACGCATCCGCCAATCAGCAATGCATCGCGGATTATCCTGCCGGGGGATCGGTCTGGTGAAAGAAAGAGCGCAAACGCGCAGATCATCGCGGCGATGGGAAGGTTGCTGATCTTCGTGGCAACGGCAGCTCCGGTGAAAAGCCCCCCTGCGAGGACGCGCATCCTGCGGGATCGAAAGGAACCGGGTGTAAACGCCCATGCGGCGGCAATGAGTTGGGCGGCACTGCCAACATCGACGAAGGGCCACGACGCAACCAGACCAACAACAGGAATCCCGGCAACGAGAAGGCCGGCAGTCCGGGCGGCATACCCATCGAACTGCGTCCTGCCGCAACCGCACGAGGCCAGCATTGAGCGATCGAGTTGCCGTGCAAAGGCGCCGCCGAAAACAATCAGGGCACAGAAATTGGCCCACTGAAGTACCTGCAACAGATTCGCGGACGGCAGGATGAAGCCATAGTCTGCAACTAGCACACTCCCAAGTGCGGGAAGGTTGCTGTTGGCGTTGTACGGAATCTTTACAAACGAACCCGCACGCACCCATTCCTGAATGGTGACAAGGTGATAGCGCAGGCCGTCACTTTCAACCTGCGGAGCCAAGGCCGCGATCCCCACGACAACAACGCTGATCAGTACGATCACGCGCTCGGGCGAAAACCGAATGACTGCCTTCAAGGAATGACTTCCCACGGACGCGCGTTTTACAAGATGCACTGATGCAAGAAAGACCCCGATCGATATCAGCCACAGCACCGTTGCATCAATTTTCCAGAAGGCGACAAACGCGCAGATTGTTCCGGCGCTCGCGATGCCGGCAACCAGCGCGATGGCCATCGTCAGGAGGCGCGAAACATGGCGCCGCCGGTGGGCCGCAACCCAAACCCCCGCAAGCAGCAACAAGCCGAGGAAGCTCCCGCTGGCCACCAACCTCGTGAAGATTGCACCGATCGAAAACCCACCCCCAATCAGCGGCGGCAGTTGAGGCGGTTGGATTCCCCATCCCTTCACCAGCCAGATCGCCGTGGAAACGCACGCCCAGGCCAGTAGCACGAACAATCGTATTGTCGTTGAATTGCCGGAACGGGGGTTCATGGCGCCAGTGCAAGGCTCCCACGCGGATTGGCGCAATCCTTTGCTATTGCCGCTATGGCGCATTTGCCCCATAGTGTATTGTCATCAGGAGCTTTTCATGCCCGCCCTCGTCATCCTGCTCGCTGCACTCCTGGCGCTCAGCCTTGTGCTGCTCGTCTCCGTGCGGAACAGGGCTGTGTTGTTGTCGGATCAGAACGCCGCCAACGAAAACGAGAAAAAAATCGTGTATGATTTTCTGGATCGCATTGGCCAGAATGTGACGAGTGGCGCAGATGTGGACCAGACCATCGAAATGATCGTGACTTTTGCGCAGGAAGCGACAAAAGCCGATGCCGCCGGCCTGTTCACGCGGGATGCCGCCGGAGTGTATCGCCCGCGCGTGATCAAGGGGCTTTTCCCTCCGCTCTATCGATCCGCCGCCGCAGACAAGCTGCTGGCAAAGCGCAAATATATCGCAGACAAAGTCATGAAGGAAACTTTCATGGCCGGGGATGGCGTCCTGGGCGCCGTCGCGAAAACGGGGAAGCAACTACTGGTGGCGGATGCCAAGACCGACGACCGTATTCCAGACGTGGAAAACACCGGGGTGGAAATCAACGACCTGATCATCACTCCGCTGACGGTACGGGGTGAGATAACCGGCGTCCTGGCAGTTGTGAACAAGACTGGTGGGGAACGATTTAATGCGGCTGATGCGAGCATCGCGGCCGCGATCGCGGACCAGGCGGCCGTGACCTATGATCTGGTCAAGTTGTACAAGGTAAAGGCGGAGCAGCAGCGGCTGGAGCAGGAACTCGCCTTGGCCCGCGCCTTTCAGGAAATCCTGATTCCCAACAAAACGCCCGATCTGGAGAAGGTCGCAATTACGGGATTCTATCGGTCCGCGCTGGAAGTCGGCGGCGACTACTTTGACTATATCCCCATTGATGAGAGGCATTTAGGCATCGCCGTGGCCGATGTTTCCGGCAAGGGGATCCCCGGGGCGCTGGTCATGTCGATGGTGCGTGCAACCCTTCGGGCTGAGGCACGACTGTCGCTATCACCCAAGGAGGTGCTCCAGAGGGTCAATGACCAGACCGCGCAAGACACCCGCGACAGCGTCTTCATTACCATGACTTATGGGATTCTGGACACAGAGACTGGGGTTTTTCGGTTTTGCAGGGCGGGTCATGAACCAATTCTCTGCTGTAGCAAGGATTGCAAGAACGTCAAAGCCTACCTTCCAGAGGGCATCGCCTTGGGACTGGTTGCAGGCGAAACCTTCTCGCTAACCAAGGAAATGGAAATCAACCTTGCCGTGGAACAGTCTGTGGTACTGTACACGGATGGGGTAATCGAAGCGGTCAATGCCAATGGGGAAGAGTATGGAGAAAAGAGGTTCCACGACGCCCTGGCCAGCCATTCCGGACTGGAACCGAGGCAAATAATTGACGAAGTGATCGGTGACATCGAGAAATTCACTAGCGGGCTACCCCAACACGACGACATAACACTGTTCATTGTGAGTTGGAAACCCACGGCGGAAAATGTCAGGGAAGAACGATTGGTTCATGCAACCGCATGCGGCGGTTGAGGATTTGAAGGAGACCTCCAATTGAAGAACTACGAGTTGATTGTTCACCCAGTTGAAAACGGCACCCACCTGCGAAGGTCGGAAATCGTGGGGTGCCTGGATAGCCATACGGTGATCGAGTTTGAAAAAGGATTCGAACAATTGCTGGCGGATGGTGTGACGACTGTTTTCCTGAATCTTGAAAAGCTTTCGTACATTTCAAGCGCGGGAATCAGTGCACTGATGGGCCTCACGCATCGCCTTCGCCAAAACGAGGGCGAACTCTATCTGCTGAAACCAACGGAGAAAGTCCAGCGGGTGTTCCGCACCCTGGGCTTCACGAACATCTTCCGTATCGTGCAGGATGAATCCCAACTGAAGGTCGCACAAGGCGACTAGCTGGATCCACCGCAAGACACGCCATCGCCAAGGGGACAACGATGAGCGCCGAAAAACAGGACTCGCGCCTGGACACGCTTGATATTGAGATTCAGTGCCCCGTCAAGACACGGGTCCTGGGAGTCATGCGCGCCTTCGTATCCTCCGTGGCAGGCCAGATGGGCTTTGATGACGAGGCCTGCGATCAGATCGAGATGGCCGTCGACGAGGCCTGCGCCAATGTGGTGCGGCATGCCTACAAGCACCTTGGTGTTTCCCCGGACCTGCCTGATTGCGACCGCAAGGATGAGCTACTTGCGGATTGCGACTTCCGGATGCGAGTGGCATTCAGCGAGGAAGTGCTGGAGATCACTATCACCGACCACGGCATAGGAGTCGACAAGACGCCACCGGGTGCGAGTTCCGTGGCGGAGTACGAATCGCGGGGCGGCCACGGTGGGCTGGGCGTTTTCATCATCCGGAACTTCATGGACGAGGCCTCCTTTGAATCGCAGCCAGAAGGCGGAACCAAGCTGGTGATGAGAAAATTCCTACGCCCTGAGAACGCTTCCACGGAATGATTCCCATGCCGATCGACCCCGCCGAGAAGCGCGCCCCGGAAGTTGCAGCGTCGTCAGGTGCGATCCACCAGATCCGGAACCCGATTGCGTGGGTGACGCGCATCACAACAGGACTCAGTTCGGCGGGCACGCTCGATGATCTCTATTCCATCATCATTGCGGCGATAATCTCTCCTGCAGGGCTTGGGTATTCGCAGGCAATCCTCTTCCAATTTGACGAGAAATGCGAAGGACTGCGTGGGCGCCATGTGCTGAAGCATGACTCGCACGAGGCGATGGCCCAGTTCGCAAGCGACATGGAGGGCGACGAAAATTACTTCCTTGGAAAAAGGGACAGCCTTGATTCGACGTCGCCGCAGGCGTATGAGTCCGAACTGGATTCGCTTCGAGCAGGCATCGCATGGGTGATGCTGTTCCAGCGGTTGAATGACGACGCGGAGCTTTCAGACAAGATCAAGGGGATCGTTCTTCCCCTTCGGCGACACGGAGGAGAGAACGCAATCCTTCAGGAGGAGGTACGCGCCTGGCGGCATCCCCGGTGCGTGAAGAAATCGCTGGCCAGCGCAAAGCTGCCCGAAGAACTGCTCCCCATGCTTCACGAACAGTTCTGCATCGTCCCGCTACAGACCAACAAGGGGCTGCGGGCGATGCTGTTTGTTGATCGCCGATGGGATGACAATCCTTCCGTGTCCAGGGCTGACGTTGACGGGCTTGACTGGTTCATGCGCCAGTCGTCGCTGACACTGGAAAACCTGGAGGCTCGGCTGGACCTTGCAAGTGCCTATCAGGAATTGAAGCAGCTTGACCAGATGAAGTCGAATTTCCTGTCGGTGATTTCGCACGAACTGCGCACACCGCTGACGTCCATGAACGGATTCATGGACTTGATCCTTGAGGAGAGGGTCGGCCCCATCAACGAGAACCAGCGCCAGTTGCTGACGCGCGTTGCAAAGAACGCGGGGCATTTGATCCATCTCGTCAATGACCTGATCGAAGTCGCGGAAATTGAAGCGGAAGGCACCGTGGAAGTGGCGATTGAGCCGGTCGAACCGCTGACGGTGCTGCTGAACACAATCCCCCGGCTGGATCAGCGGCGGCGCGACAATGAAGTCTCCATCGAACCGCGCGTGGACGGACACATCCCCCGAGTCCTGAGTGACGAGCGCGCGCTGGAGCGAATCTTCTTCCACCTGCTCGACAACGCGGTGAAGTTCTCGCCACATGGAGGCGTCGTCACAGTTCACTTCCATGTGCTTGAAGGTCGGCTCTGCATCGATTTCAACGACAAGGGCACCGGCATCGCGAAGGAGAACCTGGAGAATATCTTCAAGCAATTCTATCAGGTTGATAATTCGCTGACACGCGGCCACGAGGGCCTTGGGCTCGGCCTGGCGGTGACAAAGATGCTGATCAACGCAACCCATGGAACCATCGGCGTAACCAGCCGGGTGCAGGAAGGTTCAACCTTCAGCGTCATGTATCCCGTCTATGTTGAGCGCGAAGACGACTTGTTCGGATGACGCAGGCAGGCGCGTCCTGCGTTGCCTGATTTCATGGCCGACTTCTCCTTCAAAATCCCCGCCGAACAAGACACCGCCGTCGAACCAGTGGCGCTGGACAAGGTGCTGGAATTGCTTCCGGCGCAGCCCGGCGTCTATATCATGAAGGACGATGGTGGGAAGGTGATCTACGTTGGCAAGGCGGCCAACCTGCGCTCGCGTGTGCGATCCTACTTTCGCGACCGGGGCGATGAGCGCCATCACGTCCCCTTCATCCGAAGTCGCGTGGTGGACGTGGAGACCATCGTCACGGACACGGAGAAGGAAGCGCTGCTTCTTGAGAACGTGTTGATCAAGAAGCACCATCCGCGCTACAACATCCAGCTTCGCGATGACAAGACGTACATTTCACTGCGGTTGGATACGACGCACGAGTGGCCGCGCGTGCATCGCGTTCGCAAGCGTCGCGCAGGAGACAAGGCGCTCTACTTCGGCCCCTTTTCGAGTAGTTCCTCCGTGCGGGAAACCATGCGCTTCCTGCAGAAGATTTTTCCCCTGCGCTCCTGCCCCGACAATGTGCTGCGCAATCGCGCAAGGCCCTGCGTGCTCTATCAGATTGAGCGATGCAGCGCCCCCTGCGTGGGCCTTGTGGACAAGCAGAAGTACCAGGAGTACGTGGACCAGACGATCCTGTTCCTGAACGGCAAGCGTGATCAGGTCGCGGACCTGCTGCGAAGGAAGATGTGGGAATACAGTGACGCCCTGGCATTCGAGAAGGCAGCCGCCGTGAGGGATCAGTTGGAAGCGATCGAACTCACCATTGAAAAGGAAAAGGTCGTCAGCCACCGGAAATTCGAACGCGACGTGATCGCGATGGTTCGCGAGCGAGGACGCATGCTGTTCACCGTCCTTTCATTTCGTGCCGGGAAGCTTGATGCATCCACCGCCTATGACTTCAAGGATCATGGCCTGGACGACGAGGAATGCATGGAAGGTTTTCTTGGCCAGTATTTTGACGGGGCGCACGATGTGCCGCGTGACTTGGTCATCTCCAACGCGCCATCCAATCTGGAGATCGTTCGCCAGTCACTGCACGATCAGCGCGAAGGGCCCGTTCGCATCATCGTCCCGCAGCGCGGGGAGAAGCTGCGACTCCTGGAAATGGCCCGGAAGAATGCGCGCAATGAACTGGAGAGGAAGCTGGCGGGCGAACGCACGAAGCAGCAGGTACTGGAAAATCTTCAGGGACATCTGGGCCTTCCGACGCTCCCCCGCCGCATTGAGTGCTTCGACATCTCCAACTTCCAAGGAAGTTTTGTTGTTGGTTCCATGACGAGTTTCCTGGATGGCGAGGCGGACAAGGCAAACTACCGCCACTTCAAGGTGCAGACGGTGGAGGGCCAGGATGACTTCGCATCCATGCGCGAGGTGTTGACGCGCAGATACTCGCGCATCCTGCGGGATGGTGGCGAATTTCCCGACCTGATCGTGATCGATGGTGGGAAAGGCCAGCTCAACATCGCAACAGAGGTCCTGCGGGAGCTTGGCATTCTTGGCCGCGTGCCCGTGTGCGGCCTTGCGAAATCTCGGCTCGTGGGTGGCAAGGAGGGCGTGCGGTTGCAACTCCGCACGGAGGAGCGCGTGTTCCTTCCCAATCGCAAACTCCCCGTGACGTTCAATCAAAGTGATCCCGCGCTGTTCATCCTGACACGCATTCGCGATGAGGCGCACCGCTTCGGGGTGGCCTACCACCGCAAGCTGCGGTCGATGACGAACCTAAGAAGCGGGCTTGAGGAGCTTCCCGGCATTGGACCAAAGCGCCGCAAGGTGCTGCTGCGTCATTTTGGGAGCCTTGCGCGGGTGCGCGAGGCAACCGCCGCACAAATCGCAGACGTTGAGGGAATGAATCCCAAACTGGCGGAGCAGTTGTGGCAGTTCCTTCATGCGGAGGAAGTCGCCACAGATGATGACCTGCAAGCAGATGATCGCGATGGTGACGGGGAGTGGAACGAGAGGGACGATTTATAAAACTATCGCGCCTTCCAAAACTCCAAGCCGGCAAACCTTCCCACCGGCGCTTGACCACCCACGGGGCAGGACTAGTTTCGTCGCGGCGCTAAAAAAAGGCGCCCAATTTCCCAACGGAGCACTTGGAGCGTGGCGAAACTTTCTGTCAAAAATGTCGATGTCAAAGGCAAGCGAGTCCTTGTACGCTGCGATTTCAACGTGCCCCTGGATGATGACGGAAAAATCACCGACGACATACGCATCACGGAAAGCCTTCCCACGATCAACTACCTGATCGACAAGGGTGCGCGCGTGATCCTGGCATCGCACCTGGGGAGGCCGGATGGGGAAAGAAAGCCCGAATTTTCGCTGAAGCCCGTCGCTGCGCGGCTGTCGGAACTTTTGAAGAAGCCCGTGCCGCTCGCGGCCGACTGCGTGGGGCCTGAAGTCACAAAGGCCGTTGGTGCGCTGAAGGATGGCGACGTGCTGCTGCTGGAGAATGTGCGCTTCCACAAGGAAGAGGATGAGAAGAAGAACAAGGAAACAAAGAAGTTTTCCGATGCGCGCCAGCAATTCGCGAAGGAGATGGCGGCGCTTGGCGAGGTTTATGTGAATGACGCCTTTGGAACGGCGCACCGCGACCACGTTTCCACGTGCGGCGTGACGCAGTTCCTGCGCCCTGCGGCGTGCGGTTTCCTGATCGAGAAGGAACTGGAGTACCTACAGGAGGCCCTGGAAAATCCAAGGCGCCCGTTGGTGGCGATCCTTGGTGGCGCAAAGGTCGGATCCAAGATCGGCGTCATCAAGGCCTTGTTGGAGAAGGTGGACACGTTGATCCTTGGCGGCGGCATGGTTTACACCTTCTTCAAGGTGATGAATCGCGAAATCGGCAAGTCCCTTTTCGATGCCGATTCGGAACAGATCGCGCGCGAACTGCTTGAGGAGATCAAGACCAGGAACAAGAAGGTTCTGTTCCCTGTTGATGTGCTGGTTGCGGACAAGTTCGGCGATGACGCGAACACGAAGGTTGTCCCCGCCGATCAGATGCCGGCAAGCATGGAGGGCGTCGATGCAGGCCCGAAGTCGATCGCACTCTTCGCGAAGGAAATTGAGACCGCCGGCACCGTGGTTTGGAACGGGCCTGTTGGCGTATTCGAGATAGAGGCGTTTTCCAAGGGCACGCGCGGAGTGGCGGAGGCAATGGCCCGGAGCAAGGCGATCACGATCATCGGCGGCGGAGACAGTGCCGCAGCCATCGCGAAGTTCGGACTGAAAGACCAGATGACCCACATATCCACCGGCGGCGGCGCCAGCCTGGAATTCCTGGAAGGAAAAAAACTGCCGGGAATCGCCGCCCTGAACGAGGCGTAGTCGCCACTTACCCCGGCAGATTGAAGGACTGTGATGGACTGGATACACGACGTCGTCATTCTCTCGCGAATTCAATTCGCGTTCACCATCATGTTTCATTATCTGTACCCGCCGTTGTCCATCGGTCTGGGACTGTTACTGGTATTGATGGAGGGGATGTATTTGTGGACCAAGAATCCTGTCTACGAACGCATGACAAAATTCTGGGTGAGGATTTTTGCCCTTAATTTTAGCCTCGGCGTCGCGACCGGAATTGTCATGGAATTCGAGTTCGGAACGAATTGGGCCACATATTCCCGATTCGTGGGCGACATCTTCGGCTCCGCGCTGGCGGCGGAAGGCATCTTTGCGTTTTTCCTGGAATCGGGATTCGTTGCCGTTTTGATTTTCGGATGGGATCGCGTCTCGCCGAAAATGCACTTCTTCTCGACCATTATGGTCAGCCTTGGATCGATTTTTTCCTCCGTTTGGATTGTCATTGCAAATAACTGGCAGCAAATCCCTGTCGGTTATCATATCGTGGATGCGGCGGGGAATGTGCTCGCAAAGGAAGGCGAGCCTTTCATCTACAACCCCCTGAATACAGCCATTCAACCACGCGCGGAGATCACCGACTTCTGGGCCATGGTGCTGAGCACCTCCAGCGTGACGCGCATCTCACATACCGTTGTCGGGGCCTTCATTCTCGGCGCGTTTTTCGTGATGAGCATTTCCGCATGGTATATCCTAAAGAATCGACATCTCGATTTCGCGAAGCGATCCTTCACGATTGCGCTTATTTTCGGAACCGTCTGTTCGCTGAGCCAATTACTGCTGGGCCATACCAGCGCGGAAATCGTCGCGGAAAAACAACCAGCCAAGCTTGCGGCATTCGAAGGCGTCTTCAGGACAGAGCCGAACACTGACGCCTATTTGTTCGGCTGGCCGAATGCGAAGGAGGAACGCATCGACTACGGCATCGCTGTGCCGGGGATGCTCAGCTTCCTTGTTCATGGCAATTTTCAGGACCCGGTGACAGGGCTGGACAAATTCGAACAAAAGGATCGGCCCGGCATTCACATCCCATTTCAAACATACCATATCATGATTGCCTTGGGAATGTATTTCATTGGGATCACACTGTTCTCCTGTTTCCTGCTGTGGCGCGGAAAACTCTTCGAGCAGCGCTGGCTGTTGTGGGTGTTTGTTTTCTCCGTCGTGACGCCCTACATTGCCAACCAGGCTGGCTGGGTGGCCGCAGAAACGGGGCGCCAACCCTGGATCGTGTATGGATTGCTGCGAACGTCTGATGGCGTATCGAAGGCGATCGGCGCGCAATCCGTCATCGCGTCGCTCATCATGTTTACGCTTATCTATATTCTGCTTTTCGCGATGTTCATCTATCTGCTGGACCGAAAAATCAAGCACGGCCCTGATGAGGACACCCCACATGTGTCGCAACAAACCGGGCCGGGTGAATTGAAGGAACTCATAGTCGAGCACGGACCGACGCGCAAGCATCTGGCAGCGCCGGAAGAAGAGGATGGTGCGCGCTAATGGACCTGAATACGATCTGGTTTTTCCTGCTTGGGCTTCTGCTGATTGGCTACGCGATTTTGGATGGCTTTGACTTGGGTGTTGGCGCGCTTCATCTGTTTAGCAAGGGGGATACAGAACGGCGCACGCTGCTTAATTCCATCGGGCCGGTGTGGGACGGCAACGAAGTCTGGCTCGTCACGGCTGGCGGCGCGCTCTTCGCCGCATTTCCCCACGCCTACGCAACGGCCTTTTCAGGTTACTATCTCGCCTTCATGCTGCTGCTCTTTGCGCTCATCTTCCGGGCTGTGGCGATCGAGTTCCGCAGCAAGGAACAAATGGGATGGTGGCGGAAGGCTTGGGACATAGCATTCTCTGTTGCAAGCATTGTTGCATCCATCCTCTTTGGTGTGGCCGTTGGGAACCTGATCGTTGGGCTCCCAATCGATGGGCAGATGATCTATCGTGGCAGTTTTTTTGACCTCTTGTCGCCGTATGCGCTGCTGGTGGGGGTATTCAACCTGAGCATGTTCATGATGCACGGTTCCATTTACCTGTACTTGAAAACGGAAGGCGACTTGCAGGCGAAGGCAAAGCGGTGGATCTACAAGACATTCTCTGCCTTCGTGATCCTCTATGTATTCACGACCATCTTTACGCTACGCGCCTATCCGAGCATGATCACCAACTTCGAACACTTTTGGTGGGCATGGATCGTTGCCGCGCTCAATGCGCTCGCGATTGCCAACATACCACGTGCGTTGCATTTGGGGCTTCCTTTCCGTGCGTTTCTTTCCTCGTGCTGCACGATCGCCGCGCTTGTCTTCCTCTTCGGAATCGGCGTGTTTCCCAACATGATCATTTCCTCTGAAAGCGCGGCAAACAACCTCACGATCTACAATGCGGCTTCGTCACAGGAGACACTGAAGATCATGCTGATCATGGCGATCATGGGACTGCCGTTCGTTGCCGCCTACACGACTGCCATCTACTGGGTGTTCCGCGGCAAGGTGAAGATCGACCGATTCAGCTATTGATGAAGGCCGCAGGCGGGATTGGGCCAACACTCCGCGCCGCGAACCACGAATACTCTCACTCCCCGTGGTACAGCAATGGGGAGGCAGCACTATATCTTGAGGAAGATTTTCTTTCGATAGAGTGGGTAGGTGAGCGCCAGCCATAGCAGGATATAGAGGAAGGAATAGGTCCAGGATGCCCATTCCGGGTGGTGAATATGCGCCTTGATGGCGTTGTTGTAGATATATGTTTTCAGCCCCATCCACTTGGGGTCCGCCGCCGTTTGGACGTTGAGCTTCGTTGCGAGCATCATGCGGCCAATGATTCCAGACCCGACGAAGACAAAGATCGCATTCGTTCCAAATATCAGGAACGGCGTGGCCCATTTCCTATACATGAACACATCCGCCAAGGCATAGCAGATCGACAGGATCCAAAGCGCCCAGCCCGTCATGAAGAAGACAAAGGCACTGGACCAGAGCTTCTTGTTGATTGGGAAGAACTCATTCACGATCAAGCCGAGCATGAGAAATCCCGCACCGCCGAGCATCATCCAGAGGGCCTTGTGCTCGCGGGTAAGCTTTGAGAGCAGCAACGTTCCCGTCAGTGCGCCGAGAAGCGTGGTCGCCATTGCCGGAAGCGTGCTCAGAAGGCCTTCGGGATCAGGACGCTCACCGTATAGGTGACTGCCGAGGAGCTTCACATCGAACCAGTCATTCAGCGTGCCGATGAAGGGCGCGTCCGCCGGAGCACCAATCTCCGCGCCGGGGACGCCGTTTCCAATCACATAGCCCGCGGGTGCATGGATGAACCTCACGATCAGGTAGTAGCCAAGCGTCAGCGCGACCGTCCATGCGATGCGCCCACGCAGCCTGAAAAAGAACATGATGAGCGAACAGAAAAAATAACAGAGGGCGATTCGCTGCAACACACCGGGCAGGCGAAGAACGCTTCCGATCTGATCCCCCTTGTCGTTCGTGATCACATTCGTCGTGGGGAAGGCGTGCTTCCAATCGAAGATCGCAGTTACCGGCGACTGGAAGTGCGCGAAGTCCACCACGAAGAAAATCACGCCGGCCAACATTCCCACGATGCCGATCAGTTTGTTGCGCCTGGCCTTTTGCCCTCCTGAAAACGAGAGGATTGGCTCGTCCTTGTAGAAAAATTCCAAGCCAACAATGAAGATGATATAGGGCAGGATCACCCTCATGTTGGGAAATCCGTAGCCAATCAAACCGAGCATGAAGAGGATGATGGTGCGCCGAACAACCTGCTCAAGCATGAGAGTCCTGCTGGCGCCCGCGTGCAGGCGCTTGTCGAAGGAAAAGGTCATCGCAACGCCGACGATGAAGAGGAAGAAGGGGAAAATGAAGTCCGTGGGGGTCCAACCATCCCACGGCGCATGTTCAACAACCCGGAACATGTGCCCCCAATCGCCGGGGTTGTTGACCATCACCATCGCGGCGATGGTCAGGCCGCGAAAAAGGTCGAGGGAAACAAGCCGGTCTGATTTTTCCGCAGTGGGAAAAGCCTGCGCGTTGCTCATCCGCACGCGCTCCTTATTTGGGATTCATTTCCTTCAGGAAGGCATCCGCCTCCTGGATTGAGCGCTCCATGTCCTTGATGAGGAGATCCACGTCGCTTTCAATTGATGCAAGGGTCCCTTCCAGGGAAGCCACGGCCCGCGCGTTCAGGTTGTGCTTCAGGAAAAGAACCTGATCGCGGAAGGCGTCCAGGACCGGGTCCATCTTCCGCTCAACGTTGCGCATCGCGGAAATCATCTTGTCGTAGCGCACGCGCGTCTCTCGTAGTTCGCGGGCACTGGCATTGCGCAGGTCGGCTCGCTTGTACTGGTTCAGCTCCCGTTCCCATTCCCGGAAGAGTTCCTCGCCGACATCCTCGATGTCATTGATGCGCTGGCGCACGGCGGTTGCGCGCTGTTCGCAATCCTCGAACTCCGCGTTCATCTTGCGGTATTGCTTTTCAAGGTTCCCGCCATCGTAGTTGACGAGCGCCTGGAACTTGTCGAAGGCGGAAACGAACTCCTTCTTCGCCTCCTCCTGCTCCTTGCGGGCTTCCTTCACACGCGACTTCAGGATGTCACGCTTGTGCGTGCCAGTGATCTTCTCAACTGTGTCGTAGTAAAATCGGGAGCATCCGGTGGAAGAGATTGCGAGGGCAAAGACCAGGATCAAAAAACGAAGTCGCATCGATGAAATCCGTGGGGAATGAATTTTTCTTCGCCTCCCCTGCTGGAAGCGCAACACCATTGCGCTCAATACCGGCAACCCACCGCATAATTCAATAGAACTTGAAGCTGGTGTGTGAGTTGGCCGTTGGCGAGGCCGTGAGGGAAATGGTCGGCGACGGCGTTGCTGGTTCCGTGGGTGATGGAGAACTTGTCGGCGTCAGGGACGGGTTTGTGGACGGGCTGGGCGTCACGCTTTCTGTCGGGGAAGGGCTGGCAGTGTGCGATGGGGTTGGAGTCGCAGGAACGCTGTAGGGCACGAGGAGAATTTCAAATGGCAGGTTCATGGCACCAGCGGGTGTGAACTCCAGGAGAAGCGTTTCCGCGGTGGAGGTGGGCGCCAGAAGCGAAATCACCGCACCCTGTCCCGTATCCGAGACACTCACGATGGGCGGTGCGGGGATCAGGGTCCCGACCGAAGCATCGCCGGCTTCAGGATAAGTGACGCGGAAGTATCCGCCGTAGGCACCGCCGCGGGGATTGAGCAGGAGGGCAAGGTGCCGGTTGTCATCGCTGCGCACGTTCACGCGCACCTTGTACGTGACTGCAAAATTTCCCCGCAGCGTCGTGTCACCGCCTGATTCCGCATTCTTTCCGCTCAAAGGCGGATCGGCAATGGGGGATGTCCCCTCCGCAATCCGAATGCGTTTGATTCCATCCGTTGTCTTGTAGTTGTAGGGGACTGTTCGATCGCGCGCATTGCTGGAAAATGTTCCCTGGCGAAGGAAGGCATCATTTGGCGAGTAACCCATCGTGGGAAACTCGGCCAGCGTGTCCGCCGCCGCGGCGACGGCAACAGTGTCAACCAACAATGGCCCCGTGAAGACGACGTCGAAGGTGACGTTCACCAACTGGTTGTTGGTGATGACGCGGGCGTCCAGCGCCGAATCGAGGAGCGTGCTCTCCCCCGGCGCGAGAAGCTTCACTTCAGAGATCGGCGCATTCTCATAATACTGCCGCACCCCCTCGCGCCCGATGCCCGAGTAGTTTCCCGACGGCGTCGGAAACGACCGACGAATCACTGTTGCCGTTTCTGTTGTAGTCCCTTCATTCGTCAGCACGGCTGAGATGCGAACGGAATTTCCAACGCCCATCCCATTCACATGATACAAATAGATGCGGTTCGTACCTGCGGGCAGCGTGTCTTCGTAGAGCTTGCCGAGGCTTGTAACCGTCTCTGGGCAATCGCTGTAGAGCAGTGAACCGCCCGCGTCCGGAATCCGCGATGCAAGGGGGTTCAAGAGGTGCGCATTGCTGACGGACGAAAAGCCGAGTTCGAGGATACTGCCAACAGTTGCCGTCTGAAGCGCCGTGTTGAGGGCAGGCGGCGTCGCCATCTGCGAGTGTGCAACCAGTGGTGCTGCGGCGAGCGAAAAAGAGAGAAGTAGGCGTGAAAGCATGAAAGGAATGCGAATCCGCAGAACCAAAGTGTCCCTGACGCTGGCATCACCCTTGCGACTTCACAACGGTTTTTGTGAAATCATGAGTACACTCACCTGTGTGGAGAAATGGCTGTGAATTTTCCGAACCGGATTCTTGCATTCATCTTGTTCATCGCGTGCGCGATTCTTCTGCCGACAACACGGGTCGCGGCAGAAAATCCCTCTGACTTTTCGCTGAAGGCAGTGACAGGACCTGAAAAAGGAAAGGAATTCAAGTTGTCCGAAGCGCGCGGCCATTTTGTCGCGCTGCATTTCCTACTCAAAACAGAATGCCCGTTCTGCATCAAGCATACGCGATCCTATCTGGAGAATGCGGACAAGGTTGCCGGCGTCCAGCACGTCTTCATCAAGCCCGACACCGAGGAGGAGATCACGGCCTGGGCAGGGAAGGTAGACCCCAAATCTCTGCCAGTGATCTACCGTGACCCCGATGCAGGGCTTGCGGATCAGTTCGCCATCACAGGCGGCTATTCCTTCCACAAACAGTCGGTTCACTATCCCGCCCTTGTGATCCTTGATCCGACAGGGAAGGAGGTTTTCCGTTACATTGGAAAGTCGAACACCGATCGCTATTCTTTTGAGAACTTCGAAAAGAAGATGAATGAATTAACCACTCCAAAGGACGGTTCGCAGAACGTCGACAAGGAGGGGATCGCGATTGGTGGATATGACCCGGTTTCCTACCTCAAGGCCGGGACGGCCACCAAGGGAGAGGAGAAGTTGACTTCAAGTTTTTGCGGTGCGAAGTATCAGTTCGCAACTGAGGAGAATCGCGCGATGTTCGCCGAGAATCCCGGGAAGTACGTTCCCGCCTACGGAGGATGGTGCGCCACGGGTGTTGCCCACGGCGTGAAGAAGCAAATCGACCCGACGTTGTTCAAGGTGACGGATGGCAGAACGTACCTGTTCTACAAGGGAGAGGAAGGAAATGGAAAAGATTTCTGGCTGAAGGATGAAGCGGGTGAAAGAAGGAAGGCCGACGCCGAATGGGAAAAAATGAGTTCCAAGTAGCCTCGTCGTGACGAGACCCCTGAACGCAGAAGCGCACCGCCTCCGAGAGGACGGTGCCCGCAGGAAGAACTGGAAGCGCTGGGGCCCTTACCTGTCCGAGCGCCAATGGGGAACCGTGCGCGAGGATTATTCACGCGACGGGAACTGCTGGGATTATTTCCCCCACGATCAGGCGCGCAGCCGCGCGTATCGCTGGGGGGAGGACGGCCTCCTTGGCATCTGCGATCGCCTGTGTCGCCTCTGTTTTTCCGTCGCGCTGTGGAATGGGAAGGATCCGATCCTGAAGGAGCGCCTGTTCGGCCTTGGCAACGAAGAAGGAAACCACGGCGAGGATGTGAAGGAATGCTACTACTATCTGGACTCGACGCCCACGCACTCCTACATGCGGGCGCTCTACAAGTACCCGCAGTCGGAATTTCCCTATCAACGGTTGCTGGAGGAGAATCGGCGGCGAGGCCGGGCCGATGCGGAGTTTGAACTGGTTGATACGGGCATCTTCGACGAAGGGCGTTACTTTGATGTCTCCACGGAATATGCAAAGGCCGATGATGAAGACCTGCTGATCCGCATTCATATTGTGAATCGCGGCCCGGAAGAAGCGGAACTGCACGTGCTCCCGACGGTTTGGTTTCGCAATACATGGGCGTGGGGGTGCACGCACGAAGGATGCACGCTAAAGCCACGCATGGAATTGGAAGGCGATCTGTGCCTGAAGATGTCGCACGAAACCCTGGGCAAACACTTCTTCGTCTTCGATGGTGAAGCACCCGTCACTCCACAAATCCTGTTTACGGACAATCACACGAATTTCGAAAGGCTGTTCGGAGTCCCTAATGAAATGCAGTTCGTGAAGGATGCGTTTCACGACTACTTGATCCACGCCAACAGGGAGGCGGTGAATCCGAAGCAGCGTGGAACAAAGGCCGCCGCGCATTATCAGTTGAGGATCGCAGCGGGAGGTTCGGCGACGATTCGCTGCCGGCTTGCCGAACTGACACCCCAATCCAGGATGATCCTTGGCGCTGACTTCGAGAAGGTCTTCGAAACGCGAAGGAAGGAAGCGGACGAATTCTACTCGGGAATCATTCCAGCGAGTTCATCTGAAGATCAACGCAACATGGCACGGCAGTGCTACGCGGGCCTGTTGTGGTCCAAGCAGTTCTATCACTACATCGTGAAGGACTGGCTGCTCGGCGATCCCGACACGGCGCCTCCTCCGCAGGGACGACTTGAAGGACGCAACAGTGAGTGGCAGCACCTCTACAGCCGCGACATCATTTCCATGCCTGACAAATGGGAGTATCCATGGTTCGCGGCGTGGGACGTGGCCTTCCACATGATCGCGTTCTCACAGGTCGATCCGGCCTTCGCGAAGCAACAACTGGAACTGTTCCTGCGTGAATGGTACATGCATCCCAATGGGCAGCTTCCTGCCTACGAGTTCGCGTTTGGCGACGTGAACCCGCCCGTGCATGCGTGGGCGGTGTGGCGCGTTTACAAGATCACGGCACCACGCGGTGAACGTGACATCGCATTCCTTGAGCGCTGCTTCCACAAGCTGCTGATGAATTTCACCTGGTGGGTGAACAGGAAGGATCCTCGCGGCAAGAACATCTTCTCCGGAGGCTTCCTGGGCCTGGATAACATCGGCGTGTTCGACCGTTCGAAGCCGATGCCGCACGGAGCATTCCTTGAACAGGCCGATGGCACGGCATGGATGGCATTCTACTGCGGCACGATGCTCTCAATGGCGCTGGAACTCGCCGAGGCAAATCCTTCCTATGAAGACATCGCCTCGAAGTTCTTCGAACATTTCGTGACGATAGCCGATGCCATCAATCATCTTGGCGGTAGCGGCCTGTGGGATGAGGAAGACGGCCTCTACTATGACCAGATCTTCTCCAACGGCCGGGGTACGCCGCTTCGCATTCGTTCGCTGGTGGGGGTTGTTCCGCTCTTTGCCGTTGAAGTGCTTGAGCAGGAAACCATCGACCGGCTTCCTGGTTTCAAGAAGCGCATGGAATGGTTTCTTGCGAACCGTCAGGACCTGGCCCAGACGATCTCCTACATGCAACCACGCGGCAGCGACAGCACCATGATGCGCCTTCTGGCGATCCCATCCCGCACCCACCTTGAGCGCGTTCTCAAGTATGTGCTGTCAGAGGATGACTTCCTTTCGCCCTTCGGCATCCGTTCACTCTCCCAATATCATCGCGAGCATCCGTTCACGTTTCATGGATTGAATGATGGGGAGACATATGAGGTTCATTATGTGCCCGGCGATTCGGACACCGGCGTTTTTGGCGGGAACTCCAACTGGCGCGGGCCGATATGGTTCCCACTGAACTTTCTGCTCATCGAGGCCTTGGAACGCTATCACCACTTCTTCGGCGAGGACTTGAAAATGGAGTACCCCACCGGATCGGGACAATTACTCACGCTGAAGGAAATCGCAGTAAGGCTTGCGGAGCGCCTATCCTCCTTGTTTCTTGTGGGAGAGGATGGGCAACGCCCCATTCACCGGCACCAGCCCATCTACGCGGCACGAGAGGACTGGCACGACCTGATCCTCTTCTACGAGTACTTCCACGCGGATGACGGACGGGGCGTCGGCGCCTCGCATCAAACAGGTTGGACGGCGTTGATTGTGCGTCTTCTGGAGACAACACTGTCTCAACCAAGAGGAGAGTCCTAAATTGATCGAAGTCATATCCGGAACAAACCGCCCCGGTGCCAACGCCCTGAAGATCGCGAAGCACCTCGTTGCCATGTATGAGCGCCGGGGAGCAAACGCCCGTTTGTACAACCTTCAGGACCTGCCGGCGGAAATTTTTGACCCTTCGTCCTATGCAGAAAAACCTGAAGCCTTCGCCCCCTTCCAACAGCGCATTCTGGCAGCGCAAGGCCTCCACATTGTAACGCCCGAATACAATGGATCGATTCCCGGGATCATGAAGTACTTCATCGACATGCTGAAGTTCCCCGAGAGCTTTGACCATCGTTGCGTCGCCTTCACAGGAGAGGCGGCGGGGATCTGGGGGGCGCTGCGCCCGGTGGAGCAGCTTCAGATGATTTTTGGCTATCGGAATGCCCACATCCTGCCCGAACGCGTCTTCATTCCCGGTGTGAACAAGGTCCTGGACGAACATGGTGGGATCGTTGACGATGTGATTCGCACCCGGTTGGAGGCGCAGGTAGAGGCGTTCATCGCTTTCACCGCGAGGTTCGCTTAAACAATCCACAACTTCACAGGGATATTTTATTAGCATATCGTATAGATATCTATACACATTCCTATTGCTGTTGTTGTGAACAGGGTGGGTAGGAATTGGGCGCGGTCCTGCTCCTTCACTTCCCGTCCCGGTTCCCGCCCCATGTTTCCACGCTTCATGGCATTGGCCATTCGCCTTGTTATATGCCTGTGTTTCCTGCATCAATGCGGGTTCTCCGCACCAACCGACCAAGCGGACACAGGCACTCAGGATGCACGTGACTGGTCCTTCCCGCGGCTTCGCGGAATCTACCGCAGTTGCTTCCGATGGTCGCACTCGCTTTCAGAAGACAAGGAGAGCACGGAAACGCTGGGGCAACTTCGGGCAGCGGTCGCGCAGCCCGAAAGCGCGCTCGCCATTGCAGCCCTTGTGGCGGCGAACGATAAAACCACCACGCCGCTTCTGGACCAGGCCTCGCTGGAAAAGTCGCGCCAATACGCCCTCCGCCTCCTGTCGGATCAATCCCTCACGTGGGGACCGGAGCCTCTCCTGCATGCCTTCCTTTCGCCGCGCAACCATGCGATGGACGATTATTCCTTCGCGAAGTACCTCATGGCCCAGGTCGCTGAGGACGACGTTGCAAACAACGCATTCAATAGTGCGGAGATTTATCATACGGCATTGCAGGAGCATCCCTCGGCATTCCTTCAGCCACTGCTCGATCGCCTGCTGGAGAAAAAACAATCCAACCGGGACCAGGAGGGAATCCTCCTTGCCAGTCTTCTGCTCCTGCATTGCTCCACACCGGTTCAGGACAGAACCCAATTCAAGGAATCGTGGTTCCGCAGCGCCAAGTTCCTGAACAAGGTGTCCCACACGAACTTCTTCCGCCTGACCGATGCGCAACGGGCGGGGGTGCTCCAAGTCGCTGAAACCCACGTGACAGGGGGTTATTCCTATTGGGATGACGTATCAATCAGCGCCTTCGGACACGGCAACAGGCGGCTTTCGTGGATGCTACTTGAGGACTGTGGCGCGTCAGCGCTGCCACACCTGCAGCGAATCATTTTCGATCCGAATGCCTTCGATAACGAGAAATGTCACGCGCTGCTGCTTTGGCTGGTGATCGATGATCATTCCCTGAACCAGACACAACGGGGAAGGGAAGCCATCGCGGAAACCATCGCTGGTGCGGGCTTAAGGGGCACGTTCGGAATACGATGGTATCATGATGCTGCGGAAGGTGATGAAACCTCACGTCAGTTTCGCACAGACCTCCTGGATGACATTTTGTACCATCCTTATGCGGAAATCAGCCGGGTTGATCCCGGGGCCAGAAGTGAAGAGTGGCGGAAGGCCTGGGTTCACGCTGTCACCCTGGCGTTGGAGACGGAAGGCGATGAACGCCGCCAGATGCGACTCGCAGAGTTCCTGATGGATTGCGACGCCGAGGATAGCAACGAGATCATCACCAATGTCAGCATTTCCAACCTGCTTGACGACGACGTTTACAGCAATGGCGCTTCCGCCGCGTCCCTGCTCAATGCCCTGAACCCTGATCCGGAGAGCCTGCTTGCAGGTGTTCGCATCGCGATGACCGAAGGCGACGGACAGATGTTTGCCTACTGCGCGCAATACCTGATGGATCAGGACGAGTCCTTCCACCCGCAGGATGAACCCGGAATGCTGGAGTTTGCGACAGCGCAACTTGCCGGCGCTTCGTCGGCAAGAATTTCCCAGTTGAAAGCGGTATTGAGAAATTCCGGTGCGGCAGCGAAGCCCCACCTTCTTCCATTGCTGGATTCGGAAGATCCCTACGTCGCGCGATCAGCAGACCAATTGATCAAGGACATCGACTACTTGGAGGCACTCCGAAAGCGCGGGCGCAAACCCAGCTACCTAGGCTCCACCGAAACGGTTCCCTTGTACCAGAAGGAACCCCAGTATCACTACCTGTACTAAGCGTGATCAGGGCGCTGGCGTCGCCTTCCATTCGGGCGTGGGCGCGGGCTTGTCCTTCTGGGCTTCGGGAAACTTGATGTTGTTGCTGATCCTGTTCAAGCCCATCGCGATCAGGCCGTTGATGATGTCGTTGTGCTGCTGGCGATTGGCAACCTCACCATTCAACACGACCTTGCCATTCACGAACGACCCCGCGACGGTGAATTTGTCCGCTTCGCTTTTGACGTAGGCCTTCTTGTAGTTTTGGATGTAGGCGTCGATCTTCGCGGGATCGGGCTTCTTGTCGGGATCCATCGCAGCCACGATGGCGGCAACTTCCCCCTTGTATTTCGGATTCAGTTGAATCGCGGCGAGAGTATTCGGATCAACAGGGTTCGCCGCGCGTTTTGCGATCAACTCCTCGCGCAGCTTGATAAGCTCGGCCTTGTTGTCCTTCCAATACTTGAGCGCACCCTTGTAGATCGCCTCCGCCTCCTTCCTGGGATAATCGGGATCCTGCGTCAGCTTGTCGTATTCGGGATTTGTCATGAACCCGGATTCAACGATCGTTCCGGGAATGTCGGTTTCACGGGTGAGATGATAGTCCCCCTTGATCAACTCGCGCTTCGGGCCGGGCACGACACCGAGCAGGGCATTGTTGATGTCTTCTGCCAGGGCCTTGTAGATGCGATCATCCTTCACATCCTTCTTGAAAATTGCCGTATGGCCCGTGGCGGTTGGGGCGCCCGGGGCCGCATTGTGATGCACTGAGATGAAAAAGTGGACGTTCGCATCCTCGAAGATTTCCAGACGCGCGTGCAGTTCCTGCTTGTTGCTGGATCCCTCCGGGCTTACGCGCTGATCGACCGTGCGGGTGCGAATCACTTTCGCACCCCCTTCCTCCAACAGCTTTGCCAATTCCGTCTCGCACAGGAGGTTCAGGTCGCTCTCGTACATCCTGGAATCCACACCACGCGTCCCGGCGGTGTAGCTGCGGGAATAACTCTGGCCGCCATGCCCCGCATCGGAACCGATGATGGCCCCTGCGAGGGGTTTGTCGCTTTCCGGCATGGGAGCCTGCGTCGCTGCGGGAGGTTGCGAAGAGCCAACCGCGACAAACAGAATGAACGAAGCCGTCAGAAACGTCAGAAATCGCAGGGAACGCATGAAGGAAAGTCCGAATACATGGGATGGCGACAATTGACTGTGCAACCCACAGCGCCGCAATGACGTTTTCTCGCGTAAGGCTTGCCTGCCACGCGCCTTTCGGGAGGATGTCCGCAGCATTCCCGTTGAAGGATTGGTCTCATGGCAAAGTTGAAGCTGGAAAATGAAGAAGTCATCAGCGACATCAATCGCATCGCAGCGGAGATGGCACCGCTGGGCATCAAATTGCACCGCTGGGAAATTAGTTGTGATCCCGCAGTGAAGGAACTCATCGGACGTCAGACCCTGACGGACGCGGAGAAGGCCATTATCCTTTCCGCACACGATCATTATTTCAACGAGCTCGCGAAGAGGGATGGCTACCAGACGCGCGACCTGATTGTGATTCACGAGCAGGTGCCAAACATCGACGCGATGCTCGCAAAGTTCGACAAGTGCCATACTCACGCGGAGGATGAAGTGCGCTTCATCATCGACGGCGAGGGTGTCTTTGGCTTTGTCCGTCCGGACGGCTCCCAAGTGGAAATGCTGATCGAACCAGGCGAGTACATCAACGTGCCGGTGGGCACCGAGCATTGGTTCCACCTGACGCCGAAGAAGCGGATCAAGGCGATCCGCTATTTCACCAGCACTGCGGGCTGGACACCGGAATATACGGGTACGTCCATCCGAATCCCCGCCATCGCATGATGATTGAGGTCGATTATCGATTCCCGCGCGGTGTCGATGCGAAGAAACAGGCGGGCATCATTGCCATCGGCCAGACGGCCGGCACGTGGAGCGTGCGCCACCAGCATCGCGAGGGGCAATTGCGCGCACATCTGGCGAAGGTCATCGCGCTGCGCGAAGAGCACGACGGCGCATCGATCGCAACCGTCGCATTTCCCAGAGGCAACGTGGAAGGTGACATCGCGTCACTCCTGACGATGATTTTTGGCAAGTACTCGATGGCCGGGGCGGGGCGCATCGTCGCAGTGCGCCTGCCTGTGGACTACGGTGTCGGCGCAAAGTTTGGAATCAGCGGCTTGCGCGGATTAACCGGCATTCATCAATCCCCCGTCGTCATGGCGATCTTCAAGCCCGCGCTTGGGCTGTCCGCGGAAGATCACGCGGACATCCTTCGCGAGGTGGCGGAGGCGGGGCTGTCGATCATCAAGGATGATGAGATCATGCCGGACGTCCCCGAAGCCCCGACGATCGAGAGACTCCGCGCGTGTCGCCGCGTGATCGATGAAACAAAATCCTCGCGTGGAGGTCGGGAGCTTCTCTATGCCCTGAATCTTACCGGTCGCGCCGACCAGCTGCTCGCAAAGGCACGACGCTTTGTCGACGAAGGCGCCAATGCCTTCCTGCTGAATGTGCTGACTTACGGCTTTTCCGTCATGGAAGCGCTCGCAGCGGATCCTGCGATACAGGTTCCCATCTTCGCGCATCCTGCCCTGGCAGGTGCCATCGCGGCATCTCCCGATCATGGCATTGCCTATCCCGTCATCCTGGGAACGCTGATGGCGCATTGCGGAGCCGATGCCGTGCTGTATCCCGCCCACTACGGCTCACTCCCTTTCAACAGGGATGATGAATTTGCCATTCGGGATTCGCTGCGATCTCGCGGAGTTTTCCCCGTGCCGAGCGCGGGCATCATGCCGAAGCTCGTTCCGCAAATTGTGGCAGACTATGGCATTGATGTGATCCTCAATGCCGGGACGGGCATCATGGACCACGAGGGTGGACCGGCAGGTGGCGTGAAGGCTTTTCAGGTCGCGCTGGCAAACATTGCAGCGGACAAGTGAGCCTGCGGCGGCGGCGACCGAATCTCCCGTTCGCCGCTTCCACCTGTTGACAGCGCATCATGACTGTGGCCACGGTGCGCCATGTCCAATCCCCACATCGAACAACTCATCCATGCGGCGACAACATTCTACCGCAACGGCTGGATGGTCGGCACGTCCGGCAACCTTTCCGCCCGGCAGGATGATGATAGTTTTTGGATCACAGCATCCGGACGCTCCAAGGGCACAATGTCATCGCACGATTTCGTGCGCATGTCGCTAAGCGGCGAAATCCTGGAGGCCGTTGACGGCGCCCGTCCGTCCGCGGAGACGAGCATTCATCAGGTTATTTACACCCGTTTCCCGCGCGCACGTGCTATTTATCATGTGCATTCCGTGGAAGGGAACCTTGTCACATCCTTCAACGACTCCGACGAAGCGGAACTGCCGCCGCTGGAAATGTTGAAGGGGTTCCAGATCATGGAGGAACAACCGAAAGTCACCATTCCGGTTTTCCAAAATCATTCGGATGTGGCGCGTATTGCGCGCGAAATTCATTCGCGCTTTCAAGCCCAGCAGTTCCGGATGCCGGCCCTGCTGATTCGGAAACATGGAGTCACAGTCTGGGGGGAAACCCAGGAGGAGGCGCTCAATCGCGTGGAACTCATCGAGTATCTCTTCAAATACATGGTCCTGGCTCGGCAGTTGAAGCTGTAGGCATAGGGCTCGAGCCTTCTAAGGCCGGGAACGAGAGTGTTCTACGATACTTTGGACCGTCGGCGCGTTTTTTCTTTGGCTTTTCTAGGGGTTTGCCCTATTCATTATTCAGGGTGTGAGGCTTGGGCGAATGTGGCGTTTCCCTGAGTCTGAGACAACACACTGCTGGATGGATGCACAGGAGACCCCAACTCTGTCGGTCCAATCCCAGAGAGCCCGATCAATGTCGGTCGAAAGCAAGGCGGTTTGCGTCGTCTGCTCATCGAGCAACGAAGCGTCAGTTCCACAAATAGAAGCGGCGGAAACCCTCGGGACCTTGATAGGTCGGAAAGGGCATCGCCTTGTTTACGGCGGATCGGCGAGCGGCCTGATGGGTGTGGTTGCGCGCGCCACCCAGGCTGCAGGCGGACAGGTGACGGGAATCATTCCCCAGCAAATGGTTGATCTTGGTCTCGCAAACCAAAGTGATGAGGATCAGATCATCACGCGCGATATTCGATCGCGCAAGGCGATGATGGAAGTCAATGCGGACGCCTTCATCGCGCTCCCCGGCGGTTTCGGAACGCTCGAGTGCTTGATCGAGATGATTTCACTTAGGATACTTGGACGCCATCAGAAGCCCATCGTGCTCGTCAACATCGACGGTTTCTACAACCACTTGGCGCTTTTCTTCCAGGTGATCTACCGCGAAAAGTTTGCTGATCCGGAGGCTGCGCAGGCCTATTATCTGACGCCGGATCCCGGCAGCGCCGTGAACTACGTCGAGCGTCACAAGCCGGGACAGCGCACGCCCTGGCCGTGAGCAGTGGTCAGTGTTTAAGCTCCTGTGATCGCGCCTGATAGGCTGCGATCAGATCGTCCCATCGGTCCTGTGCCTTTAGGACTTGCTCGCAAATTTCGCGGACGGCCCCCCTGCCACCGCGCGCATCGGTGACAATGTCAACAATGGATCGAATTTCCTCCACCGCGTCAGCCGGCGCCACGCTGACTCCGGCAACGCGCAGGGCGGAGAAGTCGGGAAAATCATCCCCCATGTAGAGAATATCATCGACGGAAAGTTGATGTTTCCTTGCAAGGTGCATGAGCGAGCCTTGCTTGTCCGTCGTCCCCTGGATCACATCCGCAATGCGTAGTTCCTCCGCGCGGCGGGCGACACATTTGCTTTCGCGGGCCGTGACGAAGGAAACAAGCAGCCCCCCCTTCTGGGCGAGTGCGATGCCGGCGCCATCCTTCACATTGAAGCGCTTCACCTCCATGTCATCGCCGAGGACGATGGAGCCGTCCGTCAGGACGCCATCCACGTCGAATGCGAGAAGGCGGATTCTTGTGAGACGCTTCTTCAGTTCCATTTCCATGAGGGGATGGATAAGGAAGCCTGATGCGGTGTGCAAAGCGAAAAAGAGCGTGTGGTGTCAGGACGCATCCCGGGGCTGTGTGGCAAACGGCCCCGGCTTGAAGCACTCGCGGCCCGGTTGACATTTCGAATGCGTTGCCAAGACTCCGTCGGGTCCCGATTGGATGTTCGTCAGGCAACACCAATAGCCCATGCCAAATTCAACGTGCAGCAGGCCGGGGCGCTCGTCCTCGCGATACGTGAGCGACTTGCAGCGCAGGTTCACGCAGCATGGCTTGGGCGGCGCCTGCGCTTCCGCGTTCTCCGGATCGTACTCCATGTCCATTCCGCTGCGGCTCATGCGTGGAAATCCTTCCCGCAGGCTTTCAGGAGGGCACGGCGGACAACGGCCTTCGCAAGATGAACCCGAAAGCCATTGTACGCCATGGGCTGGGCGGTCTTGACGGCGGCCTCGGCGGCCTGCAGCGCCAGGTTCTCGTCGATGTCGGCTTTTTCCCCGACCACGTTCTCCGCAAGCGTCGCGCGAAGAGGCACGGGAGCGACATGGGCCAGGATGATGCTCCACTTCTTGTCGGCGTAGGTGGCGACACACGCCGCCAATGGCCAGTCGAAGCTCTGCTTCTCCTTCACCTCGACGTAGGCTGATTTCTCCGGCATCTTCGGCAGGAAGATTTCCGTGATGAACTCATTCTGCGGGAGCTTGTTCTCCCGCTTCAGGTCCTGCTCAGGCGTCAGGAAAAAATCCCGGATGTCATAGGACTTCGGATTTTTCCCGTCGCTCGCGATGATTTGTGCACCGACGGCAACGAGTGCCGGCGCGATGTTGGACGGATGCGTGATGTGGCAGGCGCCCATTGGATAGATTGAATGGTAGGTGTTGTCGCCGGCAACGGCGTAGCATGCCTGACCGCTTTTCCTCAGGCAGTTGTATTCCGCCTGGCGGAAGAACCAGCAGCGCGGACGCTGGAGGATGTTGCCGGCGATGGTCGCGACCTCGCGCACCTGTGGCGTGGCGGCATTACATACCGTGTCTGGAAGCGCCGGGAAAGCCTTCCGCAGCGTCTCGTCGCGCGCGATCTCGTTCAGCGTCGTCAACGCACCGATTGCCACGCCCCCGTCCCGTTCCTTGATGCCACGCAATTCCGTCATGCCGGTGATGCTGACAATGCGCTCGCTCTTGTCGATGCGCTCCTTCATCATGTCCAACAGGTCAATGCCGCCGGCCTTGATCCTGTACCCCTTGCCCAGCGCCGCCGCCAAGCCCTGCGCGTTTTCCGCTTCTGCGTAACCAAAGGACCTCATGCGATTGCTCCTTTCTGCTCCAGCATCGCTTCCAAGACGCGCTGGGGTGTGATGGGAAGGTGCCGCACGCGGACGCCCAGTGCGTTTGCAACGGCATTGGCAATCGCCCCCGCAGTGGGAATCGTGCTTGGCTCGCCGATCGACCGTGCGCCCGTATCCGTGTCACGAACATCCAGGACGGCAACGATCTCGGGAACGTCAACGGGACCGGCAACCTTGTAGTTGATGAAGTCCGCATTCAACTGGCCGCCGGTCATCGGATCAAGCATCCGTTGCTCGAACAGTGCGAAGCTGATGCCTTGGATGATGCCGCCACAGACTTGATTTTCCGCCGTGAGCCTGTTGCAAACCTGGCCGCACGCCTGAATCGCAACCACCTTCTTCACCTTCACGACACCGGTTTCCGAATCAACCTCCACCTTCACGAACTGCACGGTGTCGGAGCCTCCCTCGCCCCAGTATTCATCATTGAAGCGGCCGTGGCCGACGACACTCGCACCGCTCATCATGGCGCAGGCGTCCTTCCATGCAACGTTCTGATTGTTCGTCGGATTTACGAAGACGCCCTCTCCGTAGCTGATCTTGTCAGGCTCGGTTTTCCAAACAGACGCCAGTTCCTTTTTAAGCTCACCGAGGGCCTTTTCCGCCGAATCGCGGACGGCGGGAACTGTCATGCGGGTAGTGACGGAGCCACCGGAACCGGGGCCTGGTGGATAGTCACTGTTTCCAACCTTGCCCGTCACCATCGTCCGCGGAAGGCCAAGATGCCATGCTGCGGTGTCAGTGACCACCGTCGATGCACCAGTGCCAATATCCTGAATGCCAACGCGCACCTCCACTTCGCCACTGCGGTGAATCTCGCAATCGGAGGAGCACTTCCCCTTTCCATTCCCCCAGGAACCCGCAGCGCATCCGTAACCAATCTTGATGCGGCCGGGAGTGCCACCGTCCGCCTTGCGATCCTTCCACCCGATCAACTCAGCGCCCCTGTCAAACTGTTCAATTCGCCTTCTGCTGGTTTCATTGAGCTTCCTGAAGGCGACAGGATCCATCTTCACGGCAGCAGCCAGTTCATCCATCATGGATTCAAGCGCGAAGGAACCCTGGGGGAATCCCGGCGCACGAAACGCCTGCGGCTTGCCACCGTTCAGTGCCAGATCCCCCTCGGTGCGGACAACATTTCCGAACTTGTAGTAGTTGGGATTCCGAATGCCGCCACCACCGCCGTCGGCGTCAACAGTGCTCACGACATGGACGCGGCCACCGGCGATTTCCCCGCTGTCCTTGACCGCAATTTTCATGTACTGGATGGAGCCGGGACGATTTCCCCCGTCGCAATGTTCCTCGCTGCGATTCAGGATCGCCCGAACCGGGCGCGCCCTTTCCTTGGAAACCCTGCACGCCATTGTGCCCTCGGCACCGAGGCTGAACTTGCTGCCAAAACCACCTCCGACAAATTCGGAATGGACAACGACCTTGCTGGCTGGGAAATCGGTCGTGTTCGACACCGCATCTTCCAGCGCCATCACCGCCTGCGTGCTCACCCAGGCCTCAACGCCATCCTGTCGCACATCAACAACGGACCCGTGAGGCTCCAGGCAGGAGTGCGTTTGCACCTGCGTGGTGTACGTGGCCTCGACAACCTTCAGTCCGCCATCAAACAATCCCTTCAGTTCAGCGTTCGCCTGCGCGTCCGCTTCGGGAACGCCTTCATACAACTTCGACGGATTCGTGCGCGACTGCTCTACCTCGTAGGTTGCGTTGAGCGCTTCCATCGCGTCTTCCAGGGCGTCCTTCGATTCCGCGACAATTCGCCCCACGATTCCGCCGGCGTAATTGACGCTTTTCCCCTTCTTGACATCGACAAGTACGACGCCGGGGATGGCGCGCGCCTTCTCCACGTCGGCATTCACGATCGATCCCTTCCCAAAGGGGAAGCGGACGGAGCGTGCGTAGAGGACCTTGGCAGGGTACTGGTCCGCAGTGTATCGCGCGGTGCCCGTGACTTTCTGCCGCACGTCGGGTCGGGGCTCCTTGGGCTGCATGATGTTCTTTGGCGCGGTTGTCTCGCTCATGCCACGCCTCCCTTTTTCGCGCAGGCTTCCACCGCGTCAAAAATCCTGCTGTAGGTCCCGCATCGGCAGATATTGCCGGCCAGTCCTTCGCGAATTTCCAACGGTGTGGGATTCGGGATTTCCTTCAGCAGGGCGGCAGAACGAACCAGGATGCCGGGAATGCAGAAGCCACATTGTGCCGCGTCATGCTCACAAAATGAATCGACCAGGGGGGCAAACCCGGGATCCTTGCCAATCCCTTCCGCGGTTGTGATTTCCCTTCCCTGCATGTCGATGGCCAGCGTCATGCAACTGACCATCGCCCTGCCATCCACCAACACCGTGCATCCGCCGCAGGAACCGCGATCACAAATTTCTTTCGTGCCTGTCAGCGCCAATTTCGTTCGCAGCGCATCAAGGAGCGTTGTGCGGGGTTCAATGCTCAGCTTTCGCTCGTCGCCGTTTACCTTCAGCGAAATTTCCAATGGGCCGCTGCCGAATTCCTTGAGGCCCGGCGTGCCCGCCGCCTCTTCCTGGCCGAGGCTGAGGCCCGGAAGGACGACCGTGGCGGCTGAAGCGATGCCAACCCCCTTCAGGAAACCCCTTCTTGATGTGCGAAATGCAGCCTGCTGCACGTCGCTTTGCTCATCGTCATGCATGGTCGCCTCCTTGGGAGCGGTGAAAAAGTCAAACGAGGACGCGAGAGTGTTCGCGTCCTCATCGAAAGGATTTTTTATGCTGCGGTCAAGGTGCTTGCAGGAATGGGACTGCCATAATCTTCCATGCCAGGCCAAACCAAAAAGGCGACACCGCCCGCCCTAGGATTGTTCGTCGCCCGAAGGCCCGTAAATCGAGGGAACGGGGATATTGTTGAGCCGAAGGTAAAGGCCAAGCTGCGCCCGGTGATGAATCGCATGGCTGAACACAAAGGCTCGCAACGTTGCAATCCGCGGCATGCTGAAAACGGGATTGCCATTAACACTTAGCGTCCATGTTTCGAAGAGTTGCTGGTCTTTGACACCCTTGAGCGCCTCGATAAACCCCGCCTTCAGCTTGTCATAGGCCGCGAGTAGCTCCGCTGTGGTCTTGTACTCCGGGGTCTTGTAGTCGGGTCGCACATCAAACCCCGTCTCTTTCACTGTCACGATCCCCCAGTAATTGATCTCCACCAAGTGGGCGGCAAGATGCCCGGCGGTGAAGGACTTCGGATGGGGCCTGTAACCGAAAAGGTGTTCGGGAATCCGCTCCAGCGTCTTGCGGGTGCCAATCGACTCATGCTCGAACTCTGCAATCAGGGGACCTGTCATTCCGCTCATGCTGTCTACTCCGATGGGTGTGTTTTGCTTCGATTCGCAGCAGTAGCAATCCGCGCGCCGTTGATTGCCGGTCAGTTCCCACCCGCCGCGACGGTGGCTGGTTCGACTTTGTCACCGGGAACCTTGCGATTCACGGGTGTCGTCACATCAAAGGTGAACAATTTGTCCGGATTGGTCATGCGGACGACCTTAACCACCTTCACCTTGTCGAGATTCGGAAGGTGTACGTCGCCGTAGCCATTCGTTGATGTCTGGCTCGACCAGAAGGACAGCCCCTTGGCGCCTCCCTCGTTCTTCGTCCAACCCAGGAAGATCACGGAATGTCCGTTCCCGTTCGTCCAACTGATGTTCATGAAATCGCCCGGGCGTGCTTGCTGAGGCGTGATGACGGTTCCCATTCCGGAATACTGCACCAGGGCAAAATCATTTCCGAACCCGTCGTCGTTCCAGTGCCCCCAGAATTTCACGGAATCCTCGCGCCTGCCGCCGTCCGGCTCCTGCATGCGCATCGCCTCAGTGCGCACGGGGTCCAGCCGGGTCGCACCATCGGGGTAGATGACATTCAAGGCCTCGATGAACGCCGTGTAGGAGGAACCTGAGCAATAGCTTGTCGTGCGCGTCGGCTTCAGCAGTGGACGGCCAAACAGCGAAAGCTCATACCCCACGGGAGTTTCAGGAGGCTTGGCCTTCACCCCAATGAAATAACCACCTCCGTCTGGCTGATGTGCCTGTACGGTGTCGATCGCCTCCAGAATCGTGCGATTGTAACCATCGACGTACTTCCCGAAAATCTTCCCGTGATTCAGGTGATGGGGACCGGACGTGATGTCTTTCGCGTCCAGATAGAACCAGGAACCATCATCAGAAGTCGCTTTCTGGGTGTTGATGCTCGCCTTGGTGGCAGCACACCCTGCCGTGAGAAGAATGATAAGCACTGCTGTAAGGCGGGAAAGAACAGGCATTGCTGAAGCCTCGCTAAATAATCGTTCGCGGAAGCATGCCCAAATTGCCACCGGACTGCGAGCAGAATCGGGCAAAATCCCGATTTATCCGTTGCGTACCCGCCATTGGATGCTCTGCTTTAGCCCGCTCTTTACGTCCCCTCAAACGAACAGGTTTCCCGAACACATGATTTCACGCTTTCTAGTCCCCCAGATGTTCCTCGGCCTTTTCCTGCGCAAGCTGGAGATTCAGGACTTCCGCAAACTGGCAGAGCAGCTCCCCTGGCGGCTGCCGGAATTGGACGGCCAGCCGCAGGTGGCCGCCGAAGTGCCCAAGAACGCACCGCAGGACGCCACGCGCGCCCGCTTTCCTTCCGCCGATGGACGCAAGATTCTGGAGGTCGCCCCCGCAAAGTTGCAGTTTCGCATGCTGCCCGGGGAATTGACGGAACAGACACAGGGCGGAGCCCGCGGCCTGAAGCCCGGCACCCTGTCGGAGTCGTTCGAATCCTTCATCCCCCAGGCGATGAAGATCCACTCCGTCTTCAACGAGCATTTCGGGGCGACGGCCGTGCGCATCGGCCTGCTGACGGAACTGTTCGTGCCCGTTGGCGCATCGTCCAACCAGCGCATGCAGAAGGCACTGCTTTCCAACGCGAACCATTTTGGCGACCGCCTGCAGGAGTTGCAGATCCAGGCACTTGCGAAGCCCGTGCTGGATGGTGAGCGCGCCGTGAACCGCTGGATTCGCGTGAAGCCGCTGCGAAGCAACGACGAGCGGCAGGCCGACCTTGCGATGGGTGTCGAGGTGGACATCAACACCCTGCCGGAAGACAACTACGACCTGACCACAGCCGACATCGAGAAGTTCCTCAGGAGCGTGAAGAAGCACATCGAGGAGAAGATCCCGCTCTTCCAGGACAACACCCTGATCGAGGACTGACACTGTATAGATGTCTATACACGTGACAACGGAAGGAAGACCATGAGCGGCGGCCCCGTTTGGATCAAGCGCGTTGGCGATGCAAACATCGCACGCGCGAACGTGGAGTACACGGCGGGGTTCGACGTGGCAGGGCGCGCCCCCGCGGATGAGCGCCTGGCACGCCATGACCTCCAGACGAATGCGGCTCACCTCCTGATGCTCGTGGAAACGAACATCATCACGGTCGAGAACGGCATGGCGATTGCCAGCGGCCTGCTGCAATTGCGCGAGAAGAACGAGATGGGCGAGAGCTTCCTTCGCCCAAGCTGCGAAGACATCCACATGTCATCGGAGACGGTGCTAGGAGAGTTGATCGGCTCCGAGCACGCTGGGCGACTGCATTCAGCGCGCTCCCGCAATGACCAGGTGGCAACGGACATGCGCCTGTGGCTGCGCGATGAAGTTGCCGGGCTGGCACAGGACATCGCCGCACTTGCGGAGCGCATCGCCGATCACGCGCTCAAGCACACGACGACCGTCTGCCCCGGGTTCACGCACGGCCAGCCTGCCATGATCACCACATGGGGCCACTGGACGATGAGCTACCTTCCCCGCCTGCTGCGCGACATCCGCGCGCTCGGGGCACTGCTGCGGGAACTGAAAACCTGCCCCCTTGGTGCAGCTGCCAGCTACGGCACCTCATGGCCGATTGACCGCGTGCGCACGACGAAGCTGCTCGGCTTCAAGCATCCGACGCCGTCGGGTGCCGACGGAATTTGGTCACGCGGCGAGTTGGAACTGCGCTTCGCGCAGGTCGCCGCGCAGTTCCTTTCGCACCTCAGTGGCATTGCACAGGATCTCATCCTGCTCAGCAGCCCACCACGGGATTGGATACGCCTGGCAAGCGAGCACGTGACCGGCAGCAGCATCATGCCGCAAAAGCGCACCCCGGACTTTGCGGAGGTGACACGCGCCCGCGCCCATGTTGCTGCAGGCATCGCACAATCGCTGGCGGGAATCGGAATCGCGCTGCAATCCGGCTACAACCGCGACACGCAATGGACGAAGTATCTCGTCTTTGACGCGGCAGACAATGTGCGCGGAGCCGCGGAGTTGTTCGCCCAGGTGTTCGACCGCATGGAAGTCAATGCGGCCCCGATGAAGGCCGCATGTGCCGAGGGGTTCCTGAACGCGACAGATGTGGCGGACCATTTGTCCGGCAAGCGTGGCGTGCCATTCCGCGTGTGCTATCGGGTGATCGGTGAGGTTGTGCGTGAATGCGACGCGCAGGGCGCGATCCAACTTTCCGTGCTGAACGAGGCGCTGACGAAGGTGGGTATTGCGCAACTCTCGGCGGAGGAATGGAGGATGCTGGAGGATCCGGAGGCCCTGCTTGCACACCGCACGCAGGCGGGCAACCCCGCGCCAACGGAAACCGGGAACTCCATCGCACTGCTCACGCGCGAAATCCGGGAGGAAGCGGGGACGATTTCCGCGGCCCGAGCGGAATGGCAGGCTGCCATGGCGGATACCTGGAAACAAATCCAGCAGCTTTCCGGGTGACGGCAATCCATGGGTTTTTTCAAGAAGCTCTTCAGCGGCGACACGGAATCGAAGAAGGCCCCGCCCGCGGCTGCACCTCCACCGGAAACACAACCAGCGACGGAGGTCCCCGCCCCCGCCACCAGCCTGAGTGCGATCGACTGGCACGAGGCAGGGCAGAAGCTTTTTTTTGAGCAGACGATAAGGCCACAGGTTGATGAGAGCCTGTTGAAGTTCGTGAAGTCGATCCCCTCCGACAGTGGAATTTCCGCCGGCGATGTGCTGCATCTTGCCGCAATGGTTGGTGCGCTGGAACCGACGAGGATGCTGGAGATCGGCGGCGGCCATTCCACCCAGGCCATCCATTTCGCCAAGGTGACCAGAATGCTGCCCGGTGAGTTGATCACCGCCGACGCGAATCCTTCTGCGGATGTCACGGAACTGGTGGATGCCCACCTTGCAGTTCCCGTCCAGCAGGTCCTGCTGGAGGATTTTCAATCGCTGAATTCCGGTGAGATGCTGATCATCGACCTGAAGAAGCTGGCTGCAAATCGCGCGGACGTTCTCTATGTGCTTCGGGACATCCTCCCGAAGGTGAACAGCGGCGTCATCGTTGGCGTGCACGGCATCGACTTGTTTCATTCCTCCGGGCACGATCCGATTTCGCCACTGCGCGATGTGAAGAACCTGCTGCTGGGATTTTTCGCGGAGGCGTCGAGGTGTGAGGTCCTTCAGTCATCACCCGTGCCAATGGAGGACGTCATGATGTCAGCCACCCAACAACGCATGCCGGCCACCATCGTCTGGTTTCGCATCAAGTGATTCATGACATCATCATCGTCGGCGCAGGCGCAGCGGGCCTTGCGGCGGCGATCTTTGCGGGCGAACGCGCGCGCGGACGGCTTCGCATTCTCCTCGTGGATGGCGCGAAAAAACCGGGGGCAAAAATTCTCGTCAGTGGCGGAGGCCGCTGCAACGTCACCAATGAGACCGTTGTTCCCTCGGACTATTGGGGCGGTTCCCCGGTGATCATCCGCAATGTACTTCGCAGTTTTGACGAACGGCAAACGCTGGCGTGGATGAAAAGCATCGGTGTTGAACTGAAGCTGGAACCGACGGGAAAGTATTTTCCCGTAACCGACTCGGCAAGGACCGTGCTTGATGCGTTGATTGCACGCGTGTCGGAGGTTCGAGTCGGGCTGCGATCCCAGGTGCGAATCAAGGAGATTGCCTTCACCAGTGAACTTGCGGAATTGACCACGGCATCCGGCGACATGCTGCGTGCCCGGCGTGTCATCGTTGCAATGGGCGGCGCGGCGCTTCCGAAGTCCGGCAGTGATGGTGCAGGGATTGCCATGTTGCGTTCGTTGGGGCACGGGATTGTTCCCATCACCCCCGCGCTTGTTCCCCTGACCGTGGCATCCGATCAGGTTGAATTGTGCAGGGAACTGAGCGGTGTCACGCTTGATGCGCGCGTGATCGTGAAGGATGCGACGGGCAGGAAGCTCCATGACCGGGTGGACTCACTGTTGTTCACACATTTCGGCATCAGCGGTCCCGCTGCGCTGAATGCGTCGCGGCACTGGCTGCGTGAAGAGCACGACAATCCCGGCAAGCCTGCGGTGCTCACCATTGGCGCACCGCAATTCGCATCAGGTGACGATGCCGACGCGTGGCTCATGCAGCGCGGGAAGGACAACCCCAGGCGGCATGCGGCAAATGTGTTGTCGGAAATTTTCCCCGATCGTCTTGCCACATCCCTCGCGGGGGACCTTCCGGAAATCGGCAAACTCACTCGTGGACAGCGCCGCACGCTTGCGGAAAAGGTTCACGGGTTCACGATCCATGTTTCGGGAAGCCGTGGTTTCTCCTTCGCAGAAACAACCGCTGGTGGCGTGGAACTGGACGAGGTCAACTTTCGCACGATGGAATCACGACGCGTGCCGCGACTTCACATCTGTGGCGAGATCCTGGATGTTGATGGCCGCATCGGCGGCTTCAATTTTCAGTGGGCCTGGGCCAGCGGTCACGTGGCAGGCACTGCGGCTGCCGCCGCCTTGATTCAATAATCTTTGCGGCGGGAGAGACGCGGCCGAAACTTGTCGTACGCGACGACAGCACCTTCGATTTCGCGAAGCGACTGATCGGGATCAGCACCTGATTCCATTGCCCACAACGCGTAGAGCATCTGAGGATCCGTGTCCGTAAACTGCACGCTGAGCTGTTGCCAGATCGCGTCACCAACAGGAATGTTCGGCGACGGCTTGAAGCTTTTTCGCGACATGGGAAACGACTTCCGGAGGGCTGGTTTGCGTGTGATCGCAGGCAAACCAGTTTAGAAACCCCTTTACCAACGTCGCGGTCAAGACCAAGCAAATTGCGCCACGGTCTAACCACTTGGACCGATTTTTTCAGATACGCGTGTTGTCAATCAACCGCACATCACCAACCTTCGCTGCGATCAGGATGTAGGTTCCACCCCGCATCACATGATCCAGCGGCTCCAACGTCGTGCGATTGACGATGGCTGCGTAGTCGAGCGTCACATGCTCCGTGTTGGTTGCGGAGCGAATTGCCTGAAGCAATTCACCGGAATGAAGGATGCCCTGCTTCTTGACCAGGAAATGCACGCGCTTGAGGGCACGCTGGATGCAGAGCGCCGCCGCGCGCTGGTCTTTTGTCAGCAAGGCATTGCGGCTGGAAAGCGCCAAACCATCCGCGTCGCGAACCGTTGGAACACCAACCAATTCGACATCCATGCTCAAATCATCCAGCATGTGCTGGATGATGGTGAACTGCTGCGCGTCCTTCAGCCCAAGGACGAGGTGCGTGGGACGCACGATGTTGAGGAGTTTGAGCACGACTGTGCACACGCCGCGAAAATGGCCCGGCCGCGATGCGCCTTCGTACTTGGTGCTCAGGTAACCGACATTAACCGAGGTCAGGAATCCCTGTGGATAGATTTCCTCGACGCTGGGCACGAAGTAGGCATCAACACCCGCATCACGACAGGCCTTCTCATCCTTGGCGGGATCGCGCGGGTAATTCTTCAGGTCCTGCTCATTCGTGAACTGCATGGGATTCACGAAACTTGAAACGACCACGGATCCGCCAAGCCCCTTGGCTCGCTCAATGAGGCGTAAATGCCCTTTGTGGAGGGCTCCCATGGTGGGCACAAAGGCCAGCGGCTTTCCCGTGCTTTGCAGGGCGCGCGCCTTTGCCCTCATCTTGCCAATCTGTTGGATTAGTTCCATATGGGCCGGTGATAGCGTTTAATTACGGGCATCCACGGTTCATCAGTCGCCAAGGGCAAGGAAACTTTAATTGAATCAACACTTGCCGCGCTCCGGGCGATTTCCACAGGCTCTATCATGCGGGGTCGTTGTCCGGCAAATTGCCGCCGGTTTTTCCACCCCAAAATCCGCGAAGGTTTTCAGCGTCGGCCTCGTTTCCTTACTGATGCCGATTGAGCTCAATGCCGACACTCATCCCTTTTTCAATCACCCGCCCGTCCCTTGCCAGAATCCTGACAATGGCCGTCTTGCTCCTTCTCGGTGCTTCCTCCCCCGCCGTGGAGCCGACCACCGCCGACGACGCCCTCACCACGGATCCCATCCTCTCCATCAAGCCCGGCGAACTTCCCGATTACGACCTTCTGCGCCTTCGGACGGGCACCGAGAGCGAGATGATGCAGACCTATCTGCAGACGGTCCTCACCGCAAGCAACGATGTCCTTACCAGTGAAGTGATTTTCAACGAGGTTCCGGAAACGGCCCCCTTCGCCCGCATGAGCCTGCAAAGGCTGGTCGATCAGGCGCTGGCCACGAATCTTGAACTGGGCAATTCTTCGCGCAGTGTCCTGATTGCACGATCAAGCACCACTTCATCCGAGGCTGCCTTCGTCCCATTCGTCGACCTTGTTGGCGATGCGCGGCACACATACAACCGCGATGAGAACACGACGCGGCAGGAAACCTTCACGGAGTTCGTTCCGGGGGTGACACCCGTTGGACCCGGCGCCACGCCCGCACCACCGACAACAGTCACACACACAAAAACAATCAACACGATCCGTGAGACTGGAACGACAAGCGGTGGCGTGGGCTTTGACAGCGGCATCGGCCTTCCCACCGGCGGCCAGTTTACACTCGATGGGCGCACGAATCGAACCGACACGCGTGTGGAAACGGGGGGGCGTTTCAACGAGCGCGAGAAACAGTACGCATCCCGCGCGGAAGTTCGTTACGTGCAACCACTGCTGCGTGGCGGTGGAACTGATGTGGGCACGGCGGACCTGAGACGCTCACGCTTGCGTGAAATGCAGGAGGTGCTGAACAACCAGATCGACCGACGCAACGTGACGCTAAGCGTCATCAGCACCTATTTCCAGATCCTTCAGACGGCGGCGCAGCTTTCTGTTTCCCGCGGCGCCATCACGGAGCGAATTCGATTCCTTGAAGACACGAAAACCCGCTACGAAGTGGGTCGCGTGGACGAATCAGAAATCCTGCGAGCGGAAATCCAGGTCCTTGGAGAGATGGAAACGGCCATCGGTCGTCGACAGCAATTGGACGAACAGCGCGAGCAAATGCTGATCCTGCTGGGGGTACCGCTGGATACACAAATCTCCTTTGAAAATATCATCCCGCAACTGAATGCGCGCGGACGCGTGAACATTCCCCCGGCCGAGGAAGTCGTGGAGGAATCGCTCAACAGCCGCATGGAATTGATGCTGCAGGATGTCAACATCGCAATCTCGCAGATAGACTATCGGGTGTCGCAGAACGGATTATTGCCCCAACTGGACTTCGATGCCGGCTACAACCGAAATGACGCCGACACCAACCTGCGGGAAGCCACGGGGTTCGAAAATCAGGGTTGGGATGCAGGAGTTTCCTTCCGGCTTCCGTTGATCAATATACAACGGCGGGAGGCATTCCGCCGATCTGGCCTGAGTCTTGAGAACACGAAAACGAACCGCTTGATCGCGGAACGGAACCTGATCCAGGAGGCGCGTAATCGTCACAGGTCGGTCCTGGCAACGGAAGCGCAGTTGACGATCCTGGGGCGCAATATTGAGCAGGCACGCAAGAGCCTTGAATTGATCAACGGAAGGTTTGAAGTGGGATTCTCTACGGTTACGGAAGTTCGACTGGCACAGGACGACCTTTTCGAGGCCGAAACACGCTACACGACATCCTTGCTCAATTATCAGATTGAATTGGCGCGTCTTTATGTCGCGCTTGGAAGGCCACTCGACTGATGTCCAGGAAGACGAAATCGATCCTTCGCCTTGTGGTGGGCCTTCTTCTGGTCGCGGGCATCGGCGCGGCGATCTTTGTTTTTGCGACGATGGGTGGCGGTGGAAACGGCGACAACCGGAACATCCCCACGCTCCCGGTGAGTGTCGGGACGTTTGAAAAAACCGTCAATAGCATCGGAGAGCTTCGTGCCTCCAAGAGCACGACCGTCTCGGCGCCCTATGAAGGCCAGGTCGTGAAGCTGGTTGAAGAAGGAACGGCAGTGAAGCAGGGGGACCCGATCGTTTGGCTTTCAACAACCAGCATCGAGGACAACCTTAAGGAAGAGGAGCCTGTGCTGGCGCTGGCACAGAAGGATTTGGAGACGGCGAAGGAGCAGTACCGCCTGCAGGAACTGCAAAACGAATACTCAATGAAGTCGGAGGAGGCGAAGGTTGAACTGGCGGAGCAGAAGCTGAAGGACGCCGAGCAAAAATTCGAGACGGAAAAAATCCTGGTTGAACGAAAGATCTCCGCGCGGAGCGAACTGGATGCGGCGCAACTGTCGCTGCTACAGGCCGGCGTGTCGCTCCGCAGTGCCCGCATCGACCTGCAAAAGCAGCGGGAGAACCTTGCCTCCAACATGCGCGTGAAGCAGACGGGAATCGACAAGGCGCAACTGGCCGTTGAGAAGTCGCAGCGCCGCATTGACGAATTCAAGCAAGACATTGAGGACGGCACGCTTCGCGCCCCCGCCAATGGCGAGGTTTCCTTTCTGAAGGTTTGGAAGAATGGTACAGTCGCGAAGATCGCGGAAGGCGACAACGTGTGGGATCGTCTCAGCCTTCTGGAGATCCCCGATCGCTCGCAGATGATCGCCGTGGTTCCCGTGAACGAATTGGACATCGCGTTGGTGGAACAGGGACAGCCCGTTTCAATTTATCTGGATGCCGTTCCCGACCGCGTGTTTACCGGGGTTGTGAATCGAAAGTCGATTGTGCCAATTGACAATTCACAGATGTCGCGGCGTGGCCCCAGCACGACGCAAAGCCAGGGGCCGCGGGAGTTTGAAGTGAACGTGCTTCTGAACGAACACGAGCCGTTCTTTTTCCAAGGCATGACGGCCAGCGTGAAGATTCAGGTGGCCAAGCAGGACAATGCGCTTCAGGTGCCGCTGGAAAGCCTTTCGCTGAAGGGGGAGGAAGTTGGCGTGTACCGCAGCGGAGTGATTTCTGATTTTGTGCCTGTCAAAGTCCGGAACGTGAATGAATCCACCGCCGTCGTGGAGGGAGCGCTGAAAGCGGGGGATGTTGTTTATCTCCGCAACCCGCACCTCGAATTGGCGGAAGCGCGTGAGCAGGGCTTCGAGGCGCTGCGTCGCGTTCGTCGCGTACTTGATGCGGCGACGGAGGAAAAGGCCCGCAAGAACCTGGAGGAACAGGCCGCGCAGCAGGGAAGCCGCGGAGAAGGTCGGCGGCGTGGAATGAATGGCGACAATGCGGGCGCAGGTGGTGGCAATTTTCAGGGTGGCGGCAGCCCCCAGGGCGGGGAGCACAGGCCGGGCGCGACGAATGATGGCGGCGGTGGTGGTGGCGAAAGTCGCCGCCGTCGCTCGCAGCAAAACACGGAAGGCGGCCAGCGTCCCGCCGCAGCACCAGCGGGGCAGGAAGCAGGTGGCGCCGCAAAGCCCGCAGCCTCCCCCGCAGCCCCAGCGCCTTCAGCGCCCCAAGGCAACTAATGGCGATCATCCGCCTTAGTGGCGTCCAAAAAACCTACCTGATGGGCGAGTTTGAGGTGCGTGCCCTGCGCGGTGTGGACCTCGAAATCAATGAGGGCGACTACGTTGCCATCATGGGGCCATCGGGTAGCGGAAAGAGCACGCTCATGCACATTCTCGGGTGCCTGGACAGGCCCACGGGCGGAATCTATGAACTGCGCGGGCGCGCCATCCAATCGCTCAATGATGATGAGTTGTCATTCACGCGAAACAAGGAAATCGGTTTCGTGTTTCAGAGCTTCAACCTGCTTCCCATCATGACCGTGCAACAGAATGTTGAACTGCCAATGGTGTATGGCGGCGTTGGCAGTGGCGAGCGGCGCAAGCGCGCAAAGAACCAGATCGAGGCCGTGGGATTGCATGAGCGTGGCCATCACCTGCCGAACGAACTGAGCGGTGGCCAACGCCAGAGGGTTGCAATTGCGCGCGCATTGGTGAATGACCCGGCGATCCTGCTTGCAGATGAGCCGACGGGGAATCTCGACTCAAAAACCGGCGAGGAAATCATGGTGCTGTTCCAACAACTCAGCGACCAGGGCCGCACCATCGTCCTCGTCACGCACGAGCGCGACATCGCCGAACACGCGCACAAGATCGTTCACATCAAGGATGGGGTGGTGAACAACGTGGAACAGGTTGGAAAGAAAAGCCGCCGATGACCAGCTTGTAGCGGGCCACTTACTCGCTCGTAAGCTCGCGGTTCATGAGGCGGGCGACGGCCTCTTTCGGCGAACACTCCTTGTCGATGACGCAAACGACGGCGCGCGCGATGGGTGTGACGATCTTCCTTTCATCTGCGATCCTGCAAATGGCATGGGCGGTCGGTGCACCTTCGACGACTTCGCCGATTTCCGCGATGATTTCCTCCGCCGTGCGTCCCCTGCCAAGGGCTTCACCAAAGCGCCGGTTGCGTGAGTGCGGGGAAAAGCAGGTGACGCACAGATCGCCCAATCCCGCCAGGCCAATGACCGTCATGTCGTTCGCGCCCATTGCACTGACGAAGCGGCGCATCTCCGCCAGCCCCCGGGTGAGGAGCGCGGACTTGGAGTTCGCGCCAAATCCCAAGCCATCGCAAATCCCCGCAGCAATGGCGATGACGTTCTTGTAGGCCCCGGCATACTCAACGCCAACAAGGTCGCCCTGTGTATAGACGCGAAACGCCGGACCATTGAACCAACCCTGGATTCGCGTTGCGACGGCTGCGTCCGCACACGCGGCGACGACTGATGTGGGCACACCCTGTGCCACTTCACGCGCGATGCATGGGCCGCTGACGACAGCGACCGTGCTCGACTTCATTTCCTCCGCCAACAGGTCGGACAACGGCCGCAGCGTCCTCAGGTCGATGCCCTTGCTGACGATGATGCACAGCGGTGGTGCGAGGCTGAGCGAGCGAATCCTTTCGCACACATCAGAGTATGCCTGTGCAGGAACCCCGAACACCGCCGCGTCCACGCCCTCCATGGCCTCCGCGAGGTCGCTGGACAACGGGATTGGAGGAAGCCGCAGTTCGGGAACACCCGGAGGATGCCCGGTCTCCCACAGCTTGCGGAGCGTTTCCACCGAATGATCCCAAAGGCGCACGTCATGACCGTTGTCGTGGAGGAGCGTGGCGAGCGTGCTCCCCCACGAGCCTGCGCCGAGGACGGCGATCACAGCCTTTTCCCGCGGGGACGCTGCCACGGGCCCTACTGGAATTCGATCTGCAGGATGAACGGTGCGGCGCGTTCCACAAGCTGCACGTGCTTGCGCTTGAAGGGTTCGGTGCCAAGGCGATTGTCGAAATAGACAACGCCCCACGCCTTGTCATCCTTGAGCAGCGGCACGCAGATGTAGCTCTTCACCTGAAGATGGAGGAGGCTGACGCCATCGGCTTGCGGAGCAGGCGCGTCCGGCGACAACGCGATGGTGATGCGCTCCAGGTAGCTCTTGTTGGCAACCGAAAGCGGGATTGGATGTTCCTTCTCGTAGGAGCTCCACTGCTCCACGCTGCCCGCCCAGGCACGGATCTCCCAACTGTTGTTCTTGTTGTTGATGATCATCAGGAAGCCGTTCTCGGCACTGATCATCTCCTTGATGCGTTCCAGCAGGAAATCAAACGTTTCAATCTTGTCGATGTTCGCCTTCGCGGCGAGATCACCGAGTAGTTCCGAAAGCCTTTCCGCGACCCACAACTTGTCCTCGGCGGTATCCGCACCAACCTTGATTGCCTGGCGGGCCGGCTCTGTCTTGTATTCGACGATCGCTTCGGGAAGCTCAATGACGGAGGAGCCTTTGGTCGATGCCTCGCGAATATTCTCCTTCAATTGCTGGCTTTGCATGTGGAACTTGTGCGCGGTGGCTCCCCAGATGGTCAGGCCGTGCTCGTCCGCTTCCACTTCCTGCTCCGGGTCGCGGAACTGCACAATGGCCTGGCCGATCCTGATGGCATCACCTGTGTTCATCAGGTGCTCGCCATTCACGCGCTGATCGTTCACAAATGTGCCGTTCTTGCTTTCATCGCGAAGGACCCATTTGCCGGCGCTGTAATAGATCACGGCATGACGCGAGGAAATCTGGGTGCCGGGAATTACCACATCGTTGTCGGCGGTACGCCCCAGGCGATTCTCGCGATCCTTCTTCAGTTGATAGTTGATGACCCAGTTTCCGGTCCCGTCGACAAGCAGGCTGGCAGCCATGGTGTTCGTTTCCTGTCAGTTGTTCTTGGTTTCGTGCGCGGCGAGTTCCTTCTCCAGCGCGGGTTTCAAACCTGCGAAATCTTCAATGTAGTAAATGCTTCCGCTCTTTTCGAGGGTGACTGTTACCTGCTTGTTGGTGCGGGTATCAACGTGGATTTCAACCTGGTCGGGTTTCGGATTTTGTGACGTCTTGATCGCCCCAAAGCCGCTGAGCGGCTCGCGCTGGGCGAGGTTCAACATGGCATCCGCGCGCTTCGAATCCGTGCTCATGCTCTTGAACGCTTCCAGCTCGAATTGATGGCGCTGGCGTGCAAGCGCCTCGTAATTCTTCTCGAAGAAGTCCCGTGAACCCGCGTCGAAGAATTGGAGAAACTGGCTGATGGCCATCCGATCCGGCTGCACGGCCATGGGGCCGATGTAGGAGGAGATGAAGTGTGTGTACGCCGCGAGTGTTTCGGGCGGGGTTTTCAACTTCCGGCGGGGATCGTTTCCCCCGAAGATCATGTAGATGCAAACAACCAACAGCACAATGGGGACAACGATCACAATGGCCCGCCAAAGGCTTTTCAGCGAATTGCGAAAGACCTGGCTGTCATCCTGGGGTGGCTTGTTCGCCGCCATCGTTATCCGTTCCGGAGGAAATGACTCGCCATGAGCGTCTTTTCTTTTCCGCCGGGATGTCAATACGCCCCTGCATGAATCCCTGATTTAGCTCCCTCCCCCAAGTTGCGATTGTTTCCCCCGGCGCCTGACGATAGATCAAGGGCGATGGCATCAGCCAACCGCACATATGTTGGCGCGATCCACATCCATTCAGACCAAAGCGATGGATGCGGATCATTGCGCGAAATTGTGAGTGCCGCCCGGCAATCAGGCGTTGATTTTGTGCTTTTGACGGACCACGGCACGCGGGGCTACGGCGCGCGGGGCGAGGAAGGCTGGCACGATGGCGTGCTGGTTCTTTGCGGAGAGGAGATTTCCACCCCAGATGGCCATGCGCTCGCCTTCGAAACGCGCGAGGATGTCGGCCTGCAGGCCAATCTTCCCGCGGCCCTGGCCGAGGTCCGGCGACAGGTCGGCGTTGTGGTCGCCACCCATCAGCATTACGAGCACGGCCCCGTTCGCCCGACCCCGCTGGAGGACGCGGACATGATTGAGGCGTGGTCCTTCACCGATGAATTCCTAACAAGGACCAGCGGGCGGACGTTGGGAAACGATGTCGCCAGGGCGGACAAGTTCATCACAGGCCCCTCCCGCGCGCTCCTGCGCAAGTGGGACCGCCAGTTGGAAAAGCGGCGCATGCCGATGATCGGCGGGCTCAACGTGCATCAGCGCAAGCAACCGCTCTTCGACTGGAAGGTGATGTTCCCCTACGCGTTTGCCTTCCAGACGATTGCAACGTGCGTTCAAACGCCGGAGCTTCCCACCGTTGCCTTGCGCGCCCGCGACATGATCTGGTCAGCCCTGCGCGAAGGCCGCTCCTTCGCCGTGAATCGCTCACTGGGGCCGGAGAGCAACTTCCAGTTTTACTTCGCACCGAAGAAAGGGCGCAAACGCCTGATGGGAGAGGACGCGCCCTACGATAGCGGCGGCCGCTTCCACATCAAGTTGCCGATGTTCGCGGAGGTCGTCCTGCGCTGCAACGGCCAGCCCTTCGCATGGACAACCGCGCAGGACATGAGTTTTCCCTGCGCAGGCCCCGGCGCTTACCGCGTGGAGGTTTACCTCGACCGCCGCATGTGGATCCTAAGCAACGCAATCCGCCTGCTCGATGATGGGGAACTTTTCAGCCACCCGACGGTAAGCGACGTGACATGAGCCGGTGGCGGAACAAGGCCGATCCCTTGTTCCGCGCATGGTTTCCGGAAGAAATCAGGCCCTGGCGCTTCTTGCCGTGGTTGTCTTGCGGCGCGTGATTGCCGAGGCGACGAATCCCTTGAAAAGCGGATGAGGCTTCAAGGGGCGGCTTTGAAATTCCGGGTGAAACTGGCAGCCAACGTACCACGGATGATCCTTCAGTTCGATCATCTCCACTAGGTCTGTCTCCTCGAAGGTGCCGCTGATGACCATGCCCATTTCCTCAAGGCGGGGGCGGTAACTGTTGTTCACCTCGTAGCGGTGACGATGGCGTTCCTGCGCGTCGGCCGCCTTGTACACCGACTCCGCCCTCGTCCCCTTCTTGATCTTCATCGGGTACATGCCAAGGCGCATCGTGCCGCCAAGGTTGAGCACCGCCTTCTGCGTGGTCATCAAGTCGATCACGGGATTGCTGGTGTGCTCGTTGAACTCCGTGGAGTTTGCATCCGCGATCCCGCAAACGCTGCGCGCAAAGGCGATCATCGCCACCTGCATGCCCAGGCAAATTCCAAAGTAGGGTACATCGTGTTCGCGCGCCCAGGTGGCCGCGAAGATCTTTCCCTCAATGCCGCGGGGACCGAAACCGCCGGGAATCAGCACGCCGTCCACTTCGGCAAGCGCCGTCTCCAACTGGTCCGGCGACTGCTCGCTGTCGATCTTCACGATTTCAATGCGCGCACCCTCATGGTAGGCGGCCGCCTTCAGTGATTCGTAGATCGAAATATACGCGTCGTTCAGCTCAATGTACTTTCCAACCACACCAATGCGGACATCCTGCCGCGCGGAATTGATGCGCGCGATCAGGTCCTCCCACTCGCCGATGTGTGCTTCGCTGGACTCAATGCCCAGCTTGCGGCATGCCCATTCGTCCAGCCCCTGGCGGTGCAACATGAGCGGAACCTCGTAAATCACGTTCACGTTGACCGATTCGAAGACCGCGCGCTCCTCCACATTGCAGAACATGGCGATCTTGCGGCGCTGGCTGGCGTCCATCGCATGCTCCGTGCGCAGGATCAGCCCAGCGGGCTGGATGCCGATTTCCCGCAGCGCCTTCACGCTGTGCTGCGTCGGCTTTGTCTTTGATTCACCGGACGCGGAAATGTAGGGCAGCAGGGTCAGGTGCAGAAACAGGCAGTTCTCCTTCCCCACATCGTAGGGAAACTGGCGGATAGCCTCAAGGAACGGAAGCGATTCAATGTCGCCAACAGTGCCCCCGATTTCGATCAGCAGCACGTCCGGCTTTTTCTCACGCGCGGTCGCCAGGATGCGGCGCTTCACTTCATCGGTAATGTGGGGAATGACCTGAACGGTGGAGCCCAGATAATCCCCCCGGCGCTCCTTGCGGATCACGTTCTCGTAAACCTGCCCGGCGGTGACACTGTTGAGCTTGCTGGTAGGCTTGTCGAGAAACCGCTCGTAGTGCCCCAGGTCCAGGTCGGTCTCGGCGCCGTCATCGGTGACAAAAACCTCCCCATGCTGGAAGGGACTCATGGTGCCTGGATCGACGTTCAGGTAGGGATCAAGCTTCATGATCTCCGCGCTGACGCCGCGCTGGATCAACAGCGTGCCCAAGCCCGCGGCAGCGATGCCCTTGCCCAGAGAGGATGCCACCCCTCCGGTGACGAAAATATAGCGCGTTGATTTACCCATGATGAACGACCCCTTTGCCTGCGGCGCTCACGGCACGCAGAACCGGGACCATTGCCTATGACGGCTCGGCCGTCAGGTCAATGAGACAAGTTAAGGTTGGTCGATATCGTCCATTTCCCGGGGAAAGTCGGAGGCCGAATCCCTGAGAATCGTCGAAAGCTGCTCCAAATAGTCAGCCACCCGCAATAGACTCTTCTTCCTTACCTCCTCGGGCACAAGGTGCACCGGCGAATCGAACTTGTTCAAGCGTCCGGAAATGGTCGGTCACCGCAGTGTGCCTTGCAGAAGTGGAACGGGCCGCGATCGTTCGCGGCCCGTTGGGTCATTCTATCGGCAGGTGCATGTCCACCATGCTATGTCTCCCCCGCTGGGAGCGCCTGCCGAAGTTCCGCGCGCGCGATGCCGCGCACGTGCCGGATGATCCGGTCAAATTCCATCAGGTACCGTGTGAAGAAGATCGACTGCATGCCGTCCGTGGCACCGCCCTCCTCAAGCTGCTCGTTGAAGATCTGGCGGATTTCCATGGCGCGGCGCTTGTAAATCTTGCGGTGCTCCAGGATTTGCTGGGCGACGGTACGCTTGTCTTCCGCGTCGCGGGCGTCCAGCGATGCCACCGTAAGCAGGAGCAATTCACTGACCAGGACGCCCAGTTCCTGCAACGACTGGTTTTGTTCAGCATCGAACTTCACCTGCTTTCGTTCCTTCGCGCGTGTCATGAGGATGATTTCCTCGATATGATCCGCGATGCGTTCGATGTCATTGCAGGTGGCGACAAGGTCCTGGAGCTGGATCGCGTGGCGGCGTGAAAGCTGGCGTTCCGCGATCATGACGAGGTAGGTGTCCAATGCGTGCTTGATGTCGTCCACGGCGCGTTCCTGGGCGCGGACTTCGTCGAAAGGAAGGTCCTTTCCGTTGTGAATTCCCGCCAGCGTGGCGCGCAGCATCCCAAGGCAGATGCGCGTTTGGCGCTGCATTTCGAGCGTGGCCATCGCAATGGCGCGCTCCGGGCTGTCCACGAGGCGTGGATCAAGGTGCGTGCGCTCCTCCTGTTCCCCCTTCCTAGGGAGAATTCGCGAAGCGAGGCGGGCGAATGCCGCCGTGAAGGGAAGGAACACCAGGCCATTCACGAACTGGATGCAGGTGGAGAGGTTCACGATCTGGCGGACAAGGTCGCTCGACGTCTTTGGTATGATCCACAGATGCACCTTCATCAGGGCGATCGCGACAACGCATCCAAACACGTTGAAGAGCAGATGGCAAAGCGCCGCGCGCTTTGCATCGCCATTCTTCCCCATGGCGCTGATGATCGCGACGATGCACGTGCCGATGTACGCTCCAATGAGGATGGGGAAGGCCTGTTCAAGCTTCGTGATGGCGCCCGCGCTGGCGAGCGACAGCGTGATGGCGATGGTTGCCGTGCTGCTCATCAGCGCCGACGTCACCGCGCATGAGACCACGACGCCCAGCAGCAGCCCCGCAATGGAGCCGCTGTGGATGTGCGAGACAAAGTTCTGGAAGAAGGCGGAATGACGCATCGGTTCAAGCGCGATGCTCATGAGCTCAAGGCCGAGGAAGATCATCCCGAAGCCCAGGGGGGCGAGCGCCGCATTCTGCGCCAGATCGGACCGGAAGAACGTTCGCAGGATCATTCCTATGCCGATGGCGATCGGCGCGACTTCCACAAGGCGCAGGGCGACGAATTGCATCGCGATGGTCGTTCCGACATTTGCGCCGAACATCAGCGGGACCGATTGGTTGAGGGAGATCAGGCCCGCATTCACGAAGCCCGTGATCATCGCCGTGGCGGGGCCGCTGAACATGAGCGTGGCAAGGGCCGCCCCGCCAAGGTAGGCATACAGCCTGTGTTCGGTCACGCGGAGCAAAAATGATCGGAGGCGAAACGCGAGGGTGCGTTGCAGGCCCTTCGTGACCAGTTCCATTCCATAAAGGAACAGCCCCAGGCCACCGATGACGAAAAATACGGATTTGAAGCTTTCCATCTTACCTTGTGAAAAACCTCTCCGCGCCGTGGCGGGAAAAATTTCTGGGCCTGATGCCACGAACGGGATCATCAAGGCAGTCCCTTCAACCAAAGGACTGCCACATATGGGAAGGTACCCCCGCCCTGTCAATTGCTGAATGGACCGCCGTTCAAGTATTTTTCGCCAAAGCTGTGGAAAACAGGCGGGATTGGTCCTTGCGACACGGGGGCGGGAAGGCAAGCTTGCTCGTGATGATTCGTTCGCTGCGCCTTGGTGTCGTTCCCTACCTGAATGTGCTGCCGTTGCTGGAGGGCTTGGGGACTGATTACCCAGAGAATGGCTGGGTGGCGGCCACGCCGCGGCGGCTGGCCGAGTTGCTCATCATGGGCGACATCGACGTGGCGATGGTCTCGATCTTCGAGGCGCTCCTGCACGCCGACAAATATCGCATCGTTCCCGGTGCCGCCATCGGTTGCGATGGTGCCGTGCGCAGCGTGGCGCTGCATTCCAAGAAGCCCTTGAGGGAAATCAGTACCGTGCTGCTGGATCGCGCGTCACTGAGCAGTGCGAATCTGGTCAGGATTCTCTGCCGAGAATTGCTGGAAATCGATCCGGGTTTTGAAATCTCCGGGAAGCCGTTCGCGCCTGCGTTCGATTGGAAGAACGACCCGCATGACGCGATGCTTGTGATCGGTGACACATCCCTGGCGTGGGAGCACGCGTTCCCTCATCGCCTGGATCTGGGCACGGGATGGAAGGAACTGACAGGGTTGCCATTTGTGTTTGCGGCGTGGGTGACACGTGAAGGGTTGGAATTATCCCCCGAAGAATTGAACGCGTTTGTGAAGGCACGCGAGCGGGGTGTCGCGAATGCAGTGGCCCTCGCCGATGCCTATGTCCTGGAATCCGGCCACGAATGGTTGAAACGGGAATCAGCGCGCGACTACCTGACGAACGCGATCAGGTACGATTTCAGCAATCGTGAGCGGGATGGATTGATGAAGTTTCGGGAGAAATTGATCGGGAACGGTCTGCTGAAAAGCGATGTTGCGGAGCCGGTCTTCTTTTGACCGCAGTGCACGCAGCTTGCGACGCTCCTCTTCCTTGCTTATCGTGACTTTTTTCGCCCAGGATGGCCGAACCAGCTCCGCGGCTTCCTTGATTTCGGCGGATATTTCCTGAGCAACAGGTCGTTGACGTCCTTCATTTTCCCGTCAGCAGCCACCCACTCCTTCAAATCCGGGAAGTCGATCCTGCAGTTCTCGCATTTCTTGTTTTCATAGAAACGAATCGGGCACCAGAAGCTCTCGACATTGCGCAGCAATTCCGCGCCGAGTGAATAGACTCCTGTCATCCAGTCGCAGTACAGGCACCAGATGAGGTCGTGACCAACAAGGCCCTCAAACTTCTGGCGGGAAACGTTGACCCATTCGCGCTGCTTGTAGCGCGGAAACCCAAGCGTCCATATCAGCATGGGATAGACGAACAGTTCCGCTGCACGGATGGTGAGGAACACAGGGAGCGCAGGGATCGTAATCCACAAGCCCAGATGATTGCGCATCGGCCCAACGATGCGATCGAGCGCCTTGCGAATCTTCGGTCCGCGGTAGCCACTGAAGTGTGTGTGAAGAATGCAGAAAACCTGAAGCGCGATGAACTGCGCGACAAGGCACGCGGCGAAACCAATCCATCCCCAGTTGTACGCAGCGAGCACCCACGGCACCCAGGAAAGCATACTGACTACGACGTCAAGCCCGGGGGCAAAAGCGGGAATGTCGCTGATGCGATACAGGAGGAGCAGGCCGACGATGCATACCGCCATCCAGAGCAGGCCGAGGATCAAAACCGTGGTAAACATTACTTGAAGAGGATGACGCCGATTCCGATGCCAACGGCAAGCAACACAACACCGCCAACGATGATGCCGATGATCAGCCCCTTGGGAATTCCACCGCCGCCGGTGGACGCGGCCTGTTTCGGCGTGGCGCTGGACGGCCGCGACGTGGGCGAAGGGGTCAACGGCGTGTAGGGAATTGGCGTCGTTGGCGTGAAGCCACCCTCTCCGGAACGGAACTTCGCAATCCATGTGTTGAGCCGTTGCGCCAATGTGGCGGCGTCCGGCACGCGATTCTTGGGATCCTTTTCCATCATGTTCTCGAGGATCCACGCCAGCTCTGGCGGAATGGCGGGGTCGATCTCGCGAAGAGGCGTGACCTTTCCATTCACAATATTGCGCATCGTGTTGAGATCATCAGACGCGAGGAAGGGATGCTTGTGCGTGAGCATTTCGTATGCGACGGTGCCAAGCGAGAAGAGATCCGCCCGGCCATCCGGCTTCACGCCGAACTGATCGGTGATTTGTTCCGGCGCCATGTACGCCGGGGTTCCGACGGCAAAGCCTGCGGCCGTGAGTGATTCGTCCTGATCACCCTTCGCCAGGCCGAAGTCAGTGAGCACCACACGATTGGAGGTCTTTTCGATCAGGATGTTTCCCGGCTTGATGTCGCGGTGAAGGATCCCCTTCTTGTGCGTGTGATCCAAGGCATCGGAAAGTTTTGAAATGATCTCCGCGACCTCATCATACTTCCATTTGCGATGCTTGCGGCGCTCACGCTCAAGGTCCGTGCCCTCAACATATTCCAGTGCCAGGAATTGCACCGCGCCCTGATCCTCGAACTCAAAAAGGTTTGCGATGTTTGGATGGCGGATTTGCGCGAAGGTCTTCGCCTCGCGATGAAAGCGGCGAATGCTGTTTTCCTTTGTGGAGCGATCGGGGGTCAGTGTCTTCAGCGCCACGCGGCGGCCAAGCTTTCGGTGCTGGCCAAGGTAGACGACACCCATGCCGCCGCGACCGATCTCGCCAAGGAGTTCGTAATTATGCTTATCGAATGCGGAACGAATCGCTTCGCTCACCTGCATGGAACGCGAAGGCTTTTCCGGTTGGTCGGCCATGGAAGGGGAAGGGCACCTGTCTAGTTTTGATGGGCCAGCTACATGTGCTGGACAATCGACGCCTGTGAGCCAAGCCACAAGGCCAAACACCCAAAGGCGGGAGCCGCCACCCCCAAAAGAAGGCGTGGCGACCCCCTCTCTTTGTCAGAACATCTCCCAATCCGTCACGGACGATGGAAGCTCCGGTTGAATGACGTAGATTTCCGTCCCATTGAAATCCGCGAAAAGTACGCGGGCGGAGGTCAACGGGTCACCATTCGGTGGGAAGGGAAGTGCCGGATCATCCACCAGGACACCGGCCAAAAAGAACGAACTGGTCGTCACCAGGTTCGTCATTGCAGTGACGGGGGGTGCGGTGAGCACGTTGCCGCCGCTCATGTCGATCTGCGCGGTCTTGATCGTCCCGCCGGAACTTGCAAACAGGCGGCCCTCCGTGTTCGTGGAAAGTTCATACAGCCCGCCCGTTGCGACGTCACCAAGGGAATGCGCCTCGGTGCTTTCGTTGATCTGCCCGTCCGCATTGGCATCATGGAGGGCGATGATACGCGCCGTGTTGAAGTCACTGAGGCCAGACCCCACGATCAACGACTGGTTCGGCCCGAGTGAGATGCCCCCATCATAGACCAGTTGGTTGGATGCCGTGCCCCGAAAGAATGTCTCATTGGTCATGCCGGGTGCCGGGATGAAGGATGGTGTGGGGGTGGTGATATTCCTGACCACGAAAAGCTCACTTGGTTCGATGGGAACCGTGAGGAAATCGTCGTCCGCGGTTTGCACGACAACATCGCCCACCTGCAATCCCCCGATTCCAGCGGCGCCGATCACGCGGACACGAGAGCCGGTGAAGTTCGCCTGTCCTGTCGCATCGTCCACATTCAACCCCTTGCTGGAAAGTGACGTGACCTCCGCCGCTTCAAAGCCGTTCGCATTCCCGTCAACGGCAACGTAGACGTCCTCCATGGGCGACGGACCGTCACCGTTTTCGGTCCAGACCAATGCCGTGTCGCTGATGAGCGCACAGCCACCAACGAACGCGAGGGGCGTCTGCACATCACTAATCAACGGCGTGATGGTTCCGGCACTGACATCCAGTTTGCCGATCACGTCGTTTGTGCCATCGTTGTAGTACAGGATCACAAGGTTTGGATTCGAGGCATGATTGCCCCACGCGCCCTTGAACTGGGCGCCCACGGGAAGGCTGATGGTCGTCACCTTATACCCGCTCGCGATGCTCGTAACAATGCCCGGCTGGGCGGCTGCGACCGCGGGCAAGGCTGTGACCGCAAACCCTGCAAGGCATTTTGCCAACAATTGTACCACTGTCCTGCGCAACATGCATCTCTCCTTCGGAGATAAAATGTGCGAAGGGATGGCTGGGAGAAAAATACGGCGGAAAGCTGTGCAGTCCGCGGTCGCCTCTTTCCCGGAAGCCATCCGCAACGCTGAATTGTTGGCTAGTCTTCTGGCTTCGTGGATCCTGCGAATCGTTCCATCCTTCCCAGTTCCTGGTGGAACCAGTGGATGCCACGCGCGAATTGCGCGGATGGCTGCGAAACGATTCGTCCCCACTTACAGCGGCGGGACCGCGGCCGATTTTCACGGCGCTTCCTAATTATGCACTTTCGTGCACCAACAGCGAAAGGATATGGCGCTCCTGGAGGGCGGGCAAGGAATGAAAAAGAAAACGCCGCGAAAAATCACCGCAGCGGGAGGATCAGCGCGCGGCGGGTTCCTCTTCCTTGCGGTAGATAATGTCGCCTTCGACTTCCAGCGCATCGACAATTGCAAGGATGCCGGCGTCGATGGGGCGGTTCTTCAGGTTGGTGGCAAGGCGCGCCGACGATCCCGTGACAACAAGGACATACTCCCCGATGCCCGCGCCAACGCCGTCCGCCGCAACTGTGAACGTGTTCGTGTCCGTCATGTCCATGTTCACATGTTGGACAACGAGCAGCTTCAACCCTTCAAGGTTTGGATCCTTGCTGGTGGAAACAATGGTGCCAACAACGCGTCCGAAATTCATCACCCGCTCAACTGTGAATTGATGTATTGCTGGATGTACTGGAATCCGAAGAAGCAAACCGCGACCAGTGCGACGAAGATGACCACCATGATGACCAACAACCAGGTCGTGAACACCTTGCGAAGCTTCGTCAACTCGACATCCATCATCGGCTTGATGCGCATGTTGAGTTCGTTGGCGACGGCCCCGCGCGCCTCCGCATTCACAAGCTGCGGGATGCGCTGCTCGCAGGCCTGGACGACCTGGCGCTCGGCGATCTCCGGAAGCTTCTCCTTTGCCACCAGCGGAACGGTCTTCTTCGCCTCCGTCTGCAGCACGCTGACGAGGGCTTCGCCGAACTCGGTCATCTTGTCCTGCGTCGCCTTCTCAACCTTGAGCTGCACTTCGCGCGGCAGCATGTTCTCCAGCGTTTCCTTGAGCCGCTCGCGAATCATGGAGGGAAGCATCGCGTCCGAAACGCGCTTCACGGTCTTCTCCGTGGTTTCCACGAGAATCGCTTCCATCGCCTCCGTCACCTTGCGCTCCGCCATCTTTTCAACCATGGAGCGGGCGACTTCCTGCACCGTCAGGCGAACAAGCTCCTGCTCCTTCTCCGTCGTGAGCGACGTGACACGCGCATCAACCTCGCGGCGCGTGCGCTGGTCGATGATGGAGACGATCGACTGGATCGCGCGTTCCACGATGATCTGGATCTTCTTCTCGACGGCCTGCTGAATCTTCTGCTCCGCCAGCATCTGCATGTGCCGGTCGGCGGAATCCTCAAGGTATTGCTGCGACTGGTCGCGCAGCTTCTTTTCCTTCAGCATTTCGTCGACCTTCACGGACAGCGAGGTGGGGGTGAAGGGCTTGCACAGGAATCCATTCGCACCACGCAGTGACTGGCTCTGCCGCGTGTCACTGTCCTCCTCGGGAACCAGCAACAGCACTGGGACGCCAAACGTCTCCGCATCGGACCGAATCTGCGTCACCGTTTCAAAACCATTCACGCCATCAAGGTTTGTGTCCAGAAGCACGAGGCTGAACTTGTCCAGTTCCGGATGCGCAAGCGCCGCAACGCCGTTGCTGGCTGTCGTCACCTTGTAGCCATGTTCCTCCATCACGGCCTTCGCAAGATCCTGGACGCCCGCGGAGGAATCGATCAGAAGAATTTTTTCACCGGCCATGGAACGGTTCCTGTCGAATGATCTCGTGGAGAAGTTTAAGCGGCCAACCGAAGGACGTGCTGCACGCGCTCGTCCAGGCGGAATTCCGGATTGTAGGTGTGCGTGACACGCGGCCCGATGTCACCCAACAGGTCGCGAATCAGCTTGGATGCATTGCGCTCCCCCACACGGTTTGAGAAAACGCGGTACATGGCATCAAGCAATTGGGACAAGGCCTCGACGCCGTCCTCGTACACATCGCGCGTTGCCTCGCCAAATTCAAACATCTTGATGAATTTTTCGACATAGTCCGTGTTCACGGTGTTGCCACTGATGCGAATGACATCCGCCTTGCAACAACTGACCAGCAGGTCAGGCCATATCATTTCCGCGATGCGCTGGTCATCACCCTGAGGTTTCATCTCGCGCATTGTGAAGAATCCCTCCACCATGCGATTGATGAAATAGGCTATGGAGCCAAGCGGCGTGACGAAGGAGAGGACCTCCTGGCGCTCCGTGGTTTTTCCCGCGCCGGTGAGGCGCGAGAGGAAGCCGCCCACGCCCCGCACCGAGGTTGATGGCGGCGCCCCCGTGGCGGCCCCGGCCTGCGGCGGAAGCTGCTGCGTCGCGTGGCTTGGATCGGCGACGTCTTCCTTCTTGATCTCGATCACATTGCGGTTCAGCAGCGTCGCGAGGATCTGGTATACCTCAAAGCGGCCAAGGCCGCTGCGGTTGATGACCGCCCGGATGGGGAACTGGCCATTGATTTGCGCAAGCACGCGCCATTCCACGGGAGGAACGCGGAAGCGATCATCCTCGGTGTTTGCGACAAAGTCGGCGCGCATGGCGGGCACAAGGCGGTCACTGGGCAGGAGGCGCGCAATCTTGCGCCACTCATCCTGGCGCCGCGTGCCCTCCAGCAGCAGCGGCTCGATGTCCATGTGAAGGGTTGCCTCGCCAATGCGCTCATCCTCGATGGTCTCGAATCGGAACTCGCCCTCCTCGAGGCCGAAGAGGTTCCAGATTTCCTCTTCAAGTTGCAGGCGGAGGACTTCCCGGATCGTTGAATCAGGAACGATGTCGCGCTCGGCGAGAATTTGTCCAAGGCGCTTGTCCGATTCGGCGGTGCGTTGAAGGGCAAGCACCTGCGTGAGGACGCTCCGCTTGAGGATGCCGCGATGCACGAGGATATCGCCAAGACGGCGCTGCCGTTCCAGCGCGCTCGAATTGATGATCTTCCCCCTGCGGATTGTCAGCGTGGTATCGGTTTCGTTCTGGCCGCGAATGCTAAGCAGACCAGTGCTTTTCCCCATGCTGATGAACTGCAGCACTTCCGGGAGTTGTATCTGCTTCAGATTACCCTGCATGAGAGTCTTCCATCGTCACCGTATCGTCGGATTGTTGCGGGGGCCGGCCGCGTTAGTCTTCCTTGAACAGGTTGTCGAGTTGATCCTCCACGTCCTTTTCGATCTGGATCTGCTTGCCGACGGGAATCTTCTTCTGGCGCGCCTGTGATATGGTTTCCTTCAGCGACTTGGAGCACTCCTTCGAGTAGAGGCGCACCATGCCGATCGTCGTGCGATCATCGAAGATCACCGTCAGGATCGTGTTGTTATCGACCAGGATGTTGTGGATGTGGTCGCGTTCGCCCTGGTGAAAGAGGACGGAGAAGTCGGTTTCGCCCACGAGCTTCGCCATTGCGCGGGTGGATGCGAAGGAGCCAGCGATCAGCGCCGCCAGCGCGTCAGTGTCAATGTTCGCGGTGAAGCCCTTCTTGGCGAGGCACTTTCCGTCTGCGTCCACGAGTATGGCGCATTTCGCCTCGGACTGCTTCAGCATCTGAAGCAACGCCCGATGGATCTGCGTGATCTCGGTTTTGGTGAGAATCAAAGGCTGGTTAGCCATCTGCTGGTCCTTTCGTCACTATGCCCAGGATTATCGCGATCAACCGAGGGGATCTTTCCCCGTGGGTGCTATCTTCACTTCGCCCAACTTGCCGATGTAAGTGACAAACAGGGATTTCTCCAAGTCATCCTTTACATGGACATCCAACTTGGGTTCCGCCCCATCGTCTGATTCAAACTTCCAGAACTTCGCCGGCCCGCCGTTGTGAATCTTGTCCTCCTTGCCGCGGAAACGAAGCTTGCGGCTCCACGTTGAGCCGAAGATTCCGAGGAAGGACACCTTTCCGGTGAGTTGGTACTGGTTTTCATCTCCACCCGTCAGGTTCGCAAGCGTCAGGTTCGCACTGCCAAGACCCATGCCACGAACCCGTGTGGCACACTTGTGTATGACGTTGAGTGTCGGCGCGTCGCTGGACGCCGCGACCGCCGCCTTGGTCGGCGGTGGTGGCGTGTTCGGCTTCGGATTGGGCAGCTTGGGAACGCCGCCCTTCTTGTCGTCGGTCTTTGCAGAGGACGCTGAGGCCAACTCATCCTCATTCTCATCCATTGGCTCGTATTCATCATCTTTAACCGCCGCCTTCGCGGGTGCGGGTGAAGACGACTTCGCAGCAGCCCCGACGCCAGCGGGAGGAGTGGACTTTTCCCCCGCGATGCCTGTCGTTGTATCCTTGTTAAGCTTCTTGATCACGAGGGAGGAAATGCCCTTGAGCGTATCCTTCACACCCTGGCCACTGACGGCCACCGCCTCGAACGTGGGAACCTTGCCGGAGTTGAGGGCCTTGTTCAATTCCTCCAGCGTTGAAACCTGTGGCATGTCACGCTTGTTGTATTGCAGGACCCACGGAACACCTTCGGCGTCATCCGGGCCATTTTGCAGGTGATAGCCGTACTCCTCCAGGTTCTGCTTCAGGTTTTCGAGCGAATCGAGATTTTCCTGCAAGCGATCGCGCTGACTGTCCGCGACAAACACAAGACCATCGACGCCGCGCAGCACCAGCTTGCGCGTGGCGTTGTAGTAAACCTGGCCGGGCACCGTGTAGAGTTGGAACTTTGTCTTGAACCCCTTCACTTCTCCAAGGTCGAGGGGAAGGAAGTCGAAAAAGAGGGTGCGATCCTGCTCCGTTGCAAGGGACACAAGGTCCCCGCGGAATTTCTGCGGAACGGTCTTGTGGATGTGAATCAGGTTGGTGGTTTTGCCGCAAAGGCCGCACCCGTAATACACAATCTTACAGGAGAGCTCTTTGAAGGCGTAATTCAGTGTAGCCATGGAACGCGGTGAAGTCCTCTCTTACGATGCCTGGATTTAGCGCACACCCAATGTGACGTTGTTCAACTTTTCGGCTGCCGCACGGATTTCCACGCGCACAAGGCCGAGGTTCGCTTCCGGGTTTGCAACGCACACCAAAAACCCGGAGCGCGTGGCGTTGAAAAACATCTTGTTCGTGTCGGTTTCCACGATGAAGGAAACCAGCTCCCCCTGTTCCATCTTCTTCGTGGCTTTTTCCGTGGAGTTGATGATGGAGGAGGTCAGCGCCCCCATCATCTCATCATTCAACTCCGTGGCGAAATCGCTGGCCACGATAATGCCATCCACGGCCACCACAAAGGAGCCGATGACGCCCGGAGTCTTGTTTAGTTCTGCCAAAATTCGATCCATGTTTCAACACTCCTGATGGGTGCGAATCGCTGTCGGTGTCGCGCTCATGCTCCAAAATCCATCGCGACCTTGTCCCGCGCCGCCGATGCGGAGACCGCCAGCGACGGATACTTCCACTGCAAGTACTCCCGCGTGCTCTTCGCCAGGACGCCGATGCGGGAGAAGATTTCCTCCGGGGCGGAGCGTCCACTGAAAAGCAACAAAATTCCAAAGTTTTGATTCAGCGTTGTCGCGAACAGGTAATGCTCGCGGCTTTCCAGCATGAGGCGGCGCACCTTCGCGAGGCCGTTGTCCTGCATCAACTGGCCGAGGTAGTTCGCTTCCGCAGAGACCTTGGCAACAAGGGTATCAAGCTGCACCTGCACGGGTAGTTCCTTCCAGACGACCAGCCCCTCGTTGCTGTAGATCACGAAACCTTCAAGGCCGTGACTTTTCTTCATCATGCTTGCCAGTTCCTCGAAGGAGAACACCTGGATGAATCCACCTGTTGGCGTCATCTCAAGGCCGCCGGCCCGCGCCTGCGCCCCCCCGGCGGTCTGCAACTGATCGCCGCGCAGCGTCGCCGCCTGACCAGCGCCAACAAGCTCCGGAATCATGACTGCCAGAATGTAAGGCCCGGCGCACAGCAGGATCGCCACCTGGATCACAACGGTGAGGGGATGAACGGAAACACCAAGCGCCATGGCGGGATCCACCGCTCCATCAACGTTGGCGGAAATTCCACCCAAAAAGGAACAGATCCAGCGCAGGACCAGATAGACCACGGCACTCCCAAAGGCCATACTGATGGCGGCGCGCGGATTGGTCAGCATGGAAACGATGAAGTAGACGAACAACTCGATGATGATGACAATGATCGCGGAACCCAGGGTAAGCCCCTGACTGTAGCCCGCCATGCCCATCGCCACGGCAATCAGGCTGATCGCAGCAAGCAGGAGAATCAGGAAGTTTCGGTTCATCGCTGTCATAGAATGTATTATCCTGACCTGTTTTCGAGGCCTTCCTAGGTGACTGGATTCACCAGTTCTCCTACAACCGTCTGGAAGCGGTAGAGAATCTTCCCCAGACTCGGTGTTGACTGTATCGCAAGTGACACCAGACTGCCCTGCCGCACAAGCACAATAAGCTGAACTTCTGCCGTTTCAATGATGCCGAGCCGCACGGCCCCCACCTCCAAGTCCTTGCACGACTGGGTGGAGTCCCGATAAAACTTGTACGCCACTTCCGCCGCCTCTTCCTTCCCTTCAATTGCGGGTTCTCCCGCACCCTTGGGAATCACGGCCAGCGAAAGGATCGAGCAATGGTCCTTCATTTCGTCGCGTACCAGTTCAAGAATATCCCTGCTGGTCATTGACGGTTTACGCATGAACCCACTCTTCATGGGAAGGGGGGTGGAAAGCATTTCGTGCTTGCGAAGCTCAATCAGGCCGCGATTCAGCACCTGAACCTGAGGGTCCAGTGGATTTAACGAATTCAGGGTGTGCAGCACAACATCCGCTTCCATCAGTCTGCGCAAACGGATCAGGCACTTTGCCTTCTCCACAAGAACACCCATGGCGTGGGGCGCTTCAGCCTCCACCTTGGAAACCTCCCGCAGGGCTTCCTCATAGCGGCCAAGGTCGCTTAAAATGCGTGCCAGCAACGTTCTGCCTGCAACGGAACTGGGGCCCACGCGGACCCCGCGCTGGCACAACTCCAACGCTTGAATGTATTTTTTTTGACGGCGCAGCGCATGGCATAGCGGGATGTATGCGAGCGGGTTGCGCCCGGATAGGAAATCGCTCTCAAGCTGAAACAGTTCGCCGACAGCAGCCATGAAGTTAGTTTTTCAATGTCCCGCTCCGCACCGGCAGGGCGCCCGGTTGCGAAGTGTTCTTCCAGTTCCCAATATCGTGCCGAATCAGACTCTCATAAACAGCCGCCAACAGACGCAAGGACTTGTTCGCATCAACCGCACAATCAGGGGTTTACCTGACAAAAGGGAGTGTCCAACAAGGCCTATTTCTGTTTCAAGCCGATGGCGGATATGGGAAAGAAAGCCCCATCCTCAGGTCAGGTCGATGAACGCGGCACCCGGCTCGCTGGCGCCTTCGCGATAGAATTGCGGGAGCGTGTAGTAGCTGCCACGAAGAAGCCCGCGCAGTGGTGAGGCGCCACTAATGGGTGTCGCGAGTGCCTTTGCCATTTGGTATTTGACGATCTGGCGCGAGAATCGCAGTGCCTGACGGGCCTTCACGAAGGCCCCGGCGTTGTCGCCATCGCGCATCAAGCTTCGCGCAGTTTCCAGGTTTTTCTGAACGGTGCGAAGCCGGTCCTCGTTGTTGAGCCCAACCCGCGCGGTGGAAAGCTCACCTTCAATGAGCAGCAGTTTCGCGAAGCGCACTTCGAGTTGCTCCACGGCCATGCGGGCAACCACCGGCAGGCGCCTTTGCATGGCTGCAGCGTATTCCTGCGCGCGTTGCGAGCCGGTGGAGAGCAGAACGAGCCCCGTCAGTTCGAGGGGTCCCGCAAGGAAACGCGCGGCACCGGCGCGATCGCGCTGGATTTCGAGCGCCTCCGCAGCAGGGAAGTCGAGGCGCCATGCCTTCCACGCATCATCACCGGCCAGCATGATGTCGATGCCGGTGCGGTGCATGAACGCCTCATCAACAAAGTAGTCCTCCTCATAACCATTCATGCGCAACACGATCAAATAATCGAGGCCGTGGCGAATGACGGACGCATCGAGCCGCGGATGCCCCGTTTCAATGAGGATCGGTTCTGCGCGGCCTTCCGCAAAGAAATCATTCAGAAGCCCGATTTCCTGGGCGAGGATTGAGGCCTCGCAGAAGCGGTCACGCCCGCTGTAGGGCATCGGCCCGCCCATCGCCTCATAGAAGTCCAGCAGGACGCCGCGCGCCCCGGAAGCCAGGGCATCGTAAACCTGCAGCCGCAACATCTCCGGATCGGGTGCCAGCAGGTCCTTCCGCGGCATGGTCGCGAAGTTTGCAAGAAACGGAAACCAGTCTAGGGCCCGCGGGGACAACCGCGAAACCCAGGGGTCATCGGCAAAGATTCCCGCGGCACGTTCCGTGTCGCTGACGCTGACCCGCAGGCCGGGCACGATGACGGGACGCTGCGGAATGTTTTCATCACGCGTCAGTGCGCGCACCGCCGGCCCGGGCTGCTGGCAGAAGCGCGGCGCCGTGGCCGCGCGCGTCGGCATTTCCTCCGGAATGATTGTATAGACATCCTGCGAGCGGAGCCATGCCGCCTCGATCTGCGAGGCTGCGCAGGGGGCGGAGACGGGATGAAACAAGTCGGAGGCAATGATGCTGTCGCGCTCGCGCTGAAAATCCGTGAGGGCATCCTTCGTGTTTGTGCGTGGCGAAAGCATGTAGGAATGCAACGATGAGCGGTGGCGAAACTCGTCGGCAAGATAGCGCCCATGTTCCGGAAGGCGCGGATCGCCGGTCAGCACAACCATGATTCCCGCCTCATCCGCGGCGTCGAAAACCGCCCTGATAAGATGAAGGGAACCCGGGCTGCATGGCGGGCTGCCGACGGTGGTGAATCCCGCCGCGGCAATCTCCCCAATGGCGGCCTTGATGCGCTCGGGGGGGGTCAGCAGGAGCTGCGGGCCGAAGGTGAAGAACGGACGCCCGTCCAGCCGGATTGTCGTGCGGTCAACAAGGATGCGGCGGCTGGCTTCCATCTGTGAAATCTTAGTCGATTTCGCTCTCGTTGAAATCGAGCCGTTTCAGGACGATCAGGGTGAAGTCATCGAATTGTTCCGCAGTGCCACGATGCTTCAGGCATGCCTGATAGATGGCATTGCGGATCTCTTCCGCAGAGAGATGAAACTTGTCGTGAATCAACTCGTAGAACTCCTCCGAGCCGAAGCGGTTGCCGCCTGTGGATTGAATGTCCGTGACCCCGTCCGTATAGAGCACGAGCACGCCACCCGGGGGGAGCGTCGTCTTGTCGGAGATGTAAATCGCGTCAGGGTCGAGACCGAGAAAGACCCCACCCTCGCCCAGGAACTCCGTCTTCGCATTCTGCGAAACCAGGACCGGGTGTGTGTGACCCGCGTTCACGTACTCGAGTGAACCATCCACGGGATCGATCGCCACCAGGGCCATCGTGACATACATGTCATTTGTCACGTCGCGATGGACCATCCGGTTCATCCGGCCCACGGTCTGCGCCAGCGTCGATTCCTTGTGCATCGTTTCGCTCTGAAGATAGCTGCGCGTTGTGGCTGTCAGGATCGCGGCTGGAACGCCCTTGCCGGAAACGTCTGCAATGGCCAGGCCGATCCGGCCATCGGGCATCTTCAGGAAATCGTAGTAATCACCGCCTACCTGCTTGGCGGGCAGCGACATCGCGGAGAGCTGGTAGCCCGGCAGGTCGGGATATGTCTTCGGCAGCAGGTTCATCTGGATAGTGCGGGCGATTTCCATTTCACGGGCCAGCTTGTGCTGCTCCAGGATCTGCGTTTGAAGGCGTGCGTTCGTGATCGCGACGGCGGCCTGGTTCGCGATGGAGGTGAGCATTTCCAGTTCATCCTCCGTGAAGGCGGCGGAACGCGATTGCGTGTCCACATAGATGACGCCGATGGAGCCACCCTTGAAAATCAGCGGTGCCACCATCGCCGTGCGGATCGCATTCGCAATGATCGATTCAGAGGAGTTGAAGCGCTCATCCACCGACGCATCAGAGACGAGAAGCGAGACGCCGTCTTTCAAGCAGCGTTGCACAATGGAACTGCTGATCTTGATCTCCGTCGGACTCTCGCCGTGGCGGACCTTCACCACCGTTGGCGTCAGCACGCCCGTGTTGGGATCCATCAGAAGCAGGTATGTGCGATCGGGCCTTACAACGGTCTGGATGATGCTGATGATGCGATCGAGGAGCGCATCCAGGTCGAAGACCGAGCGAATCGCATCCGTAACCTGATATAGGATTTCCAGTCGCCGGTTTGGCATCCGGAAATCCTGGATGGACGTTTTCTCCAGCGCCTCCTGTGCATTCGAGCTGTAGCCGGCGCGGCGCTCGCTGCGTGTGGACCCCCACTGCTTTTCCTCCAGGATGCGGAAACGGGAACCCGATTGCTCCTTGTCGCGCTCGAGACCGGAGGCCGTCACCGGGGTTGCTTCATCCAGGCCATCTTCCGCGACCAGATGATCGGCCGTGTCGCCGATCTCCACCCGCATGATGGTGTCCCCCACCTGAATCTTGTCGTTGTTGGAGAGGTTCACGGGAGCAACTGACGCATTGCCGTTGAGCAGCGTTCCGTTCTTGCTGCCCAAATCCTTGAGCACAAGGCGGCTTCCCTGAATGTGGATCTCCAGATGGTTGCGGGACATGCGCCGGTCCACGATCTGGATCGTGTTGGTGACACTGCGACCCACGGTGTTAACCGGCCTGTCGAGGGGATAGACCGACCCCTTCTCTGCACCGCTTTCAATGACCAGACGAGCCATTGCGCTCCTAAGTGTTTTACCGCAATTCCGGGTATGGTAACAGTTGGCAGCCTCACACTTGTGCGGCAGAGAGCAAGTCGAACCGCCCACGAGGGGTTTTCATTGGTGAACTTACCGGGGTTTGGGGGCCGCCCCATTCAGGTTGACCTCTGCCGCTGCGGACCCCATACCTGCCCTGTAGATTGCCACAAATTTGCGGACTTTTCTTGCCGCCCCCGAGGATTCTGGAAACTTGGAAATTCGGAATAGTGGGAAAATCGCCATTGGCGTCATTGCTGCGATGGGCACCATCGGTGCCCTTCATATGTTCATTTTCCGCCAGCGCGCCGCCGAGTATCAGGCTGCCAAGTCAGCCTATCAGGACACGCAAACAGCGCTGGCATCCCAAGGAACCGCGCCCCGGCTGGAGGACATCGACCGTTTCAAGTACGAGTCCCTTCGCTTTAAGCTCAAGTTCTGGCAGAACATTGCGACGCTGAAACTTGGCTTCCCCGATTACGTCGTGAACGACTCCAACGTCTTCACGCTAGCCCGGCAGCGGCAGATTTATTGGGACCTTTTGACGGAACTGGAAAAGCGCCGCGATGACGGGGAGCAAGGCAAAGGACCCGAGCTACGGTTCCTTGCACCCAGCGAAAACGCCACAACCTGGAATTTCGTCAAGTCCCTGCCGAAAAAATATGACACTGTTGTCGCCGTGGACGACGATCTGGCCAAGCTGCGCAACGAGAACCGGCTGTTGAAGAGCCTTACCGTCGGGACAGTCGCCTACGGAAATCGCGAACAGCAGTACCTTGTGCTGCTTCGCGACCTTGGCCTCAATGTGATTCAGCGCGACGGCCGAATGGTTACCACGCAGCTTGGCACCGTGCCGGATGGAAATGGCATCGCGGACCGCTTTGGCCGTGCCGCAGCCACGATGATGACCATCAACCGCATTGACTTGATAATGAAAAAGTTGCAGCCCGATTTCTTCGCTGGAAAGACGGAGGCGGAAAAGCGGGACGAAATGTACGAATTGTTCCGAATTCCGTGGCCGAAGGATTTCTCTGGCAGCGAAAACAACCCGATGACGCAGCGGCAGAATGAGGCACTGCTCAATGTGATCGAAATCGCACGTCAGGAAAAAATCGATTCGGTCTTTCAGGTGAAGTATTTCCCGCCCAGCGCGTTGAATTACATCGACCCCGTCAAGGCGGCGGAAGCGGCGGCCGCCCCGGCGCCGCAGGCGGCACTGAGTGCAAGTGCATTCTTCGATGAGTCCGCCATGATGGGCATGGACGGTGGAAAAGGCGGCGGGTTCGGCGCTCCGGCAGTTGCGGCGACCCCCGCGGGTGAACTCGTGGGTGTGACGACCGCGATGGAAATCGGTGTCCAAGGGTCCAATGCGGCGGTAATGTCCTTCCTCTACCGCCTGACGCATGAGGAGTTCCCCTACGAGGTCGACCAGTTGCGCCTGGCAATTGCCGCCAAGAAAGACCCCAATGAAGAGTCCAAGGTTCAGGCGCTCTTTTACCTGAATGTCGTCGCATACCCTGTGTTTCTGGGATCCATGCGCGAATACGATGTCCTAAGGAAAGTCAACGAGACAGAAATCGAACTCGCGAAGATCGCCGTCAAACCCGGCGCTCGCGAGGCGGCATTGCGTGACGGCGTCATCACCATGGATGGCATCAGTCCGAAACTTGTCAATGCGCCTCCATCTCCGTTCCCTTCACCGACGGCAAGCCCCGTACCGACGCCATCGCCCATTCCGACCCCAAGTCCCGTCGTCGCAAGGCCTGCCATGGGGATCTTTGGAGGGGAGCCTGGCGCAGACCCGGCCTCGATGATGCAGTAGCTTCGAATGACTGAATTGAGCATGTTCAAATTTAACGAAAACTGAACCCCCGGACTGAATCTCATGGAACTTAAGTTTTACGAAGCAAATGGCAACCTCCTCGTGAAACTGCGCGGCCGCGTGGTGCTGGATGAGTGCGACCGCATGAAATCGACCATCGTCCCTGCCATCGGGCCGGGGGTCTCCCAGATCAACCTGGACCTTTCAGACGTGGATTTCATAGACAGCGCCGGCCTTGGCGCGCTGGTGGGAATCAAGGTTTCGGCAAACAAGCACCGCGCTCGTATTGCCCTGATCAACCCCAGCCGCGGCGTCAGCGACATCCTCATGGTGTCCAAGCTTGATTCGATCTTTGACATCATCACTGGATCCGACGCTGACGCGCTGCTGCGGCAGGTGGCCCAGCCGCAGTTCGCAAAGACGCCCGCCGGAGCCGCTCCGGCTGCATCGCCCTCCGGGCCTGCCATGCCTGTGATGCCCGCATCCGCCTCTTCCGCGTCCGGCACTGCCGGCGCGGGGTCGAAGGATCGCATCGACCAGCTTTGCAAGGACGCGGTGGACCACATGCGACGCGGCGACTACGATGGTGCGGCACAGGCATACAGGGAGGCGATTGAGATCAATGCGGAATACCTCCCGGCGCACAACAACCTCGCAATCGTCTACGAAAAGAAACCGGAATGGCGTGCCGAGGCCATCGCGCAATGGAAGCGCGTGCTGGATCTGAGCACCCGCAACAGCGATCAAAAGCATATTGATCGCGCGCGAAAACACCTCGCCACCCTTGAACGCTGAACTGACAGATCCCGCGGAGCTTTCCGCAGGAGCGAAGCACCCCTTCTCACTGACAGCACGCATCATCATTGCCCGGATGCGGTTTCGCATGGGGACCGACCGCGCCGTGATCATCAGGCGCCTGCGCCGCGCACTGGGTGAAAGCTACGCGGCGCAGGAGATAAGGCGCCTTGCCAAGGCGACATACCTGTACCGGGCCATGGCAGACCATGATCGCGCCCATGCGCCCGCTTCGTATAGACAGATAGACAGCGCCTCCATCCTTCATCTCCAGGACTTCGCGCGGGAGCGCGCGCGCATCGCCGCCCCGCAGGACTTTTTTTCGGAACCCCTGCTGCGCGAATTCGGCGTGATGCCCGTCATTCTTCCCGCACCCGCCGACTCCCGCGAACGCTTCGCCGCGGCATTCGAGGCTTTCGGAAATGACACCACCCCGATCCACCTTGTTCGCGTCGTTCGCGTGGGGATGCAGAATCGACGACTGGAAATTCGCGAGTTTCCCGATGGCGCGGAGAACGAAACCTTCATCCGTGGCGCGATGAACGATGCCATGGTGGACAATCCCGCGCAGTACGATTGGTTTCGTGCCCAGTGAGCGCGGAAACCCTCCTCGCCCTGGATGTCGGCGACGTTCGCATTGGCGTGGCGCTCTCCCGCTCCGGCGTGATCGCGGAACCACTCACCACGATCGAACGAACGGGCCGCACCCAGACACTGGATGCGCTGCAACAGATTGTGGAGGAACACCATGTGACGCTGATCGTCATCGGCGTTCCGTTGCTGGAGGGTGGTGCGGAGGGCGAGCAGGCGGCCAAGTCACGCGCTTTCGCGCGCTCCTTCCAGAGACGCCTTCCCGCAGTGAAGGTTGCGTTCCATGATGAACGGTACACGACCGCCGACGCACGCGAGATCGCGGGAAAGCGCGCCGGGCCGGGCACGACAAAGGGCCTTGTTGACCGCATCGCCGCCGCCATCATCCTACAGTCGTACCTTGATTTGGCAGCCAACACGAAAAAAAAAGACGAACACGAAGGAGTTTCGGGAACCCCATGAAACATGCAACTGTCCTATCAGCCGTGAAGGAGATGACACGATGCGCACGACAGCGATTCCTCCTCATGGTTCCAATCCTTGCTCTGTTCTTGCTGCCCGCGTGCAGTTGGCTTGGCCCCGGAGATTCCGTTGTCATCCCCCAGGAGGAAACTGCTCGTGACCAGGCCCGCGTTGCAGAACTGCAATATCGGCGCGCCACACAAACAGTGGACGAGCAGATTCGTCGCGAGGAATTCCTCAAGGCGATCAAGGCGCTTGATGCCGTTGGGCAGCGATTCCCCGATGACCGCGTCTATACGCCAGCGGCGCAGTTACTCAAGGCACAGACGTATTACGACATGCGCGATTATGCCGGGGCGGAACGCGAGTACCGGCGCACCGTGGAGCGCTACCCTGATGTGGAGGATGTCCACGCATCCGCGCTGTTTGGCCTTGGAAACAGCCTGTATGAGCTGGGGCGCATTCGTGAAGGGCAAAAATACTTCCGGCAATTGCAGGATCAGTATGCCGCGTCAAAGTCTCCCGTCGTGAAACAGTTGGTGGAACGGGCCATCAGCAAGTCCCGCGAAATCAGAACCGAACGCAAGATCTAGCAACCCGTCTTCAAAGTGAGGTGAACCGTGTCTTCAAATCATCGCAGTCGTTTCGTGTCCAAATGGATTTCCGCCGCAGCAGCAGTGACAATGGTGGCATCGCAGGCATTCGCAAAGATCGACCTCGTGACGCTTCCCAATCGCGACGCCACTGAACTGACGATCTACAACTCGCAGGACCTTACGCTCGTTCGTGAAACGCGCACGCTCTCCTTTGCAAAGGGAATGAACGAGATCCAATTCTCCTGGGCGAACACGCTGATCGATCCCAGCAGCCTCCAGCTTGACTTGAAGGGGGCGAAGGGATTGACGATCCAGGACGCCGTTTATCCCGCAGGCACCACCCAGTTGATCGTCTGGAACATCGAGGCGGAGGAGGCAACCTCCGCCGCGATTGAAATCACCTATTTCTCCAGCGGCCTGTCATGGAGCGCCGACTACGTCATCAAAGCCAACAATGCCGAGACGGAGTTTGAGCTTCAGCAGTTCACAACCGTTAGAAACAACAGCGGCGAGGATTTCGACAACGCGGCAACACGCGTTGTGGTGGGCGAGGTCAACCTGATCCAACTTATTGCCGATCTGGCGCGCGAAGGAATCAAGATGGAGCCGGAAGGGGCAGCCAGGGAATTGGCATTGGATGCAATGAATGCGATGACCCAAAGGCCGGCCAAGTCCTCCATGGTGCCTGCTGCCGCTCCCCCAATGGCACAATCACGCGCACGGGAAATCATCAAGAAGGCCGTGAGCGAGTACTACCTTTTCGCGGTGGAGGGGAAGGAGAAGATTGAAAATGGTTGGGGAAAGGAACTGCCAAACCCAAAGGTCGGCGCCATTCCCTTCGCCCTTAGCTATGAAATTGATGAGCGGAAGTACGGCGATCAGGTCGTCAAGTTCTACAAGCTGAAGAACGACACGCAGGCAAAGCTGGGGAAGGAACCGCTCCCGGACGGCACCTATTATGTGTACAGCGATGATGGGCGTGCTGGCATGCGCTTCGAGGGCAGCACCTCCAGCAAGTATGTTCCCATTGGCGAGGACATTGAATTGAACCTGGGAAGCGACGGCCTGGTTCTCTTCCAGAAAAAGACCATGAAGTCTGAACGAACGAACTTCGACTTCAGCACCAACGGTGACATCGTCGGGTTTGATGAACAGCGGACCGTGCAGCTTGAGGTCAAGAATTCCCGCGACCGGAAAATCCCCCTGAAGCTGACGCACTACATCGATGGCGACTGGGAGATGCTGGAATCGAGCAACCCATCGTACGAGAAGGTTGATCGCAGCTCAATCCGCTGGGAAACCACGGTGGAAGCGGGGCAAACGCTCACCATGACGTACAAGGCCGTCTTTCACAACGGCACCAGGACAAAGTCCAACTAGGGGCATCACCGTGCGACGCATTCCCCACACTCTTGTGACAGCGATGGCCCTGCTGGCGGCTGCGGCACCGTTGTCCGCCAAGATGGACCTGACAACGCTCCCGATGAAGGACGCGTCAGAGCTGACCATCTACAATTCCCAGGACCTGACGCTTGGCCGCGAAACACGGGCGCTCTCTTTCCGCAAGGGACTGAACCAGATTCAGTTTTCCTGGGCGAACACGCAGATCGACCCGACGAGCCTGCAACTCGACCTGAAAGGCACGCCGGGCCTGACGCTTCAGGACGCGGTCTATCCGAAAGGCACGGACGAGGTCATCCTTTGGAGCATTGTGGCCGAGGAGGCGATTTCCTCCCCGGTTGAGATCAGCTACTTCGTTCGCGGCCTGTCGTGGTCGTCAAACTACGTGTTGATGGCGAACAAGGACGAGACCGCCTTCGACGTCCAGCAATTCACCCGCGTCACCAACAACAGCGGGGAGGACTTTGAAAAGGCTCACGTGCGAGTAGTCGTGGGGGATGTGAACCTGATCGAACAACTGGATCAGATCATCGCCCGATGGAAAAGCCGGTTTCCCGCAATGCAGGGATTACCCGTGGCCTTCCGCGATATGATGAGTGAAGGCGGGGCCTTGAAGGATGGGCGCACGGAACTTCGCGAACAGGACAAAAAGATGACAACAGAGTCTTTTTTCAGGTCCGATCAATCCGCCGATTTGGCGGCTGCGAAGGAAATTTTCAAGAAGGCTGTTTCCGAATACCGCCTTTTTTCCGTGGAAGGTGAGGAGGACCTGAAAAACGGTTGGAGCAAGGCGCTTCCAAATCCAAAGCTGACGGAAATTCCATTCGACCTGAGCTATGAACTGGATTCGCGGCGCTACGGGCCCGCCATCCTGAAGTTCTACAAGCTTCAAAACGATGAGAAGCACAAGCTCGGAAAGGAAGTTTTTCCCGAAGGGAACCATTACGTCTATCGCGTGGATGAGCGCGGTGGGAATGCATTCGAAGCCGTGACCTGGAACAAGTACGTCCCGGAAGGGGAAAAGATTGAATTGAACCTCGGAAGCGATGGCCTTGTGACGCTGGAGGATCGGGAGCTCTCCCGCCAGCGGAGTGCGTTCGCATTCGGCACGGATGGCAATCGTGTTGGCTGGGATGAAACCGTGGAACGCAGGCTTGATGTGAAGAATTCGCGTTCCCGTGCTGTTCCCTTCAAGCTCACTTACTATCCTGCCGCCGACGGTCATCGCGTGACGGCCAATGATGATTCACAATTCATTCCTCCCCAGGGGAATCGGGTCGCGGACGTGATCGCATCAGAGCCAAAGCATGAACAGGTGGACCGCGAGACCATTCGCTGGGAACTGCCGCTGCCTGCGCAATCCACAACAACAATCAAACTGACCTACGTTCTGCACTATGGAACGAACGCAAAAGCCAACTAACGAGGAAAGGTGACTGACCATGAAAAAGTATTTCCCGATCCTGCTGCTTGCCACGATGAGCGCGTTGCCAATCGCCGGCCATGCGCGAACAAAGCTGGTCACGCTCCCCGACCGCGCGAAGCTGGTGACGAGCCTTGAAAACCCGCGATACACGCTGCTCTACGAAGAGCGCGAAATTCCGCTGCAGAAGGGAACGAACTTCGTGGATTTCGCCTGGAACGGCGTTTCCATCGATCCCAACTCCGTGATGATCGAATTGTTGACGAATCCCGGCGATGGGGACACCGCGACGAAGATCATCGCGACGGGCTTTCCACCAAACGAACAGGCGTTGACGTGGCAGCTCTTCGCGCCCGAAGCGCGCACGGAGCGCATCCGCGTGAGCTACCTGCTGAACGGCATCACGCAGGACACGAGCTATGAGATCCGCATGAACCAGAAGGAAACAGCGGGCGACTTCCAGCAATACTTCCGCATGCAGAACGCCAGCGGCGAGGATTTGGACAACGCCATCGTGCGCCTTCCGCTGATGGATGACCTGACGCGCTCGATGGATTCCGGCGAGGTTCGTCGCTTCCTCGCATCACGCGTGAAGGAACTTCCCGTCAGGAAGGTCTTCATTGCGCGGCCCGGATACGAGACCTTCCTAGGCGAGGATGGGGAGAACATCGACCTTGTGTACGAAATTGAAAACAAGGTGGAGGCTGGCCTCGGAAAATACAAGCTGCCAAATGGCAAGGCACGCCTTTACGGCGATGACGGAATGAACAGTTCCATCTTCCTGGGTGAGGACATGCTGAAGCAGACTCCGCCCAAGGAGAAGGCGGAATTGACGCTTGGCAAGGTGAAGGACGTGGTGCTGAAGCGCCGCCTGATGAAGGATGAGAAGACGAACGTGAGGACGAACATCCAGAAGGTGCCGGTCATGTTCGACCAGGTGCGGCAACTTCGTTATGAGATCGAGAACTTCAAGGAGGAGCCGGTGACCTTGAAGATCACGGAAACCCTGAACGGTGATTGGGAAATCAAGGAAATCACCGAAGTGGGCGTCTCCACGGAGCGGAAGTCCATTGATGAGCTTGTCATTTCCGTGGAACTGCCCGCGAACAAGAAGGGGGAAAAGGCGGAGAAGAAAGTCGTCGATGTGAGTTTCCTGGTCAAGAACCGCTTCCCCGGGGAAAAATAAGCCGACGCCGTTGCGGCAGTGTGAATCGTCCTTGATTCCTGCTGCCGCATCGGCAGACCTCAACGCGTTTCCCCAACGCGAAAGGCTCCCAAAATCCCATGTCCAAGATCGAATCCAAGTTGGCCGAACTCGGCGTAACCCTGCCAGAGGCTCCGAAACCCGTGGCCTCATACATCCCTGCCACCCGCACCGGCAACCTGGTCATTACCAGCGGCCAGCTTCCGATGAAGAGCGGCCAGATGGTGGCGACGGGAATCGTTCCCCAGGACGTCACCCCCGAAGCGGCCACGGAAGCGGCACGCATTTGCGCGATCAACAACCTGGCGGTGATCAAGGCCGTGATCGGTGACCTGGACAAGATCGTGCGCATTGTTCGGCTGGGGGTTTTCGTGGCGTCCGACCCGACGTTTACCGCCCACCCAAAAATTGCAAATGGCGCGAGCGATTTCATACAGGCTGTCTTTGGTGAAGCCGGCCGGCACGCCCGCTCCACGGTCGGCATGGCATGTTTGCCGCTGAATGCTCCCGTTGAAGTGGAGATGATGGTTGAAGTGAAGGACTGAGGCAGCACACCACAGGGCAAATCATGGGCGCGGTCGAAAGACCGCGTCCTTTTGCTGTCAGGGCGTTCCCGAAATTTCCCGCCAGAAGTTCGCGCTCTTTATTCCACTCTCATGGTGATATTCCGCCAGGCGCACAAGGCCCTCGAAAAGCTGCGCAGCATGCTCACTCGCAAGAACAACCTGTCTTCCATGAGCGACGTTGTGGATGAATCGCACGGCCTGCGGCGGCAGCGGAAAATGCCGGGCGGCCGGGGCAATGCGCATGGGCCAATGTGGATCGCCCAACGAGTGTGAGCCTTGCGAATGCACCCGTGCATTTTCCATCTCCAACCAGAACATTTGCGGCTTCGCCCGTTCCGCGGGCCACGGATGAAGCAGCGCTTCATCGATCTGTGGCTCGTATCCCGCAGCCGCCAGGATCGTCAGCATGGCGCGGCACGCCGCCAGCATGGCCGGTTCACCGGAACGCGGGTCCAGGTCATGCAGCGCCTGCACAAGCGCAGCGAATATTTCCGGCGCTGCCTGCGCCGCGTTGCAGGAGGCGGCGGCAACCTCCGCCAGTACAAGGGCGAGGCTGAAGCGCTCCATGTCCGACGTGAGCGCGGAGTGGTCGGTGAGCGGCGCGGCATCACGCAGCGTCGCCATCTCTGCACCATCCTTCGCGGACAACGTCAGTTCAACGAGTGACAGGGGTTGCAGGATCGCGGCAAAGCGACTGCGCTGCCTGCGCAGGCCGCGCGCGTACACGGAGTAGCGGCCGAACTCCGCACAGAGGATGTGGACAACCTCCGACGAGTTGCCGGTTTCATAACTCTTCAGGATGATGGCGTGGATCTTGACGACAGCCATGAGACCTGCTGCGGGCGTGATGCGCGCCGATCAGTGAGGGGCCTTCGAGTCCCGTTCTTCCTGCAGGCTCTTCTCAAGGTATTCGATGACGGCCTGAAACTGCACCTCATTCTTCTGATCCAGGCGAACCAGTTCCCTGTGCGCTTCAAGCATCGTGCAAATCTGCTCAACGCGCGAACCCTGCGGACACTTCGCGGGCGCGAACTTATCCTCGTCCTCGGCGCGCTGCACCTCGGCAACGTCACCCGTCCGCAGGTCCAGCAGATGAATGATGCCGAGGTTCTTCAGAAGGCGGCGGCAATGTTCGTTCGCATTCACGACGGAAATCCGCCCCGCATTGCTCTTCATTTGTGTCAGGCACATCCCGGCCAGCACGCCCATGAATGTGGAGTCCATCGACTCGCAGTACTGCAAGTCGATGATCATGCGGGTGCCGGCTGATTCCTGCATCTTCAGCGAGAAATTCTTGAAGGGAACAGAATTGCAAAAGTTCCCGCGGCCAATCACGCGCACCAGTGCGATCCGGCCGTCATCAAGGACGGCACAAAGCAACGACTTGGAGGGATCAAGGCTCTGGGAGGACGTTGCGGAGGCCGATGGGTTAACGGTGTAAGTTGACAAAGCGTTTGTCCTGACGGCGGCGCGACGGTAGGGATGTCGGTTGAACCGGGGGCCGTGTTGACCAACAGTGAAAACATAGTACATGTGGCATTCGAGTCAAAAGAAAAAAGACTTTTGTTGGGAATAACCGTCTTTTTCAGACCTAAAAAATTGATTGGATCGTCCTCCTCACGAAGGTAAAGCGCATGGCCGACGTCTACTTGGATCACGCGGCAACGACGCCCGTGGATGAGCGTGTGCGCATCTTCCTTCGGGAGGCGCTGGCGGAACCGCAGAATGCATCGTCCGTCCATCGCGCCGGCCAGCGCGCACGTGCCCACTTGGAGGAGAGCCGGGAGCAGCTCGCAGCGCTGCTAGCCGTATCGGCCAATGAAGTTGTCTTCACCTCCGGATCGACTGAGGCAAACAACCTGGCCATTCGTGGTCTTGTTGCCGCCCGGGCCGCTGCGCAAATGCGCACGAGGATTTTGACCTCCGACCTTGAGCATTCCTGTGTGCGTGAAACGACCGTGCTCTTGTCGAATTTGGGCGCGGTCGAACTGACGAGGATGGAGGTGCTTCCATCCGGCGTGGCGGACATTCCAGCGGGTGCCTCCTGCGATCTTCTGTGCGTGATGGCCGTGCAGAATGAGACGGGCGTCATTCAGGACATGAAGGGAGCACGGACATTTTGCGAGGACACCGGTGCGCGGTGGCTTTGCGACCTGACGCAGGGCTTCACGTCACTGGCACCGGATCAATTCGCCGGCGCAGATTTTTACTCCATCTCGTCACACAAGATCCATGGCCCTCCCGGCGTGGGCGTTCTCGCGGGTCGTGGCATCAGGAGCATTCGTCCGCAAATCACGGGTGGCCCCCAGGAGGGGGAACTTCGCGCGGGAACACAGCCTGTGGCATTGATACGAGCCTTCGCCATGGCCGCACAGTTGGCGCGCGAGGAGCATGACAAACGGTGTCGTCACCTGCGCGCGTTGGATGAAGCCATGCTTTCGACACTGCGGGCGTTGGGCATTGACTTCGCGGAGAATGGGGAGTCGGGCCGTCGCCTGCCGGGGTTTCTCAACCTCAGCTTTCCCGGACTCAGCGCGCCCGACCTGGTGATCGCCCTGGATTCATGCGGGATCTTCGTGTCCGCCGGCTCCGCCTGTGCCACGGGCGTAATGGAATTGTCGCCCGCACTGCGAGCGATGTTTCCCCGGGATGACCAGCGTGCGGCCAGTGCCATTCGCATCACGCCGGGAAAGGACACGACGTGCGAGCAGATCATCGCGGCGGCGGGCGTGATCGCCTCCATCGTGAAGAAGGCGCGTCGTTAGTCCAGATCGTATTGCAGGATTTGAATCAGGGCGGCTGTTGACCACGCCTGCGCGAAGCAACCGCGTGGAACATGGGGCGGATCGGCATCAAATATCTCGTTGCATTGGTGCAGGCAGCCTTCGTGGTCGAAGTGAAAAATCAATTCTTCCGCGAGGGAAGACAGGGCTGCGTAAAGGTCCGGGAGTTTTTCCTTCTCCGCGATGACGCCAGCGAAGTAGGGGGCGAGCAACCACATCCAGACCGTTCCCTGATGATAGGCGTGGTCGCGCACCACCACGTCACCGTGGTAGATGCCATGATACTTCGGTTCCTGTGGTCCCAGCGTGCGGAGTCCGCGTGGTGTGAGGAGGTCTTCCGCGATGGCGCGCAGCACATCAGTTCGCTTTGTCGCGGGAATGACATTGTGATGCAGCGCGAATGGAATGACCATGTTCGGCCTCAGGGACCAATCCGCGGAACCTGCTCCATCACGATCAACAACGTCCGCCAGGTGCACCTTGCGATGGTCGATGAAGCGCCTTGCAAACGCATCAGCAACGCGGGTTGAGAGGTCTCCGCATCGTTTCGCAAGTGAACCGTCCCCCAATGCCTTCGCGAGCATTCCAATCAGTTGCAGGGCATTGAACCACAATCCCTGGATCTCCACCGGCTTGCCATGCCGCGGCGTCGGCACGTGGCCATTGACCTTCACGTCCATCCACGTCAGCTGCGTGCCCGCATCGCCGCCGATCAGCAATCCATCCCCAGCCACGCGAATGTTGTTATGCGTCCCGCGCTCGTGCCATTCAATGATCTCCCGCAACTTGGTGCACAATTGCATGTCGCCGGCGATTTCATCAAGCGGCCACAAACGAAAGATGACATCCACGAGCCACAAGGTTGCATCCACCGTGTTGTATCGTGGTTGCTCTCCGTGCTCCGGGAAGATGTTCGGAATCAATCCCTGGCTCGTGTACTCAAGGAAATGCCGGACAATTCCGCGTGCTTCCGCGATGCGCCCGGTGGCGATGCAAAGACCAGGGATCGAAATCATCGCGTCGCGTCCCCAATCGGTGAACCAAGGGTACCCCGCGAGGATTGTCGTGCTCCCGCCTTTTCCACGCGCGATGAACTGATCGGCGGCAAGACTCAGGTGCGCTCCATGGGAAGGACTCCATCGACGATTGATCCGAATCGGAGCATTGCCATTCGACGGAGGTTTCTCCTCCACCGTCCCTGCGCCAACAGCCTGAATCCGAACCTCGAAAGCATCGCGCCCAAAGGGAATCGATAGCCCCGATTCACGCTTCAGCGTTTCCGACCATGTCTTCTCGCAATCCTTCTCAATCTCCAGGGAAACGTCGTCCAGTGTTTCAAGTGCATGGGGACTGATCGCCGTGGCTGCATTCCCCACCACATAATTGATCACACCAGTGTCCACATCGTTGGGAAGCAGGAGGCGAATGCGCAGGACGGCGCTGCCTTTGCTGTCCCTGAGGTTGGGGGAGAATGAAAAAACGATGCCCCCGCTCGATGAGCACGTCCTCACACCCAAGTCCAAGGCGCCGAAAGCATTGTCCTGCCAGTGGAACACTCGCTCCGGGAACGCCACATCCGCTTCAATCCACCGACCGTTCTCCCATCGTCGGGTAAGCCAGTAATCCTTTCCCTCGTAAGTCAGTCGCAGATCGAACCCCGCGATGAGCCTCTTCCTCCCACGCGGAGGATTCTCCGCAGCCCACCAACCATGCCAGCGCCGCGTGATCTCCCCGCTGAAGGTGCCGCAGAAAAATCCACCCCGCCCGTCGGTGTGAAGGTACTCCATCGCCGCATTCAAGGTTTCATGCTCCGGTTGACCATGAGTTTGCCAATCATTCCAGCGACTTTTCGCACCACAATGCGTGGCGCCAAACGTATCAGGAGATTCGTCCAAACGCGCTGGCAAACAACCACCGTGCGTCCCTTGTCGCTTCCGAGGATGCCCATCCTGACGACTTGCCGCGCCGTCTGCCCCTGGTTGAAGAGCCGCGCATCAATTCCTGCCGCAACGTGGAACTGGGTTGGTGTCGGGCCTGGACAAAGGCACAACACCCGGATCGACGTCCCACATAGCTCTTCGCTCAATGCCTCAGAAAAGTGGAGCACGAAAACCTTTGTCGCTGCATAGACGTTGAACTGCGGGATTGGCTGAAATGCCGCCGTGGAGGCAACGTTGATGACGCGCGCATCGCCCACCATACGGAGCACGGGGAGCATCAACTGGGTCAGTTCAACGAGCGCACTTACATTGAGCGAGATCATTTCGCGAACCCGGTTCGCGTCCATCCGCTCCAGAGGGCCTATCAATCCAAACCCTGCGTTGTTGATCAGCCAGGAAACCTTCAGCTTCTTTTCTGTGACGGCCTGCAAGACCTGCTGCGGTGCGCCTTCGCGCGACAGGTCACATGCAAGGACGTGCGCCTTTATCTGATGCTTCCGGACAAGTTCTGTCGCCAGCGCTTGCAGCCGGTCTTCGCTGCGGGCCACCAGGAGAAGGTCCATGCGGCGTGCCGCAAGCTGCCGGGCGAACTCCTCACCCAGTCCCATGCTGGCTCCGGTAATGAGTGCGACGCTCATGCCGGCCTGCGTGATCGTGATGGTTTTCGCACGATGCGATCGAGCTCGGCACAGAGTTGTTGCGTGAGAACGCGACGATGATACTTCCCGATGATGGGATTTTCTGGAAGCGTGACTCGTCCACCTTCGTCCCATGCCTTCAGCAATTTCTTCAAGGCTGTGGCGATGGCCGGCGCGTTGTCGGGCGGCGCGATTTCCCCCTCATTCAATTCCACCAGGAAATCACGTGCCGCGCCGTCGGGCACCAATCCAAGGATCGGCCTTCGCGCGGCGGCGTACTCGAAGACCTTCTGCGTCAACATGACGTGGCTTCCGGGGACGTCGGCCACAATCAGCAGCAGAACATCCGCCTCTGCCATGATTTGCAGCGCCTTGTCGTGGGCGACATAGTCCTCCACCGTCACAATATCGCCCAACGCATGTTCCTGAATCATGGAACGGTAGGGTTCGACCATCGAGCCCACGAAACGGATGCGCATCTTTTCACGCCACGCGGGATCGGCACGCATGACCTCCGACACGGCCTCAAAGAACCAGCGTGGCGATGTCGCGCCGTACATGGTTCCAACGTAGGCAATGGTGAACACATCCTTGCCAGGCACGACATCGGGGAAGATGAAGTCGCGATCGTCGAAGCCATTGGTGATTGTGGAGAACTTCTCAACCGGCGCGTCCAGGTATCGTTGCAGGAAGTCATCGGTGATCTGCCGTGTGGCACTGACAACGCAGGCGGATTCATTCACAACGAATCGCTCCAGCCGCCGATGAAGCCTGTCGTGAAAGCGGGTTGCCGGGTGATAGAAGACGTAATTTCCAATCCAGATGTCGCGAAAATCAGAGAGCAGCGGAACCCTGAACTTACTGGCAAGCATCGCGCCAATGACATGTGCCGTGGCGGGGAACGACGTCGTATAGACGGCGTCGAATTTCTCCTCGCGCATCCATGTGCACGCCTTCGCATAGGCGAAAGGGAGCCACCCGATGCGCTCATCGGGGATGAAGGCCCAGCGCCGCAGGAACTCCATCGCGCCGCGCAGGATGGAATTCGCATTTTGCGCCGGGGGCTGGTTTGACCTGCCGGGTTCCCTCTTCGATCCGCCAATCAGGGTCGCTTTCGCCTTCCGCAACAGGTGGGCAACCCGCGCTCGCTCCAGCGCCTCGGTTCGCCGAATCTCCGTCCCACGGGGAAGTTCCTTCAATGGCCCCTCATCCCAGCGCGATGACGGCGCAGGCTTCACCGTCAGGATGTACGGCTGCCAGCCAAACTCCGTCATGTAGTGACAGAACTTCAGCGTGCGCCAGATACCGATGCTGCTGGGCGGGAAGTCATAGCTGATGATGAGCAGGCGGCGCATTGGCTGTGTATTGTTGCGGACAATGGGGCAGGGACAACGCTGTTTTTCATCGCTCCGCACGCCGTTTCCGCGTCGCATGGGGCCATGACGCACCAATATGAAGCCATCATGGCCACCGCGCGCCGCATTGCCCTGGAAGCAGGCGCGATTCAAATGCGATACTTTCGCAACCTGGACAGGTATGAAAAAAAGGGTGAGATCGACCTCGTCACCGTTGCCGATCGTGAATGCGAGGAACTGATTCACCGTGAAATTCTGGGTGACTTTCCCGACCACGCCGTCCTGGGTGAAGAAGGCGGGCGCTACGGAAGTGACACGGCCGACTACCTGTGGATCGTTGATCCGCTGGACGGTACCACGAACTACGCGCACGGCCTGAGATTATTCGCGGTCAGCATCGGCGTAACCTTTCAGGGCAGGGTCATCGCCGGCGTCGTATACGCTCCTGCGCTGGATGAGCTGTACACGGCAACCCGCGGTGGTGGCGCATTCCGCAATCTGCAACAGATTCGCGTCTCGGAAACCGGGACCCTGCAGGATGCGCTGCTTGTGACGGGATTTCCCTATGACCGTGCAGATCATGTGAAACCGCTGATGACCATGCTGGGCGAATGTGTCAAGTCATCGCGCGGGATCCTGCGGCTTGGTGCGGCGGCGCTGGATTTCGCAATGGTGGCCGCGGGACACCTCGACGGCTTCTACGAGTATGGCCTGAAACCGTGGGACATGGCGGCAGGGTCGTTGCTGGTGGAGGAAGCGGGGGGCCGCGTGACGGATTTCCACGGCGAACAGCCCTTTGACCTTTTCGGCAAGCGCTGCGTCGCAACCAACGGCAGGATTCATGGCGAGCTACTTCGAACGATAACCGTGGATGGTGGCGCCCACTCGTTTCCCCGCTAGCAGAAATCCTTCAGCGGAAGCACGCGCCAGCAATACCATGATGCAACACTGCGGTAGGGCGCCCACTTCTCCGCGATGGTGATCGTTTCCTTCGGTGTTGGCAATTGGTCGAGCCGATAGATTTTCTTGATCCCGGCACGCACGCCAAGATCCTCGTGCGGCAGGACATCAGGGCGCCGAAGACAGAAGATGAGGATCATCTTTACCGTCCATGGCCCGATGCCCTTCACCTGCGTCAGATAGTCGATCAACTCATCATCGGGCATCGCCTCCAGCGATTCGTGAGTCAGTTCCTCCCGATGCCAAAATTCCGCCAGGGAGCGGACGCTGCGCGCCTTCGCCCCCGACAACCCCACCGCTCGAAGCTGCTCATCGCTCAACTTCAGCACCACCTTCGGCGCAATGTCCTCCCCCTGTCCGCATGCCGCAACGAATCGCTCCGCGATCCTGCCCGCAACCGTCGTTGAAAGTTGCTGCCCGATGATGGCACGGCAGAGCGAATAGAGCGTGGCGGGCCGCGACGTGGGCATGGCAAAGCCACCCACATGGTCGATCGCCCGCGCCAATTGTGAATCCGCCAGGCGAAGGTGCCGCAACGCAAGGCGGGGCTGCTGCGGCAACCGGGGAAGACGCACCGAGGGTTTCACGGCTTGACTCTTTTTACCCGCACTCCCCTGATCAGCCATCGACGATTTTCGGATGGTTCTTCGAACGGATTTCATGAATTCACCAGAATTTGCACACAAGCTTCAAACGCTTACGAAGAATATCACCAGCGTCATTCACGGCAAGGATGATGTCGTGGAGCTTTGCCTCGTGGCGCTGCTCGCGCGCGGCCACGTGCTTCTGGAGGACGTCCCCGGCGTTGGAAAGACGACGCTGGCACTGACGATTGCCAATTCAATCCAAAGCTCCTTTCAGCGCATCCAGTTCACATCGGACATGCTGCCCTCCGACATCCTTGGCGTGACAATCTTCGACCAGACGAAGAAGGAGTTTGAGTTTCGCGAAGGTCCCATTTTCGCAAACGTTGTGTTGGCGGACGAGATCAATCGCACGACACCGAAAACACAGAGCGCGCTGCTGGAAGCCATGAACGTTGGCCAGGTTTCCATGGACAGGCATGTGTATCCACTCCCCCGTCCCTTCATCGTGCTCGCAACCCAGAATCCCATCGAGTTTCACGGAACGTTTCCGCTCCCCAAGTCGCAAATGGACCGCTTCCTTCTGCGGCTCCACATTGGATATCCGGAACGATCGCACGAAGTCCAAGTCCTGCGCGAGCAGTACATGACGTCGCAGGAAAGCACAGTGAAGGCCGTGCTGACTGCGGAGGAGGTCATTGCCATGCAGGAACTGGCGATGAAGATCAAAGTTGATGACGACCTGCTGGATTACATTGTGCGAATTGCGGAAGCCACACGCCGCAGCACACAGTTTGAAATCGGCGTTTCCACGCGCGGCGCCATCGCGCTGCGCCGATGCGCGCAGGCACTTGCCGCCGTTCGTGGTCGTGACTTTGTGACACCCGATGACATCAAGGCGCTCGCCGCTCCCGTCCTTGCACACCGCGTTCAAGTCGCGCGCACCTTTGAAACCAGCGGCTTCGGCCATCACGAGGATGAGGCCGCCATTCGCGCGGTCCTGAACGAAGTCGCCGTGCCGATCTGACATGGGGCAAGGTGCATGATCCACGGCTCCGGCGGCGCGGAACTCGTCCTCGTTCTCCTGATCTCGTTCCTGCCAAACCTGCTTGGCATGGTCCTCACCATGTTCATCCACATCTTCACATCCGGGCCGCAGGGCAAATTGCGCGCGGAGCGTGATCATTTCTTCGCCGGATCTTCCATCGGGCAGGTTCGCGACCAACTGCAAAAACGGCTGCTGGCGGATGGGTTCAAGATGATCAAGACGGGCAACGCCCACGCCCTTCAGGCGGAACGCACCACGCCCCGCCCAAAGCAGTCCGTGCTGGCAGATTACCCCTTCAAGTCCACGAAGCTTCTCGTGGAGGTCCGCCTCCAGCCCCACGCGAAGGGCGTGGCATCGCACCTTGCCGTGCAATGCAAGGACTTCCAACTGGCTGACGTGGGCGAGTCGGAGTATCTGGAGGCGATGCTCGACTTCGTTTCCCTAAAACCCGCAGTCCGGAAAATTCCGCCCACCGTAAACGGTAAGTGCTACGGAGCGATGATAAACGGCATTGTCTGCCTGCTCCTGCCCCTGATGCTTTTGGGAAACACCGCGAGTTCGACGGGGCTGGCCATTGTCGCGGGAATCATCCTGGCATCGATCAACACCTTCATTTCCGCATTTTGGGGGGCTGGTGAAGTACTCGTTGCACGCGCACGCTATCATGGTCTGCCATTGGCTGCTGCGGCGATGCTCCTGACGATTGCTGCCAGTTCCATCGCCATCTACGCCCAATTCTTTGCCACCTAGGAAAAACATGGATCGCATTCTTACAAACGCCGTCGTGCATACATTGGATCAGCAATCACCACGGGCGACAACCATCGCAATCCGCGGTGACCGCATTGTCGCCACCGGCGGCGGGGAAGTTCGTTCTCTGGCGGAGCGCCACACCGTTGTTGAGGACATGAAGGGCGCGACCATCATCCCCGGCCTGACGGATGCGCACATCCATTGGGAAAAGACCGCCGTTAGCTTGTCCCGAATCAACCTAATGGATGTGCCAACCAAGGAAGAGGCCGTGCGGCGTGTGGCGGAAGTGGCGGCCAAGGCGAAGCCGGGCGAATGGCTGGAAGGCTTCGGTTGGGCGCAGGGCACCTGGCCCGGCGGCGCCTTTCCCACGGCGGCGGATCTCGACCCGGTAACGCCCCATAATCCCGTGTACCTGTCGGCGCGCAGCGGCCATGCGACATGGGTGAATTCGCTCGCGCTGAAGGAGGCGGGAATCACTGCCAGCACCCCAAATCCCAAGGGGGGCGAGATTCAACGGGATCGGAAAGGCGAAGCGACCGGACTTCTTCTGGAGGATGGAAACATCGTTGTCGCACGTGTCATCCCCACAATGAAGGCGGAGGATGTGGCCGCCGCGATGGAGACGGCACGGGAGCTTGCATGGCGATGCGGCCTGACGGGGCTGCACGATTACGACTGGGAACTGGCCTTTGAAGCCATGCAACTTCTTCACGAGCGCGGCGCGCTGGGCCTGCGTGTCCTTAAACACATCAACCTGCCATTCATTCACCACGCCCATGAGCTTCGGCTGCGAACGGGATTCGGCGATGATTGGCTGCGGCTCGGCGCACTGAAGATCTTTGCGGATGGAGCACTCGGGCCTCTCACGGCGCAAATGGTCGACCCGTACGAAGGGCAGCCGAACAACAGGGGAATGATCGTCACGCCGAAAGCGGAGATGCTGGAAGCCGTGATGCGTGCCAGCCGTCACGGGTTTCCTTCCACCATCCACGCCATCGGCGATGAGGCGGTGCGCCATGTGCTGGACGTCTATGAGGAGGTTCGCCGGGACGAGGCGCGGCGCGGTGTTCCCCCCTCCGCGATGCGTCACCGCATTGAACACGTTCAGATCGTCCATCCCGATGACGTGCGCCGGCTCGCGGAATTGCAGGTGATCGGATCCTTCCAGCCGATTCACGCCACATCTGATTATCCCGTCGCAGATCAATACTGGGGTGCGCGATCCCGCCTCGCGTACAACGCCCGGGTGCAAATCGACCAGGGCGTGCATGTTGCCTTTGGCAGTGATTCGCCCGTGGAACCCTTTGAACCTTTCAAGGGCATCCACGCCGCCGTCACGCGCCGCCGCGCCGATGGTTCGCCGGGGCGCGAAGGCTGGTACCCCGAAGCGCGCATCACCATCGATGAGGCGATTCGCGGCTATACGGAGGGGCCTGCATGGGCCGCGTACATGGAGGACAGGCTGGGGCGATTGGCGCCGAATTTCCTGGCGGATCTCATCGTGCTGGACCGCGATCCCTACGCCATTGACCCCGATGACTTGCTGAAAGTGGGCGTGATGAAAACGATGGTCGGCGGGGAATGGAAGTTCAGCGGCGACTAACTCGTGCCAAAGCCGCGCTCCGCGACGACATCGATGGAAATCCCGCCGCGTATGTTGAAGTAGCCGGTTACGCGAATCGCGGCGGGCTTCAGGAAGTCGTGCACATCATTCAGGATCTTGTTCACGATGTCCTCGTGAAACGCTGGCTCATTCCGGAACGACCACAGGTAGTTCTTGAATGACTTGCTCTCGATCGCACGGCCATCGGGAATGTATTCCACGTCGATCTTCGCGTAGTCAGGCTGGCCCGTTACCGGGCACAGGCATGAAAATTCATGGCAATGAAAGATGATTCGCGTGCGATTTTCGGAGTGATGGAAGGGAAATGATTCCAATCGCTTCGACGGGCCGCGCGTGGCCGCCCCCAACATCGTGATGCCGGTGGTGTCAGAGAGTTTCGTGCCGCGTTTCTTTTGTTTTGCAGGTGCCATGGATCGCGCTTTCGCTGGTTTGTTGTCGGTCTGATGGTTGACAGCGCCGCCTAGGGCAAGCACATTTCCCCCCGTTCCTGCACGCATGACAAGCATTTCCCCGACAACTTTGAAGAAGAAGGCGATCGTCCTCCTGAGCGGCGGATTGGATTCGACCACCTGCCTTGCCATCGCGCGCGCCGAACACTTTGAATGTCATGCGCTGTCCTTCGCCTATGGACAGCGGCATGACGTGGAACTTCGCGCCGCCGCCGCCGTTGCAAAGGCACTCGGCGCGACACAACATCGAACAGTGCACATCGATTTGCGCTCCTTTGGTGGTTCGGCGCTGACGGATGACGTCAGCGTTCCCAAGTCGCGAAGCACCGACGAAATGAGCGGGGAGATTCCCATCACCTACGTCCCGGCGCGAAACACCATTTTCCTGTCGTTTGCCTTGGCGTGGGCGGAGGTCCTCGGCGCAGGTGATCTCTTCATCGGCGTGAATGCGCTCGATTACAGCGGCTATCCCGACTGCCGACCGGAGTTCATCCGCGCCTTCGAGAACATGGCGAACCTGGCAACAAAAGCGGGTGTCACCGGCGCATCGAGTTTTCACATCCATGCACCGCTCATGCAAATGACGAAGGCACAGATCATCCAACGCGGGATTGAGCTCGGCGTGGATTACAGCCTGACGCATTCCTGCTACGACCCGTCAGGGGATGGAACGCCGTGTGGCGAGTGCGACTCGTGCCTGCTGCGCCTCAAGGGTTTCGCGGAAGCGGGCGCTCGCGATCCCCTCCATTACCGAAGCGCGGCAGCCACGCAACAACCGTGAGTTACGGAATCAAGGAAGCCTACTACACCTTGCAGGGCGAAGGCGCACAGGCCGGCCGCGCCGCCGTGTTCCTCCGCTTCGCCGGTTGCAACCTCTGGAGTGGCCGCGAGGAACAACGTGCCAGCGCCAGTTGCCAGTTCTGCGACACGGACTTCGTGGGAACGGATGGCGAGAATGGCGGAGTCTACCAGACCGCCCGCCAGGTTGCGGAAATTGTTGGGAACATCTGGCCGAAAGACCGACGCGAAGGGAAGCCACTCGTTGTCTGCACCGGCGGCGAGCCACTGTTGCAGCTTGATGAGGAATTGACCGCCGAATTGCACCGAAATGGCTTCGAGGTCGCCGTCGAAACCAATGGAACGCAGCCACGCCCCGCAGGAATTGATTGGCTGTGCGTCAGCCCCAAAGCGGGAGTCCCCCTGGAAATTTCCAAGGGGGATGAATTGAAGCTTGTCTATCCGCAGCAGGACCTCGATCCCGCCGACTACGAGAAGCTCGAATTCAAGCACTTCTTTCTACAGCCAATGGACGGACCAAGCGCCGGGGAAAATCTGCGTGCCGCGATTGACTATGTGCTCGCTCATCCCTGCTGGCGAATCAGCCTGCAACTTCACAAGATCATGGGCCTTCGCTAGCCTCACGGCACCTGCGGATCAACCCCGGCAAGGCTTGGAATTTGATCCCCGCCTTCCACCACCTTGATCGAAGACCCCTTGAAGGCATCGCCAACCGGCTCGAAACGCCCGCCAAGGTGCTGCGCCAGGAAGGCCTCCTCGACCGCCATGAAGCTGATGTTGTTTTCGGGCCGCGCGAAGCCGTGTCCCTCATCCGGATACAGGACATATGTCACGGGTATGCCGTTGTCCTTCATTGCCTTCACGATCTGATCCGCTTCCGCCTGTTTCACGCGCGGATCATTCGCACCCTGCGCAATGAGCAACGGCTTGCGGATGTTCCGTGCCTTGTTGAGCGGTGAGCGACTTTCAAGGAACGCGCGTCCCTCATCCGTTGTGTGATCTCCCACGCGCGTCTTGAACATCTGCAACGCAGGCGCCCAATAGGGTGGAATTGAATTGAGCAACGTCACGAGGTTTGATGGCCCCACGACATCCACGCCGCACGCGAACACATCGGGCGACTGCGTCATGCCAACCAGTGTTGCGTATCCGCCATAGCTGCCGCCGGTGATCGCAACGCGGTCCCTGTCCGCGATCCCGTTCTTCACCGCCCAATTCACCGCATCCAGCAGGTCATCGTGCATCTTTGCAGCCCATTCGCGGTTACCCGCGTTCACAAAGTCCTTACCAAAGCCCGTGGAACCGCGATAATTCACGCTCAACACCGCATAGCCTCGATTGGCAAGCAGTTGATGTTCCGCGTTGTAGCCCCATCCATCGCGCACCCAGGGGCCGCCGTGAACATTCAGCACCAATGGAAGTGGCTTCACCGGGAACCCCTTCTTGTTCACCTTCGCATCCACGGGAAGCGTCAGGTACGACACAAGATTCAATCCATCACGGGATTGAATGACGTGGGACGTCATTCGCGCCAGTGGCAGGCCCTCCAGCGACTTGCGGTTGCTGAAGAGGTAGGTGGCCTTCATCTGCTTGCGGTCGTAGTGATAGTACTGCACAGGCCCGTCATCGCGCAGGTACACCACGATCCAATGCAGATCATCAAGCGAGCGGTCATTGATGCGCATCTCGCCGTCGTTGACGCTCTTCAAGTAGTCGAAGTCCTTCTCAATGCTGGCATCCAGGATCACCCACTGCACGCGCTCGTAGTTGAAAGACACCGCCTGCACGTTCTTCTGCGTGGGATGCGTGATGATTCCACCCACGTCGCAGCGCTTGCTTTCCGCCAGCAGCAACTGCTTCCCCGTCTTCAGGTCGAGCGTGGTCAACCGGCTCGTGTTTCCGCCACGGCTGTCAATCAGGTAGGCTGTCTGGCCATCCTTCTGGAAGCCGGCGATGCTTGTATTCATCGTGTCCGCTTCCGGAATGTTCATGAATTCCTTCCATGTGCCGTCGGCGTTCGGCTGCATGTAGGAGATGCTTCCATCAGGATTGAACTTGCTTCCAAAGCGCACCTGAAAGTCGTCGTCGGTGACAAGTCCGGCGAACTGGTCATTCTGCAACACAAGGGTCTTCTCCCCCGTCTCAATGTTGAAACGGTAGAGGTCGTGATACTGCGCATTCCGGTCGTTCAGCCCGATCAGCACTTCGTTGGGGAACTTCTCGCTGACGCCTTCGATTTCAGCACGAATGCCCTGCATCGGTGTCAAATCCCGCGCGACGTGTGATGCAACATCCACTGCATACACGCGCCAGTTTTCATCCCCTTCCTTGTCCTGCAGGTAAATGATCTGCTTGTTGTTGAAGGCCCAAAAGTAGGCGCGGATCCCGCGCCCCTTGTCGGCCGTGATGGGTGCCGCCGCGCCAAGGTTGTCCAGATCCGAGACCCAGATGTTGAGCACGCCATCCACGGGCGAGAGGTAACTGACGCGTCGCCCATCGGGACTGATCTGCACCGAGGCGCGGTCGGGGTTGTCAAAGAACACTTTTCGGGGAATCAGGGGAACTTCGGCCAAGGGAGTCAGGCCCTTTCCGGGGGATTTTGAGTGGGAACAGCCCGCCACGATCCAAGTGGTGAATGCCAGCAGGAACGCGGCAATGGCGCGAAGCTTCCTCGCATTGGAAAGACGTGACATGGTGGCTCCTTCGCAGTAGCGGACGGCGTACAGACACGGCAAGCGTCGCACGTTGCCTTCACGGCACAAGCGTGAACGGCGTGCGGGCAACGGCCTTTCGCTTGACCGCCTTTCACCCGGAAAGCGCATTCTCCCTGCCTATGCCCGTGCAAAAACAAAAACCTTGGACGACCCTCTGCATCATCGTCATCGCAATCGGTTATGGCGTTCCACTGGCAAGGTCCTACGCACGCGGCCAGGAATTGAAGCGCGACAAGGGCGCCCTGGCGGAAGCGCTGATCAACCGCATCGAACATGACCGAGGTTCCATGGCCCGGGTTATCTGGCTCGATATTTTATCCTACAAGGTTGGTGGCGACACGGCACGCACGCAGGCGTTGAGGCTCGCCGCCAGTCCCAACCACATGATGCGCAGCTTCGCTGTCTTCATCCTGATGAAGTACTATCGGGACGATCCGCAGGCAGTGGCGATCATCAACAGCTTCATCACGAATCCGCGCGAGATCATGTGGCAGCGCTACATGCCGCTGAACTTCGATTTTCCCGCGATCAAGAAAACGGACGCGGGCAGGAAGGCCCTCGCCGTGATTGAATCGCAGCGCGACCTGTTTCCCGCAGACGCCGGATATTTTCCTCCCCCGCCCCCGGACCCGCAGTGAACGAAGCATCGATGGGCGCACAGTTGCCACGCCGTGACTGGCAATGGGCCGCTGCTCTCATCGCCCTTGCGGCAATCCCGCGTCTTGCGGCCGTGCCAATCGGGAGCCTCAACATGCACGCGGCGCGCGACATCTTCCGTACGTTGAACCTGATTTCCCTTCAGCACGTTCCGTTGACAGGATCGGAGCTGTATTTCGGCGGGGCGGTTCCGGGGAACTTCTACTTTTTCCTAAGCGCCATCCCGCTGATTCTTTGGAAATCGCCCTACGCGATCATGGCATGGATTGGCCTCCTGACGAGCCTCGCCGCAGGCATCACCTACCTCGCACTGCGCATGGTCATGCAGCGCCCGTCGGCCATCGCCGCCTGTGTGTCCTACGCGCTCTTTCCGCAGGCCTTCGTGGAAAACCTTTGGATGTGGAATCCAAGCTACCTCCCCTTCCTTTCATCCATTGCGCTTTGGGGACTGTGCTACTGGATCAAGTTTCGCAGCGGCGCGGGCCTGGCACTCATGCTCACCATGGGCCTGCTGGGCATTCAGGTGCACCTTTCAGCCTACGCAATTTTTATCGCCGGATTATTCACCTATGTCGCAACGCTCCTCGTCGAAAAGGTGAAGCGTTCACCCGGACATCCGACGCGCAACGCGAGGTTGTTGCACCTCCTGATCCCTTTCATTGTGGCGCTTCCCTTCTCCCTGCCCGCCCTGTGGTGGCAGTCTGAGTTCTACTTTGTTCCCCTGAAATCCGAACAGGTCGCAAAACAGACGAGCATCGGGCTGCTGAATCCGGCCATCAATCCCTATGCCTTCGCCACCATCGGCAAGGCATTCACATTCCAGGATGACACCCTTGCCCGCCAGGAATTCCTGAACTTCCAGCGATTCCTCGATCAACTCCCATCCCTGTCCCCAGGGCTTGGAAAATTCTGCTCGAAGGTTGCACCCCATGTCAGTTCTGCAGGGCAGGCCCCCTTTGCCCTGATCGGGGGCGCCCTGCTTTGTTTCGCGGTCCTTGGTCGAAAGCGGCCCGGCCATGAGCGACTGCTCCAGCTTGCCGGTCTGGATGCGGAAAGCGCACGACCCTTCGCATTCGCGATCCTGCTGTGGTTTCTCGTCCCGTGTGCCGTGCTGATCAAGACTTTGGGCGACAAGCCACACGAGCCTCTGGGCATTCCAACGCGCTACATCGTCATCCTCTTCCCCATCGCGATGATCTTCGTGGGACTGGGATTTGGTTTCCTCATGGGATGGCTGCGCGAACGCATGCAGCGCGGCGCGGTGCTTGCGCTCTTCATCGCCGGACAGGCAACCCACGCCCTCATCATCACCCTCTTCATCATCGTCAGCGTCGAGAAGGTCAGCGTCTTCAAGGCCACGATGCCACTGAATTACACGAAGCCGCTTTTCATGGAAAAGAGGCTCTGCGATTTCATGGTGGATGAACACAACGTATCGTTGGATGATTTCCGCGAGCGCTTCTTCAGCGACAGCAACTTCATCGACTTCAACGGCGAGCAGTTCCTGAACTTTGAATTGTGGAAGGGAAAGGGTGGAACGGGCGCGGACCAAAACAAATGGTTCTACCTGTATGACTCCGCACGAAATCCACAACCCCCACGACTGGTTCGCGAATCCGGCCCGGTGGTGGATGAATTGCGCGTGGGCCAGTTCCGGCTTCTTGTCATTCAGCGCGACGACCCTTCAGTCCCCGTCATCTGGCCGAAGAGCATGCTGGAACCATCCCTGATCTACTGACGAGGAAGAGAGGCAGGCGGGCCGATTTGTACCAGCCCGCCCAAGGAAGTAGCACTCACCCGCGAAGTATTTCGAAGCGCTTTTCAATGCGACCCCAGTTGATGATTTTGGGGAACGCATCAACGTAGCCTCCACGATCATTCTTGTACTTCAGGTAGTAGGCATGCTCCCAAACATCCAGGGTCAGCAGCGGCATGATCCCCCACTGCGTGTTGAGATGCTGGTTCTGCGCCTGCATGATGACGAGCTTGTTCCCGCCATAGCTCCACGCGAGGATTGCCCATCCGGAACCCTGGACGCCCTTCGCCGCAGAGGCGAAGTGAGCCCAAAATGGCTTGTGACCGCCGAAATCCGTCTCGATCTGCTTTGCCAATGAACCCTTCGGTTCGCCGCCCATGTTGTCGGGGCCGATGCAGTCCCAGAAAATGCAATGCAGCATGTGGCCGCCGCCATTGAAGGCCACCTTGTTGGAAAGGGCGCCAATCTGGTCGTAATCGCCACTGGCGTGGGCCTTCACCAAGGCAGCCTCGCCGTCCTTCAACCCCTTCACGTAGTTCGCATGATGCTTGTCATGATGAATCTGCATCGTCTCCGCATCGATGACCTCCGACACGGCGTCGAAGCCGTAGGGAAGCGATGGAAGCGCATATTCACCCTGCTCATTCGTCGCACCCGGCACCAGCGCACGCAGGCGCTGCGCAATTGTGTCGCCCTTTGCCGGCTCATCGGCGCGGACAACACCTGGCATCGCGGCCAGAAAAGCACCACCCGCAACCGCGGCAGTCGCACCCGTGGCCAGAAATTGACGTCGATCAGTTGTCATCATTCGGATTCTCCATCAAAGGCAATTTGCATTGTTCCCTGCTGAACTCATCATGCTAGCAAGGAATTAACCTGACTTGAGCACATGATGAGCGGCGGCGAAATCTCATTCGAGAATGTGGATGTTGTCCTGGTGATTGCGGGAGCGGTTTTCCTGCTTGCCGGGTGGTTGCTCTATTGGGTTTCGCTCAATATCGCCGGAGGAATGATCGGCGGTGGCGTCAGTCTTGTTCTCTGCGAGTTGATGCTGCAACTCACGGAGGATTTGACCCCGCTTCAGCAGAACCTGATCCGTGGCGGTGGGTTCCTGCTGGGCCTGATCGTGGGCGTCCTACTGGTTCGCTGGCTTCACAGGCTGGCCTTCTTCGTCGCAGGCTCGCTGCTTGGTGGCGCGGCCTTCTTCCTCATCGTCTCCGCCTTCAGGGAACTTGACGCGGAATGGGCGCAGGGGGATGCGCTGCTCGCATTTGGGACGGCCATCGCCGGCGCGGTCGCCGGGGCCGTCTGCGTGGCTTCCGCCAAATTCATCATAGCGCTCTGCACCGCCGCAATTGGTGCCGTGCTCATCATGCAGGGCATCGGCTGGCCGTGGCACGGCCTTCCAGTGGTCCCGATCGCACTGGCAGGCTTCGCCTTCCAACTGGGGCTGGCGAAACCCTGGAGGCGGGCGTTGGGAGGGAAGAAGTACGACCCGGCGGAAGACGACTAAACGGCAGTGCCCGCCTGCATCGCCTGAAGCTGCTTTGCCGTCATTTGCGCGAGGATCTTGCCCAAGGCCTTGTTCATGTCGATGAACGTCGTGTGCCACTCAATCATGAGCTTGCCGCGGGTGGCTTCCGGCATTTCCTTGATCGTTTGAAGCGAATCCGTCTGCGACAGGATTTCCAGGATCGCCGCGTCGTTCTTCATGAACTCGCCGCAAAGCTCGGAAAACTTGTAATGGTTGAGCGCCAGCACATTGATGATGTTCTGGAACTCCTCCTCCATCTGCGGGGTGATGAGCTTGTCCTCCATGTCTTCTGAGAAAAAGGAGAAGTAATTCTGCCAAAGCTCCGTGTACTCACGGCAAACGGTGATGCGGTTTTCGATACGCGTGAAGTTATTCTTGGCCATCAGAAATCAGGGCGTCTTCTGGATGCGGGATGGAAATTACTTCTGCGGAAGCTTGATGATGCCGAGCGAGTAAAAGATGAACAACAACAAAACGATGATCGACAGGATCACAACAACCTGAACCACATAGACGTAGTTCAGGTTGCTGAAGAAGTTGAGGATGAAATCCATGGCGACTCTCCTTCGTGCCTGTTATTCAAGTGAGTTGGTGATCGTGTTGTCTCCGATGCGGGCGAGACGGAAACGGACCTGATCGTAGCCCAGTTGCCGCTGGATGTCCGTCACCATCTCATTGGACAGGTTGATGCGGTAATAGGCTTGGTCAATGTTTGACTTCGCATCGTCCGTCGACATGCGGTTCAGGACTGCCAGGCGCTCGAAGTACATGCCCGCCAGACGGCCCTCCGCAATGGAGGCGACGAAGATTTCATTCAGCTTTTCGAGGCTCGCGGGCGGGCTGAGAAGCAGTGCACGGCTGTACAATTGCTCCACGCCCTCGCGGAATTGGCTCGGCGTCACCTGCGCGGAGATCGAAGTCACCCTGGAGCTGCCATCAACGGCGATGGCCAACTCCTCCAGTTCCTTCGGGTCCAGCGAAAGGACGTTGGCAAACTTAAGTTGCAGCGCACGGTAGTCGCGGAAGATTTCCTGCACCTGTGCCGAGTAGGACGTGTGGTCGCGACGGAATTCCGTGAGCAGCGTCAGTTTTGCCGCATTCAGAAGATGAATGTGGGTGGAGCGGTAGGCGCCGCGGCGGTAATCCAAGCGTGCGTAGCGGACATCGTCGCGGGCTTCCTTGATTTCCGGCGCAGCGTAGGAATCCGCCCCGCCCTCGACCAACTTGTTCAGCCGCGCATCAATGCTGTCCGCCGCGCTGTTCACGACTTCCGGAGTCTTTGTCAGGGTTTCGCCGAAGTCGGCCTCGACCTTGGAGATCTCCGCCATGACGCGATCATACTCGTTTGGTGAATAGTCGCTCTTCAGCGCAGCCAGTGACTGGCGCACGCGGACCGATTCGTCCACCTGGAAGAAGTTGGTACCCTGCTTCGTGCCCTCAATGACGTCCTTGTTGATGCTCTTCACGCGGGCGTTGAAATTCTTCCTCTTGGAGGACTTGGCGACAGCACGCGCTTCATTGGCCGCCTCGTCCGCCAGCGCGGAGCTTTCGGAATACTGCTTCGCTTGCAGCTTCACGCGCGCCTCGCGAACCTTGTCGTTCGCGGCTGACAGCTTCTTTGTGTTGTTGTCCCAGCCACCCACGGATGTCGCGGTGGCGATCTCCTGCTCCGCCTCCGTGATCTTCGCATACAAGCCGGCCTGGGCATGTTCCACGGCGCTGCGGGCCTGTTGGTCGGCACGTGCGTAATCCTGATTGGCGTACAGGTCGCGCGAGGAGGAAGCCAAGCGGCGCGCATCCTCGATGTCGCGGCCGCCGTGGACGATGGCCCCGGACGCTTCCGCATCAGCGATCGACTGCGTTGCCTTTGCAAGGTTCTCGTCGGCGGAGAGCTTGTCCGCCTCGCTCTGCGCCAGCTTCGCCTTCTGGGTGGCATCCGCCGCCTTTTCCAGCGCCAGCTTCAGGTTGTTGTTCTGCAAGTCCACGCTGGCCTCCTGGATCAGCGCGGCGATAGCCGGAGGCGCCTCCGGGCGGAACCGGCGAACGTTGTCGGTGCTTGCGGCTTCCAAGGCGACGTTGGCGTCGCGAATATTTTCCGCGGCACGGCCGGCGATGCGTTGCGCGAGGAGTTCCACATCAGCGCGCGCCTCGGCCGATTCCTCCACCGCGCGCTGGTAGGCACGTTGTGCGACGGATGCCTTCACCTGCTCCAGCTTGCTCGTGGCGCGGGCCAGTTCCTCCGGCGCGTGGACGCGCGCCCCGTCACGCTCGTAGCGCGACACGAGCTTGGAAAGCTCAATGCCCGCATTGTGGGCGACCGTGTGGTAGATTTCAGCAAGGGTTTCCTCGGAAAGCTGGCGAACCTCACCGGCGAGGACGATGGCACCGCGGAAGTTGCCTTGGTTCTTGCGCAAGTCCGAAGCACCAAGGTTGTCCGTGGCCGTTTCCAACTGCTTGCCAAGCTGTGTCTTGCGCGCCTGCTTCTGGTTCTCAAAAGCCTGCTGGTCCTCATCCATCGGACCTTCGATGGGGTCGAAAATCGTATCCATCTTTTCAAAGACCGCGCGGCTCTTGTCCACGGAGTTGCGCGCTTCACGAATGCGATCATTTGCTAGGCCTTCAAACTGGCCGCGCACGCGATCATATTCATCGGATGCCTCGATGCTCATCTGCTTGATGGAGTCGAACGCCGCCTCATCATCAGCCTTGCGCGTCTCTTCTTCCTTGGCAAGCGAGGCGCGCAGGTTGTCGAGCGAGCTGGGAAGGTACTCCAGGATGCCACCCTGCTCCAGTTCCTTGATGTTCGACTGAAGCGATTGGATGCGGTCATCGGAGGCGGCACGCTTCGTGTCGATCACGAGTTGCTTTGCCTCCGGTTCAATGTTGGTGACCCCGGTGATGACGCGCGTGTAGCCACCCGCCTCATTCTCGCGCACCAGTTCATCATAGACTTTCGTGATGCGGTCATAGGCTTCGGGCTTGAACTGCTTCACGCCCTCGATCACGGAGCTTGTCAGGAGTCCTTCAATGCGCTCGATACCGATGCGCGCCTTTTCACGAAGGACCTGGTTGATGCCCTGGTCCGCCTTTGCCTTCGCCGCCTGGAATCCGTTGGTTGCAAGGTTGTAATCGCGTTCCTCCTGCGAAACCTTCTTGGCGCTCGCGATTTCGTCTTCCACCGCGATGATGATTTCCGGCGCCAGTTCGCGCCCGCCCTCGCGATTGAGTTCCGTCAGGCGCTGTGTCGCCTCCGCCTGGCGCTGGTCCGCCTCATTCTTCAGAGGCTCAATGCCGATGCGAACCTCGTCAATGACCTGACGGGCGTACTTGATGACGTCTTCCCACTTGTTTTCAGCGCGGGCTTCGTCCGCCTGCTTCTTGATCTCGGTGATTTTTTGGAAGCGAACGGAATCATTGCGATCCAGCCGGTTGCGGCGCGCGACGGCGATTTCCTGCTCCGATTGCGTGTAGAGCGCATTTCCGTGGGCGGACTTGACGCGCGTGAGAACCTGTTCCGTTTCCGCGTCTGCCTGCTGCGCGGTGGCAAGGGCCTGGCTCGCATCCGCCGCCAGTTGCTGGTTCGCACTGTCGATCTTTTGCTCAATGCCCTTGATCGCGGCCTCTTCATACTTCAGGCCGTCATAGCTATTCTTGATGTCCGCAACCTTCTGGGACGCTTTGGTGAGCTTATTCTTTGCCCGTTGCTGCGTGCATCCGCTGGTGAAAACCACCACCGAGAGCAGTACCAAAAGTAACGCGGAATAGTTCTTCAGGCGCATTCGGAACCGAGCCTCCAAAATTTTCAGCGACCGGGCACAAGCCCGATCCGATCAGCAAAAACAGCTTCCCTTGATCGCTTTACTCCAGCGATCCATGACGTCAAAGGGCAATTGAATAATTGCAGCAAATTCAGCCCCGGAGCCATCAAATCGTCTTTCTAAAAGAACATCCCCACCAGCACGTATCCCCCAATGAGACAGGCGATCACGACGACGACCGTGATAATTGTCTTAAGACCCTTACCCCCGCCCCCCTTCTTCGCCTTGCCCCCCTTGGATGCCCCTTTGGCACCGGGAGCGGGGCCTTTGGCTCCAGGGGACGCCTGCCCCGGCTTCTTCCCCACGGGACGGGAGACACCGTTTGGTGGGCTGTAGCCCTCCGCGAGAAACTTCAGGGCGCCGACAGTCCGGCCCAGATAAATCAAGGAGACATGCCAGTCCTTGTAAAAGATCCTCTGATCTGCCGCCGGCAGGTTCCGGAAGTGCGCCACCGAGATGGCGGTGCGCAATTGCGCCGTGATCTCATTGCTTCGGAACGGGTACTCGGATTCGTTCAGCCGCTGTACCAGCTTGCGAGTGTTCTGGGCAATCGCACTGGAAATTTCCAAGAACTCCGCCTCCTCCTGCGGGGAGATGGGATCCTTGGAAATACCCTTGTAGTAGAACTGTCGGTAGCGAAGCCACTGGCCCAGCAGGCCCTGTGCAAGATCAAGATTTTCAGGAATTTCTTTTGGATTCATGGTCACCGTGACGGCGTGGATTCATCAGAAGTAGCGGCTGCTGGCGTTGCCAACGGGCTCGCCGGTTACATCGCCCCCAAAAGCGCTGGCCTCAGACCCGGCGGCGCCGGCGGGCAGTGGCCGACCGTCAGGGCCAACATTGCCGGACTCGATTTTTTTCGGTGTAAAACTCACCGGAAGCGGAATGTTTGGGGCCCGCGGTGGCGGGGGAAGGTATGTCGGATAAAACTCGCTTTCCTTGTCGTCGGGATTCACCCGGAACTGCGCCAGTGGCGACGTCATCCACTGGGTCAGCTTCACGTCGCGACGCTCTTCCAACTCGCTCACTTTCGGCAGTGGGGATGTGGGTTCCGTGGATGTCACCGGAACCTGGAAGAAGGTCTGTGCCTTTTGGTCCGAGGTATACGCCAGCGTCTGAATGATCTTTGTCTTCACGAGTTGTGCTTCAGGACTGATGTAGTCGTCGTTGATCGTGATGTTCGTGTAGATGTTGTCCCCCGCCGTCGCGTCATTGCCATTCTTGCCGTCGTCGAAGTAATTGCCTTGGGCCGTGGCAAGGATGCTAATGACGCGCGCATCCTGCAGTACCTGCCCTGTGCCATGGGCAACGATGCGCTCGCCGCCCCAGGCACTCAAGGTTGCAGGAGCAGCATAAGCAGCCGCTGGGGCCAGGCCCGCATAGGGATCACCGAAGGGATTGCCCCCGCCGGTAGGCTCGCCGAACGCATTGGTACCGCCGGGAGCGCCAAAGGGGTTTCCTCCGTCACCAGCCGCAGGAGGAGCACCAAAAGGGCTCCCACCATCGACTGCCTGCATTTCCCCAAACGGGCTTGCAGAAGCCGCATTTGCATCACCCGCCACCTGTCGCGCACGGTCAATTCCAAGGCCCCCAACGCCGGTGCTGGAGCCGCTCAACGTATCCATGGCCTCAGGGGGGGCGGTAATGCCCAATTGCGCGAACAGGATACCGGGCGACGACGCGACCAGCAGCGCGACAAGATAGCCTGACTTGCGATGTCTCATGGCAACCTCACTTCCAAAAACCGTTGAATATGGCGGTTCCTCAATATTGCTGAACCTTGAAGTCCTCGTCCACGGACTGGATGCGGCTTTCAATCACCGAAACCTCCCCAAGAATCTTACGTGAATAGGAGGGCACAAGGTCAGACAGCTTGCGAATGTCAGAATCCGTCGAAATCTGAATCTTCGTGGCCAGTTCCGTCGCCACGTCATTGAAGGTTTCCAGCTTCGCGCGGGTATCCTTCAGCGCAACCCCGGCCTCTCCCTTCATCGCATCCTCGTAAGGGGCCGTACCAAGCTTTGCCGTAAAGTTGACCAACCCCTCCTGTACGGCAATTGCTGACTCATGAAATTTCTTTGCCAAATCCGCTACGGTTTTCCGCTCATCGCTGGTTTCGCGGAGCGCAACGTCGAAGTCGGCAGGGATCTTCTCGCTCTCTGACAGCATGATGACAATCGGCTCATTGCTGCCGATGCGACCCTCTGCGGTCTTGATGTGCACCCCGGTCACGGGAGCCTGCATCCTGCCCATCATCCCCAAAAGGCCAACTGCCGTAAGTGTCTCACCCGTGGAACGCTGGGGCTTCGGGGCCGTTGATTCCACATACTTTCGGCGCGATTGCTGAAGGCGGTCCGCCAAGGCGCTCTCGCGCTTGTCACCGCCCACGCTGACAACACGCAGTTCGAAAAGCCGATTTTGAACTTCATCCTTGGGGAAACTATAATCAAGTCCCACAATTTCATCGATCTGCCAGTCGCTGACCTGAAACTGCACCGTCTCGTTGTGCCGCGCTGACCGCAGGGCAATGTAGGCTGTTTTCCACTGCATGCCGGAGGCGTTCTTGATCGCCAGTTCAACGGTCATCGTGTTCGCATCGGGAAAAGTACGGCGAATCGGGCTAAAGGGATAAAGCTCCCCCGGGGGAACCTCCTCATTGGGCGTTGCGGGAATCACACCAACGAAGGTGCCTTTCCGCTTCACCTTCACGACCTGCCGGTCCGTGGCGGTGTCCGTCTTTTCTTCGCGCTTGGGTGGCCGACGACCATCCGATGCAGCAGCGGGCGTGCCCCCGGATTTCCGATCAAAACCTTCCGCAGGGGTTTCTTGCGCCACCGCGAGCTTCCGGGGGCTGACCGCCTTGTCCGTAGCCTGGGCGACAACGCGCTGTCCCCCGGCCTTCATTTCCTTCCCTGTCACCAGTTCCTTTGCGGAAACCGGATCGTTCATGACATACAACCCCGCGGCTGAGGCCGCGACCAAGAGGATCGCACTGGAAAAAAGCAATGCTTGCTTCACGAAACGTCACCCGGGAATAGCGTCGATTTCGATTCTCTTCCACCCATAAAGGGCCAAACGCAAGGATAGACCACAATAAATCCAAGTGCATGGGGCTTAAATCAGGCGCAAAAGGAAAAATATCCATATTTCCCCGTGATGCTGTGGAAAAACGCCGCGGACGGCCAACTTGAACCTTGAAATTCAAGGGCCTCTTGTGGTGACATCCTTGGGCACGTCAGCCAATTGGGAAATTCCTCCTTAAACAGGACGACGACAGAATACATGGCAAAAATCACCTTCTACTGGAAGCCCAAGTGCAGCACCTGCCGGGAAGTGAAGGACTATCTTGAAGGCAAGGGGCATGAACTTGATCTCCGGGACCTCGACGAATACCCGCCTCCGCGGTCCCTGCTGGAAACGCACATCGACGCGAAGAACGTGAAGGCCTACCTCAATACGCGCTCCAATGCCTATCGGGAGCACGGGTTGAAGGAAGACCCGCCCACAAAGAAGGGCGCCATCGAGTTGATGATGCGCGATCCCAACCTGATCAAGCGGCCCATCAGCGTCAGTGGCAAGATCGCCGTCTTTGGCAATGATCCTGAAGTTCTCAGGGAACTGGAACAGCTCTGACGAGGTTTTTCAAAAAACGGTAGCATCCCCTGGCAACGACCGGCTTTCCTCCTTGGAGAGCCGGTCATTGAATTTTTCATAACCCTTCCGTACAAAGGCCCCCGCGGAATCGTGAATATCCTGCAGCGCTACATCATCCGGGAACTTGCCTGGCCCGTCCTGATGAGCATCCTTTTCTTCTCGTTCATCCTCCTGCTTCGCCAGCTTTTCCGATTCGCGGAGATGTTGCTGGAAGCAGGCGTCGGATTTGGCATGTTCCTGCAAATCGTGTTCATTGTCACCATCACGCTGATGATCATCACCATCCCGATGGCGGCCCTGATGGGGTGCATGATCGGCATCAGCCGACTCACCAACGAGAATGAAATCCTGGCGATGCGCGTATCGGGCCTCTCCCTGGGAAAACTTTTCCTCCCCGTCTTTGCTGCCGCGGCGATCGGCTCGGCAATCCTCATGTGGAGCGGCTTCGACTTGCTCCCCTCGATGATCCGCCGCCTCACGGACAAGAGCGATGAGCTCACCTTTCAGGTGCTGACGAACCTGGAGCCGGGCCGCAACTATGATGACCTGTCCCCCAAGGGAAGCAAGATCGGCCTGTTCTTCGAGAAGGTCATGCCGAAGCAGCCCAACGACGGCCCGTTCACGCTGCGCATGAGCAAGGTTGCCTTGCGCGTGGAGGGCGACACCGGCGGCCTGACCGGTGCGAATATCCGAAAGAGCGACGACAAGGACGCGAAGAAGGAAACGCTGTTCTTTGCAAACGAGGGGATCATCAAGGGTGAGTTGCAGGATCGACGGGTCACCATCACGCTAGGTGATGGGACTGTCGTGCCGGTGAATCGGGAGGACACGGCGAAGGAAATCCGCGTGCAATTCGAAACGCTGAACCACGTCATTTCGCCCGGTGATGCGCAGCCCACCACTGTCCTGATGGATCCACGGCAGATGACGTTGGCGGAGCTTCGCGAGGCCACGACTTCCGAGCCGGCGACCGCGGAATTTTACAGCAATCCAAAACGCAAGACGCTATCCCCGGAATGGAACCATTTCCTGACGGCACGCAATGAACTGTTCCAGCGCTTCACGTTGCCCTGGAGCCTCCTCGCCTTCGTGCTCATCGCTGTTCCACTGGCCGTTGAGTTGCGCCCGCGCGCGAAGACACTCGCATTCTTCATCTCAATTTCCCTCATCATCACCTACTATGTGATGAACACGCTTGCAGGCGCGATCGGCACGATGCAGGGATCCAGCTATGCGGTGACGCTGTTCTTCTACCTGCTGCCCAACCTGCTGATCGGTGGCGCGGGAGTCTTCCTGTTCTGGAGGTCGCAGCGTTGACGCAGGCGGCGCCGCTGCTCTCCACAAGCATCCCCGGTTTTCCCCAGTATCGCGGAAAAGTGCGCGACGTGTACGACCTCGGCGATCAATTGCTCATCATCGCCACGGATCGCCTGTCCGCCTTTGATGTCGTTTTCGGCGACGGGATTCCCATGAAGGGCATCGTCCTGACGCAGTTGTCGCACTGGTGGTTTGAAAGGACAAAGCACATCGTCGCGAATCACGAGATTACCTGCGATGTTGAACAGTTCCCGAAAACGCTGCTCCCCTTCCGCGATCAGTTGGCCGGCCGTTCCATGCTGGTGCGAAAAACAAAACCACTGGCGGCGGAGTTTGTCGTTCGCGGTTACCTTGATGGTTCCGCCTACAACGCATACATGGCGGAGAAACACGTCTGCGGCATCAAGCTTCTGTCGGGCCTTCGCCGGCGAAGCTGCTTCGGCGCGCCAATATTCACTCCCACCACGAAGGCAGCGGCGGGCCATGACGAACCGATCGACTTCACGCGGCTCTGCACGATCATTGGGCCACGGCATGCCACCGAGGCGCGGGACCTCGCACTGGAACTTTTTACCCATGCCCATAACATCGTGATCGAATCAGGACTGATCCTGTCCGATACAAAATTTGAGTTCGGCATCAATGCGGACGGACAACTAATCCTGATCGATGAAGCGCTCACGCCCGACAGCTCCCGATACTGGATTCGGGAGACTTACACGCCGGAGTCCACGGCTCCCGTGTCGCTGGACAAGCAGTTCGTCCGGGACTATGTGGAGCAAGTCGGCTGGAAGAAGGAACCCCCCGCGCCCAAACTGCCGGCCGATGTCATCCAGCAGACCACCGAGCGATACCTGAAAGCCTTCCAGGTCATCACGGGAAAGCCGCTGACTAACTAAAAATTGTGGGTGACGGTCTTCCCCAAGGGGGAAAAAATGCCCCTTTGCGGTTGAATAGGCCCGCAGCAGGGTCGTATAACCTGCTATACTTTAAGGAGAACTCGATGACAAAGTTGACACGCCACACTCTGACCGCGCTTCTCGTAGCCGCGCCGGTCCTTCTTTTTGCACAACCCACCGGCGGCAAGCTCAGCGGCTCGCGCCCCGGCCCTGCCGCCACCACTGCGGCCCCGGCCACCACACCTGTTCCCCCAAAGGTTGGTGATGGAGTCAAGGATGCCGTCAGGGAACACGCCACACCGGCCCCTGCCCACAACGCGAGCGCCCCTGTCGAAAAAACAGCCCGCGTGATCGAATACGCAAAGAAGGACAAGACGGAAGTCAGGCGTTTTTTCCTCTTCCACAAGAACGCGGAAGGCAAGTTGATCGTGGTGGAATTTGACAAGCTGGACGGCAAGGAAATCCCATCCAACCCAGAGAGCCTGGATTGGGCACTGCACACACTCGGCATCACTTCCAAGGGCGCCGACGGCGACCCGGAAGTAATCGGCCCGGACAAGAAGACCTACCGCGTCAAGCAGGGCTGGCATTCGCTCAATTCCTCGGAAGTGAAGAAGGAAGCATCCGGCCCCAATGGCGAGAAACTGCTGGATACGGATCTGTATGTGAAGGGCGATACGGGCTGGTCCAAGGCCGGCGCGAAGCCAAAAGTCAAGAAGACCACCTCTTCCGACAAGGCCAAGCCAGCTGCGCCGACAAAGGCCAAGTAACACCGGCGTGGAAGGACATCATCACCGCCGCCAGCCACTAGGCTGGCGGCGTTTTCATTGCCAGTCGATGCACACTATGAATCATGACTCCAGCCTTCAGGGAGTTGCGCCCATGCGTTCCGTTATTCTTCTTTCGGCATTTTCACTCCTCATGATTTCCGGGACTGCCACCGCCCAGGAAACGATGAAGCCCATGGATGGAATGCAGTCCATGGCCGCCACAGCGCCGGAAGCCACCCAGCGAATGAAGAGCATCACCTGCCGCACGACCAGCGGAGAAGTGACGCGCTTTTTCCAGATCGACACAAACAAGGAAGGGATCAAGCGCCTACAGGAGGTCAACCCACCGGGAATCGAGACGACAAAACCCATCCCCACCGCCGCGGAATCACCGTGGTTGATGAGCGTACTTGGGTTCGAAAAACAAGCGGAGGGCGCCTCCACGGAAAAGGTCCTCGGTCCCGACAAGAAGGCATACACGTTCAAGTTGCCGGACAACAAAACGGACGCGGGAAAGGGACCGGGTGGAGAAGTCGTCCTCCGCGTCGACAACTGGACGAAGCCGCCAAACGGCGCCTGGGAACGCGCGGGCGACACAACTGCGAAGCAGCCACCCACCGCCAAGGAAGCGGAAAGCGCCTGGCGGGCCGCTCCTGAACCGCCGAAGAAGGGCGGGCAGAAAAGCACGGCGGCAGCGGCTCCCACGGGCATGGATCCGATGGCGATGAGTGCCTCGACAGCGAGTTCCCATGAAAAGTCGAAAGTGAGCGCAGCAGAAAAGGAACGCCAGAAGAAGTTGGAACTGCTCAAGCAGAAGCAGCGGAAGGAACGGGCGCAGGAGGAAGCGATGAAGCGGAAGAAGGATCTTGAGAAGAAGCGCAGGAACGCGAAGAAGAACTGACGCGGCGGCGCCCTATTCCGCGCCGCGCAGTCGCGCCACCGGCACTTCCACCGTATCGATGAGATTTTGAACCACCTGGTCGGGAGTGGTTCCTCCAAGTCGCGCCTGCGGTTTCAGCACCAGACGATGCGCCAGCACAGGGATCGCAAGGCGCTTCACCAAATCAGGCGTCACGAACTTGTGGCCACCCAGCCACGAAACCGCCTGGCACAGGCGATAGAGCGCGAGGGTACCGCGCGCGCTGGCGCCAAGGAGCACGTCACGATGCTCGCGCGTGGCATGCACCAACCTGACGATGTAGTCGGCAACATTTGTCTCCACGGCGATTGACGGGATGCCCTGCATCTCATCGCGCAGTTCACCCAACGATGCGACCGCGTTGATCGACTCGATCGGATGCGCCGTCCGCTGGTTCTCAACGATCTGCCGCTCCTCCGCCATCGTCGCGTAACCAAGTTTCAACCGCACGACGAAGCGATCAAGCTGCGCTTCCGGCAAATGATAGACGCCATGCTGCTCCACAGGGTTCTGCGTCGCGATGACGAAGAAGGGGACCGGCAGCTTGTGCGTCACGCCATCCACGCTGGTGGTGCGCTCCTCCATCGCCTCAAGCAACGCACTCTGCGTGCGCGGAGTCGCGCGATTCAACTCGTCCGCAAGGATGATGTTGGCAAAGAGGGGACCTTCGCGAAACTCGAACTCCCCGCTCCTCTGGTTGTAGATGGAAACACCCGTCAGGTCGGACGGCAGGAGGTCGGGAGTGAACTGGACCCGGCGAAACGATGCGTCGAGCGACTTCGCGAGCGCGCGCGCAAGTGACGTCTTTCCCGTTCCCGGAACGTCCTCCAGCAACACATGCCCGCCCGACAGCAGCGCGGCGACAACCTGAAGGATGACGCGCCGCTTCCCAACAATGACCTTCTCGATGTTGTCAACGAGCCGCGTACCCGCGTGCGTGGTCCCGACACCTTGCTCGCCCATGCCGTGCGCCTCTGCCTCTGGAATGCGTCAAATCCATTGGAGTTGACCCTGCGGTGTCACCATTTTTCATTACGGCCCTCATTTCCCCCCTACTCGGAGCGCACATGAAGGTCGGATTTTACTATCAGGGCAGTGATTTGATGGTGGATGGAGTCCCTCTCCGATCCATCGCAAGGCAGCACGGCACGCCCATCTACGTCTACTCCGGCGGCATCATTGCGCAGAACTACCGTCGCATCGCCTCGCAATTCGCGAAGATGGACGCGATGATCGCCTACAGCGTGAAAAGCAACAGCAGCCTCGCGATCCTGAAGCTGCTGAAGAATGAAGGCGCGGCCTTTGACATCGTCAGCGGCGGGGAGTTGGAACGCGTCCGCAAGGTTGGCGTGAAGGGGGATCGCATCATCTTTGCCGGAGTGGGAAAGACGAAGGACGAAATGCGCGTGGCCCTCGCGGCGGGCGTGAAGGAATTCAACCTGGAATCGGAGGCGGAAGCGCATCGCCTGAATGAAGTGGCGAAGGAAATGGGGAGGATCGCTCCCGTCGCCATCCGCGTGAATCCCGACGTCGATGCAAAGACGCACAAGTATATCTCCACCGGGAAGGCGGAGAACAAATTCGGCGTGTCCATGCAGCGCGCGATTGCGCTTGGAAAGGACATCAGGACCACGCTGAAGAACCTGAACCTACAGGGCCTCCATACGCACATCGGCTCGCAGATCCTCGATTCCTCCATTCACCCGCGACTTGTGAAGAAGATGGTGGGATACACCGAAACCTTCATGCGCGAAACAGGGGCACAGCTCACGGCGCTCGATTTCGGGGGAGGATTCGGCATCGCATACGAGAAGGGCCAGAAGCCTCTCGACCTGAAGCCTTTCGCAAAGGCCCTTGCGCCCGAACTCAAGCGCCTCGGCCTGACGCTGCGCCTTGAACCGGGCCGCTCCATCATCGGCAACTCCGGGGTATTGCTGACGGAAGTCCAATATATCAAGCAGGGTGACAAGAAGACGTTCGTCATTTTTGACGCATCCATGACGGAGCTCATCCGCCCGACGCTCTATGAGGCTCATCACGAAATCCAACCTGTCACGAAGCGGCGCGGAAAAATGCAGGCGCTCGATTTCGTGGGGCCTGTCTGCGAGAGCACCGACTTCATCGCCAAGGACCGCATGGCCGTCCTTCCGCACCAGGGTGACGTGCTCGCAATCATGGATGCGGGCGCCTACGGATTCGTGATGGCGAGCAACTACAACACCCGCCCGCGCCCGGCGGAGGTTCTCGTCGTGAATGGCAAGGCGAAGCTGGTCCGCAAGAGGGACACCTTCGAGGACATCGTTCGGAACGAAACGTTCTGAACCTCATCCATCATCCCAGAAAAAAATGCGGCGCGGATTCATCGTCCGCGCCGCTTGCGTTTGGGTTTCCAAACGCGCTTCAGGGTCCGAAGCGC
>JADLAR010000013.1 GCA_020848155.1 Candidatus Sumerlaeota bacterium
ATCCCGCAGCACGGTGGTAATGTAGGAAATGGGAGTGGTGAGCCGAATCATTCGGGAACTGACGCCCGTGCCTGCTCCATTCACATTGAAAACGCTCTGGCCGTCCACGGCGCCTGGTCCCGAGTTCACCGCAACGATCGGTGGCGGCTTGTTGTAATCCACCGCGTAGGCTTCCACCGCAGTGGCCATTGTACGCAGGTCGGCTTTTGCCCGCGATACCTTCGCCCTTGTCTGAGCCTCCAGGAAATTCGGCACAGCAATTGCCGCCAGAATTGCAATGATCGCGACAACGATCAGCAATTCAATCAATGTAAAACCATGACAAACCTTTTTCTTCCGCATGGGAGCTCCTTGCTCAATAAAATAGCGCTGCGTGGAGGCAAAAAGTCCCAACCGACAGGAATTAAATCAGGTCGATCATGAAGGGTTGAAACACTTGCCTGCCACATTTCAGTATCGTTGGCCCCCCTACTGATGTCAAGGTGACTTGCTGGACCGTGGCTAAGGAATGAGCCTCGCCATGCCCTGCCGATAGGCGCAGCGCAGGTACATTTCCAGGCGGGGCCGGAATTTTTTCTTGAATTGGGCGATGTGTGGTGTGTTTGCCCCCACCCAGTCGTAGTGAAATTCCCCGCGTTTTTTGAACAAGTCATCCGTCAGTTGAAATTGGAGGAGTGTCGGGGCGCCTGTCGTTTCCTGGTCGTTGTCGGACGCTCCCAGCAGGTAATAGGCTCGCTGGCGATCCTGCCCGATGATTGCGGCGGCGATGATGCGTCCGCTCGCGGGATTGCGAATGGCGGCGGCAAAGCCGGTGATTTCCGCGTCCTCCGCCGCGCTGTTCGCCAGCAGCGCCTTGTAGCAACCGACATCAACGTAGCGGGGAAGGTTCTGCCGTTCACGCGTCCGGGCCCAAAGCGCGAAGATTTCCTCCTGCAAGTGATCCCCTTTTTCAAACACCAATCCCTCCGCCTCTGCTTTTGCAGCCTGGCGACGCGCTGCGTTTTCTGCCTGCCGCGCCAGATCCCCAACCTGACGAATCGTACTGACATAATTGTAATGGGGCTGGGCGGTCCACCGATTCCACAGCAGGCCGCGGGCATCAGGCGCGTGGGATGGCAGGACAAGTTCCGCGCGGGCGACGCGTTCATTGATCAGCGTGGTGGCGGCCTCGAAGATTTCACGGAGCGATGATTCATTGTTCACTAAATCTTCGGCGGCCAGGATGCCGGCGAAACTGGCGGGAACGGGATGATGCCATTCCGTGCGCATCCGCCGGCGCCGTTGGACGAAGGGAATCCCGGCGACCAACCGCCCGTCGCTGGAGAAAATGCCCAAGCGCGCCGGCTCACCAACGTTCGTTGCGGCAAATTCACACCAGCGCCAATGCAGGCCGAGTGGGCCGCCCACGCGGTGCCACAGCGCGCTCCATTGGGGAGCATCGTCGTTGCCCAGCATTCGTGATGTGAAACGCGCCATGTGAGTTGAACCCATGCCGATGAGGGGCGATGGTGGCCTGATGCGATGGTGATCGTCTATTGCGATTTGCAGTTCCAACATTGCAAAAGCGCGGTAAATTGCCTTGTGGATGCTGAAAATGCCCGGCAGGCTACTTCACACAGATTATCATTTATATACCTTTCATGGAGGTGCCAACCATGGCAACCGAAGGCAAGGTTCCCCCTGGGGACAGCGATCCAATCGCGCGACGGATCGAAGACCTGAGTCGCAAGGTGGATGAAGTAAGGTCCGCCGCAGCGAGTGCGAAGGCAGCGGGTCATATCATGACGTTGTTGATCGCGGTCGCCGCGGTTGTTGGTGTCGTGACATTGGTCAGCCCGTTTTGGGGGTTGAAGGAGAAGAAGCACCAGGATGAGCTGGTCGCGGCACTGGTGGCGGAGTACAATGCCACCATCAAGGCGGACCTCATGAAGGAGCTTGAGGAGAGCCAGGCCAATACCGGCCCTGTCGTTCGGGAAATCCTCACAAAGAAGTGGCACGAACGAAGCCCCGAGGTCGTGGACGCATTCAGCAAGGAGTCCTCCATCTTTACGGACAACGTCAAGAAACTGGGTGAGAAGATGTGGCAAACACACATCGCGAATCTTGACTCGCAGATTTACAACCGGCTGGAAAAGAGCGTTCCCGACCTGGCCGACGCCGACAAGACGGAGGTTGTTCTCAACAACGCGCATGAGGCCGTCAACTCTGCCGTCGAACGGCTCATTTCGGAATACCTGAAGGAGCACGTGGATTCGATCAACAGCATCCAGGAACAAATCACGGCGTTCCCGATCCCGTCGCACATCAAGGATAAATCCGATGATGAGTTGCGTGACGCGTTCAGCGACATCCTGATCACCTACTCAACGAACACATTGAAGGCCGGGCTGAATCCGCAATCGCGTGCGTTCTTGTCGGACCTTGGCAATTCCCCTGAAGATGCTGCTGCATCCGACTCCGAAGCCGCTGAGAAAGGAAACTGATCATGGCTGACGTGCAAACCGAACTCAATGTGCTGGAGAACAAGATTCAGGCCCAGCTGGATGCCGCCCACCGCGTTCGCAACATGAACATCATCGTCGGCATTGTGCTCATCGTCATCGTGACCGGGTACTTCCAGTATATGAAGTCACAGTTGGCGCAGTTTTCAGAGCCGAAGGAATTGGCGAAGGTGGCAGCCGGCCTCGCGCAACCCAACATTTCGAAGCTCAGCGATCACATCGATGCGCAGGCACGGGAGAAGCTGCCGGAGTTGGTCGACAACGCCTTCACGCACGTCGTGAACGACCGCATTCCACAGATTCGCCAGAGGCTTGAGACGGAAGTGAAGGCCAAGCTGGATCAGGTTGTCGCCAAGTCCGAAACGGCGATCATCGGCGGCTTTGAGCAGACATTGCGTGACCACGGCAAGGAGCTTCCGGAACTCGTGAAGAACCTTCAGACGCCGGAAGGCAAGGAGGCCTTTGAAGAGGACGTCTTCAAGATGCTGGAGGACGCCATCAAGGAAGAGCAGATTGCCGCGCAGGTGGACAGCTACGGCGCTGTCCTGAAGGACGTGGACAGCATGCTGAAGCACTATTCCGATCCCGCATCGGAGAAGACGCAGGATGAGCAACTGGTTTGTGAAATGATCGCGATCATGCGTGAAATGTCCAAGCGGCACGCTGCCAATGCGGAGCATTCCACGGTGAAGCACCTGAAGCTGGGGCTTGGTGGCCCGGACACGGGATCAGCCGGCGGCACGTCGGATGATGCTGCTGCGCAGCCCGCAAAGGCCGCGACACAGCCAAAGTAGGAACGATGGAGGAGGGGATGGGAGTTTCCTCCTTCCGGGCAACTGGTTCAGTGGTGCTTGACGACCTTCACCGGCTTCGGATGGGGCGGGACAGGATCGGGATGCGCGTCCGCGACTCCCTCGTAGCGGATGACGGCGAGTGATTCCCCCGCCTTCACCATGCGGAACTGCTCCCGAACTTCCTCCTGAACGGCGTCGACGTTTTGCGTCAGCGAACGCAGCTTCCCCTCAAGCTGGTCATAGCGTTTGCTTGCAATGCGATAATCCCGCGATGTTTCCTGATACTGAACCTGAGCCTTCTCCTTCTCCTGCCGCAACCAGACGGTCGAAAAAATCATCGTGGGCACGCCACCCGCCACAACAAGCAGCAGGGCGGTGTGTATGACAAAACGGAATGCTTTCAAGATGCCGGTGTCCCGCGCGCATGGAAATGGAAAGTTTCCTCATTCGCTGTGCAGGCAACCACCCCGTCAACTACCAATCGAACCGGGACTAGGATTTTCTCTTCGTCGCGCCGCGCGGCGGGATGCCGTTTCGCGCGATCCACGAGTTGGAGTAGCGGTGATCGCTTGTGACTTCCCTCCATTCGATGCCATCGATGGGTGCGGGCGCGCTGCCATCGGCGCTTTCGTATTCCGCCACTATCAGCCCCCGGTGTCGTCCGCGAAACACATCCAGCTCAACTCCGTTGGGAAAGCAGTGACGTGTTTTTTTCAACTTCCACTTGGAGAACTTCAGCAGTGCGCGCGCGTCCTTCAGGGGGATTTTGCACTCACATTCCTCACGGGCGATGGCCTTCTTCCACTTTTCATTTTTCTTCAACGCCCTTTTCACGGTCAGGTAGCCGCGCCCCCCGCGCGTGCGGACGCGCACCGTCGGCTCTCCGTCCGACAGATATCCTTGCTCGATCGCGTCGCCCTTCGGCAGCTTGATCTTCCTGATTTTCGTCACGAGGAATTTGCGTTCGATTTCGAGGGCCATCATGTTTCCTGTAGTCACATTGATCCGATGGATTAGAAACGGGATGCACTCACCGTGACAAGCGGGACGAAACCATCCGCCCGTGGGCGGGCCATGCTGGAGGCGATGTTCCTAGGTGCGGCGCTCGGGCGACCATGCAATGGACTGAAACGCGGGCATTTGCAGCAGCTGCTTGGAGCGCCGATTGAGGGCTTCCTGGATGGGCGCATCCTCTTCCCGAACCGCCCGGAGCGCAACGTGCTGCCGGGATTGCATGGCGCGGCGGGCACCATGGTCTTCGCGTCGCTTGCAATGTGCGAAGAGGATGGTGCAGGGCGCTCACCGGCGGCGCAGGTCGGTGCGCGCCTGCTGGAGCTTTCCGGAGAGGAGGACCAGGAGAGCGTGGTTTTTCGCAGCCCCGGCAGGCCGCTCCGCGATGCGCTCGCACGCTGGCGAAATGAATACCCGTGGGAGGAGTCGGACTTTTTCGCGCGCGAGGAGCCTCGCGAGGGAATCGGCGCCGCAACCTTCGCTCTGGTGCCCTCCGCGATTGGGATGCAGCAGGCTCCTGGAGTCGCCGCTCGTCTTGCCAGGCTGACACACACGAAACTCGCCCCGGTCGCAGCGGCTTACTGCGTCGCGCGAACAGCCGAACTCATCTGCAATGCAGGGAAGAAGATCGACTCTTCAGCAATCCTGAAGCAGTTGATTCCAGCAGTGAGGGAGTTTGAGGCGACATTTATCGAACAGCATTCGACAGAGTGGGAGGAGTTGGGCTGGAATGGAAAGCCTCCCACGTTGAGCTGCACGCTTGAGCCTCTGGCAGCGCTGCTTCGGGAGGAAAATGATTCCCTGGCAGAGAAAACCATCGTTGCAGGCGCGGCGGAAATGAATCCTGTCTGCGCTGTCACGCACGTGCAGCACGGATTTGTTGGTGCGTCCATTCCCTGGCTCGTCTATCGCGCCCTTGGGACACTGTCGCCACGGAATGCGATCGAGGATGCGTTGAATCGCGGCGGGGAGACGGGAGCCGTTGTGTCGCTTCTGGCCGCGCTGCTTGTCTGCCGCCATGACCGCCAGTTCCTTCCGGATGAATGGTACGCCGGAACGCTCGCTCTCCCGCTTCTGTATAGATGTCTAGACGATCCCGGCGGAGCGAACGGCATCATTGCCGCGGAGCAGCGATGGAGCGCGATGGAGGATGCCCTTCGCGATCCACTACGAAAGGAACTGAGGCGGCAGGAAGCCGCAGATGCCGCGGCGGGAAGACCCAGGAAAAAGTCCCACTTGGAGGAGGATCAGGAGGAGGCTAAATTTGCACCTCCGCCACATCTTTGGCTCAAGCCGGGTGAGGAGGAGGACCCTGAAAAGAAGCGGATCCTCAAGGAAGCGCGCGGGAAGCGCCGCATCGACTGGAAGGAGTCACGGCGGAAGGACGAACGCGAACGTCGTCGCGATTAACAATGCTATCCTGCTTGTGCACCATGAAGCGGTCTGGGATTGTCTACAACCTGAGGATATTTGGAGCGTCCGCAATGCGTGGTTCAATGCCCTACAAATTGATGCTATTGGCGGTGGTCTTTTCCGCACGCGCAGTTCTTGCCCAGGAATCCAGTGTCGGTGCCGTGATCATCAACTACCATCGCGATGATGAGGATTACAACAATCCGTCGCTGTGGACCTGGGATGGGCGGGAACAAAAGAATCCGCCGAAGCAGGAAATTTCGGCGGCAGGTCGGACCGACTTCGGAGTCCGCTTCACGCTGACACGTTCGCTATACGGAAATGACGATAGTGATGCAGAACGCATCGGCTTCATTCCCAGGCTAAACTCCGACTGGAATCGGAAGGACGGCGGCGACAGATTCTGGACGCCTGCCTTGGGAAATGAAGTGTGGATTGTCGCCAATGATCCCAAGATTTACACGCAAAAACCCGACGTATCCGCGCGCGTGATCGGTGCCTACCTGGACACCGCCAACGAAATCCGCGTCAAGCTTTCAACGAGCATCAATGCGTCGGAGATTCCTGCGGCAAAATTCGTGCTGACGAAGCCGGATGGGACGATCGCGGAAACCAAGATCGCATCGTCACCAACGGGAAGAACCAACAGCTTGTCGATCACGACGACGGATCCCATCAACCCTTCCGCGGGAAAGTGGACTCTTTCATCGGCGCGTTTTACACCCGTGACGGTCACACCGCGCGCGATTCTTTTCAATCCGGCGCTTTATGGCACCGACATGCAGTTGGGCGCTGTCTATACAAAGGACTCCACGACGTTCCGCGCATTTTCCCCACTGGCTGATTCCTTGTCGGTTCTGCTCTTCGATGCCGCCACCGGCGAGAGCGGAAAACGGGAACTGCCAATGAAGCCCGTCGGCAAGGGCGTCTGGGAGGCGGCCCAGCAGGGCGACTTGAATGGGAAGTTCTATCGCCTGAAGGTCCATACGCCACAACTCGGCGATCAGGTCATCATCGATCCCTACGCGACGAACACCACTGGCAACGACGGTAATGCGCGCATCACCGACTTGCGCGCGCAGGATCCCGATGGATTCCGCCCCGTGAAGCACCCCTTCACAGGCACGCAGGCGTCCGCGATCATCTACCAGCTCCATGTGCGTGACTTCACCATCAATGAATCATCAGGGGTGCCGATCGCAGATCGCGGAAAGTTTGCAGGCTTTGTTGACGAAGGCACCACCCTTCCGAGCCATCCCGACATCAAGACCGCCATCGACCATCTGAAGGAACTTGGCGTGACGCACGTGCAGCTTCAGCCGCTGCAGGATTTTGACAACAACGAATCCAACCCCGAGTATAGCTGGGGATACATGACGGCATTCTTCAATTCGCCGGACGGCACATTTGCTTCAAACATCCGGACGGAAGCGCGCATCAAGGAATTCAAGGCCATGGTGAAGGCCTTGAAGGACGCCAACATCGGGGTCATCATGGATGTCGTCTACAATCACACCGGGACACAAAACTCCTTCGAGCAGCTCGCGCCGGGATACTATCATCGCATGCGTGATGATGGTTCCTTCTGGAATGGTTCAGGCACGGGCAATGAATTCAAGAGTGAGTCGCCGATGGGACGAAAGTTCATCGTCGATTCATGCAGGTTCTGGGCGGAGGAGTATGGCATCGACGGTTTTCGTTTCGACCTGATGGGTTTGATCGACAAGGACACAATGATCGAATTGCGACGCGAACTGACAAAGATCAATCCTTCAATCCTGCTCTACGGGGAACCTTGGGCGGCTGTCGGCCCCGATGGCACTGGTCTGGGGACGATTCTTTACAAGGACAAGGTGCGTGGATCGGGTCTCGCTGCATTCAATGACCATTTCCGCGATGCCATCAAAGGTTCGACGGAAGGAAACGATGGCGGCTACATTCAAAACGGCAGCCGCCGGGATGCCGTCGTGAAGGGAATCGAGGGTTCGATCAATGACTGGGCATCATCGCCGCAGGAGGTCGTGAATTATTTCAGCGTCCACGACAACCTGGACCTGTGGGACAAGCTGGCGATCTCCACCAATGGTGCTTCAGAACAGGACCGCATCAGGATGGTGGAATTGGCGGGCGCCATCCTCGCCACATCCCAGGGCTCGATGCTGCTGCACGGAGGCACGGACTTTTGCCGCTACAAGCATGGGAATCACAACAGCTACAATGCAGGTGACAAGATCAACGCCATCGACTGGCAGCGCAAACTGACCTACCGCGCAGTGAACGTGTATTTTCAGGGCCTGATTGCACTGCGCCGCGCACACCCCGTCTTCGCGCTTGGCAGCGCGGAGGAGATTCGCCAGCGCCTGAAATTCGAGGCGGCGCCAACACCAAACGCCATCGCTTTCAGCATCAGCGGCGAGGGGCTGGAAGGGGAGCAGTGGAGGAAGGTCTGCGTGCTCATCAACCCAGACGCAGCCCCCGCAAATTTCTCGCTCCCTTCCGGTGGCTCATGGAGAATCTACGCGCAGGCAAACAAGGCGGGGCTTTCCCCATTGGGTGAAATTACCGGAGCAAGCCTGACTGTTGATGGAAGAGCCGCCGTCATCATCGCGCAGTGACGCGCGACAGGTCTATTCCACCGGAACAAACACCAGTGGCGTTGGCAGGCACGATGCACCGGGCGGTGAGTAGGTGAGGTGAATCTTTTCCTTCTTTCCCTCCTCAAGCGGCGGAAAGACTTTCACCACGACAGCCTCGGGCAAGGATTTGTTGTTCAGCTTGTCGGCTGGCACCCGCACGACCTCCCGGTCACGCTCATCCTGTTCGCCGATGAGAATGCTGGCGGCCATGGCATCACACCACTTTGATCCGTAGCGCTGGTTGTACATCAGCAGGGCCAGCGCTTTTCCGTCGCCTTTTCGTTCGATCTCGATGTCATACATGACACCATAGTTGCCCTTCAAGGTCGCGGTCGTTCCCGGTGTCGTGCTCTCCGTTCCCGTGACCCACGGATCGGACTTGCCGTCAGCAAGGATCAACTGCTGTGCCCCCCTGCTTTCGTCAACCCTTGCCTTCACGGAGAAATTCACCTCGGGAAACTGACCGCGTCCGGCGCCACTCACGCTTTTCACCGGCAGGACATCCTTGATGGACTTTACTGCCGTGGTGCCTGGAGTTTTCGGATCGGTCTGCACCACGGAAATGCGCGCGGGTTCGCTGATCTCGAACTCATAGAATCCGTGGACAAGTTCATCGTACTCAACGGTTGCAAGTTCCATCGCCTCATCGACTGCCATTGCGTGGCCCACCGCGATCTGGCGGTAGGATGACTGCGGCTCCGACTTCCAGAACTTCTCCAGCCCTGATTTCCCGAGCTCAAAGTAGTTCCCGGACGGGGCTGTGAACGCGCTGTGCAGCATTCGCATCTTGAGTGGCTTGTCGCCAAGGTTCTCGATCACCGCAGAAATTTTCCGCGGCATTTTCATGGGTTCCTTCACGCCATTGACGTTGTAGACGTAAAGGCGAATCACGCCCGCTTCCACAGTCTCCTGGAAGGCAATTGCCTCCGGAACACGAATGTACTCCGGATCGTCAGATATCAGGAGCACGGGACTCTTCCTTGGCTTCACAGTCCGCTCAAGGACCAGCGCATTGCCCAACGGAAAGTCACCGATGTTCACGCTGGCTCCCGGCTTCGCCTCCAGGATTCGCGCGGCGGCCTCGGCTTCGATGAAAAGCGGAGTCGAGCTTGGCGCTTGTGAGGGAAGGAGAGGAGTTGCCGCCTCCTGGGCAAAAGCGAAACTGCCAGTCGCCAGTGCCAGTAGCAGCAACCCACGCGAAGCATGCTTGTGCATTGCTTATTGCTCCTTGTTCCCGTCCTTGCGGGCGATCGACTTCACATGAAGTTCCTTCAACTGCTTTTCATCCACTTCGCCCGGTGCGCCTGTCATCATGCAGGTTCCCGTCTGCGTCTTCGGGAAGGCGATCACCTCGCGGATTGACTCCACATCCAGCAGCGACATGATGCAGCGATCGAAGCCAAATGCGATGCCGCCGTGCGGAGGCGCGCCAAACTGAAGCGCCTCCAGCAGGAATCCGAACTTCTTCTGCGCTTCCTCGTCACTGATGCCGATCGACTTGAAGATGCGTTGTTGCGTTTCGCTGTTGTGAATACGGATCGAGCCACCGGCGATCTCCTCGCCGTTTAGCGCAAGGTCATACGCCAGCGCACGCACTTCGCCGGGACTTGTTTCCAGCTTGTGCAAGTCATCGGGATGCGGGGATGTGAACGGATGATGCGCGGGATCCCAGCGCTTCTCGTCCTCATTCCAGTCGAACAGGGGGAAGTCCACGATCCACACGAAGCGGTTCTGTGACTTGTCGACGAGGCCATGATCCCTTCCGATCATGAGGCGCAGGCGCCCCGCGATGTCCTGCGCCTTCCGCAGCTTCTTGTCAGCGATCATGAACATGATATCGCCGTGCTTCAGGCCGGTCTTCTCCACGATCTCGCGCCGGACCGCCTCCGGGAAGAATCGCGCGATGCTCGATTCGATGTCACCATCGGGCGTCACGCGAAACCACGCCGCCCCCTTGCAGCCTGTCTCGCGCTGCGCCTTCTTCTGGAAGTCGCCGTCAAGCCGCAGAGCCGTGTTGCTGTATTTTTCCGCGCCGCCCTTGTGCACGATGCCGACGATGGCGCCGCCTGCGTCCAGGATTTCGTTGAAAACGCCAAACTCACTGCGGCCCTTTATCAACTCCGTCAGGTTCTGCAACTCCATGCCGAAACGCAGGTCGGGCTTGTCGCTTCCATAGCGGCTGATCGCTTCCGCGTAGGGAAGGCGCTGGATCGGCGTCACCACGTCATAGCCGATGGCGCCCTTCCACATCGCCTTCGCAAGGCCTTCCATCGCACCGATCACATCGTCGACCGTCACAAAGCTCATCTCGATGTCGATCTGCGTGAATTCCGGTTGGCGATTCGCACGCAGATCCTCGTCGCGGAAGCAACGCGCGATCTGGAAGTAGCGGTCGAAGCCCGCCACCATCAGGATCTGCTTGAAGAGCTGCGGCGATTGCGGCAGCGCATACATCAACCCCGCGTTCAGGCGCGACGGCACAAGGAAATCGCGCGCGCCTTCGGGGGTGGGCTTGCCGAGGATTGGCGTTTCAAACTCGATGAAGCCGTTCTCCGTCAGGTAGTCGCGCACGGCCTTGTACAGCTTGTCGCGCACAAGGAAGTGCCTCTGCAATTCCGGCCTGCGCAAATCAAGATAGCGATACGTCAGGCGAAGTTCCTCGTTTGTCTTGCCGTGCTCATCCAAGCGGAAGGGGAGGGCCGCTGCGCTGTTCAGGATTTTGATCTCCTTTGCGACAAGCTCTGTCTCACCCGTCGGAAGGTTCGGGTTTGTTGCGCCATCGGGTCGGCGCGCAACAACGCCGCGGACAGCGATCACATATTCCTCGCGCAGGTCGTGCGTGCTCGACACAAACCACTTTCCCGCGACCTTGTGCCCCTTGTCTGTGAGCGACTTCGCCAGCGATTCCGCGGCCGCGCCGTCAATTCCCTTCGGCCCGCGTTCCTCCGCCATGAAGCGCGCACTGTAGGGATGGTCGCCCGCTTTGGGAGGCCGTCCATCAGGAAAGATGTTCACATCTCCCTTGCTGATGGATGTCAGCCTGAACTGCTGGCTGCCAAGGTTCTTGAGCGCCTCCACCAGTTCCTTGGAATCGCCGGTGAACGCGATGTCGGTATCGACACCCAGCTTCGAGTCATTTTCAAGGCTGTCTGGATTGATGCGAATTTGCATCAGGCCCGTGCGGTCGCGAAGGTCGATGAACATCAACCGGCCGTGATCCCGGCGTCGATGCACCCATCCCTTCAGCACGATCTCCTGCCCGGTGTTACTGGCGCGCACCTCGCCGCAATACATGGTGCGTTTCGCAAATTCCAGCGCTGTACTCATGGTGCCCCTGAACGCAAAAATGGCCGCGGGGCGCCTGCGCCCGCGCGGACGGGCTTTATCCGTGGGCTGCCGCCCTAGCGCAAGGGGGGAACACGAGAATTTCAGGGAGTCCATGGACGGATTCCAGCCCCTTTTAGTGAAAGGGGTGTCATCCAACTCATGACTTTCCTGGGCGGTTACCCGGTTTTCACTTCGCCCAAAGTCGCCCGTAGCTTGGATCCGAACTCTTCCAATTCGCCATCGGTCACTGTCAGCGGCGGAAGGACGCGCAGCACGGTTTCAGCGGTGGCGTTGAGGATGAGTCCGTGCTTGCGGGCAAGCGTTGGGATATCCAGCGCGTTCACCTTCAGCACAAGGCCCTGCATCAGTCCGATGCCGCGGACGTGATCGCACAGATCGGGGAATTCCGCCGCGATGGCCTGTAGGAGCGAATTCAGCTTCAGACCCTTGTGCCACACGGTCTCCAGGAACCTGTCATCGAAGATGATCTTCGTCGAGGCCAGTGCGGTGGCGCAGGCAAGTGGATTTCCGCCAAAGGTCGTTCCGTGGCGGCCCTTCGTGAAAACATCCGCAAATTCGCCGCGCGCCAGCAATCCACCAATGGGGAATCCGCCGCCGAGCGCTTTCGCGATCGGGACCACGTCGGGTTGCACGCCAGCGTGCATGTACGCCATGCGCTTTCCGGTGCGACCCATGCCGCATTGGACTTCATCGCAGATGAACACGGCCTTGCGTTCCCGGCAGCGCACTTGAAGCCCCTTCAGAAATTCAGTCGTCGCGGGGCGCACGCCCCCCTCGCCCTGAATTGTTTCCAGCATCACGCAGCAGATGTCGTCATCCCACTTTGCATCCACGTCGGCGATGTTGTTGAACTCGGCGAAGACAAACCCCGGCACGAAGGGATCGAATCCCTTGCGCACCTTCGGTGAATACGTGGCGCTCATCGCGCCGTAGGTGCGGCCGTGAAACGATCCCGTGAACACCATGATCTTGTGCTTCGATTCCTTGAAGCCTTCACGCCCCCAAACGCGCGACAGCTTGATCGCCCCTTCCGTCACCTCGCAGCCGCTATTGCCGAACATCGCCTTCGTCATTCCCGTTTCGCGGCACAGCAACTCCGCCAGTTCGATCTGCGGTTCCAGCAGGACGCCGTTGGATGTGTGGATCAGCTTGGCGGCCTGCTCCTGAATCGCCTTCACCACGGCGGGGTGGCAATGGCCCAGGTTGTTCACTGCGATGCCAGACACGAAATCGAGATAGGCCCTGTCATCCGCATCCCACACGCGGGCGCCTTCGCCGCGCACCATGCACACATCGCGTGATCCATAATTCGGCATCAGCGAAACTTCCGCGCGCGCCTTCAGTTCAGCATTTCGGGAGGATGAGTGACCAGTACTCGTGGACAATGTCGGAGCTTTCGAAAGGGGAGTTTGAATTTCGATGGTTGGGAAGGAAGCAAAAATGAAAGTGCGGCTCAAGGCTGTTCATTGCCGGAGCCGCACGCAGACATGGGAAGGAACGCCACCACGCTTCAGCACATCCCCGGTCAGGCCTCCTTGAAGGTCTCAAAGCACCGATAGCCAAATGTGCGCGCGGCCCTGATCTGGTCGTAGTCGCCGAACATGTCCTTCCAGCCCATCTCCTTCGCCTTCCACGCGCAGTCCCAAACGAAATGAAATTTCCTCGCGCCGTCGTTTACGCTGATCGTCCCGCGGTAATCACTGCACCCGGAAGCTCCATCCACGTCCACACGATCGATCGCCAGGGTTGGCTCGAACTCCAGCAGTCCGCAAATCGCGCGCAGGACCTTCACCGGAGGGTTGCCCGGTCCGAAGCGAATACGCTCCGAGGACTTGTTGCCGGCGGCAAGCCCTTCCAGCGCCGCACGGAATTCGCGTGTGACCGAAGATGCGGCCAGCAATTCCTGGACTGTTGGTGGCGTTGTTTGTGTCGATTGCATGGCGTTGTCTCCTTCTTCAATCGAAAGGCCCTTGGAACGGGAAATGAAGCGTTTCCCAATACTGCATCCCAGTCAAAAAAGATTTCCAATCTGGGCCTGAAGCGCAGTACGCACTTCTTGTGCCGTTGAGAGGCAGAGCAGGCCGGCGGCGATCTTCTCCAGCGCCTTCATTTCCACTGACCGGATGGCGCGCTTCACAGGCCCGATCAATGACGGGCTCATGCTCAAGCGCCGTATGCCCAAACCGATCAGTAGCAGCGAGTGCATCACATCGCCCGCCATTTCCCCGCATACCGTCACGGGCTTTCCTGCCGCGTTTCCGGCCGTGACCACACGATGGATCAGGTGCAGCACCGCCGGGTGTGTCTCGTTGAAAAGGTGACCCACCATCTTGTTCACGCGGTCCACCGCAAGCGTATATTGTACGAGGTCATTTGTTCCGATGGACAGGAAGTCCACCTCGCGTGCTATCATGTCCGCCTGCAATGCCGCCGATGGAATTTCAATCATCACACCCAGCAGGACTTCCTTTGGAAGTTGCGTGCCCTCCGACATCAACTGTTCGCGCACCTCGCGGAGATGCTCGCGCGTTTGCGCGATTTCCTCCAGGCCGCACACCATCGGAATCAGCAGGTGCAGTTTTTTTCCTGCGGCTGCGCGCATCAGCGGCCTTAATTGCAAGCGCAGCAATTCCGGATGGGCCAGGCACAGGCGAATGGCCCTCAGCCCAAGGAAGGGATTGTTTTCCGCCGCCATGGGAATCGTCATGGAAATCTTGTCACCACCCACATCCAGCGTCCTGAAGACGACGGGGGCATCACCCATCGCCTTCAAGACAGTTGAGTAAGCCTCTTCCTGTTCATCCTCCGTGGGAAGCTTGTCGCGGCCCATGAAGAAAAACTCCGTGCGATAAAGCCCGATCCCTTCTGCGCCCTGCGCTGCGACGAGGTCCAGTTCCTCCGCAAACTCAATGTTTGCCTCCAGCGTGATGCGAACGCCGTCCAGTGTCTCGGCTGGAAGGGAGCGCAACTCTGCCATTGTTTCGCGCTCACGGTTGAACTGAACCGCCTGCTCACGGTAGAAGTCGATCATCTGCTGCGTGGGATGGAGGATCACCTTCCCCTGCGTCCCATCAAGGATCAGAAAATCACCGTTCCTTACATAGTGGGTGATGTAGTCGAGCCCGACAACGGCGGGAAGGCTCAGCGCCTTGGCCATGATCGCCGTGTGGCTGGTGGGTCCGCCGGAATTTGTCACGAATCCGGTGATCTGCTCCCGATGGAACTGCGCTGTTTCCGAGGGGCCCAGGTCATTCGCAACGATGATGGAGCCGGGCGGCACGGCGACGCCGTCGTTGTTCTGCTGGTTTCGCAGCAGCTTGATCACGCGACGGGAAACATCATACAGGTCGTGGGAGCGCTCGCTGAAATAGGAATCGCCGATCGCGGCCAGTTGCTCGCCAATGTCGCGTGTCACGCTCCAGAAAATAAACTCGGCGTTCTTCCGCTCCTCCCGGATCCCCTTGATGGTCCGATTGATCAGGTGGGGATCCGTCAGCAGAACGGCATGTGCATCGAAGATCGCCGCCTGCTGGGCATCGATTCGCTCCGCCACCGTCCGCCCCAACTCGGTGACTTCCACGCGGGCGCGCTCGATGGCGTCCTGGAACCGTTCGACCTCCTGTTCCACTTCTGATGCGGCAAGGCTGTGGGATTCGCTCTCGGCGCCGTGCGTCTCGATCACGAAAGCCGGGCCAAGCACGACGCCACCCGAAACCCCCAATCCGTCGAAGAAAAATGTTCGGCGAATCGTCATGAGTGGGTGTTCTCGATGCGTTGCGCGTCCTTGCGTGCGCGATGAAAGTTACTAATAGGCTTCTTCACCGAATCGATTGTCGACGAGCGTTTGTAGATCATTGAGGAGGTTGCGGGCACCTTCGCCCTGCGCCTTGATGCTCAGCCGCGTGCCGGGTCCGGCGGCAAGCATCATGATGCCGATGATACTCTTCCCGTTTACTGTCATTTCTTCCTTGCAAACTGTCAGCTCAACATTCGGGTACTTTGCGGCCACGCGGACGAACTGTGCCGCCGGTCGCGCATGCAGCCCCTCGCGATTGCCAATCGTCACTTCCATCTCGCAGGCATCATCGGAGGCTGGCTGTAGCGCTTGGTCCATGACCCTTAACTTCCGTTGCGTGCGAATTGAGCTTCGATACAGTTCGTCCCACTGCTGTCGCCGGATGACAGTGTTGCAGGATTCAGTCTCTGTCAAGAGATGATTCCCCGGTTTTTTTGCGCAGAATGACCTGAATATTGCGGGATTTCCGAACTTTGCACAACAATTCTTTGCACACCAATCCAAAACAATCCGACGAAAAAAGACTCTTCTTCGCGGTGGAAGTTTGCCCTGAGGTTCGCGAAAAAATCGTCGACTCGGTCGAACGCATAAAAAAAGCCGCGCGATTCGCGCCCGTGCAGGTGCTTTGGTCCCCGCCCGCCAATTACCACGTCACGTTATTTTTTCTGGGGAACATTCCCTCGCCGGAGGCGGAGAACCTGCGCAAACTTGTGCAAAACGAACGCCCATTGATTCCGCCCTTCAAGTTGGATTTTCGGCATTTTTCCACGTTCCCAGATGCGCCAAGGAAATCCCCCAAGGTATTATGGGCCGGTGTTCACAATCCGCCCGATGCCCTCAGGCAACTGCGCCTGCATGCGGGAGGGCTCCTTGCAAAAGCGTCGCTCCCCGTTCCCGCCCAGGACTTTCATCCCCACGTGACGATTGCGCGGTTCAAGGCAACCAAGGGAATGTTCGCGTTCAGGAAGTTGCTGGAAACGTACAAGGTGCAAAAGTTCGGAACCTGCATCGTCCGGCGGCTGGTACTGATGGAAAGCATCACGGGAAAAGGGCCTGCGCACTACGAGCCGTTTGCCACGGCGGAGCTTCACAATGTCTGAACCCAAGACCACGCCGCGCATCATCAACGCGAAGTTCATCTTCTCGTTGCCGAAGTGGAATCGCGACCGCGCTGAGCTCACGCGCGCGCAGCTCTGTTTCGCGGGCCGCAGCAACGTCGGCAAGTCCTCGCTCATCAATGCGCTCGTCAATCAGGCCAATCTTGCAAAGACCAGTTCCACGCCGGGGAGGACGCAGGCCATCATCACCTTCGAGGCGACCTTCCGCAGCGGGGAGAAAAACATCCCCATTCATATCATCGACCTGCCGGGGTACGGCTACGCGAAGGTGCCGATGGAAATCAAAGCGGGTTGGCGTCCCATGATGGAAAGCTACTTCCGCGGCAACGACAAGCTGAAGTGCTGCGTCATGCTCCTCGATATTCGGCGCGATCCGAAGGAGGAGGAATTGGAACTGCTGGAAATGGCGGAGGAAATTGGTGTCCCTGTCCTGCCGGTTGTCACGAAAGTTGACAAGGTGGCAAAGACCCAGCGCATCAGGGAGATCAAGCGGATTGCCAAGGGCCTTGGCCTTGACGACCACAAGGATCTGCGCCTCGTCAGTGTTCCTGAGAAAATCGGCGTCGTCGATTTGCTGGAGGATCTCTTCCCGGTGGTTGAGGAAGGATGATTCTCGCGCTGCCGGAAATGCGCCGCGCGCGGCATTGACGAACGGTGCTACTCGGAAGCGCCCTTGAATTCGGAGGGATCGATTCCAAGTTTCTCGATCTTCTCGTAAAAATTTCTTCGACTCATGCCGGATTTTTTTGCGGCTTCGGAAACGTTGCCTCCGCAGGATCGCAAAACCTTCTTGATGTATTCGGCCTCGAAGCGATCGCGTGCGTGGCGGAAATTGATCACATCGCTGATCTCCTTCGGGTCGCGCGGCGGTGCATCGTCGGTCCCTGGGGGGACACGGATTGCCTTGAAGGTTTGCGATTCGTAGGTTGAAAGGTCAGTCAGGACCTGCATGGTGATGAGTGGGCCCTCGCTGAGCACGGTGAGGCGCTCCACATAATTGCGAAGCTCCCGCACGTTGCCAGGCCATTCCATCGCCGCCAGTTTTTGCATCACGTCGGGTGCGATCCTGAGGTCGACCTTAAGGCCATCACGCTCGCGGAACTCGCGCAGGAATTTTTCAACGAGCATCGGAATGTCCGAGGCTCGTTTCCGAAGCGCAGGCATCCGGATGTTCAGGACGTTGAGCCGATAGTACAAATCCTCACGGAACTCGTTCTGCTGAACCGCCGTGGACAGGCTGCGATTCGTTGCCGCAACAACGCGGATGTCCACGTGGATATTCTGCACAGATCCCACGCGCGTGATCTCGCGCTCCTGGAGGGCGCGCAACAGCTTCGCCTGCAATGCGAGCGGAAGCTCACCAATCTCATCCAGGAACAACGTCCCACCGTCGGCGGCCTCAAGAAGTCCCTGCTTCGCTTCGTTGGCACCCGTGAACGATCCCTTCTCGTGGCCGAAGAGTTCGCTCTCGATCAGGGTTTCGGGAATTGATGCGCAGTTGATCGCGACAAAGCGTTTCGCGGCCCGCGCCGATGCGCGGTGGATGGCCCGTGCTGCAAGCTCCTTTCCGGTTCCGCTTTCGCCGGTGACCAGCACGGAGGCCTCGCTTGGCGCGATCCTGCGAATCAAGTCGCGCACAGTGGCCATCTCCGGCGAATTGCCGATCAGTTCCTTGTCGATGCTGCTGTGGATGTTCGGGGAGGCGGGAGCCGCTGCCGTCGTCGCGGGAATTGTTTCCGTCGATCTCTGGCGGTCCGCTCTGCGTGCTTTCTCCACGGCGCGTTTCACCGTTGCCAGCAGACTCTTTGTCTCGAAGGGCTTCGTCACATAATCAAAGGCGCCCGCGCGCACGCACCGCATCGCACTTTCCACCGTCGCGTAGGCAGTCATTAGGATGATCTCTCCCGCGAAGCCTTGCGCGCGAAGCTTCTCCAACATCTCCTCGCCCGTCATTCCGGGCATTCGCAGGTCCGACAGCACGACATCCACCGATCCCGCGGCAATGACGGGGAGCGCTGTCACGGGGGAATCAAAGGCATGGACCTCATAGCCTTCCATGATGAAGACCTTCGAAAGGATCTTTCCCATGTTCGGCTCGTCATCCACGACGGCGATGCTTGGTTTTTCGGCAATCATCTATTCGACCACGGCACCCTTTTCGATGAATTGCGCCACGCGCGAATGAAACTTCGTGTCCAACGCCACCTCCAGCACATTGTCATCACCATCAAAGCGCTGGTTCAACACATGTCCTTCGCGGTACAGGAAACTTGAAACATCCGACCGTGCCGCCGGAACGCGCACCACGATCGGCTGAAGCTTCGTGCCGGTGAAATCGGACAATACCAGCTTTAATTCTTCCAGTCCGCGCCCTGTCACCATGGAAGTTGGCACGTTGGGTCGCAAGCGACTGCGCAACTCTGCCAGGGCGATTTCATCGACCGCCAAATCCATCTTGTTGAGCACGTAAACCGTCGGCTTGTGCGAGGCGCCAAGCTCCTCCAGCACGGCCTCCGTCGCGGCCAGGTGATCGAGCACCGCGGGGTGGCTCGCATCCAGCACATGGATCAGGAAGTCCGCCTGCTGCGATTCCTCAAGCGTGGCCTTGAACGCATCCACCAACATGTGCGGCAGCTTGCGGATGAAACCCACCGTGTCCGTCAGCAGCACTTCCTGGTTGTTCGGCAGCACCATGCGCCGTGTGGTGGGATCGAGCGTTGCGAACAGCTTGTTTTCCGCCAGCACACCCGCGTTGGTCAGCGTGTTCAGCAGCGTTGATTTTCCGGAGTTTGTATAGCCCACGATTGCGGCGACGGGCACGGGCTTTCCCTGCCTTGCCTTCCGCTGCGTGGCGCGTTGGCTGCGCACCGCTTCCAGCTCGCGCTTGCACTGGGCGATGTTGTTTCGCACGATGCGGCGATCCACTTCAATCTGTGCTTCACCCGCGCCGCCCACGAAGCCGGCGCCACCGCGTTGCCGCTCAAGGTGCGTCCACATGCGCTTCAGGCGGGGGAGCGAGTATTCCAGTCGTGCCAGTTCAACCTGTAGGACCGCCTCGCGCGAGCGTGCACGCTGCTTGAAAATATCCAGGATGACCTCGCGGCGATCGATCACCGCCTCGCCGAAAAGTTTCTCCCAGTTGTTCTGCTGGGCGGGCGTCAATTCGTCGTCAATGATGATCAGGTTGGCCTCCTGGGCGAGCGCCTCCTGCTTGATCATTTCCGCCTTGCCGCTGCCGACAAAGTATTTCGGTGATGGCATCAGCAGGTTCACCATCTGGCTTCCCATGATGGGAACTCCCATCGTGGCAACCAGTTCCTTCAACTCCTCAAGGTGCTCATGGGCCTCCGCCATAGGAAATTCCTTTCGGCGAATGCCGACAAGGTAGGCGCGGATCACTGGCGCTTGTTGCAGTTTGCTTTCAATCAACGATGGGCAACTCCAAACAGGTCAAAAAGTGTGCGGAAAAATCGCGGTAAAAAAAAGGGAAACCCTTCTCTTGCGAGAAGGGTTTCAAACGTCTGGTGGGATGTAGGTGAGGGAAAGAAAGAAAACAACAGGTGGGAAAAAAGAGGTGGGTGGGTGTCCCATTTTAGGGAGCGGGGATTTTTTGGTGGGATAGCCCCGGGATTTTAACCCCAGGAGAATCGCCTCTTCCTACTGTTCTTGCAGTCCACCAAGACTGAGCAAATTGGCTGACGGATGGAGAAGGCTCCTTTCATTGGTCCTGCTTTGGTTAGATGACCGCGAACCCTCTTTCGAGGTTTGTTCTTCAAAACTGTCCGCTTCATCATTTCGATCTGCAAGGAAGCGCTTTTCGTGCCAAACAATTCCCGCGCTCCCAGCCAACGAAGGCGCAGGTGTGGTTATTCCTATAATACTGTTGTTTCTTGGTTTATGAGCGTCGCGTGGAGAGGCCGTTTTGGCTCGCAACGTCGCGGCGTCATGCGCGTCCGCGCACATCAAGGTCCCGTGACGGTGCTCATGATCGTTTTTTGTGATGCGGATTCTTCCCTGCTTGCGAATTCCCGTGTCAGCGTTTCGTGGTAGTAGCGCTCAAAGGCCGATACGACCTGTGGGTCGAATTGCGTACCTGCCGCAGCCTTGATGCGCCTGACCGCCTCATCGAAGCTGACGGGCTTGTTGTAGCTGCGTTGACTGGTCATCGCATCGAAAGCGTCTGCTAGTGCCAGGACGCGCCCTTCCAAGGGGCAGTTTTCGCCGAGGAGCCGGTCCGGGTAACCGGTCCCATCCCAGCGTTCGTGATGCCCGCGAATGAACGGGAGAACATCACGCAGATAGACGATGGGCTTTAGGATCTTCTCGCCGAGGTCAACGTGCTCCTTCACGGAATCATATTCCGTGTCCGTCAGCCGGCCGGGCTTGTTGATCAGTCCTTCCTTCAAGCCGATCTTCCCGATGTCGTGCACGTCGGCCGCCGCCTTGATGCGTTCCACGCGCGATTCCGGCAGCCCCATCATGCGTGCGATCCCCGTCGCGTACTTTCCAACGCGCATGCTGTGTCCGCGGGTGTAGGCATCCTTCGCCTCGATGGCATTCACCAGCGTTTGGAGGGTCTGGTGGTAATGCTGTTGCAAGCTGTCGCACAGGAAGGAGTTCTCAATCGCGATGGCGGACTGGTTTGCAAACGCCGTCAGCAGTTCCGCGTCCATGGCGTCATAGTGCACGTTGGACATGCGGTTGTCCAGGTAGAGCGCACCGATGACCTTTTCGCCGGAGACGAGCGGCGCGCACAGCACCGATTTGACGTGAAAATCGATGATGGAATCGCTGTTGGAAAGGCGCGTGTCCGCCGATACGTCGCCCGCCGTCAGCGTTGCCCGTTCCTTGATCGCGCGGTCAAGAACCGTACGGCTGATGTTCATCGTCGGATCACGGTCGGGATCGCGCGAGGTCGCAAAGCGCGGAATCAACATGTCCTTCTCCTCATCCTGCAGGAGGATGACGAGGTTCTCTGCCGCGCCGAAAAATTCGAATACGCTCTTCGCGATGTGCTCGAACAACTCCGGCAGCGACATCACGCGCGTCATTGTCTGTGAAATGGAAAAAAGCGTCTTCAGGCCGTTGAGCATCCGCTGTGTGCGAACAAGCTCGTAACGCTCCGCTTCGCTGGCCTGCGGCTGGTTCTCCCTGTAGTACTCGAAAATCTCCTGGAACTTGTCCGCCAGCGAATCTGATCGAACGGAACTGGCATTGACGACGCCGGTCACGTGCGAATCGGAATTCACGAAATTGATCGTGCGAAAGTCCGCCTCCTCAATCAGCCCGAACTCGGAGGAGCCGAACTTGATGATATCGCCGGGCCGGATCTCCGCCTCGGCGATCTTCCTGCCGTTCAGCAGGGTTCCGTTGGTCGAACTGTTGTCGACGAAGTGAATCTTCCCGTCGCGTATCTGGAACGTGCCATGGTGGCGGGAGACTTTTGGGTCATCCAGGACGATATCACAGAAAGTCTCGCGGCCGACGGTGAGCTCCTTGTCGACCACGCGGCGCTGCCCGCGCAACTGCCCGGCATGACAATACAGGATTTGTTGTGTTGCTTTGATGGGTGTGCCCTCACGGGAGGCGCAAATATGTACACGAACAGGGAGTGTTGCAGCACCCATTTCCACCCGTCAAGGTTGTCTTGGGGGAAATCGGCGTCGGGCTGCGGAAAGAAATTGACTGTGTTCAGGGAAAACAGGGGCAATGCAACACACCCCTGAAATTCCACCGGGAAACTCCTTCCATGACTCGTCGCCGCGCCTTATTCTCGTTCCTCTCGGTGGCGCTCTGTCTCTTTTTCGCCGGCGGCGCGCCCACCTCCAGCCGGGCGCAGGGTGAGTGGAAACGCCGCATCATCATCGATCCCGGCCACGGCGGCCATCACAAGGGCGGGGTGGGCAGGATCAACGGCCGGGAGGTCTATGAAAAGGACGTTACAATCCGTGTTGGAGAGAAGCTTGAAAGGCTCCTGCTTGCGGACCCGCGCTTCGAGGTCCGCCTCACGCGCCGCAGGGACGTCTACGTTGGCCTGAGGGAGCGGACGGAGATTGCGACCGCGCAGAGCGGCGACTTGTTCGTCTCGCTGCACTGCAACGCCGTTGCTTCATCCTCCCGTGGCGCCCAGGCCCGTGGATTCGAAATCTGGACTTGGAACAACAATGCCACCACCAGCGCCGCTGGCAAGGCGCTATCAAAGATAGAGAACGAGGATCCGGGCGCACATAGCAACGGCAGCAGCGACATTCTCTCCAAGATGATGGGCGATGCGCTGATGTCGCATTCGCTGGAAAGCAGGCGTGTTGCGAGTGCCGTTCGCGATTCGATGCGAACGAATCAATATTTCCGGGGCCATGATCGTGGAATCGACAGCGCGCGTTTTCTCGTCCTGGAAGTTTACGACATGCCGTCCATCCTTGTGGAGCTTGGCTTCATGACGCATCCACAGGAAGTCAAGATGCTATTTGATTCAGAATGGCAGGACCGCTATGCGCGCTTAATCTACCAAGGCATCGTGCGCTACTACCAAACAAACGATTCCAATTTCCCTGCGGCGAACCAGTCTGCCAAGATGGTGAGTCATGCACGCTAACACCCTTTCCCCACGCGTTTCCCCGCATCCCGAAGAGTTGATCTGGATGGATGGCGAGTTCCTCCCCTTGGCGCAGGCCCGCGTCTCCATTGAGGATCGCGGCCTCCTTTTCGCGGATGGAATCTATGAAGTAATCGCAGCCTTTGATGGCGTTCCCCACCTGCTGGTTGAGCATTTGGACCGATGGGATCGCAGCGCCGAGGGCATGCGCATCCAGCCGCGCTACGGTCGGGACACGCGCGTGGATGTGATTCACGAGTTGCTGAAGCGGTTCTCCGCGCCCCGCGTTTCCGTGTATGGTCAGCTTACCCGCGGGGCTGCGCGCCGCGCGCATACTTTTCCCGCAGCGCCGCGCCCCATGGAATTTTGGTTCGCGCGCGAACTCCAACCGTATCAGCCGGTGTTGTTCAGCGAAGGTGTCAAGGTCATCACCCGTCCCGATGAGCGTTGGCTCAACTGCTGGATCAAGTCCATCAGCCTGGCCCCGAATTGCTTCGCACGGCAGGATGCTGCCGAACAGGGGGCCTTTGAGGCCATCTTCCATCGTGAGGACGGTGTCGTGACGGAGGGGGCCGCCACCAATTTCTTCGTCGTGAAGGATGGCGTGATCCGGACTCATCCCGTCACAAAACGCATCCTGAGCGGCTGCACGCGCGAGTTCGTCCTGCAGGTCGCCCGCCAGCATGGTCTTGCCATCCGCGAGGAGGCCTTTGATCTCACCTTCATGCGGAACGTTGATGAGGCATTCATAACCTCCACCACCATCAATGTCATGCCCGTGACACGCATCGACGATGCCCCGGTGGCGGATGGAAAGGTTGGTCCCGTGGTGCAAAAACTCATGGCGCTGACCGATGCGGCAGTGCGACAACTCCGGGAAGATTCGCTCGCAGCCCTGCGCTGACGCCGCTCAGTTCAAAGAGGTCTCCCAAGCCATGCGCTGGTTCCGCCGTCCCTCTCCCGAATACATCAACATTACCAAGCCAAAGACCGCAGAGGCGGAGGATCGCATTCCCAAGGATCTTTGGCATAAGTGCCCAAAGTGCGGTTTTGAAAGCCTGAAGAAGGATTTTGAGAACAACCTGTGCGTTTGCAGCAGTTGCAACGCCCATGGCCGCATTTCCGCCAACGATCGCGTGCGCCAATTGGTTGATGAGGAAACGTTTCGCGAAATCGATGCGGCCATCGTCTCAATCGACCCGCTGAAGTTTGAAGCGAAGAAAAAATATCGGGAGCAGTATGAGGACACCCGCCGAAAGACGGGGCTGAACGAAGCCATCCTGAGCGGTCGCGCCGAAATTGGCGGGGTTCCCGTTGCGCTTGCAATTATGGACTTTGGCTTTCTCGGTGGCTCCATGGGTTCCGTTGCCGGGGAGAAAATTTCCCGGGCCATGGAACTTTCCATCAAGGAGAACATCCCCTGCATCACGATCACCAGCACCGGCGGTGCGCGCATGCAGGAAGGGATTCTCTCGCTCATGCAGATGGCGAAGACATCCATCCTTTGCGCGGAGCTTGAGAAGAGAAGCATCCCCTTCATCAGCATCCTTGCCGATCCATCCACCGGTGGCGTGATGGCAAGCTTTGCGTCGCTCGGCGATGTTGTCCTTGCCGAACCCGGCGCCCTCGTTGGTTTTGCGGGAAAACGTGTGATCGAGCAAACCATCAAGCAGGCGCTTCCGAAGGATTTCCAGACGGCGGAGTTTCAGCAGAAGCACGGCTTTGTTGACATGGTTGTCAGCCGCAAGCAACTACGCGACACACTCATCAAGCTCCTGCGCATGTTCAGGAAGCTGCCCGCCCATGAAGGTGGGGACACGCTCGGCTCCAGCGCCCCGCTCAATCCTCCCACGCCGGTGAAAAGTGCAAGGGCTTCCAAGGCCGCGGCCAGCTAACCGCCCATCGTTTCCGCCAGGTCCCGACAAAGCAGGAAGCTCTTTTCGGGAGAATGCCCATCTGCCATCGCAAGCCCGCATGATGCGGTGATGAGGCTTTGTTGCGCCAGCAGTTCACCGCCTCCCAGTTCCATCCACCAGCGACTCGCACGCGTTCGCACCTCATACAGCGATGGCTTGCGCACGGTGGGCACCACGCCCCAGGCAATTTGACGCCCCTTCTCCAAATGACGCTTCAGCCCCGCGATCCGTTCCGTTGTTGGCGGGTACGAATAGACATCGAATGAAAGAATGTCGGCACCACATTCCAGCAGGCGTCCATTTTCCAATCGCGCGCAGCAATGCACCATTGACTCGCAAACTGCCTCGTGGATGGCCACGATGCACTGCCACAATCCATCCCGTGCAATCTTTGGAGTGTGTTCCAACATCGGTTCGTCCAGTTGAATGATGACGCGTGGATGAAGTTCCCGCAGCAGGGGGGCGACGTGCGCGATCACGTTCGTGATACGAATCACCACTGCTTCAAACAGGGCGTGATTTTCCGCGAACGATTCTCCATTCAGCGCCAGGGACGCCGCCAGCGTTGCCGGCCCACATAGTTGCATTTTCAGTGCGCTTGCGTTGGCAAAGCGTCCGGCACGCGCCGCTTCAAGGAACAATTTCCACGTCTTACTGTGATGCTCCAGGGGTGCCGGTCGATTGGTGAGCGCGCTCACCAACCTCCGTGCACCTGCCTTCGGCTCCGGCCGGTCGCCATCGAGCGTGAACGCGCCTTCCAACCCGTACAGGATCTGGTTGAGCATCAACTCGCGCTTGGAATAGTTGGGAAGCTGTGGCACAAACGGCATCTGCGGCGCGTAGCGCGCCACGAATTTTATCGCCGCTTCGGGGTCCCGAAGCGGCAACGAACCGAGGCCCGTGACGCAGGTGTGCGTGGTCTTCATGGCGTGGTCCCATGCGTGGCCGCGCCTTCGGCGCGTCACACGCGATCGTCAATGTCCTTTTGCAGGCGGGTTGCCTGTTGGTGCCAGTCCACCGGACGTGCCTGTTCCGCCTCGGCGCTTTCGATGGCCTGATGCAGCAGATCACGACCGCGCTTGAGCAAGTCCTCATCCTTGCGCAGCTTGGTGCGAAGCCGATCGTTTTCCAACCGATACAAACGGGTGCGATCGCCGCTCTTCAACCACAAGAACTCCACGATCATGATCAACACAATCAAGCCCGCAGTGGGGTTGTAGATGAGGGAAAAGATCTGATCCCGACCAAGGTTGAAGGCCACCACGGCGAGGGCACCGACGATGATGAATACCAGCAGGTCTGCCTTCCCCACACGCGGACGCCGCCCCTTTTTTTTCAAGCGCGGCTCCGCGGAGGAATCAGTCAACTGCCTTCTCCAGGGTTGTATGCCGGAATGCCGAGCGAGATGTCGAGAAGCTCGAAGCTCTGTTTCGTTCCATCCTGCAACGTCACATCGAACAGGTCGCCAATATGCCGGCCAAGAAGCTGCGAACCGAATGGCGTCAGGTAGGAGATCACGTTGCGCGAGAGATCCGCCTCCCACATGCCAAGGATCGTCATCTCGCGTTCGCTTCCCGTGCCTGCATCCCGCAGGCGCACCTTCGTGCCAAAACGTGACGAATCGGGGATAACCTCGCGGCTTTCCACCAGCCGCGCGCGGGCAATCAGGTCCTCCAGTTCGGCGGCCTGCTGCATGAGCAGCTTTTGGCGGTCCTTTGCCGCATGATATTCGGCGTTCTCGCGCAGGTCGCCCATTTCGCGCGCTGTCTCAATGACCTTTGCCATGCCGGGAATTTCCTCCGACACAAGGCGGGAGAGCTCGGAGCGTTTCTCATCCAAGGACTGCCGCGTTGTGTAGTGATACGATGGCCTGCGGCGTTCCTCCTCCTCCTCAAGGCGGGACCCCTTGCGCAGGTCCTGATGCTCGTTGATGAGGATCATCTCCAGTACGCTCTTCAACTGATGTGAAAGGGAGTTGTGGAGGCGGATTGTGCGAAGGATTTTTCGCGCCTCCTCCACCGTCGACTTCTGCACGGCCTTCTTGAAGAACTTGCCGTTCCCTTCGTTCAGCAGGGAGCGAATCTTTGTTCCCGCGTTGCGCGCTATCGCTGCAACCGCCTCGTGTTCCGACGCCGCAAGGTCCTCCAGTTCCGAAAGCAGCGAGAGCAACTCCTCGCAGATCATGATCGGGCGGATGCTGTCGCCCAGATGATCCCATGTCCCTTCCAGAATATTGCGGGAGGCCCAGACGAACAGGTCCGGATTCGCGTCCGGTTTTGCGAGCACCGATTCCAGGGCCACCTGACGGTAGTGCTCGTTGTCGGTGTTCTTGAGTTCCTTCTCAACCCATGTTGCGGTGCGTGGGTCGGCGGAGATGAAGGTCTCCGCAAAAACTTCCGGCCAGTCATTTGGCCGAAGTTCCTTGACCAATCCCAGCGCCTCGCGTCGTGAGTCGTGGCCTTCCACTCCCGCAAGCAGTTCCACCATGTCGCCGCCCTGCAATGTCTGCTTCACATTGATGGGATTGCTTTTTGATGGGAACAAATCCTGGTATTGGTCGAACAGCAACCCATGGTTCAGTCGCTGGGTGGCGGTCACCAATGAACCATCATTGGCGGGTTTCACGAAAAGTTCATAGAGCGCATCAACGTCCTTTTCCGTCATTTCCGCTTCCGCACCGTGCTTGCGCACGTCGCGTAGCACATCCCGGCGCGCCTCAACGGACCTGGCGATGTTGAGCTCCTGGAAAATTTCGTCGAAGTAGCTGCGCGGTTGCTTGCGCAGGTGCAGTTCTGTATTTGCACCCGATCCGCGCGAATCGACCCAAGGGTCCAGCTTGATGGCCTTCTTCGCCTTCTCCCAAAAGCTCTTGTACTCCGATTCACTCAGGAAGCGCGTTGTCGTGATGCGCTTTAGGTCTGCAACCTTCACCTTCCCACCGAAGCTCTTCAGGGCCAGTCGAACAACTTCACCTGCCTGACCTTTCATCTGGTCGCGAAGTTCCATGGGCCGCGTGGCGATATGTGACTGGAGGTGATCCTTTGGCAGGCGTTGCAGGAAATTCCGCACGCCATCGAGCGTCATCTGTTGGCTCTTCTTCAATTCAAAGTCGATGATCACCTTGCCGGCTTCAAGGTCCAGTTCTCGGACCACGCCCAAGCCCCACGAGCTGTGGATGAAGACCTGCCCTTTCGTTGCGCCCAAAAGATCATGAAACTTCACCAGTCCCTTCTTCAGGGGGAGGGTGTCGTTGAACAATCCGGCTTCCAGTATGTATTCTTCAAGGCGGGATCCTGCGGCGTCAGCGTAGACTTTTTCAATCGCCTTCAGCGCGCGGCCCCGCAGCCATTCGTGTTTCTCGTCGATTCCAAGCAGGTATTCGGAAACTTCCAGTGCCGTGTCGTGGGCGCCCTTTTCCAGCAGCGCATCAACGGCACGTTCATACATTCTGACGAGGTGTTCGGGGTCTTGCTTCCGCGAGAGGCGGTCGATGATGGGTTGGTGGAATGCGAAGGGGAGCGGTTCACCCTGACAGATGGTTTCCCAGTCGTGTGCGACCTGGCTCCATCGTTTTGCTGAGATTTCCGAAAGAATTTTGTCCTGAATATCTTTGTAGTCCGCCACCAAAGCCCCCGAATGAGGAAAGTCAAATCGCTTCGCTGCGATCGTGTGCCATTTGCACCGTTTCGGAAGAAATTTCCTCCGGTGCTTGCTGTGGAGACAAGACGAAAGGCGACTCGTTTTGGCGCCTAAAAAGATAAATCGCCGTTATTTTTAATCATTTCTGTCAGCCGGTGGAGCCTGTCAACTTCCCGCCTTGCAGGTGGAAGCAGCGATTGGCCCTTTTCGCAATGGACTGGTCGTGAGTCACCATCACAAGCGATTTTCCCTCCATCACCGTGATTTCCGTCAGGAACTGGAGGACCTCGCCGCTGGTTTTGGCATCCAAATTCCCAGTCGGTTCATCGGCCAAAACCACGGAGGGATTGTTCATCAGCGCCCGCGCCAGCGCCACCCGCTGCTGCTCGCCACCGGACAGCTTGGTTGGCCTGTGATTGAGCCGTTCCGACAGGCCAACCCTGTCAAGGAGTGCGCGCGCCCTGTCCGCGACGGTTCCCTGCGATCCGCGGGCAATCATCCCGGGCAGCATCACATTTTCGAGTGCGGTAAACTCGGGAAGCAGGTGATGGAATTGGTACACAAATCCCACGTGGGTTGTCCGCACCTGCGCCAGCGCGGCGTCAGACAACGCCGCATAGTCCTGATCGCGCAATTTCACCGTGCCCGAACTGCACCGGTCCAGCGCCCCCAGCAGATGCAGAAGAGTCGATTTCCCACTGCCACTCTGGCCGATGATGGAAACAAACTCTCCCTCGTGGACATCGAGGTCCACCCCGCGCAGTACTTCCAATTTTCGTTCACCGTCAACATATTCACGTGATACCTGCTGTGCGCTCAGCAGGACAGGTTTCTTTTGTTTGTCCGTCATGTGGTGTTCGATTCCAACGTTTGAGTGTTTTCCAGTTCCCGGAATGCGGTGGGAATTTTCTGCGCCACCTCCCGCGTCAGTGCACCGCGGGGTGACTCGTCACGCGTGTGGACATCCGCCGCCATGCCATGCACAAACGCTCCCAGTTTCGCGGCTTCCGGTGGGGGCATTCCCTGGGCAAGCAGGCTGCCGATCAATCCCGTAAGCACGTCGCCGGCTCCGCCGCGCGCCCACGCCGTGTTTCCAGCGCCGATATGCGTGACACTTCCATCCGGTTCCGCAACGAGAGTTCCAGATCCCTTGAGCAGCACCGTGCAGCGAAACCGCTGCGCGGCTTCGCGCGCCCAATCCCACCGCCGCCCCTGGATGTCGTCCGTTTTCGTCTTCATCATGGACGCCAGTTCCCCCGGATGGGGTGTCAGGACGTGTCGCTCCCCAAGCAACTCCTGCATCTGCCGATCTTCTGCAATGATCGTCAGTGCATCGGCATCGATCACGGTAGGCAAGGTTGCCGATGTGAGAGCCTCCTTCAGGAATGCCGCTGAGTCGGGATGCCGCCCCATTCCGGGTCCCACAGCCAGCGCCCGCGCCTTCTCCAGCACTTGGCGCCAGCCAACCTCGCCAATCGGTTTCAGGAAATCGCCACCTGCGGGATGATTCGCCAAAAGTGTTTCCGGCAAATTCGCCGCAACCACGTTTCTTACAGCATCGGGAACGTGCATCCTGACGAGGCCACACCCGCCGCGCAAAGCTCCAATTCCCGCCAGCACTGCCGCGCCGGGCATCGTAGCACTTCCGGCTGCAATCACCAGCAACCCAAACGTTCCTTTGTGTCCGTTGCGTGGACGCTGGGGGAGCAATGCTGCGGCTTCGCGCACTGTCAGCGTTGTGGACTGGCTTTCAACGCCATCCAGCAAATCCTTGGGGAAGTGTATCGGCTCCACCCGCACCGTTCCGCATAACTCCGGGCCGCGCGACGAAACCATTCCGATCTTTGCCAGTCCGATTGCCAAGGTGCGCCACGCGATCACCGCGATGTCCGCATCGCCTGTGTCCGGGTCCAAGCCGCTCGGAATGTCCACCGCAAAGACGGGAAGGCGCGCTGCATTCAGTTCGGCGATGACCCTGTCCCAGGGAGCCTTTGGCCGCCCCTTCGTTCCTGTTCCCAGGATCGCATCAATTGCGGCATCATGCTGTTCAAGAAACGCGCGCAAATCGCCCAGGTGCGCCAGACGCGTGCACGACACCGACTCAGGAAGTTCCTCCCATGCCTTGCGGGCCGCGCCTGCGTTCCTCTCCGGTGACTCAGCAAAAAGAACGCTCACCCGCCAGCCATTTTCCGCCAGCGCCTTCGCGGACACAAATCCGTCGCCACCGTTGTTTCCCTTCCCGCAGATCACCACAATGGAACCGGGTGGAAGGTGCGCCGCCACATCATCGGCCACCGCGCGCCCGGCCGCCTGCATCAGGCTGAAGGCGTCAATTCCCCGCTCCTCGATGGAAACGCGGTCAATTTCCCGCATTTGTTCACTGGTGGCCAATTTCACAGGCGAAGCCTACTGAGTCCCCGCCGGTGCGCGCGAGCGAATTTCGCTTTTTTGGTAGCGCGGGCGCGCCCTCCCCGAGTTTTGTTCCCCCATCAGCAGCATCCACTACCTGCGCCATACCAACGATTCGACCAAGAACCCCGTGTCCGAACAAGACTTCCTCAAGAAACTCTCATCCTACGCCGAACTGACAGACGCCGAACTCCTGCGCATTATTCGTATCGGCGAACAGATTCCAAACCTTCACGATGGCATGGAATATTCCATGGGCCTCGACGTGGAGGACCGCCGGATTCGCGGAAAGCGCATCCGGCCGGCGCTTTGCCTGCTGACAACCGAATCGCTGGGCGCACCCGTGCAGAAGGCGCTGCATTTTGCCGCCGCCATCGAGTTGTTGCACAACTTCGCGCTTGTTCATGATGACATCGAGGACGGTGACACACAGCGTCGTGGGCGTCCGACCACTCATGTGCGCTACGGACTGGCCCATGGGATCAACATCGGGGACTTTCTCCTCGCCAAGGTTTTCAGCACTGTCTGGCGCGATCCCCATCAGTCACTTTCCACGCGTGAGGAACTTGTCGAACTCCTGAACCTGACCTTGGAAGACTTGTTTGCGGGCCAGGCGCTCGATATTTCCGCGCGGCAGGGGAGCGCCTTCACGATGGAGGAGTATGAGAGCCTGGTCATGAAGAAAACAGGTTCCTATCTTTCCGCGCCAATGATTGGTGGTGCCATCATTGCAAACGCGGAGGAGGATGTCATTGTCATACTCCAAAAACTCGGTCGCTTGCTTGGCCCCATGTTCCAGATTCGTGATGACATCATTGACCTGACCAGCGGCAAGGGACGTGATGCGATCGGCAATGACATCCGCGAAGGCAAGCGCAGCTACCTCGTCGCCGCCCTGTGCAGGCAATGCTCCGACGCGGAGAAATCCCGCATGTTTGAAATCCTTAACAAGCCACGGGAAGCAACCACCGCACAGGATGTCGACGCGGCCATCGCCTTGTTTGGCAGATACGGCCTTGTCGAAAAGGCATCCGCACACTGTGACAGGCTTCGCGGCGAAGCCATCGTGCTCATCGCCGAACTGCCCCACCAGCTTCGTGACAATCTGGAGCGCGCCATTGAACTGCTTGTAAAACGGGAGAGTTGAAATGCAGTGGGATCACTGCACCCACTCTCCCAACAGGACCCTTCCGGTAAAGAACAGAAACAGAAATACCCAAACGAATCCCACGATCACCCGAACCGTCTTCCACCGGGCACACCAGATTGCCAACTGGGCCATGGTTGGGAAAATCACCATCTGGTAGCGAATCGTTGAGCGAACCTCAGGCCCCCCAAGCATGGCCATGACGAAAAGCGTTGAGAGGACTCCAAACAAGGCGAGTGGCGCATCCAGTCGCCTTCCCACGCATGCGAGCAGGGCAACAACCAGCGTCGCGACCAGCCACGTCGCATCCACAAGAATCCGCCAGTGCATCAAGTCACCCTCACGCAGAATCCCCGCGATGCTGGACACGATCGCCTCGTGAAAATGCAGTGAGCGGTGTCCCCACGCCATCTGTGCGTGCATCGGCGCCATGAAGTCATTCAAGTAACTCCCGCAAAAACCCATGAAGACGAGCGTTCCAGCGGCACCCATCGTCGCGGCAAGCGCGGGAAACCTGACGGCCTGCCAGCCAGTGTTCCCTTTCAGCACCCGAAATGCCGCGGTCGCCATCAGGGTGCCGCCACAAATCCATCCGTTGGATCTCACCAGTCCTGCAAAAAAACAGAGGAGTGCGGAAATCAGGAACTTGTTTCTTTCAGCCGTGATGAAAACAAGTGCGGCCAGGAGAAGGTACATCGCCTCCGTATAGGGGATGGAGAAATAAAATGACGCCGGATGGAAACTGAGGAGAAAGTAGAAGCAGTTCAGTTCCGTCCGCGAAAGCGCCATCCCCTTCAGCTTGGAGAACGCGACGAGACAAAAGAGAAACAGAAGGTTGCTGAGGATCGTTCCCGACAAATCTGCAGGTGCGCCGGCCAATGCGATGATTCGCATCACCATCGGCAACAACGGAAAAAAGGCGGCGTTCTGCTTTATCGTTTGGTCACCATTCCAGCGATATCCGTTCTCGGCGATGTCGATGTAGAACTCTGCATCGTAGAGGTGAAGTGGTCGCGGAACGACGCTGTCCGGGCGGGTCAAACTGAGGAACGCGAAGACGCACAGGATGACCATGCGGCTTCCCAACCACCAGAAGAAGGCATCGCGCGTGGCTGGCTGCGCGAACAGGCTTCGCGGCAACTAGATCACCGTGCCAGCGGGAATGACAGCGCCCTTCGGAACGATCACCAAGCCCTCGCGTATGAAGTAGAAATCGCCGTCGGCGGTCTGCACGTTTGCCTCGTTCAGGATCTTGACGCCATCGCCCATCCGAACGTTCTTGTCGATGATCGCACGCCGCACATGGCAATACTTCCCAATGCCTAGCGGCACCGGCTTGGCCGTCTTTTCCCATGGTGCCAGGGGCGCAGGATCGTAGACGTCCGCCCCCATGATCACGCTGTCCTCAATCGTGGAGTGATCGGCGATCACCGAACGCAATCCAATCACGGACTTTCGCATTGTCGCCTTCCCAATCAGGGAGCCATCCGCGACGACGCAACGGTCCATGTATGTTCCTGCGAAGCGGGAGGAGGGGAGAAAACGCGGCCTCGTGTAGATCGGCTCCACATTGTGTGCGAATCGGAACGGCGCGTTGTCCCGAAGGAAGTCCATATGTGCCTGGTAGAAGGCGCCGATGGTTCCGATGTCCTCCCAATATCCGCTGAAAACGTGTCCCAGAACCTTATGAGTCTTGATGGATTCGGGGATGATCTGCTTTCCGAAATCCATGTGCTGTGTTTCCATCATCCAGCGATGAAGCACGTCCCGATTGAAAAGGTATACACCCATGGAGGCGAGGAACACATCGCCCGTTGCTTTCAGACCATACTTCTCAAGAACCTTTGGCGGCGCCTCGAAGCCAGCCTGTTCTTCCGCGGTCTTTGGCTTCTCGCGGAAATCCGCGACGTATCCATCCTCATCCAGGCGCAGTACGCCAAACTGATGAGCATTCGCGCGATTCGTCGTGTTCACTGCGATCGAAATGTCCGCCTTGGATTCGACATGGCGACGCACCATTTCTGAATAGTTCATCCGGTAAAGCGCATCACCGGGAAGGATCATGATCATGTCGCAGTCAAAATTGTCCAGTGTCATCCAATGCTTGCGCACCGCATCCGCCGTTCCTTGGAACCAACTGGAATCCTCCAGCCGCTGTTCCGCCGCCAGGATGTCGACGAACCCCTGGCTGAACTGGTCGAAGGAATAGGATTGCGAGACGTGCCGGTTCAGTGATGCGGACAAATACTGCGTCAGTACGAAAATCTTCCGAAGGTTGCTGTTGATGCAGTTCGAGATCGCCACGTCGATGAGGCGGTACTTCCCCGCCAGCGGAACTGCTGGTTTGGCGCGATATTTTGTCAGCGGGAACAGGCGGGTTCCCGCTCCTCCGCCAAGAATCAACGTCAGAATCTGGCTCATCGTTTCCAAACCCCCGGCTTCACGGTCGCTTTCATTTGGAGCGACAATTCCATGCCCGTTTGATCGGCGCAAGGTTTTGCTATCCTGCCAAAGGGGAGACTTGCGCGGCTGTCCCCCATCGTGGGTAGACTGCTCCATCGGGGGTTCGTCCAATGGAATTGGAAGTACGCATTGCCTATTTGGAACGGTATTGTCGTCGCCTCACTTTCGCGGTCGCCGGGTTGCTTATCGTCACCGTCGCCGCCCTGCTTCTCTCCACTGCCGCGCGATCCGAAAACAATCAGCAGGTCATCACCGCACGGGGATTCATCGTGGAAAACGCGGAGGGTCGCGAACTCATCCGCATTGGAGAAAGCGAAGCCGGGCCGGGTGCGATTGTCTTGCGAGACTCCGGGGGGCTTACCTCCGCGCGGCTGGAGGGTACTGCTTCCAACGGCGGCTCGCTAAGGCTTTACGGAAGCGAAGGCAGGCAGCGCATCATCCTTGAAACCGGCAGCGAACCGGGGTCTCATCTCACTGTCCTGGATGGCGAAAGCCGCGCCGTTGCCCGACTTGGTGACGTTGGGCATGGCGGAAGTGTCGACATCTATCAGGGCGGCCGCCATGTCGCCTTTCTTTGTGTTGATCCCCGGTTGGGAAGCGGCAGCCTGTGCCTCTACGACAATCAGCGCCGCCTGATGATGGCAGGGCACGGCGACGCCAACGGCAACGGACAAATCTTCACGGCGAAACGCTGATGGCATTCCAAGGATTTTCAGACGACCAACTGGAGCGCTATGCGCGCCACATCATCCTGCCCCAGATTGGTGGGAAGGGTCAGCGCAGGCTTCTTGATTCGCGCGTTTTCGTGGTCGGCGCAGGTGGCCTGGGCTCGCCGATTCTTCTCTACCTTGCAGCAGCCGGGGTTGGCACGATCGACGTCATCGACAGCGATCGCGTTGACCTCAGCAACCTCCAGCGGCAGATCATCCACGACACCGCCCGAATCGGGCAGCCGAAGGTTGAGTCGGCGCGCGCGGCCATCGGTGCGCTGAATCCCGACGTGAAGCTCAACGTCCTTCGGGAGCGCCTCACGCGGGACAACGCACTGTCCCTCATGCGCGATGCGCAGGTGGTCCTCGATGGCAGTGACAACTTTGCAACGCGCTATCTGGTGAACGACGCCTGCTGGTTCCTGAAGAAGCCCCTGGTCAGCGGTGCGATGCTTCGGTTCGAGGGCCAGGTGACTGTCTTTCCCATGGACGGCGGCGCGGACTCGCCCTGCTACAGGTGCTTGTTTCCGGAACCTCCTCCCGCTGATCTCATTCCGACATGTCAGGAGGCGGGAGTCCTTGGCGTGCTTCCCGGCGTCATTGGCAGCCTTCAAGCAACGGAAGCCGTGAAGTTGTTGCTCGGCATTGGAAATTCACTTGTCGGCCGTCTCCTCGTTTACGACGCGTTGGACATGACCTTCCGGACGATCAAGCTCCATCGCGACAAACATTGTGCACTCAACGGTGACGCGCCGACACAGAACGAGTTGGCGCACTACGACGAAGCGCGTTGCGAAGCCCCCGAAAGTTCCAACTTGCCCTCATCCTCCTCCAGGCCAGCCTGACCAGTCATGTCACGATTCTCCTCCGACGCGCTCTTCATTGGCGCCCATCCCGATGACGGTGAAATCCTGGCCGGTGGATTGATGGCATCGTTGGCGGAAAAAGGGTATCGTGTGATTCTGGCTGACGCCACGCGCGGGGAAATGGGAACGCGTGGCACGATGGAGGAGCGCGCCGGGGAGGCGGCCGACGCCGCAAAGATCCTCGGTGTCGAGCGCACCAACCTGATGCTTCCCGACGGCGGCATCGGCCGCGACATGGAAGCTTCCACCCGCGCTGTCGTGAAGGCACTTCGCGAGTATCGTCCCCGACTTGTGTTCACCCACACCGGCAACGATCACCATCCTGATCACAATGCCATCCACACCGCGGTTTCCAAGGCGTGTTTCATTTCCAACTTGGGGAAGTACGACACGGGACAGGAACGCTTCGCACCCGCGCGGCTCCTGTACTTCTGGTCGCATCGCACGAACCTTCCGCCGCGCATCGACTTCGTTGCCGACGTGACCCACACCTGGGAAAAGAAGGTGGCCGCCTTAAAGGCGCACAAGTCCCAGGTTGCGGGCGGGGTCGCGCAAGGTCCGGAAACCTTCCTCAGTGGCGATCTTTTCTGGCATCGCATGGAAGCGCGTTTCGCCTATTTTGGATCCTTGGTGAGCGTGCGCTATGGCGAGCCGTACCTCGCTGATGGAATCCTGCGCATCGATGATCCGCTCAAACTTTCCGGCATCACGGAGTAGCGCGATGCCCACCCTGCTTGCCATCCGTGGGCCGCTGACGGGTGCCCGTATCGAACTGGGCGAAGGACAGACCACGCTGGGCCGCGCGCCCGAATGCACCATCGTGCTGGCAGATTCCACCGTCTCCCGCATTCACGCGGCCATTCATTCCCAGCGACTTGGCTGGATCGTGACTGACAACGAGTCTGCTGCGGGGACCATGCTCAACGGAGCCATCATCAGGACACCCACGGCGCTCGCTCCCAACGACGAGATCCGCATCGGGCATTCCATTTTCCTCTTCGACTCCGAGTTCGACCTACAGAACGCGGATTTCACGGACAACATTGTCTACCTGTCCGCGCCCCAGGAGGACACCCTTGCCGTCGCGCCGATCGCATCGCTTTCCTCCTCGGAAGCGGTCGCCATTCCCACCGGCCCGGACAGTCGCGAGCGACACGGAACGGAACTGCTCGAGGAAATCGGCGACCTTTTCGATTCATCACGCGTCGCCTTCGGCGACGCATTGCGTGCGACCACGCAACGCATGGCGCGCCTCCTTCGTGCCGACGTGGCGCTGCTCATGCTGTATGACCATGGCGCGCAGACCCTTCGCGCCTCCGCTGCCGTCGCGAAGGAGAACGTCATTGCCGATCGCACGATCCTCCAGAGGGTTTTCAACGAGAATCGCTCCCTTCTCCTGTCGGACAACCCCGCGCTCGCGGAGCATCCCGCTGCCGGTGCGCCCACATCACCACGGGCACGGTCCGTTGTTGCCGCGCCCATCATCGTGGAGGATGCGAAGCTCGGTGTCGTGTACTTTGAGCGCCAGGAACTTGATGTCTATACGCTCAAGGATCTGCGCCTCGTCCAGTCTTTGGGCAAGCTTCTGGGCGTTTTCATCGAGGCGCGCCAGAAGGCACTGGCCATCCAACAGCGCAGTTCCTTCTCCGAGACCGATTCCCCAGTCCTGGGTTCCAGCACGCGGTTTCGCCGCACGATGGAGATGGTGCAGCGTGTTGCCGATTCCCCCGCGACGATTCTTTTGATTGGCGAAACAGGCACGGGCAAGGAAGTGCTGGCGGCGGAAATCCATCGCCTCTCGGCGCGGGGACGAAAGGGGCAGCCCTTCGTCCCCGTCAACTGCGCCGCCATCCCGGAGGCCCTGTTTGAGGCAGAGCTTTTTGGCCACGAAAAGGGCGCCTTCACCGGCGCGCACAAGATGCGGCAAGGCTACGTGGAGGCAGCCCAGGGCGGCACGCTTTTCCTCGATGAAATCGGCGAGCTTTCCCTGGCGCTTCAGCCCAAGCTGCTCCGCTTCCTTCAGGAACACACCTTCACGCGCGTGGGTGGAAACCGTGCCCATCGCGCTGAGGTGCGCGTCATCGCAGCCACCAACCGGAACCTTGCAGAGGACGTTCGCACGAACAGGTTTCGCGAGGACCTCTATCACCGACTGACGGTTTTTCCCATTGATGTCCCCCCACTTCGCGAACGTCGTGAGGACATTCGCCTCCTTGCCGATCATTTCTCGCGCATCTACTGCAAGGCGCTTCGGAAGGAAATCCTGGGCATCAGCGATGATGCGCTGATCATGCTCGAAAAGTATGAATGGCCTGGAAATGTGCGCGAGCTTGCGAATTGCATGGAGCGCGCTGTGCTCCTCTCGGATGAGAAGATTCTGCTTCCACGCCACTTCCTCCTCGCCCGACCCGGAAGTACAATCCTGCAGCGCCCCACGCTTGCCTTGGCAGGCGTTTCAACAAGCGAGGAGGAAACGACCCAGCAGTGGGAATCGCTCGCGGAGGTCGAGAAGGACCACATCCTCAAGGTCCTTAGAGCCTTCGATAACAATCAGGTCAAGGCATCGGAAGTCCTTGGCATTCATCGCAACACGCTGCGCAAGAAACTACAGGAGTATGGAATACTGAAGGAGAGTGAGTAGGGAGCTACTTCTTGGCGCGGGGGAGCAACAATTCCGCGCAGTAACCGGTTTCAACCGGGCGTAGCCGAAACCTCCCACCACCTTTTTGCAGGAGCAGCACGCCCAGCAGGTACAGGATTCCACCACCGTTGCCCAATCGCATTTTCTGTCCACCATCGATCGCGGCAAGATTCGACGGGGTGCTTTCTTCACTGTTCGCATGTCCGTCGTCGGAAATTCTGAGCGCGACAAAATCCATCGCTTCCGGCCCGTCGGCCATTTCCGCAGACAGGACCGCGCTGGTGGCGCCATAGGCTCCGTAGTGGTGCCACATGATCTTCTCGCAAAGTTTCACGAGTGCCGCCGCATCCACTGCAACTGGTTCATCCGGTGCACGATCCTCGACTTGCAGTGTGACATTTGCCGCGTGCGCGCAGTTCAGCGCCACTTCCCGCAAGGTGTTGACAAACTCCGACACCATCAGGACGTCGATCTGCGGTTTTACATGCGGGTGCAGCAGCGCAGCGATGTTCGACAGGTTGCGGAGCATCGCGTCCTGGCGTTCCATTGCAGGGAGCAGGTCCGATCCCGACGCATCCAGCGCATGGTTGATTTCATTCCAGGACCGCCGCCATTGACCGACCGCATACTCAAAGAAGTCCTGCGTGATGTTTTCAGAGAAGGGCGTCCTGCCCCCCCTCGGCACCGCATGCTCTCCCGATGGGAAATCGCCCATCGCTCCCGACCGCACAAGTCGGGAAACCATGTTCAATTCCTCGTCACGTTCCGCGCAGGCGGTGCGAAAGATGAAAGCCTCGTAGAGCGGGACACCCTGCGCGAAGATGGTACGCGATAGCGAGAGGACCTCTTCGTTTGTGAATAATTCATCAAGCTCCAGGTCATCCAGGACGAATCCCAGCACGATGCATGAATCCGGCGTGTCGAAGCAGACACAGTCATAGAATGCCAGTTCATGCCATGCACTTGTTTCTCCATTGCCGCCGTCATAACGAACGGTCAGGGGAAGTTCTTCGCGGATGACGCGGACTCCCCGCGCCACGGTGCCGAAAAATGTTTGGGCGCACTTGTCATCGGCGACAACCCTGGGTGGCGCTTCGCTGTTTGAAATTTTTGCGCTCGATCCCAGAAGGAGAGCGGGTATTCTGGGCACGCGTGAAAAGGCGATGATGTAAAACTCGTTGTCCGGTTTTTCCTGCCGCAGGCACTCCGCCAGCAGACGCCCCCATTCATGAATGGGTACGGCGGACTCCAGCGCAGAGGCGCTCTGTTGCGCGAAGCCCGCCACCCAGTCCGCATCCGTTTTGACCTGCTGTGGATTCATGACCAGCACAATAATGCCAAATTTGCTGAATTGCCAGCCAATTCTGACGTGCCTGTGCGATCAGTCCCGTTTTCTATAGTACAGTCGATGGATCGGATGCCCTTTTTCCAGCGCCTTCCGCTGAAAGTTCGTCACGATGTCCCCTTCCAGAGGTTCCTTGTCCAGGCGTTGATCGGCTTCCTTCTCCAGAAAGTCCGCCCCGGCGAACAGCTTTGAGATTACGTCATAGTATTCCGTCACGTCAGTCTTGATGTGCACGGCTCCGCCGGGTTTCAGCGTTCGGCGGATCGACTCCCGAAGCCGATCCTGGAAGACCCTCCGCTTGTGGTGCCGTGTCTTTGGCCATGGATCACTGAAGAGGATGATGAATCCCTCCACCGATTCGGGTGTCAGGTACTCCTCAAGGAAATAGAGTGCATCGCACCGGACGAGCCGCACGTTCAGGAGGCTGCGCTTTCGCCACTTTTCCTTGGAGCGCACAACCTGATCACGATCCTGCTCAATTGCGAGGAAGTTCGTCTCCGGCCTTCGTGCCGCCTCGGTCGAGAGAAAGACCCCGCTGCCGCTTCCGATCTCGATTTCGGTCGGTGCGCGCCGACCGAACAGGGCGTCGAAATTAATCGGCTTTTTGATCTCGGCGGGGGAGAGCTCAAGGTCCCATCCTCCCGATTCCGCCGGCTTCAGCGGCGGATCGCATGAAATTCCGCTCTCCAAGACAGTCATCCCCGCGGCTCGCCGATGAAGTCACCAATGTCGGTTGTTGAAACGCGCGCGTCAGGTGCACTTTGCAGGATCACCCAGGCATACAACCCCAGAATGCGCTTCACAGCCTCGCTGGTGTCCGGTTGGCCGATTTTTTCCAGCGTCAACGAAATGCCGCTGCCGCGCCGCGATGCACGCACGAAGAAGTTCTTTGTGAATCCGCGCTCAATCGTCAGCGAGCGGATCAACACGCTCTCCTTGTCCCGCGCCAGAAAAATTTCCTCGGCCTTGAAGCGGTTTCCGCCCTCGGCAAATGATGCCGCCTGAAACGCCAGTGCGAGATCCTCCGGTGACAGGTTTCCCTCGATGATGATATGCGGCATTCCAATGTCCCCCCTATGTTGACAGGATGCGAAGCTGCTTCGGCGATTGGGACAGGACCTGTGCTCCCTGCTCGGTGAGCACGGCGTAGTCCTCGATGCGAACACCGCCGACGCCGGGAAGATAGATTCCCGGTTCGATGGTCACGATGTTCCCCGGTTCCAGCTTGTAGCTTGTTGCGCGCGGACTCAGGCGCGGCTCTTCATGGATTTGCAAGCCCACACCATGGCCCAGGCCGTGCCCGAAGTACTTCCCATAGCCAGCTTCCTCGATCACGTTGCGCGCCACCTGATCCGCCTCCGCCCCTGTCATGCCGGGGCGTATCGCCTTGATTGCCTCCTGGTTTGCCGCAAGGCACACATAATAGATTTCCTCGAATTTCTTCGACGGCTTGCCCAGTACCGGCGTTCGTGTCAGGTCCGAACAGTACCCCTCGTAAACCACTCCCAGGTCGACAGTGACCGGATCGTGCTTCTTCAACTTTCGCTTTCCGGGATGATGGTGGGGACGCGATGAGTTCGGGCCCGATGCGATGATGTTGCGGAAGGATTCCGCGCTCGCGCCAAGTCGCTCCGCCTGGAAGCGGACCGATTGGCTCACCACAAGCTCCGTCGTCCCCGGCGTCAACAGAGTCATTGCGTACTCCATCAGCTTGTCGCCGACGGCCACCGCGCGTTTGATGAGCCTGATCTCCTCATCATCCTTCACGCGTCGCAGCTTCATGATCAGCTCGCCGCTCTTCTTCAGCTTCGTCCCCTTGGTCCATCGTTTCAGTTCATCGTATTGATCGACACTGATGTCGCCCTCGAATCCCGCCGCTCCATATCCGCGTCCCCTGAAAAGCTTCGCAAGGTAGTCGGTGACATTCCTCGTCGGCTGGACGTGAACCTTCATGCGGCCCGACAGCGCCTTTTCCGCGGCCTCTCCATAACGCGAGTCCGTCACGAAAATCGCCGTGCGCTCGTCCACGATCAGGACCGAGTAGCTGCACTCGAACCCGGTAAGATACACCGTGTTCACGCGATCCAACACGATCATGGAATCCAGGCTTGCGGCTCGCATCGCGGCACGGAGCTTTTTCAGGCGCATTCCAGTGGCGGCTGTCGTAGGCATTTTTATTTCATCCAAGTCAGGGGAAGTAAGAACCAATAATTGGCGCTTGCTTTCCGGCTCAACACGATTTCCCTCAGCGCATGACGAAGAGACTCTCCACCTTTTCCGCCGGGGAATTTGAAGCGGCGATACGCGAAGGCGCCCGCTTGATTGTGGCGGGGGATGTCGTTGCCTTTCCCACGGAGACGGTTTACGGCCTCGGCGCGGACGCCACCTCTGCCGAGGCGGTGGCAAAAATTTTCGCGGCAAAGGGGCGCCCCTCAAGCAACCCCATCATTGTCCATGTCAGTGAGTGGAGTCAGGCACGTCCACTTGTCAGCGAATGGAATGATTGGGCGCGGACACTCGCCGATGCCTGTCCGGAAGGTCCGCTCACGCTCGTGCTCCCGGCAAGCGACGTCATCACGCCCGCTGTTCGTGCGGGAGGTGCAACCATTGGCATTCGCGTTCCCGCGCATCCCGTTGCCAAGGCACTCATCACGGCCGCCGGTTGTCCCATTGCCGCGCCAAGTGCCAACCCAAGCAATCAACTCTCCCCAACAACCGCTGCGGCCGTGGAGCAGTCACTGGCCGGACGCATTCCACTCATCATTGATGGTGGTGCCTGCACTGTCGGTATTGAGTCCACCGTCGTGGATTTGACGGGTGAACTGCCCAAGGTACTTCGTCCCGGCATGATCAGTTCAGAGCGCCTTGGTCAACTTCTGCGTGCGCCGGTGGACTGTTCCTCCACGGCCACCACGGAACAGGTCAAGCGCTCCCCGGGAATGTTGAGACTTCATTACGCGCCCCGAACCCCCCTTATCCTCGTTGAGGTGCTTCCTCCGACCGCGAGTGACGCCTATCTCATTGGTTTCGCAGGGCGGAGCCGAGCGCAGGACGTGGATGCGCTTCTTCCCGGTGAGCCGGCGGCCGCTGCTGTCGCCCTTTACGAGACGCTCCGGCAGGCCGACTCTGCCGGGCGGGCGCGCATCCTGATGCTGGCTCCCCCATGCACCCCACAATGGGATGCCATCCGCGATCGAGTCCACCGGGCGACTGGCCGGGGAAACACTGAATCAGGGCGGTGAGAAGCCCTGTGCGCTGGGAATGGGCGGCTACTTTTTCTGGGAATTTCCTTACACAAGCCCCTCTCCTTCCCGAATTTTAGCTCTCAAAGCGCCCGATCGACACGAAGCCGACAGCCTCATTTTGTTAAAGTTACAAGCTTACTCTTAGAAATGCTGGGCCTCGTGGGATACTGGCCCCAAGGGTGCTTTTGCATGCATGAAGCTAGACCCCACAAATTTCCCTGAGGCGTACAAAGGAATGATCGCTCGTCGCAAAGGTTTCACTCTTGTCGAAATCATGATCGTCGTGGCGATTCTCGGCATCATCATCGCGATCGCCATCCCAACGTTCTTCCGATCGCGTGAGCTCTCGCGCATGCGTAGCTGCCAAGAGAATCAGGCCAAAATCGACGGCGCCAAGGAGAACTGGGCCTTGGACACCAGGGCAGCCCCAGACGCCGAACCACAGTGGTCGGAGCTCGTCGGCGTTGCCGCGTACATCCGCAAGTCTCCCGCCTGTCCTGCGTCCGGGACCTACTCCATCAACGCCGTTAATGAGGACCCAGCCTGTTCGCGCTCGAATGAGGCCAGCTTCCCTCACGAATTTGAAATATCTCCCCCCGGCAACACCTGATCAAAAAGAGGGTCATGAAATCAAAAGGGCACGGCGACCAGCCGTGCCCTTTTTTTTGCATTTCGTTCCGGCCGATTACAGGATGATGAAGGACTGAAAATCCCTGTCCATTGCCATCATACAGGTCAAATCCATCACCCTCTTACTTCTTGTCTTCTGCGGGTGCCTCGACTTTCTGTTCCGGGGCCGTGCTTTTCTCAGTTGTCTCTTCCTTTGCCTGTTCCGCCGCCGCCGGTTGTTCCTCCGGCTTCGCGTCCTTGGCCTGCTCCGCCACCTGTTGCAAGTCCTCCGCAGGGACGATCATGGAAATGTAGGGTTCATCGCTGTCGCCGCGCGCAGCACGACCGCCTGGGAAGAGGTACAGGGACGTCATCCCGTACAGCTTGCCATTCTCATCGAACACCGCCACGCCAGCGCTGTCGCTGCGATTGATATCCGAACTGCCGATGTAAAACGTTCGTGGCTTTTCCACGATCGATTGCACCTCACCGGAGAGAGCAACGATGTTGCGGCGCGCGATGCGGCCAAGTCGTCCAACTGCGTAGGCCTCTGACAAGATCTTTGGCTTCGCGCTCTCCGACAGCGAGATGAACGTCATCGGCTTTTCCGGTGCCACGAGCGGCTTCACGACGGCAATGTCCAGGTCGGAATCACGCAGCACCACGGACGCAGGCATCTCCGTGTTGTCCGGGAAAACGTACTTCAGGCTCTTCAGGCGCGTCGTGTAATTCTCCTCGCCGTCCATCGCCTTCGCATAGAAAGCCCCCGGGTCCACGTTCGACAGGGCCGTCACCACCATTCCTTTTTCGTCAACGATGAAGCCGTCCGTTTCGCGTTTTCGCTCCGACTCCTGCTGCTGGCCGCCGTAGTTCATCTTGATTTCAAAGACGCACTCCAGCGTCACGATTGCAGCGCCCTTGTCCGCCACGAATTTCTGCATCGCTTCGCGGTCCGCCCGTGCCTCCCCACTTCCCGCAGCCATCAATGCGGTCACCAGCAGTGCTGCTCCAAGGGTCCTCTTCGAGTCCATGCTCCTGTCCTTTGCTTGCAAGATTGGCATTACCAGTTTGGCTCCATTTCAAGGAAGAGATTCTGTGTGTCGCGGCGGATGAAGAAGATCACAGAGCTGTGCTTCTCCTCCCGCGCCTTCTTCATGGCGGCTTCCACATCATCGATCGTCTTGATGGGTGCTCCATCGATCTCAAGAATCGCATCGCCCACAAGCATCCCGCCGAGATCGGCCCAGCCGCCCTGCGTCACGCTGTCGGCAACCACGCTGAAATCGACTCCTGCCAGCGTCGGCTTCTGTCGATCCTTGAAGGACGCCTCGCGTGCGATGAATTCAAAATCCAAGTCACGGTAGCGCTTCAGTTCCCGCGATGCCTGCGGCGACGCTTCCAGCTTCGCCTTGAACGTCTGCTTGTCCTTGCCGCGGAGGACTTCAAACTCCACGTCATTGCCCACGCGCATCTGGCGGATCAGTGTCGGAAATACTTCCGCATCAACAGGTTTGGAGGCATCCACGGGCTCACCATCCACCTTTGTGATGACATCGCCAACCTTGAGGGGGAAGTCCGCCGGTTTGTTGCCATACAGCCGCGTCACACGAACACCTTTTTGGTTTTCCAATCCAAGCTCGCTGGCAATTTCCGGCGTCAGCACCTGTGTCTCGATCGGAAGCCACGCCTTTCGCACTTCCTTGCCGGGACTCTGAAGCTTGTCGATGCCCACCTGGACCACGGTCACGAACTGCTCCGACTCGCGCTCGAACGTCACCAACGCGGGAACAAAACCTTCTTTCCCCTCCGTCAGCTTTTTCGTCAGGGCTTCCAAATCCTGCACGCTCTTGATGGGTGTGTCGTTGACCTTCACGATCACGTCGTCAGGTTTGATCTCCGGCTTTGCCTGTGCCAAGGGGCCGCCCGCGCGTGTCGAAGTCACCAGCACGCCGTCCTTGGTTTGCCGCGCCATCCCAATTTTTGTCCAAAGCGTCAGGTTCCGGGCTGTCATTCCCCACTGTCGCATTTCCAATGTTGGGATCAGCGTCGGTTCCCGCTGAATCGGCGTCACTTTCACCGTCAGCGCTTGCGTTCCACGCTGCAGCACCCATGTCGATTCCTGTCCCGGTGGCAGATCCGCGATGATGCCGTTGATCCCCGGCAGGTCCTCGTTGAATCGCCCTTCGATCTTTTGGTCATTGACCTGCAACAGGTGGTCTCCCGGCTTCACCCCAGCTTTTTCAGCCGGTGATTCCTTCAGCACCGAGGCGATGATTGCGCCTTCGCGGTCCTGCGAACGCTTCATCAGGCGTTGAATCGTGATGCCGGCATAGGCCCGCTTCACCGCCTGGTTTTCAATGAGCTGAAACGCCACCTTCTTCGCAAGGTTGCCGGGAATCGCGCCGCCGAGGCCGATGCCGACTTCGTTCACGCCGATGATTTTTCCATCCATGTTGATCAGTGGCCCGCCCGAATTTCCCGGGAAGATTTGGGCATCGTGCCCAATCCAGCGAACCAACTCGCCGACGTTCTCGCCATCCAGTTCAAACTTGTAGGACGAACCCCAGGACAGGGGCTGAATCATCGCGGTGTTCGCAATGATTCCCAGGGTGACTGATTGGGACAGCGCCGCTGGGCTGCCCATCGCCATGACCGTGTCGCCCACCTTCACGGCATCCGAATCGCCGAACTCCACGAAGGGGAATTTCATCGGCGTGCCCGGCATCAGCTTGATGATGGCGATGTCCGTTGCCGGATCGGTCGCGATCAGCTTCGCGTTCATTTCCTCGCGATTTCCCAAGGTGCAGATGATCTGCACGGCTTTCCCCGCGACGTGGTGGTTCGTCATGATGAAACCGTCATCGGTGATGATGGTTCCGCTTCCGAAGGAAATCGATTTGCTTTCCCGCCCTTCGTCGTAATCCGGCTCGATCACCTGGATCCGTACCAACGAAGGCTTCACGCGTGCCACCGCGCGATCCACTGCATCCTTCGATTCCTCCGTCATTGTTGTTGCACTGCTGTCAACCTTCACTGGCGTCGTCTTGCATCCCGAAAGCGCCAGTGGCGCAAGCAATGCAGCGATGGGAACAATTTTTTTGATCAAGGAGGCCTCTTCAATCGTAGGTGTGAACTTCAAAACGTGGGAGGACAATTCACTGTGTGGCTACCACCGTTTGTCAGCAGACTGATTTACGGCGTCAATGGATTGTCCAAGCCCTACCGGGATCGTGGCAGCTGCATTCGATCCGCAAACTTCCTGGTCTCCATCGCGGAGGTCAGCGACAGCGTTCCGCGCTGATCGACGAAAAACCGTCCATCCTTCGAGAAGTTCGCCAACCGCTCCATTTCCGACCGCAACTCATTGATGGGAAGTTGTCGCCCTTCCGTTCGCATGAAATACTCCGTTTGCGCGGTCCTGAAATTGACCTGCGCCACAGCCGAGCGCGCCCGGTCCTGCTGTGACACCACCCACATCTTGCCCCCCGGCGCATCCACGCTGAAATATCCCTGTGTCAACACCCCGATGATCACGAGCACGATCAGCATCGAAAGAATCGCGTAGCCCTTGCGGTGTTGACGAAGAATCATCATGTCGGCTTATTCCTTGCACAGCGTTGAACCAGATGGACTGCGGGACGTCAAGTAGCAGAAGGTGAATCCAGCGCCAGAGTCACTCGAATCCCTTTCAAGGGAGGATGCCTTCATGGTCATCCTGCGCCGCCTCCACGGTCGGTGGCGCCTGGCCGTGATGATCCCGCCCTCCTACATGATTGGTGGCATGTTGATTTCCACCCACTACTTCAAGCGGGGTGGGGGCCTTTTGGAGGTCTCCGATCCGCTCAAGCTCATCATGCTTGTTGCCGGTGCCGCATTTGCCATCCTCCTCTGGCACCTGCTCACGGTGATGTTCCGGCGCCAGCGTCAGGCCCTTGAGGTCGCCGCCAGCGGCATGGGGGGGTATTTCAAGGTCGCTCGTGAACAGCAAATGCTCCAGTTTCTCCTCTGTGACCTTGCAGTCCTGCCGGGAATCGTCATCTTCCTTTGCACGGGCGACTTGTTCCACCTCTTCATGTTCATCGTCATCAGCATGTTCTTCTACCTGCGTTGCTTTCCGTCGGGACGAAAACTTGGCGAGCCGCTTTTTCATCGTGGCTGACAGGAATCCTCCATCGCGTCGAATGAGGTTCCTCCGCCATCCCGGCCTGCGGTCGATCTATGTCTTCGTCACGCTCCTTCCGTTTATCCTCAGCTTCATCCGCGATTGGAAGCGCTACGTCGCCTTCGGTCCACCAAGGGCCCTGAACGAGCAGCAGCACAGGCGACGGGCGCGTGCCCTTCGCGAGCGCATGGCGGAACTTGGTCCATCCTTCATCAAGGGTGCACAAGTCCTTGCAATGCGCGATGACGTGATCCTCCCCATCTACGCCAGTGAGTTGCGGAAGCTTCAGGATCGCGTGCCACCATTCCCTCACCAGCAGGCTCGCGCAATCGTCGAGCGCAATCTCGGTCGTCGCGTGGCAGAGGTCTTCACCGAGTTCCAGTCCCGGCCCATCGCCGCCGCCAGCCTCGGCCAGGTGCATCTCGCCACGCACAATGGAATCCGCGTGGCAGTGAAAGTCCTTCGCCCCGGCGTGCGCCAGCTTGTCGAGACTGACCTGCGTGTTGTCGCGATTCTCCTCTACCTCATGGACTTCTTCATCGATGCCAACCTGATGAAGAGCTTCCAGTCTGTCATCAGCGAATATGCACGCATGATAGCGCTGGAGATGGACTTCACGAACGAACAGGCCAATGCGGACCGATTGCGCAGGAATGTGAAGGACAAGGGGATTGTGATTCCCCGCTTCATTTCCGAACTCACCACGAGTGAGGTCGCCGTCATTGAATTTTTTGAGGGCATCCGCATCGACAGAGTGGACGAAATTCGCGCCATGGGGATCAATTCCGACGAACTGATTGAGCGCCTGCTGCATGTCTATACGCGCATGGCGGTCGTGGATGGATTTGTTCATGCCGACCCGCATCCCGGCAACCTGCTGATCGATCGTGAGGGGCGCATCATCATTCTCGACTACGGCATGTGCGTGGAATTTGACGAGTTCACGCGACTGGAGCTTCTCAAGATCGTTCACGCGGTCACGCGCAAGGACGTGGACGCGATCGTCGAGTCTTACTACCGACTTGGCATGGTTGACTACGACGTGAATCGCGGCGTCCTCAAGGAGGCCGCGAAGACCCTCTTCAGCATTCAGATCGACAACGACCTTTCACCGAAGCAGGTGCAGGAAATCGCCCAGCAGATACTCGACACCTTCCATCGCTTTCCCATCCACCTGCCCAGCAACCTCGTGTACCTGCTGCGCGCCACCACGCTTCTGGAGGGCATCGCGCTCCAGTTCAATCCGCGCTTCAATTCGTTGCGCACCGCATCACCCATCGTGAAGCGCCTTCTCGCCGAGATTGCCTTCGACCCCAACAAGCCCATGAAGGATCGCATCATCGACGCCGGCCGGCAATTGTACTCCTTCGCCAGCGACACCGTCTCCGTCGTGCATCGCCTGGAGCGCGAGCAACTACGCATTCGCATGCACGAAACGGACATCTATGAGATTCAGCGGTTTTTCATCGCACTGCTGCGGCGCCTCCTGGCGGGGATCGCCCTTGCCATACTTGCCCTGATCACGACGTGGGCATTGCGCGCTCATCCGGCGTTTGCTGTTTCCGGCCTTGTGCTCATCGGCCTGCTCTTTATGATGGTTGCGCTGGTGCCGATACCGCGTGGCAGGAAGCGCGGCGCGAACTTGTTCAAGTGAAGGATTGCTGCTGATGACGGCCAACATAGACCTGAAGGAACTTGCCACCGAGGCAAAATCGTTGGAACCTTGGATCATCCAACGCCGGCGTCATCTTCATGCCCACCCCGAACTGAGCTTTCAGGAGGAAAAGACCGCCGCCTTCCTCCGCAAGGAAGTGCAGTCGCTAGGCCTTGTGCCCAGCGCCCCCGTCATGCCCGGCAAGCACGGCTTCTACACGGAAATCAAGTCAGCGAAGACCCCGGGTACATTTGTGCTTTTGCGCGGCGACATGGATGCGCTGCCCATTCAGGAAGAGAATGAGGTGGAATTTCGTTCGAAGAATCAGGGCGTCGGCCATCTCTGCGGTCACGACGCGCACACGTCAATGCTTCTCGGTGCGGTGAACCTTGTGCAGAAGCATCAGGACGACTTGCCGTATTCAGTGCGATTTGTCTTCCAACACGCGGAGGAAGTTTCCCCCGGCGGCGCGAAGGATTTCGTTGAAGCCGGCCTGACGAAAGACGTGATCGGGTGCTTTGGCCTGCACGTTTCCCCGCGCATCCCCAGCGGTTACTTCGGCCTTCGTCCCGGCGAGGCGATGGCGATGGTGGGTGGCTTCGAAGTCACGATGCGTGGGCGCGGCGGGCATGGCGCTGCCCCGCATGAGGGAATTGACCCGATGCCTGCGACAGCCGCCGCGATTCTCGCGCTCCAGCAAATTGTCAGCCGCCGCATTTCCCCCATAGAGCCTGCGGTCGTTTCCGTCTGTTGGATCAATGGTGGTTCCGCCAACAACGTGATTCCTGATGAGATTAAGTTTGGTGGCACGCTGCGCACTTTCGTTCCGGAACGCGGCCCTGAACTTTGCCGCATGATTGAGGAGGTCATCACCAACACCGCAAAGGCCTACGGATGCACCGCCCATGTGCACACCGCGCTCAGCTACCCGCCTGTCATCAACGACGAGAAAGCCATCGACGCCGCGCGGGAAGCCATCAGCGAAATGTTCGGTCCGCAGGCCCCTGTTGAAGTTCCGAAGGTCATGGGCGCCGAGGATTTCTCCTACTTTGCCCAATCAAAACCATCCGCATTCGTCTTCCTTGGCGTGCTCCCGAACGGAAACGAATTTTATCCGCTCCACCACGCCAGGTTTCTTCCTGATGAACGGGAATTGTGGAAGGGGAGCGCGCTGCTGGCGGCGATGCCCTTCGTCGCGGGAAATTATCTTGCGACAAGGCTGTGATTTCTCTCCGGTTGGCTTCGCACACGCGATGCTGCGGGAGAGGATCAGGAAGTGCAGCCGCGCGCGCTTACCGGCCACACGCACTCCACCACTCCGTTCCTGACGCCGACATACCAGTCAAAGCGATCGACGCATGGATCACAGTGCGATGGGACCACACGCAGTTTTTCTCCCAACGCGGGCGCATCCACTCCCGCTTTAATCTTCAACTGTCCGTGCTCGCACGACGGATCAATATAGGTGACACCTTGCCGTTCCCAGATCAGCGGCATCCCTGACTCAAACGTCAGCGCCTTCAGGCCCGCGTCAATGACAGCCGTCCCCTTGCGCGCCTGACTCATTACCGTGCTCAGCACGAACAGCGACTGCCGGAACGCGCCAACCGATTCCTTCCGGGTGTCGATGTTTCTGGCATAGTCGGCATCCATGAAGATGTAGCTGCCGGCCTGAATCTCCGTGAAGACACCGGACTTTGCTTCCAGCATGAATGTTCCCGTGCCGCCGCCGCCAACGATGTCACACTTCAGTCCCGCTGCGCTCAGGCCCTCCAAGGTTTCTGTCGTTACCTGCACCGCATGAGCGATGGCTTTCTCGCGCTCCTCGACGGTGCGACGATGTTGTGCTCCACCATGATACGCTTGCAGGCCGACGAACTGAAGGTGTCTTGACGCTGCAATGCGCTTCGCAAGGGAGACGGCATCCGCGCCTGGCTTGATTCCACACCGCCCGCCGCCCGCGTCGATCTCCACCAGGACTCGAAGCCTTCCCCGGGCTCCTGCCGCTGCTGCCTCCAATTGTTGCACGTGAAACAGGTCGTCCACGCAAATCGCCATCGTGGCGATTCCTGAAAGTGCAGCGAACCGCCGCGCCTTCTCCATTCCGGCGATTTCATTGCTAACCAGAATGTCTTTCACTCCGCCCCAGGCCAGCACCTCTGCCTCGCCGACCTTTTGGACGCATTGGCCAACGGCCCCGCGCGCGATTTGCATCTGTGCGATGATTGGTGACTTGTGCGTTTTCGCATGCGCTCGGAGAGCCACTCCTGTCGGCGCCAACATTTGCATCATCGCATCAAGGTTGTGTTCAAACGCATCCAAGTCGATCAACAACGCGGGGGTGTCAACATCCTGCTCCAACATTCCCGGCCGCGCTGGCGATGACTGCATCACAATCAATCCCTGAGGGAACTTGTGGCAATCATGTTGAGTCCTCCATTGCCACCAATTCTCTCACCAAGACGTTTCAAGGCGCCAGGTCCGTTCTGCACCAGAAAGGGGGCCAGGATGGAAAGTGTGCGCTCCTGCAACTCCCCATCGGGAAACAGCGTGTCGAGGATGCGATCGCGCGCCGCGCTCCTGTCCGAATCGCGCGTTGACAGGTGGAACTCCACTCGCTCCAAGAGTTTTACCGAGCTCTGCTCCAGCGATGACTTCAGTTTTTCCGAAGACCTCAGAACGCCCGTGTCGCTTGTCATCCTGCGAAGTTGTTCGTCCATGGCTGACACTGATGCCGCAATTTCATCGAGTTGTTTTCGTATCGCGTCCAATTCCGATCCACTGGCGCCAGCCTCTGCAAGGGCATGCACAACTTCGTCGCGATTCATGGATGCCACTTCCTTCGGATCGAGTTTTAGCTTGGCCAATGCCTTTTCCGTTCGAGGATCAATCAACGTCACGTTGCTGCGAGGGTGAACTTGTGGCCGTGTCACTTGGAACAGCGGGTAAAGTTCCCCGAGTTGGGCATGATACAGAAGCTCTGACGATCCGCCGACATACACCGCCGTGGGAAACGTGGCATCCTGCACCAGCGGCCTCAGGATTGCGTTTGGCGAAAAGCGCCACGCCTGTTCTTCAATCAGCGCCTGCAAGCCCTGCCCCGTGAAAGTATGCAATCGCTTCCTGGAATCATCGGGCACCCGCGCTTCAATGGACTCCCCAACGGAAACCAGCTTGGCGCGTATGCCGTCGATATCGATGAAGAAGTTCAATTCGTTGCCGCTGCGGCCCAGAGGGGGATCGACGCCGAGTTCCTTGATCCCGCTGCCGATGCGCTGCACGGATGCATTCGTCTCCGCAAAGCTTTCGACCTCGCGCTTCAGGATGCGCTTCGCGGCGCTGCGAATGAATCCCAGCCTTGGCACCACGGGGAAGATTCCCATTGGCAGCAACCACTCGCAGAACAGTGTCAGGAATTGTGATTCGTAGGTCGCATTGGTGAGCGCGCGCGTCAGCACGTCCAGCACTTGTGGGCGAAATGCGCTGTCATTTGTGGTCTCCACAAACTTCTGTAGGAGTGCCGCGGCATCATCCGGCAAGGGAACATTGAAGCACGACGACAAGTACTCACGCGGCTCATGCGTGTTCCTGTGCGTATGGATCCCGCCGTCCCTGCCAGCCCACGAAACACTTTCGATCTCGGACAAGTCATGGTCGTCGGATGCAATCCAGAAGATCGGGACGCATCGGACTCCGAGCTGTGCCTGAATCGCATTGGCTGTCCGGACGGCGTCCAGGGCCTTGTAGATTGTATAGAGCGGACCGAGTGCCAGCCCGGCCTGCTGGCCCGTGATCACCGCGAGCGTTCCCGGTTTCGCCAGATCATCCATTCCTGCCAAGGCTGCTGGATCCTTCACAAAGGGAGAAAGAAACCTCCTCCACTCAAGGATCGCTTCAACGGAAAGCGGCTCTGTGCGCGGCCTGATGCTGTCAAAGTCCGCCGGAGGGTAAAAGCGCATCACCCGTTCGTCACGCTGCCACCATGCCGCCTGCCAATCGTTTGGATTTTTGAGGGCACTCTTCACGCTTTATTCCATTTTTGACTTTTCATCGCTACAAGCAAGCCCCGCGCCGTGGCTTTGCCGTTGCCCACGGAGCGCTGCGCCGATGCCATTGTCATCCCGCCCATGCTTTGCGCGGCGGCACATTCGGCACAAAGGATTTTCATCATGGCGGGTACAGCGGATTTCGGTCTCATCGGGCTTGGAGTGATGGGAGAGAACCTCGTGCTCAACGTCGAAAGCCGCGGATTCACCGCCGCCGTCTTCAACCGCACCGTGGAGAAGGTTGACAATTTCGTGAAGGGTCGTGGCGCCGGGAAGAAGTTCATTGGATGCCACACGCTCCAGGAGTTTGTCGACGCGCTCAAGCGCCCGCGCAAGATCATGATCCTCGTGAAGGCCGGCCAACCGGTCGATGACACGATTGCCCAGCTGCTTCCACACTTGCAGGAGGGGGACATCATCATCGACGGCGGCAACTCCTACTGGCCCGACACCAACCGCCGCTGTAGGGAGATGAAACAGCACGGCATCCTGTACGTCGGCTCCGGTGTCAGCGGGGGAGAGGAGGGCGCCCTGCGGGGGCCGTCGCTCATGCCGGGTGGCGATGCCGACGCATGGCCACACATCAAGCCGATCTTCCAGGCCATTGCCGCCCGTGTCAGCGACACCGAGGTCGCCTGCGACTGGGTTGGCGACGAAGGTGCGGGGCATTTCGTGAAGATGGTGCACAACGGAATTGAATACGGTGACATCCAGATTATTTGCGAAGCCTATCAGATCATGAAGGACCTGCTCGGCATGAACGCGGATGAAATCGGCAGGGTTTTCACGGAATGGAATTCCGGCGACCTGGAGAGCTACCTGATCGAAATCACGAGTGAGATCTTCAAGACGAAGGACACGTCCGCGCCGGGCTACACCGTCGACAACATCCTGGATGTTGCCGGCCAAAAGGGCACGGGCCGCTGGACCGTTGTGGATGCCATGGAACTGGGCCAGCCGATCACGCTCATCGCGGAAGCAGTGTTCAGCCGCAATCTTTCCGCACTGAAGGACCAGCGCGTTGAGGCGAGCAGGATTCTGAAGGGACCGAAGCCAAAGGTGTTTGCGCCCGCTGATCGCGCAAAGTTCCTGGAGGCGCTGCGCGAAGCGCTGCTCGCCAGCAAGATGGTCAGCTACGCACAGGGTTTCTCGATGATCGAAGCCGCGGGAGCGCAGTTCAAGTGGAAGCTCAATCGCGGCGGCATCGCGCTGATGTGGCGTGCGGGCTGCATCATCCGCTCATCCTTCCTCGGAAAGATTCGTGATGCCTACGCCAAGAATCCGAGCCTCACAAACCTGCTGCTTGACCCCTGGTTCACGGAGCGCATGGCGCGTTGCCAGGATGGCTGGCGCACCGTGGTTGCCGCCGCCGTGACGCATGGCATTCCAGCTCCTGCCTTCGCGACGGCCCTTGCCTACTACGATGGTTATCGGAGCGAGCGCCTTCCCGCGAACCTGTTGCAGGCGCAGCGTGATTTCTTCGGCGCACACACCTACGAGCGCGTCGATCAACCACGCGGCAAGTTCTTCCACACGGACTGGATCGGATTGGGTGGCAAGACAACGTCGTCGACCTACAACGCGTAATTCGCGTACGAGAAGTCGGGATTCCAGACAGGCCGGCACTTGAATGTGTGAGTCGGCGCGTGCGTGATGCCGTCAAGGAATCAAGTCGCGAATGTCCTTGGGTGCCCACCGTGAGTGGCGCTCGCCCCTTTTTGCTAGCCCGGGCTTCCTTCCTGCGCCTTTTCTTGCGCCGTGACAATTCTTCAAGCCACAGACTCGCCTCAAACTCCGCGTGTTGCATCCATCGATGCGTTCCGTGGCTTCGTCATCATGACGATGGTGTTCGTGAACAGTGTCGCGGAGAAGAAGGGCATTCCCGCGTGGATGCAGCACATGCCGCCCGGCGTGGAGGGAATGACATTCGTCGATGTCGTGTTTTCCGCATTTTTGTTCATCGTCGGCATGGTGATTCCCGTCGCCTTCGAACGAAGGCTGGGGCGCGGCGATTCCGTCGCGGCGCTGCTGCTGCACACGGTACTGCGTGCTGCGGGGTTGATCGCCGTGGGTGTGTTGTTGGTAAATTCTGGCGGCGTCAGCCCTGAAAGGACCGGGCTCAACGCCAACCAGTGGCAGTTGTTGGTCTACGGTGGGATCATGCTTGCATTTCTGGAGACGCGAAAGTTTCCGCGCATGCGGGCAATGATTGTTCGGGGTGCGGGTGTTGGGATCCTGCTGATCGCGGCAATGATTTATCACGACAAGGACGGTGGTACTCTGCGCACGTCGTGGTGGGGGATTCTTGGCCTGATCGGATGGGCCTATCTGGCGGGCGTGGTGTGCTACGCCCTTTGCCGGCGCAGCACGACGGCACTGCTCGGATGCATGGCACTGCTGGTCGTGGTCTACGAGTCGGGAATCAAGGGCGGCCTGTCGGTGCTCGAGCCTGTGATGCGCCATGTGTACATACCGCAGGTCATCGGAAGCCACGGCGCGATTGTCGTTGCGGGAATCATGGCGGGAGTCTGGGTGATGGATGCGTTACTGTCACACCGCGACAAGTTCCTTCGCTTCGTCGTGTTTGGATTGGGACTTCTTGCTGCGGGGAATCTGCTGCGTGTCGTACATGGCTTCGACAAGATCAACGCGACAGACTCCTGGGCGCTGGCCAGCGCCGGTTGGTCCCTGCTCACGTTCGCTGTCTTCTACGGGCTGATGGATTGGCGGGGATGGCACCGCTGGGCGGCATTCCTTCGTCCAGCGGGGGCGAATCCGTTGATGGCCTACATTCTTCCCAGCATCCTGATCTACGGACTCATCGAACTGGGATTGGGTGTCGTCTTCAGCCTTGGCAAGGTTGGCGCCGCCGCGATCGTTCAGGCGCTGGTGCTGTCGGCGGTTGTGCTGGCACTGACAGCGGTACTTAATCGCGCAAAAGTGCTCCTCAGGTTTTGATGCTCAATGCTGGTGCTGGTTCGGTGAGGCCTCTCCCAATTCGGCCAGGGAGACGGGGTTCAATCTTGCCTCCGCATCAATGAGGAAGGCGCCGCGCGCGGCGATACGCTGACCTGCGGAAAGCCCGTCGAGAACCTGGTAGTACTCGCCGACCCGCGGGCCGAGGACGACTTCGCGAGCGTCGAAGACTCCGTCGGCGAATTCTGTATATACGATCTTGCGCGTGCCGGTATCGACGACCGCGATTTCCGGGATGGAGAGCACTCCCTCGATGCGTGTCGGCATCAGTTCCATGCCGCAGCCGCAGATGGTGCAGGTCCCCGGCTTGGCTTCAAGTTCATCGGGATGCATGGCGCAGGACCAGCCATAGGTCCAGTGCCCTGTGGCCAGGGTGCCCGTCGTATCATTGTCGGTGGGGGTGACTGTCGCGTGGGGGGCGTGCTCCGCATACTCCTCCGGCGTCATCTTGAGCAGGTTCATGCCTCCGCACTTGTCGCACTTGCCCGGCGTGTCGGACTGGACTTCGGGGTGCATTGGGCACCAGTACCTTGTGGGTGGCGCCACGGGGTTGGCGGCAGTTGACGACAACGCAGAAGCATCGACGATTTCCATCCTGCCCATCGGTTGGCGAAAGGCCACCATCGCATACATGCCGGGGCGCAGCCTGCCGTCGGGGTTGGGAATCTCCACGCGCACCTTTACCGTGCGGGTTTCGGGCGACACAGTGGGATAGATGAAACCGGCTACCCCGCGGAAAATTTCTCCGGGATAGGATGCCAGGGTGACTTCCACCGGCATGCCGCTCTTCACCGCAGCGATTTCCGATTCGATGACCTGGGCCTGAACCCAGACGCGGGAGAGGTCGACAGTGGTGAAGAGCGGACTTCCATTTTCGACCATGTCGCCCTCCAGGACCATTCGCTCGATGACAGTGCCGGAGGTGGGGGCGTGGAGCGTGATGCGGTCGTCGACGGTGTTGGAGGTCTCGATTTCCTTGAACTGTTCCTCACTGAAGCCAGTAAGGCTGAGACGACGACGCGGAAGTTCCATCATGGCCTTTGCGCGCGCTTCGCCGTCCGTCCCCTTGGCTTTTTGCCATGCACGCCACGAGATAAGATATTCGCTCGCCAAGGCGTAGTATTCCGGGCTATAGATGCGAGCAAGGACATCACCCGCCTTCACCACTTCTCCAACGGAGCGGACTTTCAGTTCGTCTATACGACCGGGAAATCGCGCGATGAGGCGCTGCTGCAATCGTTCGTCCGGTTCGATGGCGCCGTAGGATCGAACCGTGCGCACAAGGTTGCGATAGGCAACGGTTTCCACCTTCACACCGGATTGCATGATCCGCTCGGGCGAAACCTGGACGCGTGCACTCACGCCTTCCGGCAGCGAGACCGCCTCGCCCTTTTCACGGCGGGCCAGGTCCATGCCGCAGATGGGGCACTTTCCCTTGCTGCTGCGAACAACGAAAGGATGCATGGGGCAGAAGTACTCCTCCATGGCCGATTGGGATGGAGCCGCTTCATGACCGATGTGTTCTGCGACTCCGGCGCGCTCGCGCTGCCAGCGCTCGTAGTAGTTCTGAATGTTCTCCCAGTAGCCGACCACAATCCCTGTCAGGACGAGGAGGAAGACAAAGCGAAGTCGGATTTCAAGGAACTTCACCCAGAACCAGAGGCGCTTCCAGAACCCCTTGGGCATGGTGTTTTCTGTGGTCATGATCCGGTCCTTTCGGGGACGTTGTGGAGCTTGCGCCAGCGGCGCGCCTCCACGTGGTAGAAGAGCACTGGGAGAAAGATGTCGATGACCTCGTCCGCCATGAGCAGGCCGCCGAGGACCGGGGCGGCCATTGGAGCAATGACCTCCGCGCCGGTGCCGCTGGCCCAAAGCATTGGCGCCAGGCCAAGGATCGCTGTGCCCTCGGTGAGAAGTTTCGGTCGAAGGCGATGAATTGCGCCGCTCATGACCGCTTCCTCAAGAACGTCGAGGCTGGCAATGCCCGCGAGGCCGCCCCGTTCCGCGATGGCGTCGCGAAGGTAGACGAGCATGATGATGCCTGTCTCTGTCGCCATTCCGAAGCACGCGATGTAGCCAACCCATACTGCGACGCTGAAGTTGAACCCGAAAAGCCTCTGGAAGATGATTCCCCCGGCGAGTGCCCCCGGAACCGCAAGCATCATCAACATCGCGTGCGCGAAGTCGTTGTAGGTCACATAGAGGACGAGGAAGATCAGTAGGATCACGGCGGGAAAAACGATCCTGAGCGTGTTCCTCGCCCGCACCTGATGCTCGAACTGGCCTGTCCATTCCAAGTAGGAGCCTTCCGGCAGATGGACCTTGGAGTCCACGACTTGTCGGGCTTCCTCCACGAAGCCCACGATGTCACGGTCGCGCACGTTGAGTTGCACATAGGCACGCAGCAGGCCGTTCTCGCTCTTGATCATTACGGGACCTTCGACAACCTTCACGTCGGCCACGTCACGAAGATAGACATGTCGTTTGCCAGCTGCTCCCGCCGGTTTTGGTGCGGGTGATGCAGTTGCATTGCCTGCGGCGTCCTTTCCCTCCATCGATTCAGAACCTGCGGAAACGAGCAGGTTCCCGACGGACTCCTCATCCATGCGGAAATCGCGGGCGTACCGGATGCGAACAGGATAGCGCTCGCGCCCTTCGACGGTGGTGGTAATTGCCCTGCCGCCCAGTGCCACCTCCACCAGTTCGCTGATCTGGCCCACTGAAATTCCATAGCGAGCAGCCCGCTCACGATCGGGAAGGATCTCCACATAGCCCTTGCCAACACTCTGGTCGGCAACGACGTCGACCGCTCCTGGAATTGTCCGAAGGGCGGAGGCAATTTCGTTCGAGACGTGCTGGACGGTGTCGAGGTCCCGCCCGAAGACCTTCACGGCAAGCTGGGTTCTGACACCCGTCGCAAGCATGTCCACGCGGTTGATGATGGGCTGCGTCCAGATGTTGGCCCACCCAAGCATCTTCACAGACTCATCGAGTTCCCGTACCAACTCAGCTTTGGTGGGATGCCAAAGAAAGGCATGGTGTGCGAAGTCGCGGGCCTCGGCAATGACGTCAAGTCCTCCGTTCGTGGAGTCGGACTTCCACACTCCTTCCATGCGGGCGATTCGTTCAATCTGGCCAACCAGGATTCCTTCCCATTCGCGCATTGCGACGGGGAAGATGCGCTTGTTTTCCTCTTTGCTCCACTCCCGCCATTTTTGATCGCGATGGTTCGCCACTGCCTTCTCCTGCTCGTCTGCGAAGGTCGAGCGCTTGAGGCCAAGGCTGTCGCGCAGGAGAACCTTGAGGGAGTTTATCGTTCCATCCGGAGGCGCGAGGGGATCAGCGAGGGCGCTGTCGATAAAATGTTCCGTATGGAGCGCATCGACCACGCCATCGACGATGCGCTCGATATCCGCCGCCGTTGGCGCCACGCGGCAATCGGCGCGATGTTTCGCGACTGTATCCTTGTGAATTGCTTCGCGCCTGCCTGCGTCCAACGGTTGCTTCCACGCGTGGCGTTGGTCAAGGCGCTCAAGGATGTTGTTCACAACGAAGCGAATCGTATCGTCGGCGAGGTCACTTTCAAAAGAAGTCAGCGTGCCTGAAATTTCCCTTCTCATTGCCTTGTTGAACTCAGTGAGGGCATCGTGGGTCACACTGTCCTCGAAGCTTGCCCGCTGATGTTCGTCCGCGAAGACCAGTGCCTTGCGCTTCTCCAGAAGGGCGACGACACGCTGGGTTTCGCCATGCGCCTGCTCCTCGCGAAGCCGCCGCTTCACCCAGTAGGCGCGGGGGCGGAGGTTGATGATCGACTCCACCATGTCGAGAGGCGAGGGATCAGTGGGTGTGTCGGCGCGCCCCGCCTTTCCGACAATCATTTCCACTTCGGGCATTTCGCGAATGATCGCGTCGCGCACCTTCAGGTCGTCTGCAACCTGCGTCACGGAAACACGAGGGGCGGTGACGGGCATGTCGAGAATGCTGCCCTCGTCGAGTGGTGGCATGAACTCCTTGCCGAGATGCCGGGCCTGGTGCCATCCCACGGCGAGAAGAACCACGAAGAGCCAGATCACGAGCCTGGGCCGCTTCATCAACATGCCGAGGAGGGGCCTGTACATGTGCACAACCGTCCTCACGATCCAGTTGTTCTCCTCCTTCGCAAGGCGTCCGCGAATGAGGAGAGGCAGGAGCGCCGGAACGAGCGTCACGCTGATGAGCGCGGTGCCAATCAGGGCGAACGTCTTTGTATATGCAAGTGGATGGAACAGCTTCCCTTCCTGTCCCGTCAGTGCAAAGACAGGGAGAAAGGAAATCACCATGATGACGACGGAGAAGAAGATTGGCCGCCCAACCTGACGGCACGCGGCAACGACGGACTCAGTCGTGTCGCCAGTGATCGGCTTGTCGCCAAACTGCTGGGAGAGTCGATGCGTCGCGTTCTCCACCATCACGATAGCCTGATCCACAAGGATGCCGATTGAGATCGCGATGCCGGACAATGACATGATATTCGAGGATACCCCGAACGCGCGCATGAGGACGAACGACACGAGGATGGCAAGCGGCAGCGTGATGACCACTGCGAGGACGCTGCGGAGATGCGTGAGGATCAGGAGAATCGCAAGTGTCGCGATGATGAGTTCGTGGAGGAGGATCTCGCGCACCGTGTCCAGGGCGCTGTGGATCAGCCGGGTGCGCTCGTAGAAGGGGACGATCCGCACGCCATCCGGAAGTCCCTTCTGAAGGTCCCGGATTTTTTCGTGGATGCGTTCCGTCACTTGGAGTGGGTTCTCGCCATACCGCATCATCACGACGCCGCCCACCACCTCTCGTCCGTCCTTCTCCAGGACGCTGCGACGAAACTCACTCCCCATCTGGACGATGCCTACATCTCCAACGCGGATCGGCACGCCATCGCGTTCGGTGATGACGGTGTTCTTGATGTCGTCAACGGATTGAATCCAGCCCACGGACCGAATCAGATACTCGGCGTTCCCCTTCTGGACGACCCGGCCACCCACTGCGGTATTGCTGGCCGCGATGGCGGCGTAAATTTCCCCAAGGGTTACGCCGTAGGCACGAAGCCTTTCGGGAATGACATCAACCTGGTATTCGCGCGGGAATCCGCCGACCGAACTGACTTGGGCAACACCAGGCACGGAGTTCAATTGGTAGCGGACGTACCAATCCTGGATCGAGCGGAGCGTTCCGGCGTCCGTGTCCTCCCCCTCGACAGTGTACCAAAAGATTTGTCCGAGCGCTGTGGCATCAGGCGCGAGGTATGGCGTGACGCCCTGCGGCAGGTAGGTGTTGGCGAGGCCCAGGCGTTCCAGCACGCGGGTGCGCGCAAAGTAGAAGTCCACCGAGTCGTCGAAGATGATGTTGATCATCGAGAAGTTGAACTCGGATGAGGAGCGGATCGTCTTCACACCCGCAAGCCCCTGAAGATTCACAGACAATGGATAGGTAACCTGATCCTCGATTTCCTTGGGGCTGCGCCCCATCCAGTCGGTGAAGACAATGACCTGGTTTTCGGAGAGGTCTGGTATTGCATCGACGGGTGTGCGCATCATCACCCAGATGCCATAGAGCGCAAAGACGACCCAGGCAGCGATCACGACTGCACGATTGCGAGTGCAGTATTCAATCAGGCGCTCGATCATCTTGTTGCTCCACCTGTTGGGACGGCCGTCTCCAGCCATCCGTGCCCCGCGAGCGCAAGGTTCAGTTCACCGATCATTCTCTCGCGCGCAGCGACACTTTCGGCTTCCAATAGTTCCAGTTCGATCAGTCGGCGTTGTTGCCCGATCAATTCAAAGAACGTTGTGACATCGCCCTGATATCCGCGTTGCGCCAATTCGACGATGTCGTGCTGGCGGGGGAGGATCCTGTTTCGAAGAACCTCCAGGTTGCGCGAGGCCTCCCGGATGCCGAAGCCATTGAGGGCGAATTCGCGCGCCAGTTCCAACTGCTCAGCGCTGTAGTTGGCGCGGGCTGCCATCCCCATCGCCTCTGCGTCGGCGATTTCTGCGGCAATGCGATCACGCCAAATGGGAGCTGTCACACCCAGGCGCGGTTTCCAGATTGTGTCGCGTGGGTTGCGTGACCCCGCCGTTGTGGGGGCTTCCGCTTCGATGCCAAGCGTGAAGTCAGGGACGCGGGATTTGTAGGCAACAGCAATTTCCGCTTCAGCCCGACTGATCTCGGCCTGCATGACCCGCAGGCGTGGATTCTCCTGAAGAATCTGTGCGAGGGTCGCGGTGGAAGCACCATCCGTGGCCGTGAATTGGAAGGTTTGAGGAATGGGCGGATCGCTTTCGGATGGCGCGATGCCAAGGGCGCTCTTCCATGCGGCAGTCAGTGCGACCTGCTGGTCCTTCAAGTTCGCCAGGTCGTTCTCCAGCCGCGCGACATCGGATTCGGCCTGAAGAACGTCCTGAAGGTCGGAGAGTCCGGCTTCGCTGCGGCGGCGTGCGGATTCCTCGATGTCGCGAACGAGCGAAAGATTCCGCTTCGTGACCGCGATCCGTTTTTGCACAAGAAACAAGTCGTAGTACGCGATACGGGCACCGAGCGCCGTTTCGATGGACGCTTGTTGAAACTGTGCGAATCGGGATTTGCTCTCTTCTGTTTGCAGGTCGGCACGCGCACGAAGCTTGCCGGGGCCGGGAAGTTCCGTCATCACCCCGCCCATCAGCGCCATCACCATGCTCGCAACATCCTCTTCGAGTCCCTTTTGCACATCGAGCCCCACGGTGAAGACGGGATCGGGAAGTGATCGGGCAACGGAGATGCGCTCGATTGATGCCGCCCATTCGTAGTAGCTCGCTTCCACCCTTGGATGGCGAAGCACCGAGTAGCGAAGAAAGTCATCGAGTGACGACGTTGGGGAGAGCGTCGGAAGAGTGGGCAGTTGCCCCCCCGGTCGGAAAGCGGACGCGACTTCCTCCTTCTGCTGCCGGGCCAGCTTCTCACCCTTCGTCGGAACTCCCCGACATCCGGAAAGGATCAGCAACACCCCTGACAAGATCATCGTCACGGTTGCTGGCCATGTGAGAGGAAAACGGGTGAACTTCATCGACTCGCCCTAATGGAGTATACTCAAGAGAGGTTCAATGCATCAGCCACGCCGGTGTGAAAGCGGAGCGAAAATCACTGATTCTTATGAGGTTGAATGTATTTGGAAGGATCGTTGTCTGTCGACGGTGCTGGACACCCAGCATCATCCTGCTGCAAATGCAGCAGCCGCCCAGCAGGGTCCCGAGTATCTTTGGAGAAAGAATCTGTGGCATGTTGCGGTGAGGCGACTTGCGGAGACGGAAGTCTCTGTTTGGTGGTGCTGCTTCCCGGCCCGAATGACGCTAAGACACCCTTATATATGGAGCGCCGCATGACCGCCACAATCCTGATGATCGAGGATGACAAGAATTTCCGGCAGGTTGTTTCCTATGCCTTGAAGCAGGCTGGATATTCAGTGGTGACCGCGCAGGACGGGCGTGAGGGACTTGCAATGCTCACGACGGAAAAGCCGGACGTCGTATTGTGTGATGTGAAGATGCCGGTCATGGACGGGATGGCGTTCCTGGCAGAGAAGCAGGCGCTGAGGAATGACACGCCGGTGATCATGGTAACCGCGTTCGGCAGCATCGAAGGCGCAGTCGAGGCGATGAAGGCCGGTGCGTTTGATTTCGTCACCAAACCCATCAACCAGGATGTTCTGCGGATGGCGGTCTCGCGAGCATTGGAACGGCAGGCGCTGCGCGTGGAGAACCGGGCGTTGCGCGAGCGCGTCCGTGGGGAAAGGTCCGTGGATCGTCTCGTGGGAATCTCTTCCAGCATTCGAGACCTTCGGGAAACAATCGCAAGGTTGGCGGAATCCTCCGCGACGGTTCTGCTGCGCGGTGAATCGGGCGTCGGCAAGGAACTCGCCGCACGAGCCTTGCACGAGGATGGCCCACGATCATTGTCGGGAAGGTTCGTGGTGCTCAATTGCGCGGCAGTGCCCTCAGAGTTGCTGGAGTCGGAACTTTTCGGGCACAGGAAGGGTTCCTTTACCGGCGCACACGACGATCGTGTGGGAAAATTCGAAGCGGCGGACAACGGTACGATTTTTCTGGATGAGATTGGGGACATGCCTTTGCAGCTTCAGGCGAAGCTGCTGCGCACTCTGCAGGAGGGCGAAATCGAGAGGATTGGCGAGAACAAGATGCGGCGTGTGAACGTGCGCGTGGTGGCGGCGACGAACCAGCCCCTGGAGGAGTTGGTTGAGGAGGGCAGATTCCGTCGCGATCTTTTTTATCGGATCTCAGTCGTGCCGGTAATACTGCCACCGCTACGGGAAAGGCCCGAGGACATTGAGGTCCTCGTTCGTACAATTCTCGCGCGGCATGGCGCACCGGGCGTGGAAGCCTCGGCTGATGCGCTCGATCGGCTCCGCGCGCATCGTTGGCCGGGGAACGTGCGCGAACTTGAAAACCTCCTGTTGCGTGCGTGCGCGCTGCGTCCGGGACTGAAGCGCCTTGAAGCATCCGACATCGGTTCACTTGCGGCAACACGATCGGATGATCCGATTTCGATCCTGTTGTCAGATGGTGTGCTTGAGCTTCCGGAGGATGGGATCAAGTTCGAGGAGATCGAGCGGCGCATCCTGCTGGCAGCGTGGGAACAGAGCGGCCACAACCAAACGAGAGGCGCGAAGCTTGTTGGGTTGCCACGGCAGGCATTCATCTATCGCCTGCAAAAGTTTGGCGCCCTCCCAAGCCATGGTGATTCCAAGGTGGAGGAGAAGTTGTGAGGCGGGCCCATCAAATCGGCGCTGTGCTCGTCCTCGCCGGCTTCCCGACGATGGCACACTATCTGACGGATCCCCACAACGGACCGGCGCACGACATCTATCAGCGGCTCTACTATCTTCCGATCATCCTGGCAGGGTTGTGGTTCGGCGCGCGCGGGGGAGTGGTCGCCTCCACGCTGATTGCCGCAGCCTATTTCCCCCACGCGATCCACGGCTGGCACGCGCCCTATTCAATGTTTTACCGCATCATGGAGATAGTCATGTTTGTCGTGGTCGGATGGTTGACGGGTTGGCTTTCCGATCGTCTGCATGCTGCGAACGATGCGGAGCGCCAGGCACGCCAGGATTCGGAGACTGCCTATGCGAACCTGAAAACCAAGGCCGACGAACTCTTCGCATTGGAGGAGCAGCTTCGCCGGGCCGACCGGCTGGCCGCGCTCGGCCAACTCACGGCCGGGCTTGCCCATGAGATTCGCAACCCACTCGCTTCGATCAAGACTTCCGTCGAGTTCCTGGCCGCAAAGGCACGGCAGCAGGATCATGCAGAAGGCGAGCCTGATTTTCCCGCAATCATCCTGGAAGAAACCGCGCGGCTGGATCGCATCCTGACGGAGTTCCTCCAATTCGCACGAGCCGAACAGGGACGGCCTTTCGACGAACCACAGTTTTCAAACCTCGCAATAGTCGCGCGTCGCGTTTTCGACCTCACCGAGCCGAGGCGCCGAAGCGCTGGTGTCCGCGTGTCCCTCGACAGCGCACGCCTTGATGTTGCGGTGGGCATTTGTGAGACGCATCTGCATCAGGTGCTGCTGAACCTGCTTCTCAACTCAATCGACGCAATGCCCGATGGTGGTGAGTTTCGCGTGGAGTTTTCCGAATCCAGCAAGGAGCACCTCACGATCCAGGTGGAAGACACGGGGCCGGGCATTCCTCCTGACCTTGCGGCGAATGTCTTCAACCCGTTCTTTTCCACCAAGGCGCAGGGCACAGGGTTGGGGCTTTCCATCGTGGAGCGAATTTTGGACGCGTATGGTGGAAGCATCGCCGTGGCTGCATCGGGAAGTGGTGCCTCATCACGTTTCCTCCTCAAGCTTCCCTTGGCCAAGTGACGCACGAAGCCGGTCCGCTGCGGCGCGCGTGAGGGTTTGATGAGCGCGTCAGGTTTCGCATTGCCCTGCAGGGTTCGCACTTGAGGCAATTCAGCATGGGAGATGACTTCATGGAAGTATCTTCACCACCACCACGGATTGATGATCGCACTGCGGGGCATCTGAATTTGCTGGCTGTCTTCCAGTATGTCCTGGCCGGATTGCAGGCCCTTTGTGGATGTTTTCCGATTATTCATGTGATTGTTGGCGGCACGATGTTGCTGAACGGTTCCACAGTCAACGATCCCGTAGCGGACAATGCCGCTGGGGGCGCACAGGCTATTGGCGGGATTTTTATGGTGGTGGGACTTTTGATAATCGTCATTTCCTGGGTCGTGGCGGGGTTGATGGCCTACGCGGCGCGGTGCCTGCAGCTTCGGAAGAACTGGCTGCTGTGCACGATTGTGGCCGGGCTGCTGTGCCTCAGCTTTCCGTTCGGAACCGCAATCGGGGTGCTGACGCTGATCAACTTATTCAAGCCAGAGGTGAAGTGGGAATTCGAAAACACCCGAGTGTGAGTGCTTTGACGCTTGCACAGGTGGGTTGTTGCGCAGAACGTTCTCAAAGTAGCTTCTTTGGCCTTCGCCTGAGCTTGAGGAGTCGGATGGCGATTCGGGGCGAGGCTTTGAGGCGCGATTGCTTGGCTGGGGTGGAGCGGCCTTCCACGTTGCGCAGGAATCCAATAGCATGCTCCGAAGGTGCGCGGCGGCGACGGCTCCCACTGTGTGGCGCTGATGTCTTCCCTCATCGTGCGGTCCTTCACGTGGTGATTTTCGTTCTCGATCGACCAGTGGCCCCGCACGATGGCGAGCAGTTCCTCGGCAGTGCACGCCTGTGGCCCCGGCTCGTCATGTGGTAGTGATTTTGCGGAGGCAGGGAGGCGTTGTCCCCCTTACGCGAGCCGGTGCGTGGTGCGCACGAGCAGCATTTGGCGCAGGCCCGGCCAGTTGCCTCCCGCCTCGTCGCATCCATGGATGGTGAGGTAGTTGAAGCTTGACGCTTGTGCCGGGTCATTTCAGGATGGACTGTTGGGATTGTGCGGAACATTTCAATTTTGCCATGAGTCATCCTTTTGGTGAAAGAATTCGGGGTCATCGATGGGCAAGTATCACGTTTCCAAGTCAAAGCACGACCAGTACTTCTGGAACTTGCGCGCGGGTAATGGTGAAAAAATTCTCCAAAGTGAGATGTATAAGGAGAAGCAGGGTGCGCTTGCGGGGATAGAATCATGCAAGAAGAGCTCTGCTGACGCGAAGAACTACGAAAAGTTGGTGTCCAAGAAGGAGGAACCCTACTTTGTGCTGCGGGCAGGGAACAATGAGGTCATTGGCACGAGTGAAATGTATTCATCGGTGCAGGCTCGCGACAACGGCATCGAAAGTTGCATCAAGAACGGGCCTGGTGCGGATACCAAGGACGATACCGGCGCGTGATGTGAACACGAAAACGTATTGCTGCGTCTGATCCAGCCCACAAAGGCGAGGGAGGAGGGGGCGCTTTGGGGTGAAGTGTGTCGTGGTATCAGGCACATCAACCAACCGCTTGAATCTGGCTGATCGTTCCCCGAAGGGGGCGTCAGGCTTGGAGTTTCCTGATGACCCTGGCGGGATTTCCGGCGATGATGCAGTTTCCCTCTGGAAAGCTCTTCGTGACGATGGTGCCTGCGCCGACAACAGTGCGGTCGCCAAGTGTGACGCCCGGCAGGATGACGGCATTCATGCCAATCCAGCAATTCCTACCGATGCGAATGGGCGGAGCGGGAAGGTGCCTGCTGTTATCGTTCGGATCATGGTTGGCGCTGATGAGTCCGACGCCGGGGCCAAGGTTGGTGAAATCCCCGACTTCAATGCCGTTGTTGGCCTGAATGTAGCAGTTGGGTGAGTCTCCGGGAAACGTTTCGCGGCCGAGTTTGACCCGGCGTGGTGAACGCACGGTGGTGGTGAAGTGTACCGGCCACGGTACGTTGCTGTTCACCCCCACAACTCTTCCCATTCGCCACAGTACTCCGAAGCGCACGCCGCAACCGCGGGGGATGCGGAAGATGTCGCGCAGGAGCGTGCTAATCGCGCCGGGCAATGGGGCGATTGCCTCTCAGGCTTCCTCTTCGTCCCCGTCATTGCCGCCGACAATGACGGGGGCGGGGCGTGCTTCCGTCAGCTTGATCGGCATGAGGAGGGCGATGCGATCCTCGTCCTCCTTTCCACGGAAGACGGCGGGTGCCGTGGCACTCTTTACAAACATGCGGACAGCGGGGGTGTCGAAGTGGCTCAGCGTTTCGATGAGGAATTGGTAGTTGAAGGCGATTTCGATCTGGGGACCTGTGTAATCAAGCGACATCCTGCCATTGAAACTGCCGACGTCGTGCGCCGTTGAAGTGAACTTGCATTCGTTGCCGTCAAACTTCAGGATGATGGATTTGTTCCTATCATCGGAAACGACACCGGCGCGGCGGGTGGCTTGGGTGAACTGGTCGCGGTTGAGCGGAATGGTATAGGGGAAGTCCTTCGGTATGACGGCTTCGCAGTCGGGATATTTTCCCTCAATGGCGTTGCAGCGATAGATGACGTTGCCAAAGCGGGCGACGATCTGGCGCGCGGAGAGTTCGATTTCGACGGGGCCTTCGCTTGTCAGGTTCTTGGAAAGATTCTCCAGGAGCTTGCGCGGCACGACAAGCGATGCGTTGCCACGGCCTTCGACTTCAGGAATGGACACCGTGATGCGGGCCAGCTTCTTTCCGTCAGTGGAGGTCATGCGGAGCTTGTTGTCGCGCAGTTCAAGAAACACGCCGAGGAGGACCTTGCGGTGATCGCGCGTGGGAAGCGCGTACACCACGGCGTCGATCATGTTCTTGAGGGTCTTCTGAACCATCTGGAACTTCGTCTCGCCGGGGTCGCCGGCAAGGTCGGGAAAATCCTCAGCGGGCGACGTCATCAACTTGTATTCGTTTGAATCGCAAGTGACGGTCACGCGATCAAGGTGCTCTTCGACGCGAACTTCGGAGGTTGGAGGAAGAAGGGAGACGATCTGGCTGAAGGTCTCGCCGGGGACCGTGGTGCGACCGGGCTTCTTCACGGTGCCGTTGAGGTTGACCGTGACCTGCGATTCGGTGTCGGAGGCGCGAAGCTGCACGCCGCGCTCGTTGGTCTCGATGAGGATGTTTGCCGTCACCGGGAGAGCACCGGCCGCGCGGTCGATCAGCCCGGAAACAACGCGTGTGGCGGTCTCCAACTCTTTTTGCGCGACCTGAATATGCATGGAAGGAAATGCTCCGGCGGGAAAGATTGTGACATCGTCATTCATAGTCCCAAGGTGTCAATGGCGAGCCTTGGGATGGCGCTCCTGCGGTGGAGAAAGAGGCGGACTTTGACCCAACCTACGCGTTTCGAAGGAGGAAGGACGAAAAATGCAGCCCAATGTAGATTTTTGGGTCGATCATGGCGCCTGCGGACTCGCGCGCGGCCAGAAAGGCGTCAACTTCATCGAGCGGGATTTCATGGACGGTGATTTGTTCATCGTCAACGCCGCCCCCTTTGGCCGTGCGGCGAGCGCCCGTGGTTCCCATGAGGAGGATCAGTTCATTGGAGAGGCCGGGGGAGACGGGACCCTTGGCAAGGAGAGCGAACTTGTCGGCGGAAAAGCCGGTTTCCTCCAGCAGTTCACGGCGGGCTGCATCCTCAGCGGTCTCGCTACCGGGCGTATCGCCCACAAGACCAGCGGGGAGTTCGATGACGGGGGCATTCACGGGGGGGCGGAACTGCTCGATCAAAAGGATTTTCCGCGATTCCGTGAGGGCAACAACGACGACGGCCCACAGGGCCTTGACGCGTTCGGCGTATTCCCAGCCGTTGGTCAATTTGACCAGCCTAAGGTGTTTTCCATCGCCAAGAAGTTGAGGGCCTTCAGTCATTTCCGGATTCTTTCCACAAGTTTGCCCATATGACACCCTTTCATTTGACCTCCCTGATTTACGTTGCATAGAAGTCTTGCTCTTTGAAAGTCCTGTTGGCCAGAGAAGACTGCTGGCTGACCATTTCCGGCGAGAGAAACCAGAGCGCCCTTCATAATTCTATGAATCAAGCCTTCGCCGCCGGCGACATTATCCAAGGGAAATACGAGATCAAGGCGGTGATTGGCACCGGCGGCATGGGTACGGTGTACCGTGCCCGGCAGATCGACCTGGGACGGGACGTTGCGATCAAGGTCCCCAATCCGCAAGCGCTCGAAATTCCCGGTTTCCTTCAGAGGTTTTCGCGCGAGGCGCGTCTGGTTGCAAAGCTTCAGCACGACAATATCGTGCAGGTGTATGAGTACGTGGAGTTGCCGGAGGGCATCTTCATCGTCATGGAGTACGTGGAAGGGCAGGACCTGAAGTCGCTGATCACGCATCCCCCGGCGGATTTGACGGTGAAGGACATGGCGATCATCCTTCGCAGTTCCTGTGAAGGATTGGCGCACGCGCACGAGCATGGCATCGTTCATCGGGACATCAAGCCGCACAACATCATGGTGGAGCAGCGTGCACGCGGGAAATGGCGCGTCAAGATCATGGACTTCGGCATCGCACATGCCGACGCGAACGCGCAGATGACCATGATGAACAACCAGGAACAACTGACCGTGACTGGGCAGGCAATTGGCACTCCGAGCTACATGTCGCCGGAGCAGATTCGCGGCAGTGGTGTTTCCGCCAAGAGCGACATTTATTCTATGGGATGCGTGATTTTCTACGCGTTCACGCGCACCACTCCGTTTCAGGGGACAGGCTTCACGGTGGCCGCATCACACTTGAGCGACGCGCCACCTGCAATTCGCTCGCGTGTCCCTGACCTTCCCGACGAGGTGGAGGACGTTGTTCTGCAATGCCTGAACAAGGACCCTGAGCATCGCCCGATTGACGCTTCGGAACTCGGCCAGGCGCTGTACGAGTCGCTGACGCCAATCGCCGAAAAACGCATGGCAGACATCTGGCCCTCCGCCGAAAGCGCCGGTGGCGGTACGGACGTGCTGAAGCAAACGAAGCCGTTGGAAGGACAGACGGCACAGAGCACGGAGACCGACCAGAAGCAGCGTCCGGCGGATTCCGACAAGATTCCAGGCGTCCGCAACATGAGCAAGACGGCGACGTTGCCGCCGCGGAAGACCCTTAGCACCCAATTACCCCCTGCAGCCGGTTCCTCCGACAAGACGGTTCCCACCTCGATCACGGGCCAGACCAGCAACACAATTGCGTATCAGGAGCCTGCTGTTGCAGGGGCCGCAGCGGAGCAGGCACCCGCCCCGAAAAAAAACCCGCTGCTGTTGGTGGGTGCGTTCGTCGTTCCGCTACTCGTCATCGGAATCGGGATCGGCTATTTTGTCATTAACAACAAGCCTGGCCCCCGGACGAACAATGGAGGGACCGACAACCCATCGACAAGCGGCACCGTCACGACGACGGAAAAGGCCAACAATGTCGATGCAACACCGGAGCCCAAGGCGACGCCGGAGGCAACGAAACCGGCGACTCCCACGGTGTCCCCATCGCCTTCCGCGCGACCCACGCCGAGCCCTGACCCCGTGGTCGTGCGGGTGGAAAGCTTGAAGGGCTTCTTTGCGAAGGCCACCACGTTGAATGATCGGGCGCAGTTGTGGCAGCAGGCCTCCACCGACGCGAGCGCCAAGGATGCACGGCTGGTGTCGTTGATCGATGAGATGGCGATGACGATCGTCAAGAATCCGGAAATGCACAAGGTGTCCGCAGGACGATTCACGATGGGAAGCCCGGCGAATGAGGGTGAGGCGGAGGAAAGGCCACAAAACAACGTGAGTTTTTCTGCCTACGAGATCGGACGCTTTGAGGTCACCGCACTGGAGTTTGCGACGTTCCTGAATGCAGTTGGTCCAGAGGAGGCGGCGAAGCTGTATCGCCCCACTCCGCAACTGAACGTGCAATTGAACAACGAAACGAAGAAATATGAGCCGGTGAGCGGCAAGATGTTGCACCCGGCGAACGGGGTGACCTGGAACGCGGCGACGCGCTACGCAGAGTGGTTGTCGCAGGTGACGGGTGACAAGTATCGCCTGCCGACAGAAGCGGAATGGGAAAACGCAGCGCGCGCGGGTAGCAGCTTCCGATATCCATGGGGCGACAACGAGCCCGCGGGGCGGCAGGCACAATACAACGCGGGTGGCGCGGGAACCGTGGCGGTGTTGGAAATGACAAACGGCCGCAACGTGTGGGATCTTGCCCACATGGCCGGCAACGTGGCGGAATGGTGCCAGGACTGGTATGCGGAACACGCCTACGATGAGGGCGATCGTGACAATCCACGGGGGCCGGAAGCACCAGCGGCCAATGACCGGCGTCCACGCAAGGTCGTTCGCGGTGGCAGTTTCCAGTCGCTTTACACTTCTGACATCAGGAACGCACGGCGCGATCGTGTGGAACCTGACAAATCCTCTGCTGACATCGGTTTCCGGTTGGTGCGCGAACCAAAATCCTCCTGACAAGGAATAGGTGAACTTCATCATGGCAAATTTCCATTCAGGCATGCTGGTCGTTCCGAAGCGGTTGTGCGTTGTTGCGTCGCTGCTGCTGGCGTTTGTGTTGGCGGGATGCGGAGGCTCGAATCCCTACAAGGTGATGCAGCGCAAGGGCGAGTTCGGAACGGTTCCCGTGCGCGTGATCGTGACGGACTTCGAGGACAAGCGCCCGTTCAACCAGGAAAGCAATGTTGGCGTGACGATGATCCCGATCTTTGGCTTGTGGGGTGGCTATTCCCAGGATCGACACGATGATTTCTACGGAATCACGCCCTTCAAGCGCACGATGGCGAAGCAGTTGGCAGACCGCTTGAAGGAAGCTGGGACGTTTCAGGATGTGAAGTACGTTCCACCCGATGCGATTCCGCCGAAGGGCGACTATGATGTCCAGATTCAGGGGACCCTGCTAAAAGTTCAAAGCCGGGGCTCCTTCACGCGCTACGGTGTTTCGATTTTGGGCGACATCCTGTGGGAACTTGGATTGCCGAAGTTCAACCGGCGTTGGGTGATCGATGCGGAGTACCGTTTGGTGGACGGCTACACGGGCGAGCAGATTGGGGACACCAAGCAGGTGAGTGCCGCGACGTCCCGGAAGTGGTTTACGACTTACTTTAACCGTGGACGGGCAAGTGACTTGGAACGAAAGACGGATGCCGCCTATGATGGAATGATTGACTGGGTTTGGACGAGCCAGCCCAAGGCGGATGATGTCTACTGGGCGGAGTTGAAGAAGAAGGGGGAGCTCAAGCTGGCGGAGGAAAGACTGGCTGCTGAGCAGGCGAAGAAGGGCACGCCTCCGACATTTACATTCCTGTCGCCAACGGCAAACTCCGCACTCCGGGGGGCTTCCGCAGATGTTCGTTGGGCCATCACGGCTCCCGGCGGACTCAAGAGCGTGGTGCTGGCGGCAAACAACAGCCCCGTGACGCTCCCGGTGGATGTCTTGTCGATGCAAAATGCGGAGACGGCGCCGAAGTCCATCGCAGCTCAGGATGTCCGCGTTCCGCTCAAGTTGGGCGCGAACAAGGTTGAAGCGATGGTGATTGACCATCGGGGCAATGAGACACGCGCGGCGATCGAACTGACACGCCTGCCGTCTGAATTGACTCCCGCACGGCGGTTCGCCTTGGTCATTGGGGCGGGATCGGCGGAGGCAAAGGCAAGCACCGACGATATCAAGGGGGTGCTGGTCGATCCTCTTCTGGGGCAGTTCCCGGAAAAAAATGTGCAGGTTGTGGCGTTGGACACGCTGACGAAGGATGAATTGGCGAAAGCCGCCAAGCAGTTTGGGGCAGAGCCGCTTTCGGGAAATCTGGCGTTCATCTTCCTCGCGACAAAAGGAGATTGGGAAACGCTCAAGTTGGGTGACGGCAGCGTGACTCTGAATGAGCTTGTTTCGACGATTACCTCCTCCCTCGCTACGAAGGAAGTGGTGCTGATTGCGGACATCAATTGGACGGGCAAGTCGTCGCAGGGCGATCTGGCGTCCCGGCTCCCCGAATTGCCCGCAACGTGGGCGTTTTTCACATCCCAGCCCAATGGCGAAGCGACCGTCGTGAAGGGTGGCAAGCTCCTGACGGCGGAGTCCCTGGTCGAAACCTTCCGTGGCAAGGATGGCTCGACGGCCCGACTCACGTTGGAGCGCCTGTTCGATGCGCTCATTGTGTCGATTGAGGATGGCTCGAACGGGCAGCTTAAACCTGCTGTTTCCGGGCGATTTAACCCAAGCATTTCTGTCGTGGAGCGCGAATAACAGATTGACGCACGTCCACAACTTTCATGATGCTTCGCTTAAACTATGTCGTTGGCACGACCTCATGTGAATAGGGCCATACCACTAATGATGCGAAAACAATCCATCGCGCTTTCCGTCCTTGTTTTGTTCACCGCTTCGCAGGTCGTCGCGTCGTCGTTGGGCATTGCCCGGTCTTCAGCGCCATACGCCGTGAATCGTGCGGAAACTGTCTTGCAAGGGAGCGCTGAGCGCCCCGTGACGGTGAATAGCGGAGACAAGATTCGATCGGGGTCTGGCTTCCTTAAAATTGAAACCTTGGAAGGCGAGACGGTTCTGCTGGATGAAAATTCCGCGCTGGCCGTGATGGACAACGCGCTTAGCCTGGAAAAGGGCCGCGTTGCCGTTGCGATGCCAAACAAGTCCGACACGGCTGTGCATGTGTACGACTTGGAGGTTTCGCCAATCGCGGATGAGAAGGCGGACCAGTCACAGATTTCCAACCTGGGTGTCGGAACGATTTCCGAGAACGAAGTGGAACTCTATTCCCAGGGCCGCATGTTCCGTGTGACGTCACTCCCCGATGGAAACCAGATCGCCGTGATTGGCGCTTCCGACGCCCTGCGCCTGATGAAGGATTCCGCAGGGATGTGGCGGCCGATCACCCCCCTTGCGCAGGATCAGGATAATGATTCTGAAAAAGCGGCGGCCAACGATTCGGAAAACACGAAGCGTCGCCGCGGCTTTTGGATATTCCCGAGCGCAGGCGCAGCAGCAGCCGTTGGTGTTGCCGCAGTTGGCGCTGGTGTTGTTGGTTACACCGTCTATCAGAACAATAATGATGATGGCGGCGATGACGATGACGAGGAAGAATCGCGTGATGAGGGGAGCAAGCCCGACGACGATGAGCCTGATCATCGGGACACCACGCCTCGCGAGCCCTCCAGCCCACCGCGTCCGACACGCACCCCGCAACCCACGATGACGCCGTTGCCGACAATGACGCCAACACCGCTTCCGACTTCCACGCCCGTTGAGACCGAATTCCTCTGATTCGGAGGCTGGCTTTGGGATTGATGAGCGCGGGCTGAATCGCCCGCGCTCTTTGTTTGTATAGATGTCTATACGTCCTGTTGGATTTTTTGCACAACCACGTCGCAATCCCTTGACTCTGTAGGCGGCATGGGCGAAGGAAGAGCGAATGTGATCAACTCCCCGCAATTGCCCCTGCGATGACGACACCCCGGAAGAAAGCCAAGACAGGCGAGACGAAGACGGAGCCGGCTGCGGTTCCCGTGCCGGACAGCGCTCCTGAATATCAGGTGCTCGCACGAAAATACCGGCCCGCGACCTTCAGCGAGGTTGTGGGGCAGGATCTCGTGGTGCGCCAGCTTCAGGGGGACATCACGGATGGGCGCATTGGTCACGCGTACTTGTTCACTGGGCCGCGCGGCGTCGGGAAGACGTCGATGGCGCGCATCTTTGCGAAGGCCGTAAATTGCGTGGAGGGACCCACCCCAAAGCCCTGTCTGCGCTGTGTCCATTGCCTCGCAATCGCATCGGACTCGGACCTCGATGTCGTGGAGGTTGACGCGGCGACGTATACGAAGAAGGAGGAAACGATCGAACTGCTGGAGGGGCTTGATCGTGTTTCCTTCAGTGCACGCTACAAGGTGTACATCATCGACGAAGTGCACATGTTCTCCAACCAGTCGTTCAACGTCTTGTTGAAGCGCTTGGAGGAGCCGCCGCCGGGGGTTGTCTTCATCCTTGCGACGACCAATCCCGAGAAGCTTCCCGACACCGTTGTGTCGCGATGCAGGCGCCTGGAGTTTGATCGCATGGCGTCCAATGCAATCGTGGAGCGCCTTGCGGAGATTGCCGATCGTGAATCGCTTTCGTTCAAGGCAGGCGAGCGGGAGAAGGTCCTGGAGGCGATTGCGCTGGCGAGTGAGGGCGGGATGCGCGATGCGCAGGTGTCGCTCGACCAAATGATTTCGCTGAGCGAGGGTGAGCTCACGCTGGAAACAGCGCGGCAGTTGCTCGGCACGGTGGAAACGGACCTGCTGCACGGCTTGCTGGGCGCGCTCACGGCGCGGGATACGACCGCGGCGCTGCTGCTCGTCAACGAGTTGGTGGAAAAGGGGCGCGATCTCCAAAAGTTTGTGAAGGTGTTCACGGCTTATCTGCGCGATGCGATGCTGCTGAAGGCGGGAGCATCCGAGGAGTTGTTGAAGGTTTCGCGCGCGGATGCAGGGCGGCTCCGTGACTCAGTGGCCACGCTGTCGATGCCGACGCTGCTGAACGCAATGCAACAGTTTCTGGAATTGGAGGAACGCATGCGGGGTGCAGCGCCGCCACGCTTCCTTCTCGAATTTGCGATCATGAAGTTGACCGCCATTCACCCACGTTTCGTGCTCGATGGAATCGACGCAGGTTCAGGACCACGCGCGCCGCAAGGCAGTGTCGGCGTTGCGGCAGCGGCCCCGCGTGGGGGTGCGCCGTCGGCAGCAGCGACGTCGCGGGCGGTATTGTCCTATCAGGATTCACCTCAGAAGCCCGCGGGAAATGCACCCCGCATGACGATGCCGGCGAACCAGCCCACGGCGGCTGCACTGCCTGCTCCGCTCGTCATGCGAAGGTCAAGCGCGGCAGCCGTGGAACCGGCACCGATCCTGGTCGGTGACGAACTGATCAGCGACGAGTCGATCGAGGCTTTTCGGAACTGCGTGAATGGGCGGCTGAAGTCACACCTGCGGGTTTTCTCGGATGCGAAGATTTCAGTCGAGAATGGGGTCTTGCAGATCATGTTGCGTGCGGGTGATGCCGTCGTGCGCCCGCAACTGGACAAGCCGGACGTGATGGGGGAGATTCGCAGGGCGCTTGTGGAGAGTTGCGGTTGCGACCTGCCCATTTCCATCGCTGTTGCGGAACGGACTGCCACAATTATCCCGATGGAACCTGCCCCGGGGCTGTCGGCTCCGGAAATGGATTCGGTGCGGGAAGGCTCCGATGAGGATTTCGCGGTACCGCCGCGCCCGGTATCATCCGATTTCGCAAGAAAACTGACGTTCGAGCAGGCCTTGGACAAGTTCCCCGATTTCCGTGAGGCGATTGACCTTGTACGAAAGCATTGCGACGCCATTCCGGTTTTCTTTAATGACCAGAAAATCAACTGAGAGAAAGAGATAAGACACATGTCGTTTGATGCGGCGACCATTCAGCGGCTCCAGCGCGACCTGACAGTGCGAATGGAGAAAATGAAGAAGGAGTTGGGCACGAGCAGGGTTGAGGGAAGCGCGGGGGGCGGCGCTGTGCGCGTTGTGGCGAATGGCAACTCGGAAATCATCGAGGTGCACATCAAGCCCGATGTCATCGATGCCAGCGATGCCGAGATGTTGCAGGACTTGGTGCTGGCGGCGACAAACAAGGCACTGGAGGCCGCGAAGCAGCTTCACGAGACAAGCGTGTCGTCGATCACGGGCGGTATCAAGATTCCCGGCTTTAGCTGAGCCGGGATGCTGGATGCCCAGTGCTTCTTCCCCATGTCATTGAACAGTTGATCGCGGAACTGGCGCGCTTCCCCGGAGTGGGGCGGCGAAGCGCCGAGCGGATGGCGTTTGACTTGTTGTCCTCCTCGCACCAGCGCGTGGTGGCCCTGCATGACGCCATCGGCGCGGTGGAAAAGTCGGTGGGGGTTTGCGCGCAATGCGGATACTTTGCCGTGGATGGTGACTGCCTGATCTGTGCGCAGGGTCGTGACTGTGAATGCCTGCTGGTGGTGGAACGTGCGCTGGACGTGACAGCCATCGAGCGCGCGGGGGGGTATCGCGGATTGTATCATGTGCTGGGGGGCCACTTGTCGCCGCTGAAGGGGATCGGCCCGTCTGCCTTGCGAATTGAGGAGTTGTTTGAACGGGTGAGGACGGAGCCGGTGAGGGAACTCATCCTGGCGACCTCGCCGAGCGTGGAAGGCGACGCGACGGCGCTGTATATTTCGCGGCATGTGGACGGAGAGAAGCTTCGTGTCACGCGGCTTGGCAGGGGAGTACCGATGGGCGCGTCCTTGGAGTTCAGCGATGCAGGAACGCTTCGCATGGCGCTGGAGGGACGGCGCGGGATGGACTCCCCATGATGCGCGGCGCGCACTCACCATCGGGCGCCTTCGTGAAATCAATCGTTCCCGCCGCACGGAAGAAGGATGGCCTTGCGCTGGCGGAGGGCGAGCGGACGGCGATGCTGGCACTGCAAGGCGCATGGCGTTGCAAGACGTTGGTGCTGGAAAGTGGCTTCGCGGCAACCGATGAGTCGGGGAGGTTCCGTGAAATCGCGCGACAGCGTTGCATTGATGTTCATGCGCTGACGGGTGCAGCGATGTCCAAGATTTCATCATGTGACACGGCCCCGAAGGTTGCGGTTCTGGTCGCGCCCCCGGAAGAGTCATTCCTCGCCATGAAGGACACGCCGGACCGCGTGGTTGTGCTGGATCGCGTGAACGATCCAGGGAACGCGGGCACCCTGATTCGCAGTGCGGCGGCGTTTGGATTCGCGGCGGTCTTGACGGCGGGTTCCGTGTCGCTGACGAACGAAAAATTGATTCGCTCCTCCGCAGGAAATTGCTTCCTGCCTGGTGTTGCCCATGCCGCGCCTGAGGCCGGCGTGCTGACGGAATTTCTAAGGAATGAATACCAGATTTTTTCGCTGATGCCACGTGCAGAAAAAAGTCTGGGCGAGTTGAAGCTGGACAAAACCCGCAAGACAGCCTTGGTGCTCGGCAATGAAGCATCGGGTGTTGACATGAAGATCTGGCACTTTGCGGTTCCGGTTAGGATTCCGATGCGCGACAGCGTTGAGTCATTGAACGTGGCGATGAGTGGCGTGATAGCACTGTATGAACTTTCCCGCCAATCGCTGCCGTGAACGGATACGATCTCGCCTATCTGGCGGCGGCGCCGTTTTTTCTGTCAGCTGCGTTTTACAAGCGCTGGAGGCATGGAAAATACAAGCGTTCACTCCCGGGGATGTTCGGCGCGAATCTTCCGAAAGCGCCCCTGCCCGCAATGCAGCATCGCGTTTGGATGCATTCGGTCAGCTTCGGAGAAACAATTGGCGCGGCGGCAGTCTATCGGTCGATGCAGTCAAGGCATCCTGACTGGGAGTACCTCAGCACGACGACAACGGAAACAGGCCAGGACCAGGCGCGGAAGTCGATGGCTGGTGCGAACTACCATGATTTTGCGCCGGTGGATTTGAGTTGGAAGGTCGGGAATTTTTTGAACGCCTACAACCCATCCGCCTATTTGTTCTTTGAAACGGAAATCTGGCCGAACACACTGGCAGAAGTTGGACGGCGTGGAACCAAGACGTTTCTGGTGAACGGTGACCTGTCGGAAAAGTCCGCGCGCAATTACGCGAGGCTCAAGGGCATCTTCCAGCCGCCACTTTCCAACGTGACTGCGTTTGTCATGCAAACAGAGGAGGATGCGGATCGGCTGCGCGGCGTGATTGGCAGGAAGCCGAATATTTTCGTGACGGGAAACGTAAAGTTTGACAACCTGCCTGAAGCAATGACTGCTGATGAAAAACATCGGCTGCGTGAATCGTGGGGCGTGGCACCGGAAGCATTCCTCGTGGTCGCGGGAAGCACCCACGATACGGAGGAAAAACTAATCTATCACGCGTTTGCTGAGTTGCGGAGTCTTGCTCCGACAGCGCGACTGGTGATTGCACCGCGACATCCTGAGCGGTTTGGGCAGGTGCTGCACGAGTTGAAGGGAATGGGGGCGGATGCGGAGGCGCTCTATCGGCCGGAGCTTTCGGCCAGTGACGCGGAAGTGCTGGTACTGAACAGCATGGGTGTGCTGTCGAAGGCGTTTGGCGCGGGTGACGTGGCATTGGTGGGCGGATCGTGGAAAACGATCGGCGGGCACAACTTGCTGGAGCCGGCGGCGCATGGACTACCCGTGCTGCATGGGCCACACATGCATGAGCAGAAGGAAATCATGCACATCATGCGAAGTGGAAAGGCTTCCCTGGAAGCGGGTGGGCACCAACTTGCCGCGACGCTGATCCGACTGCATCAGAACCCGGCGTTGCGCGCAGAACTGGGCAGGCGCGCGATGTCTGCCGCAAACTCCAACCGGGGCGCGGCGCAGCGAACCATCGAAATTATCGAGCGGTTTCTTTAGTCCCCTGCGAAGGCGTCGTAGCCGTTGTACTTGTTTTGGGTCTTGTCGACACCTTTTTCGATAATCATCTCGGCGGCATCGGCAGCAATTTGAATCATGTGCCTCGCAAGCTCAAGCGGCTCCCCACCCAGTTTCGCGAGCACATACGCGACAAGCGTTCCCTGCCAGCCATCCGGTTCGCAACCGATGCGAATGCGCGGGAATTGATCAGTACCAAGATGCTGGATGATGTTGCGCAGGCCATTGTGGCCCCCGTGCGTTCCATTGCCGCGCACGCGTATCCTTCCCCAGGGGATGGCGACATCATCGCTGATGGCGAGCGTGTGCAGCGGGTTGATCTTGTAGTACTGCCGGTAGGCGTTGATCGCCTCGCCGCTCAGGTTCATGAACGTGGTGGGCATCATGAGCGCTATTTTTTCGCCATTGATCACGCCTTCGGTGACGTGGGCTTGCGCCAGCTTTGATGGACTGAATGCGAGATTGTGCCGGCGCGCGAGTTCCGCGGCGACTTCAAAGCCGAGATTGTGGGGTGTGTTGTCGTAACGTGAGCCGGGATTTCCCAAGCCTGCAATCAACCACATGGCGTTGCTATTCATCCTCGTTGATTTCACGGAGATTGCTGGAGGAGCATGAGGTGTGTCGAGCGAATCAGTGACAGCGCAGCGTCTATACGTGGAGGCCCTTGCGGTTGTCGGCGCGTTACAGGGTGCGGGGTTCCGGGCGTTGTTCGTGGGCGGGTGCGTGCGGGATGGGATGTTGGGGCTGCCGCTGAAGGACATCGACATTGCGACGGATGCAAGACCGCAGGACGTGATGGGGATTTTCACCGACTCGCGACTTGTGGGCGCGAAGTTTGGCGTCGTGCTCGTCCAGCGCGGGGATGTTTCCTTCGAGGTCGCCACGTTTCGGCGGGATGGGGTCTACGTCGATCACCGTCATCCGGAGTCAGTGAGCTTCGGCTCCCTGGAGGATGATGCCCAAAGACGTGATTTCACCATCAATGGGATGTTTCACGATCCCATCAGCGGCCGGTTCATTGACCTTGTCGGCGGGAAAAGGGACCTTGAGGGGCGCATCGTGCGCTGCATTGGAGAGCCTCGAAGGCGATTCGCTGAGGATGCGCTCAGGTTGCTCCGGGCGGTGCGTTTCGCGGCGCGCTTCGATTTCCAAGTTGAGGCGGAATCACTGGCGATGATGAAGGAGTTGGCGCCAACGATCCAGTATGTGACCCCGGAACGACAACGTGAGGAGCTAACACGAATTCTACAAGGCCCGCGGGCCGGTGCGGCATTTCGCATGATGCTGGAGACGGGATTCCTCCACTGGCTGTTGCCGGAGATCGAAGCGATGTCAGGCGTGGAACAGGGCGCGTTGTATCACCCGGAGGGTGATGTCTTCACACACACGATGCTGGTCGTGGACTTCGCGGAACCACGAACGGTGCGCGCGATGTGGAGTGCGCTGCTGCATGATGTTGGGAAGCCGTTGACGTTTCAGAGGGATTCCGCGACGGGAAAAATATCCTTTCGCGAACACGCGCGCGTGGGAGCGGAGATCGCGCGATTGATCCTGGAGCGGCTGAAGTTTGCCTCGGAGGACGTGGAAGCGATCACCTCCATTGTCGCTCGGCACATGAATTTTTCATCAATCATGGAAATGCGGACGTCAACCCTGCGGCGCTTCCTGGGCGCCCCGACCATCGAGGATGACCTTGCCGTGCACCGGGCGGATTGCCTGGGATCCTCCGCGCCGCTGACGAATTGGGAATTCGCCCGGGAACGGTTGGAGGAGTTCGCGAGTCGACGGGAGGAGATGGTCCCCAAGCCCTTCATCACGGGAAACGACCTGCTATCCATGGGGATGAAACCGGGGCCCGCGATGGGGGCCTTCCTGCACAATGCCCATGAGCGCCAGTTGAACGGCGAGTGGACGTCGCGGAACCAGGCGCTTGATTGGCTGCGGACGCAAAAGGTATCATGATGGCCTTGCGCGGCACACCAGCGGTGCTGTCCAATCAAAGCCTCCCGAACATTTCACCATTTGGAACAGACTCCCTTGCGATTTGAAACAAAGGCAATCCGGCTCGCACACACTCCCGATCCAACGACAAACGCGGTGATCAGCGCCCTGCACCTTAGCACCACGTATCAATTTGACGAAGTTGGGAAGAACACGGGCTATGACTACGGCCGGTCGATCAATCCAACGCGCATCGCAATGGAACGCGTTCTTGCCGGATTGGAAGACGGGGAGCACTGCATCTCCTTCAGTTCGGGCATGGCCGCGACGGACGCGTTGTTGAGCGTCCTGGTTCCCGGCGATGAAGTTGTAAGCGCGCGCAATCTGTATGGCGGAACGATTCGCTTGTTCGAGTCGATCTATATTCCGCGAGGCGTTAAGTTCATCTATGTCGATGGAACGGCGCCGGACGATTTTGCGAAGGTCATCACGCCAAGGACGCGAATGGTCTGGCTTGAAACCCCGACGAATCCCCAGCTTCAGATTTTCGACATCGCGCTCTTTTCCGATCTTGCGAAGGCAAAGGGCACGTCGCTGATCGTGGACAACACGTTTGCTTCGCCCTATTGCCAGCAGCCGCTGGCCTTGGGAGCAGATGTCGTGTTGCACAGCACGACGAAGTACATCGCTGGGCACCATGACGTGATCGGCGGTGCGCTGATCACGAGCAACGCGTGGTGGAACGAAAAGATGAGGTTCTTCCAGAACACGGCGGGCGCGGTGCCCGGACCGTTCGATTGCTACCAGACAATTCGCGGGTTGAAAACGCTCGCGATTCGCATGCGCGCGCACGAAGCGAATGCGGTGGCGCTTGCAAGGCATCTTGAAAAACACCCCTTCGTAAAGGAAGTGCTGTTTCCGGGGCTGGCGAACCATCCGCAGCATGAACTTGCAAAGAAGCAGATGACAGGTTTTGGCGGGATGCTGTCGTTCAACATCCGTGCGGGTTCAAATGCAGTGAATGCGCTGGCGAAAGCGCTGCGCGTTTTCCACTTCGCGGAGAGCCTGGGTGGCACGGAATCGTTGATCTGTCATCCAACAACGATGAGTCATGCCGTCATGACCGAGGAGGATCGCCAGCGCGCAGGCATCACGGAGGCGATGATCCGCGTGTCCGTGGGGATCGAGCATCCCGATGACTTGATCGAGGATATTGATCGGGCGCTGGCGGCCGCACAAAAGGCCTGAGGGCAGTCACTCGATAGCGCTGCTTCCCCGCTTCACGATTCCATATCCGTGCTTTCCGCGCATGGCGTCCACGGCCTTGTGAAGTTTTTCCCTGCGCTCGTCGTCGCGGGTTGCGAACACGTCCAATTGGTGCCGCTCCCAGACCAGGTTGGTTCCACCGACACCAAGCAATCGCACGGCGTTTCCATTCCAGCGACTTTCGAACAATTCGCGGGCAACTCCCAGAAGGATCCCTTCGTCATCGGTTGGGTCGGCCAGCGTCATTGATGCCGTGTGCGTCTCAAAATCACTGTAACGGTACTTGAGGACCACGGTGCACGCGCGGCACTCGTCCTTGCGCATGCGAAACGCAACCTTCTCTGTCAGCACGCTCAGGACACCGTGGAGGAAGTCGCGGTCCACGGAATCGCGATCGAAGGTTTCCTCGGAACTCACTTGTTTCGCCGGCGCGTTGTTGATGACGTGGGATTGGCTTTCGCCGCGCGCACGCTCCTGAAGTTTGGACGCATGGTCTCCAAAATATCTTCTCAACACGCCTGCGTCGAACCCCGCAAGGTCACCGAGCACCTCCACTCCCAGTGCGCGCAGCGTCGCTGCGCTCTTCTTCCCCACTCCGGGTAGGTGGTCCACCGGGAGCACGCGAAAAAAGGCGGCCTCACTGCCGTGTGGTATATACAGGAGTGCCGCCGGCTTGCAAAGGCTGCTTGCGACTTTCGCAACCAGCTTGTTTGCGGCGATTCCGAGCGAGCACGGAAGATTCGTCGCCTTCCTTACGGCATCGCGAATCTTCTGCGCGGCGCATAACGGCGGCCCCCACAGTTTCTCCGTTCCTGTCAGGTCAATGTATGCCTCATCCTGGCTCGCCATCTGTACGTTGGGTGAGAACTCGCAAAGCGTGGCATGCACCCTTTGGGAAAACTCTGAGTAGTGCGAGTAGGAACCGTGCACGATTGTCAACTCTGGGCAAAGCTGCAACGCCTTCCCCATTGGCATCGCGGAGCGGACACCAAATTTTCGTGCTTCGTAGCTGCAACTGGCAACGACTCCGCGCCCGTCAGGCGATCCACCAACGGCAACGGGAATTCCATTCAGCCTCGGATTGAGCAGTCGCTCCACTGACACATAGAAGCAATCCATGTCCACGTGTGCAACGGTACGCGAATGATGGACATGGGATTCGTGGATCATGTTGTTCCAAATTCAGTGGATCACGGGAATGAACAGTTCCCCGCGCTATTCTTCTTCTGAGAACAATCCATAGCGAACCATCTTGTTGTGCAGGCTTTTGCGGCTCATGCTCAACAGGTCGGCCGTGTCCTGGCGATGCCCCTTGGTTTTCTTCAGAGCCGCACGAATCAGGTACTTTTCAATGTGGTCGGTGATGATCTGGAGCCGGTCGGCAAGCGGCTGGCCAAAGTCATCCGTATTCAGCACCGAACGCAGGTCGAGGTCCTCAAGGGCCTCACCGCCCGGCGGCATCTCGCGGGCGCTTGAAGCCAGTTGCTGGGTTCCCTTGAGCGTGGCGGGCAAATCCGCCAGGCGGATGGTGTTCCCCTGGGACATGAGCATCACGCGCTGCATGGTGTTTTCCAGTTCGCGAATGTTGCCGGGCCATGAATAATTCAGGAGCTTTTGCAGCGCCAGATCCTCCACGGAGGTCACGTTCCGTTTCAGTTTCGGGTTATATTCCTCGATAAAGTGATCGATCAGGATCGGGATGTCGTCACGGCGCTTGCGCAGCGGCGGCAGATGGATTGGCAACACATTCAGTCGGTAGTACAAGTCCTCGCGGAACTCGCCCTTCTCCACCATTTTTGCCAGGTCGCGATTCGTGGCAGCGATCACGCGAAGATCCACCTTGATTGTCTTCGTGGAGCCAACGCGCTCGATTTCGCGCTCCTGCAGGACACGCAGGAGCTTCGCCTGCAACGGCAGTGACATGTCTCCGATTTCGTCCAGGAAGAGCGTGCCACCGGTTGCAGCCTCCACCTTGCCGATCTTCTGCGACACGGCGCCGGTGAATGCGCCGCGTTCATAACCGAACATCTCGCTTTCCAGAAGCGATTCGGGGATGGCAACGGTGTTAACCTTCACGATCGGCTTGTCGCGTCGTGGTCCGTTGTTGTGTATTGCCGTGGCCACCAGTTCCTTGCCAGTGCCGCTCTCACCAGTGATCAGCACCGTCACCTCGTTGTCCAGCACCCGCTGGACCAGGTTGAAAACTTCCTGCATCGATGCGCTTTGTCCCACGATGTCATCAAAGAAGATGCGCGATGTTTCCACCTTGCGCATCTGCTCGATCAGGAGCAGCAGCCTGGCTTTTTCGATAGCGCGGCGGAAAACCACGCGTGCCTCATTCAACTCAAAAGGTTTCGTGAAGTAGTCATAGGCGCCCGCGACGACGGCCTCCGCCGCGAGGCGCTGCGTGCCGTGGGCCGTGATCATGACGACAATGATGTCCGGGTGCGCATCGCGCATTTGCTTGAGTGCCTCCATGCCGTCGAGCTTCGGCATGCGCACGTCCATGATCACCAAGTCGTAGCGCTGGCGTTTGACCTTCTCGACGGCCTCCAGGCCGTTCGAGGCTTCCTCGACGTGATAACCCGCCGCCTCCCGCCGCAGCAGTTCCCGCAGCGTAAAGCGGATGTTCTCCTCGTCGTCGACAATCAGTATGGCTGGCATTCCCCATTCATCCGCCAAGTTGCCGGGAACCCTCAAGCCCCAATTCTTTTGACACCGCGTTCAATTCCCCCAAGTTACCGCTTTATGTCCCTCGCCACCCCTCCCTCCACGCCCCCGGTGCTACGTGTCACCGACCTGAAGAAGCACTTTCCCATCAAAAAAGGCCTGTTTTCCACCGTTCGCGGCCATGTGAAGGCCGTTGACGGCGTCAGTTTTGAACTGGGCCGGGGCGAGACACTGGGCTTGGTGGGGGAGTCGGGCTGCGGCAAGACCACAACAGGCCGACTGATCCTGAAACTGGTCGAACCCAGCGGGGGCGATGTGAGACTGGGCGATTCGCCCAACCTTGCGGCACTGCCCAATCGGCAGTGGCTTCCCTATCGTCGCAAGATCCAGATGATTTTTCAGGACCCCTTCAGTTCCCTGAACCCCCGCATGCCGGTGGGCTCGATCATCGGTGAAGCGCTTGCGATCCATAATCTGGCCCCCCGTGGGGAGGCGCGCGCCCGGCGGGTGAATGAGCTACTTGAACAGGTGGGCCTTAACGCCGAAGCTGCCAAGCGCTTTCCGCATGAATTTTCCGGTGGCCAGCGCCAGCGCATTGGTATCGCGCGTGCCCTGGCCGTGCAGCCGGAAATCATCATCGCGGATGAGCCGGTGTCGGCGCTGGACGTTTCCATTCAGGCGCAGGTCATCAATCTTCTGGAGGATCTTCAGAAGCAGATGGGACTGTCCTACCTGTTCATCAGCCACGACCTCGGCGTGATCGGCCACCTCTGTCATCGTGTGGCGGTCATGTACTTGGGGAAGATTGTGGAGATTGGTCCCGGGCCCACGCTGCTCCAGCAACCGCGCCACCCCTACACGAAGGCCCTGTTGAGTGCCGTTCCCACCATCGAGAAGGAAAAGCGTCGCAAGCGCATCATCCTTCAAGGTGACGTGCCTTCGCCCGTCAATCCACCGAGTGGCTGCCATTTCCACCCGCGTTGTCCCTATCGCTTCGCTCCCTGCGACAAGGTCTACCCTGGCCTCGATCCCATTGGCGATGGTACTGTTCGTGTTGGGTGCCACCTTTACGATCCGAAGTACAAGGAGCAGCTTCCCGAATCCTTCCGTAACTCCGCGTCATCGCCAGCCACCGCGCCGTAAGTTTGTCCATTCATTGATCAGGAGCTTGGTGAATCGTTGCCTATGTCGTCGCCAATTCGCTGCCTTTGCAAGCTGTCTGATTGCGCCTTCTACACTGCGGTTCCCGACTACCCCGACCAGTGCGACTGCACGCACACGGACAAGCAGCATTACATGCACAACCCTTGTCCGCTCTATCGGAAGAACTGGGCGAAGCTCGATGGGGACAAAATGAAGTCGATTAACGCGATCAGAAAAAAACGGACGATTTAAGGCGCGGCTATTCCGCCAGCAGTGACCATTCCGTCACATTGCTGATGGGATTGAGAAGGAACGCCTGCGGCATGCCCGCGAAGGTTCCCGTTCCCACGATCTGCCCCTTGTCATTGATGGAATTGGCATCGGTAAGATGCCACTGTTCCCGATCGGCGTCCGAGAGAAGGTTGTTCAAATCGCGCATTCCTTCGCGCGGGGTGTAGAGGAAGGCGATGTGCGCGCCCTCCTCCGTTCCGCAATAGCCCACCACGGCGTCGTTGTTGGAAATGTGCGTTCCGGTGCTTCCCTTGGTTTGGGAAAGCCGGCCAAGGCCCAATCGATTGGCCCCATCGAAAATGAAGGCCTCGCAATCCTGGACAGAGAATCCATCGGAGCCTGTGTTGAACGCGGAGCCTGTGATTTTTCCAGCATCATTGATGGAGGTCGCCATCGACCAGGTCTTCCCAGGCAGTGTCCCAATATCCTGGATGCCCGCATCATCAGCGCGCATCGCCCGGCACTCCATCATGAATCCGGGGTATGAGAATCGAATGACGCTCGACGTGCCGACCGCGATGCCCGATTCGTTCACGTCCTCCATCCACAGTTCCTGCTGGGCATTGTTTTGCAGGCTGCGTTGAACAGGATGCGCCACAGGCTGGCCAACGAGCCCCCGAACACTGAGCGTGCCCGCCCTGTCCTGTCCCGCCAAACTCCATGCGCCGACAACAACGCCTGAGTTGTTGAGCGCCTTCAACATCCCGCCCGATGCGCCTTTGGGAGAATCAGGAGCGTGCAGGTAGATCCCATTCCTGTAAATGTAGCCGCTGGTTCCATCCTTGGAAATCCCGCGACCAACAATGGTCCCGGAATCATTGATGTCGTTTGGCACGAAGTCCTCATTGGCGGACGGCTGGGGAAGCGTGACCAGCGTGTCCGTTTGCGAGTGGTAGATGAATCCGGCGCGCCGACCGTCTCCCGTGCGGTAATCCCCAACGACCACGCCCGATGCATTGACAGATGAGGCACGGCCTTCGGGTGATTCAAGAAGGCTTGAAAGGTTGATGATCGCGTAGTCGTCCGCGCCTGCAGTTCCGCAGAACGCTGCGAATACCAGCGCCACAACCGGGAGGTGGAAGCGCGAACCCCGCAACATGTTCCAACCGTGGACCATAGGAAGCCTACTTAGGCGCCGGTGCGGCCCGATTTCAACTCGAATAGTTGGGGGCAATTCGACTTGTTCCGTCCAAAACCACCTGAAAAACGCCGGTTTCCATTGCCAAAGGCGGCTACCATTGATAGCCCAACTCATCATTTGTAAGGCCCATCATCCATTTGTGAGATTTTTATGACGAAAACCCGTCGTATCAAGGGGTTCACGCTGATTGAGCTGCTAATTGTCGTGGCAATCATCGCGATCCTTGCCGCAATCGCCGTCCCAAACTTTTTGGAGGCGCAGACAAGATCCAAAGTCTCCAGGGCACGCGCGGATATGCGCACCATGGTCACGGCAATTGAAGCTTACGCCGTTGATTGGAACAAGTATCCCAACGATTACGTTCTCACCCTTCAAACCCGCCCTGATGGAGAGTTCGCCACGGCGGAATCATTCCTCCCGCCCACGGTTTCCACGCCTGTGGCGTACCTGACCACCTCCTTCCTGCAGGATCCCTTCATTGACAAGGGTGTTCCCAGCCTCAATCTGACAAATCCCTACTATACCACCTTGTTCTATCAGTGCGTTGATACCTCGGTTCGCGCGGCACAAGGCCAGCCCGCAGGCTACACCGCACCCTGGCAGCCACTTGCCGTTGGTGCCATCAACTCGCAAAAATCCTCACAAGGCTGGGCCACGATTGTTCCCAATGCGGTAACCCGCTATGGAGCTTGGAAGCTTGGCTCGCTCGGCCCCGATCGCTACTATTTGGGAGGGGTTCATATCTACGATCCCACCAATGGCACCATCAGCCGGGGCGACATCTACCGCACGCAGAAGCAGCCGACAGGCGGTTTCTAGGCGGTTGCGACGTTGCCGGGACTTGACAGCCCGGCGCGATCCTTGCAGTATCCTTGTCCGGCGTCGCGATTCATCACGCGATGCCGGACTTCTCTTTTCACCCGTGGGGGCGACCGGTTTCGACGGGGAGTATCAGGGAAGTGGCTGCAGGCCGAGCAAGGTCACGCCTCATCTCGTTAAACTGCCGCGCGGCACAAAACGTAATTGCCAACGATGAATTGGCCCTCGCTGCCTAATAAGCAGTGACGTTCGCCCCCATGCTCGGCCCGTGGCGGGGGGATGAACGCCGACCAACGGGCTGGTCTTGCCGGAGCCACGCGAAGGGCGACGGCGGACGAGATCAAATCTCCGCTGGTGCGCGCGGTTGGGCCTGTGAACTCCCTGCCGACGCACGAGACCTCAACTGATCACTAAGCCTGTAGACGTCACTTCTGGGAGCTCTTCGGACGCGGGTTCAATTCCCGCCGCCTCCACCATTTCTCACGATCGACACATTCTTGGTGGATCATGGTTGAAGCAATGATTGATGGGGTCTTCCATTACCCTCGAAAGCTCCGCATTTAGCCGGGGGTACATCCCCCATCGTCGGGCTTTTCGCGTAGTTCAAATTTGCGCCCGGTTGTGATGGGAAATAGCGTCGGGGAATGATGACACCGAGCGCGCCATCCCCACCGACGCCGTCTGCTGGCAATGTCCGTGCAGCCATGCGCATCACGGCCATTGGCGGGCTCACATCCGTCGCGCTGGGAATCATCAAGATCACGACCGGAATCATCGGCGAAAGCTATGCGCTGATTGCGGACGGCATCGAGTCGATCACGGACGTCGTTTCATCGGTCGCGCTGCTGCTGGGCCTTCTCTACTCCGTGAAGCCGCCGGATGAGGAGCATCCCTATGGCCACGCGAAGTTGGAAACACTCGCCGGGTTGTTCGTCGCCTTTGCTGTCGTTGGCGCGGCCACCATCATCACGATTGAATCCATTCGTGAAATCCTGACACCACACCTGACGCCGAAGTGGTTCACGCTCCCTGTCCTGATCATCACGATCTTCGTCAAGGTTCTCATTTCGCGGGTTGTTTCCCATGGGGGCGCCCGCCATGGATCAGGCGCGATGAAGGCGGAGTCCTGGCACCATCTTTCTGATGCGATTACTTCGGGCGCCGCCTTCGTGGGAATTTCAGTCGCGCTTGCAGGGGGTGGAAATCGCTGGGCGTCTGCTGATGACTGGGCCACGCTTGTTGCCTGCGTGGTGATCTACTGGAACGGATTTCGTCTCGCGAAGAACGCCGCAAGCGACCTGCTGGATCGCGCTCCGGAAGCAGACCTCATGCGCCGCCTTCGTGAGATTGCCTCCGGTGTGGATGGTGTGCTTGGGATCGAGAAAATGCGCGTTCGCCAGAGCGGCATGGGATACATGATGGACATTCACGTGGAGGTTGATCCGCAGATGACCGTTGTCGACAGCCATGAAATTGCCCGTGCGGTGAAGCGCACGCTGATCGCATCCGGAAATCGTGTCATGGATGTGATCGTTCACATTGAGCCGTACTACGCGGGGGAGCGGCAGTTGCAGTTGCCGCTCGACGGGGATCACCGGGAGTAGCTGAAACGCATCGCCGATCAGGGGGCGGCGGCCGGCGGCGGAAAACTTCCGATGGAACGTGGCGCAATGACGCCATCAACGCCCGTAAATTCGTTGTCCCCGAAATTCGCGATGATCCGTGTTCCATCCTGCCATGTTGCCTGCTGGATCATGTGGTCATCAGTCAAGTACTTGAAGCCTGTCAGCCTTGCGAAACCAAGTTGGCGGTGCAGTGGAGACCACTGATCAAGATACGTTTTCAGCTTCGCTCCGCGCTCTTCAATCGTTGCATAGTTCAGATGAACCATGGGTGGGCACATCCAAAGCATTTCCGTCAGTTCAACGGTCCTGGTCAAATCGGGGTACTTGAAATGGTCATTGGACCAATGATGCGTCGTGACAACCGCGTCATGAAATGCGGCCTGAAAAAGCGGAATGCGCACCGCAGGATCATAGTATTGTTTCCTGTAAACCTCCTTGATCGGAATCCCCTTGAAATAGATGTCGGGTTGTTCCGGTGGATAGTAACGGCCGCGGAAATATTTTGAATCCTTACTGGTTATTTCCTCGTCCCCCCATCCGAAGTACGGACCAAACAAGCCTTCAAGGACGACAACACCCTCCAGCGCATAGACATTTCCACCTTCGGCTCCGACGACGACTTTTTTCTCATGCGCGAGCCATGACAAGCGCCGCGTCCGCTCCGCCGCATCAAGTTCCAGCGGGTTGGTATGCAACGGATTGCAATCGTCGTAAACCTCGCCGTAGGCATCGCAGTCGACGAAGTAGTAGTTGAACGGGATCGCCGCCAACACTGAGGAAGTGCGTTTCTCGAAGAAGGGCCGGGCGAACAAGGGATTCAACTTCCTGCCGACACCCTTGAACCCCGTCAGGAAGGTTCCGTCGCGCCGCATGATACCGCCATCCTCCCACAATTGGGGAGTCATTTGAGCCGTGGGCCAGGTATCTTCCCCCGAGGCAGTGGCAGGATCGTGCACACTGTGATAGGAATCGTACGTCCCCAGCAACCACCCACAGTCCACCGCTTCTTGTGCCACCCAAGGGCGCGACTCAATTCCCTCCCAACCGTCCAGGCACAAGCGCAGGCGCTCGAACCCCATCGCCTTCAACCTGCGGAGCATCTTCATCGAGACCCCGTTCCCCCAATCCTTCACGGGAAGAAGGCACGACGAAAACGCATCATGCAGCAGCTTCGAGTTGTGCTGAATGAGTTCCACCTTGGTGCCACTGAACTGTGGGCTGAGTGCCTCTGAGGCGAGCGCTTCACTGATGCCCTGCGCCACCGTCCGTTTCAGGTAGCGATCCGCCCATTCACTCGCAAGGCAGGCTTCGACCTGTTTCCATTGGTCGGTGCTCATCTGCGACTTGATGCGCGCCGCCAGCGAATCGTTCTGGGCGGACTGTTCCTTCATCGCACTGCAGAAGCTCTTCCATTCCTTCGGCAAAACGTCGAACTCCGTGAATGGCGCATCCCCCCACAGGTAGATGTGAGGAGCGCCAAGGAGCCGCTCGATCTGGGGGACGATCTTCGACTTCGCGCGCAGCGTTGTCACTCCTCCCATTTCGTCCAGCCAGTCGCGGTACTTCAGTGCCGGTGTCACCGGAGTCGCATCCGCATCGACTTCGACTCGGTATGTCACCGAACGCTCTGGTGACATCGCAGCAAAGTCGTGGGTGAAGTGGATCGATAACGTGGCATCCTGCCCTTTTTCGAACGCCATTCGATTTCGGAACGGTGTTGAAACCATCCACGACACGCAAAGGTTGTTGGGCTTCATGATTCCCCAGACCGGCATCGACATTCGTTCCAGTGTATCCCAATCATCGCTTGTCAGAATATCCTGCCAGAAGGGGTCGCTCACCGGGAGAAACAGACCTGAATCACGCGCAAGGATGAGGTGGTCGTCGAACGAAGCCCGCACCTGCGGCCACACAAGAATCTTGTCGTCAGTTCCCGTTGCCGTCAGTTCGAAAGCGCCGCTGTCGCTCACACGGCACGCGATCAACAGGTCTCCATCGCCGATGGTCCATGAAGCTCCATCCGCTTCGTGGACAATTCTGGAAACATCGTAGGCGTTGCCTGCGGCGACGGACAGTTCAGCGGGAATGGGCGCGATGGCGCGCAATTCGAGAGTCGCGGGGTTGACGGAATAGGACGCGTCACCCCGGCTGATCGTGATGGATTCGGCGAATCCACGGCAGTGGGCAAAGGCCAGGAAACTTAACAGCAGTAGGTTTGTGAATCGCATGAATCGGCGGCTCGGTACGAAAGATATCCCCAAGTGTTCTTCGCACGGGGCCATCACTGCCAACGGCTATTGCGACGAATTTTAGCCCCTCTGTGGTTGACACTGAAAATTAAACCGATCCAATTCGTCGGGTGGCTGATGGTGCTGCTCCGCAGGAGGGGCCGACGTGAGGATGGTTTCGATTGTGCAAATGATGATGCGATTTTTCCGGGTGCTTTGTCTGGTTGCCTTGCCCGGGGCGTTGCTGGCGGCGCCCAACGTCAGCACATATCCGCTCGGCTCGACGTTTGTTCCGACGGGGGATGGTGGCGGTGTCGTCTTCCGCGTATGGGCGCCGAATGCCAATGCCATCAATGTCGTGGGGCAGTTCAACGGTTTCAACACGACCGCCAATCCGATGACCAAGGATGCGGCAACAAACTACTGGTCCGCTTGGATTCCCACTGCGGTGCTGGGGCAGGAGTACAAGTACTACATCACCCAGGCCGGCGGAGCGAAGGCCTATAAAATCGACCCCCGATCACGGAAGACAAGAAACACCACCGGCAACGCTGTCATCGTCGATGACGGTAGCAGATACAACTGGCAGGCGGGTGACTGGCAGACGCCGGACAAGAATCGCATGGTCATCTACGAGTTGCACATCGGTACCTTTTCGGGAAGCGGCGATGGGGTTGCTCATTTCCCCGCCCGCTATCGGGATGTCGTCGATGAACATCTGGATGACATCAAGGCCTCCGGTGCGAACATGGTGGAGTTGATGCCAGTGCACGAGTTTCCGGGCGCCACGTCCTGGGGGTACAATCCCGTTCATTTTTTCGCGCCGGAAACGGACTACGGTTCGCCCGACGATCTGCGCTACATGATCGACACATTTCACAGCAATGGCATCGGTGTGATTCTGGATGTCGTCTACAATCACACATCAAACGACGACAATAATCTATGGAATTTCGACGGTGCTGCCAACATCTACTTCTTTGGAAACAACTGCCAGGGCAATACCCCCTACGGAAGCACGCGCCCAAAGTGGACGGACTCGCACGTCCGGGACATGATCGTGGACAATGCACGGTATTGGATTCGCGAGTTCAGGTTCGATGGACTTCGAATCGATTCCACGCAGACGATCCGTGGTTACTGCAACGAGGGGAGCGAAGCGTGGCTGCTGATCGGTGACATCTCTGACGCAATCCGCTCGGAAAATCCCCGCGCCATTGCCATCGCGGAGGAGCTTCCAAACACTGCCGCCATCACCACGTCACGCGGGTCGGGCGGAGCGGGCTACGATTCGCAGTGGTGCGATGGATTTAACGACAAGTTTCGGCAGGAACTCGTGAAGTACAACAGCGGCGGCAGCCCAAACATGAATGTCATTGAAGACGCCATCGCCAACAGCGGTTGGGGTGGGCCGAATCTCCAGGCGATCAAGTATGTCGACAGTCACGACGAAGCGGGGAACGACACGCGCATCACGAAGGTGATCGATTCCACGGACGGATTCAGCGCACGCGCAATCGGCATGGGAAAAGTCTGCGGCGCACTCACTTACCTCAGTCCGGGAATTCCGATGATTTTTCAGGGCCAGGAATTCTTGGAGGACAAGAAGTTCGGAGATGCATCCGGGCAGCGCATCTGGTGGGGATTCCTCGGCAACTACTCCGGTGTGCGCAAAATGTTCGGCGACATTGGAGCCTTTCGTCAAACCCGCGGGAGCCTGAAGGCCGACAGTGGCTACCAGGCGATCAGCGTCAATGACACATCGGATGTCATAGCCTTCCAGCGTTATGACACCGCAGGTGATGTCACGTTCGTCATCGCGAATTTCAGTGGAACGAACTTCCCCAGCTATCTGATCGGAGTTCCGTCCGCAGGAACCTGGCACGAACTCGTCAATTCAGACGCCACAGAGTATCGGGGCGGTGGCATCATAAACGGTTCCGTGGAGGCGACGAACACGAGCTTGAATGGCCAACCCGCCCGGATCGACATCAAACTTCCCCCCTATTCCGTGCTGGTTTTCAGCAGATCGACAGGGCAAACGCCAACACCTACGCCGTCCCCGTCACCAACACTCTCGCCGTCGCCGACCATGAGCGTCTCGCCCACGCCGAGCGTTACGGCATCACCCACTGCCTCAATCTCCCCGTCGCCGACGATTTCGCCCACCGTCAGCATGACCGCTTCGCCTTCCATCACGCCTACTTCGGCCCCCCAGGGTTCGCTGGAAGGATGGATTGTACGTTAGCAGCGCGCGATTTTTATAAAGCTCGATTCAAAAACCTTCCAATCGTGACAAATCACCTTGGGCTCGTCCGTGGGTTCTGCTGAAGTGGCACAGTAATATCTTCTGTGGCTCATCTGAAGCGCGGTTTTACCAGCGTTCCCGCCACAATCCCTTTGTAACTCTCTGACAGAAGAAGAAACGCAAGGTATGAACACGCCCAATTCCGATCCAAAAAAACACTCTCCGCATGAGCATTCGGGAAGCCTCCCTGTTTCACCATCAATGAGCCCAACGCTCCAAATGGCGGAGATTCCGACACAATCATTCGTCGTCGATGGCAGGGTGGTGATGATCACTGCCTGGTCGATCTTGCTGGGAGGCATTGCCGCACTGATCGCGGAGCTCCTGAAGCATTTGATCGGCTTGGTGACGAACCTCGCCTATTATGGCCGCATCTCGGCGGAGTTTGTGTCGCCGATGCACAACACCCTTGGTTGGTGGGCGATCATTGTTCCAGTGATCGGCGGACTGATCGTTGGAGTCATGGCGCGCTATGGATCGAGCGCCATTCGCGGGCATGGAATCCCGGAAGCAATGGAGCAGGTGCTGACGAACGAAAGCCGCATTCCCCTCCGCATAACGTGGCTTAAGCCATTGTCGGCGGCTGTTGCCATTGGCACCGGAGGTCCGTTCGGTGCCGAGGGTCCCATCATTGCGACGGGAGGGGCGCTCGGTTCCACCATCGGGCAATGCCTTCGCATCAACGCGGATGAGCGGAAAACGCTTCTGGCGGCCGGTGCCGCAGCAGGCATGTCCGCGACGTTTGGCAGTCCTGTCTCCGCCGTGTTGATTGCAATTGAGCTCCTGCTGTTCGAATTCAGGCCGCGTTCGATCATCCCCGTGGCCCTCGCAGCATCAACGGCTGCGGCACTGCGCATACTCTTTGAAGGTTCCGGGCCGACTTTTCCCATGCCTGCGCTTGATACGCAATCGGGTCCGGCATTGATGCTATACGTTCTGATCGGTGCTCTGGTGGGTCTTGCGTCCGTCGCGGTCACGAAACTCGTCTACGCGATAGAAGACCTTTTCGACAAGCTGCCGATGCATTGGATGTGGTGGCCGGCGATCGGCGCCGTTGCCGTTGGCGTTTGCGGACTCATCGCACCGCGCTCGCTTGGTGTTGGATATGATCTTATCACGGACATGCTCAATGCGAAGCTCGCGCTTTCCGTGATACTCGTCATTGGATTCGTGAAACTCATTTCCTGGTCAATAGCCCTGGGTAGCGGAACATCCGGTGGAACGCTGGCCCCCCTGTTCATCATTGGGGGTGGTTTTGGATCCCTGCTCGGAGGCGCCATCTCCCATCTGTTTCCCGCAGCAGCGATCGACCTGCGCATTGCCGCCCTTGTTGGAATGGCAGCAATGTTTGCCGGAGCATCTCGCGCACTCCTCACGTCGGTCGTCTTCGCATTCGAAATTACACTGCAACCGTTGAGTTTGTTGCCGCTGCTGGGCGGATGCACCGCGTCCTATCTCGTCTCATTTCTTCTCATGCGCCAGTCCATCATGACCGAAAAGATTGCACGCCGCGGCATCAATGTACCGAACGAGTATCATGCGGACCCTCTTGTCCAGATAACGGTGTCACAGGCCGCAACGCGCGAGGTGGTATCCTTTGCCGCGGATTCCACTGTTGGGGAGGCACGTACGAGTTTGGAATCACGCCTTGGCCACTTCCAGCATCAGGGTTTTCCCGTCACCGAAGCTTCCGGCGTGCTTGTGGGAGTGATCACCCGACGGACCCTCTTGGAATCACAGGTTACACAGGAGACAAAGCTGCGCGATCTGATTGAACGCACGCCCGTCGCGATCTATGAGGACTGCACCTTGCGTGAAGCCGCCGACCACATGGTGAACCACAACCTTGGTCGTCTTCCGGTCCTCACGCGCACCTCGCCTGCGGGCTTGGTGGGAATGCTGACGCGTAGTGATATTCTGTCCGCGTATCGCCAGCGAATTCGGGAAATGGAGAGAACGGATCCTGTGATCCTGTCGTCGTTCAAGGCCTTTCGCAAAGAAAAGATCGCGGAAACGAACTGATGATTCATGCGCCGGAACACCATCTGTTGGAAGGCGGGCGCCACAGATCTTCAGCGGTGTGTCAGATTGGTGGAATCGGGTTGAAACGCGGATGGTGACGCACTAAGTCTTTCCCGTGATCGCGATTCGTTCAGCGCTACTTCTCCGACAGATGCCAGGCATTCTGGCATTGGTGGCACTTGTGGTTTGCTGGATGGGGGTCTGCGGCCATGGTGATTGTGCGCCGGTTTTTGGAGCGGTGCAGCAGGAAGCCTCCGTACCCGGCCTTGAATCGATTTCCAGCAGCGGTTGCGAAGACCAGAACTGCGACAGAACTGATCATGCTGATCACAAATGCCCCTGTGACTCCCTGAAGGTTTATGCGTCGGCTGCGTCCCTGTGCCCGATGACCGTGCATAATGTTTCCTCCTCCGCCAATTCGAGGAATGATCTGGCGATAAAGTCCCCGTCGCTGGAAATTTTCCAACCTCCGAAGCTTCCCATCTAAACCACTGCTGGAGAACCGTGTCCCGCGTGCGTCGCACGCCAACATGGATCATTGAATCACGCCGCCATTTCTGCGTGTTTCCACCACGAGTTTGGTACATTTCGGAGAACGTTCTTGAATCCGCATCTTATACGGCGACGCGTGCCGAAGCGGCTCGCGTTGCCTATGTGCATCGTCGCCTTGCTGGCAACGTCATGCGCGCGATACGAGCGCCAACCGCTCGATCATCGCGCTTTCGCAGAGAGTCTCGACAAGCGCCTGCTTGTAGCAGACAATTCAGGCGCACCGCGCCCGAGACGGGAGCTGTCGATGTCACTGGAGGAGGCGGAAGCGATCGCCCTCTTCTACAACGCAACCGTCCGTGCAGCGCGACTCCGCGCCCAGATCCCTGTGGTCGCGGCACGAAAGGCTGGAAAATGGGACAACCCGGAGATTAGCGGGGACGTCCTGCGTATTATGGAGTCGGTGGAGGAACCTTGGATCATTGGCTCGTCGCTCGCCTTCACCATTCCCATTTCAGGGCGCCTCTCAGTCGAGAGGGCAAAGGCTGATGCGGAAGCACACGCCGCGATGATCGAGGCCTGGTCCATCGAGCAGTCCGTGCTGAAGGATTTGCGCGGAGCGTGGATCGACTGGCAATCAAGGCAACGCGCATTGGCGTCGAGCCGCAGGACAGTGGAGGAGTTCGCGGGCATCACCGGCATCACGACGCGCCTTGAGAAGGCGGGCGAGTTGATCACCGCGGAAGGTGTTGCCTTCCGGCTTGCCGAGGCGCGCGCGAAGTCCGATTCCGCACGGCTGGCCTCCGAAGTTGAAGAGGCGCGCCATCAGGTACTTGCATTGGCTGGGTTGATGCCTGACGCACCCATCACCTTGCTTGATGAGGATGCACCAACTGACGACGCCCTTGTGATTGAACGGCAGGCATTGCTGTCCGGGAATCCGGAGGTTCTCCTTCGCGCGGCGGAGTACGACGTTGCGGAGGAGGGCTTGCGCCTTGAGGTCCGTCGTCAGTACCCGGACCTGCAAATCGGTCCCGCCTATGGGCGGGAGGATGCACTGGGGCGCATCGGTGTGAGTTTCTCCATTCCGCTCCCCCTGCTCAACCGGAACGGTCGTGCCATCGCGGAAGCACGCGCATCACGCGACGCAGCGCGAGGCGCATGGGAGGAAGCGGTGCAGCATGCACTCGCCGAGTCGGCAAGGCTGAATGCGAAGCTGCAAGCGGCGCAGCAGTCACAAGGTCTCCTGTCGGAGAGCTTGGCACCGCTCGCAACGACGCAAATGGAGGAAGCGCGGCGCCTCGCTGATCAAGGCGAGGTGAACGCGCTTCTTCTTTTGGAAGCCCTGAATGCCCAACGCGATGTCACCTTGGAGCTTGTGAACGCAAAAGCAGAAGTCGCGCGGCTGCGTCTCGCCTTGAAGTCCCTTGCTCCCGAACCACCACCAGCGCTGGCCGAGGAGGCCGCAGAAAAATGAAATTCACAAGTCACACTATCGGAAAAATGATCCTCTCGATCGCGTTGTTCCTGATCCCATTCAACATCCTCGCCGAGGAGGCTGGGCATGACCATGATGATGCCCATGACCATGGAGCCGAGGAGCCGTCCGCGCACGATCATGGCCATTCGGACGAGGTGAAGATCACGCAGGAGGCTGCGAAGCTTTTTGGCATCACAATGAACTCGGTCAGTGTGCATGCCTTGAACGAAGTCATTTCGGTTCCCGCGCGCGTCGCCTACAACGAAGAGCAGGTTGCCCACATCAACTCACCTGTTTCGGGGCGTATTGCGGAACTGAGTGCACGGCTGGGCGATGAAGTCAGGAAGGGCGACGTGCTGGCTGTCATTGCATCACCGGAGCTCGGCGAAGCCGAAAGTGCGCTCCTTCAGCATCGTTCACTGGTGGACGCGGCGCATAGTACGCTTGAGATCGCCAAGGGCGCTTTCGAGCGGGCGGAGGAACTCCGCAAGACCAACAGCATCAGCGTGAGCGATTTCTTCACGCGGCAGGGTGAGGTCAAGAAGGCTGAATCGGACGTGAAGATCGCCGAGGCAAATTTCACGGCGTCGCGCAACCGGCTGATTGTGTTGGGGCAGGGCGAGGAGGACATTGAACACATTGTTGGTGCCAACGCCGTGTCAGGCCGGTTTGAACTCCGCGCTCCAATCAACGGGCGAGTGATCCAGAGGGATGCGACGCTGGGCGAAGTGGTAGGACCCGACAAGGACCTTGCCTTCGTCATCGCGGACCTTTCGACGCTGTGGGTGATTGCCGAGGTTCCAGAGCGTTCGGTTCATCGCGTTGCCATTGGCGCCAAGGGAATCATCAGCTCATCACTGGATACCGCGGGTGTCGACGGAGTGGTGACGTATGTGTCACCGGACATCAGCGCCCGCACCCGGACGGCTCAAGTTCGCCTGGTCGCAGCAGAATCCCATGAAGATCATGGATCGGACGATCATGAAGGCGCAGGCGCGGAGCACGCTCATTCCGCACACGAAGGGCACGATCACGACCATGAGGCCCATTCACAGGAAAAAGAAGAGGCCTCAGAGAACCACACGGTGACACGGGAGCATGTGGTCCTGCGCCCGGGCATGTTCGCACAAGTCCAACTGGAGACTTCAGGTGGAACGACAAACGCGGCGGTTATTGCCGTTGAAGAGGCCGCGATTCAAACGGTGGAGGGTGGAGATGTGGTTTTCGTGCCTGCGGACGAACCTGACACTTACAAGCCCCAGCCTGTCAGGATCGGAACTCGCGTGGGAGACCTTGTTCCGGTACTTTCCGGATTGAAGGAAGGCGATAAGTACGTCGCGACAGGCTCGTTCATACTGAAGGCGGAATTGGCCAAGGAAGGTGTCGCACATGAACACTGAAACTTCAGCGGCCGATCCGTTTTCCTCCCAAGGCCCAAACATCTTCGAACGCCTGCTGGCGTTTTCCATCCAGCATCGCCACTTGGTGCTGCTGCTGGTTCTTGGCGTGGCGATCATCGGTGCCTTCTCGCTCAAGCGCCTTCCAATTGATGCAGTTCCTGACATCACAAACAAGCAGATCCAGATCAACACACTGGCGCAGTCGCTTGGCCCCCTGGAAATGGAGAAGCAGGTCACTTATCCGGTGGAGACGGCACTGGCAGGCATCCCGAATCTGGAATATACGAGGTCGCTGACACGCAACGGCTTCTCCCAAGTCACGGCGATCTTCACGGAAGAAACAGACATCTTCTGGGCGCGCCAGCAGGTTGCGGAACGCATCCAGTCCGTCACGGGCGAGTTGCCAGCGGAGGCGGCTCCGCAGCTGGGTCCGATTTCCACCGGCCTTGGCGAAGTCTACACATTCATCCTGGAGTTGGAGAATTCAGAGTCTGACTTCACCACACCGGATGGCGAGGTTCTCAAGACCTCTCTCCAGAAGTCGTCCTACCTTCGCACCCTGATGGAATGGGTGGTTGTTCCTCAGTTGGTGCGCGTGAAGGGAATCGCCAGCGTTGATGTGATCGGCGGGTACGAGAAGCAATTTCACGTTCAGCCGGACCCGCAGAAGCTCATTGCCTATAACATTTCGTTCCACGATGTCATCGAATCCCTGGAGGCGAACAACGTCTCGACGGGTGCCGGCTTTGTGCAGCACAAGGGGAACGCCTATGTCGTGAAAACCGACAATCGGGTTCGTTCCATTGATGAGATTGGTGCGATCATGGTAGGCCAGCACCAGGGAACACCGATCTTTGTGCGCGATGTTGCCGATGTTGTTCTGGGCGAGGAAATGCGCACCGGCGCCGGAAGTGAAAACGGCCACGAGGTGGTCATCGGAACAACGATGATGCTGCCGGGCGAGAACAGTCGCACGGTTGCCGCCGCCGTGGACAGCAAGATGAAGGACATACGGCTTGGCCTTCCCGCCGGTGTGACAGCGCGCACGGTCCTGAATCGTCAGCAACTCGTTGACTCGACGATCCACACCGTCGTGAAGAATTTGGCGGAGGGCGCAATGCTTGTCATCGTTGTGCTTTTCGTGATGCTTGGGAACTTCCGTGCGGCGCTTATCACCGCCCTTGCCATCCCACTGTCCATGCTCCTTGCCAGCATCGGGATGGTGAAGGCTGGCATCAGCGGAAACCTGATGAGCCTGGGTGCATTGGATTTCGGAATCATCGTTGATGGCGCCGTCATCATCGGGGAGAACTGCCTGCGGGCTTTGGCAGAGCGTCAGCATCATGAAGGGCGGATGCTTGCGCTGCGTGAGCGACTGCATGTGGTTTTCCACGCGACGAAGCAGATGGTCCAACCCTCCGTGTTTGGGCAGGCGATCATCGTGATTGTCTATATTCCCATCCTCACATTGTCGGGCGTGGAAGGAAAAATGTTCGATCCGATGGCACTGACGGTGATCTTTGCCCTCGCAGGTGCCTTCATCCTTTCCCTGACATTTGTTCCGGCGGCCGTCGCGATCTTCATCAAGGGTCGCGTGACGGAGAAGGAGAACATCATCGTGCGTGGGGCGAAGTATGTCTACACTCCGGTGCTTGCCTGGTCGTTGAGGGTTCCCGTCCTGATCGTTGTCAGTGCAGTTGCATTGTTGGGTCTTGGTGTTGTTGTTTTCAGAACACTGGGTCAGGAATTCATTCCCACGCTGAATGAAGGAAATCTGGCGTTGCAGTCGCTGCGGGTGCCCAGCACCAGCCTTCAACAATCTCTCGCCATGCAGTTCGAGGTGGAACGCGCGGTCTCCAAGTTGCCTGAAGTTGAACTGATGTTTTCGAAGACGGGCACGACAGAGGTCGCCTTCGATCCAATGCCTCCCAGCATTTCAGACGGCTTTGTGATCCTGAAGCCACGCGATCAATGGCCCGATCCCTCACTCACGAAGGGCGAACTCTTCGAGAAGCTTGAAGCTGTGACAGCGCACCTCCCGGGCCAGCTCTATGAATCGAGCCAGCCGATTCAACTGCGATTCAATGAGTTGCTGGCGGGTACGCGTGGTGACCTGGCGATCAAGGTCTATGGCGATGATTTTGCGGCCATGACTTCAGTCGCAAATTCCATTGCAGAGACGGTGGGGAAGGTTCCCGGCGCCGCCGACGTGAAGGTTGAGCAAACGGAGGGGCTCCCGGTCATGAACATTGAGGTCGATCGGGAGTTGGCAGCACGCTACGGGATGTCGGTTCGGGATGTCCAGGATGTCATCGCCATTGCGATTGGTGGAAGGGAAGCGGGGCTTGTCTTCGAAGGTGATCGCCGATTCCCGATGATCGTCCGCCTTCCCGAGGAAATTCGGCGCGACTTCACGGCGTTGGAGAACCTCCCCATACCGATCCCGGTTGATGAGGACGATCAGGCGCCCGTGCACCTGGCGTCGCTTCATGCGGATCGGTTCTCATCCCAGGCGCCTTTGTTCGTTCCACTCGGTTCACTTGCGCGCATCAAAATCGAGGAAGGTCCGAATCAGATCAGCCGCGAAAACGGAAAGCGTCGCGTGACCGTCACTGCAAACGTTCGTGATCGGGATCTTGGCGGATTTGTCTCCGAAGTCCAGGATGCTATCACACAGAACGTGAAGCTCCAACCAGGCACGTGGATCGAGTTCGGAGGTTCGTTCAAGAACCTCGTCGCCGCGCGTGGACGTCTTCTCGTTGTTGTCCCGATCTGCTTCTTCGTGATCTTCCTGCTGCTGTATTCTGCGTTCAACTCTGCAAGGTATGCCGTTCTCGTATTCAGCGGCGTGCCCCTTGGGCTCACCGGGGGAGTGATCGCACTGTGGCTGCGTGACATTGACCTCTCGATTTCTGCGGCGGTTGGCTTCATCGCGCTGTCCGGCGTTGCCGTGTTGAACGGCCTGGTGATGGTAAGTTACATCAACCAGCTTCGCGCTGAAGGTCGTTCCATTGATGATGCCATTCGCGAAGGAGCAACAACGCGCCTGCGTCCGGTGCTCATGACGGCACTGGTCGCGAGCCTCGGCTTTGTGCCGATGGCGCTCTCCACGGGCAACGGAGCCGAAGTCCAGCGCCCCCTTGCCACGGTGGTCATCGGCGGTCTGGTGTCTTCGACGATCCTCACGCTTGTTGTCCTTCCCGCACTGTATCGCCTGTGGATCCGTGAAGTGAAGGAGGATGACGCTGCAACGGGTTGACCTCACGGAGGAGGGGATTTTCACTTTCAATGAAAGGATGATAGTGCCATGCAGAAGATTGTCCCGTTTCTCTGGTTCGACAACAATGCGGAAAAAGCGGTGCGCTTTTATGTTTCCGTTTTCAAGAAATCCAAGGTGAACAAAATCGTCCGCTGTGGAGACGCTGGTCCGGGGCCGAAAGGCTCCATCTTGTATATTACCTTCAAGCTTGAAGGCCAGGATTTCTACGCGATCAACGGCGGTTCCTATTACAAGATCAATCCCGGCATCTCGCTTTTTGTGAATTGCAAGGACCAGAAGGAAGTGGATCGAATTTGGAAGAAAATGGCGAAGGGCGGGCAGGAGCTTCAGTGCGGATGGATCACTGACAAGTTCGGCGTCACGTGGCAGATCATACCCATCGAGTTGATGAAGATGCAGGAGGGCAAGGATCCCAGGAAGGTCGCACGTGTCATGCAGGCGATGTGCAAGATGGTAAAGCTCGACGTGAAAAAGCTGAAGAAGGCCTACGACGGGAAATAAGTCGTTATGGCTGCAATCAATCTACAACCTTTCCTGAGGGGCGAAGCCATCGAACTTCGTCCGCTTCATGTCAATGACTGGGATGCCTTGTACGCGGTTGCCTGTGATCCCCTGATCTGGGAGCAGCATCCGGCACGCGATCGTTACAAGGAGGAGGTCTTCCGCCAGTTCTTTGATGACGGACTGGAGTGCGGCGGTGCGTTGGCAGCAGTTGATCGCGCCACGGGAAGGATCATTGGTTCTTCCCGGTACTTCGGGTACGACGCGGAGCAGAAGGAGGTGGAAATCGGATGGACGTTCCTGGCGCGATCGCATTGGGGCGGGCCGTACAATCGTGAAATGAAACGTCTGATGCTCGACCACGCCTTTCAGTTCGTGGATCGCGTTGTCTTCCTGATAGGCGAGAACAACATGCGGTCCCGGCGTGCCATTGAAAAAATCGGCGCCACACTTCGGGGCACGCGAACAAAGACAGACAAGTATGGCAACGTGATCGAAAGCCTGATGTACGTCATCGCCAAGAAGGACCACGACGGGCTTGCATGAGACTCTTCATCGAAGAGTGGGACATGTGCCGGGTCTTCCAGACTACTTTACTTGCCCCCATTTTTCGACATTCCATCATGGTGAAAGAATCACACCCAAGGATAAGTCGCATGCGCCGCCGTTTGATTCCAATGACAGCAGTCACATTTTCATGCGTGCTGGCGATGGTTGCCTGTGCGCAGGCCCCCGTCAGCTCCAAGCCGGATGTCGCACCGGCGTCGATCGCGGGAGTTGCATCACCGGATGAATTGATCGAGGCGCTTGGTGCGCTGGGGGGAACTTCGGCCACGCGGCTGCGTCCGGAAATCATTCGCGCCATTCTGCGTGAACGGGATTCCGATGCCGCTGTGAAATCGGCCTTCGATGGAATGCTTGCCAGCGGGACGCCTGAATCACAGCGTGCGCTTCTTCGAGTGATGGAGCTGCATTTCATTCGTGATCCAAAAGCATCGGTACTTGATTTGCTCGGCCCGGAGTTAAGTGAGCATTTTCGTCAATTTGCATGGGACCCCGCTGACTACCCCGGAGGCCCGGAAGGACCGAACGAGAAACTGGCCGACGTCATGGTCGATGCGCTTGACCTCGTTCGCCCGGAGCGCCGCGTGAACACTTCGCGTAACGCCGTTGTCCTAAAGGAGGAGGCAACGGAGGATGTTTGGAACTACATGACGAACGAATGGGTTTCCGTGCCGGGCCAGGAGGAGCGGAAGCTCAATCGCCACGCTGCGGAGTCCTATGTGCGGATGCGTGAGGCCGCGAAGCAGGATGGGGTGAGCCTGATCATCCTGTCGTCGGAGCGCAGCCGGGCGAAGGCCGAGGCGAATGCCGCGCGCGCAAACAACTCCGCGGCCGTCGCCAGTTTCTCCGCACATTCGCTCGGTCTGGCCGTTGATTTTCAAATGAGCCAGGGAGACTTCCAGGTTGAGGAAATCACAACGCGCCCCATGGGAGAAGTTATTCGCATGCGCGAGTCCCCGGTGCACAAGTGGCTGTTCCTGCGCGGCGAAGAGTTTGGCTGGTATCCCTATCAAAACGAACCCTGGCATTGGGAGTACAACCCCATCGGATTCCGCACTCTCTACTGGTCGGACTTTCCCGGCGGCGCACCCAAACGCATCAATCGGGATTAATACTCTCTGCCACAAACAGTTTTTCCGCCGATGTCTCCGTGTTGCTGGGGAATGGGAGCGGAGGCTTGGGGGGCAGACCAGCCACACTCTGGGGCTGAACAGCAACTCCTGTCGAATCTTGCCATGCTTCGCTATTATTTCTCTTGCGCGACAGCGGGTGACGATTTCACTCTTCCGGCCCTCCCGTGCCCGGGTGGCGGAATTGGCAGACGCGCAGGACTAAGGATCCTGTGGAGCAATCCGTGGAGGTTCAAGTCCTCTCCCGGGCACCATTTACACTTTCAAGCAAGCGCACTCCGATCACAAAATCGGAGCTTCAGGCTCCGGACTTTGATGCGCACTCCTTCCATCGGGAGGCCTGTTCACTGCTTGGTGGTGAATTTCCCTTCCTTGACCTCATGCACGAATTTTTGCAAAGGTTCAAATTCGGGGATCGTCTTCAGGGTCTCCCGCGCCACGTGCACTGCCTCATCGATGCGTCCCAGATCGCGCAGCGTGAAAACCTGGGCGCTGATTGCCGCGCGAAAGTCATCCTCCATGTAGTCCGTCCAATCGTCAGTGACCTTGCCGCCTTCGGGGCGGCGTTCAATAGCAAGCTTCCTGGCGGTATCCCACGCCTTCAATGCCTCGTCCGTTTGCTTCAACCGTTGGTGCGCACGCCCCTTCATCAGCCAAAGCTGAAACGAGTCGGGGTTGTTGGCGACACCTTCATCCAGATAGGTGAGTGCCTCCCTGTCGTTCTTTTCCGTCTGGTCGCGCATCAACCACCAGGCACCGATCATGTAGCCTCGGATGCTGTTCGGATCGGCAAGGGTCATCATGCGATACCACGGAAGGAGTTCCTCCCCGGCGGTATGCACGTCTGGTGAGCCCGGTGGACGCCATGGCTTGATCTCCCTTTCCAGATCACCAATGAACCCGCGGAAGTCCTTGTCGGCAGGGGGGATGATGGTTGCCGGCGCCTCATGGTGGTCATGTTCATCATGATCACCTCCTGTGATAACACCATCGGGAAACTTCTTTTTGACAGCCTCCACGTTGCCACCGGATTCCAGCGCTTCGACGTCAATGTGAGGCTCGTAGCGCACGCCGCTGTGCAGGTAGAGTTCCGTCTTCATGAACATCATGTCGCTGACGCTGGTGCGGACCTGTCCGAAAATGAAACCAATCGCACCACGATTTTGAATCGCCGCGCGCGCGATTTCATTGCCGCCGCCACTATCGTAGCGTTGTGGATGCAATCGCGAAACCAATGCGGGCGAGGCGATCATGAGGGCGCCACTCATCATCAAAATCGCCGTCGCCGTCTTCATCGTGTCACAACGCCTTCCTCTCGAAAATTCTGCAACTGATGGCGAGGGCAAAAATCGTCGCCACAATTCCATAGGCCAGGATGCCGATGAACTGTGGACCGGCAAGCGGCGGCGCACCGTCGGTAAAGCGCTTCGTCAAGTCCATCAAATCGAAATTTGGAATGTAGCGAATCAACCACAGCCACACATCCTGAAGGGACGAACGCATGGCCTTGGCGCGCAGGAATGTGGAGACGGTTCCACTCAAGGTGTAAATGAACGCCAGGAGGACGAGGTTGAGCGCGCGTGGCATGATGAGCGAGAACAGCATTCCAATCGCACCCAAGAGTCCAAGCGCGACGATCTTCAGGATGATCGCCTGAAGCAGAAGAAAGAATGACAGGCTGCCATTCTTGGGGACCGGAAGATACACGATCAGGAAAAGCACCAGCATCGCCGCCGAGGAGGATGCACTGGTGGCAATCCACTTGCCGAAAATGACCTGCGCACGGGAGACGGGCTTCGCGAGCAGTGGGTGGATTGTGCGCTGCTCCAGTTCGCCGGGCATCATTCGCACTGACATGACCGCGGCCAATATCGCTGCAAACAGGAACGAAATCGACATGCCGAGATTGAGAAGGAACACGCCCGTCGCCTCGGTCATTGTGCCGCTCACACGCGCAATGATGACGCCTGCGGCGAAAAGCGCACCCATGATCAACAGCACGTAGAAATCCTTCCGCCGAAGCGCTTCGATGAAGACAGACCATGCCACCAGGCTGACGGGGGCGTAGCGATCGCTGCCGGCACGGGATGTCACAGGGGCCTCCTGCGGAAAAGCAGAAAGGCGACCAGAAAAAACAGCGACGAAAATGCGAGTGAGTACGCTGTCAGTTGTCCAATCACAAATGCTGGAACGGGTGGCCAGACCTCCTGATGAACCACTTTTTCCGACAAGTCGAAAAGAGACATCTGCGGAACGGAGAAAACCATCACGCGGAGGATGAACTTCACGGCAGTGTCACTGAACTGATAGAGATAGGAAAGAGCGCTTAGGAAGATCGAACTCAGGAGGTAGAACAGCGAACCAAGTGTGATAGCCGCATCGAGGTTCGTCATCAGGGAGAGCATGAAGCTAAGTGTGGCGACGACCAGAAGGCCGAGGATTTGCAGGAAAAGGAACTGGGCGAAGAGTGGTGGACTGACGAAGATTTTCAGATACTGGCAGCCGGCAAGGAACACCAGCATGAAAAGAAGGAAGCAGAAGGTTCCCGCAGCCATCACGCCGATCAATTTTCCAAGCATGAACGACAATCGCGAAACCGGCTTTGCAAGAAGTGGGTAGATGGTCCGGCTTTCAAACTCGCGGGGAAGTTGGCGCGAGGCGATGATGATGACCGTCAGGTTCGTGGCGATGGTCATGATCTGAAGTGCAATTTCCCGGTAGAACTTGCCAAGGCCTTGCAGCTCGAAGAATCGCGTTGTCGCGACTGCGCCGATCAGGAGGGTCGAAATCACCACGATGGCGTACACTTCGCGGCGGCGAATCGCCTCGATCAACACCGTCCAGGCGATCAGTAGCGTGCTCCTCACCTGCCGCTGCCTTCGTGGCCACGAATGATCTCGATGAAGTAGTCCTCAAGGGAGCGCGTCGCAGTCCTGGTCCCGATGACTCTGCCGCCTGAGGAAATGATCTCCGCCAAGGTCGCGTTGAATTTTTCAGCCCCGCTCACGCTCCTTGTCTGGGGCTGGCCATCCTGTTCGAAATCAATTTCGAACAGATTCAACGGCTTCATCAGTTCCGCCACGGGCGATTCGAGCACCACGCGGCCCTTGTTGATCATGATGACGCGGTCACACAGCGTTTCGACTTCCGACAGTTCGTGACTGCTGAAGAAGATTGTGCGACCAGCCTTCTTCAGTTCCAACATCACGTCGCGCAAGTCATGGCGTCCAACGGGGTCGAGGCCGCTTGAAAGCTCATCAAGGATCAGCAGTTCGGGATCGGCGATGATTGCCTGCGCGATGCCAACGCGTTGCTGCATCCCCTTGCTGAAATTCTTGAGCAGGGTATCTCCGCGTCCCGCCAGGCCAACTTCCTCCAGCAGCTTCGGGATGCGCACCTTCAGTTGCGTGCGCGTCATCCCCTGAAGCCCTCCATAGAGGAAGAGCAATTCCTTCGCCTTCATGAACGGATAGTAGAGCGTCACTTCCGGCAGGTAGCCAAGTCGCCGACGCGCTTCGGTGGCACCCGGTTCCCTGTTGAAAAGCTTCACGGACCCCGATTTGGGGAACATGAAGCCCAGCAGGACTTTCATGGTGGTCGATTTGCCAGCACCATTCGGGCCGATGAAGCCGATGCACTCGCCGGGCAGGACTGTGAAGGAAACATCATTCACCGCGCGCATGGCGCCACCACGCGAGGCATACTCAACGACCAGATTCCTGACTTCGATGAGAGGGGCGGAACTATTGTTCATCTCGTTCACTGGTGACGAAACTATCCTCGCGGTTGCTTCAACGTCACGCCTTTTCATTTCCACGGAACAGAAGACGCGCCAACTCCACCACCAGAAAAAACAGCGCAAGGAAGAGACTGACGGGGAGCGCCAGAAGGAAGATCACCGGCGACAAATACCACGGCCCTGTGCTGGTATCGGTCATGTTGCGGGTTGGTGAGTATTCAATTTTTCCGAGGGGCTTTCTTCGTGGTGTCTCGTCATTCCCGGTGTTGCCCGCCGAACCCTGAAGGGATGCTTGAATCGAAAAGGCCCGTTTCTCCGTCCGCCTTTTGGGATCTGTGCACCAAGTGGCCAACGGCTCGATCGTCTTGTCCCATGTGTAGCGATCACGCACCAGCTTTTGCGCGTTCTCGCTCCTTCGCTCCACATCCTCGCGGTGTCCCACCAACCGGGCGACCAGCTTTTCGACGCTGTCGAGGTGCGCTGGATCAAAGGTCCATCCTGCCTTCGCCTCCGCGATGGGGTCTGCAAGTTCATCGTAATTGTTGTGAATGACAGGAAGACCCGCCCACATGTATACAATCGTGCGTGTTGGGAAAGCCAGTTCGCGTTCCACATTGCGGGGCATCAGATCGATCGCGACTCCGCAATGGCGCATGCGCGCAATCATCGCGTCGAAGGGCATCACCGGGGAGCGCTCGACGACGCTGCTCCGTTGAAGCATCTCCTCCAGCGCTGCGAAACGCCCTCCTGAAACATCGCCGCTGGGGTGCGGGCCACCGACAAAAACAAGCTTCCCGCGCCCCCGTTCCTCCAACACCTTCACGGTGCTGCGCAACGCGCCTTCGGGATCCTGCCAGGGAAGGAACATGCCGCCGTAAAAAAATGCCGCATGATCGCGCTCGCGCGAAGGCTCCGGCAATTCCGGAGAGAGCGAAAAGGGAATGACCGGGCAGAGATTGGATTTGGGGTCGTGCCCCGCCTGAATCAGGAAGGGGAGGAAGTAATGCCTTTGGAACTGCCCGCTGCAGACGACGAAATCCACCTGGGCCAACGCGTTCAATTTTTCGCGCAAGTCCGCCTGCGGATCGCTTGATCCCCACAGTTGGCGTTCCAGCAAATGCGGCCCCGCGAGGTCCATCGCCACTGGGCAGGGGAGTGCCCGCTTCAATTCGCGAAACACCCCCCAATGCTGGAACACAACCGCATCGGGATTCTCCCGTTCGATAAATTCATCGATCCGGCTGCGTTCGAACACCTTCACCCAACCAATTTGCTGTTCCAGGGCCTTGCCGCGCATGGCATCCGCCGCGAACGCGATGGTGACATTGCCGAACCCCGCGGACCTCAAGCCAAACGCCAGGCCCCAGGCACGAAGGCCCGCACCTGTCGCCGCCATCCCCGGCAGCGGTAACGGCTCCGTCGTCAGGATCAGGATTTTCGCTGAGGACGTCATTTTTCCTCGTCCGCGAAGGTCATCGTTTCGCGGAAGAACAACATGTCCACGGTGCCTGTCGGTCCATTACGATGCTTTTCAATGATGATTTCCGTGGGAATGGGAAGCGACATTGTATTTCCGGCGTTGTCCGTCACTTCCTCACCCTTCCGATCGCGATGGAGGAAAATCACAACGTCTGCATCCTGCTCAATGGAGCCCGATTCACGCAAGTCGGACAGCATCGGCTTCGCGGGTTCCTTCTTCGAACTGCGCTGTTCGATGTTGCGGGACAGTTGGCTGAGTGCAAGCACGGGCACCTGAAGATCACGCGCCAACGCCTTCAGCCCGCGGGAAATCTCCGAGACTTCCTGCTGGCGGTTGTGCTCACGCCCACGATCGTTACCGCTCATCAATTGCAGGTAGTCAACCACTAGCAGGCCGAGGTTCTTGTGCTGGGAGGCAAAACGCCGCGCCTGCGAACGGAGTTGCAACAGGGACAATCCTGGTGAGTCATCGATGTAGATCGGAACATCCTGCAATTGCGACGCGTAGTCGCGCAGGTGGGAGAACTCATGATCACTCAGCTTCCCGCTGCGGATCCTGAATTGTGGGATGCGCGAAAACATTGACAGCAAGCGCATGTTGAGTTGTTCACGACCCATTTCCAAGCTGAAGATTCCGACGGGTATGCGACTGCGGACGGCGATGTTCAGCATCAGGTTCAAGGCGAATGCCGTTTTGCCAATGGAGGGGCGTGCGGCCAGGATGATCAGGTCACTCTTGTGAAGGCCGTTGAGCTTCCGATCCAGACCAAGCATGTGCGTTGGCTGGCCGGGGATCTCACCCTTGTTGTGCTGCAGACGCCCAACCTCTTCAATCGCCTGGGGCATCAACTCGCCGATGGAAACGAAGTTCCGTGGCGAAGCCTGCTCGCTGATCTCGAAGATCAGGTTCTCCGCGACGTCCAGTTGCAATTCCACGTCGCGCGTTTCGGCGGAACTGTCCTGAAGGATCATTTCGGCCGCGCGCATCAAGCGTCGATAAGTCGCCTTTTTCCGAACAACCTCGGCAAGGGCACTGGCGCCGCCCGTTGCCATCACGAATTGCTCCAGCCCGGCCACCACCAGCGGCCCGCCCGCCTCATCCAACTTCCCTGTCTTGCGAAGCTGATCGAGCAGCAGCGTCAGGTCGACTGGCTGCCCTGCGGAAATCAATGCAACCAATCCCTCAAAAATCAACTGGTGGGGGATGTGGTAGAAGTCATCCTTCCTGATGATCTGGATCACATCAGGAATCACGCTGTTGTCCAGCATCATCGCGCCCAGCACGGCGCGCTCCGCATCGTAATCGTGCGGCGCGCGCAACGGTGAGGTTGACGCCGTGGAGGATGTGTTTCCGTTACCCTGTGCCATGGATCCAGCGAATCAACAGGTGAAGGCTTTGGCTACGTTTCAGTTTCGTCCGTCGTCAGGCTACCGACTTCTTGCCGAAGTTCGCGTCAAACTTCAGGAACGGGATGAAAAGCATGCCGGGGATGCAACTGATCATCACGATCCAGAAGAAGAGCTTGTAACCCGTCAATTCCGCCAGATAGCCGCTCCACAGGCCGGGAATCATCACTCCCAACGCCATGAACCCCGTGCAGATGGCGTAGTGTGCCGTCTTGTAGGGGCCTTGGGCGAAGGCAATCATCACCATCAGGTAACTGGTGAACCCGAATCCGTAAAAAAAGGACTCCTGCCCAACGAGAAGGTTGATGAGGACATAGTTTGTGGGAAGCGCATAGCTCATGTAAACGAAGGCCAGATTTGGCAAGTGCATGGCGAGCACCATCGGCCAGATGATGCGCTTCAGGCCGAACTTCGAGATGCAGAATCCGCCCAGCAGGCCACCGACGATCAACGCCATGATGTACACGACGGAGTTCGTGAAGCCCAAGGCATCCTGGGAGAATTCCAAGCCTCCGTTTGCAACCGTATCGAGCAGGAAAACGTTCTTGATGCGGGTGAGTTGGTTCTCGCCCAGACGGAACGTGAGCAGGTAAGCCAAAAGAACCGCCACGCCAGGCTTCTGAAAAAACGAGCCGAAAACGTCTGCAAACCCGATACCGCTTATGTCCGACATCCGGTTGAAGAAACGGCGGATGGCGGCGCCAAACGGCGGAATCAAATAGAGAACTGCTATCGTTCCGACGATCAGAAGCCAGCTTCCCACATTGAAGAAGAAGTCGAAGCCCTTCAATTGAAGTGGTGTTGGTGTCTGATCAAGAAGCTTGGGCTTAAGGATGGGGGGGAGGAATTCCCACAATAGGAAATACCCGACAATGGCGAGCAACATGGGCAGCAGGACCGTCACGCCCAGCGCCCCAAGTGGCTTGTAGAAGGGAGGAAGGTCCGCGTTGTCCAAGTCCTGTTCCGCGTGGGGATGCGGCAGCACCGAGCGATGGTAAAAGAAGCAAATCAGGTAGTACACTCCGCACAGTGCAATACCCACGGCCCAACTCAACGGAACGTTACCGGCCGTGGCGCGAAAGACAGTTGCCGCGCTTTTCTTCAGGCGTTCTTCCGCCTTGAATTCGATGGGGATTGGCTGGTTCCAATTCTTGTCGGTGAACTCAACGCGTTCCTTGTTTGCTGTGATGCTCTTTGAGCCGCCGTTGAATCGCAGCAAAACGACCTTCGTTTCACCGGAGGAAGGCGGCGTCTTAAGGCTGAGCATCGCGGAGGCAGTGGTTCCCGCATCCATCGTGAGGACGCGCGGTTCCAGCACAAGCTCGGGAGAATCAGGTTGGGAAAGTTTGTATTCTGCTTCAGGCAATTGCGACTGCGGAATGACGACGCGCACTTCAATGTCATTGGGGGTTGGACTGGTGGCGCGCTGGATGCCACTCGACAGCCACAGGAGGGCGCCATTGGCCGCAACCATCGCCAGGCGGAATGCCGTGCTGCGGATGCCAACGAAGAAGCTCTGCTGCTTCTCCGTCAATGCGATCATGTAGAATCCGTCGCAGGCGATGTCATGGGTGGCGCCAGAGAATGCAATAATGAAGAGGAAGACCAGGCAGATTCCCAGAAACAGCGGCATCGTTGCAAAGAGAGCCGTGTTCGGTGCCATGAGGCCGGCGGCGGCGCCGAGCAGTGCGAGGCCCACCACGCCCTGCATCATGTAGGTCCACTTGCGCTTCGTCCCGTATCGATCAACGAGGGGGCTCCACAGCGGCTTGATCACCCACGGCATCTGGATCAGGCTGATCCAGAAGAGCGCCGTTCCCTTGTCCACCCCCATCAGGAAGATGATGATGGCAAAAAGGTCCGTCGCGATGACGTATTGCAGGCCCTCTGCAAAGTTTGCCGAGATAACCCAGGACCAAGGTGAGGTCCGCTTGCCTTTGGCGTCTGGCGCCCCTTCGTGGACGCTTATGTCCTCCATGCTGGAATCGGAGGAATCAGTGAGTGGAGTGACAGGTCCAGCCATTATTCGCCTTTCGACGATCCGTGATTATATGAAACAAAATGATGTCAAATTTTGAACCGCAAGATGGATGACGCAAGCCCTACTGCCGTCCAAGGGTCGATTACATTTTCCAGCGGTCGGGAATCGGGGGGAAAGTGCAGGGGAGTTCAAGTCCCGCCTCCTCGATCAATGTGGCGAGCGCCCGGCATGGCAGGCCCATCACATTGTAATAGTCCCCGCTGATGGAATCGATCAACCCGGCGCCCTTCCCTTGGATGCCGTAGGCGCCCGCCTTGTCCATCGGTTCGCCTGTTTGGACATAGGATTCGATGTCCTCCTCCGTCAGCACCCTGAAGTTCACGCGCGTGCGTTCCGATTGCAGGTAACTTTGGCGGCCACCCGCTTTTACCAGTGCAATTGCCGTGTAAACATCGTGTCCCGCCCCGGAAAGCGCTCGCAGCATCCGCCGCGCGTCCTCCGTGTCCCGTGGCTTTCCGAACAACATCAGGTCTTTCGTCACCACGGTGTCGGCGCCCAGGACCCAGTCATCCTCTTCAACACGGGTCGCCACATCACTGGCTTTTGCAAATGCGGCCCGCAGCGCAAACGTGCGCGGATGATCTGCGGCAATTCGGGACTCATCGACACCGCTGCTTTTCACTTCGTGTGGAATACCCATCATTGCAAGGATTTCGCGGCGACGCGGCGACGCCGAGGCCAGGATTAGTTTCGTCACTGGGAAACGTTGTATCCTTCCATGATCTTCTTTTTCTCCGCATCGTCCAGCTTCTTCAGCTTCCCGTCCTTGCCGGAAGCCGAACGCTTTGCGGGCTTGTCATCGATCGATGCGCTCAACGTCTTCTCATCCAGTTCCAACTCATGAACCCATTCCTTCCGGCCACTGGCGTCGGTTACTTCCTGACTACGGATCAGGTGAGCCTGCGACAACGCCGTGAGAACCTTCTGGCGGTTCTGGGGAGACTTGTCCGCCCATTGCGCATAGGTCGTGTCCTTGTCCAGTTTTCGCGAAAGGAGATCGCGCAGCAGCGCTTGCTCTGCCTGCGATTTGGCCGCTGCCTGGGCGCGGGCGCGGGGGCCAAGATTCGTGGAAACGGCTTGTGCTGGTGTGAATCCGCCACCCTGATTCAGGACTTCGCGTGCAATTTCCTGAAGAGGCATTGTCAGCGTCAGTTGCGACGCGGCGGTGTCGGGATTTTGCGTTTCCTCTTTTACGCCAGACTGCATCGTTTCCCGCAGGAGCGCATTCAACTCCGGCCTGCGGGAGGCAAACTGTTGCAGGTTCAATTCGGCAGCCTCGCCCGGCGGTGCTTCGCAGGCGGGAAGTTTGGCCAGTTGGCGGGAGAGGTCCAGAAGGGCGGAGTCGCGGGCTTTCAGGCGGGCTCCCGCAGCCCAAAGACCCGGAGTTACTCCCTCCAATGGGGGAACATTTTCAGGCATCCGCCGCGGAAAATCAGCAGAGGCTTTCAGGGTCAGCTTGTCCCAGGGAAGAGTGCGCTTCTGTGCCGAATCGGAAGAGAGGGATTCTTCTATGAGAACCTGCGCGACGCCACGCGCGATGCGGGCGCTGTGTCCGCCGCATCCAGTGAAACTACCGGCAATGAACAAGAGAAAAATCGCCAGCAGCACGCCGCGCATGAGATGTCAGGTTTCCTTTTTTTCCGGGCGCGGATGGCTGTGAAGGATACGATCCAAAACGGCGTTCACCAGCCCCGGCGAATCGTCGTTGCCGTAGACTTTTGACAGTTCAATGTACTCGTTGATGATCGCCTTTGGCGGAATATCCGCAAAATAAAGGAGCTCCGTGGCGCCGAGCCGCAGGACAGCGCTGTCCTCGGCAATGAGTCGCCGCAGCGTCCATCCCTCCAGGGACTTTTCGACCACGTTGTTCACCTCATCCTTGTGCTTCATGTAAGTTCTGAGGATTCGCTGCGCAAAGCCTTCGGAATGAAAGAGCGTTTCCTGCGTCTGGATGAGTTGAACTGTTTCGCGCGCAACCCTCAGGGCATCCTTGCGGGCATGAGTCAATTGCATGACAGCCTCCAAGGTGCCTTCCTCCGGCATTTCAAATTTTCGTTCCTTGGCAGGCTTCAGCATTTCCGACAGGCCCTCGATTGTCTGCTCGAAGGACTTGATCACGGCCTCCGTGGCGCGCTTGGAGTCCTTCAGCAGCCTGATTGACTCGCGCAGGTCGGCCATCGTCTTGGCGGCTTCAACACCACCGATGGACCGCGCCAGATCGCCGTCGTGCATATGCTGGCAGTAGAGAATCTGGAAAGCAAGCTCGCGGCTTTGGCTGCGGTTTACCTGGGTTTTCAAAGAGCGGAAACTCCTTCAAGGTGGACCAAACGCCCGGATGGTCCCCTCCGGCCGCCGGGTGAGGCAATAGACAAAAGCAGCCTGCCTCACACATGCCCATGAGCGTCCCATCGCACCGCTGGTGCCATTCCTTGCGGATGTCTTTGTTCGTCCTGCCGATTATCGAACAACACCGGGCCGCAGTACCGCGCCCGTCTTTCCAGCCTTGCTTGCCTGCATGTCGTCAATGTCCGACTGGGTCAGAAACTCAACATCCATGTGGTAGTCAAACTGGTCGAAGTAGATGTTCTTTCCATTCGCTTCCAACTCACCACGTTGAAAATCAACATCGTCGGACCGGAAGCTCTTCTTCTCCGGATAATGCGGGAAGCAGTGCTCGCGATTTGCAACCAGACGATAGGCATCCAATCCGCCGAAATAGAAGTCGCGCAATTCATCCTTCATCTGCGGCGTGTAGGTCGGAAAATAATTGTGGATGTCCATGCCGTAGTTTGCATCCACCGGCACCCAGCCGTAGGGTGCGAGCCAGATTTCCGACCAGTCGTGCAGGTTGTTCTTCATCGGGTAGATGATCCAGCCGCTCTCCCAACGCGCAGGCACGCCGGACGCGCGGCACAGCGTGATGAAGAGGAGCGCGATCTGTCCGCAGTCTCCGTAGCCATTCTCGCAGACATAGGTGGGAATGTCACGCAGTGTGGAGTATTCGCGTGAATAGCTGTATTTCTTGGTCATCGCGATGTAATCGTAGATCTTGCGGGCCTTGATGGCGGGATTGGTTTCCTCGCCAACGATCTCCTTCGCCAGGGCCTTGATCGCCGGCGTGAACTGCACGTGCTGCTGTTCCCGCGTGAAGTAATCGAAGTCCGGCATTCCGACACGCTGGTTTGTGACGGCCACAAGTGATGGATCAATCTTGTTCTGGCGTGCCTGCGTGGTCAGCGTGTAGGTCGCGGAGAAGACGGTTTCCTCCGGCCCGTTGCTGGGCTGCTCGAAGTAGAGCGAACGTGTCGGGTAGCTGGGCTGGTTGATCCATTTCACCTCAGGCGAGGAACTGAGGAGGGCGACGTTGCTTTGAAATTCATTCTGCTGTGGGAAGGGCATCCAGCAGCGGATGATGTCCCCCTTTGGCACCGCATCCTTGTTCACGGTGATCGTCATCGTGATCTTGAAATCGTGTCGTTTCGCCGTCGACTGGGCAGGTTTGAGGGCCTCTGCCTTCACGTCCTGCAGGGCCTTGTACAAGTAGTCATCGAGAATCGTCTTCGGCGGTTCCGTTCGTCGGGCTGCGGCATCCGGGTAACGGAAAAACAAGTTCGCGGCACTGGATCCGGCGAACATCTTCCTCCCATCGACCTCCTTGAAGTCGAACCGCCCCTCGCTCATCCATTTGTCAAAGTCGGCATTCGTGAAATCCTTGATCCGTCCCGACAGGCTTTTGCGGAGGCTCTCCTCGCTCAAGGTGTAGTCCTTTTGAATGCGACTGGTCCGTTCGAGTTCATCCTCCAAACTTCGGCGTTCGGCATCACTGAGCGTACCGCTGGCCAATTCCTTCTTCACCAAGACATCTGCTTCGGAGAATTTTCCCCCCTCCTGAAGCTTTTCCAAGCTTTTCATCGTCTTGTCCATGTAGTCCTTCCCCGCTTCCGCAGTTACCATGGTGGGAATCAGAGCGCCTGTCATCATGGCGAGTAGCAACATCGACCGGAGCTTCATAAGCATGCCTCGATGGGTGATGGTTTGTGCATTTGTGGGGCCGATATTGGAGCGTCCGGCATGGGGTGGGCAATGTCAGAGTCGCCTGCCCAATATGGCCTTGCAACTCTAACCTGCCGACAAAACGCTTGGTCCCACTGAACGAGGGATTTTCGCCACGCATGAAACGTTATTTATTACCTTTGTTTGCCACCCTCCCGCTTGCTGTTTTTGCACAGGAGCCAATTCCCGCCCTCAAAGCCTCGGACGCCGTCACCACCCAGTCCATCGTCAATTCCGATGTGATCGGCTTCCTTCACAAGGTGGAGGCCAAGAACAAGGAAACGAAGAGCCTTGAGGCGGATTTCACCCAGGTGCGCGAGGACAGCATCATGGGCGATACAGTGCGGAGCGATGGGCAGTTCTGGTACAAGGCGCCGGGAAAATACCGCGCTTCCTTCAAGCCATCCAAGGACGACAAATCCTATGCCTCAGAGATCTGGATGGAAGGGAACACCTTGTCCACCTACACACCAAAGATGAAACAGGTGGAAATCGTGGAGCAGCCGACGGGAGAGGAGGCACCCATCAACCAAATGCTGCTGGGTTTCGGTCTTCAAGTGGACAAGATCCAGAAATTGTTTGATGTCAGCCCGGCGGAAGAGAAGAAAGCCGGCCTCTATGGCATTGATTTTCATTCAAAAAACCTCGATCAGTCGATGCAGTACGACACAATAACCATCTATTTTGATGAAAAGAAGATCGAGCCGAACACGATTATCTTGCGCGACAGTTCCTCCGTGATAACGATTTCGCTCCAGAAGGTGAAATTTAACCCGGACATCGACGACAAGAGGTTCAAAACTGATTGGCCCGACTCCATCAAGCCCATATATTACCAATAATGCTCACCCATTTGTTCTCCTTTCAAACCCGCAGGCTTCATGGCCTGCTCCTGCTGGCACTGCCGGTTCTTCTGCTGTCAGGCTGCACTCCCGTCGTACGGTCGCGCACGCTCCCGCCATCGATCCGCAATGTTTACGTCCCCATGATTGTCAATCGAACGGCAATGCCGGGACTGGAGGAGGAACTGACGGTTGCGCTGCAGGAGGAAATCCTCGCGGACGGCCGTCTGAACCTCGTGAAGCAAAAGGATGCTGACGCGGTCGTTCGCGTGACGCTGATCCAGTTCGTCACCGCACCGGAAAAATTGGACGAGGACAAGTTCGGCACGCGCCAGACCTGGACGATTGAGGCAGACATGGAAGTTGAGGAGAACATTCCAGGACGTCCACTGATCGGCGGCATCCGCAAGGTTCTTGCGACGCACGGCTACAACGCAGACACTCGCACGACAACCTTCAACGGGGAACCGTTTGAGAGGGAACTTCTGGCGACGAATTTCGGCCGCGTGGCCGCGATGGAATTGATCAGTGGCGAATTTGACACTTTCAAGGAACTTTCTGCGGGGACCCGCGATTCCGGCGTCTCGACACGCACGCTCAAGACCCGCCGGTAGGCACAATGGCAGCGCCCGCCGCCCCACCCACGCGCCGCTTGATATGGATGCATGGCGCGGCCCTGATCGCTGTCTCCACGGCCATCTATCTGGGGGCACTGATCTTCACCCTCAGGGCCTTGGAACGCCAATACTATATCCCTGAAAAAGTCACCATCATCAAGGACTTGATCAGCCGCCAACTCTACTTCGACCAGGCGAGCGTGAACAGTCTCAACAACAATGCGAGGACATGGCTGAGCATGCGTGGCGCGCTCAAGCCGCCGCTGGTGAGCGAGAACCAGCAGAAGGCTGTTCAACGCATGGAGGAAACCGTTCGCGCGGACTTGTTCAAGTTTTTCGCCAAGTCCCCCAATGTGATCCGCGTCAGCATCGATGACGCGGACAGCAACCACATCATGCTGGAGGAAAATCTTGAACGTCTGAGGCTCCAGAATAATTTCTCCAACAGCATCCTCGTTGGTGATTTCTCGACGCAGGTTCAGCAAAGCTACGCTGACCAGTATGAATCGCGCGTCTTTGGGTACATGAGGATTTCAGTGACATCGCCGCTGAACAATCCGGCTGTCGAGCGGCTTACCACGAAGTATCGGTTGATGATGGTAGGAACGTTCGTTCTTTACACGCTGATCTACATCGCCCTCCTGTTGCTTGTGATCCGCCCTCTGACGCTTGTGCTGACGTACATGCAGTCGCGCGATCCCAACTCCACAAGTATCATTCGCAGGCCACGCACAATCCTGGAGCGCGCGTACAATGACCTGGCGCGCGACGCAGCACTGACACGCGTGTCGAAGGAGCTACGCGATCGAATTGCCACGAGTGGCACGTCATTGGCCGATCCCATCCTGCAGGAAGTTCCGCACCTCCTGATGGCATTTGGGAGCATTGCCGATCCGCAGATTTGGATTTTCGGGCGCAAGATGGGGCAGTCGGGTTGGCATTTCGAGAAGGTGTTCAGCGGCAGCACCGGCGCCGATGAGGATCGGCCGGAGGTGCAGGTTGCCCTCACGGCAGCCCTCAACGCCGATGACCCATTGAAGTCCCCCGAGAAGTGGAACGCGCGCCCTCTGGAATCGGCGGGAACACTGTGCGCGCAGGTGCTGCAACAGTCACAAGACCGAATGATTCTCTTTGTCGCCGGCACCATTCCATCATCGCCCGCCCTCAATGAATGGTGGCTTGATGTGTATCACCGCCTCACGACGGAATTGCGCTACGCCCTTGACAGCATTGAAGGGCAGAGGCGGCTCATCCTTCAGGAAAAGTCGAAGGCGAACATCTCCCTGTCGCGCAATCTCGGTCACGACCTGACGAACATCATTGCCACGGGGAAGCTGGAACTGATGACCATCAATGCTTTCCTTTCCCTCTCTCCCGCAGATGTAAACGCCTCCCCTGCGAAGCAGGAAATTTTTCGCGAATCGCTGCAGGCGCTGCTGAACAACATGCGGTTCCTTCAGGAAATCGTGAATCTGTATCGCAGTTTCAGCTACCTGCAGAAGCCCCGTTTTGAGGACGTGGACATTTCTGAGTTGGTTGCCGATGTGGCTGACCTGTTCCGACTTTCCATTCCGCGCAACATCAGCATCCAAAAATCAATGGCAAAAGGAATGACCACGGCGCGCGTGGAGCCGCGCCTTCTGCGGCTGGCATTGTTCAACATCCTGCAAAACGCCTATGAGGCGATCAAGCGCGCCAGCAGGGCCGACAGCCCACAGGGTGTCATCACAGTCTCCACACGTATCAACGAATCCATTCAGCGGCTGGAAATCAGCGTGGATGACAGTGGTGATGGCATTCGCGATGAACAGGGCAAGTTGCTGCGCGAGGATCGTCTGCCGGAGATTTTTCGACTTGGGTTTTCCACCAAGGAGAATCAGGAAGGTGAGGGGCTCGGCCTGAATTGGGTCCAGACAATCGTGCGGGAATTTCACGGCGGCGAACTGGTCGCACAGAATCACTCCAACGGCGGCGCGCGTTTCACCATTCGCCTGCCAATCCTGACAGGTGAGCAGGGCGCAGTCCGCAGTGACATGACACCAACGCAGCACCACCCGGAGAAAGCATAGGTTCCGCAATGACTACGAAAGTGTTGATCGTTGATGACAACGAGCTTTACCGCAAGGCGTTCCGTCGAAACCTGCTTCTGCAGAACTACGATGTGGTCGAGGCGGAAAATGCAGAGGAGGCGCTTCGCATTTATGAGGAGCAGTCGCCCGATACGATCGTCACGGACCTGAGCATGCGGACGCCCACGGAGGGACTCGACCTGATTCGCTCCATCCGCCAGATCGATCCGCTCGTGCCGCTCGTGATGATTTCCGCCGTGGGAACATTCGAGGAAGGCTCCATCGCAAAGGAGCTTGGCGCGGATCGCGTCCTTACGAAACAAAAGATCGAGGATCACCTCGACGACCTCTACAAGGCGATTGAGACATCACGTTCCAACAGCCAGCGATTAAAGGCCCTGCGCAGTGAAGTGGAAAAGATTGCCGGCGAGGGGGAGGAGGTCTCGTCGAAGTCCATCACGCGACTGCGGGAAATCATCTCTGCGCCGAACCAACATCCCCTCATCCTTGCGGAGGCCTATGACACGCTGAGTAATGCGACCGTCGGCGAAGCACTTGGGAAACTGGAAGCAGAACTCGGCAGGACTCCAACGGTCAACATGGACAAGGTGGAGAAGGACCTTCGCGCGATTTTTCCCGACATTGAGAAGTTCGCCCCGGAAACGCGCAAGGAACTCAGGACCGCAGAGTACTTTTATCAGCGTCAGGGTGGCGATGCAAACGGACAGCAGGAGGATTTTTCCCGCAGCATCGGATTCTCCTACTGCTTTGCCGTGGAGAACGAAGCGAAGGCGCGCCTGCGCAAGAGGCTGCACAAGTTCCTGTCCGACTCGATCAGCCTGAAGATCATCAGGAATTTCACGGATCCGCGCACCCGGCAGCTTGATCTCTTCTATCACCAGTACCTGCTTCGTCTCCAACAGAACTATCACTTTGAGTTCACAGTCGACAACGTGCGGCAGGTCTTTCAGCGGATCGAAGAGCATGAATCGCGCTACAAGCCCGATGGCCTCAAGGCGCTCGGCATCATGATTGTCTGCTTCGGGCGGGAGTACACGCTGAAGACGATCAAGGGAAACATCAAGGTTGAGAACCCGCTGGGAGTGAAGTCGTTCTCTTCTGATGAGGAGACGTTGCGCTTTGCGCACCTGTTGGTTTCGTTGCAGCACTATCGCAATCCGTACATCCATCCGGAGATCAGTGAGATGGAAAAAATTTCCAAAATCCGGGAGACGGCGCTCGAATGCCTGCGCCAGATTTCAAGAATTGCATGATGAAGAGTCTCCTTCTTTCCCTTTTCGCTACGGCATTGCTGCTGGCCGCCGCCGCAACCTCCCCCGCGCAGTCGAAGGAGCGGGCAATTGATCAACGCTGGATCGCGGCCTTTGAGCAGAGCTACGGCACGGAGGGATTGTACGTCATCGAATTGTTCCCGCGCGACGTTGGCGGAAACGCCCGACTCAACCTGCAGGCACTGAGCGCAGCAGCCCATGAGTTTTCCGAGAAGTATCCCAAGGACGCCCTTGGCTTCGAGGCGCTGCGGGATCGCAAGCTGATGCCGGAGCTGTTGGACTCTCCGGGAGACCAGTACAGCTACGACGCGACAAAAAAAATGTTTGTCAGCAGCGTCGGAAAGGACCACTCGCTCCTTTTCGGAACAGCGTTGCTTGTGGATGGGAATCGCGCGATCCGCACGCGACTCGTTGCGCCCGATGACTTTGTTCGCGGTCGCTGGAAGAAGCTCTATTCAGACCCGGAAGCCCCAAAGGCATTGAAAAATGAAATTGAACTTCGCGAGTTTCTCATCGGCCAGTACGCGATTCCCGAAGTTCACAGCGCGGAGCAGATTCAACAAATCCTGCGCGAGATCAAGATCGCGGCGGAGTTGTACGCGGCCAATCATGCCATGTTGCCCGGGGATGAAATCACCGTCGACAATCTGATGCAGGCGGGACTGCTCAACACCATGGAGAAGCTTCCCCCCGAGGCGGTCGTTGAGTATCGGAAGCTGGGGGAGGAACCGGTCGCGATGTTCGGCCAGTACAAGATCACCACGGATGCGCAGACGGTGACGGCGATCCGTCGTAAGTACGCGCTGGAGGCCTACCAGAAGTACGGGCGATACCCGCCCGCGATGGCACTGCTGGCGCGCTTTGAGGATCCGGCCAAGGCTGTACGGATGATCAATGAGGCGATCAAGCTGTGGCCCGATGTTCCGGGTCTTCGTGTGGAGCGCTTGGGACACGAGGCACGTCGCCGAAATTTTGCAGCATGGGATCAGGACCTTGACGCGATCGTGCAGAACTTTCCGGCAGCGCCCCTACTGACGGAAATTCAGATCGCTGCGGAAGGTGCGCGGTTGCAAATTGACAAGGATTTTGAAGCGCGCATTGCCGTGACGCTGGCCGACATTCGGCCCGACTTGCTCACGCAGCAGCTTTATGCCATCGAAATGCTCAAGAAGACAAACGGTCTCGGCGACGCCCAGCGCATTTACAACCGATTGGTGTTTTCGAATCCGGCCTGGCAATTCGTTGTTCCATCCCCGGCGGCCACGATGCCGTCGTCGCCTTCCAGCACAATGGATTCGCCTTAATTTCACCTTGCTTGTGAGCCTCCCGCCAAGGAAACACTTTCGCGCGTAACATTTGCGAAAGGCAGTTTCCCCGTGGCGCGCCCTTCACATTCCTTTCCCACCAGTCCCAGCATTCCGTCCGGCGGCGACCGTGTCATCGAGCAGGCACCGATTGATGCACTCGTGGCGGAACTTTACGAACATCCGGGATTCAAGCATTCCATCGCCCACAAGCATGTAACTCCCGCAGTCGAAGCGCGTTATGGCGAATGGCCCGCAACCATCCCTGAAAAGCTGATCGCGGCCATGCACGCGCGCGGGCTTGCCAGGCCTTATCTTCATCAGCAGCAGGCGATCGATCTGGCATTGCAGGGCAGGAACCCTGTCATCATCACGCCAACAGCCAGTGGCAAGTCGCTCTGCTATAATGTTCCAGTGGTGGAATCGATCATTAAAAATCCGGAAGCGCGCGCCATCTACCTGTTTCCAACAAAGGCGCTGAGTCACGACCAGTACGGCGAACTCTATGAACTCACGAAGGCGTGCGATTCGGACATCAAGGTCTTCACCTACGACGGCGACACACCACCGGCCACGCGCCGCGCATTGAAGGATGCGGGACACATCATCGTCTCCAATCCAGACATGATGCACGCGGGGATTCTGCCACACCACACGTCCTGGGTCCGCCTCTTTGAAAACCTGAAGTATGTGGTCATCGATGAGTTGCACCAGTATCGCGGCGTGTTTGGAAGCCACATGGCAAACGTGCTGAGGCGACTGCGACGCATTTGTGCATTTTACGGCTCGAAGCCAACGTTCATTTGCAGCAGCGCCACGATCAAGAACGCGAAGGAACTGGCGGAATCCCTGATTGGTGAGCCTGTGCATCTTGTGGATGAAAGCGGCGCACCCCGTGGAGCGCGCACCTTCCTCTTCTTCAATCCACCCGTCATCAACAGCGAGCTCAACGTGCGCCGCAGTGTCCGCCTGGAAATGCGCAGGCTCGCGATGAGGTTCCTGGCGCGAAACCATCAAGTTATCGTGTTCGGCCGTTCGCGATTGGATGTGGAAGTCATGACGACCTATTTGAAACGTGGGATGGCACGCATCCATCGTGACCCTGCACTCATAGCAGGCTATCGTTCCGGCTACCTTCCAACGGAACGGCGCGAGATCGAACAGGGCCTCAAGAAAAAGGAGATCCTCGGCGTTGTTTCCACGAACGCACTGGAGCTTGGCATCGATATCGGTTCGCTGGATGTTGCGATCCTGGCAGGCTGGCCCGGCACGATCGCCAGCGCATGGCAGCAATCCGGCCGCGCGGGGCGCAAGGCCGGTGGCTCCCTGACAATCTACATCGCGGGCAGCTCGCCGCTGGATCAGTTTCTCGTCAATCACCCGGAGTATTTCTTTGGGAATTCGCCGGAGGAGGCGATCATTAATCCGGAAAATCTTTCCATCCTGTCGTCACACCTGAAATGCGCCGCGTTTGAACTGCCATTCGAGGACTCCGAAACCTTTGGTCCCACCAGTCCCGCGCCGATCCTGCAATACCTGGAGGACGAACGCGTGCTGCGTCACAGCGGCACCCGATGGCACTACTCAAGCGATGCGTATCCCTCGGAAGACATTTCGCTGCGCAGCGCCGCAGGCGAGAACTTCATCGTGCTCGACAGCGGCAACAACAACAAGGTCATCGCAGAGGTGGATTTTGATTCCGCTCCATTCTTGATCCATGATGACGCCGTTTATATTCACAACGCGAAAACCTATCTCGTGGAGAAGCTTGACTGGGATCGTCGCACGGCATTTGTTCGGCACCGCGTGCTCGATTACTATACGGATTCGGAAAGCTCCTCGACTGTGCAGGTCATGAACATTGATGAGGAGCGCCATCTTCCTGAAAATTCACTCTTGGAAGCGATTCGCTTCGGACCCGTGAGTGTCACGACCATTGTCGCCAAATTCAAGAAGGTGAAGTTTGAATCGCAGGAGTCGATTGGCTACGGGCCGGTGAGCGTTCCTCCGCTCGAGGTTCAGACCGAGGCCATGTGGTTTTCCCTTCGCGATAATCGGAGGAAGGACCACGCTCATCACGATTTCGCACCATCCCTGCAAGGAGTTGCGAACCTGCTGCGTCACACCGTGCCCCTGCACGTTCTCTGCGACAAATCCGACTTTGGAGTTTATGCGATGGTGCGCGCTCCATTCGATCAACGACCGACGATCTACATTTGGGATCGTTATCCCGGGGGAATCGGCATTGCACGGAAACTCTACGCCATTACGGACAGGATTCTGTCATCAGCGGCACGGATAGCCGAGGAGTGTTCCTGTGCGGCTGGGTGCCCGGCCTGTATCGGCCCCCAGTTGGATCGCGGCCGTGAAGCAAAGCAGGGCGCGCGGACGCTGCTTCGGTTGCTGCAAGCCTAGCATTTCACCGCTTTGTTGTTCCGGCAACGGCCAGGCATGCCTTCGCCACTGCCTTCGCATGCTTTGTGAGCGGTGGCTTCAAGCGCTCGTAGCGGACGCCGACGGTCGCCTGTAGCACCATTCCGATCATCAGTTCAGTCAGTAGATCAGGATTTTGGTCGGGGATTTCCCCCCGCTTGATCGCCTCCTTTACAAGGCGATAGATCAGTTCCACGGGATTTTTTTCGTCGGCGCGAACCTCGTCCAGCACCCGGTGCCGGGCTACCATGATGAACTCGAAGACGGGTGGATCCTCATCGTGGAGAGTGAAGAAGACCTCCACCAGCTTTGTGATGACCTCGGCGAAGGACTTCTGTGGTGCCTGCGTCGCGGCGATCAACGCGGCGAATCTGGTGAAATGCTCCAGGAACAGCGCGCGGACAAGTTCCTCCTTTCCCTTGTGGTGGCGATAGAGCGCGCCTTCCGTCACCCCGGCGCGCGTTGCGATGTCTCGGATGCTGGTGCCATCCACGCCCTTCTCAACGAACAACTCCAGTGCGGATCGTTCGATCGATTTCTTCTTCAGTGGTGGCCTTCCCACAGGTGTCTCCTTATCCCGTTGCCCAAAGATGATTCAAAGGCCCGATGCCATTGCCGATCTGATACGATCGTTCGATGGCTGTGTATACGAATTGCTTCGCTTCACTACAGGACTCAATCATCCCGTAGCCCTTTGCCAGCGTCGCCGCAATGGCAGCCGAGAGTGCACAACCTGTTCCATGCGTGTTCCTGACATCCAGTCGAGGCATGGCAAAACGGGACATGCCACCACCGTCACGGGTGTAGAGTATGTCAACGGACTCCCCGCTTCCCTGCAAGTGCCCTCCCTTGACCAGCACCGCCTTGCTTCCGAACTCTGCAAGTTCTCGCGCGGCTTCCTCCATCTCCTTTTCGGTTTCCGGTTTCCGTCCCAACAGCGCGGCGACTTCATCCAAGTTTGGAGTGATCACGTCTGCCAGCGGGAAGAGTACCGTCTTCATCGCCACAATGGCTTCCTCACGAATGAGTTCGTGACCGCCCTTCGCGATCATGACGGGATCGACGACAAGATTTTTCGTGCCCGAGGCGCTCAGGACTCGGCACACCGCTTCAACCGCGGCCCGGTCACCCAGCATCCCGGTTTTCATCGCGTCGGCACCCACGTCGGAGAGGACGGCCTCGATTTGCGATGCGATGAAATTGTCCGGAATCTGCATGACTCCGGTGACGCCCTGTGTATTCTGCACGGTCAGGGCGGTGATCACGGCCATCCCGTAACAGTCGTGCATCGTGAAGGTCTTGAGATCTCCCTGAATACCCGCCCCACCGCTGGGATCGGAACCGGCAATGCTGAGAACGCGAGGATGCACCACATCAATCTCCTTGAAAATCAGCCCTTGATCTTCCCGTCACCCTTGTTATATCAACATATCAGAATACGTTGATATAAGGATTCGAGCCTCTCTCCCATGTCCAAATCTCCCGCCCAAAAGCTTCAGGAAGCCCTGAAGGAACGCATCCTGATACTGGATGGCGCAATGGGATCGATGATCCAGAAGTATGCCCTGACGGAACAGGACTTCCGTGGCATACGGTTCAAGGACCATCCTTCCGACCTGAAGGGAAACAACGATCTGCTCTGCATCACGCGCCCCGATGTGGTGGAGGATATCCATCGGAAGTACTTGGAGGCGGGGGCCGACATCATTGAGACGAACACCTTCAGTTCCCAGAAAATATCCCAGGCCGACTACGGGCTGGAGTCAATCTGCTATGACCTGAACATCGCCGCTGCGCAGGTTGCCAAGCGCGCTGCGGCGCTTGTGATGGCGAAGACGCCGGGGCGCGTCTGCTATGTGGCGGGTGCCATCGGGCCAACCACCCGCACGCTCTCAATCTCTCCCAAGGTCAGCGATCCCGGATTCCGCGCCGTCACTTTTGATGAGATTCGTGACGCATACTTTGAACAGGCATGCGCCTTGATCGATGGTGGTGTGGACATCATCCTCATTGAAACGATCTTTGACACGCTCAACAGCAAGGCGGCGCTGGTCGCCGTTGACCAGGCGCTCCGTGAAAGGAACGCACACCTGCCGGTGATGATCTCCGTAACGATCACTGACAGGTCTGGTCGCACACTGTCCGGTCAAAACATCGAAGCCTTCTGGTATTCGGTGGAGCACGCAAAACCAATCAGCGTCGGCATCAACTGCGCGCTGGGCGTCGACGACATGCGACCGTATATTGAGGAGCTTTCGGCACTGGCGGACTGCCACGTTTCAATCTACCCGAATGCCGGCCTACCCGATGCCTTGTCCAAAACGGGGTACGCCGCGGACCAAACGGCGCATTACATGGGCCAGCGCCTCGCGGAGTTTGCGACCAACGGCTGGTTGAACATCGTTGGCGGATGCTGCGGAACGACGCCGGAATACATCGCGGAATTCGCCCGCGCGCTGGCCCCAATCAAGCCTCGCACGCTTCCCCACGTTGAAAAAACCACGCGGCTGAGCGGGCTTGAGCCGATCAAGATCAAGAACAACGCGGTCTTCACGATGGTGGGCGAGCGCACGAACATCACCGGATCACCAAAGTTTGCGAAGCTCATCAAGGAAGGGAAGCTGGAGGAGGCGCTCTCCGTCGCCAAGCAGCAGGTTGAGAACGGCGCCAATATCATCGACATCAATATGGACGAGGGGCTTATCGATTCAGAAGCGATGATGACGCGTTTTCTGAACCTGATTGCAAGTGAACCCGACATCGCGCGCATTCCCATCATGGTGGACAGCTCCAAGTTCAGCGTCATCGAGGCCGGCCTGAAGTGCATCCAGGGAAAGGCCATCGTGAACTCGATCTCGCTGAAAGAAGGCGAGGATGTCTTCCGCAAGCAGGCAAGCATCGTTCGCGGGTATGGCGCCGCGGTGGTCATCATGGCCTTTGACGAAATGGGCCAGGCGGATTCCACGGAACGCCGCGTTTCCATTTGCAAGCGCGCCTATCATATCCTGGTTGATGAACTGGGATGGGACCCCACGGACATCATCTTCGATCCGAACGTGCTGACCGTCGCCACAGGCATGGAGGAGCACAACGACTACGCCCGCAGCTTCATCGAATCGGTGAAGTTGATCAAACAGGAATGTCCAGGCGCAAAAATCAGCGGCGGAATTTCCAATATTTCCTTCTCGTTCCGTGGCAACAATCGCGTGCGCGAGGCGATGCACGCTGCGTTCCTTTACCACGCCATCCGCAACGGCCTCGACATGGGAATCGTCAACGCAGGCATGCTGGAAGTGTACGAGGAAATCCCGGCGGAGTTGCTTGAACATGTGGAGGATGTGCTGCTGAACCGCCGCCCGGACGCAACTGAGCGCCTGCTCGTTCTGGCGGAGAAGTTCAAGGACGACACGGGGACGAAGAAGGAAGTGGTTGAGCAGGAATGGCGCAGCGCCCCCGTTGAGGAACGCCTGAAACATTCACTCGTGAAGGGGATTACCGCATACATCGATGAGGACGTGGAGGAAGCGCGACAGAAGTATGCGCGCCCGCTGCACATCATCGAAGGACCCTTGATGGACGGGATGAATGTGGTCGGCGACTTGTTCGGCGCAGGGAAAATGTTCCTGCCGCAGGTTGTCAAGAGCGCGCGTGTCATGAAGCAGGCGGTTGCGCGCCTCATTCCCTACATGGAGAAGGAAAAACGGGAACTTGGTCTCACGACGCAGAGCTTCGCCGCAAAGGTGTTGATGGCCACCGTCAAGGGTGACGTGCATGACATCGGCAAGAACATCGTGGGCGTTGTCCTCGGTTGCAACAATTTCGAGGTCATCGACCTTGGTGTGATGCAGTCATGCGAAGCCATCCTGAAAGCTGGTCGTGAGTTGAACGCTGATGTCATCGGGCTCAGTGGACTGATCACGCCATCGCTGGACGAAATGGTGCATGTGGCACGGGAAATGAAGCGCGAGGGCTTCACGGTCCCCCTGCTGATCGGCGGGGCGACAACGAGCAAGCTGCACACGGCCGTCAAGATCGACCCGCACTATGACGGTCCGGTTGTCCATGTCGTGGATGCCTCGCGTGCGGTGAGTGTCGTGCAGTCACTGATCGAGCCACGAACACGCGGTGAGTTTGTTGCCAGGACTCAGGATGAGTACGAGAAGATGAGGCAGCACCACGCCGGCAGGCATGAGGCGACCCAACTCGTGTCGATCGAGGATGCGCGTGCGCGACGCTTTGCCCCTGATTGGTCAACGGAGGAGATCGCGCGCCCGGCGTTCCTTGGGACGCGCGTTTTCCATGAATATCCCCTGGACGAAATCGCAGCGATGATTGACTGGTCGCCGCTCTTCCACACCTGGGAGATGCGCGGCAGGTACCCGCAAATCCTGAGCGATCCAAAGGTCGGGGAGCAGGCGACATCGCTCTTCAATGATGCAAGGGAACTCCTGCACCAGATCATCACTGAAAAGCGCCTGACGGCGCGTGGTGTCTTTGGTTTCTTCCCCGCTCATTCCTCGGGGGACGATATCATCATCTACACGGACGAATCACGCAATCATGTCCTGGCAAAGGTCCATACACTTCGCCAGCAGCAGGACAAGCAGGGCGAAGGCCAGCACAATTATGCGCTTGCCGATTTCATTGCGCCCGTTGAGTCGGGCCGTGCGGATTACATCGGTGCCTTCGCCGTGACCTCCGGCGGAGGGCTGAGTGAGTTTGTCGCCCACTTCCAGGCACTGAACGACGACTATAACAAGATCATGGTACAGGCCCTTGCTGATCGCCTTGCCGAAGCGTTTGCCGAATTGCTCCATAAGAAGGCACGCGAAGTATTCGAGTACGGCATGACAGAGAACCTGACGAACGACCAGTTGATCCACGAGGAGTATCGCGGGATTCGCCCGGCACCCGGCTATCCCGCATGCCCCGACCACACGGAGAAGCGAACGCTGTTCAACCTGCTCGATGTGGAGAACAACACGGGCATCCACCTCACGGAAAGCTGTGCGATGACACCGCCCAGTTCAGTCAGCGGCTTCTACTTCGCACATCCACGCAGCAAGTACTTCGGCATCAGCAAGATCAACCGCGACCAGGTGCTGGATTATCAGGCACGCAAAGGAATGCCGCTGGAGGAAGTTGAGCGCTGGCTCGCTCCCTGGCTTGCCTATGAACCCGGCTCGGAAGTCGAGACAAAATCCTCCAAGAAGTAGACCTTCGAAAGGCACTCCAATGCGTGAACATGCGGACTTGATGCGAAAAGATCGGCACTTTCTTCAGAACATCCTGAAGGACTTCAAGGAGGAGCATGCCAATTTTCGCGTGACGGGAATGTGGACGACTGCGCAGCAGATTCGTCACGTGGGACGCGTCGTTTGGTGGTTCTGGAAAGGCGCGTTTGAGGGGGAGTGGGACATGGACTTTGCAAGGGAAGAGGCGGAGATTTCCAAACCCGTGACGCTGGCCGCAGCAATCCGGGAACTCGATGAGAATTACAATGAACTCATCATGTTCCTGGAGACCGCATCAGATGCGACACTTGGTGAAGTCATGGCAAACAATCCCATCTTTCCAGCCGGGACGAAAAAGTTCATCGCGCTGGCGGCAATCACCGATCACACTGCGCATCACCGTGGTATTCTTTCGGTCTATCTGCGACTGAACGGAATCAAGCCGACGATGGCTTACGCGGACTGAGAAATGGAAAGGGGCGGCTTTTGGCCGCCCCTGAAATGCCGGTTTTCATAACGTATCGTTGTCTCTACGTCAGAGACTCTTCATCGCATCGACTTCTTCCTTGGGAAGAATCTCCTCCAAGGGCACGCCCAGACGGTTCAATTCGGTGATCGCGTCACCCGCAGTGGTGAACTTGTCCACGGCAGACCGAACAGCGTAGACGCGGCGATCGCGCTCATTGGCATCGGCTGCGGGAACGGGAAGTATCTCGCGGTTTTCCTTCACCACCTGCTTGTAAAGCTCGATGGCCTTGTCGCGCTGGCCGACCTCATTGAGGATGCGCGCCTTCGAGTTCATGGCGGCATATTTCAGGAACCCCGCCTTGGGCAGCTTTACTACGCGATCATAGTATTCCATCGCCGCAGCCAAGGCCTGCTTGGAACCCGCTTCATTGGTGGCCTTGGAAAGCACTGAAAGATTCTCCTGCGCATAGCCAAGCGCCAGCAACGCGCCTGCCTGCTCAAAATCGTCGCCTTCCTGTGCTGCCTTGTCCGCGTATTCCGTAAACAACTTGATGGCTTCCTGCGTGTTCGTCACGGTGCCAAGATCGTCACCCGAATAGAAGTAGGCATTGGCTTGCAGGTACAACGCATTGCGGGCGACCGCGGTGTTGGCAAAATCCTTCTGAATCTGTTCCGCCTCTGCGATTACTTTCTTCATCCCGTCCTTGCGTTCCGTCGTCCCCCATTGGGAATCGTTCATCGCCTTCTCATAATCCTGCGAGATGGCGAAGTAACGGTCACTTGCCTCGCGGAGCCTTCCCTCCTTCTTCTGATTCCACAGGACAAAGCCGATATAGATCACCAAAACAATCGACGCACCGATCAGGATTTTCTGTCCGTGAATGCGTAGGAAAATCGCCAGATGATCTGTCGCCTCCAGAACCTCGTTTGTTTCAAGCTCCTGGCGGGAGATTTTCGTATTTCTTTTGGACGTTGTCGCCATCAAACGAATCAAAACTCCTAAAAGTGAAAGAAGCCGCCGCGCACGACGGCCCGCTTAGTTGGGGCCACAGCGAATCCATCGCAAGCCAAAACCCCGCGTGGAACCCGGATTCCGCGATTTACTGTACTGGTTTTTCTAACTTTACCTCAAACGGTTCTACAGCCACGACGATGGTGGTGCTACGGACGGCGTCATACGTCACTTTTCCCACCACCTGCATTATGTCTCCATTTGTCGGCTTCCCGTAGAAGTTGGCGGGAAGTTTCACATAGGCAAAGCCACCCTGACCGCGAAGGATCAGGTTCGTGTCACCGGATTGGCTCGTGTTTACGTTGTCGACTTTTCCCTTCAGTGTCACGACGGAGCCTTCGTGTTGCGGGCCCAGTTCACGCAGGTTCATTTCCGTTTTCGGCTCCAGCTTCACTGTTCCCCTGCGATCGGAGATCACTTCATCTGATTTGCCGGTCCACCCATCCTTGGCGTTGCCGACATTCTGTGCCGCCTTTGCCTTCGGAACCGCGATGCGTTCCTTCGCCAGCGGCGCAGTGGACACATTTTTCAAATCCCCGATGTTGACTTGAAGGCGATCCTGATACTGCTGTAGTTCACCCGTCGCATACAGGACGGTCCCTGCGGTCGTGGGAACAGGAACCTTCTGGTCTTCCTGGGTCCAGAAGACAAACTCGATCTGCCCTTCGCCATCCTGCATCTTGAAAACGTGCGGTGCGCGATCATTACGCGGTGCACTGTACTCCTTCACCGTGCCCGTGATCGAGATTGTTTTTCCCATCAGGGCATCCTTCGTGGTACCAATGTCCGCCACCCTGTAAAACCCATCGGCTCCTGCCGGAGGAATTGGCGCACCGCTGGCACCAGTCTGCACGGGATGCGGGGTCATCTTGATCGGAGGAGCGGCGGCGGAGGTCTCTGCCTTGGTTGCATTGCCGCCCAACGTGGCGGGTGCGCCTTCCAGTCGAATTTGGCTGGGAGACTTGATACGAACCTGCATCTTGCCGCGATATTCCTCCAACTTGCCCTTCACGGAAATCCGCGCGCCGGTTTTCACTGCTCCACCATTCGCCAGAATTTTGGGCGCAACGTCCGACCAAAAAACGACCTCCACGCCACCCGCATCACGCTTCACAAGGGTTATACGATGCGGGATATTATCCTTTTCCGAGGGCACGTACTCTGCGACACTGCCGCCGAGCACGACCTCATTTCCAACCTGATTTTTCTGAATGGATTCCGCTGCCACCGCACCTTCGAACGGAATGAAGGTCGGAGCCTTTGACGGAGGCGCTGCGGGTGCCTGGGCGAGTGGAGTGGCTTGCTGCTGTGCTGGAGCCCGGACAGGGAATGCGCCCGCGGCTGCGAGCAGTAGTGCAAGCGTGAGTTTACGCATTATTTGGTCAACTCCGGCGATGAAGGTATTTCCCGACTCAAAAAATCAGCATATTTTGCCAGCCACGTTCCGCAAGCGTTTCCCGCTGTCCCGCGATCAATTCTCAGGCCTTCCACGTAGGACCTTTCAAAAACGCGGACATCATCATCCGACAGCAGGGAACGAAGGCTCTTCCGCATCTGTCGGAAATTTCGATACATTTTCGACCGGGAAAGTTGCGTCCGAATCATGGATCTTTCCAGATCGATGACGGAAAAGCTCTCGTCCGCGCCATGGAAGAGGTGACGGCAATGCATGTGCGCGTGCCAGAATCCGCGGCCATGAAGCTCCGCCAGATGGCTTCCGATGCGACGCAGGAACGGGTCGGGCGTCTTGCCGGATTTTTTCAGGGCACGAATGATCTCAACTGCGTCTTCTCCCGCTGCTGGTGCCGTGATGAAGTAATGGAAGAAACGGAAACCCCTTCGTCGCGTGAAGGCCGCAATAACAACTGCGGTACGCACGCCAATCGCCTCCGCCTGGCAATTGCTCCGCCATTCCCGGATGCTGCGCGGCGCACGAAAAAAGTCCCACAGTCGGCGAGAAAAACGCTTCGGCCGATATACTTTCACGAAGCATTTGCCGACAGGGGTTTCTACCAGACTCGTGACCCCCTGGCCACCTCCCTTTCGAAGCATCCTTCCTCCCTGACGTTCGATCATTTCGACAAAGGCGTCCGGAGATTCCATCCGCTGCACCCAGTCACGATGAAACATCCCCCGGATGCCGGGTCTGCGGATCGCTAGAAACTGGTCCTCCCGATTGCGCGCTTCCAAGGCTCTGCACCGACTCCGATCATATTCTGAAGATAGAAGTGACAATTCGCAGCGCTGCGTCCATACTCTTTGTGGTTACCCCTACAATTTTGTGCGGAAACTTGCACCCGGTGCAAAAAAGGATCTGGTGCATGTGAGTTTTTTCGCACACGCCAAAACAATCAGCCTTGCCTAAATCATTGAAAAAGAAAGGGTTGGAGCGACTTCGTTCGTCCGGCCCATCCCTTGCACTGGGCTCCGGTGTCAGTACCACAGAAGTACCCCGGAGCAAGAAGCCATGGACCTCTCCCTTCGTGATGACGGCGTTCAAGACTACCTTAAGCGTGTTGGCTCCCATCACATTTTGAACCGCGAAGAGGAAGTCGTCCTGTTTCAACGCATCGAAGCTGGTGATGAATCTGCCCGTGAGGAGATGGTACGTTGCAACCTTCGCCTCGTCGTCAAGATTGCCATGCAGTTCCGGGGATGCGGCATGCCCATGGCGGACCTGATTCAGGAGGGCAACGTCGGGCTTCTTCATGTTACCCACAAGTTTGATTGGCGGCGCGGTTTCCGCTTTTCCACCTACGCCGCCTTTTGGATTCGCCAGGAAATTCAGGCGGCGCTTCGCAACAACGGATCGCTGATCCGCCTTCCCATTCGCAAGGCACGCCTGATGGGCCGCATCTCGGAAGCAATCCGCCACTTCAATTACTTTGAAGGCCGCGATCCCAGCACCACGGAAATAGCCGACTACCTGAATGTCGAAGAAGAAAAAGTTTCAACGCTGCTGCCGCTGCGCGAGTCGGTGATCTCGCTTGATGCAGAGCGCAACGAGGATGGCGGCAACCTACTTGAAATGATTCCACATGGCGCGCCCGCCCCGGCTGCACGACTTTCCGAGGAGCAATCCAACAGCGCCGTACGCGGTGTGTTGCGCTACCTGTCCGATCGCGAGCGCGAAATCATCGAACTTCGTTTTGGCCTCAACGATGGACACACGCTCAGCCTGCGCAAGACAAGCCGCAAAGTTGGCCTCAGTCAGGAAGGCGTGCGCCGCATCGAGCGCCGCGCGCTGGACAAGCTGCACCGCCCATCGATCCTCGGCCAACTCGACAGCCTGATGACGGCGTAAGTTTCACCACCTTCCCCAGGGTACCAGCCCCGCGACTGAGATCCTGTCCGTTCAGGATCGAGGCCGCGGGGTTTTTCATTTGGCAGAAGCACCTGCGCTCACATTTTGTCCAGCCATTCAAACTCAGGCTTTTGGCCATTCTTCACAATGTCCTGAACGCGCTTTTCCAGTGAACCATCCTGGATATACTTGTAGAGATTCTTGCCGGGACAGCTTGTTCCCGCCAAGTCCTTGTGGCCAAAAATCTTGATGGGATCGATCTTGAACTCCATCGCGCCCCAGGCCATCAGGTTTGCGATGGTTTCCAACTGCTTTTCGTTTGGCTCTGCTTCCTCATAGTTGCCGTAGCAGTTGATCAGGAGGTGGCCGCGCGTGTCGTATGCGGTATTGGTATCACCGGCGTACCGATAATCGCGTGCCTGATATGCCGTGCCATCAAGATCGACGAAGAAGTGGTATGGCACGTCGAACCAGTTGCGGTCAGTTTCCCCCCATTTCTGCTGATTCTTCAGCTTGGTGGCGAGCACGTCGCCTTCCTTGTGGGGTGTTGCGCTGTGATGAAGCGTCAATTTGTTGATGGTGTGCTTCACACGAAGACGATCCGAGGGGCCATCAGCCTTTGTTGCACTTGCGACGCGCTCCGGAAGTGACTCCACGGTCGCGGCTTCAACCACGGTGCTGGGATAGCCAAGTTCACCCTTCTTCATGTACATCGCCGGAATGGCAATGTGGAAACCATTCCAGTTGAATGCATCGCCCTCATTCACGTCGCGCGTTTCCGTGGTGTCCCCCTTGGTGAGCTGCAATTGCGCCTTGTCGATCACGGGGGTGGCACCAGCGGTACCCTCCTCAGCCTTCAGCAACACAATCGTCAGGTCATCAAGCGTCAGCGTCTTATAGTTCGTCGTGTTCAGATTTTGGCGAACGCCGTGGCAATCGACACCCTTCGGCTCGATGTCGCTCCAGGCGGAGTGCTTGTAGACCTTGATCTTTGGTGGTGGGACCTGCCCTGTCAGCACGACCGATGACGAAGCAAGAGTGACGACAAACACCAAAATTCCTGATGTGATTTTGCCAAATTTTGATTTCATGAGGAGGAGCTCCAAAGGTTGTCCGACACCCGCGCATCCTTCATGTGCTTCAGGGAAGGGCCAAGCAGAGTGTTGCAGAGGTGGCGATCCTGACAGTGGCCCAACCCAGCCAGTGTGGAAAATTATCCCCGTAATTTCGCCAGTACGTCTTCCCCCACGCGCGCGGGCCTGCCGTCCTTGTTCATGAAAACGTGCGATGTTGTGCCGCTTGCAAGAATCGCTTCCCTCGCGTCGCACCTCACTTCGTACGCAAACTTCAACCGTATGCGCGTGAGTTCCACGATGCGCACGCTGATGCCAAGGACATCATCATAGTACGCGGGCTTCGTGTACTGAATGGCGACCTCCGTTACGGGAAGAAGAATCCCGCGATCCTCCCATTCCCTGTAACTTTCGCCGAGCGACCGCAGTAGTTCGATGCGCGCCGCCTCCAGATAGACAACAAAACGCGAGTGGTGCGCGAACCCCATCCTGTCGGTGTCCGCATAACCCACCCGCGTTGTATGAACAAACGGCTTCCCGGTTGTGGTCACTTCTTTGCGAAATCCCGTTCCATCTCGCTGATAATGCCTTGTCCGACGACTTCGCCGAACTGCAATGTTTCCTTGAAGCGATTGAGATCGAGATGCATGAGCGTCCACTTCTCGTGTGTCTTGTGGGCAACCACATGGCCCATCTCATCCTTGCCCCAGTAGACGGCACTCCATCGTTGGTGCGCTCCGCCAAACTGAATCGTGAACTCCCGACCACGGCTCAGCGCGGGCTTCTCTTCCACGGGGGCATGCAGGTCGGAGGATGTGGGCTTCTTGATGGTCCAGGAGCTTACGGTCGCCTCCTGGGTTCCCGGAATGGGAACCTCACTCGGGGCGACGGGGGCGTTCACGCTGATTTCGGGGACATGAACGTGATCCTTGAACTTCAGAAGATGAAACACGATCATGTCGCGGTCCCAACGCCCGGAACTGGTAATTTGATCCAGCATTCCCTGCGTCAACCGTCCAACGGTTTCAACATCGTAATTGCCGAGCGGCATTCCCTGCGGCGCGGCGCGACCTGTGGGTTTCAGCATGTAGACGACGTCATATTCCTTGGCATCGTTGCGCTCGCGGTAGACGCCCATTGCACCGTCTTCGAGCACGAAAATGGTTCCGGGGAGCAAGCGTCCATCGGCATCGTGCATGTCTACTTCCCGAATCCAATCGCGGCCAACTGCGGCGGCGGCGCGGCGCAACGACGGAGGGACCTCCACAGACGCGGATCGATGGGAAGGTGCTGGAGGTGCCAGCGCTGGACTGTTAGAAATCGTGGGCGTCGCGATGGCCGGTGTCTTGGGATCAGCCGCCACGGCCACACGTCCCGAAGCGGGTGTTCGTGGGTCCCGCATCACTCCACCACCGCCCGGTGATGCGGGCGTCCGCGGATCACGAGTCACTCCATTGGCAAACGGACTTTCCGGTGGAGGAATCGCGCTTCGCTTCCCTCCGCCAAGTACAGACTTTGCCAAGCGGCTCAGGTAATCATCTTCGTCGGAGCCACCTGCTCCACCCGAATCAGGGGCGTAAAGCTTTCTGTCACTGCGTGAGTTTACCATCGTGTCACCTCCGCGCAGGTTCTTTCACTGTATTTGTAACAACAACGATCATACCATGCAAGTCCTTCATTAAGGGCGTAAACCTATGAGTCCCAATTATGGTCCATAGGAATTGCGACTGTCACAGTGCGCTGGCCGGTGGTCCAAACAATTTTTGCAGCATCTTCATGTGAAGATGCTCGTGCCATGAAAATTGTTACAGGGGATGGCGATTTTTTACCCAACGAACCACGCTCATCAACAGCCGAAAATGCGGCTGGCCGATGAACAGGATTCCATCGGCGGCCACACGTTGCTACTTGTCTGGTGTCTGGCCCGTTTCCGTCGGCTCCGGAGCGGCCGTGGGCGATGGGGGAGGAGGCGCTGACGGCTCAGGTGTGGGGGTCGGCGCCAGTGACTCGGTAGGTTCCGGTTCGGGAGTCGGTGGAGGCTCGGTGACCACAGGTTCGGGTGTGATGTCTGGAGCCGGTGTCGCCTCAGGGGTTGGTGTCGACGCTGGGGTTTCGACCGGCGTCGGGGTTGGTGTCACGGCGCTGATGGCGGGAACTTTCTCCGCAGCCTGTTCCTCCAACTCCTTCGTCGCCTGATCGGCGGCCTCATCAGTGATGAGGTCCTTGTTCTTGGGCGACTTTGGCGTGTCCTTCGATTTGTTTGTCTCTTCTGATTCAGGTTGATGGGGAGCCACGTCGCTTGCCTCAATGGGAGTCGGGCCGACGTTCTCATCCCTTGTGGCTGGGGATGTTTCAGATTTCGCGGATTGGGAAAGACGCTCAGCATTCTCAGCCTCTTTCTCCATCTCCTCCTCGGCCAACTTCTTCTCCTCCATCTGCTTCTTGAAGGCAGCGTTCCTTGCCTGCTTTTCTGCGAAGGGAGCGTCGAGCTTCGGCCCGGGATCCGTTGTTGCATCGCGATACTTCACGTTGTATCCGAACAGTGTATCGTCATCATAAATGTCAACGAGGACAAAACCGAGCGCGAGATCAAGAATCTCCTCCGGATAAATACCGGCATCGACGGCGATGATTGGCAGAACTGCCTCCGCCCCAATGCTGAGGTGGCGTTGGCGGCCGTCATCCCAGTGCGGCAGGTTGCGCAGTATGCGACGGTCCTGAATCGCCGACCAATCATCATTGGCGCGCAGGAACCCGTTTCCAACCACCGGCTCCATTTCGTTGTAGGAGCCGTAGAATATGGAAATGCCACCTTCGCGACGGCGTTCGTCCACGAGACCGAGTCCGCGCCGATCCAGCCCGATGTACTTTCCGTCAAACGTCACAAAGCCAAGTTGCGCCAGGGAGGTTACGCGCGCCTTCGCGCCGATGCCCTTTCCGTCGCGTGGCATGCCAACGCGCAACCGCACGACATCCATCGTGTCATACACGCGATCCTTGGCGTAGGTGAGAATGCCCTTCAGCACACTGGCAGTGCCGGCTTCCGCGCTGGTTGCGCCGAATGTCAGCGCTGCGGCCAGCGCCGCAGCCATCACAAGTTTGTTCCGTCGCATTCTCATTCACCTTTCGATGCGCAACATGTGCTGCGAAGCTTCTTCAAACAAGACCCTTGCGGGTCAGATAACGTTCAACTTCCAACGCCGCCTTGCAGCCGTAGCCCGCGGCGGTAATGGCCTGCCGGTAGACATGATCGTGCACGTCTCCCGCAGCGTAGACGCCTTCAACGTTTGTTTCCTGTGCATCATTCACAATCAGGTAGCCGTTCTCATCGGTCGTCAGGATGCCATCCAGGAATTTTGTGTTTGGCGTGTGCCCGATGGCGATGAACATCGCATCAACCGCGAGGTCATTGGCTTTGTTGTTCTTTATGTTCTTCACCTTCAGGTGTGTCGTCCTGGGGAACTTGCCGCTTAGGTCGCCACCGACGTCTTCAACAACGGTGTCCCAGACCGGCTCAATTTTCGGATTTTTCAAGACGCGCTCCGCCATGATCTTGGATGCACGAAGTTCGCTGCGGCGGTGGATCAGGTACACCTTGTCCGTCAACTTTGCCAGATACGTCGCTTCCTCAGTCGCGGAATCGCCGCCGCCGACCACGGCGACCGTCTTCCCACGGTAGAAGCCACCATCGCACACGGCACAGGTATGCACGCCGCGGCTCCAGAAAGTTTTCTCGCCCGGCAGGCCGAGCAACTTTGGCGATGCACCCGTGCAGATGATGATCGCGTGCGCCTTGATTTCCGCGCCGCCACCTGCCTTTAGTGTGAAGGGCTTCGAGTTAACGTCGATGGCTTCAATCTCTTCATAGATGACTTCCGTGCCGTAGCGCTTCGCCTGCGTCTCCATGTCGGCCATCAATTCGGGGCCGTCCCGCCCCTCGGGAAAGCCGGGAAAGTTCTCGACTTCAGTGGTGGTGGTCAGTTGCCCACCAACCTGCGCCCCAGCGTACACAACCGGAGAAAGGTTGGCCCTGGACAGGTAAATTGCGGCTGTCCATCCTGACGGGCCGCTGCCAACAATTACTACGTTTCTGATTTCCTTGGGGTTATTGCTCATCTGGGCGTTGTCGATTCCTTCTCGCCATTCGGCGAAATCACATAGAACGCAAGACGGGGACCAAGCACCGGCGCAACGGACTTCCGCCTCACTTGCTCGATTGTAACCGTTTGTTGGCTGAAGCAGTGAATGATGCGATGTTTTCCTCCGCGCGAGGGCGGATTCGGGGGGGGAGCGCCTCGCTTGCTTCGTCAGCCAATTGGAGAACCTGCCTTGCTTCTGCTTCGCTCATCTGACCGGAGTCGATCTTGTCACCCATTTCCATCAACTCATAGTAGCTTTGCAGCGCCAATTGACGACGGGCGTCCTCCAGTGAGGTGGCCATGGAAACGTCCAACATCTCACCCTCCTTGGCGAGGCGATCGGCAGCCATGATGGCCCCACGCCAATTCTTTCGGGCCAACGAGGATGAAACCTGGCCAAAAAGGAGTTCCTTCCCTCTCGCCTTCATCCGAGCCTGAAGATCAGCCACCCTCGCCGCGTTCTCCCCCTTGGGATCATCAAGCCGGCCAATTTCCCTTATCGCACTTTGAAAGCCTGTTTCATCCCCCGCCTCTATCGCCTTGTTTGCACGTCCAAGTGTGGAGTCGAGCAACTCCCTGCTGGCGTTTGCGAGCTTTGCATCAAGACGGGTGGTAATGGCGTTGTATCGCGTGCGCAGCCTTGAGGGAAGCAGTTGCGAATCGATTCCTTCCAATTGCTGACGCGCCTCGCGATCCTCGTTGTTGCGTTCATGCTGTTCGGCGGTGAAGACGCGGCTTTCGATTTCCGCCTCCAGCGCGTCATTGAAGCGGATGCGTTCACGATCGTCCTGAATCGTTGCGCCGGTGTTTGCAGCCTCCGCAATGTTGTGCTCATAAAGAGCCTTCCACGCGCCGGAAATGGCCGTCGTTTCGGCAACCTGCGTGCGCGGTCGCTGTGAAGGTGCCACGGATTGGTCAACTTCCCCGCTCCTGCTGCTTTCATTAAGAAGAAATGCCCCGGTTATCCCGACGGCGACAATGACTGCAATCAATGCCATGGCGAACGAGCGATTCAGCGCAGGCAATGCCTTTGGAAGCTCACCGCTCGTGAGCAGGTTTTTGTGCGCGCGCATTGCCTGCGGATTGAGTTGCAACGCCGTGCGCCAGGCATCCTGCGCCTCGTCCATGCGATTGAGCCGGGCAAGGATTGTCCCGCGGAGCACGAGTGCTTCCGTCAATCGGCCGTTGAGCTCCAGCGCGGTCTCCAATTCGCCAAGGGCTTCGAGCAGGTGCCCCTCGCCGGCATGCGCAACAGCATTGTTGAAATGCACCTTTGCCCGATTGATGAGCAACTGCAGCATGGCGAGGTCCTTCCCGCAATGGTAGCAGGTGGAACGGTCATCCCGATTTTCTGTTTTGCAGTGAGGGCAGCGCACGGGGTTATTCGTTTACGAACTTCGTCATTCATTTTGCATCGGGAGGTGGACCGTCAAGGGAAGGGGACGCAGCGGGCGGTTTCTTCACACTGCGAACCAGCGTCAGCCCGATGAGTCCGCCCTTCAGGGCGTTCACCTCAACCGTCTCACCATTGTTCAGCGAATCGTACTGTGTCTTTGTGACAGTGCAGGAACCGCTGACCTTATCCCCCTTCACCTTCACAGACCACTTTTCGTTCCGGTACTTTCCCTTGGATGTATAATGGCCTTCCCTATGCTCCTTCGAAACGATAATCCCCGACTCTGTCACGGGCGTCGCCTTGATAAAGTCGCCCGCCACGACCACCACGACGACCATCATGCACAAGAGACCAACAAACCCGGCAATAAGCCGAATCTTGTATAGTCGAAAAAACCAGTCGAAGCCTTCGATCTTCATGATTGAGCGGCTTTTTAGGCGATAGCCGCGGCAGATGGCAAGCTTTCCGTTGACGTGCTGCGGGGGAAGGACGCACTTTCCTGCGCCCTGAGCGGGAGTAACTCAGTTGGTAGAGTTCCAGCCTTCCAAGCTGGTTGTCGCGGGTTCGAATCCCGTCTCCCGCTCCACGTTCCCAAAAGACCCGATTCTGCGAATGCTGTTGAATTTGTTGGCATGGGTGCCGGTATTTCCGCACAGATGAAAGGAAGAACCAGTGATGAAGAGTTGCAAGGCTGTCATTCCCTTCGCGTTCACAGCAATCATTGCCACCCAGACCGCGTCGCTTCCCGCACCCCCTGCCGCTGCGGGCGCACGAACACAAGCCTCACAGGCGGAACACGGTTTCCTGAAGCGCGTGGACGGCTTCCTTTCCGCCAACCCTGGCGAACGTCCAAAGTATGATCCCCTCATCAAGTCATTCAAGCAATGGACGGAGCAGACAGGGAAGAACGAGGGATGCTTCGTCTCAACAGCGACATTGGCGCGTGGCGAGAACGAAACTTCCGAACTGACCCTGACCATGGCGATTCAAAATGGCACCGCAGAGGCGATTGCAAAGTATGAAGTCGAGTGCGTTGTCTATACGCCTGCCCGCACCATTCCCTGGGCCGTGAATCGTGTGACGATTACTGTGAGCGGTGGCATCGAGCCGGGCGAATTGAAGCGTCAGACAGTCCGTCTGGACACTGCGGATCAGCGATGGCGGGACGCGTTCAGTGCGCTCGCGCAGGAGGAGAACCTGCGGCTGGATTGCTATGTGACACGGGCCTTTGACAAGGACGACAGCCTGATAGGATTCTTCAACCCAACCAGTGAGGATCATCAGCTTCTCCGTCAAATCGAGCAGAAAATTGGCTACGAGGGGGATGCACCGGCCAATCCTCCACGAAACAACGTGAGGTTTTCCAACCAGAGCATGGTTGCGCGATTTTCCGTGGGTGGCTAAGCCGCCGCGAACTGCTGCGTATTGACATTTTTGCCAAGCCGATGGCAAATGGATTGGTTCCTGCAAGAATGCCAATCCGGCCTCGCGAGATCGCATGCGGTTCACTTCCTGCACATTTCTCATCATTGTCATGGCACTTTTTCTCGTCGGCGCCCAACAGGGGCGCGCGGCGCACATGACGCTGATCGCCGCGAACAGCCACTGGCGGTTCCTCGATGACGGCAGCGACCAGGATTCCGCGTGGCGCTTCCCGGAGTTCAATGACCGGCAATGGAAGATGGGGCGTGGAAAATTCGGCTACGGCGACAACAGCGAGACGACGCTGGTTGGCGATGGCGATTCAACGGCCGGCGTCCATATCACGACGTACTTCCGCCGTCCTGTTTACGTTCCCGACCCGGACAAGTTTTCTGAGCTTACGATGAAGGTGCAGCATGACGATGGCGCCGTCGTCTACGCGAACGGTGTGGAAGTGATGCGTGTCAACATGCCGACGGGTGCGATCACGGCAGGCACCCAGGCAATCGCGGCGACTTCCAACGAAGAAGGCTTTACCACGTCCACATTGGATGGGAGTGCGCTTCACAGGGGAACGAACGTCTTCGCGGTGGAGGTGCACCAGTTCGATCCCACAAGTTCCGACATGGGCTTCAACTTTGAATTGGTTGGTGTCACGCCTGATCCCATCGGCGAAGACCAGATGACCTTTGCGGTGATAGGCGACTATGGCGAGGACAGCGTGCAGGAGCAGCGAATGGCGAACATGGTCAAGAGCTGGAACCCGGAATTCATCGCAACGGTTGGCGACAACAATTACCCGGCGGGTTCTGCGACGACGATTGATGCCAACATTGGCAAACATTTCCACGACTTCATTTATGAGTACAAAGGGATCCATGGTGCCGGCGCGGAGCAGCTTCGGTTCCTACCCGCACCCGGCAATCATGACTACTACAGCACGCCTCCGCTCGGGCCCTACCTCGATTACTTTACCCTGCCCGGCAATGAGCGGTACTATGATTACCGCATTGGGCCGATACACGTCTTCGCGCTGAACTCCGTCGAAGCAGAACCGGACGGATTCACTTCCACGTCCAAGCAGGCGAATTGGTTGCACACGAAACTGATCGCCTCTGATGCTCCTTGGAAAATGGTTCTGCTGCACTACCCGCCGTATTGCAGTGGCGGCGACCACGGCTCCAGTCCCGCGCTGCGCTGGCCATTTCGGGAATGGGGCGCTGACGCGGTGTTCGCAGGGCATGATCATCTCTACGAGCGAATGGCAGTCGATGGCCTGCCCTATTTTGTCAACGGTACCGGCGCGCGACATCTGTATGCGCTCAAGGCGCAAATCCCCGGAAGCATCTTTCGGGACAACCGTGAATTTGGCGCACAGCGCGGCGTCGTGAGCAGCGAGTTCCTTTTACTGGAATACTATTGGATCGATGGCCAGTTGTTGGACACATTCTCAATCCACCGGCCGCAGTCGCCCTGGAAGATTGATGGGTTCTTGGAAGCAGATGTTCCCCCGGCAGATGATGACGCCCTGAAGATCTATGCGCAGCGGCAGGGTGACTGGCTCTATCTTGCCACGACATCCTTTTCTGGTTCGGATCACTTTCTATACCTTGCGCGCCAGCCCGGAGCACCTGTTGCGGCCAACTGGAAGAAAAGCGGTGCCATTGCGCAGTGGGATTTCTTCCTTGCAAAAGAACGGGACTCTGAAGAGCACGGATGGTATGACGCGCATGAATATCCCACCAACGAAGAACCGGGATTTTGGTCCGCTGCCCGGGATGGTCGTGACGGCTTGCTGGAAGGCGCGATCAACCTGAAGGTGATCTATGGTGAGGTCCCTCCAGAGGTTTATGTCGCCGTGGGTTCCTACGAAACAGAGGACGGCGGGGCCTTGAACCCGGACGCCCAGGTTCCGCAGCCCATTTCATCCGACGGGAATCTGGATGCGGACGAGTACCTTCGGCTCCCACTTGCTTCCGACAGGGGGACGAACTGGATCGCCTTCTGACTCCCCCTTTGCGGAATCAGCTTCTGCCCACAAGCTTGTTTCCGAACTCTGGAAATCGGGATTGAGACAGGAGTGTGGTTGAAATCGAATGAGGGGATTTCTACCAACCGATCACGAATCCAGATTTCGTCGAAAATGCTATCAAACCTTACTTCCTTCACAATTCTTGGAATCAACGCATTCCCCGTTCAGGTGGAAGTGGATGTTGTTGAAGTCAAGGAACACACGGCTGCGACATGGAACATCGTGGGGCTTGGTGACCTTGCCATTCGCGAGGCACGCGAGCGGGTGCGCGCTGCGCTGAAGAACAGCGGCCTTGCGCTGTCACAACGGCGCGTGGTTGTGAACCTCGCTCCTGCGGATGTGAAAAAGGAGGGGTCGCATCTCGATCTGCCGATGGCGTTGGCCGCATTGCAGGCGACGGGGCGCATCGTAAACCAGAAGCCCAACTACGCCGCTGCCGCAGAGCTTGGATTGGATGGCCGTGCCCAGCCTCTTTCCGGTGCGCTGCCGCTGGCGATCGGCGCACGCCAGGCTGGCCTTGAAGGAATCCTGCTGCCAGAGATGAACGCCGCGGAAGCTGCCTGCATCGAAGGCATCGCTGTGATTCCCGTCACGAATTTGCGCGAGGCGGCGGAGTTTCTCAGCGGCGAGCGACAGATCAGCCCCGCCCTTCCAATCTCACCAAGTGACGGCCTTGGCAACGGAGCGCACTGCGATGATCTCATCGATGTGAAGGGACAGGAGGGTGCCAAGCGCGCGCTCGAAATCGCCGCCGCAGGCGGACACAACATCA
>JADLAR010000014.1 GCA_020848155.1 Candidatus Sumerlaeota bacterium
ACCCGCCGCAAGAGACTGCGTTGAGTCCCTTGCACATTGACGACTCCAAGAAGTGCATGTGGCTGAATTGCTGCTATATTTTGGACGCATGGTTTTCTGTCAAAATATCCGGAAATTTGTATAATAGTGGTTACACGGCGTTTCCCTTTCAACACAACCTGCCCTCCGGTGCTCAGGGAATACCCGCGAACCCCGTTCAGGTTTTCCTCGTTTCAATCCAATCGGAGCGTGTCGGTGCTTCCATTCCTTGGCTGGATTGTTGCACTTTCCATTTTCAACGATCTCCTTGGACTTCTTGGAACCCATGCGCCTGCCAGTTCGCGGTGTTGCCATTGCCGCATTCATTTTGTGGTCCTGTGCTTCTGCTGCAAATCCCATCCTGTTTGTGACGCAGACGCCGCATTCCGATGATTTCACGACATGCCTCTCCGTGTTTGGCAATCATCGCGGAGGCGTCGGCAGTGCGCCCCGCGGCGGCGACCTGTACATCCGTTACGACGATGGGACTCTTCGCAACCTGACCCTGGAGGCGGGTTTCGGCACCAACTCAACGAACCAGATCGCCGTGCGCGAACCCAGCGTTCATTGGTCTGGCACGAAGGTGCTTTTCAGCATGGTTGTCGGTGGGACCATCAAGGACAATTACACCCCTGTCTATTTCCAGATTTACGAGGTGACCGGAATCGGCCAGGGCCAGACAGTGACGATGACGAGAATACCGCAGCCGGAAAACTACAACAACGTCTCGCCTCTGTACGGCACCGATGACCGCATCCTCTTCACCAGTGACCGCCCACGGAATGGCGATCGGCGGCTTTACCCGCAACTGGATGAGTACGAGACGGCGCCAACCGTCACGGGTATCTGGAGCATGAGGTCCGACGGAACAGACTTGCGCTTGCTTGATCACGCACCCAGCGGCGACTTCCGCCCCGTCATTGATTCGTTCGGGCGCCTTGTGTTCACCCGATGGGATCATCTGCAACGCGACCAGCAGGCTGATGCAGACATTGAAACGATCATCGAAGGTGGCGACATCAGCGATGGCTATGGTTCGATCACCTACGAGTCGGAGGAGTCGGACGTCTTCCACACGGTCGCGCCCGGCGATGAGGTCTTTCCGGAGGCACGCTCCCTGTTCGGACCCAATGAGACAGCCCACCCCGTCTGGAACGCGGATCATCAGCATGACGAACTTCGCCATTCGCTGAATCAGTTCATCCCATGGGCGTGCAATGAGGACGGCAGCGACCTTGAGACGCTCAATCACCTCGGTCGGCACGAACTCATGGGATACATCCCACCCGCACGGACGGGGCTTGAGGAGTTGTACAACTTTCCAAATCTCCGCATCACGTCCTTCCTGTCCGGCGTGGAGGATCCCAATAATCCGGGTTACTTCTACGGCATCGATGCCCCTGAGTTTTCCACCCATGCCTCAGGCCAGATTGTCGCCATTGCGGCGCCACCTGCCGAGAATGCGGACAACATCTCCGCCGTCTACATCACGCACAAGGACACCCGCTCCTACAGCGGCGATGGCCAGACGCCGAACGCAAACCAAGTCGGTCTCTTTCGCGACGTGATGGCGATGTCTGATGGAACCTTGTGGGCGGCGCACAGCAGCAGCCCCTACGCCGACAGGCCCACGGCGCAGGATCCCGGTGGCAACAACCCCTTTCCGCTTAGCAGCCGCTACAACTACCGCATCACAAAGATGGTCGATGGCGCCAACGGGTTCAAGGTTCCGGGCCCGAAGCTCATCCCCGCGGGCATCACCGATTCCGTGACGTACTTTGACAACAACCGCTATCGTACGGTCACCTATTCCGGCCCCATGTGGGAGGTTTTTCCCGTGGAGGTTCGCGCGCGCCAAATCCCCGCAAGGCGCCACACGCCCATTCCTGCAATTGAAACAGCGATCCTGGAGGAAGAGCTTGGCGGGCAGCTTGGCATCGATCAACTGCGCGATTATCTGGTGCGGAACGACCTCGCTCTGCTGGTCGCCCGCGACGTCACACAGCGCGCCGACAAGCAGCAGTACTACAACCTGCGCGTCTCATGGAGTGGACACCAAACCGCCGCGCCCGGATCCACGCCCACTGATCTCGCCCACATGCAGTTCTTCGAAGGGCGTCAACTGCGCGGTCAATTTGAGGGAAGCCGTGATGGTCGTCGTGTGCTTGGCAGGCCCATGGCGGGAGTCGATAATCCCCCGGCTGATGAGGGGCCTTCCGGCAGTGTGCGAATCGCCGACGATGGTTCCGTTGCCGCCTTCGTCCCGGCCCGGCGCGCCCTGAGTTGGCAGACCACACGCCCGGGTGGCACCGCCGCCGTGCGCGAGCGCTACTGGCTCACCTTCCAACCCGGGGAGATTCGCAGCTGCACCAACTGCCACGGTGTTAACACGGAGGACATATTCAACAATCCACCCGCTTCCAATCCGCCGGAGGCGCTGACAGGATTGCTGCGTTGGTGGAAGAGCGTTCAAAACCCGGACACAAGCGGCTGGGTGCTGCGGTGAATGCGGGGAGGTTTTCCGCGCTCTGTTTCTCCCGCTCGCTGGCAGGGCCTGGAACGAACGGAGGAAATCATGAATACTGCCGTTGGTTTTGGGGAGCCTCCCAGTGGTTATCTTTTCACGGCATCCAGTACGCCGGGGGTCATCACGGTGTTTTCATCAATCATCAAGGGGCGCTTGTTTTCAACGGCGTCCTTGAGGTCCTCCAGCGTCAACACCTGACGTGTGCGTTGCAGGGGGCCCACCCTCCGCCGTGCTCCAATCTCCGCGACTTTCTTCCGTCGTTCCTCGTATTTGCCGGGCAGCGGCTCCGCACTCAGGAAAACTTTCACGATTTCACGGGCCATCGCCTGGCCGACAATCATCGCGCCCAGGCACAACGCGTTCGCTCCGCCGTGCTCGCGGGCAAGCTTCGCGCTGACGGGATCGTTGCACACCGCCGCGAAGACGCCGTGGAACATGTTCGCAACGATGCCGCTGGGGTAGCCTGCCCCATCCACGAAGATCGCCCGGTCGAATCGCCCAAGCCCCAATGCCTCCGCCGTCGGGGCCGCGAAGTCTGACAAGTCGGCCGCCGCCTCACTGGGGCAGCCGAAATCCTCCACCGCATGTCCCTCCTGGCGCAGGGCTTCCATCAGCGTTTTCTTCAACGCAAATCCTGCGTGATCGGATGCGAAGGCGATGCGTAGTGGCGGCAACGGTCAACTCCGTGGAAAGGAGCGAAGGGACGGGGTTTTCACGGCAGCCTCAACGAAAATTCGCCGGCGCTGCGCACAGTATCGGACCATTTGGAACAGGACGCAGGAGCATGTTTTTCACGCCTCACGGACAGACACCTGATTTTGCAGGGGTTTTGCCGCGGGATACTTCCCTTGCAGGAACGGCCGGAGGATTGCTTTCTAATCCATCAGCTTTCGCCGCGCGCGGCATCACATGACCCGGAGGCCCTTTGCCCGTGTCCAAGTTGTTAAAGCCCATTCCCGCCGATTTTTCCTGGAACGAACGGAATGCACGTCACCTGCTCAACCGGGCCGGGTTTGGCGTTCCGTACTCAAGCATCGATTCGCTGGTTCGCATGGGTGCGAAGGCCTCCATCGAAACGCTCGTCGCTTATGACCAATATCCCGACAACATCGTGGAGCCGGAGTATTCCGACGTGGATGCGCAGGAGATGGAAATCCGCGCAGAGATGAAGGAAATGGCGGCGGAGGATCGGCAGAAGAAGTTCAACGAGTTGCAACGCCTTCAGCGGGAGGAGATCGAATCGCTGAAGGTTTGGTGGATCGACCAGATGGGGCGCACCCCGCGTCCCTTGCAGGAGAAAATGACACTCTTCTGGCACGGGCACTTTGCCACGTCGGGAGACAAGGTGAAGGAGCCGCAGTCGAACTACGACCTGAACAAGATTTTCCGCGAGAACGCCACGGGCAACCTGAAGACGCTGACGTTTGAAGTTGGCAAATCGTCCGCGATGCTGCGCTATCTGGACAACAACCAGAACCGCAAGGGGCATCCGAACGAGAACTGGTCGCGTGAGTTGATGGAACTGTTCACGCTCGGCATCGGCCATTACACCGAGGATGACATCAAGGAGGCGGCCCGTGCCTTCAGCGGGTACACCGACCGTCGGGGGCAATTCACCTTTGTTGCCAATCAGCACGACTATGGCACGAAGACCTTCCTTGGCCAGACGGGAACCTTCGACGGTGCGGACATCATCAACATCATATTCCAGCAGCCGCAAGCCGCGCGCTTCATTTCCAGGAAGCTGTGGGAGTATTTTGTGTACGAGAATCCCTCCGACGAACTCGTGGAGGAACTGGCAACCATCCTTCGTACCAACGACTATGAGTTGAAGCCGCTGCTTCGCGCAATGTTCAGCTCACAGGAGTTTTACGGCACGAAGGCAATGGCGGGCCAGATCAAGTCGCCCGCGCAGTACGTCGTGATGCTGATGGACCAGCTTCAATACAAGCCGGACAAGAAGGTGCTCATCAACCTCGCCCTGCGTGGCCTGGGCCAGGACCTCTTCTATCCTCCGAACGTGAAGGGTTGGCCGGGCAATCGCGCGTGGATCAACACGAACACGCTGTTGATTCGCTACAACATTCCCGCATACGTCCTTCTTGGTGAAAAGCCGCAGGCAAAGCGCGAGCTTCGGCTGGATGAAGTGGAAGTGAATGGAAGGATCGTGAACCAGGAAACGGGCGAGCGTCGCAAGCGGGCGGAGCGCCTGCTTGCCGATCGACGCCGCAATGCCATCCGCGACATCGCGAAGGTCTATGAGCCATACGAGGGGAAGCCCGCAGGTGAAGCGCTCGACGGCGTTGTGAACCACCTCCTTGGGCGGCCCATTGGGAAGGTGCAGAAGACTCAACTGATGACGGTGCTGATGCCCGGTGATGCGCCGAACGCAACCTTCAGCTACTCCAAGGTCGGGAAGGAAAAGGCGGTCGCCGCACTGCATCTGGTCATGTCCATGGCTGAATACCAAGTTTGTTGATCGTACAATCCTCCACGCACCACACTGAACCAGGACTCCCGCGAGGTAATTCCGATGCTTGACCAAAAATTCATCTTCACACGACGTGACTTCCTGAAGACGACGGCCATCGCAGGGCTGGGCATGACGCTGCCAAGCTTCCTCACGCGTTCCGTGGAGGCCGCAACGGCGATGCCCGGCGCGCTGCCCGCGTTCAAGGACGACCGCATCCTCGTCGTGATCCAACTCGGTGGCGGCAATGATGGCCTCAACACAGTCGTGCCCCATGGGGATGACGCCTACCATCGTGCGCGCGCGAACATCGGGCTGAAGAAGGACAACATCCTCCGAATCGATGACTACATGGGTCTCAACGGCAGGATGACGGAGATGAAGGAGATGTTCGACAATGGCGAACTGGCCATCGTGAACGGCGTCGGGTATCCAAATCCCGATCGATCGCATTTTCGCTCGATGGAAATATGGCACACGGCCGTTGATTCCAATCGTGTGTCAGACACCGGATGGGTGGGTCGCTATTTCGACAATTGCTGCGGTGGGAAACCCGATCCTGTTTCCGGGGTGTACATCGGTGGCGACACGCCACAGGCATTCGCCAGCAAGACCGGCGCGGGGGTTTCCTTCCAGCAGCCCGAACAATTCCGATGGATTGATGGCCCCTACGGCAATACCCGCGGGGCCTTCGATGCGCTCAACGAGACAACAAAGCCCCACAACGACGAAGGCGACACGATTGATTTCCTTCGCCACACGACGGCGAATGCCGTGCTGAGCTCAGACAAGGTGATTCGCGCCGGTGCCGTGAAGCGCGCGCCGGTTTCCTATCCCGGTGGACGACTTGCGCCGGGGCTGAGGACCATCGCCACCCTCATCGCCGGAGGACTTCCAACGCGCCTGTACTACACCTCATTCAGCGGTTTCGACACGCACGCGAACCAGCAGGGCCCGCAGGAAAACCTGCTCGGCCAGTTCAGCCAGGCGCTGGCTGCGTTCAAGAAGGACCTGAAGAATATCGGCGTGGCAGACCGGGTGCTGATTTTCACCTTCAGCGAATTTGGCCGCCGCGTGGAGGAAAACGCCAGCCGCGGGACCGATCACGGCACTGCGGGGCCGATGTTCCTGACTGGTGCGGGAATCACGCCCGGCTTCCATTCAAAGTATCCGAGCCTTACCGACCTCGACAACGGTGACTTGAAACACACCGTGGATTTCCGCAGCATTTACGGCGAGGTGCTCACGTCCTGGTTCAACGTGGATCAGGCAAAAGTCCTCGGCAAGGCGTTCCCGTCGATCGGGGTGCTCAACAAGGGCGTCTCCGCATGAGCGCAAAACTTGGGAGCGACAGGGCCTACTGCTTCGGCGCCGCATCCCCCTGCCCTGTCGTTTCCGGAGCCAGGACGCGCAGTTCCCCCTGAAGTTTCTGCAAGTCCGTGCGCAACGCGTCGAACGCATCGATCTGCTTCTGGATCGCCGTTTGAACCAGTTGGTTTGTCTTGGCGTTTCGCTGGCTGTTGATGCGCTCGAAGGTTTGCACGTCGTTGTTCAGGGTTGTCTTGTACTCGCGAAGGGCGGTGTCCCAGGTCGTCTGGAAATTCTCCAACTGCCGTTGCATGTCCGCGACCTTCTTCTCGATCTCATCCACGCGATTGCCGACTTCCAAGGCTTCATTCAGCCGCTTGTCGTTCATGACAAACTGCTCAGTTTTCTCCTGCGCTTCCTTGACTGCGGTGATCTGCGCTTCAAGGTCTGCGGTGCCCTTCTTGTAGGTGCCGCTGGAAACGCAACCACTCGCGGCGACCAACATCACGGAGGCGGTGACAGCGCTGGGAAGATGAAGTTTTTTCATGTGTGGAGCCTTTCGGAATCGCCGAATGGATTACGGTGTGTTGAAGCAGGCAAAGGGAATGCGCTCAAGTCGTTCGTCGGTTCGGCCTCTGGCGTCAACGCGCGAATAGCGTTCTGCATCCCATTTCCACGCGCCGCCCTCAATGGTCCAGCATCCCTTGACGGAAAGTGACCGATTCGCCATGGCCGTTGTTTCAAACAGTGAGGGAACGACGGAGAAGGTGATCTGGTCGCGAAGTTTCTGCGCAGTGGTCTCCCGCGGCGTGCCCTTCACCGATGCCTCGTACCATTCCATGTACTTGCCAGCCAGCAGCAGCGCCTGGGTCGGGCTTTCCACAATCCACTGCACGCGGTCATAGGGAAACTGTGCACTGCCATTGACCAGCGGGGAAAGCGCACTCGCGGTCAGTGCATTCGCCGGCTTCGCATTCAGCATGTCGCGATGTTTTTCAAGAAACGACCGGGAGCGTCGCGGGTACAGTGATTCAAGGCGCCCCATGTCGATGGTTTCCGCCTCGATGATGATGATCGAAACCATGTCGACGTCCGCGGATACCGCATAGTGTGCGGCGACTTCGCGCGGTGTCAGTGCGGGGCTTGGGGTTGGATTGGGAGAAGGCGTTGGTGAGGCCGTCTCTGACGGCGAAGGCGACGCCGTCAATGAAGCCGTTGGTTCTGGGGTGGGCGACGGCGTGGCAGTTGGCGGAACAACCATCGGGGCAGACGATGGGGATGGTGAGGGCGTCTTCGTCGGCGAGGAAGTTGGGGACGGTGATGGGCTTTGGCTTGGCGATGGGGTGGCGGTGGGTGAAGGCGTGGGGGTTTCCCAAACCGGAAGCAGCGCCATCACGTCTCCGCTGGCGGTCTTGCCCGCACGAACCTTCAATTCGGGAAAGTAGACCTGAGGCTGCTTGAAGGCGGCGCCCTTTCCATCCATTACGAAATAGGAAAGTGCGGCGACGAGCGCGATTATCAGGAGGAAAGCGATGACGGACTTTGTGGCGCTGGCCCCCTCCGGCTGCGCCTTGCTCGACCCCTTCGATGGGTTCGTTTCCGTGATGCTTTCGCTCTGGATGCCTCCATGGCTCGTGGCCGTTGGCGGGTTCACCACCGGCTGGGGGAGCACGGCGTTGGGATCAAACATTCGCGCCATCGGCACTGATTCAAAACCTTTCAGCGCCGTCATGATTTGGCTGACCAGGTCCACAACGAAATGCTGCCGTTGCTGCGGGTCCTTGGACATCGCCCTCATCAGTGCACGGTTCACGCCTTCGGGCCAGCGTGGATTGCGTTCCTGCACGGGCATTGGGGGAAGTTGCACGTGCGCCACGATAAACCCGGCGGCGTTTTCCGCCTGGAATGGAAACCCGCGACACAGCAGCTTGTAGATCGTCACGGCAAACGCGTATATATCCGCGGCGCCAGTGACCTGCTGTCCCATGATTTGTTCCGGCGCCGCATAGGCTGCCGTGAACGAGGAGTTGCTTCCTCCAGTGCTATAGGCCGTCTTGTACGCGCTTGCGATTTCCGCGCGCGCGACGCCGAAATCCATCAACTTCGGCTCCAGGTCTGCGGTGCGGATGGAAATGTTCGCCGGCTTGATGTCGCGGTGGATGACCTTCTTTTCGTGGGCCTTGTCGATCGCCCTGGCCAGCTTCATCAGGATTTCCATCAACCCGCCAACAGTGAGCGTCTCCTGGTGCAGGATCACGTATTGATCGATGGGAAGGCCGTCAACGAACTCCATCGTGATGAAGCTGATGTCGTTCTCGTAACTGTCGGCGATGTGAACATCGTAGACTTGGACGATGTTGGGGTGTTCGAAGCATGCCATCGTCAGCGCCTCGCGCCGGAAGCGCTGCATATACTCCGCATCCGCCATGAATTCCTTCATGGGGATCTTCATCGCCTCCATTCGCAGCAACCGCAGATGGAGCACCTGTAGCACCCATCCCATGCCCCCCTGGCCCAGGACCTTCTCCACCTTGTAGAGGCGGTTGACCACATGCCCGATCAACGCGGGCCCCACCATGTCGGGTGTGATGGGCTCCGCCTCTCCAGGAAAGGAGTTTGTATCCCGCGAAGGCTTGGATGGATATTGGTCTGGACTGTCAGCCATGGATCATCTTTGGGCGATAAACCACCTATCGCCCAATGACAATTGGGGCGTCGATTCAAAACTGGCTGCGAAAAGAATCGTGAAGCGGCGCGTCGTCCCCCGGAAGGAACAACGCGCCGGGGATACCGCGCTTACTTCTTTTCGGAGGCGTCTGCGGCGTCGGCAACTTCCTTCTTGCCGAAGGGAATGCGAGCGACCTGCTCCTCTGCGTAGCGGCGCAGCGTATTCATCGCCTTGATCGCGATGAAGATCGACAGGGCGATCAGGAAGAAATCCAGGCAGGTACTGAGGAACGCCCCGTAGCTGATCGCAGATTCAACAATGGGTGGAGTGGCAGTCGGATTAGCTTCCTTGATGACGTACTTCAGTTCCTTGATATCGGTGCCACCCGTCAGCAGTCCAACCAATGGCATGATGATGTCATTTACCAGTGACGTGACGATTTTTCCAAAGGCACCGCCAATCACAACGCCGACGGCCATGTCGATCACGTTGCCCTTCATTGCAAATTCTTTGAATTCTGATATGAAACCCATCGGAATCATCCTCTCGTGTAGTTGGAACTGTTGAGGCATTACTGGATGCGTGCAATTTGAGGGGGCCAATCAGTTTTTTTTACCCCGCATCAAAACGATTTGTGAATCAGTCCGAAACCAACGCTCCAAGTTCCGTCATGGCTGCCGTCCGCATGGGTTGTCTTGTCATATCGGTAGAGGAAGGCGTTCACCCGCTTGCGAGTGGCGCCATCCTCCCTGCGTTCGTAGATCCATAGCTCTCGGAACCACCGGAGGGACTTTTCCCCGGTCTTCAAGTTCTCTGTCTTCTCCCACCAGGACCACAGCGGCGCATACAACCTGTCGATGTTCTGCACGTCACTGTAGAAAAACAGATGCAATGCTGCGGTACGCTTTTCATCGTCGGTTGTCTTCTTGAAGCGGAAAAACGGGAAGAGGAACTTTGATTGGACGGAGGTCCCGTCGTCGTAAACGCGCAGGCGGTTTGAATAGAAGGGAACGACGTAGCTGCGCTTGAACGTGAACTCATTGTAGACATTGTAGCGGTACTGGTGGAGAGGCCAGAGGATGCTCTTCCGTACTTTCAAGTCATTGTGCACGCGCGTGTAGAATGGAAAAACACCACCGCCGACGGTCACATCCTTGGGGATGTTGGCGGGATCGAAACCCGGCAGGCGCGTCTTCTTTCGCACGATGAACAGCAGGTATCTCTGTTCCTTGATGCCCAGGCGCGTGTTCACGTCGGTGTTGTACAGCGCGAGTGCGTAGCCTGTGGACGTGCGATCACCCACGCGCAGTTTCCCGTAGAACGGGAAGACAAGATCGAGTGAAACCTTCGGCTGCCGGAATTTCGCATAGAAGGGGAGGAACATGAAGATGTTCTGCTGCCCCTCGTTCGTCTTGCTGATGCGTCCCTTGCGATAGTGCCCCAGCGGCCACAGGAAACTGTATCGTTGGAATTCGCCATCCTTCTCCACCCAACTAAACAGGGGCCACACGCGGAAGCCTTTTACCCTTGGCCCACTGTAGATGCCAAAAATTGGCCAAATGAAGGAGTTGACCTGATTGTAGTCCGCGCCGGTGCCTTCGGAGCTTTGGACGAAGATCGGCCAAAGCAGGAAACGAATGCGGTCGCGATTCCAGTACCCGCGAAAATCCCCCGCCAGGGGAAACAGCGCGATGAACGTCTGCTCGCGCGGCGGGAAGAACGGGAGCACCAGCCGTGCATTGTATCCGTACCAGAAGAAGGGGAACAGGATGCGATAGTGATTTCGCGGCCCCTGGCGCCCCTCGTACCATAGCGGCAGGATCATCCGCCCATAGATGTTCCGACCGTAGCGCTCCTCATGGCGCTGAAAGAACAGCGGGAACAGATAGGCCGTGCGCGAATTCTTCGCTGCCTGGGTCTGTGCGCGGAAGCGATAGGAAAAGATGGGCCAAAGGATGTCGAAATCCTTCTTTTCGGTGTCGCTTTCGCGGTACCAACTGAACAGCGGATGGAGCGCAATCGTCAGCGTATCGCTCGTTTCCACCTCGCGATAAAACGGATAGAGGACCCACTTCTCCTTCAGTTCAGGATCCAGCTCCGATTCGTGATCGTGATGGTAGAAGGGAAAAGCCTGGGCGCTTCCGATTTGCGGAAGCAGCAGCATCGCCATTGCGAACAACAGCGCGAACGCGCGGGTGGGCACGAGGCATCCAGCCACTGGCTTGACGAAGGTCATTCCGCTGCGACGCTCAAGCCTTCGCGGCCAGCGGAAGCTCTATCTGGAAAACCGTGCCCACGTTTTCCTCGGACTCGCAGGTGATCGTTCCCTGCATGTCCTCCACCACCTTCTTGCACATCGGCAGGCCAAGGCCAGTGCCACTCGATCCCTTGGTCGTGTAGAACGGAAAGAAAACCTTCTCCATCTTGTCAGTGGAAATGCCGGCACCGTTGTCGCGCACCCGGATCACCATTCGCTTGGTGTCATGCCTTGCCTTTGTCGTGACGGAGATTTGCCCCTGCTGGTGCGCAATGGCCTCCATGGCGTTCACGATCAGGTTCATGACGGTCCGTTGGAGGCCCAGTTCGTCCAGTGGCTGCGGAGTGATGCTTTCATCCAAGTCAAGTTCCAGCGTCACCCCTTTGGCGATGAGCTGCCCTTCGATCTCTTCCGCCGTGCCGCAAATCATTTCGTTCACGTCAACGTCCGTCAACTCGGCCTTCTTGTGGCTGCTGAATTCCAGCATGTCGCGCACCAGCTTGCCAATCTTGTCGATCCCTCGTGAGACCACCTGCCACGCTTCGCGCGTGCCGTCGACGTCGCGTCGTTCGATCGCGCGTGTCAGAAGTTCCGCGCCCCCCTGCGACAGGAGCAGGATGTTCTTCACGTTGTGGCTGATGCCCGCCACGGTTTCGCCCACGGCTGCCAGGCGCTCACGGTGGGTCGCTTCCTTCTGCATGCGCATGTTGTGCAGCGACACGCCCGTTTCCGTCGCCACGATCATGACAAATTCCAGATCGTCCTGCTCGAAGGTTTTTCCCTTCGTGGAGCTGTCCAGGTGAATCACGCCAATCAACTCGTCACCGATGCTCATCGGTGCCGCGATCGTGGACCTTATCTGGTTCACGAGGATCGATTCGGTGGTCGCGTATCGTTCGTCCAGCGTCGTGTCCTTGCTTAGGATCGCCACGCGATTGGCGACCACTTCCTTAAGGATGGTGCGCGACACTTGGACCTTTTGTGCAACGATCGGTTCATCGCGGTACTTCACGGCTGCGACGTCCAGGTTCTCCGCATCCCTGTTGAACTTTGTCAGGATCACGCCACGATCGGCGCCAACAGCACTGAAAACAATTTCCAAGATCCGTTGTAGAATGGCCTCTTCCCGCTGGAAACTTGTCGCGTCGCGGAAGAGTTCCGACAGCTTGTACAGTGCACCAAGCCGTGCATTCAGCTTCAGCAGTGTGCCTCGGTCAGCCTTCTTGTCCACCACCGACGACGAAAGCGACGACTTTGCCTTCGCCCCTTGGAAGTCTTCCGCTTTGACAAACGACTTGGAGGAGCCAACGCCGTCCGGTTGCTCGTCGGTGAAATCGATGATGCTTTTGCCAACGAAGCTGCTCGGCGGGGCGTCGCTCTCGATGCGTGGCCCGTCCTCGTTCTCGAACTGGAACTCAACATCACCGAACGCCACGAGGTCGCCGTGGTTGATTGTTGCCTGCGTGACGCGTTCACCGTTCAGGTGGCTGCCATTTGACGAATTGAGGTCCTGCAGGATGTAGAAATTGCCGCGGCGATCTATGCGCGAATGGAAGCGCGAAATCGAATCCAGTGCCAGGACGATGTCATTGCTGGGATGGCGGCCCACGGTGATCTGGTCGCCCCGCAGGACATATTTGCTCTCCATGCCGGGCTGGATCGCTCGCGGGACCAGGCTTGCCTGCTGACTGTTTTCACCGCTCACGCAAAAGTCCCCGCTTTTCAGGAGGATGAGGCCTGCTCGCTGATCTCATACGATGGCGCCGGCCGGTCCTGCAATGGATCCATCTTGATGTGGACGCGCTTTACACTGGGAACATAAAATGGCATGGCTTCCATCACAAGGTCCAACGGCGGCCACAGCCAAACAGGCGAACGGAATCGTTTCCGTACTCCAGCCGTCTTGTACCCCTTCTTCTCTGCGATGAAATCATAGTACCAAAACCAGAGAAAGGGCTGCTCCACCGGCGTTCTTCCAAGATTCACGCCGTTCATGGACACCACGGCGCCCGTTGGTTCGGAAGTCACAATGACCTTCTGCCGAACTCCACAGCCAGCCAGAATGGCCAAGCCCACAATGCAGGCCACCGCACCGGCCAGCCTAAGGAATTTTTCCGAAACCTTGATTGTCATGACCTCTTTGCCTGATTGGCCGAAATAGAGCCGACAAATCCGCCTGTCTGTCAATGCTCACGTTAGGCCCTACTTTTTGACCCGCTTGGCCCGGACGAAAAGCTTCTGGCCCATCAGGTTGGTGCCAAGCCCTTCGATGTTTGCCTGCGCCAGATAGGCGAAGGCATTCGTATAGAGCGGTGCAATCACCGCCTCGTCCTCCACCAGCAACTTCTCCGCTTCGATGAAAAACTGCTCGCGCTTGACAGAGTCCTTTTCATAGCGGGCCGATTCGACCAACTGATCGTATTTGGGGTTCTTGAAGCGTGGACTGTTGCGCGGGTTTGTGGACTGAAAGAGTTCGAGGTAGCCAAGGGGGTCCATGTAGTCGCCGAACCAACTTCCGCGGGCAGACAGGAAGTCGTTGTTCTTTGTGCGCGTGACGACCACGTCCCAGTCCGCATTTTGAATCTTCACGTCGGCGCCAAGGCCACGCCGCCACATTTGCTGCAACTGCTCCGCGATCATCTTGTTTTCCTCGCGTGTGTTGTAGAGGTACTCCGCGCCGGTGACCGGGCCTGTGACACCTCCCTCTGCCAGGATCTTCTTCGCCGCGGCCGGGTCGAACGCGCCGATCAGGTCCCCCGCCTTCGTGCGAAAGTCGGTTGTCCCGGTGGCATCGGGGATGCCCGGTGGAATGAATCCCTTTGAGGGGGTTTCGCCGCGCCGCAGGAGCTTGTCCGTGATGATGCTGCGTTGCAGCGCCTTGCTGAACGCGCGCCTGACGAACTTGTTGTCGAACGGTGCTTCATTCACGTTGAACTGGACATAGATCGTGCCAAGCGAGGGGGACTGACGCATCTCCGGCTTTCCCTTCCAGTAGTTCACCTGCGGCACTGCCAGCGTTTCCGTGACATCCAACTCGCCCGTGCGGAACGCCGCGTCCTCCGTGTTGTCATCGTCGATGAACCGGAAGACAACCTTCTCCCAAAAAATCGCGTCCTTGTCCCAATATGTTTCCGACTTCGTTGAATCCAAGCGATCCTTCGCCTTGTAATCGGTCATCCTGAAGGGGCCGTTGCCGACGAAGGTCGTGGGCGAAAGCGTCCACCGAAGGGGCGATGCCTCAACGGCCTTCCTGTTTTGCGGGAACCAGGATCCCCATGAAATGAACGTGCCGAAGAATGGCGCGGGGTAATTTAGCGTGTATTCCACAGTGTAGTCATCGATCGCGCGGACGCCGGGCAACGTGGCGCCCTTTGTCATGCCGCCGGCCTTGAAGTAATCTTCGCCCCCTTTCAGCAGGCGATACATGATCTCCGCGTAGCCTGCCGTTGTTTCGGGTGTCAGGGTCCGTTGCACTGAATACACGAAGTCGTTGGCCGTCACCGGGTCGCCGTTGTGCCACTTCGCATTCTTACGCAGCTTGAACGTCCACACTGTGAAATCCGCATTGTGCTCCCATGATTCCGCCGCAGCGGGATGCGGCTTGGAATTTCCGTCCAGACGCACAAGTCCTTCCATCAGCGCCTGCATCTCGTTGTTGGCGCCAAGGTCGTTCATGATTGAGGGGTCGATCGAGGGAGGCTCGCCGCCGATGTTCACGCGGATGGTCTTGTCAAGCGTGTCCTGTGCGGGCAGGGGAGCGATGCCCGCCGCGAGGATGAGGGCTCCAAGGATCGAGGCGATGCGGAGGGGACGTTTGAACATTTGCATGGTCCGGAATGAGGATGAAGCAGTGTGTGCCGCAGGGGGGGTGGGCACAAGCTCAATAGCCCGGCACCCGAAATCAAAAAGCCTGTCTATACAATGTATAGACAGGCCCGTTGATGCAACAACGATGCAGGGGGATGGTCAGTAAAGGGTCCAGTCGTTCACCGTGCTGACGGGGCCGCTGAAGCGAACCGCGTCCATCACGAACCGCTTTCCAATGGAGCTGTTTCCATCAACATTCGTGAGCACGAGTTCCGCCGTTCCACCAGCCGTGAACGGCACCTCAGCCGCGAGCAGATGCCACTTGTTGAGGAGCGTTGCCGTGTCCGTGGAGGTCAGGTTCACGGTGCCTGTCACATCCGCCCCCGCGTTCTTGATCACGAAGGACGCTGCGGCGTTGTTGTTGGATCCCGCCCCCAGCGTCACATAGACATTGTAGTTGCCCGACTGCGTGATTGTGGGCCGGAACGTGCCTGTGCTGCCGATGGCATTGTTGTAACGGGCGCCGGGCGCGAAGACACCGGGGCTTGTCACTGTGCTCTTGGAGGTTGTGTTGCCAAACGAACCCGACTCCACGTAGGTCGGGGCCGCGGTCAGGTTTCCCGCAACATCGCGTGATTCCAGGACGATTTCACCGGCAGCCGGCGGGGCGTTGACCGTGATATACAGGCGGTTCTGCCACGGCCCGAAGAAATTTCCCAGATTGTCAACGAGTGCAAAGCTCTCCTCGATGAACTGCGGGGCGACCACTGTTGGTGCCGTGATTTGAAACGTGAAGGTGCCCGTTGCTCCCGGCGCCACGCTTGCCTGGTCCAATGCCGTTGGGCGCGACGTGGAGACCCAGTCTCCCGCCGTGTACAGCGAACTCGCGCGATCGAACTGCTCCGAGGTTCCCAGGGAAATCGTGGATGGCGTCCAGGTTGTTGTTCCGTAGTTCACGAAGCTCAGTGTCACATTCGTGACGCTTCCCGAATTCACGGTGAGATTCACGGGAGCGTGTACGGACGCGTGGAAGCTGCTTGCCGAACGCCGCGCATCCAGTGCCGGCACCGTTCCCGTGTAAGCCGGGGTGGTGATCATCAGCGCATTTGCAACTGCGCGCAGTGAACCTTCCGACGGAAGGTTTGACACGCCGTTGCCCGGCAGGTCCGTGTCCCACATCGTGGAGGATCCACCGCCGTCCATGTTCACGGCCTCAGAACATCCAAGCGCAATCATCGTGCGCGCCAATTCTGTCAACGTCATGCCTGCGGCGATGGTCTGCCGTCCATCCACGACCACCATCATCACCTTGCCATCGGGGGTTGTACCAATGGCGGTGCGTGGATGCCGATCTATGTTGTAGTAGGCATAGTCTGAATCGCCGGTGTTGGTGGTGTAGTTGGCCGTCTTGCGGTCGATGACCGACATCACGTTCGTCGCCATGACACTGGGCGCAGTTGCAGGCAAACCATATACCGCCGGCCAGCCAGTCCCGGGTCTCGGAATCGTCGTAGTGTTGCCTGAGGAATCGATGACCGCACCCGCAGCGCCCACATCCAGGTTCTTCACAACGGTTCCATTCACCTTCAAGTACTGGACTGTTTCGCCGGTGCCGCCAATGTCGAAGAAGTTCCCGTTGATAACTGCCGTTGCGGTCGGAACTTCCGCCGCAAAGGCTGGGACAGTCTTGCGCGTCGGGCTGGTGCCGTAGCGGAACTGCATGTCCGTGTTCGGTGCTGTATCATCAATTTCAACAACATGGATCAATTGGCGCGAATTGAACAGGTTGTCGAATCGCAGTGTCTTGCACACCGCACCGTCGCCAAGCGGCCTCTCATACCAACCCGCGTTGCGAATTTGCGCCGCGCTTGATACCGGGAATGATCCCACATTGGGCGTGTCCTGCACATAGGTCAGCCATGTGCCCGTGTTTGTGTTGTTGTGAGCGCGTTGAAAGCTGAAGGGGGTGCGGTGAAACCCACTCAACTCTGTCGCCTTCGTGTCTGTCTGCCCCGTGGAATTGATCGGCATGTAGGGGCCGTCAATGTCCCAGTTCAATCCGTCGATTGCCTGCAGTGGGTCAACAATACCGCTGCCGTTGAATGTCGCAGCGGGCGTGAACATGACGATGCTGTCGTTGGTCGACAAATCCACGTTGTTCGGTGTACCGCCTCCCGACGCGATGTCCACCATCACTGTGATTGTGTTTCCATTGGCGGCGGTCCAAGCGCTCGTGTTCCGTGCCGGCTCATTGAAGATCCGGACACCTGCGGGGACTGAATCCAGCCACGTTGGCTCCGTCGCCGAGGTTCCCGTCACGACCACGACGGTTGCTCCTGCGTTGAGAATTGTGCTGGCGGGGAACGCAATCGCCCCCTCGTTCGCGTTGACGTCCTCATCGGACAGGATCACCCCGGAAATATCGATGGCAGCACCGGAGGTGTTGGTGACTTCCACCATCTCTTGGGCGTCCGGGTTGTTGATGACTTCACTGATGACGAGACCTGCATACTGTGCCGACGCCAGAGAGGCGCTAAGGCACAATGAAAGCGCAATGATCGCTCGCTTCATTCACAATCTCCTGCTAAGCCCTGAATTGACAGGGTTCTGTGAGTTTAAATGCCCAGACGGCGAAACAAGATTGCAGCGATTTTCAAACAGTTCAACTCTTTGCAGTCTTCCAACGGGTACGCCAGACATTGGACCGTGAGGATTTGCGGCCAAAAGCAGGCAGGTCAACAGCTTCCTTCACTTCCACCCAAGAATCTTTGGAGCGCTCTTTTGGTGCTCCCGACTGGTACATGGGGGTTGAAACCCGGATCGTCGAGTCCCCTCATACCTGCATGTCCATCCAACCAGAAGCGCGCGAGACAGCCATTCCCATAGGTACGATCCATTTTCGGAATGTCTCGAAAACGTATCAGATACTTCACCGGGCGTCCCCCCGCATCGGCGCGTGGGTCCTGAACAAGGCATTTGAGTATTTTCGCCGTGACGATTTTCACGCCATTCAGGACATCTCATTCGACATCAAGCCAGGCGAGATGGTCGGGCTTGTTGGATCGAATGGAGCGGGAAAATCCACCATCCTCAAGCTGATCGCTGGAATCACTGAACCTTCCAGTGGCGAGATCATGGTAGGTGGCCCCGTCACGTCGCTCCTTGAATTGGGTGTTGGATTCCATCCCGACCTTACGGGAATGGAGAACATCTTCTACAACGGTGCGATCATGGGTATGAGTCGCGACGTGATTCTGTCCCGGCTTGAAAGGATCGTGGAGTTCAGCGGCCTTGCTGATTTTCTCTATGAACCCGTGAAGCACTACAGCAGCGGGATGTATTCGCGTCTCGCGTGTTCCGTCGCGCTGCATCTGGAGCCAAAGATCATTCTGGTAGATGAAATCCTCGCTGTTGGTGACGCGGAGTTTCAGCAGAAGAGCATCATGAAGCTTCTAAAGCTGCACGAGGAGGGCGTCACCACGCTCCTTGTCAGCCATCAAACGGAAACCTCGCGCGACCTGTGCGATCGGCTGCTCTGGATTGATGGTGGAAAACTGCGCAGCGAGGGAACCCCGGCGCGCGTGCATGCCGAGTATGTGCGGCATGTGATGGAGCAGGCCGAAATTCCCGGTCCGTTCTCCCGTTCCATCGCTAGGTCCGATGGACGCGCCCGGATCGATCATGTGGCACTTCATGTTGAGGGCCGCGAAGCCGATGCGGTCCACACTGACCAGGCCTGCGCCGTTGAGATCAAAGTCAGTGGCACGGAAAAAACCATCCGTGTTGCCTTGAAGTGGACTTGGACTGACGGGCGTTTACTGTCGCAGGAGATTTCCGATCCCTTTGCCCTTGGTGATTCCAGCTCGGCGGTGGTTCGCTACGAAATTGCCCGCTGGCCGCTCATGCCCGCCCGTGTGGAGCTTGACGTGGCCGTCCTGGATGAATCGGGCACGGTGCTTTTTCATCGCGTGGAATCCCCCTTGAGGATCCGTGTCCTGACAGCGGGTGCGTCGTTGGAAGAGACCCTCGTTCGCCCCCGTGTCACTGCTGTCCTCAATCGCGTCGAACGCATTGTATAGGACCTGTTGAGGATTGGCTCGCTTCCAATCATGTCTTCGGAAGTAAGGGAGGTAAAAATGAATCGAGGCGGTCCGAAGACCGCCTCGAAGGATTGCAGGCTGTTGCCCGGAATCAGGTGCCAGACTGCGGGAACTCGTGTGCGAAGGCCGCCTGGTTGGACAGTGAGCAGGAAGGATCTTCGTCGATCGCGCCGATCGTGTAGGTGCCGGAGGACGGGCAAACCGGGCTCTTGCGGACATAGTTGCTGTTGCCCGTAAGGTCCGCCCAAGTCGGCGTTGCGTCGGCGGGCTGGTTGTTCTCCAGCGCCCACTGCTGCTTGGCGCCGTCGATCTTGCTCTGGTTCTCCTGGCAAGCATTCTTGCGGGAGATTTCACGGGCGCGGAGGAAGCTGGGAACCGCGATCGCGATGAGGATACCGATGATCGCAACCACGATCATGATTTCCACGAGTGTGAAGCCCTTGTTGGAACGAACCATTTTTGTGTCTCCTTAAATTTTGCGACCATCTGGCCGCTGGGTGATTCCATCATTTGCCAGTCGAGTGCCAGTGTGGCATGACGTTTTTCAGGCTTTACTGGAATCTTGAATCTTTTTGATAAGACAAGTAACATCAATTTTATACGTTGGATAATTAAGTGCGGTTTTCTGCACATTATTGGGAATTTGGAAATCCGTGCCGGGTATACCAGCGGCGACGGGTAAGTGCTTACGCATCTGCTGTTTCCACTCTTTCACAGATGCCACATTGGCGATTCAGTGGAGGCGATCCCGTCGCAGCTTCGCACTTGCGCTAAAACCGCATCGTCGGGGACTTCTATGGCGCCTTGCGAAGGCACCAATCCCAGACCACACACTGAAAAGGATTTTCAACAACGTGAAAGCGATCATCCCCGTGGCCGGCCTCGGCAGCCGCATGCGTCCCCATACTCACACCCAGCCCAAGGTGTTGCTTCAGGTCGCTGGAAAGGCGATGCTCGATCATATCATTGACGACCTTGTTGCGGCGGGAGTCGACGGCGTGACGCTGGTCACCGGCTACTTGGGAGATCGCATCGAAGAGCACGTTCGCAAGCAGTACAGCCACCTGACGCTGAACTTTGTCCGACAGGATCAGATGCTCGGCCTCGGCCATGCCATCGCACTCTGCAAGAAGATACACGAGAATGACGACCGCCTCCTGATCATCCTGGGCGATACAATCGTAAAGGCGGATTTCGCGAAGATGTTCTCGCTCGGCGAAAGCGCCCTTGCCGTAAAGGCCGTCGATGATCCACGTCGCTTCGGCACCGTTGAAAACAGGAAGGGAACAAACGAAATCATCGGCCTCATCGAGAAGGCGGAAAACCCGCCCACCAACCTGGCCATCGTGGGGGTTTACCTTGTCAACGATCCCAAGCTCCTTTTCGCCGGCCTTGATCACATCATGAACAACAACATCCGCACGAAGAACGAGTACCAACTGACCGACGCGCTTGCATACATGCTGGCCAAGAATCACCGCATGCTCAGCTTTGAAATCACCGAGTGGCTCGATTGCGGGAAACCGGAGACGTTGCTGGAGACCAATCGTCGCCTGCTGGACTTGAACAAGGCGGACAACTCCGAGGAACTCCGCAGGCAGTTCCCGAAGGCCGTGATCATTCCCCCCGTCCACATTGGAAGGAATTGCAGGTTGGAGAACTCCGTCGTCGGCCCCTACGTGAGCACGATGGATAATGTGACGATCATTGACTCAATCGTGAAGGATTCGACGATCGGGCAAAAGAGTGCACTGAAGCGGGTCAACCTCCACAACTCGATGATCGGCGAGGAAACACAGGTGGAAGCGGTGAGCGGCGCCCTCAACGTCGGGGATCATTCCACGGTGAACGTTGCCGAATGAGCGCGCGGAAAAAGGTCCTGTTTGTCTGCATGGGAAACATCTGTCGTTCCCCGGCGGCGGAAGGCGTCTTCCGCTCCATCGTGGAGCGCCGAGGCCTTGCCGATCGCTTCCACATTGATTCCGCGGGCACCATCGGCGCCCACGAAGGGGAGCACGCAGACCGTCGCATGCTTGCTGCCGCAAAGAGGCGCGGCTACGACCTGGAAAGCTGCATCGCGCGACAGGTTCATCCGCGTGACTTGGACGAATTTGACCTGATTCTCGCCATGGATCGCGACAACCTCTTTCACCTGCACTCGCTGGATCGCGCCGGAAAACACGAGCACAAGATCAGGCTCCTTTGCGACTACGACCCCAATGGCGACCACCGCGAGGTTCCGGATCCCTACTACGGTGACGCCAAGGGATTTGACAAGGTCCTCGACATTGTTGAGAAGGCCGGCGAACGCCTCCTCGACGAGTTGACGAAGAACGATACCCCCCGCTGACATCCACGCGCGGGCCATCGGCGCTGATGGAAAGCTCCACACCTCCCGTCGTTTTTTCCGGCGATTTATTTTTCTGGCAGAGTTTGTGGCCGCGTAGCGTCCGTCGCGGATCTTTTATGAGAAATTAGGCCATTCGCTGGCGGAGTTTCATCGCACCGCCAGCGAATGGCCGATACGGCGTCGCGCTCCACGCTCGACTTGATGTAAAAACTTCGACAGACATGGCGGCTCGTAAGGCGTTATCAGTGGTGCACCGCTTCAGGTTGCGGCCAGCGTTTTCGCTTGGCAGAAAGCGAGGTGCGAAGATGTCGATGACATTAAAAATCCCCCCTGATGCCTGACAAACAAACCGCATTGAGGCGAGTTCAAATATGAAGGAGACTTTGCGATGGCTGTCGACGACCCTATGGCCGAGTTCCACGACATCGGAAAGATCGTGGACTGGAAGCTTTCGGTAAGAATGAAGGGAAGTGCCCACGAGTTCGAGGGATGCCTTGCGAACGACGATTGGAGGAGAAGTATCGATTTCGCCGCTCCCGCATGGCGCGGAATCATTTATAAGGACGATCTGGACGACAAGCAGCAGGATAGTAAGCGCCTGAGCATCCGCGTTAGGCACTGGCCCGAATCACGCGGTTGGGCGTGGGTGCAAATCGCCGACTGGCTGGCAGCCGGTTGGGGGCGCATTTCGGAGGAAGCACGCAAGGATCTGCCTTCCAGCAACGGAAGCTTGTACTGCCTCTGGACCGGGAAGTGCACTGGGGACCCTCGGCTGAAAAGTGAGGATTCGCTGCGCGAGCTGATCAAGGACTTGAACAAGTCACCGGATTGGCCTACGGTGCGAGAAAAGTATCGTTCGCTTCTCCTCACGCGACCGGAGCACGCAAACGACGGTGTGAACACAACGACATTGCTTGCGCATGTAGAGTTGACGGGAAAACTCGCGCGCATTCTTGCCCGAAAGGGGGACGTGCGCTTTGCTTGGAACAAGCGATGGGAGGAAGTCAAGATTGAGTGCGACGCAATTGACTTGACGGTCGTTCACTTCGACGTTGGGATCGTCCAGCGACCATACCGCATCGCAGAATGGAACGTCTTCGGGCAGCGGCGCGCTTTGCTTGATCGTCTTGTCGCTGAGCACCCCGACAATATCATCGCGCGTTCCGGCCATGAATTTGTTGCGGTCTTCCTCAACAGGGAGCAGGCGGACCGCCTTGCCCGTACCATCGCCGAGGCAGGGATGGCGGTGTGCTGGCGACTCGGCTCGGCCTCCGTCGGAAAGATGACGGGCAAGAGTCAGGGTAGCGTCGGCTTGGCGGGCGCACTTCAGCAGGCTGGTGTCGAGTGGCAGCATGTGTATCCGGACGTTCCGCCCGAGCGTATCGAACTACCACTTTGTGAAGTCTGCCAGTTCGCGCACGCCACGCGGCGCTGGCCTGCGGCACTGCTGGAGTCGCGTCCGGGGCTCTCCCCCGACGCTCGTAAAGTCCTGCAGTCGGTGCCATGGAAGGAACTTTTGGAGAAGAACTTCCTCCCCACCGACTGGGACATTGTTCACGAACGTATCCAGGAAAAGGGAGGCGAGGAGGAACTCTGCGAACGGTGCTTTCAAATTCGCCAGAATGCACCGCGCCTCGTGCAACTCAGCCGCTGGGGAGACGATGCAGTTGCTTGGCTTCGGGTGAGCTTCGATTTGGAGAGCACGAGAATCACGCTTGGTGCCCTTCATCGGGAATACCTTGAGAAACGTCTCACCAGTCTGATCGCAGAATCCACGACCGAGAAACAGAAGCAGACAAGAAATACCACGCTCGCCGCAGTGGGTGGCGTGGAAGCCTCATATCCAGTGGTCGTGGACTTCCTGACTGACTATGGCGATTTCCTTGCGGCATTTGAGGAGAAGTTGAAGGGAGTTTGCAACGACGAGGGCATCGAGTACGTGGACGAAGGGCTTTGGGCCATCCGAATTGCAGCCGACTCGAACCCGCTTGGCCGAATTCTGAGGGACTACACGCAGCTTTTTGAGGAACGGTTCCCCAAGGTGGCGCAGTACGAGGTGGCGCCCCATCCTCCAATCCGCTTTGCAGTATCCGTCGGACGCAAGAAGCACCCCTTCTGGCACCACTTGCGGTTTCTTGATTCCTCCCGCGATGAAGTGACTGTTTCCAATGTATCGGGTGAACAGGTTGGCTGCCGCGTCACACAACTGCGCCAGCTTCTCGACAATCTAAAGGACATCAGCCGCGCATGTGCCCATCGTGCAATGGCGTTGGAGCGTCTTTCTCCCGCGCTTGGCGAGTTGGATCGGGAGCTCAGGACAAGAGACAAAAATGCGCGCAAAGAGGACCGCGCTGTCGCCGAACTTTGCCGGAGCGGTATATCTGCTTCTACTATTGCCCGCCTCGTTAGTCTCCTTGAAGAGTAATATATGGACCAGACGCACAATGAATCCCCTGGGTTTCTCGTCTATTGCCTCGAGGCTGAGTGCCTTTGCTTGGGTGAACGGATGCGCGCGAACGCCTATCGTCCATGCCTAAGTGTGTTGACGGCGCCGGCTCTCACGGGTGCGCTCAAGGCTAGATTTCCCCATCCGACGCGTCCGATCTTTGCAGGCGGCTATCTCCTCGACGAGCCGGACACAAATGTCCTGCGTCTTTTCACCTATTCGCCACGGGATCGGGCGGGCGGCTCTAGTGTCCTTCCCATTTCCACCGAGTTCCTCGAATGCGTCCGCGCCCGTATCTTTGTCCGCAGGAATGACTTCACCTCCACATGGCCTGCAGAATTTCGACTTTCGCTTGGCGCGCACAAGACCAAGGGATTCGGCGCCTGTCGTCTGACGCTGGAGCGTTCGGAACCACAGCATGAGATGCCCGTTGCAGGGCGGCTCGACTTTCGGCTTCCCGATAACGATGCTTGGCGTCAGGCATTTGGCATTCGCGAAGTCCACCATCCGGTTTTTGGTTACTTGTTCAAGCCGGAACGCGGCGGCACAGGCCATTATGTTCGGGGACTCTTCGAAGGTACTCGTGTTGTCGGTGACCCCATCCTTTTCAAGGAGAATTCCCCTCAATGAAAAACGAACCACTAGGCAATAAGCCCTTTGTCGGCCTCGCGATTCCCCGTGCTCAACCAAACCCCACGGTTCCCTCCGGCTTGGACCCTCTCGAGAGCACTCTCGAGAGCCTTCGCAACAACAAAAAGCTACTCGAATCTCTTGGCAAGGAGCAGCCGCTTTCCACCAAGCTGCTCGCATCCCTTGGTCAGGTTTATGAGCGACACGGTTTCACCGCCGCGCACTTATTTCTCGCTGACAAGAAGCAGCGCGCGGAATCGCGAGACAAAGAGGCCTTCGAGCAATTGGACGGTGCGCTAAGAACCATCCACGCAAACGCCGCAGTCTGCAAAAAACCAGCACTTGGCCGCATGGTTCTGAAGTCACTTCGCGCACTGGCACCGCAACAGGACAATCACTCATCGCATTCCCATACTGCCTCAGGAGGCAACCGCCGATGAACCGCCAACTCTGCAAGATCAAGCTGACTGCCATTGAGCCCCTGCGGGTCGGAGGTGCGGACAATCCGCTTTCCGATGCTGACAACGCCGTTGCCATACTCGGTGGGCGGCCCTGTATTCCCGGCGCAACGCTCAAGGGAGCGTATCGTGCACAACTCGAACGCTTCCTTTTCGAGGGCTACTGTGCCAACGGATCATGGAAGGACACGCTCCTCAAGCCATGCCTTCCCTCTGCGGGCAAGGTTAGCGAACAGGAGCGTCAACTTGCCAAAAGACAGTATCGAAAAGAAAAGGGCTGCGAACTCCGATACGCCGACAAAGACGGCATCTGCCCAGCCTGCTACCTCCTCGGCGCAATGGGTATCGGTGGCTTCGTTTCTGTGCCCTTTCTCTTCGCAGACCCCGCAACACAAGAAACTCTTTACTCCGCGCGTATTGATCGCGCCGCAGGAACTGTCGCCAAAGGAGCCAACCGTAGCTACGAAGTTGTTCCGCCCGGCTCCGTCTTCGAGGGAGAATTGGATGTTCTACTGGAGGATGCCTTTCTTGGCTGGGAACTTGGCAAGCCGCGCAAGTTGCATGAGTCGGCCAGTGCCGATTCGTGGCTTGCCAAACTCGATCCGCAATTAAACCGCAATGAATTCTTCGAGCTGTTTATCCAAACGCGCCTACAAAGGATCGACAGAATCGGTGGTTATCGTTCCAAGGGGTGCGGTCGAGTAAAGATTGAAGTCACCGGATTTAAGAAGTGACTGCCCTTCCGCATTCCGCCATCGTGACGGAAGGCCGTGAGCAGGCAAACCGCATGCAAAGGCTCTCAGAGAGACCCGGGAAACCATCGCACGTCGTCCAGCGCGAACCCCAAGTGAGCATGAAATCCCCGGGAGGTTCGCGATCATTGCAGGAACGTGACTTACGTTCCTGTTCAACTCTCAGGACGATTTCCGGAGCGCCCGTCGAACAACATTCGCGCACAATACCACTTGCAACTCTGAATCCAGTTGAGATAGCTGGGTAGGAGTCGCAGCCCGCGCGGGCTGCGTGGATTGAAACTCCGGCGTCTGCTCGCGGACATATTGCAGCGCGGGCTGCGTGGATTGAAACGTCACAACCTGCAGTGGCGTGATGCTGCGTGGATTGAAACACTGAGCGCGTCGCAGGCATCATCGCGGCGGGCTGCGTGGGTGATTGGGTCGCGATGTTGGGGGCGTCGTCGCGGCGGCGGTTTACTCCATTTCCACCAGCGTCCATTCCACGCTGCTGCCGGGGGAGACGGTTATGTAGTCAACTTTCGTTTCCGCGTCCTCGGTGTAGCCTTTGCTTGCGGTTAGCTCCACCGTGTAAGTCCCCGCTGATGGCCATGCGTGGGTGGGAGACGGCTGCGTGGAGTCGGCAATCCCGTCACCATCGAAGTCCCATGACCAGGTTGTCATGCTTGGCCCGCTGACGACGCTGTCGTTCGTGAAGGCCAGCAGTTCGTTCTCTGTGGCGGATTGGGAGCCGGTGGAAAAATCCGCGGCGACGACGTCGTTCGAAAACGTGAGTTCCATCCTTGGGATTTGCGACCGCAGGACGCGCGCTGCGGGCGTGGAACCAGTCCAGTCACTCGATGGTGGGGTGTTCAGGTTGGAGCTTCCTGCAACCAGTCGGTTGCTTCCACATTCAAAGGTTTGTGTCCAATTCCCGAACCCTGTCGATGATGCGTCATTCAGCACGGAGATCATCAGGTTCTGGGTGCCGTCGTAGGGAAACGTCGTGTCGAAGGGAATGAGCAGCGTGTCGTCGGGCGCCCATTGCGTGTTGGTGGTCACCGCGCAAACAAGCCAGCCTGTGTTGTCCAGGGAATCGTTGGAAAACGTGGCGAGCGGTGTGTGCTTCAGCCGAACCGTGATCGTTCCCGTCGGGTCCGGTGCCCCCGGTTGGGAGTAAAATCGCAGGGCGAAGATTTCCCCCGCGCGCCCGATGTCCGATTGGAGGATGATGACCTGTGTGTTCATGTAGTCGAACGCGGTCGTGAAGGGAAAGTTCCCGCCACCCAGCGTTGGCCGCGTGAGTTGCAACGTGGATGGCCGCGTGACTTCGAAGGCATTCGCAAGCAGGAGTGGCGGCAACGACGGGCCGGTTGCGTGGACGTGGTACAACCCGACTTTGTGTGGTGCCAGGTTGATCGCGCATTGCACGGTCGTGGAGGTCTGGCTCACGATGTCCAATGGCAGTTGCGAGCCACCATTTTTCCGGATCGCAAAGCCGTCATATGATTCCAATCCTGTTCCGTGGATTGTGAATGTTGCCTGGCTCGCAACGTCGATCACCGGAGGCGTCACCTGCGTGATGCTTTGCGCGCCCGCCAGCGGGCAGGCTGCGAGCGCAAGGGCCGCCAGTAACGGCACTCCTTTTCCATGCGACGTGATGATCATGACATCCCTGCACTCCATCGGGCGGACTTCAGGAAGGGGCGATGTGAATCCAAGCGTGTCCGCAGTTCAATTCGCCGCAAGTGCAAACTGCTGCTATGGTCGTTGAAGTTGCTGCGAGCGATGCAATTCAGCCGCAGCCTCCTCCGCCCTGCCCGCAAACTTGAGGGCAAGCGACAGCGTGTGATGCGATTGTGGTGAATCCGGCACCAATGCCACCAACTCCCGCGCCGTTGCAATCGCGGCGTCGTGCTGACCAGCCTGTGATTCGTACCGCGCAAGGTCTTCGAGCAGTTGGGCCTCGATCATGTAATATTTCGGATACTGTTTCCGGAAGAGCTTCAGGGCCTGTTGCTGCGCGGCCACGGCCTGGTTGTGCTCCTTCATGGCGTCCACCGAAATCGCCAGTTGCCGCCACGTCTCGATCTTGTCCGGCAGCAGTTCTGTTCCAACGCGCAGGGCATCCACGGATTCCGTCGCGCGCCCCAGCTTGCGGTAGGCCACGCCAAGGTTCACCTGTGTCCACCATTTCTCGTGGATCGTGTACGCTCCCGGAATGACGGGAAGATGTGAGGCGACGATTCCGACGACCAGTGCGGCAACCAGCGGGAGGAGCCTTCCCCTGCGCGACCACGCGTGATGAAGCTGCGACAGTCCGAATCCCGCCAGCAGCAGCAGCGGCGGAATCGCCGGCAATCGATGGCGGGAAACCGCAAGGAACAATGCGACCCCGCACAAATACACCAAGCCCCAGCCCAGCAGCAGCACGCCCGTCCACAGCTGCACGTCATTGAGCCGTGATCTGTTGTCCTTCCTCCTGAACCTGGAAAAAAGACCCGTCACGAGTGCCCAGGCGCCCGCGAACGCCAACGGTTCGAAGATGGCCAGTCCCGGCAGGGCCTTCAGCACCGGTGAGCGGCCGATGGTGTAAAGAAAGTCGTTCGTGCAATGCACCTCCTTCGCACTGAGGACCTGCATCAGCTTCAGGAGGATCCCTTTCGCGAATCGCAAAGGCTCTTCACGCATGTACGCGCCGTTTCGTTCCTTCCAAAATCGCCTCACCTCCGGAATGGCGTTCGATGCCAATCCACCTTCCGCCATCGGATACATCTGGTAGGCGTTGAACTCGATGCCGGGACTGGCGCGTTCCCAACTCCATCCATCACGATTGTTGCCCATGTGGAACGCCAGTTCGCTGGCCGTGCCCATGGGCGCCCAAAGTTTGAACATCATCCAGTGGCGAATCGCATTTGGGGAGATCGTCAGCACGGTGATCGCCGCCAGCACGGCCGCCGCAACGCAGCCGGCCTTGTAGGAATGATGCTTCGCATGATGAATGAGCACGACCAGCACCGCAATTCCCGGCATGATCAGCATCACCGTTGGCCTCGTGAGGATGCTCAGCCCAGCGAACACCCCTGCAACGCACAGCCACAACCACTTGCGCTTCCCGTTCCCCCGCTTCACGAAAAGGCCCACATTGGCAATTGCGAGCAGCAGCACCGCGTTCAGGAACATCGCGAAGCTTTCCATGTATCCCGTGGCGGAAAAGTGCACGAAGGTCCAATGCAATGCGATGCAAAGGGCGCCCATGATCGCCGCCCGGCGCGGGAAGGCACGCCGCGCCACCGCAAACCAGATGGGCACTGCGGCGATGTCGCAGATCACGTTCAGCGCATGTGTGACGTGGAAGCTCGTTCCAAAAATCTTGAAGAGGAGCGCGCACACATAAGCGAACAGTTGGGGGCGAAAATAAGGCCCCACATCGCGACCCAGCCAGTCACCCGCCGCCAGCTTCACTGCCAACGAATAGTGTTCCACCTCATCGGAAACGGGAGTCTGGAAAATGGGTGAATCGAGTTGGAAGAACACATTGGCAATGCGCAGCGCCGCAGCAATGCCCGTGATGATGAGGGCCCACGCCAGCGGCTTCATTCGCGGCCTGCGGTTCATGACGCCGTCCTGCCTCGCAGGCTGCGAATGCAGGAGAAGCCGATCACCAGGAGGGCAATCGGTCGCTGCACGAAGTAAAGAAGCCCTATCAACTCGGTAGCGCCGTTTCCTGCGTACCCCGTGCGCTGCCACAACCACCACAGCGATGGCGCGCCCGCGAACAGCCACGCCAGAAGGATCACTCGCGCCGGCAACGCCCGCCACGCCAGCATGAAGCCCAGAAGCGCCTGCATGAACATGTAGTGATGTTCCCAGCAATCCCGATACGCGATATACCAGGTCATCCACAACAGCGCGATCGTGTGCGGGTTGGGGGACTTGCGTGAGCGCCAGACCGCCCACAGGCACAACAGGCCGTAGCCAACCAGGATGACCGCATTGCCGGCAGTCACCATGAATGCGGGCGTGCCCGGTGAGACGTGCTCATCGCCAAAGCTTTGTCCGCTCGCCTTCCAGACGATGGCATTCACCAACTCCTGCGTCCCCTGCGCTCCCGCGTAGGGCTTGTGAGCCTCGCTGACGATGCGGCCGCTGGCGCCGCGATTCACCAATCCTTCATTGATCGCATTCGAGAAGAGAAACCAAGGCGCAGTTCCCACCACGCAGAGCAGTACTGCCGACGTCGCGATCCTCTTCCTTCCCCAGAGGAACAGCGACGGAGCCATCGCCAGGGGGAAAACCTTCAGGAGAACCGCGAAAATCCAAGCGATTCCGCCCCAGCGTCTTCCCGCGCACAGGGCATCCATCCCCCAAAGCAGCAACGTCCCCAGCAGCAGTGAGAACTGCCCCATGTGAAGCTCTGCGATTGTTGGAAACCATCCGAACCAGACCACCGCGAACGGCAACAATGCGGAGGGATTTCTTCCCACGCAGAGGAAAAAATTCGCCACAAGGAAGATGATATTGATGCAGCACCAGACATAGAAGGCAGGCCATGGCGGAAGGATGTTCAGCGGGATGCCAAGCCAGTAAGCGGTAATTGGCAGGTAGCGAAATGTCGCCACGTACGGCGCGCGCACACCCGGCTTTCCCGTGTCCAGGTTCACGCCGAAAGGATCGCGGCCCATCAGCGCGCGGGCACCCGCATCATAGACGCAGAAGAAGTCCACCGCCGGTCGTGTTCGGAACAGCACGCCGCTGTCCACCGTCAGCGGCGCGAGCAGACCGCCGCCATCGGCCGGCCCCCGCCTTCCAATGGGCAGCATCAACAGAGACAGAAGGAATAACAGAAGGACTGCGGCGCGATGCAACGCCGGCGCCTCCGCCAACCGGCGCGCCCCTTCGCGCGCGGCCTCAACGGAACGGGGATGATGATCTGCCGTCATGAGGTCTGAATGACCGCATGACGCGCAGAAGACTCAAGTGAATCAGGAGAGGAGGGGCTTCTTCGACAGCAATCCATCCAGCGAAAACTTCCCGGCGCCTCCAATGCCCACCGCAACAATCAGGAAGAAGAGCACGAACACATACTCGAATCCGCCGGTTTGCAGGAAGAAGCCCTTGCTGCCATGGACTTTCACAAATGCCACGATCATCGTGAACGCCATGGGGATGGCGGCGGGGCGCACGAGCAGTCCCAAAACCATCAGGATGCCGCCAAAGAACTCCGTCGAACTTGCGAGAAGTGCACTGGTATAAGGCATTGGTATCCCCATACTGCCAAAGCCTTGAGCCACCTGATCCACGCCCTTGTCGAAAAATTTCTGGCCCCCGTGGGCGATGAAGACAACGCCCAACACAAGACGCATGATGAGGGGTGCCCAACTGGGGTCCGTGGCAAAGAGGTTACGAAATAGAGATTTCATGGATGCGGTCGTCCTTGGGTGAATATAGTCGTTGCAACAATTATTGTGCCGAACGGACTAGCCCTTTTTGCCAAGTCGAATACGCCTTAGTAAGTCGTTGAATTGAGACAGGTTATCAGCATTCAGCCCGGTTACCTGCTGTTTGTGGAACTGGCGCATTGGCTCATCGAGGCTCTGCAAGAGTGCCAATCCTGCGGTCGAAATTCGCACCCTCACCACCCGCCGGTCGTCAGTTTGTCGCGCTCGAATCACCAGTCCGTTTTCCTCAAGGCGATCCAGCAGGCGCGTGACATCGGGCACTTTGGTGATCATCCGATCGCCAATGTCATGACAGGGCAGTCCAGCCTCCCCCGCGCCGCGCAGGATTCGCAGTGCATTGTACTGCGTGATGGTGAGTTTCCTGGTCTTAAGGAGTTGGTTGATTTCGTACTGGAGGCGGTCTCCTGTGCGGATCAGGCGCAGGAGGATTTCCTCCTCAATGCTGCTAAAGGGCTTGGTTTGCTTAATCTCGGTTCGCAGGTCGTCAGTCGGCTCAGTTTTCATGTCTTATGTTTTGTTGTTGGAACAATGATTGTCAACGATAACTCTCGCTTTCGCAATTGACGCATTTCGTTTCCGGGTTAAGGTCCTCCTCGTTCACGATGACAAACACGCGCTACTTTTACCTTCGCAGGCTGCATTCCCTTCTCGGCGTCATCCCCCTCGGCGTCTTTCTGCTCAATCACCTGCTGACCAACAGCACGGCGATCATCAGTGCGGAGTTCTTCGAGGAGAAGGTGAAGTTGATTCACCTCCTCGGTCCATTTCTTCCCATCGTGGAAGCCGTGTTGATTTTTGTCCCGCTCTCGCTCCACGTCGCCCTGGGGATTTACATCGCGTCCCAGGCGAAGATGAATACTTCGACCATCAAGTATGCACGGAACTACGCGTACTCCTTTCAGCGCATCACCGGGTGGATCGCCGTCGTCTACATCAGTTATCATGTGATTCATCTCCGCTTCATGCATGATATGCATCAGGAGCCATTTTCAATTACTCTGGCGAAGATGTTTTCTGAGGGTCTTTGGGGGCTTCCCGGGGTTGTTTGGATTCTCCTCTATTTCATCGGGGGGCTTTCGGTGATTTTCCATTTCGCCAATGGCCTTTGCACGTTCTGCATGCGCTGGGGAATCACCGTTGGACCGAAGAGCCAGCGCTCGATGGCCTATGTTGCCGGCGGTCTTGGCGTGATGCTGACGCTGATGCTGATTTCCTCCATCGTTGGTTTCGCGCGTGTCGCGCCGCGCATGAAGAGCGAGCCCGGCCTGGAGCAGAAGCTGATTCAGATTCACGAGCCAAAGGAGATCGGCTGAAAGACATGATCGCCCGCGAGGTTTCCAACAATGCCTAAAAGGGTGATTGTCGTCGGCGGTGGGCTTGCAGGCCTGTCCGCAACAATTCGTGCGGCGGAACGCGGCATGATCGTCGATCTGTTCTCGGTCGTCCCGGTCAAGCGCTCGCATTCTGTCTGTGCGCAGGGCGGCATCAACTCCGCCAAGAACCTGAAGGGTGAGGGCGACGATCCCTCCATTCATGCGACCGACACGCTCTTCGGGGGCGAGTACCTCGCGGATCAGCCACCCGTGAAGGGGATGTGCTACGCAGGGCCATCAATCATCGACCTGCTTGATCGCATGGGTGTGCCCTTCAATCGAACACCGGAAGGGCATCTTGATTTTCGCCGGTTTGGTGGCACGCTTCATCATCGCACCGCGTTTGCCGGCGCGACAACGGGCCAGCAGCTTCTTTACGCGCTTGATGAGCAGGTTCGCCGCTTTGAAGTGCAGGGCATGGTCGAGAAGTACGAGAGTTGGGAGTTTCTTTCGCTCGTGATTGACGGCAACGGGCAGACGCGCGGCATCACGGCGATGAACCTGTGGCAGCGCGAGGTTCGCGTGTTCAAGGCGAATGCCGTCATCATCTGTTCCGGTGGCCCCGGCCTTGTCTTTGGCCGCTCGACGAACTCCATCATCAACACAGGGGCGGCGTGTTCGCGCGCCTATCAGCAGGGTGTTTGGTACGGCAATGGCGAGTTCATCCAGGTTCACCCTACCTCGATACCCGGTGCGGACAAGCTGCGCCTGATCTCCGAATCCGTCCGTGGCGAAGGTGGCCGCGTGTGGGTTCCGAAGGATGCGGCGGATCGTCGCGCGCCTGTCAGCATTCCTGAATCCGAGCGTGATTATTTCCTGGAGAGGAAATATCCGAAGTACGGGAACCTTGTCCCCCGCGACGTGGCAACGCGTGAGATCTTCCACATCTGCACGGTGGAAAAGCGCGGCATCGACGGTGGAAACTCCGTCTATCTCGACATCACTCCGTCGCAGTCGAAGAAGTCTCCGGAGGTTCTGGAGGAGAAGCTCGGTGGCGTGCTTGAAATCTATCGAAAGTTCGTCGGCGATGATCCCGTGCAGACACCGATGAAAATTTTCCCCGGCATGCACTACTCCATGGGCGGGCTGTGGGTTGGTTATGGCGATCGGGGAGACATGATCGCGCAGATGACGAATGTTCCGGGGACCTTCGCCGCGGGCGAGGCGGAGTTCCAGTATCACGGCGCGAACCGCCTTGGTGCGAACTCCCTTCTCTCCTGCATCTATGGTGGGATGGAGGCGGGGGAGCGCGCCGCGAAGTGGGTAGGCTCGCACAGCGACGAGGCCCCTGAGGCGGTCTACAGCACAGAGAAGAAGCGCCAGGATGAAATCAACGACAACATCCTGAAGATGTCCGGCACGGAGAATCCCTATGCGCTTCACCGTGAGCTTGGCGATTGGATGACGTCGCGATGCACCGTTGTTCGTGACAACGCGGGCTTGGACGAATTGCTCAACAAGTTGGATGAGTTTGAAGAGCGCTGGAAGAATATCGACGTCAATGATCGCAGCGTGTCCGCGAACCAGGCTTTTGGTTTCACGCGTGCACTGCTGGACATGATCATCCTGGCAAAGGCGATGGCGAAGGGTGCCCGCATGCGCGACGAATCGCGCGGAGCGCATTACAAGCCCGCGTTCGACCTCGCGAAGCCCGCCGCGGAAAAGCTTGGCAATGCCCACGACCACGATGGCTATCGTGCCTACGCTGCGGAGATCGCCGCGAAGTGGAACACCACCTTCAACCTCCCGGCAAAGAGCGACAAGCCGATCACCCCCGAGTTTGGCGCGTACATGGATCGCTGGATTGAAATCCAGAAGCAGTGGAATCGCACCACGATTGCGAAGTACCTTCCCGGCCAGCAGCAGCCCGAGATCAGCTACCGCGACGTCGCGATGACGGTGGAACCACCGCAGCCGCGCATCTACAAATAAGGCGAAGCGGAGACACCGATGCCCGACACCATTTCCCTCAAGATCAAGCGCCAGGATTCTCCCGACAAGGCTCCCTATTGGGAGACATTCGAGATTCCCTATCAGCCGAACCTCAACGTCATCTCCGCCCTCATGGAGGTGCGCATCAATCCCGTCACGCGCGACGGGAAGAAGACCACCGCGCCGGTGTGGGACGCGGCGTGTTTGGAGGAGGTTTGTGGTTCCTGCTCCATGCTCATCAACGGCAAGCCCCGTCAGGCGTGCACCGCCCTGGTTGATCAGCTTGAGCAGCCCATCGTCATTGAGCCGTTCTCAAAGTTTCCCGTTGTTCGCGACTTGATGGTGGATCGTTCGCGCATGTTTGAAGCGCTGCGCCGCGTGAAGGCATGGAATCCCCTCGACGGCACTTATGCGCTTGGGCGCGGCGCGCTTGTCAGTTCCGAGACGCAGCAGGAGTTGTATCACTTTGCACGCTGCATGACGTGTGGGTGCTGCCTGGAGGCCTGTCCACAGGTGAACGAGCATTCGCCCTTCATGGGCGCCGCCGTGCTCGGCCAGGCCTACATGTTCAATCTTCAGCCCGCCGGCAGTTCCATGGCGCACGAGCGCCTTGATGCGCTGATGGGCCCCGGCGGCCATGGGGACTGTGGCAATGCACAGAATTGTGTGCGCGTTTGTCCGAAGGAAATTCCGCTCACCGATGCCATTGCCGCCATCGGTCGTCAGCTTACCTGGTACTCCGTGAAGAAATTCTTCCTGGATCGCGGCGGGAAAAAGAAGGAAGCCTCCGGCCCCGGCGGTTGATCGGGCTGGGGCGCGGCGATCGAGTCCCAGATCACGCCGGCCAGGTTTTTTCAGTCCCCGTTTTCGGGACATCCGTGTCGCACTACGACAATGAAATGTTCCCGCGCTGCAATTCGCTTGTCTGGGCGCGCATCTGCTCATCCAGCGTCTTGTTGACATGCATGATGTGCAGCAGCCGGAAGCTGGCCAGCATGGCGGCGGTGATCAGCATGATCAGCAACCCGCCGGCAATCATGCCCGCGATGTTGATGTTGTACATTTTTTTCTGGACGGCGTCGGCATCAATGTCCACTGCAAGAATCGCCGTCGTCTTGTGTGTCTCCGGGTTGAGTATCGGTGCGTAGGCGGTCATCAGCGTCCCCTTTCGTTCGAAGGCAAACCGCGATTCCACCAACGCATGATCCATCGCCTTTGAGACCTCGCTGTCGGTCATGTCCCGCGGCATTCCGGCTGTGCCGCCCTGCTCCTCGCTCGTGATTCTTCCGTCATTGTTCAGGTCCTCATCGCGGGTGCGTGCGCTCACGACATAAATGAACTTGTCCTGATTGCCGTCGGGGTCGGGACGAATCGTGTAGATGTTTCGCACATCGGGGGACGCCATCTGTGCGCGTTGGAGGATCTGGTGCACGCGTCGGAACGCCAATGACGCCATGTCGGCCTTCTCGCGAATTTCCGCAAGATCCACCGCGTTCACCTGCCCGGCCACGATCACGGCGATTTCCTTTGCACGTGCCGTGGATTCCTCGAGCACGGTGTTTCGAGCCGCGCTCACCAACAGGTGGATCGCCAGCAGAATGACAATCTGGACGACAACGAGGATTCCAAGCCGCTTTGACGTCAGCACGCGGGGCTTGTCCATTGTCTCGCGCATCTTGTCCTGCGCGACGGTGATGTCCGCCAAAATTTTCTTCGACTGCAACTGATTCTCCAGCCGCTCTGCCTGGAACCTCGCCAGCAGCAGGTCGTTGTTCTTCATCGCCGTCAGTGCGAACGAATGAATCAACTCCTGCTTGGTCTTCTTCGCTTCCGGGTTGTCCGGCCACAGGCCCATTGACCGCGCCATCAACAGCGACCCTTCCGACAGCTTCTCGTAGGTCTTGTTCTCGCTGGCGACGATGGCCTGTGCCTGTTTCATCAATTCCATTGCCTCGCGCCTGCGGCCCGATCCGGAGAGATACTCCTTCAATCCCGCGATGAAATCCTCTGCCTTTTGCATGCGCATGGCGGGTTCGGGGTGCATTGCCTTCATGCAAAGGTCGGACAGTTCCGGCGGCACCTCGCGATTGGGGTTTCGCTCCTCCGGCCTGCTCACCTGGCCGTTTCTCGCCAGTTCAAACGCGATGTTTGCGTCGGATGAAAAATGTGGATAGGTCCTCGTGAGGAGAAAGTACAGCGTGCCGCCCAGCAGGTAGACATCCGTCCATGGGCCGATCCGAAGGATGTGTGGATCTGTTTGCTCGGGAGCCATGAATGCGGGCGTCCCCGCAGGATTCACCGCATGTGCTTCGGGCGCCGTGCCGGGGAGCTTGAAGAGCGTGATGTCCGCCTTCATTTCCGGCGTTCCGAACGTCATCGCCAGCCCCCAGTCCATCAGCACCACCTCACCAAACTTCCCCAGCATCACTTGGTGGGGCTTGATGTCGCGGTGAATCACGCAGCGCGAATGAGCAAACGCCACTGCCTGCGAAACGCCCACAAGGATCGAGAGGTGCTTCGCCAGGAAATCCTGCACCGACATGGTGTTGAAATCATCATCGATGGATTTTTTCCAGGACAGGCCGCGGACCAGCTTCATCGCGATCATCATCCGCCCGGCTTCATCATGGCTCACATCGTGGACCGGCACGATGTTGGGATGATCCAGTCGCGCCGTCGTCAGTGCTTCCTGCTTGAACTCCGCTTCAAGGATCCTGATTTTTTCCGCACGGTCCGACTCGTGATTGAAGATGCTTGCGCGGAGACGCTTCACCGCCACGGTGCGACCCAGGTTCTGCTGCGTGGCTTCCCACACCTCACCGAACGCCCCCTGTCCCACCTTCCTGCGCAGATCGAACGCCAGTTTCCTGGCGAGGTTTGACGGACTTGAGCCCGGCCCCGGCAACGACTTCGGAAAGACGATGGGGCCCGGCTCTGTTTTTTCTTCAGGTTGGTTGGGAGCTGCGGCGGTTTTTGTGGCCGTGACCTTGAATTCAGTTTCGGAACTGCTGCTGTCCGCCAGCTTCCCAATCAATGACTTGGTGGGATTGTAGGACATGGAGGGATCCGTGGGGAATCCTTCCAGTTCATCTGCGCTGACTTTTGTCTCTGTCGAAGCCATTGTCCTCGATCATCAGTTCCCGGTTTATGGGCCACAACCATTGCACAAATTCCCAAACAGTCCGGGCAACCAATTTTACGGGGGCTTTTCCTTGCCTTGGCTGCTGAAGATTGTAGGTTTCCCAGCGCGGGAGGTTTCCCTGTTCATGAGTAAAAAGTTTCTCGTTCCAGTTGCCTGCATGATGCTGGTAGTTCCCACCCATCGGGTTCTGGCACAACCCGCTGATTTTTCCTGGACCTTTGACTCCACGAACGGTAGCTCGGATTTCCGGGTGACATCGGCTTCAGGATTTTCTGACGCGGCTCTCTATTCCGGCGCCTTCCCGGCCGATGACCCCACGATCAATCTGCAAGTCGGCAAGCGTTATGAGGTGAACAACCCAAATGCTTCCTCCGGGCACCCGTTGGCGATCATTGCATCGGCGTCCAGCCCTTCCAATGACATCATCCTGCTCTCCCAGTCTGGGACCGGATCTTTCGAGTCGGACAATGATGTCGCCTACGTCGAGACGGGCACCACGATGACTTTCACTGTCACGCAGGCCCTGCTGGATGCCATGAATAGCATAAGTGGAGGCACCCACACTCCCGGTTATCGCTGCCAGATTCACAGCAACTCCATGCGTGGAGCCTTCAATGTTACTGCTCCGTTGCCTTCTCCCACTCCAAGTCCAAGCCCTTCGCCAACCGCGACTCCCATTCCGACACCGGTTGGAAACGCCTCATGGGTGTTTGACCATAATGGGCTGGCAGACTACCGGCTCAATTCTCCAGCCAGCGTCTCCGCCCCCTGGCTTTATTCAGATTCGTTTCCAGCCCTTGATCCCACGATTACGCTTCGTGTGAATTGGCGCTACAGCATTACGCTCATGGATGGGAACGATCATCCCATCGAGATTGTGTCGTTCGATCCCAGCAACAATGGGAACGACGATATTCTTCTGGCCATGCTTTTTGATGGCTTGCTGCAGAACGATCCTGCCATCAATTTTACAAACGACAATGCTTCGCAGGACCCGACAATTGCATTCACGTTAACTCCGGGACTTGCTGCGGCGATGTCGGCGAAGCGGCCTGGCTATCAGTGCAGCCTCCACTTGCTGGCCATGAAGGGCTTCTTTTACATCATGCCCCAGAGTGTGGAAGTTCTCCTGAATTTCCTGGAGAACCCCAACATTCCGGATCCCAGCGAGGACGGTATCCTTGACGCCGCCGATTTGGTGCCCACCCCCTGAGCCATTGAGCCGGGGCCAAACCTTTTCAAGCTTGAAGCAATCAAATCCCCCAGAAATCCCATTTTTCCAGCCTGATACGAACTGGAGTGTAGAGTCATATGGCTTCGCTGATCGAAATTAGGAAGCTAAGAAAGCAATTCGGGGCCTTCGTGGCCGTGGACGACGTCAGTTTCAGCGTCGATCGCGGCGAGGTGCTCGGGTTCCTTGGGCCAAACGGCGCCGGAAAATCCACGACCATGAAGATGATCACAGGTTTCCTGACGCCGACCGCCGGGACCGCTGTCGTTTCCGGCCACGACATTGGGAAGGAACCGATGAAGGCGAAGGAAAAAATCGGCTACCTGCCGGAAGGTGCCCCTGCCTATCCGGAAATGACACCGCAATCCTTCCTGCGCTTTGTCGCGGAGGTTCGCGGATTGCGCGGCGCCGACCGCGACCGCCGCGTGGACGAGGTCGTTTCAAGGGTCTCCCTCGAATCCCACCTCTACGTTCCCATTGAATCACTTTCAAAGGGCTACAAGCGCCGGGTGGGACTGGCCCAGGCCATCATTCACGATCCGGAAGTGCTCGTCATGGACGAGCCAACCGACGGTCTTGATCCCAATCAGAAATTTCATGTGCGGAACCTGATCCAGAAAATGGCCCCCAACAAGGCAACGATCCTTTCCACCCATATTCTTGAGGAGGTGGAGGCTGTCTGCACACGTGCGATCATCATCGCCGCGGGGCGCATCATTGCGGACGGCACGCCCGACGAGCTTGCTTCACGCTCGGCGAATCACAACTCCGTGCTGCTTCGCCTGAAGCGCGAAAGCGGGACGCAGCTTCGGGAGAAGCTGGAAAAACTTCCCGGTGTGAAGCGCGTTGAATTCAAGGAGGACGACGCCGGTGCGTCGCTGCACCTGTTTTCCGAACGTGGCCGCCCGATCCTGAAGGACGTCAGCCGCCTCGCCTTCGACCAGCGAGTTGAAGTGGACGAAATCCGCGAGGAACGCGGCAAGCTGGACGAGGTGTTTCGCGAGTTGACGCACGAAGCCACCGTGAAGGCGGGGAGGGAAAACTAAACATGGGCAAGATATTCGTCATCTTCAAGCGGGAGCTTGGCAGTTACTTCATCACGCCTCTCGCCTACGTCTTCATCATCATCTTCCTTTTTCTTTCGGGAATCTTCACGTTCAACATGGGCAGCTTCTTTGCCCGCAACGAGGCGGACATGGTTTCCTATTTCCGCTTCCTTCCCTGGTTGTACCTGTTCCTCATTCCGGCGATCACAATGCGCCTTTGGTCGGAGGAGCGCAAGCAGGGGACCATCGAACTGCTGATGACGCTTCCTATCTCGCTCGGTCAGGCGGTCATTGGCAAGTTCCTCGCCGCGTGGGTGTTCACGATCTTCACGCTCTCGCTCACCTTTCCTCTTTGGATCACGGTGAACTACCTCGGCGATCCCGACAACGGCATCATCGTTGCCAGCTACATCGCTGCGGCGTTGATGGCGGGCGCGTTCCTTGCCATCGGCGCATTTGTCTCCGCCATCAGCAAGAACCAGGTGATTTCCTTCGTCGTCACTGTCGTCATCAGCCTGCTCTTCGTGCTGTCCGGCACCGGTGTCGTCATTGATTTCTTCCGCGAATGGGCACCCGATGCCGTTGTGCGGTCCATCAGCGAACTCAGCTTCCTGAGCAATTCCGAGCGCATGTCGAAGGGCGTCATCGACATTCGCAACATCATCACCTACCTCTCCATGATAGTCTGCCTCCTGATTGCCTGCGCAATCACGGTGGACATGAAGAAGGCGGACTGAGGCACCCCCATCATGCACAAGAAACTCGTTGGCCTCACGGGCCTCATCATTGTCGCAGTCCTGCTGCTTTCGGTGAACATGATTTCCAACGTCGCGCTCCGCGGCAAGAAGTTGGACATGACCGAGAACAAGCTCTACACGCTCACCGATGGGACCAGGAACATCCTCAAGTCGCTGCAGGAACCCATCACCCTCCGCTTCTATTTTTCTGAGAAGTTGATGAACAACGAACCCGTGATCATGGATCACGGCAAGCGCGTCCGGGAAATGCTTGAGGAATACCAGCAGATCGCGGGCGGCAAGCTCATGTTGGAAATCTACGATCCCGAGCCTTTCTCGGATGCGGAGGAAAAGGCGGTCCGCGCGGGCATCCAGGGCCTTCCAATTTCCCAAACGGAAAACATGTACTTCGGCATGGAGGGCGTGAACTCCACGGACGGCCGCCAGGTCATTCCGTTCTTCTCCCCGGAACCGGACAAGGCCCAGTTCCTGGAGTATGATGTCACCTCGCTGATTTACAACCTCGCGCATCCGGAGAAGCGCAAGCTCACCATTGTCACCTCGCTTCCGATCGATGGCAGCGGCAACGCCATGGCACGAATGATGGGGCAGCAGGATGGCGGCGATCCGTGGTACATCTACACGCAGCTTCAGCAACTCTATGACGTCACAAAGGTCGAGGCCACGGCCACCAAGCTCCCTGAAAAGACCGACGTCCTTGTCGTGATCCATCCGAAGGACGCCAGTGCGGAGATGAAGTACGCCATCGACAACTACGTCCTTCATGGTGGCCGCGCGATCATCTATGTTGATCCGCTGGCGGAGTCCGACAAGGGCACTCCCAATCCAAACAACCCCATGCAGGCGATGATGCAGCCAAAGGCATCGGACCTGCCGGAGAGCTTCAAGCAGTGGGGGATCGAATTGGAGGAAGGGAAGATCCTCGCCGACAGGGCCAACGCCATCCAGGTGAACGGTGGCTCGCAAAACCGGCCGGAGATCGTCGACTTCGTTCTCTATCAGTCGTTGAAGGATGACAGCATCAACAAGACCGAGTACGCCACCAGCCAACTCAAGTCGATCAATGTTGGAATGACCGGGGTCTTCAAGAAGCTGGACGGTGCAAAGACCGAGATCACGCCGATCCTCCAGTCGTCGGAGGACACGCAGCTCCTTGACGCATCCGCGGGACAGATGTTCCCGCAGCCAGGCAAGCTGTTGAGCGATTTCAAGCCCGATAGCGATCACAAGCGCCGCATCATAGCCGCGCGCATCACGGGAAAGGTTTCCGCCGCATTCCCCGACGGGCCGAAGGGTGGCACCAAGGCAGCCAACCACCTCACAGAATCTGAAGTCCCGATCGACGTCGTGGTGGTTGCCGATACGGACATGCTTGCGGATCGTTTCTGGGTTCAGGTGCAGAAGTTCTTCGGCCAGCAGATGGCCAGCAAGATCTCCAACAATGCGGACATGCTTGTGAACTTCATAGACTTCTATGGAGGCAGCAAGGACCTCATCAGCATTCGCGGGCGTGAAGGTTTCCAACGCCCCTTCAAGTTGATCGAGGAAATGGAAAAGGATGCGGGCAAGCGCTCCGAGGCAAAGATGAAGGAGCTTGAGGACAAGTTGAAGGAAGCGGAAACGAAGCTTCAGGAACTTCAGACGCAGAAGCCCGCCGAGGGGAGCAGCCGCCTCACGCTGAGCAGCGAGCAGCAGGCTGAGATTGAAAAGTTCCGCGTGGAACAGATCAAGACCAGCCGCGAGTTGCGCCAGCAGCAGCACTCCCTGCGGGATGATGTTGAAAAACTTGTCACGAAGCTCAAGTTCATCAACATCGCCCTCATCCCCCTCCTTGTCGGCATCTTCGCCGTCATCCTTGGGATGCTGAAGGGCCGTCGTCGCCGAAAATAATCCGCCTCAATCCCCAGTCTCCACGAACAGGTGCTATAATGAACACGAAGTTCATCGCAATCATCGGTGCCATCGCCGTCATTCTCGCCGCGGCAGGGCTGATGCTTTCGTCCAAGCGGGATCAGAAGAAGCAAACGGTGGACGCCGTCCGCCAAATTTCCACCCGCGAGGCATTCTTTCCCGGCTTGTCGTCAAAGCTTGAAGACGTCGCGAAGATCGAGCTGATCGGCCCCAAGGAAAAAGTCACCGTGGAAAAGAAGGACAGCCAGTGGACCGTGGCGGAGAGCGACGGTTATGCCGCGCGCGAGGATTCCATCAGCAACCTGCTGAATGACTTTGGGAACGTGAAGAAGCTGGAGGCGAAAACCTCCACCGCTTCGTTGTACTCGCGAATTGGCGTGGAGGATTCACCGGCGGAGGATTCCGAGTCGAAGACCATCAAGCTCTACGGCAAGGGGGGAGCCGAGTTCGCTGCGCTCATCGTTGGCAAGGATGACTATACCTCCGCAGAGGAAGGCCAGGGCCCGAACAAGTTTGTCCGCAAGCCCGGTGACAAGCAATCCTGGCTCGCGGCGGGAAACATTCGCGCTTATGTCACGAAGGCGAACTGGGTAAAATCCGATTTCCTCGACATTCCCGCAACACGCATTCAATCCACTGAGATCCTCCACAAGGACGGTGAGCGCGTGCTGATCGCGAAGGCCGATGAAAAGCTTCCCGTCTATGAACTGAAAACGAAGCCGGAAGGCCGCGAAGTGAAGGACCCCGGTTCCATCGCCGAAGGCTCCCGTGTTCTTTCCGGGCTTCGCTTTGATGACGTGAAGAAGCGCGCCACGTTGAACCTCAACGATGCCGACTCTTCGGCGACTGCAACCATTCGCACGTTTGACGGGCTTGTCTTCAAGGCCGCCGTGCACCATAGCGGAGACAAGGATTATGTCGCCCTTGACGTTTCCGCCGACGATGCGGCCATCGCTGCCGCAAACGATGCGCGCAAGGCGAAGTACGAGGCGGACAAGGCCGTTGCCGCTGCGCAAACACCTGCGCCAACGCCCGCACCCGTCGAGGGCCAGCCAGCGCCAACTGCGGCACCCTCACCAACACCTGTTCCCGAGCCCACGCTGATTGAGGCAGACAAGATCAGGAAGGAAGCCGAGGAGTTGAATGCGAAGCTGTCGCCGTGGGCCTTCGCTGTTCCCGCATACTATCGCGACCGTCTCATGCGCAGGAACGAGTATTTCCTCAAGGAGTTGAAGCCTGAAGGTGAAGCTGCAACGCCACCTTCCCCCGGCGAGTCAAAGGGATTGCCGAATCTCGAAGGCATGGACATCCAGCAACTCATGCAGCAGCAAGGAATGAAGTAATCACTGCCGGTAGTTGAGCAAAAAAGCGCGGTGATCATCCCACTCTTCACAGCCACTGCATCTTGTACACCGTCAGTTGCGCCTCGCCGTTGGTCTCCACCACATTGAGGACATCGCGCTCGTTCCTCTCACAGGCGCTTTTCATCCCCGCCACGCAGACGACCGCAATCACCGCCGTCTGCCAGGTGTCGTGTGCGTCGACTTCCGACACTGAAACATTATAGTCGCGCCGCAACTCATTGAGGAGCGGCTTGAGCACCGACCGCTTCTCCTTCAGCGAGTGGCAGTTTGGCAGATGAAGTTCCATCTCCATCAATAAAATGTGCATGGTGCGTCGGGAGGGATGCCCTCCCAGCATGGGTGTTTTGCGTTGCGCGATTCCCGCGAAGGCACTCACATCTCGCCTTCACCCATTTGTCCATGGAACAGCAGCCAATGGATGTTCTCGCGAAGGTACGCAACGTTCCCGATTTTCCAAAGCCGGGGATTCAATTCAAGGACATTACGACGCTCATCGCCGATGGCGAGGCCTTTCGTGCCGTGATCGACATCCTGGCGGAGCGCTACCGCAACGGCCGCATCACCCGCGTCGTTGGGGTCGAATCCCGCGGCTTCATCTTTGGCGCCGCCCTTGCGGATCGTCTGGGTGTTGGCTTCGTTCCCATCCGCAAGCTGGGCAAGCTCCCCGCGGAAACGCTCCGCCGCTCCTATGCCCTTGAATACGGCGAGGCGACCGTGGAGGTCCATAAGGACAGCCTCGATTCCGGTGATCGGGTTGTCATCATCGATGACCTGCTTGCAACCGGTGGGACGCTGCGGGCCGCGTGCGAACTTGTGGAGGAACTCGGTGCGACCATCGAGGAAGTCTGGGTGCTGATCGAACTCGCGTTCCTTCCCGGCCGTGAAAAGCTGACGAAGTGGAAGGTCCACGCGCAGGCCATTGTCGAGGGCGAATGAGCAGGAAGCCACGCCTCGCGAAGCGCGTTCGTTATGCGCTCATGGTCGGCGTCATCAATTTCCTTATCTGGTTTGTTCCCCGTTTTCGCCTGGAGACCTTGCAGGGCGCGGGCGATCTTCTGGGTGCCATCGGTGCCCGTCTTCCCGGCAAACGGCGGCGTCGCGTCATTGATCATCTCAACCTCGCTTATCCCGCCGGCGGCATCAATCGCTCGCAGGTGCTGAAGGAAACCTACCAGTCTGCCATCAAGACGTTCTTCGAGGTGCTTTGGGGTGTGGGTTGGAATCCCGCCGCCGATAACAAGCGCCTCACCGTTGCCGATCCCGCAGCCCTTGCGGCCCTGCTGGAGGAAACCAAGCGGCGCGGCAGGGGCCTCGTCATATTTACGGCGCACCTTGGATGCTCAGAACTCACCGCCCACTGGTTCGTCACCTCGTTTGGGCTTCCGTGCATGGCAGTCGCGGCGCGCCCGAAGATCAAGGCGTTGGAGGGTGCGATGGAGCGTGTTCGTGGTGCCAGTGGCCTAAGGCAAATTTACCGTGGCGAGGCGGGCACGGCTACCCTGCGGCACCTGCGAGCAGGGGGGGTCCTCATCCTGATGGTCGATCACAATCTCAAGGGGCCGGGCGTGGAGGTCCCCTTCTTCGGCCATGGTGCTCATACCATCCTGGCCCCCGCCCGGTTGGCCTTGCAGGCCGGGGCCGTCGTGACGACGATGTTCGGGCTTCGTAACGGACCGGGTGAGATTCTCCTCGAAAACGAGCCGCCAATGGCAGTGCCGGAGGCGGCCCGTGACAAAGCCCTCCGATTTCAGCAGGAAGTTGACCTTACGCGGGCCTACACCGCCCGCATCGAAGAGATGGTGCGCCGGTACCCCGGCCAATACCTATGGATGCACAAACGTTGGCAAAAGCGCCCCGGCACCCTGCCGCTTCCCTCCTGATCGCCTTCCTCCTTCTGTTGGTTACGTCGCGCCTTGCCGCGATGGAGATGACCGGCGTCGATCTCGTGACCACTTCGGGCACGTTGGAGCTCCAGCGTGTTAGCGCGGCGGAGGCCGTGCTGAGTGACGACGGAGTGCGAATCGATACAAAAGAACTCACGCTGTCACTTCGCCTCGGCGAAAACCGCAACGTCAGCGCAAAGGCGCCAGAAGGCATCATCATCGTGGGTGGGGAGGAGAACAATTCCGTTTCCGCCGCGAAGGGGAGCGAAAAAACATCATTCAAGCAAATGATGGCGTATGGTGATGATTTTCTGGGACACTGTGGTCCCGGTGACTTGCTTCTGGACGGGAAGGGACAACCGACCGTGGCGCGCTTTGGTGATGATGGGGAGGTTTCCTCCGACAAGCTCATCTGGTCTGACAAGCTCGCAAAATTTATCCTCCCCGGCCAATTCAAGCAATCCGGTCATGTGACCGCCGACACCCATGTGAATGTCACCGGCGCCGCCGTTGCCATCGACCAGGCATTCCGCAACTGGACGTATTACGGAGACGAAACGAATCCCGCCGTGATAGTGTGGGAGCGCAAGGCCGCCCCGGATGCACCTGCGCCAACCACCACAACCGCGAAGGACGGTAAGAACAAATGAACAAACGACGCGCGATGAGGTACGTGCTGGCAGCCCTGCTGGCGGCGGGAGGTTTCTCGCTCGTCGCATCCAACGCGGCTGCCCAGCAGGATTTCCTCAACTCCTTCGTCAATCCCGGTGAGAAGATGAGCCTCCGCAGCGAACGCATGGCGGACGGCACCGTTGGCACGCTCAACACGGTGGCCGGCGAGAATGGTGGATTCCAGCGCTTCGAGGGCGAAGGCATCATCATCCTTGAATCGCCCCGCTTGAACCTGCGCTGCAACAAGCTCCTTTACGATGGCACCACCGGCATCCTTACCGCCACAGGCGACATCGACCTGAAGAAGGAAGGCGTGTCCGCCACCTGCCAGGACCTTTACTACAACACCGCGAACAGTGAGATCATCCTCAAGGGGCGTCCCGTCGTCCGCCAATCAACCGAAGCCAACAATGCCCTTTTCCAAGGCATGGAGGTTTTCACCATCACCCAGATGGAGAACGGCGCCTCGGAAATCAAGATGACCGGCGGCAACCAGATCGATTGCCAGGTGGTTCCCGTTGGCCAGGAACCCATCGCACCCGGTGCCGACCGGACGCCAACGCCAGTGCCAACTCCGACGCCGGAATCCACCGATGGCGCCGCAGCCCCAAGCGGCGGTTTTGCGGGGCTTGGGAACAACGTCTCCATCACCACGCGGGAGAAGGATGCGAAGACTCCCCCCAGCGTCAATGTCACGACCGACGCGGCTGGTGCTTTCGCCACGCTGACCGCGCTGGGCTTGGTGGAGGTTGTCAGCGAGACCATGAATTTGCGCTCCGAATCGCTTGACTACAACAAGTCGGAGGACTTGCTCCAGGCACTCTACAATGTGTATATACGCCAGCAGGAAATCGAAGCCACGGCCGGCCGCATGTTGTATGAACTCACCAGCCAGAAGATCACGCTGAGCATCAATCCCGAGGTGAAGCAGACCAAGCCTGATGGCGTCCTCAACATCACGCAGATGGACTCCTTCCTGATGGTCAAGAATCCGGACGGCACCACAACGACGCAGGCAATCGGGGGCGCCAATGGCGCGCCGAAGTATGAGTACATTGCCGCTGCCGTGAAGCCCGAAGTCACGCCGAAGGCGACTGAATCCATCGAACTTGATCCGAATGATCCTGCCGCCGTTGACCAGATTGGGCGCATGGAAAAATCGAAGGATGAAAAAGGCAACAGCAGCGGTTCCAAGCCGCGTGCAACCCCCGGTCCGCGCTGAGTTTCCCCGCGCGACCGGTCGCCTGGGGGTGAAACCCGGTGAGTGACCATTCCCCATTTCCTATGCCTCATTCCCGCATCCTCGTGGCCATGAGTGGTGGCGTCGATTCGTCGCTTGCGGCATGGCTGTTGAAGCGTGACGGCCATGACCTTGTTGGCGTCAATATGCGCACGCATCGCCTCACGCCGGAGGAAATCGCCCTCGGCGCGCAGATCAAGACCTGCTGTTCGCCAACTGACGCAAAGGACGCCCGTGCCTGTGCTGAACGGACGAAGTTTCCCTTCTATGTTCTCGATGTGGAGGAGGACTTCGCGCGTGATGTCATCGATCCCTTCGTGCAGGCGTACAGACAGGGTCGCACTCCGAATCCCTGCGTCCTTTGCAACAGCCACGTCAAACTGGGACTGCTACTGGAGAAGGCAAAGCTGTGGGAGTGCACGCACATTGCCACGGGCCACTATGCGCGGAAGGTTCGCCTTCCAGAAACCGGGCGCTGGACGCTCGCGCGCGCCCGCGATGACAACAAGGACCAGACATATTTTCTCTTCGGGCTGAATCAGGAGCAGCTTGCCATGATCCTGTTTCCCGTTGGTGAGTTGACGAAGGCCGAGGTCCGCGCCGCAGCGCGCGAAGCGCAGATCCCCACTGCCGAAAAGCCTGAGTCGCAGGAAATCTGCTTCATTCCTTCAAACGATTACCGCGCGTTCCTGCGCAAGAGATTCGCACGCGACGGCGTCACCATGCCACGAGGGAGGCTCATAACCGTTGATGGTGAGATTCTTGGTGAGCATGACGGCATCGCCTTCTACACCGTCGGCCAGCGCAAGGGGCTTGGCATTGCCACCGGAGAACCAATGTACGTCACGGCTCTTGATGCACAAGGCAACAACGTCATCATTGGCCCGCGGAAGTCCGTTCAGTTTGATTTCCTCGTTGCAAGTGACATCAACTGGATGGGGCTTGCGGGACTTGATGCGTCGCGCCGCGCCCTTGTGCAGATTCGTCACCGCCACAAGGGGCAGCCCGCGATGTTGCATCCCCTCCCCAATGGTGATGTGCGTGTCGAATTCGAGGAACCTGCGATTGCCGTCGCCCCGGGCCAGGCCACCGTGTTCTATGACGAGGAACAACGCGTCCTCGGCGGAGGCTGGATCACAAGCGCCGGCCACGACAAACCATGAAACAACAGCAAAAACCCACCATCCCGCAGAAGATTCACCGCCTTGATTATCAATCATCGTGGGATGGAAAGCGCCTGAAGGAAGTCGTTCGCGAGGCGCTTCCAGCCCTTGGTTCCCGAAGTGCGCTGATGGTGATCACGAACGGGCTTGTCTCTGCGGAGAACGGCGCGGTCATGAACGACGCCGATGCGCCCGTGAGTCCCGGCACGACGCTCCTCATCGACGTTCGCCACGGCATTCGTGGGCAGGGTGAGGCACGGCACAAGCCGCTCGTCGATCAATTCAGGGTTGTGCACGATGACGAGGACCTCGTCGTCGTGGCGAAGAGCGCCTTTACGCTGGTGCAACCTCTCGAAGAGAAGAGCGAGGTCCCTGAGAAGGCCACGGCGCCCCTGATCGAACTCCTCAAGCATTATTGGAAGTCAAACAACAAGCCGGTGGTTGATCCGGTCCTGATTCAGCGCCTTGACCTGCAAACGAGCGGGCTTCTGGTCATTGGCAAGAACGTCATCGCAGCGCGAAACCTGCAAACTCAACTTATGCCGCCTCGCTCGCTGCATCGCGAATACATTGCCTTCGTCGCAGGCGACATGGTGGCGGAGTCGGGAACGTGGCGATCCATCATCGGCCTGGCGCCCAACGGCACGCGTCGCAGCATCGGCGAGGAGGGCGGCCGCGTTCCTCCGCGTGCGCAGCTCGCCATCACGCACTTCCGCACCGCCAAGCGTTATGGCACTGCGTCCAAATTGCATCTGCGTTTGGAAACCGGCCGCACGCATCAGATCCGCATTCATTGCGCGGAGGCCGGCCACCCGGTCCTCGCCGACGGTCACTACACACGCCTTGCCGAACACCTGTTCGAGCGCGGCGCGCAGCGCAAACTGCAACCCCGCACAAAGGGCTACCCGACGCACGAAATCATTCGGCAGGTCGATCAGGGGAGAATAGCGCTGCAAAACCCCGCAAGGCTTCCGGGCCGCATTGCCCTCCACGCAACGAGCCTCGAATTCATCCACCCCGGAACCCGCCAGATCCTCCATTTCCAGGACGACCTTCCACAAGAACTCGCTGACTACGAAAGATATTTGGAAAAAAGCGGCGGTGGTTGAGCAGCGAGGAGCAGCAGGGCCGCGACCACCTGAGTCTACCCCTTCTTCTTTCCCACTGCCTTTTCGAGCGCCGCAATGACCGCCTGCATCGCACGCACGCGTGCATGTCGCTTGCAGTTCCCTTCGATGATTGTCCACGGTGCGTCTGCGGTGGAGGTGCGCGCAATCATGTCATTCACCGCCTGCTCGTAGGCAGTCCACTTGTCACGATTGCGCCAGTCCTCCTCGTTCATCTTGTAGCGCTTGTGCGGGTCAAGATCCCGCGCCTGAAACCTTCGCAACTGCTCCTCCTGGGTGACATGCAGCCAGAACTTGACGATCAGCACATTCGCTCGTGTCAGTTGCTGTTCGAAGGCGTTGATCTCATCGTAGGCGCGCTGCCATTCCATTTCCGTGCAGAAGCCCTCAATGCGTTCCACCAGTACCCTGCCATACCATGAGCGGTCGAAAATCGTCATGTGGGAGCGTTTCGGAATGTCCTTCCAAAATCGCCACAGGTAATGGTGGTTCTTCTCCTCGGGCGTTGGTTTGCTGATGGGAATCACGTCATAGTATTGGGGATCAAGCGTCGCGGTCAGTCTCCTGATGCTGCCCCCCTTTCCCGCCGCGTCCCAGCCTTCGTACACCACGACCATCGCATGTTTTTCCTGCTCGATCACGGTTTGCTGAAGCTTGCGAAGATGCACCTGAAGCGCGATCTTGTGATCGTCATACTCCTTCTCGGAAATCGTCTGGGAGAGGTCCACGCCCGCCAGCATGGGCAGGTTCCCAAGGATCACGGGCGCATGGCGCCGCGGGATCCTTTCCTCCGCCCTGATTTCTCCCTTTTCCAGCGCTGCAGCAATCGTCGCAGTGAGTATTTCAAAAATTTTCATGCGACGAAATCGGTCATCCGCCGCGGGGATCACGTGCCATGGCGCCTGCCGTGCGGACGTCATGGCGATCATCTCGTGCGCCGTCTCCCGGTAGCGGTCATATTGGTCGTACTCGCGCCAATCCTCCTTCTTCACCGTGTAAAATCCCGCAGGGTTTTCCTCCGCCTCGCGCAATCGCTTCTTTAGTTCCTTCTTCGACAAGTCCAGCCAGAACTTCACGATCAGCGTCTGGTCCTGCGCCAGCATTTCCTCCGTGTCGCAGATCTCCTCCAGTGTTCGCTCCCATTCGGCGGGCGACTGTGCACCTGTCATCTTCTCCCGCAACGCCCTTGTGTACCATGTATATCCGAACAGCGTCATTTTTTCCCGCGCGGGAAGCCGGACCCAGAAACGCCACAGCCATTGATGGCGCTCCTCCTCCTCGTTCAGCGCGTGGGTGCTGTGGACAACAAAGCCGCGCGGATCGAGCGATTCCGTCAGGTGCTTGATCGAATCCTCCCAGCCGCTCATGCGCACGCCGTTGAACATCACGACCAATGACATGCGTGCTTCACGGAGTTTTTGCTGCAACTCCCGCATTTGTGATTTCAGAATCGGGAAGACGCGCTTGTACGTTTCCTTGTCAACGTGCCCGGACTCAAGAAACGTGACGGTCATTGCGGGAAATACTGTGCGCGTGTGAGGTTCAACAGCCGCCGGTCCGTCAGGCGCTGCCGCGCCGCCAGTACCGTCGCGATGTTCCGAAAGAACAGCGCCGCCTGCCCGGGATTTTCGTCCAGCGCACGCATCACGAGTTCCGGTTCAAACTTTGCAACCGTCCCTTCCTGTAGCAGCGTCGCTGTTGCGCTGCGTGCGGTGGCTGCCAGCAGGGAACCTTCGCCGACGATTTCGCCCGGCCCCAGTTTGGCAATGCCGACCTCCATGGGCGGGTTGATGGATTCCACCTGAATCGAAACCTGGCCGTGCATCACGATGAAGAACTGCGTGGTTGCTGAACCTTCCGTGACCAGGATGTGTCCCCGCTCCAGGGTCATAATCTCCGCCAGTGCTGCGATCCTGCTGAGCGCATCCGCGTCGAATCCCGCAAACACGCGCGACTCCCGCAGGCAGGCGATCAACTCCGCGCTGGCTTCTGTTGCCTTGGGAGTGTCGTCCACGTGGTCAGTCATTCATTCGCCGTATCAGTGTTCTCGATGTCTGCAACATCAAGGGCGTGTGGGTTTACGGCTCAAGCGAAGGTTGCTGCGAGCCGTGATTTTTTCCCATGTCATGAACACAATCGGCAATGCAACAATTGAGGGGATGCACATCAGGAGGCAAAGCGCGCTGACCTGTGCCGTTGGGGCGAAGTGCATCAGCGTCAGCAATCGCACCGAGAGCATCGTCTTCCCCGGTGGGATCAGCAGGATCGTCGCCCCCGATTCGCCCACAATCAACGCCAGCGTGATCAGGACGCCGGGCACCGCTGCGGCCCACAAGGCGCGCCCCGCCCAGGCGCGCAACGCTGCCGCAAGGCCGCCTGACTCCAGTCGTGTTGCGTCGATCAGGTCCTGTGGAACCTGACGAAGGTAAAATTCCGTCAGCAGCGCCACCAGCGGTGCAAAGCGGATCACATAGGCGAGGATCAGTGGGAGATACGAGGAATCCAGGGACACGAGCATGCGATCCAACAACGGCGGAAGCCGATGAGGCGGCCACAGCAGCAACATCTTCAACGCCACCGCCACGACCGATCCTGGAATGAAGAAGCCCAGCAGCACAATCATGCGCGAGGAGAACGGGCTGGGCAGCGCAGCCACTGCCGATCCGAGCAGCAACCCGACCATCGTGCAGGCGAGCGCGCCCTGCGCTGCAATCGCCATCGTGAAAAGGAATTCATCCCGCGTGAGCCCCCACGTCTTCACCAGTGTTCCCAACATCCCGTCCGGCCCGTTCAATCGCAGCAGGAGAGTCGCGAAAAGAAACGTCGAGGGCACAACGAGCAATACGATGCCGATGCAGGAGAGCACCGTGATCGATCGTCCGCGCAGGATTGGCCGCTGCCGCCGTTCCTCCTCCTCTGGTGCCTCCATCAAACGATCCGACGAAAAGGCACGTCCCAGGAACGCCAGCGCACCACGCGTCGCAAGGAGTGCCACAATCGCCAGCGCGCCGGCCACCACGAAGGCCGCCTGCACGTTGTAGTTGATCCCCATCTGGGCGTAGATTTCCGTCACCATCACCGGCTGGTTTCGGAGTGATTCGGGCACTCCAAACTCCAGCATGGAGAGCAGGAACACCAAGACAGTGCCCGCCACGATCGCCGGCGCAGCCAATGGAAGCGTAACGCGGCGAAGCACCTGCACGGGGGACGACTCCAGCAGCGCCGTTTCCTCCAACGATCGATTGATCGACCTCAGCGCCGCCCATGTTGTCAGGAATGCGGCAGGAAGAAAACACCACGCCAGGCATAGTGTCACACCGGCTAACGTATAGATTGGCGAAGGGAGGGCCTGTGGCTCGCGCGGGTCCCACATTCCAAGCCCCGTCACTGCGAAGACACCATGTGCCACGGCGCGCGTCAGCCATCCCTGCGGCCCCAGAAGGTGTACGCCCGCCACGGCAATAACAGTTGGCGAAACGAACAGCGGAGAAACTGCCATGGGCATCAGCCACCGCGTCCAGCCACGCTTGAGGAATCGCGCCAATGTCATCGCTGGAAGCAGCGTCATTGTGAGGGCAATCAACGCCGCGCCCAAGGCTGTCGCGATGGAGTTGAACGACAGTCGCAGCAGCCTCGTCAGGGGGAGGGAATCCACTTCGGGCGCGCCCGCAAGGCCAACGGGCGCCAGCAGCAGTCCTGCAACGACAATGCCCAACACACCCACCCACGCGGCCATGACGACCTGTGGCCAGCGTGGAGACTTCATCCTTTTCTCCGTCGCCCCGTGAAGCTGAAATGTTGCCGCTGCCCCATCAAAAGCAACGCCTTCTCTCCTGCGAATCCAGCCGCGTATGCCAAGCGTGACAACCATCGCCGTTTGCCGAATGCGAAGTGGATGTACATTTCCACATCACCTGCAAAGAACAGGTCATCCGCGCTGTCGATGCACTCAAAGTGCTTCAGAAGCAGCGGCTTGATGTGATGGCTCGAAACATCCTCATTGGCGGAATCCTGCAGCAACTCCTGCGGAATCGGGTGCCTGGCGTAGCGCCTCCGGCTTTTTTCCACCGCGCGGGTCGCGATCCTTCGGAGCAATTTGTCTTTCAGTTGTGCCTTCATGATGTGCTCGTGAATGATCGCAATCGCATCTTCGGTGCACAATTCCAGAAGACGCTCGAACACCTGTTCCAAATCGGGAACGTGATGCAGGGCATCCTTTGCCATCAGCAAGTCAAAGGTGCCCGCGCGAAAAGGTGGATTTGCCGGCTCCGCGCGCAGGTAGTCGATGTTCGACACGCCGCGCTGCCTTGCATGTTGTCGGCCCAATCGCACCTCCTCGAAGCTCGGGTCGAAGCTCGTCATCTGCACGCCCTGCTGCGCAGCTTCCAATCCGAACTGTCCACCGCCACAACCCACATCGACTCCGCGCTTTTCTGCCAACAATCGGAGGCCGCCAAACAGCAAGTCCCCCGTGCGATTGGGAAAAATTCCCCATCGCCGGTGACGATCCCGATCATCGGGTTCCAACACGCCTGCGATAAAGAGCGGTGGATGCGTTCCCTTCACGCGGAGGTCAAAAATCGATCGGTCACCAACATCCCAGAATCGGCGCATGAAGCGCCCCCAGTGATCCCCTTCGTCCACGATCCGCTGGTCCGCTGCGCTCCGCCCTGCATTCCTGATCCCCAGACTGCACCCATGGCGTTCCGCAAATGCGCGATCCCGATCAAATTCACGCAGTTCATCGCGTGTCAGGTCTGCGATTCCCTCCTCCACGCGGAACCAGCGCGCGCAGCCTTCGCACGAAAGGATGGCGTCGATCAGTTCGCCATCGCCGGCTTCGTGAAAGACGCGTGAAACCGAGAGCGGCGACGAGGTCCCCTCCCCACAGCAGGGACAGCGCAGGATGGCCAGCGTTTCACGAAACATGAGGAACGATCGTCGCGCCAAAAGCGAATGGGCGATGGATTTTCTTCATGGAAGCCCTTGGAATCATGGTGCCGGGAGGGAGGGTCGAACTCCCAAGATGTTGCCATCGGCAGATTTTGAGTCTGCTGCGTCTGCCAGTTCCGCCATCCCGGCACGGGGAGCGCAATGATGGGCATCCACCTCCCTGATGCAAGCCGATAATGCTCTCCCGTGCTCCCTCTGTCTTGACGAACGACGGCGACCTTGCCGATTCTGGGGTGCTGGTTTCATTTCCGCAGGCGGTTTTCATGGCCAATACGATCGAAATTGAAGGCATTGTGCTCCATCTGGCGCATCCCGACACCATTCCCATGAAGTGGATTGGAAGCGACCAGACTCGTGACCAGTTGGTTGCCTCCTGGATGACCATTGCCGACCACGATGTCCCTCTCAACCCGCGCCTCATCGGAATTGGGGGCGTCGGAAAAACCACACTTGCGTATGCCGTCGCGAAGTCGCTTGGCCGGGACGTCTACATCATGCAGTGCACGATGGACACCCGCCCCGAGGACCTGATTGTGACACCCGTGATCGCCGGGGCGGGGCGGATTTCCTACCACGCTTCTCCGCTTGCCACGGCCATCATAACCGGCGGCACCTGCGTTTTGGATGAGGGCAATCGCATGTCGGAAAAAAGCTGGGCGTCCCTCGCCCCGCTGCTCGATCAGCGTCGCTACGTTGAATCCATCATCGCCGGCATCAAGATCAATGCCCATAGGGACTTCCGCGTCTGCGTCACCATGAATGACGACGCGTCCACATACGAGCTTCCCGAATACATCCAGTCGCGCCTGCAACCCCAGATCGAGATCGATTTCCCGTCGCGCGAGGAGGAAATCGCCATTCTCAGCTTCAACGTTCCCTTCGCCCCGGAACAGGTCACCAAGTACGTCGCAGACTTCCTGCAGAAGGCTCATGCGGTGAATCTTCCCTTCACGAGCCGCGATGGTGTGAACATCCTCCGCTATGCACTCAAACTCGGCGCGTTGAAGAAGGCGGCGCCGGAAGGCTTCCTCTCCGAGGCCATCGAGGCCATTCTCGGCAAGGACGGCGCGGAGTTCCTCGATACAGGTACGCCTTCCGATCGCCTGCGCGGCGCCATGCGCGAAACGCAATCCCAAGACCCTGACAATGAATCGTACTTCGATGAAGACGAAGACGAGGACGAGGATGAGGGAAAACCGTTCTGACGCGCCCTGTGATGCGACTTCCCATCCGCCTCATTTTTTTCATAGTTCTGATGGTGTGCACCATCACCATTGTTTCCTGTTTCAGCGGCGACAACGCGGCGCTCAACAAGCCCGCAGTGGACGCCTTCGGATCACGCGCGGCGATGAATGCAAGCGTGGACGAATTGCTGGAACAGTCGAATGAGGTCACCGAAAAAACCAGCACCAAGGCCCTTGATGGCCTGACACTGGACTCCCGTGGCAGGAAGGCTGTCACGCCATCACCGACCCCAGCAGCAATTCCCGTCCTGCGAAGGAAGATCACGGAAAACCTTGGTGAGTTGTGGAAGACCGAGGATGCGCCACCCACCGCGCTTGTGGTCACAAGCGACGGGGCGCTGATCTATCCCGCACGAGGGGCGCTGTGGCGTCAGTCAACTCCCGGGGAGGAGTCGGAAGTTTTCAAGTCGGACGCAACATCCCTGTCACTTGATGCCACTGGTGGGAAGTTGCTGCTGCAGCATCAGGGGGGCCTGATCATACTCTCCGGCCCTCAATTCCGGCAGGTGCAGAAGATTGATCATCCTCCCGTGGGGCGCCCCATGTGGGGCTTGAAGGAGAACGAACTACTCTTCGTGGAGGAGAAGATCAACTTCTCTGCCACAGAAAAATATCGCATCCGGTTGCGAAGTGTTGCCTATGACTACCAGACTGGAAAAACCTCCATTCCCGGTTGGAACTCGGAATTGCGTTATTCCACCATTGGAACTCTTCCTGCGGCGGGAATCTTGTGGGCGCACCTGATTCAATATTACCAGATCGATCCAACTCCGGCATCCATCTACCTGCTTGATGACGACGGAATGCCCATCGCTCCGCTCACCAATGCGGGCGCGGCCGCCGACATTCAGCCGTCAGGAGCAAGCACCGGGGCCATCGCGTGGATTCGCACCTATCGCCGCGGGGGAGTTTCGGGTCGGGCGTACTATCATTCGGGCGATCCTGAATCCATTGCCGGTGTGCAACTGACCTCGCGCCCCACCTGGCAGGTTGCGCTTTCACCGGAAGGGGAATTTGGAGCCTACTGCGTCAGCAACGAGGAGGGAAAATACGAAATCCATCGCTTCACCCGTGATGTCCTGCCGCTCAAGCAATCCCTTTTTGAAGACAACGCAGGGGCGGATACAGCCTTCCGCGATGCGGTCGCCCGCGTGGTTGACCAGATCAAGGACGCCTTCCTGCGCGAAAACCCCGGCGACGGGTTGCAGGGCACGGAATGGGGAGGCAATATCCTCAGGTCTGCGCCCAAGCCAGAGCAGATCGATCGCATGGGGGACGCATTGGAAACCGCCTTGGGAAAAGAGTTCGGCATGGTGCTCGATCCCGGCCCCGGTGGCCTTGTGCAACTTGACGCGTTTTTTGACGAGGCCGGCTCGTATATCGCAGAGGAGCCACCGATGATCCTCGCCCTGGCATCCCATCTGGAACGCCGCATGCAGGCGACCTCGTCGTGGATTCTCGATGGCGATTCCAACGCCTTGTCGATCGACGATCCAGGGTTCATCGACACAGACGGGATCAGCTACACCGCACTGGCCCCCTTCTCAATCGCCCGTGAGCGCATCACAAGCGGCGTCTCGCTGGAAAAGTCCTGGCGCGACGCCCTTCAAAACAATGTCGGCCCATACTATCTCGCGGAAAACTTTCGCGATGGCGTGAGGGAGCAGATTCACGCTGCCGAAATCAAGAAGGCGGGTTCCGCCGTGCTTCTCGAAAATCCCGGGCATCGCCTTCGCGTCTATCGCGACATCAAGACGAACAACAACACGCTTAACCTGGATCTTCTGTCCGCTGCAAAAAAGACAGGCGACCACGCACTCACATTGCTCGTCGCTTCGCGCATTGCGCAGGGCAATCCCGCCTCCGGGAAGGCACTTTCAATTTTCGCAACGGCTCTCAATGACGCATTCTATTCTGATGAGGCGACCAAGGTCTACCATCAGGCTGTACTGCTTGCACCCCTTGATGTGGATATCCGCTTTGCGTATGCCGATTGCCTTGCCGGTGCGAACCTTCTGGACGACGCACAGCGTGAGTACGAGATCCTGAAGGCGCTCGATTCCACTGGCACGCTGAAGGAAGAGCTCAACGGGCGATTCGAAATGTTGCAATCCCTGCGGGCAGAGGCTGGGAAATGATTACCGGCACCGGCATCGACGTCGTGGAGATCGCGCGCTTCAGGAAGGGCCTTGCAAGGTATGGGGAACGCTTCAGGAACCGATTCTTCACCACGTCGGAGATTGCCTACTGCGAATCGCGTCGTGATCCCGCGCTTCATTTTGCCGTGCGCTTTGCCGCGAAGGAGGCTGTTGCCAAGGCCCTTGGGCGCGGCATCGCCGCAGGTGTCGGATGGAGGGACATCGAAGTCGTCCGCGAGGAATCCGGCAGGCCATCGATTCTGCTTCACGGAATCGCGCGGGAGCAGGTTGGCACCGCAACAATCTGGCTTTCCATGTCGCATTCGGAAACCACCGCCTCGGCGATGGTGGTCCTTGAGTCGCCATGAGGGATCTTGTTTGTTTCGTGTTGGCTTTTTGCCTCGTTATGGTGGCCGCCGCCAAGGCGCAGGACACGGCCGCACCGGAGGCACGCAAGGACCTGCAAACTTTCCAGCAGAACGCGTATCCGTCCTTCGTGACACGCAATGAAGCGACGAATCCTGTCTCGCGACCCACTGACGAAACCACCACTGGCACGGTCACTTTCACGCCCGAAGTTCTCGTTGATGATGTTCAGTCAACCACGACATGGATGAGCACTCGCGCCCGCCTTCAGCCGGGGCTGGAGGAGTTGCGTCTCGCCATGCTTTCAACCGCATCGCCCACGGAAATTTCGGATTCCGCGCAAAAGCTGTATGATGACATTTCACGCATTGAAATCATGGCTCCTGCACAGGCTCCTGTTCAACAGGGCCGCATCGGCGAACTCATCACTCGTATCGACAAGCAGGTGGAGTTTGTCGTCGATGATTACACGGCGGGTGATTTCAAGCGCCTCCAAAGCAGCCAGGACCTCCTGCAACGATCGTTGAATGACCTGGAACAGGTGTTGCGCGAATCCGACCTGGATCGTGGCAGGCCATTTCGTCCGCCCGCAGCGCTGCCCGTTGATTGGAATGCAGGTGCGTTTGCCTCTCCCGGGTTCGCGGATGACATCCGCAACATGCGCGCGCGGGAATTGCTTGTGGCATACGGCGACCGGATTGAATCAATAGCCTCCGGATTGAAGCACAATCGCCAGGCGCCGGAGCGCGACTTGGAAATTGCCGTGGAGATGGGGGAGTTGGCGCGCCACCTCGCCGAGCGCAGCAACGAAGTTCCTGTCGCATCACAGGTCCCTTTCCGTGACGCCGCCCTGCGCCTTGATGTGATTTCCGAATGCCTGTTTGAATACATCCGCGATGGAAGGAATACTTACACACGTCGTCAGTTGCGCCATGCCCGCGAAACGCTGAATCGCTGTCAGGCATACCTCGCGGGGAAGCAGATCGCGCCATCCTCCATCAGTTCCTCACTCTTCTTCGAGGACGCCGTTCCGCAGTGATTCCCAAACTTCCAAATTTGTCGGGGATTCCGGGGCGAATCCCACCGATGCGCCCTTGACCACCCCCCTGTCCGGGCGGACCATCGCTCCAACGCAAAATCCAAGAAGGAAATAAAATGGCAAAACGAGCAAAAATCTCGATCATCGGTTCCGGCAACATTGGCGCCACCGCGGCGCATTGGGCGGCCTCCAAGGAATTGGGCGACATCGTTCTGGTGGACGTCGTCGAAGGCGTCCCACAGGGCAAGGGACTCGACCTTTTTCAGGCATCACCCGTTGAGCTTTTTGATGCAAAGATCACTGGCACCAACAGCTACGACCCCACGGCTGGCTCCGATGTCATCATCATCACCGCCGGCCTTGCCCGTAAGCCCGGCATGAGCCGCGACGATTTGCTTAAGACGAATGCCGCCATTGTCCACGAGTGCGCGTCCAAGGCCGCTGCGCTCAGCCCCAATGCCATTCTGGTCATTGTCAGCAACCCGCTGGACGCCATGTGCACCGTGGCGCACCGCGCTTCAAAATTCCCGAAGAACCGCGTGATCGGCATGGCGGGCATCCTGGACACGGCGCGCTACCGCGCGTTCCTCGCGCAGGAATTGAATGTCAGCGTGGAAGACATCCAGGCGCTGGTGCTTGGCGGCCATGGCGACACGATGGTTCCGCTCATCAGCTACACGAACGTTGGCGGCATTCCCATCAACCAACTGATCGCCAAGGATCGCCTGAACGAGATAGTGAAGCGCACGGCCAACGGCGGTGCGGAAATTGTTGGCCTGCTCAAGACGGGGTCTGCGTACTACGCGCCCTCTGCGGCAGCCGTGCAAATGGCGGAGGCCATCATCCGCGACAAGAAGCGCGTGGTGCCGTGCGCCGCGCTGCTGGAAGGCGAATACGGAATCAACGGCCTGTTCATCGGCGTTCCGATCGTCATCGGTGCAAACGGTGTGGAGAAGATTTTGGAAGTCTCCCTCACGAACGACGAGCGTGCCGCCCTGAACAAGAGCGCCGCTGCCGTCAAGGAGTTGGTTGACAAGCTGTAGGATCCTCAACGCGGTCACGCATGGGCTCCTGTGCGTGACCGCGTTTCTTTTTTTTCGGCGAGGGCATCCAGCCCTCGCATTTTTCTTTTTCGGGCGCGCATGACGAAAAATTTCCCCACCATCACCATCGTCATCTGCGCGCGAAACGCGGCGCAGCAATTGCACGCAAGCATCCCTGCCGCGCTCGCGCAGGACTATCCGCGCAACCGCTTCAGGCTCCTTGTGGTGGACAACGGCAGCAGCGATGGCACTGCTTCCACTGCGCGCGAACTCGGGGCCAACGCCGTGCGAAGGCACCCGAAGCCGGGCATTGCCGGTGCGCGCCGCTTTGCGCTTGGCGTGGCACGCAGCGAGTTGATCGCATTCCTCGACGCAGATTGCGAACCGCCCACGAATTGGTTGTCGTCGCTTGTTGCTGAATTTGAGGCGGCTCCAAAAGTTGCCGCCGTGGGGGTGCGCTTGGTTGGGGACAGCCCACGCACGCTGGCGGAGCAGCACATTGAGGCCGAGGGCATCATGGACACGGACCGCATGTTCACGCGGAACGCGCTACAGTTCCCCTTCGTTCCATGCGCGGGAATGATGGCGCGATGCGAAGCGCTTCTTTCTGTCGGAGCTTTCGACTCCAGCTTCCTTCGCGCGGCGGGGGAGGACGCCGATGCCTGCTGGCGACTTCAGCGCCACGGCTGGGAGGTCCGCTACCAACGCGACACCAACATCCTCCATCACCATCGCGCGACCCTTTCGGGGATGTTGCGCCAAGCCCATTGGTATGGCGCCGGAAGCGCGGCCCTGTTTGCCCGATGGAGGAAGGAACTCGGCTATCCGCGCTATACCGATTGGCGCGTGTATCGCCGCATTGCGACCAGCGCGCTCGCCGCCCCTTTTGCGCTCGTCCTTCGCAGCGGCTACGCGCGATTTGCCCCGGGCCTGCGCGCACTCGATGCCCTTGCCTTTCTCACGGGAAAGCTAAGGCAGTCGTTGAAGGAACGCGTGTTGTTCTTGTAGTGGAGTTTGTATTCGCGAGGCGCCTTACTTCGGCAGAAGTGCCCTGAGTAATTCCGGTCGGTATTCCTTTGCCTTCGGGTCGTACACCCCAAAGCCGGCACAGTATTCCCAATAGCTCCAGGACATGTGGTTCTTCTCCGCAGTGCGGGCGACGAAGTCAGTCCAGCGGGCGCGGGATTCCATGGCGCCCTTGCTGTAGGCTCCGAATTCGCCGAGGTAAACGGGGCGGTTGTTTTCGCCCCCCCATCTTGCAGCAGCGGCAAGGTGCTTCTCAACCGCCGCCTTTTCCGCGTCCGTACCCTCCCACTTTGTCCCAAGCCATTTGGTTGCTTCCGGTCCGGTCCATTCAGCGCCTTGATGGGTGAAGTTGAATGGTTCATAGTAATGAACGGTCACGATGAGGTTCCGGTCATCCCTGGGAAGCTTCAATTTTTCGAGCTTGCTGATGGTGTTGTAATTCGCAGGCCCGATGACAACGGGCCGGGTGGGGTTGGCCTTGCGAACTTCAGCAAGGGCGCCAAGCAGCAATTCGTTCCAGGCACCATCGTCAAGTTTGCCATGTGGTTCATTGAGCAGCTCAAAGTAGAGACTCGCGGGGCGATGACTGAAGTGCTGCGCAATCTGCCGCCACTGCGCGATGAATCGCTCGCGATGGGCGGCGGGATCCTTGCAGAGCTCATTCTCGTGATGGTCATTGAGGATGACGACCAGTCCGCGATCGAGTGCGGCATCCACGATTTCGTCAACGCGCGAGAAAAATTTCGGATCGATCTGGTAGGGTGGCTTGGGGGCGGCGTAGTAGGCCCAGGAAATGGGAATGCGCACGTTGGTGAAGCCTGCGGACTTGATGGTATCGAAGTCGGTGGCCTTGATGGTGTAGCCCCACTCGCCTTCCCTGGGAGCTTCGAGGGCGTTGCCGAGGTTGAGCCCGCGTCCGATTGTCGCGGAGGCATCATCAATGGCGGCAGCAGGGGAGAGCGTGGCGGCTAGAAGGACTGCAAGCGCGGACAGGATGGATCTCAGGGACATGGGGCCTTGTTGTTTCGTGGATTCTCGCGGGCCTGGTTCCTGTTCCGGTTCCCGCCTAGTCCTTCAGAAGCGTCTTGATTTCTGTGTTGAAGTCGTGGAGGTCGCGGAATTGCTTGTACACGGAGGCGAAGCGTATATACGCGACCTGGTCGAGGTCCTTGAGGCGCTTGAGGACGAGGCGGCCGATCTGCTCCGTGGTGACTTCCTGGCTGGAATTCTTGAAGGCTTCCTTTTCCACGTAGTTGACAACGGTCTCAATCTGCGCGGTGGAAACGGGGCGTTTCTTGCAGGCCTTTTCAAGTCCCTTGATGAGGCGTTCGCGCTGGTATGGAGCGCGGCTGTTGTCGCGCTTGACGACGATGCGTTGTGTCTGCTCGACGGCTTCAAAGGTCGTGAAGCGCTCGCGGCAAACGTCGCACTCGCGGCGGCGACGGATGGAGTCTCCTCCATTGGCGGGCCGTGAGTTGATGACGCGAGTTCCGGCGGCGGAACAGAAGGGGCATTTCATCGGCTGTTATGGAGAGGCGAATGATCGCGGTTCATGATGCATTGTGTGGTGTTGGTTCGAAAAACTCGTCGGAGATTCCTTCCCTATTGAGGGAGAAAGTGGTCCGGCGCGCAATCGTTTCTCTCAACGCACGCGAAAGGCGCTGGCAGACAGCCTGCCAGCGCCCTGCGATCTTCTTGCGTTCCCAACATCAGGTGGCCCAGCGCGGCACTGGTTAGCATTACACGTGCTTGCTGAGCATGCGAACCATCAGGTCCTTCGGAATCCGTCCAACCTGCTGCTCAACGGGTTGTCCACCCTTGAAAACCATCAATGTGGGGATGCTGGTGACGCCGTAACGACCGGCGATATCACCGGCCTCGTCGATGTCAACTTTGACAACCTTTGCCTTTCCGTCGAACTCCTTGGCGAGTTCCTCCACCAAGGGGGCGATTGCACGACAAGGGCCACACCACGCCGCCCAAAAATCGACAAAAACAGGTTGGTCGGACTGAAGCACAACGGTGTCGAAATCGTTGTTTGTTGCGTGAAGTGCGGTTCCTGCGGCCATGTCTGCAAATTCCTCGATTCTAGGGGTCTTTTTGGTCTTTTCGGGATGCATGGCATCCCGCTCTGAACTGGAAGCCATGCACTGGTTGTGCCAACTGCTGGCATCACGGGCAAAAAGGTCAGGCGTCCTCGGATGCGGGCGCTCCCATGATAACCTGCCCGGCATCAACGTACAGAACCTGCCCGGTGATGCCGCTGGAAAGTGGGCTGAGGAGGAACATTCCCGCGTTGCCGACTTCCTCCGTGGTCACATTTCGACCCAACGGGCTTTTTCGCGCCGCCTCTTCGTACATCTTGCTGAACCCACTAATTCCACGGGCGGCCAGCGTCTTGATGGGGCCTGCGCTCACCGCATTGACGCGCACATTTCTGCGCCCGCCATCGAAGGCTGCATAGCGCATGGCGGCCTCCAGGGTGGTTTTGGCAATACCCATCATGTTGTAATTTGGGTAAACCTTGGTGGTGTCGTAGCTCAGCGTGATGACGGAGCCGCCCCCGGCCTTTTCAAAGAGTGGCATCGCGCCGCGTATGAGCTCAAGAAGCGTGTAGGCGCTGACGTGAAGGGAGGTGTTCCATCCGGCAAGGGGGGTCTTCACAAGGCCCGGCGTGAGGTCATTCTTTTCGGCGAAGGCAATGGAATGCACGAGGCCGTCGAGCGAACCCCAGTTTTCGCCGAGTTTCGCGAAAACCGCCGCGACGGAATCGGAGTTGGTCGCATCCATTTCGTGGATGGGAAGGTTTGGCGTGACACTGTTGGCGAGGGCCTCCACGCGGCCCTTGAGGCGCTCGTTCTGGTAGGTCAGCGCAACCTGGGCGCCTTCGCGCAGGAGGGCCTGTGCAATGGCCCAGGCAATGGAGGACTCGTTGGCAACGCCAACAACGAGAACTTTTTTCGATTTCATCAACATATGAGGAAGGATCCTTGTGGAGCGTGCGGCAACGTGCAAGCGAACGAGTGGAAGCAGCGTGGGCAAGCGGAAGCCGCATCGCAGATTCGCATCGCGCAGCCGGGAGGGGTGTGCGTCGATGCCCGGATGTCAACGCAAGGCCCCAATCGCCGCTATGGGAGGTTCCCTGCAAGTCAGGTTTACCTGATTTACGGCAACAATGAGGCGGAGGTGGGCAACCTGCGATTTGAACTCGTGTCGTCCATCCTGACGCCGGAGGAACGCGATGCGGGATTGACAGAGCTGCGCTCGCCGGGAAACGCGCCACTGACATTGCGTGGCTCGCTGTCGGAAATTATAGGGGAACTGGGCACGTCATCGTTCATTGCAGGCTCAAGGCGGGTCCTTGTGGTGCATGACCTGAAGGACTTCTACGAGGCTCGCGCGGGGCGCGGCAGGAAGACAGCGGCCAAGGGTGCGGCAGCAAGGCAGGAGTCGGGAAGCGCCTTTGAATCATTCGAGAGCTGGATGAAAAACATCCTGCCAACGACTGAGAATATTGTGGTTTTTGTCTGTCAGGAAAATGATGAGAAACAGCGTGTTGTGGCCGAGCAATCCGAACTGTACCAACTTTGCCAACAGATCGGCCATGTGCTCGTGAAGCGCGACAAGGCGCTAAACTTTGAGTTCGAGGACCTGATCTTCAGTCGCAATGTCAATGGGGCAGTGAAGTTGCTGCGAACATGGATACGAAGGGGTGGAGGGGACAGCCTGACGCGCGGACGAATCTACGGAACCGTGGCAAGTATCATTGAGTTGGTGTTCGAGGCGAAATGCGTGGCGGAAGCGCGGGCGGAGAATGTGCCTGTGACGCAGGTGGCGGTGCAGGGCTTCCCGTCGTTGGGGCGGCTTCCGGAATGGAAGGCGAAGAAGGTTTCAACCTTTGCGGGTGCCTTCAAGATGAGTCAGGTCCTTGCGCTTTTGGAACAATCAAACCGGCTTCAGGCCATCATGTATCCCACGGGGGATGAGGATTATGTCCCAAACTGGGAGGATTTTCTGGAATCGCTGACGGTGCAATTGGCGGCGCCGCCCGCACGATAAAAATTCCCTCAACGAAACGCTTGCCATCGGGCGGTGGGGTGACGCAGCCTCTTCTCTCGGTTGGTGCGTGGACCGCACGGCATGAAATCCAATCGAGACCCTTCACATTTCTAATCGAACCATCAGCAACGCGCAGTCCTACTCGGCTCGCGACTACGCACTGCGCGACCCGGAAGGGTGCGCGGTGGTTGGCGTCTACAATCACCCGGAGGCGGCGAAGATTTGTTACCTTGCGCTCTACGCGATGCAGCATCGTGGGCAGGAGAGCGCGGGGATTGCGTCGCATGACGGAAAACGGCTGCACCTGCACAAGGGGCAGGGACTGGTCTCAGACGTCTTCGCGCCGGCTGACCTGGAAACTCTTCCCGGTTCGCGCGCGATAGGTCATGTGCGCTACTCAACGACGGGTTCCAGCACGGTTCACAACGCGCAGCCGCTGCGGGCAAACTATCGCGGCGGCCACATCGCGGTGGCGCACAATGGCAACCTGACCAATGCGGATGAACTGGCGAAGCGGCTGGAAGCGAGCGGTGCAATTTTCCAGTCCACGACCGATAGTGAACTGCTGGTTCACCTGCTGGCGCAGAATCGCTCGGAGGATTTTGTGGAGGCGTTGCGCGCAAGCCTGAAGCAGGTGCGCGGTGCCTATTCGATCACGATGTTGCGCGACAGTGAGATGATCGTGTTCAAGGATCCACTGGGCTTCCGTCCCCTGTGCATGGGAAAACTTCGGAATGGTGGCTACATCGTGGCATCGGAATCCTGCGCGCTCGACATTGCGGGCGCCCAGTTCCTGCGCGAGATCAAGCCGGGCGAGGCGGTGCTGTTCCGCGGCGATGATGTGGACAAGTTTCAATTGTTGCAGGCGCAGGAGCAGCATTTTTGCGTGTTCGAACTGATCTATTACTCGCGCCCCGACAGCATCGCTGCGGGAGGAAGCTCCATCTACAAGTTCCGCAAGCGATTGGGCGAGGAAATGGCGCGTGAGCATCCGGTCGAGGCGGACGTTGTGATCGCCGTGCCCGATTCGTCGAACCCCGCCGCGGCGGGATACGCTGCGGCGTCGGGCATTCCCTTGGAGACAGGCTTGATCCGCTCGCACTACGTCGGCCGCACCTTCATTCAACCAACACAGGACTTGCGCGACTTCGGCGCGAAGATGAAGTACAATCCGGTGCGCGAGGTGCTGAAGGACCGCCGGGTCGTCGTGGTGGATGATTCAATCGTGCGCGGCACGACGGCGAAAAAGATCGTGGCGATGATCCGCGACAGCGGCGCGCGGGAAGTCCACTTCCGCGTGAGCGCCCCTCCATGGAAACATCCCTGCTTCTATGGGATTGATACACCGGACGACGACGACCTTCTTGCAAATCAGATGTCGATTGAGGAAATGGCAAGGTGGATGGGCGTCGATTCGCTCGGCTTCATCAGCCTGGAGGGGCTGATGAATGCGATGCCAAAGACGCTGGGCTATTGCACGACGTGCTTCACGGGGAATTACCCGGAGGGCCGGCCGAGGCGGAATACGAAACTGATGAATGCAGATGGGGTGACAACGGCGCAGGATCACATTGCCGCGGGGGTATGGACGCCCGGTGAGTAAACATGTCGCAACGGTTTCGCTTCCCGGGAAGGACCTTCTGGGCATCGAAGGTTTGTCCTCCAGTGACTTGTCGACGGTTTTGGACACGGCAAGGGGGTTCAAGGAAGTCATCACGCGCACGGTGAAGAAGGTACCTGTGCTGCGCGGGCGTACGGTCGTAAACCTGTTCTTCGAAAACTCCACGCGTACGCGCACATCGTTTGAATTGGCGGCGCGGCGGTTGGATGCGGATGTGATCAACTTCGACGTGGCGACGAGCAGCGTCGCGAAGGGCGAGGCATTGCTGGACACGATCGAGACGATCGAGGCGCTTGGCGCGGACTTCATAGTGATCCGGCACGGCAGTTCCGGCGCCCCCCATTTTCTGGCGAAGGCGGTGCGCGCCTCCGTTGTCAACGGCGGTGATGGTGCGCATGAGCACCCCACCCAGGCGCTGCTGGATGCGTTCACGATCCAGGAGCGACTGGGCCGCATCGAGGGGCTGCGCGTTGCGATTGTTGGCGACATTCTTCACAGCCGGGTTGCCCGCTCAAACATCCTGGCACTTCAGAAACTGGGAGCGGAAATTGTGTTGGTTGGTCCGCCGAGCCTGGTCCCTGATTCCTTTGCCGCATATGGTGTCGAGATCGAGCACACGCTCCGCTCCGGGTTGCGCGATGCGGACATCGTGTATCTGCTGCGCATTCAACTGGAACGGCAGCGGAAAAACCTGTTCCCATCGCTGGATGAATATCGGCTGTTGTACGGAATCAACCGGGAGAGGCTGGGCTGGGCGAAGCCGGGCGCGCTTGTGATGCATCCCGGCCCGGTGAATCGCGGCGTGGAGGTCACGCGCGACGTGATGGAGATGGATGAAAGCCTGATCACGACCCAGGTGACAAACGGCGTGGCGATCCGCATGGCGGTCTTCTATCTGCTGCAAGGAGCAAAGAGCGATGTCGCGGCTCCTGGTTCGTAACGGCACTGTCGTCGATCCTTCGCAGGGGATCCATCGCGTGATGGATGTCCTCGTCGAAAACGGAAGGGTCGCAGAGGTCAGGGCGCGCATTGACGCAGGTGATGCGGAAGTGGTGGAAGCGGCGGGTTTCCATGTGGCGCCGGGTTTCATCGATATTCATACGCACCTGCGGGAGCCGGGCGGTGAGGGATCCGAGACGATAGAGACGGGGACGCGCGCAGCAGCGGCTGGTGGGTTCACAAGGATCTACTGCATGCCGAACACAACGCCGGTTTGTGATTCTGAGACGGGCGTGCAGTATGTGATTTCGCGCGCCGCAAGCCATGGTTGCATCAACGTGGTGCCGGTTGCCTCCATCACGAAGGGGATGCTTGGGGAGGAATTGACAAATTTTGGCAGGTTGATGGGCTGCGGCGCCGGTGCTTTCAGCGACGATGGCCGCCCGGTGATGAACGCGGAGATCATGCGGCGCGCCTTGGAGTACACGAAGTTGCTGGGCGTTCCGCTGTTTGAGCATTGCGAGGACATGAACCTCACCGCGGAAGGGCACATGAATGAGGGGGTGGTTTCCGCCCGGCTTGGCATCAAGGGGATTCCACGCGTGTCGGAATCGGTGATGGTCAGCCGAAACTGCGCCCTTGCCGCGGCAACGGGCGGGCACCTGCACGTTTGCCACGTTTCAACGCGCGAATCAGTGCACGCAATCCGGGAGGCGCGCCGCAACGGCGTGCGGGTGACGGCGGAAGTCTCGCCGCATCACCTCACGATGACGGAGGACGCGGTCCTGGGCTACAACACGAACGCGAAGATGAAGCCACCGCTGTGCGAGAAGGCGGATCGTGATGCACTCATCGAGGCGCTGGAGGACGGGACGATCGACTGCATCGCCACCGACCACGCGCCGCATTCGTCGCAGGCCAAGGACAACGTGTTCGACGCGGCTCCATTTGGAATCATCGGGTTGGAAACCGCGTTCCCGGTGCTCTACACGACATTCGTCACCACCAAGCGGTGGACGTTGGATTTCCTGGTCGAGAAAATGACGACAGCGCCGGCGAAGGTGATGAATGCCGATTGGGGAACGCTGCGCCCGGGAACACAGGCTGATTTTTCCATCATTGAATTGGGGGAGCCGGCAAGGTTCGAGCGGCGCCACATTTTTTCGAAGAGCATCAACAGCCCTTGGATTGGCGCGACGATGAAGGCGCGGATCGCCGCGACATTCGTGAACGGACTCCAGGTGTTCCAGCATCCGGATGTTGTCCTCGCAGGCGCCGGGACGTGCGAAAAGCTTGCGGCAAACGGCACGGCAAAGCCGAAGGCAAGGAAGGGTGCAAAGGCGTGACGGCAACGGTGCCATGCAATGCAGTGGAAAAGTTGAATGATGCGCAGTCGCGCACGGGAAGCCTGCTGTCGATCGGTTTGGAACCTGCGTTTGATTATCTGCCGGATTGTTATCCGCAAACGATCGAGGGGCAGGCCCAGTTCCTCTCCACGATCATTCGCGCGACGAGCGGGTTTTGCTGTGCCTACAAGTTCAACCTGGCATTCTTCGAGGCGCTTGGCGTGCGGGGTGCGTCCCTGCTGCACAGTATCAGGGAGAAATTGCCGTCCGATGTGTTGGTGATCGCGGATGCCAAGCGTGGTGACATCGGTTCCACGGCGAAGCAGTATGCCAGGGCGATCTATGAGGAGTTGAATGCGGATTCAACGACTCTCAATCCCCTGATGGGGTTCGACAGCGCGGAGCCGTTCCTGGAACACAGCGACAAGCTGAACTACTTTCTTGTCGCGACGTCGAATCCGGGTGCGGCGGACTTCCTGCTGGCAGGTGATTTGTACCTGAGGATAGCCGAACGCGTGCGCGATTGGAACTCGCGTGGCAATTGCGGGTTTGTCGTGGGGGCGACGCGTGATTCGCAAATCCGGGCAATTCGCGCCATCGCGCCCAGTATCCCATTTTTGGTGCCGGGCCTTGGGGCCCAGGGTGGCGACCTGAAGGTGACGCTGCGGGAGGGGGCTTCCGAGGGCGGCCCCACGAACCTTCTGCTGCATGTGACACGTGGCATCCTGCCGGCCCGCAGCGAGCCGGGGGACATCGAGGAAATCATCCGGCAGAAAACAATGTCATGGAATGAGCGCGTCCGGGAAGCGATAACGAATGCCGGCCCGCGCATGAGTGTCGAGCACGAGGCGGAGGACCTGCTCAAGGGCGCTGGTGCGCTCAAGTCGGGACATTTCCAGCTTACTTCCGGCCTCCATAGCGACCGGTACTGCCAGTGCGCGACGCTCTTCGAGCAGCCGGAGTTGGCGGACAAGGTCGCACAGCGCCTGGCAACGGTGATGGGCGGGACCGGGAGGATTGACACGGTGCTGACGCCGGCGATTGGCGGGATCCTTTGGGGATATGAACTGGCCCGCCAATTGGGGGCGCGGTCGTTGTTCGCGGAACGGCAGCCGGGCGAGCGTTTTACATTGCGACGGGGATTTACGCTGGCACCGGGGGAGCGGGTCCTGCTTGCGGAGGACGTAATCACGACAGGGAAATCCGTGCTGGAGTTGATTCCCCTCGTGGAAGCTGCGGGTGCGGTGGTGGTGGGATTTGCGGCCGTTGCAGACCGCAGCCGGGGAGGCTTCCAGCCCGGCCCGCCTGTCTATACACTGGCAAAACTGGCCTTCGATACATGGGAACCGGCCCAATGTCCCTTGTGTGCCAAGGGGATGCCGATCGACAAGCCGGGCAGCAGAGTGATGAAGACGAGCAGCACCGCTTGACCTGATTGCGGGGCTTCGCGCGAAATCCGCGATCCACATTCGGAATCAACGGTGTGGGGTTACCGAAGCGATCCCAGGTCGAATGCGAAAACCTCTCAGTTCCTGTTTTTTCTGCATCATCGCGGCGATGATGTTCACGACTGGCTGCGATCATCGCCTTCCCAGCGACCCGCACGCACGCTTTATGGAGATCAGGAAGAGGATCGACAATTCGCGAACGAGCCATGATGCGATGGCTTGGTTGTCACAGATTGCAGATGACGGCAGACCGGAAACACGCGATCTGATGCTCTCGTTTGTGACAGGGAAGTCAGGTTTCCGCGCGGAGGGGACGATCAATCTGCTAAATCGGGAAATCTGGCTGAAGGACCCGGAGGTTCGCCGGGTGCTGCGTGATTACTACCTCAACGAGATGGGAAGTTATCGCCGCCGCGCCCATATCCGCTACGCGATCATCAAGCCGAACGAACAAAAGTACGGGGAGTTTGCAAACCTTCCGGATTCGGTTCCGGTGCCCGCGGGCATGGTGCATGTGGAATGATGGGCGGATTGCGTGAACATCTTGAACGCAAGCCATGGCTGGTCTCGCTGGCCCTGGCGATCGCCTTCCTGCCGATCAAGTTGTATGGTTCGGAATGTGGGTACCTCAACATGCACGCGGCGCGCGACTGGGAGCGCGGCTGGCAGATGTGGCATGGTGTGCAGCCATGGTGGAATGGACCGGAGTTGCTTTTTCGCGGAGCGATCCCGGGCTTCTTCTTCAACGTGCTGGCGGGAATCTTTCAACTCCCCGCGCGCAACCCGATCTTCGCGTCATACGGTCCGGGATTCCTTTTTTGCGGCGCGATATTCTTCTTCCATGATGGAGTAAGGAGGGTTTTTTCCCCGGCGGCGGCGCTCTGGGGAACGCTCCTGTTCGCATCGCAGCCACTCGGCACAATAGCGCTACGCTACCTGTGGAACCCCTCGTACCTGTTTGTCTTCTCAGCCATCGCGCTGTGGTGTGTTGCGCGGGCCGTGGGCGAACGCCGGGGTGGGTGGATGTCTGGTGCGCTGATGGCCACGCTGCTCGCGGCACAAATTCACCTGTCGGCGTATTCCGCGACGCTGGCCGTGGTGCTGATGATGATTCGCAGTCGGCTGTTTCCGCGATGGTGGCAGCTTCTTCTGGTCATTGCGATCTTCGCGGCGACGGTCACCCCGTATTTTGTATCACAGTATTTGAATGCTTGGACGGATCAGGCTGCGCTTCGCCAGAACGAGTTGGAAGTCCAACTGAACATCACGCGCATCCTTCCCAATCCAACATTCTTTCCGCCATTCGGCATCCAATTTTGGGTCCAGCCCTCCCACTATTTCAAGACGTTCCCGTTTAGTTATTACGAACGATTCTACGAGGCACGACGCGCGTTCGCGTGGTTGGGGAGCATGGGATTCGTGCTCACAGTGCCGCTGCTGGTCGCCGCGTTCGGTGGAATGTTGGCAGGAATGAGGAAGTGTTGCTTTCCTGAGGCAGGCGGTGACTTGAAACGGATGTACCTGCAATGCGCCGCGATCTACCTGATCGCGTGCTGCATCCCGCAAATTTTCTGGAACCCAGGCGCGAAGTCCGGGCTCTATGCAAACAACGCGAATTTCGGTGTTCCGATTCGCTACCTGCTGATCTTCTGGCCTTCGCAGTTCATTCTAATGACGGGCGCGTTGGAGTGGATTTTCGCCCGGCGCAGGTTCGCTTTGCCAACAAGGCTTTGGCTTTCCGCGGCGGTGGGCGTGTGCCTGATGCTGACCGTGCTGTTCAATTGGCAGGGGCTGCGCACCGGCGAGCCTTTCAACTACCTGCACCTGTCGGAACGGCCGGTTCATGCGGTGCGGGACAAGTTCGCGCTGGCGCGGCACTTGGTGAACAAGTGGGGCGTGGATGACGCAACCCTCCAGGCACGTGTCCACACAGCGGGCTTCATGATGACAGGGGCGGAAGAAAGCATGGACTACGAAATCCGGGCGGCATTGGAGATGAATCCGGCTCATCCAGTGGCGGACCCCGGCGTTTTCTACTTCCTGTGCGAGGCGCCGGAATTGGCCCGGGTGAAGGGAGACGCGGAAATTCTGGAGCAATCCGCCTTCGGGGGGATCGGGCTTACGGTTTACCGGCCGCGCCGGGACATGAGCGCCTGGCAAGTGGATGCACCGCTAAGCTGGTGGTGGTATTGAGATGGGAGGGATGGGGGCAAGCGGTCGGGATACCCCTCGTTTTTCCTTCTCTTTTGCTTGTGTCGCCACAGCCGGATTGCTAAACCGAGCAGGAAATAAGAGGAGAGCCGTACCATGCGCCGTATTCTGCCGTCGCTTTTCGCAGCCGCCATGACCATCGCGGCAATTCAGGCAAATGCCCAGGAATTGCACACGATGCTGTCACCAGAGCAGGAGCAGCAGCTAAGTCCCGAGGCAGCCGTCTTCTATCGCCAGGCGGACGTCGCGGAAGATCACATCAATTATGATGAAGCGGTGCGGTTGCTGGCGAAGGCAGCGGAGATTGATGTCAAGAATAGCGACCTCCAGTTTCTGGCGGCTTCGCGGGCGCGCATCCGCGCAGAGGTTTACTACAGCGAGGCAACCTTCTCGGCGCCGCCGGCAAACATGGATTATTCCACACCCCCTTGGCAGACAGCGGAGCAGTATCTGAATATTGCCGAGGCTTCGCTCAATCGCATTGCCGCCAATGCAGAGCTTCCAGCGGAACAGCGAACACGATTGAAGGCGGCGCAGGCAATGCTTGATGCGCGGAGGTCCGCCTTGGCGGATCGCGACAAGGCTCGCATCGAAGCGGCAAAACCAGTGTACGATTATTATCGCGAGACACGCTATCAGGCGCTTCTGGACAATCTTCCCGCTGATGCGCAGATTGGTGACGATGAAGTTTCAGAGCGCATCGTCAAAGCGATGGGTCTGGCAGGCGTCAAGGTTGTGACGGCAAAAGGGCAGGAACTTGTACCGCCAACAACTGACGCGAGTAAGAATGTGGACAAGATCGATCCGTTTGCAGTCCTTCCCGGCGAATATACCCCGTCCTTCCTGCCCCCGCCGCCTCAGCCTCAGGGAGGTTATGTGGAGGGCGCACCTGCTCCTGGCGCGATCGACCCGTTTGCAAATCCGGCACCCGCGCCCGCTGACCCTGCCATGGGCGGAGGCGGCTTCAAGTAACGCCGTCTCCCGATATCTTGGTGCAGTCCGCTTCTTCAGCCATCGTCCAGAATGGGATCGACGCATTGTTCGCACAGTGCCGCGAGGAGAAGCGTGCGGCCCTCATACCGTATCTGACGGCTGGATTCCTGACGGAAAGCCACACGCGGGAGCTTTTGCCCATTCTGGCGGAATCCGGCGCGGACCTGATTGAATTGGGGGTGCCGTTCAGCGACCCGATTGCAGACGGCCCCATCATCCAGCGTTCGTCCACGATCGCCCTGCAGGCGGGAATGACATTCCTTAAGGTGATTGATATCCTGCGCGATTTTCGACAAAGTTATTCAACCCCCGTAATCCTGTTCGGCGCGTTGAATCCGTACCTTGTGCGCGGGTTGGAGCGTTCGGCTTCCCTGGCCAAGGACGCCGGTGCGGAAGGCATCCTGGCGGCGGATCTCCCGATGGAAGAGGCGTCGGAGTTTCGCGAGATCCTTCAGCGCAGGAATTTGCACCTGATCACGTTGATCGCACCAACGACGCCTTCCGCGCGTGTGCGCGAAATTGCGTCAAAGTGCAGTGGCTTCCTCTATTGCATTTCCATGAAGGGAACGACGGGGCAGTTGAGCGGGGTTGCCACGTCTGTGCAGGATTATGTGGCAAAGGTCCGCGCGGAAACGGATCTGCCACTGGCGCTGGGCTTTGGAATTTCGAAACCGGAACACGTCCGTGCGGCCGTGAAGTCAGGCGCGGACGCCGTCGTCGTTGGCAGCAGCTTGATCACGCGCGTCGAGGAGGCAGTTGCAAAAGGAATGGATTTGAAGGCGGAGATTGGCGCGTATATACGCGGGCTGGCGGAAGCGGCAAGAAGGTAGGAAACGTTTTCGACGGAGGGAGGCTCTCCCTTCCCCGTTCACTGCGCAGGACGGATCTGAAAAAGAGAATGCCCCGCACTGGTAGGCGGGGCATTCGCATTTTGCAGGTGATGGAGGGGAGGGTTACTTCCCGGTGCTCGTCACATGGGAGTATGAAGACGGGGTGACCCTTGGCGCCGCATCACCGTCAATTTCATTGAGGTTGGCAATCGGGTCCGCTTCCAGGCGCAGGAACTTGAAGCCCATGAGCTTTGCGTCAGTCGGCTTCGCCTTCGTATCCGCCCACTTGCGGGCGTTCGCGATGAACTCGGAAAGCGGCTGTTCCTTCACGCGTGGTGGGGTGGAATGGAGGAAATGGACCTCACCATTGGGCCCCTTGACGATGAGGCCAACGTGCCCGGCGTAGGCGGAAGAGGGATCGCCGGAACTGCGCATCACGTTCACGAAGTCGCCTTCCTGAAGTTGGTCTTCTATCTCTGCGACCTTGTCCCAAGGGACATAGACGTCCTTGAAGTTCTGCACAGGGATGTCGCGGTCGATCTGGTATCGCTTCTTCAGGAACCTTGCACGATCAATCTTCTGCGCAAAGGGCTGTGCGCGGTCACCTGCCAGTTCGGCGGAGATGTCCTTTACAAGCCAGGAGTTGTTCCTGTCCCAATCGGCTTCCGTGTAGTGGTTGCGCGAGGCGACGCCGATCTCGCCATTCTTGTAGCGAATGCGTTGCAGCATCCGGAAGAAGGTTGGCCAGTCCTTGCTGAGTGCCATCGCATAGGTGTGCTCGCTGAAGACAACGCAGTCGCTTTTCTCGATGCAGAAGAGCGGCTGTGAGTCGTAGATCTCGTAGGGAAATTCACCTAGCAGATAGAGCTGGTAGGGTTGGCCGATGTTCTTGCGGCCGATCATGGCGATGCGCTTCCGCAGGTCGGGTTCCGTTTCATGGGCGTAGGCGATGTAGCGATCAACTTCCGCGGGTTTCATCTTGTAGAGCGGTTTCTTTTGTATCGCCTTCATCAAGGCGTCCTCTGCGACGGCCATCGACCCGGAGTCTTTTTCGCTCCCATCGGTCTGCTTGATGACCTTCGGCTCGCCGGGTTTTTGCGCGGCTGTGGATGTGTTGTCGCCGGGGGATTTTTGCTGCGTCACAGCGCATCCACTGAACGCCATGGCGCCGCAGACAACGAGGATTCCTGCAAGATCACGAACACGCATTTTCATCAACCTCACTTATTTGTAGATCAGGTAGGGCTTCCGCATTTCGTTGAATGCGGCGACATCCTTCTGGTAGCCGGCGATGATGGTCTCGGCGGAAACGCCAGCCAGAATCTGCTGGCGGATTTTCTTGTCGCCCATGACCTTGTCAAACATGTCACGGCGCTTGTTGTCCTCGGCGAAGAGGTTCCGATCCGGATATTGCGCCTGAAGGATTTCCATCATGTGAATCTGCGCTTCCACCGGCTGGACCTTGCGATAATCGGAGATGAAGAACTGCGCACCATGGACTACCTCTCCCTTGAACTTGCTGGCATAGGGCTTGAAGGTGATGGGCATCACCATGAGTCCGGGCAGGTTCTTCGCGCGCAGTGCGGCGACAAACTTGTCGCGATCAATGTACGGCGCAGCGATGACCTCGAACGCGAGTGGATAGCCAACACCAATGCTGACATCGTCCAACTCACCGATGATTCCTGTCAGGTTGTAGTACACGGCGGATGGCGCGTGGGGAATGTTCGGTGACGTGGGAACGAAGGCGAGTCCCGTGTCCCACTGAAGCATGTCGCGTGCATAACCCACCATGGGCACGACGGTGAGGTTGCACTTCTTCTTGTTGAACTTGTCATTGAAGAGCTGCGCGATTTCGCCTGGTGTCATGCCGTACTGGTAGGGGATTGCGTAGAGACCGACGAAGCTGGTACCTTGTGACTCATCGAGGACATTCCCGCTGACCCGCGGGCCACAGGGATTCGGACGATCAAGCACGATGAAGGGAATGTTGGCTTCGGCGCAGGCTTCCATGGCGTAGGCCATCGTGTAAATGTAGGTGTAGCTGCGCGAACCAACATCCTGAATGTCGTAAATCATGACATCGAGGCCTTCGAGGAACTCCGGTGGCGGGCGGCGTGTCTTGCCGTAGAGGCTGAAAGTGGGTATTCCGGTCGCCTTGTCGTGGGAATCGGCCACGGAATCGCCGGCGTGTTCATCGCCGCGCACGCCGTGTTCGGGGCCGAACAACTTCACAAGCTTCAGGTCGGGATTGTTGTGGAGCCGGTCGATGGTGGAAACAAGGCTGTGATCGACGCCGGACGGATTGGTAATGAGGCCGATGCGCTTACCCTTGACCAGACTGAAGTACTGAGGGTCGTTGAGCAGGCGTTCAACACCAAGGGTGACGCGTGGCGAGATGGTGTATGAGTCGGTTTTTTCGGCCAAGTGAGTTTGTTGTGCGCTTGCGCATCCTCCCAAAAAAATCAGGTTCAACACGGCAATCAACATGAGCGGCAGGAATTGAAGTCTCAAGAATCATCTCCACGGATTGTTGGTTGGAATGGCTGATGTTGGAGGGGCATTGGACCGTGCGGGCAAGAGAGAAAGAAAACGATCCCCGGAATGCACGGATGAATCTGTCTGCGGCGGGGCCTTGGTGCGAGCCGTCGCGGATCAACAAGCAGTCAATGCGGAGTTAGAGTTCGCCCTTCTTCGACACGCCTTCCATGATGATCTTGCGCAAGTCGCGGAAATTGCCTTCGGCTGGCTCCGCCCCGGTGAAGCCCTTCCTGAACGACGTGAGTAGCGGCGGAGGAACAAGAACGCTGTAGGTTTTCGCATCGTCGATTGCGCCGTCAGGATAAAACACAACGGCCTCCCACCAAACAGGTTTCCAATCCTTCTGGTCGGCGAGTCTTTCCTTCAACGTGGCGCCCCTGACCTTGAAGACCCCACTGCCTTCATTCGCGCGGGTGACACCACCAAGGCGCGTGACATAGTCGAACATATCATCGTAATTGATTTCGCCGGTGGGTGGCGTGGGCAGGAACATGGAGGGACTTAGGAAGACGCCGTCAACATTGGTGTCCTCCAGGATCAGGGAGGCGATTGCGCCAGTGATTCTTTCGGGGGGGGAGGTCAGTTTTGCGATGATCGGTGCCTTGTTGGGCGCAAGTGCGTCCCGGTCAATCAACGTGGTGCTCGAATCCTGCCGGGAAACGGTCAGAAAGTTCTTCAAGTGGATGCTCCTTCCTTCCACGCGCGTCACCCGGCCATCTTCCATGCGAAGTTCCAGGCCGGAATCGGCGAAGGGGGAAAAGGCCTCGGATCCAAGATCAACCTGCAAAGACTGCGGCGATGGCGTGGAGTCGTAGGCAAGGTTGAGCACATTGCCTTCGAGAGTGGCGTTCACGGCTGACCTCGTTGCGATGCCGGGAAAGCCGCGCTGGCCAAGCCACCACGCATTTGCCCGTCTGTGCGTGTATGTACTGAGACGAATCCTCATCGGATTCTTCATCCGCTTCCTGCCGCGGATCCAATCGCCAATGGTCGGCAACATGTCGCTGATCATTGACGATTCGTGACCCACCCCGGGGAGTTCGATGTATTTGTGTGGAATTCCAAGCTCTGTGAGGACGGCGTCGGCGTCGCGGGAGCGTTGCACGTCGACGGCGGGGTCTTTATCGCCGTGGATGATGAGGGGGTTGAGGTACTCCACATTGCCGAGCAGGTCGAGCGGCGCCCATGCGGACATGGGAACGATGGCGGCAAAAACATCAGGCTTGGAGGCAGCGAGATTCCACGTCCCCCAGCCGCCCATGGAATGTCCGATCAGGTAGATGCGATCCTCGTCGATGGGGAGGTCCTTCCTCACATCGTCGAGGGCTTCCCAAACATCCGTCTCGCCGACGCTGAGGTAGAAGTAGTTCCCACGCCCGTGCGGGCAAAGAACGGCGTAGCCTTCCTTCTCCGCCCACTCGCAAACCTTTGTCCCCTTGAACCAGCTTTCCCACGTCGCGCCGTGTCCATGGAGGGCAATCACCAAGGGCACGGGACGCCCATCTGCGGCGGAGGAAGGAATGAACAGGTTGTAGGGCTGCTGCGACTGGTCCATGGCAGACGTGAAGTTTCGAGGCTGGGGGCCGGGTTTCAGGGAGTTGGCGATGCTCATGGCAGGGAGAAGGAGGAGGGCAGCGGCCGCCATTGCGGTCCATTTTGTCGATGCAAAACGCATTTTATCGCTCGCAAAATCAGGGTTTTTCAGGTTGACCACTTTTGGCAAATTTTCGACAAGAAATCAAACTGGCAAGCGTGGGTCCGCAATGCTTTTTCCGTGGAGGCGGATTGCGCATTTGCCGGTTTGCACCCCTCTCTCGTAGAACCTCCTTATAGGATACTGATCATGTTACGTTCTTCTTCTTTGCTTCGCACGGTGAAGGCTCTGGCTGTGGCGGCGATGCTGCTTGTCGGTAAGCCTGGCCTTACTGCCGGTACCTGTCTGACAGAGATTGAGGTCACCAGTTCGAGTGATAGCGGAGCAGGTTCGCTCCGCCAGGCGCTCATTGATATTTGTTCACCAGGTGAGATCACGTTTTCTCCCGACTTGAATGGATCAACGATCTTTGTCAACTCACCTCTTACCATCGACAAGAACGGTATTACGATCACCGGTCCCGGTGCGGATCAATTGACGTTGGATGGGGGAGGTGAAACGCGAATTTTGGAGGTGGTTGCGGAAGGCTCCAACATCAGCGGCCTGACCTTCCTCGCAGGGCAGGCGGATTTCGGGGCTGGCAGGGTAGTGCCTGAGATCCCCTCTGACGTTGCCGGTGCGATCTTCTACTTGGGGAGCGAACTTCAATCCCCACCCCTCCCTCCGAGAGTGGGGAAGCCCAGCATACCCCACGGGCTGCAATCCTGCGTGTTTTATGAGAACGGTGCCAACAACGGTGGGGCGATCTACAATGCCGGTTTGCTGAATATCGATAGCTGCACGTTTGTGAACAATTCGGCATCGGGAGATGGCGGCGCGATCCTTCAGAGTTTCGACAGCACTGCCACCCCCACACTCACCATCGTCAATTCCACGTTCTATGAGAATCAGGCCGAATCAGACGGCGGAGCGATCACGGTGGCCGGAGGCGACTTCGGTATCTACTACTCCACGTTGACACGGAATGTCAGCGATTCCAACGAGGGTGGCGTTGGTAATGGGGCGCTCACTGTGTCAACGGATGGTACTGCTGCCATCCTTGGTTGTATCGTTGCCCAGAACATTGACGCCTCGCCCATCGACCAACCCGTCAAGAAGGGTGCCGCGGACATTATGCCACGCGGCGAGGTCTCTGAAAATATTCCTGATATCCTTGACTACACGGAGAACACATATTTCTTCAGTTATGGCTACAACGTCATCGGCGACATCAACGGCACGATCATCGGCTTCGAGCAGCCAACGGATCAGTTCGGCTTTGGTGAGGAACCCTTGGACGCGATGGTGCAGCCTCTTGGAAACAACGGAGGGACCGTTCCGACCTGCAATTTGGATGAGAATAGCCCCGCGATTGACAGTGGCAATCCGGTAAGCTTCCCACCAGTCGATCAGATTGGCATCGTGCGCCCCGTCGGCGCCGGTCCTGATTCCGGCTCGCGCGAGGCACCGCCAAGCTGCTTGTTTGATCACATCACCGTGACAAGCATCGATGACGCGGGCACGGGTACGTTGCGCCAGGCGCTGATTGATATTTGTCCGGGCGGTGTCATTGACTTTGACGAGTCACTGAGCGGGTCGGTCATTTCGCTGACAAGCGGACCACTGCTCCATGACACCGACAATGTGACGATCAACGGCCTCGGTGCGGACAAGCTCACGATTGATGGCAGCGAGAACACCGGCCGCATCATGGACGTCACGGCGCTTGGCACAATTATCAACGATCTTGCATTCCAAAACGGCATCACTCAAGAGGGGAACGGACGTCTGGCTCCCGGGATTCCAGGCGGTGGGGCGATTAACTTTTATCCCTACGACGACACTGTCATTCAACCGGGTCGGTCGGTTCGGGGCGGTCCTTCTCCCGTGGGAAGCCAGATCAATCGATGCAGTTTTGCAGGAAACGAATCCAGCTACGGTGGCGCTTTGAACGTTGTGACGCCGTTGACCATCGATTCGTCCACGTTCACGGACAACAAAGCGTCCCTTGGCGGCGCAATTTTTGTCAGCGACCAATTTGACCAGCTGAGCACACCGTCGCTGGCGGTCGTTAATTCCACGTTCTTCCTCAATTATAGCGATGCCCACGGATCTGCAATTTTTGCGAGAGGCTCCGTGGATGTGAGCATTGAATTTTCAACGATCACGAACAACTTCGCTGACATTGACCAGAACGACTTTGGTGACGGCGCCGTCTATTCGAACATTGGCGAAGGAACCTTCACCATGGGCAGCACGATCGTTGCCCAGAATCGGGACCAAAGTGGGACGCCCATAACAAAGGGCGGAAGAAGTGTGCCACCGAGCGTCTATCCGGATGTCCGCGACGAAGGGACGTCGCCGATCGTGAGCACTGGTTATAATGTCATCGGCAACTCCGATGGCGCGGCGGGTTTCGTGCAGCCGACTGACCAGACAGGCACCACCGAGGCTCCGTTGGATGCGAAGTTGGGGCCGTTGGCAGTCGCCGGTGGAACGATGCCGACCGTGTCGCCATTGCTGGGAAGCCCTGCGACAGACAAGGGTGATCCCATCGGCTATCCGGCGACGGATCAAAACGGACGCACGCGGTTCCTTGGTTTCGGACCGGAAGTGGGCGCTGTTGAAATCGCACCGACGATTGACATCGCTCTCACGTCCAGTCCCGATGGCGACATCCCAAATGGCGCCACTGTTCAGTCCGACCCTGGTTCTGTTGGCGGCACCTCAAGTCGTGCCTTCACCATTCGCAACGATGGCGACACAACGCTTACAATCGCGTCCGTTGCGATCACTGGCGGTTACACGATCGCGTCGAACATCGATGGAACGGTGCTCGGCGTCGGTGGAACGGTGGACTTCGTTGCACAGGCGACACCGGAAGCCCCCGGCCCTGTCTCTGGAACAATCACAATTGATAGCGATGATCCTGATGAGGATCCTTATGTTGTATTCATTGAGACATTCTTCTGCGCGGATCACATCACCGTCGCAAACGCCGGGGATAATGGACCCGGCTCACTTCGTGAAGCCCTGACGCTTGTTTGTCCCGGAGGCCTGATTGACTTCGACAACGACCTGACGGGCGGGACAATCACCCTGACATCCGGCAACCTGTTCGTTGATGTGAATGACATCACGATCCAGGGACTTGGCGCGCGAAACCTGACGATCAGCGGCAACAACGAAAGCCGCATTTTCTACACGCAGGTGGGGACGGTTACGATCAACGACCTGAAATTGGTGGACGGCCTGACAACGGAGACGCTCGATATACGTGGTCCGGGCTTCTTCAACGATGGCCTCGGCGGCGCGATCTTCGTCGGCCGCGACCGGCGGGAGGAAAAGGCCGATGACCGCGGCCTGGTCATTTTCCCTGAAGGGGAAGGCCTCTACCTAAACCGCGTGCAAATTGAAAACTGCTCGGCCATGTATTCAGGTGGTGCGCTATACGTCGATGATGTGGCCACGATTGATTCCTGCACCTTCGTGAACAATTTCGCGGAACTGGGCGGAGGCGCGATCAACAACTTCGAAAGCACATTCATCGTCAATTCGACCTTTACGTTCAATTTTACAAATGGAAGTGGAGGCGCGATCCAGAACGAAAACGGGTTCGTCTATTCCGAGTTCAATACGATCCGCGAGAACACCGCCGATGAGGACGGTGATGGATTCGGAGATGGTGGCGGCATTGCGACCTCGTGGGAGGATACTCGCAAGTCCGAGAAGGAGATTCCCTTCATCCTGACATCGATTGCGAATACGATCGTTGCCGACAACAGGGACTTTTCCGTCAGTAGCCGGAATCTGAGCAAGGGCCCCCCTCCGAGGAACGTTTTCCCGGACGTCTATTCACTTTCCGAGGGCCTCACAGATTCCCTTGGTGGAAATATCATTGCCAATTCCGCCGGAACCAATGGCATGACGTTTGAGGCAAGTGATCAGGTAGGCAGCGAGGACGATCCGCTGTTTGTCGCCTTGGGCATTCTGGGAAACAATGGCGGGCCGACGGACACGTTGCTGCCGAGGTACGATAGCATTGCGATCGACGCGGCAGATGAGGAGACGACTCGCAGCCTGGACCAGCGCGGCGTCTCCCGTCCCGTGGGTAAGGGGTATGACGTTGGCTCCGTCGAGTATCGCACCTTGGCGGAATCCATTTCGCTGGTCGGTGGTGACAACCAGACAACAAATATCAACACGCAGTTCCCAAGTCCGCTGGTGGTGCGCGTCATTGACGGAGAGGGGCTTCCGGCGACAGGCAGGGATGTTCGGTTCACGGCTCCCGTCTCCGGTGCCAGCACGACCATCGCCGGTTCGCCAGCCATCATCGGGGTCGATGCCGAAGGCCTGGCCACGCTGACGGTGACCGCCAACGACACGATCGGTTCCTATCAGGTCATTGCGACCGCAGAGGACACCGACCTTCCCGAGATTCCTTTCAATCTGACAAACACCGCGCCACCCATCGCGCTCTGTCAGGAAGTGACGGTTGAGGCCGGCGCCAACTGCGAGGCTGCCGTACTGGCTTCAGCAGTGGACAACGGCTCCAATGATCCCGATGGCGGTGACGACGTGACGCTGTCGCTGAGCCCCGAAGGTCCATTCCCGTTGGGGACGACAGCTGTCACACTCACGGTGACGGATGATGAAGGCGACACGGCCTCGTGTGAGACGACGGTGACAGTCGTCGACACGACTGCTCCCGTCATTTCCTGCCCCGGGGAACCAACGGTGGGGCCAACCGCAGCCGATTGCACGGCCCAGGTCAGTTTCAACCGTGCACTGGCCACGGACAACTGCGCTGTCACGATCACCAACGATCAGAATGACGGCGGAGCTGATGCCTCCGGCACCTACGCCGCAGGCACCCACACGGTGACATTCACCGCCACGGACTCATCAGGAAACACAGCAACCTGCAGCATGACGTTCACGGTGAATTGCATCGTGCAGTGCTCCTACGATCAATCAGGCTATCAATACGAACCCGGTGAGTTGGGCGACGTGACAATCCAGTTGGTCGTGAACAACGATCCCGGAGCGGACTCGCCGATAGCAGGTGCAACGGTGACGTTTGAGGTGATTTCGGGCCCGAATAGCGGAATCATCCAGCAGGTTGTGACCGACTCCAACGGCAACGCGACATTGACGCTTTCAAGCAACGCGGAGGGCGTTGACGTCATCCGCACCAGCAGCTCATCTGAAAACATCAGCTTCCAGTGCGAAACATCGCTCTTGTGGCAGGCACCGTTCTTCATTGATCGCACGTTCGAGGGTGACCCGCAGGGCTGGCGGTATTTCTCGCCGGAGCCGTTCGAACATCCGACTTCTTCGTCACTGGGCGCCTTGGGCATCACACCGAACGACAACCTGAACAGCTTCGGTTTCTGGCTGTCGCCGCTGGTGGTGACTGGCCGCACGGATCATTCTGCTGTCCCGGAGTTGGATGACGTTCGTGGGTTGCAGGACGATCCGTTCCCGGTGATTACGGCCAGTGACGTTTATCGCGTGGAGTTCCAACTCAGGAGTGACAGCAATGACCTGGCGACGATTCCCACGGTTCGCATGCGCGCCAACACGGAATCGTTGCAGCAATCGGATGTGTTGGTTGTCACGGCATCTGACAACGGTGACTTCTCGCCGTCCACGAGCGCGCAGCGCTATCCCTTCTACATCTGCATGCCGCAGGGTGATAACAAGTTCTCACTGAGCTTTGACCTGCTGAACTTCGACTCACGCGACTCTGCAACAACGAGTGTGTTCCTGGAATACGTCTCCATTGAGGCCATCATGGTCGACTTCAAGAACGACTTCCGCGAGGAATTGCACCAGGACTTCACCGGCTCCCAAACAAACGGGTGGACGGGTCGCAACGCGGCGGGCTTCCTCGACATTGCCTACACGTCGCCTGATCCGTTGGGACTCAAGATATCCGGCGTACCGCCGGTGGAGGAGCCCGGACGCGGCAATGCCTTCACGCTTCAGTACGCGTACTGGGGATCGCCGGAAGGTGCGCAGCTTGTAACCATGGATCACACGCGCCTGTATCTGGCGTTCTTCACGTTCGAATCTGGTGCATCCGAACAAACGAAGGTCAACGTTCCGACATTCCGTGGCCGCACGAATTCTGGCAACATGCAGTTCGCAACCTACGTGCTGTCCGAATCGATGAACGAGAACTGCGTCACCCCGACGTTGGACAACCCGATCACCTACGCGACGTACTTCCAGACGCCGCCGGAACTGGATGGACAGGAAATCCTGTTCAGCTTCGACTGGATGTGGGTGTCGGTGACCGACAATGACGCAACGATACCAGTGTACCTGAAGAGCCTGTCCGTGTCTTCGATCGCACTGGATGAGGGAAATGCCGGGCGCTAACGCTGCCTGAAGGGCCAAACTGGAATCCCCGCTGTCTCCGCAGCGGGGATTCTTTTTTTGGGAATCCAGCAAAAGGTTGATGCATCATCCGCAATTTGCGGTTGCGTTGGAACCGGCTCCGCCTACTCTTACGACCCTTCGGTCGGGGCGTGGCGCAGCCTGGTTAGCGCACTTGTCTGGGGGGCAAGGGGTCGTGGGTTCAAATCCCGCCGCCCCGACCATTTACGAACACTTTCCCTCCACATCCTTGCAGCTTTGCATCGTGTCGCCGTCAAAAGGAAGGCCGGTTCCCGTTTCGACGTATCGTTTCAGGCTCCTGCCAAGGAAATGGTGCCAACCCTGCTCGCAGATGTCGTAGCATTCAAACTGTGGCGTGAAGCCGATATGCTGCATGTGCAGCCGTGCGCCTCCCTTTGGATGGTCGGACAGGTGAAACACGACGCTCGTGCCAACCCACTCGTCATTCTTCTTCAGCCCATGCGAAGCGTCGATTTGCTGGCCGATGCAAAGCCAACGAACCTCGCGGTTCGGATCCAGCTTTTCGATTCGGAACTTCTTCCACGTCTTCCCAAAGTGAAATTCAAGGATGTCCCCTTCCCGTGTTCCGACATCACACGTTGAAGTCCACCAACCCATCAGCCCTTCCTTTGTCGTCAGTGCGCGGTAGACTTTCCCAACAACTGAATCCGCGCGAACGATCAGTTGGAAGTGCTTCTGCGCATCCCCAACGCCATCCTCCTGCAATTGACGCAGCGATTCGAGGCATGCCTTCCAACCACCTGAGTGCTGCTCGCGCGATTCCGCGTTGGGCAGTCGCTCATGCGTGAGGACAACTTCGGTTGTTCCCGCATCGATGGCGTTGAAGAGGATTGTGACAACGCTGTCAAGCACGTCACCGGCATTCCATGTGAAGACCAGCTTGTCGGGGCGCGAGTACTCCGTGAATCCGCCAGTCATCATGACCTCATTTCCCTGTGACATCATGTTGATGCGGTAGGCACCGCCCGGCCGTGCATCGATCTCACAGAAGGTGCAGCGGTTGCCGGGCCCCGCCGCCCACCACTGCCTCCGAATGTCGGGAATGACGAAGGCGTCGAAGACCTTCTCCCGTGGAACGTGAATGACCTGTCTCACGGTCACTACTGTCTCATTGTCAGTTGACTGCGCTGTCATCGTCTTTGCTCCTGTCCGTTTCGTTGTTTTCCAAGAAGTCCTTCAGGGAAGCGAGTTGGGACTCCCAGAATTGCCGCTGCTCATTCATCCAGGCGGTTGCCTCATCAAGCGGCTTGTTGGCCGCGCGGCAGTATCGTGTGCGGCCTTTCTGCCGAAGGGTGACCAGGCCCGCGCGCCGCAGGACGCCGAGATGCTTTGACACGGCGGGAAGTGACATCTCGAAGGGCTTGGCGATCTCAAGGATGGAGGCTTCAGACCGCACCAAACGGGCGTAGATTTGCCGCCGGGTGGGGTCGGCAAGTGCGTGAAACGTGGCATTCAGGGAGTGCTGACGCTTAACCATATGGTTTAGTATTCGGTGCGACTTCCGTTTGTCAATCCTTGACGTGCCTCCCATGCTGAAAATACCTATCGAGGAAGCGATCAACCGTTGAATCTTCCGACTTTCCCCATTCTTCGAGCTTCTGCCTGGCGTGCGATGATTCTCGCCATTTTCGCGGTTCTGGGTGCCTTTGCGGGTGAAGCCCAAGGGGCGGAACCGGGGACGAAGGGGATCGATCAGGTCACTTCTCCGGGGTTGGCGAGCATCCGCTTTGATGCGCCCGGCCACCTTCAAATGGAGGTCTGGCTGAGCGGGAGGCGGTTGGGAATCACTCCTTTTGCGACGAGATTGGAGCCCGGATCCTACTACCTGACGGCCTGCGCGGAGGCGATCCAGCCGGTGATGCAACCATTCGAAGTGAAGGCAAAGGGTGACCGGATGGTGGTGCTGCCCACGGCGCCGGTCACAGCCGAAAACCTGCCGGATGTTGTCAAGCAGGTGATCCGCACCATCCAGACAACGCCAGCCAACAACCACTTTACGATCATCAGCCTGCATCTGGCGACGGACCCGCAGGATTTTCAAACGCTGCTGGGCCGGGCGGACGAGCAATTGCCGGGCGATCCCATCGTGGATCTCTTGAGGGCGCGGCGCCTGATGAAGGATCAGAAGATCAATGAGGCGCTTCTGGCCTCGGATCGCGCGCTGAAGAAGCTGCCGCGGCTTGCCTATGCCTGGCGGGTGCGCGCGGAAGTGCTGCTCGCGAGTGGCGATGGAAAGGCTGCCTTGGAGGCGGCAAATGAGGCTGTGCTGTCGGAGCCACGCGGCTATCGCAACGTACAGGTTCGCGCGCAGGTCAATGCGGCGCTGAACAATCCCATGGCTGCAAAGAACGACACGGAAATGGCGGACAAATTGTACGACGCGATGGCGGAAATTCCCTATCAGCAGAATGCGCCGCAGGCTGGCAAACCAAGGTGATCTGCTTCTTTGTCGAAAGCGATGAGCGGGCATTGCAGCTTGCCGGCCACCTTGACGCCCCGCACGGCAGTGTGGACGGTCCGTTTCGGACGCAGCGCGGCACCTGGAATGGTTTGCCCGCCCGTGTCTATACAGTGGAGCAGGGAGGCGATGCAGCCTACGGAGCAGCGCGCATTGCGTTGCGTCGCGGGGCGACGCGCCTGATCGCGATCACGGAATCGACGGTGGTGGATTCCGCTGCGGAAGAGTTGCCAATCATGCCCGGGCAGCTTGTTCGGGTGGGGAAGAGTTACGATCTGGGGGGGCTGGCGCCGTTGTTGCGCGTGTTGCCGGACTCGGCGCGGGATCTGCCACTGCCGCTCAGGGAGTTGCTGCCACAGCGCGCAATTTTCGATGCATCGCGTGGCGAGGACCTGCCTGCGGTCGGCACGCCACCGTGGAGGATCGACAATCCGAATCTTGCGAGGGCGCTGTATGAGACGCGCGGAATCGCGCTACTGGATCGCCAGATGTCCGGCTACGCGGCGGCCGCAGTGGAAACGGAAGTTTCCTTCTTTCCGCTGTCGCTGATTTGTTCCGTTTCCACGGGGGATGGAAAGATACACAGCGTGCCGCTGCAACTGGCAGATGATTTTGAACGATTCCTTGCCGCATTGATGAAAGGGTAGGATGGTCTTCGATGCGCTGACATGGTTCGGCTTGGCGGCAGTGACGCTTGCGCTGATTTTCTACGCGTTGGAACGAAAGGGGCGCATCTACATCTTTGGGTTCGGGGTCGCAAACTTGCTGTGCGCCGCGTATGGGTTCCTGCAGGGTGCATGGCCGTTCGGCATCATTGAGATTTTTTATGGTGTTGCGGCGTTCTACAAATTCTGGACGACCAAGGGCGGATGATCAGGATGCTTGAATGCTTCCCTGCTGCGTATCCTGCGTTGTCGTGGCGCGAAACACGCGGGGGAGTGTGTTTTGTAGCCCAAGGTGGCCCCTGCGTGCTTGCAATTCCATCCTCTCCGTGGTCCAAGGGAAGCCATGGAAGTGCGTGAGAGATACATTGCGCGGCTGATGAGCGAGCCATGGCAGCAAAACTTCACGGCAATCAAGTTCGTCCACATGCCGCAGATTGTGGTGAATCCGTGGGTGCGGCAGCGTTGCCAATTTTTGTGCACGCAGAGCCGCCAGTCTGACCTGTGCCCTCCCTTCTCTCCCAATGCGGCAGAGACGGCAAAGGTCCTGGAGGACTACAAGTTTGGGTTGATGATTCGGCGCGAGGAAACGGTTCCCTTCACGCGGGAAGTACGGGAAGTTTGGCGTGAATTTCAGGATGCGCTGGTGGAAGTGGAAAATGAATCCTTCGTCCGCGGCTACGGAAAGGCGTTTGCCATGGCCACGGGGAATTGCGTGTTTTGCCACCACGATGATTCGCTGCGTCCATGTGAGTTCATTGGAAAGCGGCGGCCCACAATGGAGGCCATTGGCATCAATCTCTACGACACGCTCGACATGATCGGCTGGAGAGACATGCTGTTCCGGGAAGTGGAGGAGCCGCTGAACCTCTTTGGCCTGCTTTTATTGGAGTAGCTCAGGTGTCCCCGAAAACGAAATTGACTGACGTGGCGCCCAAGGCACGAGCGAACAAGGATTCGCGCGTGCCGGATGTCATGACGGATGCTCGTCGCACTTCGCTGGCCGGTCTGCTGTCAGCATTGGAGCTTTCGCCCAATGACGCCGTCTGGCCGCGGGTGAACCGCGCGCTCATGCACCGCAGTTTTCGCACGGAGTGCGGCACCCAGGAGGACAACGAGCGCCTTGAATTCCTTGGCGACAGCGTGATCGGCCTCGCGTGCACGGAGTTCCTGCTGAAACGAAATCCCGATGTGGATGAAGGGTTGCTGAGCAAGCTGCGCGCTGCGGCTGTCAGCCGCACGGTGTTGGGAGAAATTGCGGTGGGTCTGGGAATCGGGCCTCTTCTACTGTTGGGAACGGGTGAGGAAAGAAGTGGAGGGCGCGAACGCGTTTCCATCCTTGGCTCGGCGTTGGAGGCGGTTTGCGGCGCGATTTACCTCTCGTATCCGTGGGAGCAAATCCGCCCACCGATTTGCAAGTTCATCGTTGAACCGGCCCTTGGCCTGATTTCGCAACATCACGTGGTGGACTACAAGTCGCGATTGCAGGAATGGACTCAGCGTTACCGGCAAGTGGTTCCCGCCTATCGTGTGACGAAGGAGGGGGGGCCGGATCATTCCAAGGTTTTTGAAATCGAAGTGGTTCTTGACGGGCAAAGGCTGGCATCGGGCACCGGGCGTCGAAAGAAGGATGCTGAGAACGATGCTGCCCGCCATGCACTGGAGGTGTTGGAGCAACATTCCACCAAAGATTAGGCCATGGCTTCCTAAGGCAAACCCTGCCACGGATCTCAGGTCTTTTGGGAGTGGCAAATAGGGGCGAATCGAGCTGCAAACCTCCCCTATGGTCTTTTCCTTTTCATTGTGCTCCTTTCTCCCCTTATCTATTTTAGGACGAAAATATGAACCAGAGGCCGACTATGCTCCGTTCACTTCCCGCCGTGATGATCGCGACGACAGTTTCCTTTTTTGCCACACATCTGGTCGCCCAGGATGCCACGCAGCCGCTCATGAAGCCCGCGCCCGGCGCCAAGATGGTACCCAATGAATACGGCGGAACATTTCCCAGCGAAATCGTGTGGGAGAAGGATGGATCGGTGATGGTCCTCGTCCCTGGTGGAGTGTTCAAGCGCGGGCTTTCGGCAGAGCACGGGGGCGCGCCGGGCGAAGGTCCGGAGATGGAGGTGAACCTGCCGTCCTTCTACATCGACAAATTTGAAGTTTCCAACAAGCAGTACAGTATTTTCGTGAGCGACACGGCGAAGGCGCGGCCGCGCATTACGAACAGCAACCTTGCAGGTGATGACAAGCCGGTGACGGCCATCGATTGGATGGCGGCGAGTGACTATTCACAGTGGGTCGGCAAGGTGCTTCCCACGGAAGCAATGTGGGAAAAAGCTGCCCGCGGTGGAAACAATCAATTGTACACGACCGGCAATGAGCCGCCTGCGAAGGATGTCGTGATCTGGGGACGCGGTTCCATCGGCGAAACGGTTCCCGTCACCCGGAACACTGGCGATGTGAATGGCTACGGCATCTATCACATGGGCGGAAACGTGAGCGAGTGGGTCAACGATTGGTATCTGCGCGAGTCATACACGCAGGAAGGACCGGACAATCCGAAAGGCCCCGATTCTGGTGAGGCGAAAGTCTTCCGCGGTGGCAGCTACGTGACGCAGAAGGCCGAGGATACTCGTGTTTCCCGCCGCATGTCGCAGGGCTATCGGCAGGTTTTGGATGAGTTGGGAATTCGCACGGTCTGGGTTCCCACCGACCCCAGCAAGATTACGCCGACGCCAACGCCCGTGGCGGCCACGCCGACGCTTCCACCGCAGCCAACGCGCGAGGAGTTGACGGAGGTTTTCCGCAAGAAGCTGCTGGTGTATTTGAAGGACCAAGCGGAACGCCTTCCCCAGGACATGATGGCCTCGAAGGCCTATTCAGGCGGTGGCAACGATGAATTCCAGATCGTGAATTTCTCGCCGTATGAACTGTCGCTCACCTTCTACGGTCCCGATGAGGACCTCTGCTTCAAGTACAACGAACCTGTTCCTCCGGTAACCATCAAGAACATCCTGCTGCCAAAGGAGAGAAACCTGACGGTTCTGGCATACGCACCGAAGGCGGAGCGCGTTGGGCCAATCGTGGTTGGCAAGGTGCGGGCGGAATCAAAAATCATCATGGTCCTTAAGACGGAATTTTTCTCGCCGCTTACGGATGAAAAAGGTGGAACCATCGGCCTGTTGGAGAACACGGAGGCCCCGCAATATTACGAGGGTAATTTCAGTCCGCGCTGGAATGAGCTGGAAGTACAGAACACCTTGCCGACGAAGATGATCGTCAAGATCGATGACGTTACAAAGGGCGCGAAGTCAGCGGTGCGGGTGTCGGAGCACACTCTTGATTCGGGGCAGATCATGCGCCTTGCCCTGCCGCAAGGAACTTTCAGCTTCAGTGCGGATTACATCGCTGCGGTGGAAGCAAGCAGCACCCCCGTCGAATTCAAGCTGGATGAAAAGCTTGCGCGGCATTTGCTGGTGTTGCAGGAGGACACGGCACGGCAGGGGCCTGGCGTCACCGTCGTCACCGAAAAGAAGCCCTACGTGACCTTTAAGAACCTTGAGGCGAAGCGCGCCGCCTTCACCATGAAGGATGGATCGAAGGAGAAGGATTCCAAGAAGAAGTAAAGGGTTGCCATCGCAGGGGTTGCGTACAACCCTGCCACAATATGCCAGTAACCAAAGACCAAATTCTGAATTCCCTGCGCGTTGTGCAGGACCCCGATCTTCATCAGGACATCGTCGCGCTCGGCTTTGTGCGCGACGTGAAGGTGGACTCGACGGGGAAAGTAGACGTGACGATCTGCCTGACAACGCCCGCCTGTCCGGTGAAGGAACAGTTGAAAACCCAGGCGGAAGAGGCAATTCGCTGCGTTCCGGGCGTGACGGGTGTGAATGTGACCATGACGGCGGAAGTGCGTTCCGCCCGGCCCGATGCGAACAAGACACCCATCGAAGGCGTTCGCAACATCATCGCGGTGGGCTCTGGAAAAGGCGGCGTCGGAAAATCGACCACGGCCGTGAACCTCGCCATTGCCCTTGGCAAAATGGGGGCGCGGACGGGAATCCTGGATGCTGACATCTACGGGCCGAATGTGCCCGGCATGCTTGGCATCCATGGTCGGCCAAAGGTGATTGACGCGCGGATTGTTCCCATGTCGGCGCACGGCATTACGGCGATGTCCATGGGCTTCATGATCGATGGCGATACGCCGCTGGTGTGGCGGGGGCCAATGCTGCATGGCGTGTTGAAACAGTTGTTGCAGGAAGTGCGCTGGGGGGCGTTGGACTACTTGATCATTGATCTGCCACCCGGCACCGGCGACGTCCAATTGTCGCTGTCGCAAACAGTTCCCGTCACGGGAGCGGTGATCGTGACGACGCCACAGAACGTGGCGCTGCAGGATGCGCGACGCGCAGTGGCAATGTTCCAGAAGGTGAACGTTCCCATCCTTGGCATGATCGAAAACATGTCCTACTTCCTCTGTCCCAAATGCTCCCATCGTGAGGAAATTTTTGACAATGCCGGTGGCGAGAACGCCGCCAGCAAGCTGAACGTGCCGTTCCTTGGGCGCTTGCCGTTGGATACCGCGATTCGAAAGTCGATGGATCAGGGCAGGCCGGTCGCCGTTGATGATGGTGAGTTCGGCAAAATCTATGTGGAACTGGCGCAGCGTGTCGCGCAGCAGGTGAGCCTGATCAACAGTGACAGCAAGCGGCCCATTTCCGTGGTGAAGGGGCCGTAGGCAATGCGCACCGACATTGCCAATGCCCGCGCGCTTATCGCGCTGCTCTTCGTGGTGTGCTCCCTTGGATACGTTGCCAACGAGTATCGCAATGCGCGCGGGCGTGTGGAGGCGGAGGATCTCGCAGCGCGAAACCGCCGCCTGGCCGAGATTGAAAGCTTGAGACGCAGGGCGATCGAGGCACAGCCGGAGGTGTATGTGCCGGCCGCACCGATCAATGTGAACGTTTTTTAGGTGGGTTTTCCCGACAAATCACATCCGCAGCGCACCGCGATCGTGCGGCTTATCGGCCAAATCAATGATTCCCCCTTTGACCTGCTTCCCAACTGTTCATTCAAATTTCCTGAATGAATGAAAGTGAACTGAAAGCGATCGTTGAGCAGGTTGTGCGGCAGTTGCTGGCGCACGATGGGGCCGCCGTACCCGGCGCATCCCAGCCGGAGTCGAAAGCCGCTGCCCACGGCAGGAGGATTCTGGTCATCATCAACGGCTCCATCCACGGGCATGACGCAGCGTTGCAGTTCATACGGGCTCTTGGTGGGAGGGGCGTCACCGTTGTCGCTTCACCTTGCTATGCTGGTCGATACGGTCAGGACGCATTGGTTGCGGCTGCGGGTTGCCCCAAGCGCGTGCATACACTGCCTGATTCAGGGCAGCAGGAGCAATTCGTCGACCAGGCAGAATCGGTCGTGTATTTGATGCCAGTGCGCACGGCCATTGCCAAGCTTGCGAATGCGATGGCGGACGACCCAACAACCTCGATGATCACACGGGCGTTGCTCCGTGGCCTGCCGGTGTTGGCGGCGGGCGGTGACTGCGATCCCACAACGTGGCCAAAGACAATTCCCGCGCCCATGAGGCAGGGACGGGGCAGCTACACGGAATTGCTGAACGAATCACTGGATCGACTTGCCGGTTGGGGGATGGCCTACCGTACTGATCCATTCCAGCTTCTTCCACTACTCCCGTGGAGTACGAACTTGCAGGTCAATCCCACGCCCGATCCTGCAGAAGCACCAAAGGCGTACCCGCGTAGTTTCATGACGGCTGAAGACATCAGGAAGAAGCACGCCGATGGGGCGCACGAATTGAAGCTGCCGCCGAATTGCACCATCACGGACGAGGCGCGCGAGCTTGCGGCGTCGCTTTCGATGAAGCTCATCGGCCCGTCGTGACGCGCCCATGACGCCGGGGGAGCAGGCAGCGGACGCTGCGCTCGCAAAAAAACAGACACTGTGGTTCCTCGGCATTGTCGCGCTGTGCGCGATCATCCCGTTCCTGCATACCCTGAATTTTCAGTTTCTCAACTGGGACGACGACCGATACGTGCTCAGGAACCCGTTCCTCGGTTCAGTCACCTGGGGAAAATTGCAGGGAGTGCTCACATCGTCATATTACTTCAACTATCATCCGATCACGATGCTCAGCTATATGGTGAATTTCGCCGTGTCCGGCATGCATCCGGCCGGGTATCGGGCAGTGAACATCCTGCTGCACGCGTGCGCCTGCATGGGGGTTTTCATGCTCCTTGTGCGAATGGAAATTACCCGCACAGCATCCCTGTTCCTGGCACTGCTCTTCGCCGTTCATCCCTTGAGGCTGGAGTCTGTGGTGTGGATCAGCGAGCGGAAGGATGTGCTCTGTGGCGCGCTGTATGTATGGGCGCTGGTGTGCTGGGTGGCTTCGGGGAAAAAGTTTCCCGCGCTGTCGGTGCTTCTCTTCGTCTTGGCGTTGGGTGCGAAGGCGATGGCGATTTCCTTTCCGTTGGTCGTGCTCTGGCATGATTTGCTGTTGCGAAGGACACAGATGCGGGAGCGCATTCCTGCCTACGCGTTGTTGCTTGGTCTGTCCGTGTTGTTCGCCTGGTTGAACATGAGCGCGCAGGAGCATGCGATTTCGGCCCAGTTGTCGATGCTTGAGCGATTGAAGCTGGCGACATTTGCTCCCACGCATTACGCGATGACAACGTTCTGGCCCCTTCGGATCTCTCCACTGTACCCGGTTGAGTTCCGTCCGTCGGCCCACTCACTTGGATTGATCGGCGGCCTGTTGACGTGCATCGGCGGCCTGGCAGCGGTGGTCCGCTATTGGAAGCGGAATCCGCTCGTGTCGTTCGGGCTGCTGGCGGCCGCGACGGCCCTGGCTCCCGTGTCGGGCCTCATCGCAGTTGGCTCGGCGTTTGCGGCCGACCGCTACTCGTACATACCAACGATCCCACTGCTGCTGGCGCTGGGACCATTCGCGATGCGTGCGTCATCGCAGCGAATCGGGAGAATCATCCTTGGCGTCATTGTGCTGGGATACTTCACCTCGACGATCGCGCTCAGCAGGACGTGGAGCGATAGCGTGGCCCTTTGGGAACGAGTCCTGAAGGTCTATCCCGAATCCATCGAGGGACGACGAAACCTTGCGGATGCGTGGAGCATTCGGGCTGTCTCGTCCCCGGCGGATGCGCAGCGATATTACGAGAAGGCCCTTGAGATTTTTCCCGCGGATGGCAAGGCGATTCAATTTCGCGGCGATGCATTGATCGAGGCGCAGCAATGGAAAGAGGCCGAGGCAGTGATGAAATCTGCGCTGGCGGAAACGGAAATTCGATCCATCGTGAAATCCTATGCGCTTGCAATGAGCGCACTTTGCGCCCACCGGCTTGGGAAATTGGAGGAAGCGAACGCCCTCGCAAAGCAGGCGTTTGATCCCGCAATCCTCAATCCCCAAGCCGTGGACGAGTTCGTGTTCATTGGCTATACAGCGGGGCGAATTGGCAGATTCGATGTCACGGATCGCTACTATTCCGCCGCGTTGGAGCGGGAACCATCCAACACGGAAGTGCTGCAACAGTTGGCCTTCCTCCGCATGCAGCAAAAACGACCGGCAGAGGCGCTTCAGTTTATTGAGAGGGCGGCGGCGATTTCACCGGCAGACCCCAGCATTCAACACAACCTGTCCTTGGTTCGCCAGGAAGCGGCGAAAATGCAGTGACTTGGACAGCGCGCAGGAAGGTAACGTTACGATCGTTCGCGGATGAGGGCGGTCACCATTTTTCCGGTGATCGGTGCCAGCAGGATGCCGTTGCGATAATGTCCCGTCGCGACGAGGAGATTGCTGCCCTGCCATGCGATCAGCGGTGCACCGTCCGGGAGCTTTGGCCGGAAACCACACCACGAATCGCGGATCGGCAGGTTGCAAATCGCGGGAACGTATTTCGACGCGAGAGCAAGTAGCTGTTGGTTCACGTCGGAAAGCACGGCCTCATCGAAGGTGTCTTCCTCCATCGTCGCCCCCACGATGACGCCTTCGCCTGCGCGTGGAGCCAGATAGACATCGTGTGCATGAATCATGTGGCGGAGAAAACCGTCAGGCGCGGAGACGCTGACGACCTGCCCCTTCACGGGGATGACTGGTAGGTCGATGCCTGCAAGGTTTCCGAGCGATTGGGACCATGAACCGGAGGCAATGATCATGTGGTCACAGGCGATGCGTTCGCCATCCTCCAGGGTTGCAGCGACAATTCTTTCGTTGTTTCGCTCCAGGGACGAAACTCGTCCCGAATGAAACGTGATGCCGTATTCGCATGCGCGTTTGACCAAATCATCATGAAGAAGCCGCGCATTGACGATGCTGCCGGGAACACGCAACGCGCGCCTGCAAGATAGCTGCGGTTCGGCGCGGCGAAGCGCTTCACCCTCCAGCCATGTGGCTTCCGCGTGCTTGGATGCGAGGTTCGCATTTTCGTCCGCGCCCTCGTCGCTGCCTTCCAACGCGGGGATGAGGATGCCGCAATCGTATAGTTTCGTCCCAAGGTGGAATCTCGCCATGAAATCCGGGTAGTATTCCAATGACTGGCGGCTCAGTTGAAAGAGCTTTGAATCTCCGTCAAATTCCGCATAGGCCGCGAGCATCCCCGCAGCGGCGCGGGAGGTGACCGCTGGCCGGGTGGCGGTGTCGCTGATGATGATGCGCCAGTTCGGAAACTCTTCCGCGATGTGGAGTGCGCAGCTAAGCCCGATCACTCCGCCACCGGCGACCAATATGGTCGCCGGTGGGGATGTCCTGCCGGAGGTTTTCTGTGGGTTGTTCAGGGCGTTGATCCTATCTTCACGCGGTCGTTGCTGCTTTGTGATTTTTCCGTTCGATCCAGCGCATTCAGGGCATTCACATAGGCGCGTGCCGATGCGAGGATGACGTCTGTTGACGTCGCGCGGCCGCGCACCTTCACGCCTTCCTTCGCGTCCTGGCGTGAGACGCTGACCGTCACGCGGCCAAGTGCATCCTGCCCTTCCGTGACAGCCTCCAAGTGATATTCGTGCACCTTCAACGGAGCACCTGTGATGCGATCGATTGCGTGGTAAACTGCGTCCACAGGGCCATCACCCATCGCTGCGTCGACGAACTCTTCATCGCGGTAGGTCATCTTCACCGTCGCGGTTGGGAGGATACTGGTGCCGGTGTTCACGGCGGCGTATGTCAATTCCCAGGCGCCCGCGGACTCCTTGAAAAGAATCTCGTCGCAGATCACGCACAGGTCGTCGTCGAAGACCTCCTTCTTCTTGTCGGCCAACTCCTTGAACTTGACGAACGCCTTTTCCAGGTTCTCGCCCTGCATTTCGAAGCCCAGCTCCTCAAGGCGTTTTGAGAAGGCGTGACGACCGGAATGCTTGCCCATCACCATGCCTTCGCCCTTCCAACCGACGGATTCAGGCGTCATGATTTCGTAGGTCAGCTTGTCCTTCAGCATGCCATCCTGGTGAATGCCGGATTCATGTGCGAAGGCATTGGCTCCAACGATGGCCTTGTTGGACTGCACCCGCTGGCCGGTGACCTGGCTGACAAGGCGCGACGTTGGATAGATCTGTTCCGTCTGGACGCGCGACTCGCAGCCGAAATAGTCGCGCCGCGTCTTAAGGTTCATTACAATTTCCTCAAGCGACGCGTTGCCAGCGCGCTCACCAAGGCCGTTCACTGTGCACTCCACCTGACGCGCACCATGCTTCACGGCAATCAGGGAGTTCGCCACGGCCAGCCCCAGGTCATCATGGCAGTGCACGCTGATGATGGCGCTCTTCACCTGCGGCACGTTGTCAAAGAGGTACTTGATCTGCGCGCCGTACTGCTCGGGTTGGCAATAACCCACGGTGTCGGGGATGTTCACGGTGCCTGCGCCGGCATCAATCACCGCGGCGACAACCTGCGCCATGTAATCCCATTCGGTGCGGCCCGCGTCCTCCAACGAAAATTCCACGTCATCAACGAAGCTGCGCGCCAGCTTCACCGCATTCACCGCGGTTTCGATGACCTGCTCCCTGCTCATGCGCAGTTTCTTCTCGCGATGAATCGGGGAGGTCGCCAGAAACGTGTGGATGCGCGGATGCCTTGCCGGCTTCACGGCGTCAGCGGCGCGCTTGATGTCGATGTCCTTCGCGCGCGCAAGGCCTGCGATGATGGGCGTGCGGCCATGAAACTCCAGGTTGCCGACCACTTCGGCGATGGTTCTCACGCTCTCAAAGTCGCCGACGCTGCTGATGGGAAAACCAGCTTCGATCACGTCCACGCCAAGGCGGGCCAGTTGGCGGCCGACTTCCAATTTCTCCTTCAGCGTCATGCTGCATCCCGGCGCCTGCTCACCATCGCGCAAGGTGGTGTCAAAGATCAACACCCTGTCATTTTGCTGCTGCGTGCTGCTCATCTTTCGTACCTCCGATGAAGTTCCATTCGGCCGTAAAAACCAGGGCGCCCCCGAAGGAACAAACCCGGCTTCAATGCCGAATCTGATCTTCCGGGGGCGCCAAAACTTTTGGGATCAGCGCGGTACCACCCCAGTTTTCCCGCACGTTGCCGGTGGGCTTCGTTTTCGGGACTTTTTTGCTCCGCTCACGGGGGAGTCTTCACCGTCCGGCTCTACTGGTCGCGGGATGGTTTGTCCGAAGGGTTTGCTTCATCGCCCTTGCGGCATCCCGTTGACCGATTCGCGCACTGGGCGCGCCATCGGCGACGTTCGCACCGGCAGCTCGGAGGTGAGTTCGGGACATCGGCGGCAGAACCCTTTCAGCCTTGGGGTTCCTCTCTGCTGGCGCGCCGGGCTGTCCGTACTACTCCTCTTCACAGCCTTTACGTTGAGCGGCTATTCGCCGCCTATGCGGGGGAGTGAAGTGGATGCGGCGGGGTCCTGTCAACCCGTTTGGGAGCCCCCGCCTCCATTTGCCGATCCAAATCTTGTTGATAAAGAGTCGCCAGCCGAATACCGAACAAGCGGTCGGGCTGGCGGATCTTCCATCAATGTGTGCGCAAATCCAGCATCGATGACAAAGTGATTCAAGAGCTGCGGCTTGAAGAAGGACCACGCACATTTTAGTCCACCAAAGATTGTGGTGGATGCGCCACGGAGCATGAAATGTGGTCACTCAGAAGTTGCATCAGTGGCGGCGTCATTGACGGACAATCCAGAGTGGTGACGGACGCTTGTAAAAGTTTGCGCGATTGTCTCGGTCCAAATCTTGGCTCAATGCCGATTTTCTCTCGACTGAATCACGCGTTGCCTTAACCCTGCCCGCTCATTCTTCTTCAGGACGTGCGCGGCAATGACCAAGCCCACCATCGAAGGCCTTCCGGCCCCCATTGGACTCTACAATCCGGAGTCCGAACATGACGCCTGCGGCATTGGTTTCGTCGCGAATATCGACGGCAATCGTACTCACGAAATCGTCCAACTCGCGCTGAGGGCGCTGGTTAACCTGACGCATCGCGGCGCCATTGACATGGATGCTCGCACGGGTGACGGCGCGGGGCTGCTGACGCAAATCCCCTACAAGCTGTTCAGGAAGGATTTGGCGTCATGGGGCGTGACGCTGAAGGATGATTCGAGCCTTGGCGTCGGAATGATTTTCTTCCCCTTGGAAGATGAGTTGGCGCGTGAGAAGTGCAGGCTGATCGTCGAGGAGTCTCTCCGCCATTATGAGCTCGAATTCCATGGATGGCGGGAAGTTCCCGTGGACCGCAGCGCGATCGGTGACAAGGCGGACGATACACGTCCCCAGATCGAGCAGGTTCTATTTGGCAAGCCGGAGTCGATGAGCGATGCCGAGTTTGACGACACGATCTTTTTGTGCAGGAAGGTAATCGAAGGATCCGTCCTTCAGCGCGGCATCCCGGGATTCTACATCTGTTCGATGTCCGCACGGACAATCGTCTACAAGGGCATGTTCGTCGCGCCACAGCTTCCCGTCTTTTTCAAGGACTTGAAGTCTCCGCTGTTTGAAACGGCCATTGCGGTCCTGCACCAGCGCTACTCAACGAACACATTCCCACAATGGCGGCTTGCCCAACCTTTCCGCATGACCTGCCACAATGGAGAGATCAACACGCTTGCCGGGAACAAGAATTGGACGCAGGCGCGCGAGCGGCAGTACAGCAAGGACCTGATCCTCGGCGCCCGCATCCGCAAGATCATGCCGATCATCCAACCCGGTGGTTCGGATTCCGCCGCCTTCGACAATGTGCTGGAATCGATCGTTCACAGCGAGCGTTCCATCGTGCACGCGCTGTCGATGTTGATGCCTCCAGCCTGGGAGCATCATGATGAAATGCCCCGGGACCAGAAGGACTTCTACAAGTATCACAGCACCCTTGCCGAGCCTTGGGATGGCCCCGCGGCAATCGCGTTCACGGACGGGCGCATCGTTGGTGCCACGCTCGATCGCAATGGCCTGCGCCCCGCCCGCTACAAGATCACGAAAGGCAACCAGATCGTTTTTGCGTCAGAAGTGGGCGTCATAAACCTGACGGACGATGAAGTGATCGAAAAGGGCCGTCTTGGCCCCGGCAAGATGATCGCCATCGATACGCAAACAGGAACAATCTATCGCAATGATGAACTGAAGTCCAAGCTGGCGGGTCGCGAGGACTATGGCAAGTGGCTGAAGAAGAACCTGCAGGAATATCCCGGTGATGACACGGTTGCCGCGCCTGCTGTGAAACCGGCAACGGAAGGTGCCTTGTCGCTCGTCACCCGGCAGAAGATGTATGGCTACACGCACGAGGATGTGCGCCGCGTCCTGTTCACCATGTTCAAGAGTGGCAAGGAAGCCATTGGTGCCATGGGTGATGACACGCCGCTGGCGGTGCTAAGCGCCCGCGCGAAACCGCTGCATCACTTCTTCAAGCAACGTTTTGCCCAGGTTACCAATCCCCCCATCGATCCAATTCGCGAATCCGCAGTGATGTCGCTTTTCGTCAACATCGGGCGGCGTGGGTCCATGTATAGTGAATCACCGGAGCACGCGCGGATGCTGCGCCTGGCGTCGCCTGTCCTGACGCCGGCAGCCTTCGCATGGATTGAGAAGCAGGGGGAGCGCGAGGATTTTCGCGTGGGCCGCATCGATGCCACGTTCGAGATCGCCGGTGGAACGCAGGCTCTGGACGATGCAGTCACGGCCGTGTGCCAGCGCGGCGAAAAGCTGATCGCAGACGGTGCGACCATCCTGATCCTGAGCGACAGGAACATCAGTGCAGCGCGTGCTCCGATTCCGTCCCTGTTGGCCGTTGGCGCACTGCATCATCACCTGATCCGCGTGGGACGCCGATTGAGCGCCTCGATCATCGCGGAATCGGGGGAGACACGCGATCCACATCTCTTCGCGTCATTGTTGGGTTACGGTGCCGCGGCGGTTTATCCCTTCGTGATCTATGAAGAGATTGCAAGCCTGTGCGAAAAGACCCCGGACCTGCTGGACAGCCTTTCGTACGCGGAAGTTGTTGGCAACTTCGTCGATGCAATGAATGCGTCGATCGAGAAGATCATGTCGAAGATGGGAATTTCCACCCTCGCCAGCTACACGGGGGCGCAGATTTTTGAATCCATCGGCCTGGATCAGGCATTGATTGAGCGTGCCTTCACCGGCACGCCCTCCATCGTGTCCGGCGTTGGGTTGGCAGAGGTCTGCGAAAACTACACCGACTTCCACAAGGCCGCGCTGGAAACACAAGGCGACGACCGCCTTCAAAACGAAGGCCTCTTCATGTTCAAGTCGAAGGGGGAGCATCATGCCTACAACCCCGGCGTGGTGAAGGCGTTGCACAAGGCGGTGAAGAATCGCGGCTGGGATGAGTATAAGGCCTTCGCAAATGGCGTCGATTCGCAGCCACCAACGTCGCTGCGCGATTTGCTGCGCTTCAGGAGCGACCGCGAGGAATTGGACATCGACGATGTTGAGCCAATTGAGTCGATCATGAAGCGGTTCTGCACCGCGGCCATGTCGCTCGGCTCGTTGTCGGCAGAGGCGCATGAAACACTTGCAATCGCGATGAATCGCATTGGTGGAAAATCGAACAGCGGTGAGGGCGGCGAGGATGCGGCCCGCTACCGCCCCGATGAAAATGGGGATCTTCGCAACAGCGCCATCAAGCAGGTTGCATCTGCGCGCTTTGGCGTGACCCCCGAATACCTCTCCAGCGCGAAGGTTCTGGAGATCAAGATGGCGCAGGGCTCCAAGCCCGGCGAGGGCGGCCAGATTCCCGGTATCAAGGTCAGCGAGGAAATCGCGCACATCCGCCATTCAGTGGCGGGGGTCACTCTGATTTCGCCGCCGCCCCACCATGACATTTATTCGATCGAGGATCTCGCACAGTTGATCGCGGATCTGAAGACCGTGAACCCTCGTGCGAAGATAAGCGTGAAACTCGTCGCGGAGGCGGGCGTCGGAACAATCGCCGCCGGCGTCGCAAAGGCTTCAGCGGACATCATCCACATCTCAGGCCATGAGGGTGGAACCGGCGCATCACCATTGTCATCGATCAAGCATGCGGGCAGTGCCTGGGAACTGGGCCTTGCCGAGGCACATCAGGTGCTCGTGTTGAACAACATGCGCGGGCACGTGACGCTGCGCACGGACGGCGGCCTGCGCACCGGACGGGACGTACTGATCGCTGCGCTGCTCGGCGCGGAGGAATACATCTTCGGGACCGCGGCGCTGATTGCCACGGGTTGCGTGATGGCACGCCAGTGCCACCTGAACACATGCCCTGTTGGAGTGGCAACGCAGAGGCGTGACCTGCGCGACAAGTACTCGGGCACGCCGGAACAACTGGTGCAGTACTTCCAATTCCTGGCGCAGGACATTCGCGAGCAGATGGCGAAGCTTGGGTACGACAACCTGAACGAAATAATCGGTCGCGTGGACCTGCTGGAACAATTTGAGCGCCCTGATTGTGCGCGCAGCAAGACACTGGACCTGAAGCCCATGCTTGCGGTTGTTGATCCGGATCGCAAGCGCGCGCAGCGGCGCATTCGTCCCCGCAACAACAACTCGCAAATGCACACGAACGTGGACGACACGTTGATCCAGGACGCACAGGACATCATTCGTCAGCGCAAGGGCCACATGACGTTGAAGGCGGAACTGACAAACACTGATCGCACGGTTGGTGGAAAACTGGCCGGCGAGATTGCATTCCTTCATGGTGACGCAGGCCTGGCCGACGCGGAGATCGAGGTCAACTTCACCGGCACCGCGGGCCAGAGCTTCGGCGCGTTCTGCGTGCATGGCATGCGGTTGCGCCTTGTCGGCGAAGCGAATGACTACGTGGGCAAGTCGATGGCTGGCGGCGAAATCGTCGTCGTGCCGCCGGCGGATGCCGCATACAAGCCTGAGGAAAACTCCGTCGTTGGGAATACGTGCCTCTACGGCGCGACGGGCGGCTCGTTGTTCGTGTGCGGCCGCGCCGGTGAACGCTTCGGGGTACGACTGTCAGGCGCGAAGGCTGTCGTGGAGGGCGTCGGCGAACACGCCTGTGAATACATGACGGGTGGCCTCGTCGTGATTCTTGGCGACACAGGCCGTAATTTCGGCGCGGGCATGACAGGCGGCCTCGCCTTCGTCTACGACAAGAACGAGACATTGGCACGCCGTTACAACGATGAGTTGATTGAAATTGTTCGCGTGACGGACGACAAGGATGTGCACACCTTGAAGGTGATGATCACCGCGCACCTTGAGAAAACGGATTCGAGCGTCGCCCGCCGCATTCTGGACAACTGGGATGTTGAACTGAAGCACTTCTACTGTGCGCGTCCGTTCCCGCCACAGGTTGCAGAGGCCGTGTCCGCACTGCCGGAAACGGTGGAGCAGAAGAAGGGTTGATCGTTCGAAGTCAGGGGCGTTGCGGCACCGGGACGGTGCCGCAACGCGTCCGTCTGCTACTATGCGTTGACGTGGGTCAGTAGAAGATCCATTGGCCTGCACTGCTGCTCACGATGGGAGCTGCGCTGGCGTTGTAAATGATGAGTGGAACGCCACTGATCCACCCCTGCGTGGCGCCGGTCGCCGTCGTCAGGTCGATCTTGTACCATCCGTCGGCCGTTCGCTCGCGGCACACGAAGCGCTGGCCGGTCACGACCTTGGCGACAATCGCGGAGCTGTTTGCGAGATCAACCCCCGGCGATGCGTACACGGGAAACTCCTTGTAGTCGACCAGGTCGCGTGAATCGTTTCCAACGGTGGAATCATGGGACACGACAACGCTGGCCAGTGGCGTCGTTGATGTGTTCACGCGCGAGGAAAGTCCTGCCTGGTCGGAACACCATCCGCTGCGTGTCGTGATGACAGGAACGAGCTTCAAGGCATCTGTATAGACGCGGCCCGGCAGTGAGCCATTCACGACGCCGGTGACGCTGCTTTCCAGGACCTGGACCGAATAGTTCGTGTTTCGGTTCATCAGGAACTCGCCAAGGTTTACCCAGTCGTTTGCAAATGGTTCGCCGTCAAGCTTTACCGTAAGCGTGTAGTTCGTTGCGGCATTGTTCGTCGTCCCGTAGGAATCGCAGGCAATGTAATACGTTCCCGGGGTCACGGCGTAGGTGAATGTCCAATCACTGCGTGCCACGCATGCCGTGTTCGACAGGCTGGTCAGAAGATGGACATCGATGTCCTTCGTTGGATAGCCGGTGTGATCCACGGTGACGGTCACATTCTGGTTCTTCGTCACGGTGAACTTGTAGATGCGTTCGGGGCCTGCCTCGGAAATGCCTGATCCGGTGGGTGAATACGAGTTCCATGTATCATCGCCCCCCACAGTCGTGTGGTTTGCGACGTAGAGGTTCTTTTCGATCAGGTAGGGATTGGCGTGCGTGCCTGTTCCCGCGGGAAGTCCCGTCGCGGGAGTCTGGTTCACCAACACGTCTGTGGTGCCACCGGCATGTGTCACACGATAGGTGACATTCTGCGCATTCGCGGTGCCGGGCCACGTTGCCATGACCTTGTAATTTCCGTACTGTGGCGTTGTGAACGCGTAGGTTGCACTGTCGGCCCCTCCCGTTCCGGAGAAGGTGGAGTAGCGACTGCCGGTTCCTGTCAGAGTCACGACGTTCACATCACCAGCGGGATCGACGATGGATGTTCTTGCCGCATCATTGACCCATGTTCCCGACTCGCTGTAGCCGCTTGCCAGCGCACCGCCCGGCGCACGCGACTCCACGGCCCTGGCAGGGGGCATCGGCAGGAAAATGCGCCACCAACCGTTGCGTTGCGAGGCGATGTAGTAGCCGCCCTCCTGTAGGACAGTAATGAGGCCGTAGGACGTGGAGGCGCCCAGTCGGCAGTTCAAGGAGCCTGTTGCATCCACCTTCACATAGGTGAGGCAGGGACGAGTGTTGCCGTAGTAGAATTCATCAATTTCCCACCAACCATGGTAGTAGCCGCACGTGTAGTTGCCGGTGGCGCTGGAGCGCGCGATGCCAAGGTGCAAGTGTGGGCCTGTGGAGTTGCCCGTATTGTCGGAGAGGCCCACCAGCTCACCGCGCGTGACAGACTGGCCCGCGCTCTTCAACGCGCCCTGATAGTTGAGGTGCCAGTTGTTTACGAGGTATGTTTCGCCGGCATGGCTGAAGGAAAAAATCATGTAGTTCCCGCCCCCCGAATGATCGTCAGTCGGATAGTCCTCGTACAGGGAACTGACCGTGCCATTCGCGACAGCGTACAGGTTCGTGCCCGTCACCATGCCGGTGTCTGTGCCGCTGTGATCATCGTAGGCGTGACCATTTCCACCTGTGGGATCACCCGTCACCCAACCTGTCCAGTCTGAAATCACACCCGCACCGCGTGACAGATCGAACGCTGCCGTGGTGTAGTATCCATCGGGATTGAATGGCAGTCCGAAGGGCGGCGGGTCTTTGGCCAACCCCGGTTGTGCTGGTAGCAGCGGTGCGATTGCGCAAAGGGAAGCCGTGGGGAGAGCGCGAAGCAGGAATGATTTCATCAGAAACGCACCTCCTTCACGGAACCGTCTTCGGCAAGGAACGCAGCGCCGCTTCCCAGAAGCCTGGGCTGCCTGCCCACACCGAAGCTTCTCGCGCTGCTACCGTCTGATTTGATGGCGCGGATCGCGGAGGTTGTTTCTGTCTGCTGAGCCTCATACAAAAGTGTATCGGAGCCAGCGGCCCAGACGAAGGTGTCCGACCTTCCAACGGGGACGTCATACGATCCCGGCGCAAGATTCGTGAGTTGTTGCACGGATCCATCGGAGAGGGTCAGGCGATAAAAAGCGCCACGTCCGCTGCGGCTGGAGATGAAGTGGATGAACTTGCCATCGGGCGAAAACACTCCGCTGTAATCATAGCCCGGTGCGTTTGTGAGCTGGCGCGATTCTCCCGTTGCGATGTTAATGAGGAATAGGTCGCTGTTGAGCAGCCGCAGGAAATCCTGGGTCCCTTCCGGGTTGTTGGTCTTGTAAGGGGCCCAGTCTGGCGGATAGGCGGTGACGCAGATGCTTTCCTCGTCCGGCGACCAACTGACAAGGGTGACACGATTTGCAAAGGGAAGTGTTCGAGTCTTGCCATTTTCCCCGATGAGCACATCCCCGATGGGATCGACCGTCAGAATCGCAATCCTGTCACCGCTTGGGGAGGGATAGGCGCGCAGCGCGTTGGAGGCGATGATCCTCTCCGTCGAGCCGTCATCATTCAACGCAGCAATCTCAACGCCTTCCGTCACGACATAGCCATCTTCAATCTTCGGTGACCCCAGAGACACGATGGGCTTCCCGCCGTCCGCCAGGCCGTGAAACGCTGATATTTTCTTTGACGCAACCAATCTGGCGTCCGGCGAGCGCTTCCCCGGCTCACTTGAATGTTTGAGAAGCGTGCCGTCCTGGACGAAGTAGGCGTCCTCGGCGGCAAACGCCACAAGCGCCCCCTGCGCGAGAATGACCGTGGCCAAGGCCAGCGTCTTCGCGAAAAATTTCATGATGACGATTTCTCCCCTGATAATGACACCACATGGGAGGAAGTCACCGCATCACACCACGTGCAAGGGAAAATCGCGCAGAACAGCGAACCCCGGCATCTCAGCCGGGGTCCGATGGCACTTTTGCGATGATGTGATCCGCCAGTGTGAGGAGGCGTTCAGCCCTTGAATGCCTGCACGTTGTTCGCCTGCTTCCCCTTGGGGCCGTCGACGGCTTCGAACTGCACCCGCTGGCCTTCCTTGAGCGTGCGGAACCCATCCATATTGATCGCAGAATGATGCACGAAAAGATCGGCACCCTGATCGTCAGGGGAAATGAACCCGAAACCTTTCGCATCGTTGAACCATTTCACTGTACCTGTCGCCATGTTGCTTCTCCCTTTTTTGGAGATGGAATGTTGCGTGCGATCAACTGGTTCCCACAATCCACCTACAGCAGAGGGAATGCCCCGGTGCTTACTTCCAAGCCCTTCATTGATCGTGCGATGGCGTGTGTGACGTTGTGGCACACAAAGGTCAACGCCATTTTAGTGGAGGAAACTGAATTTAGGCAAGCTCGCGGCGGGCCTTTTGCAAGGCGCTTCCAATCACCTGGTGCATGTCGTAATACTTGTACTCTGCAAGGCGCCCGCCGAAGAGGACGTTCCGCTCCTTCGTTGCCATGGCCTGGTACCTTGCCAGTGTCGCGCGGTCTTCCTCGGCGTTCACGGGATAGTAGGGACGATCGTTGTCCATCAAGGAGTACTCCCGCACGATGATGGTTGTGTTTGGCGTGTGGGTCTTTTCCAGGTGCAGGTGCTTGGGTTCGTGAATCCGTGTGAATGGGATTTCCGTATCAGCATAGTTCATGACACTGGTGCCTTGAAAGTCCTCCTGCGCCCTGCGTTCTGTCTCGAAGCGGACGCTTCTCCAATTCAATCTTCCAAGCTCATAGTTGAAATACTGATCGATGGCGCCCGTATAGACAACGGTGCGTCCGCGCTTGTGCAGGTCTTCGCGATGGGCGAAATAATCAACGCCCAATTCCACGGGAATGCCCTCCAGCATCCGATCGAAGATCGGCGTGTATCCGCCGAGTGGAATCCCCTGGTACTTGTCGTCAAAGTAGGAATCGTGGAAGGTTGTGCGGAAGGGGAGGCGCGCGAAGACGCTGGCGGGAAGGTCCCTCGGGTCGCGCGCCCACTGCTTCATCGTGTAGCCCTTGAAGAAGGCCTCGTACAGGTCACGCCCAACAACGCTCAGGGCGCGCTCCTCGAAATTCTGCGGTTGTGCAATCTTCTCCCGCTTCGCCTCCAGGAACGCCTCCACCTCATTTGGCTTCAGGTTCAGGTTGTAGAATTGGTTGATCGTGCCGAGGTTGATCGGCATCGCGTACACACGGTCCTTGTGGGTCGTGAGCACGCGATGCTGGTAGCGGTTGAACTCCGTGAAACGATTGATGTACTTCCAGATCTCCTCGTTGTTCGTATGAAAGATGTGCGTGCCATACAAGTGCACGACGATGTTGGTGTCCTCGAAGTTTTCCGAGTAGCAATTGCCGCCGATGTGCTTTCTTCGGTCGACAACCAGCACGGATTTCCCGGCCTCCTTGGCCTGCTGGGCGAAGACGGCTCCAAAAAATCCTGCTCCAACGATGATGTAGTCGTATTGCACGTGGCGACGAGTCTTAGCCTTCCTGAACCGTCACCTTCTGCATCTTCACTTCCTGCACAGGCCGGTCGCCAGGGCCGGTTTGCGTCGTCTCAATCGCCTTCAGCACGTCCGCGCCTTCGAGGATCTCGCCGAAGATCGCGTGTTTGTTGTCCAGCCACGGCGTCGCAACCGTGGTGATGAAGAACTGGGAGCCGTTGGTGTTCGGTCCCGAGTTCGCCATCGACAGCAGGCCCGGCTTGTCGTGCCTCAGCGTTGGATGAAATTCATCGGCGAACTTGTAGCCAGGGCCTCCGCGCCCGGAGCCTTCGGGGCATCCCCCCTGGATCATGAAGCTCTTGATCACGCGATGGAAGATCAGGTTGTCGTAAAAGCCCTTCTTGATCAGGTCCTTGAAGTTCTTCGTTGTATTCGGGACCTTGTCGTCGAACAGGCGGAACTTCATCGTACCCTTGTTTGTTTCGATCGTCACGGTTGAATTGGCCATTGGCATCATTACCTCGCTCAAGATGGGCAGAGCATCCAGCGTCGGAATGCGGGGAGCAAAGAGGAAAGCGCGATGATTTTGGAAGGGGATGCGATTTATTCCCGGTGCACCGCGAGGGCGCTTTTTCAACCCCAACTCTACCCCTTGCGGCTGCACACCACCGCGACCTTTTCACTCGGGAGCATGGACTGTGTTTCCACGCGTGCGACGCTCACCATCTGCGCGCCTTCCAGCAGGCCCGTCAGGTCGGCGATCTGGCCGGGTTTCACGAGGTAGATGTCCGGCGGCACCATCCCCGCGTCGCCGTATGTCGTGTAGTGCTCAAGGAGCTTCTGCATCGTCCCCTCAAGTTCGGCGGTGGTGACGTAATCCACGCGGGCATCGGGTACCTGCAATCGCACGATCCCTTCGCGATCCACGACGATCACCGGCGTGTCGATCATGGTGAACAGGCCAAGGAGCTTGCGCTCCCGCTCGCCGGTGTAGACACACATCCAGCCCTCGTCGTTGAGGCGATTCATGAGCGCGGTGCTCATGCTTGCCGCCTTCGCGGCCTTCGCGCGCAGTTCATCATCGGACGGAAGCGACCCGCCCAGCAGGCGCGTGCGTAACTCCGGCGTGCCGCGGGCGGTCGCACTCACGCGCTTCGTCTGGCGGTCGACTTCCACGATGACCTCGATGGAGCCTGCGTCGGCGCCCATGCGCAGCACGGAATCAAACGCCTCCCGCCGGATCTGCACCAGGTCCGACTCACCGGGGTTCATGATCGTGCGCTCAATGGTGTCCTGGATGATGCCGAGCGCGACGCCAATGGCGGAAATCACCTCGTTGTTCTTCGCGATGCGATGTTCCAGCTTCATCTTCTGCGCCGTGTAGGGCACGATCGCCTCGGCCCCGCCACCGCCACCCACGAACGTGATCGCGCGTCCCATCAGCTTGTGTTCGCTCAGCATCGCCCGCACCACGGGGATGACTTTCTTCGTGCTGATGTCGAGCAGGCGATCGGCGAGTTTTTTCGCATCCATCCCCACGGTTCCCGCAACCGCCTCAAAGCATTTCGTGATGCTGTCCATGTTGCCGCGGCCATAGCCGGTGGCCAGGCCCAGCATGTTGGCCGCCCCTGTCGGCGTAATCGTGACGGATGGCTCTGTCTCCCCGTTCAGCTTCAGCGCGAGGTAGTCCTTCGGATCCTCCGGCTTTGGCTGGATGTTCACGACTTCAACGCTCTGCACATCCTTTGCGAAGGCTTCATAGCCAAGCTTCGCGATGTGCGCGCTGCGCGGCCCCACGTCGATCACGCGCCCGCCCTTGATGCGCGGCACGGACCCACCCGCGATGCCGACCGTTCGCACGTCCAACGTCTTGATGAACAGGCGGTAGCCGCCGATTTCGCCGTGTGTCACGATCGGGCGACCGTTCTTGATGATGCAGATGTCCGATGATGTCCCGCCGACCTCGATCATCGTGCCGTCGGAGATGCGTTCGTACATCAGCGCCGCCGCGACGCCCGCCGCAGGGCCGGACAGCATTGTCAGGATTGGCCGGCGGCGCATCGCTTCGATGTCCATGATGCCGCCATCGGACCGCATGACCATCAACGGCACGTCGATGCCGCTTTCGCGAACGGCCTTCTCCGTCATGTTTGCCGTTTCCAGCATCTTCGGCAGCATGGACGCGTTGATGACTGCGGTTCGCGTGCGCACGCGAAGGCCGTACAACTGCGACAGCGAGCTGCTTGCGCATGCGGCGCATCCCATCTCCGCCGCAAGCTCCGCCACGTGCAATTCCCGCTGCGGATTATCCACGCCGAAGGATTCGGAGGACACGATCGCCTCCGCGCCCTCCGCGATCAATTCGCGAATCGCGTTCCTGATAGCCTCGTCATTGAAATCCCTTGCCGTGTCCAGGAACCGATAGCATGTGCGCAGGTACTTGCCCGCGGCCAGTTCAATGTCCCCGGTGTTGCTTTCCATGCGGGCGCGGATGGCGCCCGGTCCCGTGGACATGCCGACGATGCCGACCTTGGCGACGTCACCTTCCAGCAGCGCGTTCGTCGCCTGCGTGGTGGAATGCGCGATCAGGATCACGTCGGCGGGGGAGATGCCCGTCTTCTCCAGCAGCTTCTGCATTGACTCCACGACGCCGCGCGCCACGCCCTCCTTCGCGTAGTGCGTCGTCGGCACGACAGCCTTCCCCACAAGGTCCATCGTCGCGATGTCCACCGCCACCGCGTGCGTGAACGTTCCACCAACGTCGATGCCGATCTTGATGCGGCGTTGCTGCTCTTCGGGTGCGTTGCTCATGTCACATGAACACCAGCGCCGAAATGATCAGTCCCACCACGCCCATGATCCAGATGTAGGGCAGCGTCCGCCACATCAATGACATCACGTCCACGCGCAGCTCATTGGCGAGCCACACATTTGCCGTGTTCGTCGGGTCGCAAACGCCCTGGATCTGTCCCACCGTTGCCAGCATCCCCATCACGGCTGCGGCGGGGTAGCCTGCGCCGGTAATGAGAAGCGTCGCCATTCCGAAGCCGAGGCCCCATGTGTTCAGCGGCCCGCGGTACAGCGCCAGCGGCGCGCAAATGGTGAACACGATGACGTAACCCAGCTTCGATTTCGGCAGCATCTCAAAGTAGGGCTGGATGCCTGCGATCACCGGCCAAACCTGGCCGCCGTGCGCATCCGACCATCCCGACGGCCCCCGGACGGCCGTGATCAGGATGCCGATTCCGATCATTAGCATCACCGCCGGCAGTGTCGCCGCGCTCCCTTGGATCATGCTCTGCACCGTGAGCGAAATCGACCCGGGCCTCAGCGTTGAAACGATCGCGTACACGAAACCGCACAGGAACGCGGGGATCGCCTCCATCTTGAAGGCGAAGATCAGGAGCAGCGGGACGATGGGAATCAGGTACGCATACCAGCGGATTTCCGCAACCTGATGGCGCCAGCGCTTCATCTTTTGGGAGTGATCGTGAAGCATCCGAAGGACCACGGCCCCCAAAAACACCGCCACCGGGATGCGAATCCACAGCGGGCGCGGCTGGTCCTTCGGCTTCTCCGCCGCCGCGGTGGCCTTGGCGGCGTCAAGCTGCGCCGCCTTCTCCGCCCGTTCCTTCTGGTCCTGCCGGTGCAGGTTCATGCCGATCAGCGAAACGGCCACCCCGCACGCCGCCACCAATCCCAGCAGGATCATCCCCGTCCTCACCGGGGCCTTCAACTGCCGCGCGCGGTAGAGTTCCACCGCAATGAAGACCAGCCCCGCCATCGCCATCAGCAGGAACACGATCACCGAGAAGCCCTGGATTTGCTCCATCGAAACCCCCAGGGAGTTTTTCGTGGAGGCCCATGCGATGGGATTCATCGTGCCGCCCATGCTCAGCCCGATGAGGATGATCCCGCCGATCACCGCCGATGGAATGCCTGCTGTTGCCAGCATCGGCACGACGACAAGGCACACCATCATGAGTGCCCCCAGTCCGCCGATCGTCGTGAACAGCAGCGCAATCAGCCCCATCGAGAAAACCGCGACGGCGAAGGGGTTGTCCCCCACCAGTTCCGCCCCGTTCTTCACGAGGCTCTCCGCCGCGCCGGATTTCTGCATCACGAAGGAAATCATCCCGCCAAAGAACGCCGTCACGATGGCCTCGCTCAGCAGCAGGCTGCCCTGCTTCACCACGCCCACGGTGACATCCGTGAAGGAGATCCCACCCCTTGTCAGCGCCGCCACCGCCACCATCGCAAGCGCCATCAGCGGCAGTGTCAGCAAGGCCGGCAGCCAGCGGCGAATCATCGCCAGGGAACCAATGATGAAGACGATGAAAACGAGGACGCCGGACACGCGCGCAGGTCACCTGATGGCAAGCAATGATGCCACTACACGTCACCGCAAATTGTTGCGTCGTCAAGCAGTCACGAATCCGAACCACCGGACCATCGAAAAAAAATCCCCGCGAGTGCTCGCGGGGATTCCTTGCCTGCCTTGGAAACGTCCTGCTTTAGTACATCGTCCAATCGTTCACCGTCAGCGTCGGGGAAATCGAGAACGAGGAAAGCGACGCATTCGTCACAAAGGTGACGGCGTTGCGGCGTGTCGTGTCGAAGAACGATGCGCCAATCGCATTCGCGTTCGTGGCACCAACCACGGGAATGGTGGGTGCGGCGCCAACCAGCACGGGAGTTCCCGTCACGTCCCAAACCTGTGTCTCCTGCGCAATGGTGCCACCGGCGCCGAGTGTCACATAGGTCGATGCGCCAAATTCGGCGATGCCGATGGACGAAATGCTGGTGGAACTCGCGGTGAATGCGGTTGTCTGGGTGTTCACCGTGCCGGCCAACCCTGTCGAACCGATCGAGACCACCACAGGCTGCTGTCCCGTGGTATTGCCGTAAATCTTCTGTCCGGGACCGATGGTACCAAGAACAGCCAGGCCAAGGCGGATCCGGTTTGTGGCCGGTGGCGGGTTTTCAAAGAACTTGTCACTTACCGTGAAGTTGTCCCCATCGATGGTCGTCAGGCGAACCAACTGGGGAAGGGTTGCGCTGACGGAGTTGCTTCCGATCCAGATTTCCGTGGAGGTGCCCGATCCAACAACCTGAAGCGTATCGCCAAAACGGGTCGCATCGCCAATCGTTGCATTGAAGACCGTGGTCAGTGTTCCCGCGCTCGTCGGGTCGGTGAGCCGGTAAATCTTGACGGCACTCGAGGAGGCATCCGTCACGAGGTTCATGAAGTAAAGCTTGGGCGCCGCGACGTCGTCATCCACGTCGATGGCTGTCAGCGTGATGATGCCGCCACTCACCGATCCCGCCAGTTGGGTGGTGGAAAGCAGGTTGCCGTTGGCGGGGTCGACGATCGCGATGCCGTTGTAGGGACCGCCGCTGCCATCGTTGTCACGGGAGGCCACATAAATGCGATCCCGCACCCCGTCGTAGGTTGCGCAGCGCGTGTTGCTGGTGTTGGCCGGGATGCCACCGGAACCGGGAAGGAAGAAGAGGGGGGGCGCCTCCGTCGAGGTGCGCGACCAAAGCGTGGTGATTTGGGCGGGAGCCGTGCTGGCGACGCCGGCAACAGCCAATCCCAGAAAAATAGTTTTCAAGTTCATAAGTTTTTCTCCTGTCGTCTTGTTCGGTGAACGCCGCCCCGCACCGCGAGGTGTGCGAGGAATCCAAAGAACTACTGCAACTAATCTACGTTTCAGCCTCCGGGCAACCAAAACATCGCTTGGACCGGAGATTTTGTGCGGCTCCGGGGGTGGGCACACATCCCGCCGTGTGCCTGGTCGGGGCGCCTTGCACGGAAGCGGCTGCTCCATCAAAAATTGCGATACGTCCTGTCCATTTGTACTTGACGGGGGGGCTTTAACGTACCATGTAATCCCCACTGATTTGAAGGCAGTGACAGGTGGCTTGGACAACGCGAAGGGTGATCTTGCGTGGACATGCCGCTTTTCACGAACAGCACCCCCGAAAGGAAGTGTGGAACACATGAAAAAGGTTTTGTTGGCAGGCTCCATCATTGCCGCGGCGATGTCGGCGAACGCAGCGGTCGTCATCAACGAGTACCTCTACGATCCTGATACAGGCACCGATGCCGGTGAATTCGTCGAGTTGTACAACAACGGCGGTGCCGCCGTTGACATCAGCGCATGGACACTTCAGCACATCAACGGTTCCAACGGTGCGATCACCTTCACCGCAACGGTCCCCGCCGCCACGACGCTGAATGCCGGGGATTACTATGTGATCGGAAACGCAGCCGTTCTCGACGCGGCCTATGGCGTTGGCACGGTCGACCTCAACTTCACGATGGACAATCTGGTTCAGAATGACAACGAAGGCTTCATCCTGAGGGATAGCGCCTCTGTCATCCAGGATACCGCCACCTACGAGCGTGATCGTGTTTTCTCCGCCTTGCTTGAAGGCCCCAATGCCGTGATTGAAGGCGGCATCGGCCAGACCCGCTCACGTCAGGTCCTGATCGGAAACATCGGGACGCAGGTGTCCGCCGGGCGTCTCCCCAACGGCTCCGACAGCGGTTCCAACGAGGCGGATTTCGCCGCCATCCATTGCACACCCGGCGCCGCCAACACGGACTCCATCACGCTCCCCTTCACCGATGACTTCAGCACGGTGAACGCAGCGTGGAAGTACGGCTTTGTGCCCGTCCGCGTGGTCGATCCCACGGCGCCTGACAAGCCCGGCTCGTTTTCCCCGGATGGCGGCAACGTCCTTGAAGTCGGTGACGCCACCGGCGGCGGTGACGCGAACTTCATTCCGGCGGCCCTCAGCCTTGTGAACGTCGAGGGCTATATCTTCATTCCTCCGGACAATGTCGCCCCTTGGTCGATCGGCATCGGTGTCGCGGAGCGCTCGAACCTGAACTGGTTCAGCCCGACCATCGGCAACGGCATGGAGAATGGCTTCTACCTTGAATACCAGAACGGTCCTGTCACTGGTGGCAAGGCCTCCATCCCGGCCATTGTTGGACCCGGTGGCGAAGCCCGCCTGATTGCGGTCAATTCGACTCCAACGGCCAACACAGGCGCCTCGACGGCGGCCGTCGGCACCGTCCTTGGCAGCACCACTGCCGTCTCCAAGGGTGCATGGAATGCCTTCCGCCTGTGCCATGATCAGGCCGGAAACCGCCTCTATGCCTCCATCAACGGCGTCACGTTCTATGACGGCGTCATCCCCGCTGGCTCCAACGTCTCGGGTGGTGTGTACGTCGGCTTCTGCGAACGCCATACCGGCGTTCCGGTTCCCGCCAGCGCCGAGTTCCTGTACCTTGACGGCCTGAGCATCAACACCACGCTGCCGAATGCGAATGTTGACAACTGGACGATCATTGAGGACTAAGCAACGCCGCAGCCCTGGCGCTGCCCGTTGTTGAGAAGATCCTTCCGGCCACCTGCCCTCAGGTGGCCGGAAGTTTTTTTACGCCTGCCGGCGGGAATTGTCGAACCGGCTCCGGGCACCCGGGGTAACCCAAGTTTTTTCGTAGTCGCGCCAATTTTCACTTGCAGCAAGAATGGGTTGTCGGTTCTTTTGGAGCGTCCTATCCAAGTTTGGGTAATGGTCTTTCGAGGCCCTGCCAATCCCCTTTCAAGAGGTCCCCAAAGCATGAAGAAGATTTTAGGCGCAGTTGTTCTGCTTACCCTGTCTTCCACCGCATTCGCCCAAGTCGCAACAGTGGACGGTGTTGGCGGTGTCGCAACCGGCGACGCGCGCTATCCCCTGAGCTATGCAACGGTTGGCCTGGCGCTGACAGATGTGAAATTGCCCGCCAATGACGTCGCCGGCGGCAACACGATCAACGTCACCGCACAGACCGTCACCGAGGCCGCCGGCCTCGTGCTGAACACAGCCAACCCGCTGACCCTTCAGGGCGCAGTCAGCTCCAGCATCTACGGCGGAACGCTTGCCCACTTGAAGGTGACTCCCACAGGCGTCGGCCTCGGCGGCGGTGTTTGCGCCTTCGTCCTCGTCAACAAGGCGGGTGCAACGATCACCCTGCGCGACCTGATCATCACCCCGTCGGACGGCGTTGCCGGTGGTGTGTCCGCCCGTGCGATCCAGTCCTACAACGACCAGGCGGGAACCATCAGCACGACGACCATGGAAAGGGTCATGATCACGGCGGTGCGTCCCACGGGCCATCCCAATGCGGGTGACCCGATCACGAATCCGCTCGTCCACGCTGCCAGTGTCGATACACGCGCGGCCCGCTATGCGGAACTGCGCTCCTTCTCCGGTGGCGGCGGCAACAACCTCGTGGAATTTCGCAACAACGCGGCCCCGACAGCCGGTGCCGTGATGACCTACAACCTCACGGACTTTGTGGTGACCCACGCCCTTCTTGATGGTGCTCCGCCACCTGCCCCAGCCTCAAGGGGTGGCGGCATTGTGATCTCGCGCACTGCGGAAATCACCGTCAACATCAGCGGCGCCTCCGTCATCTCGTTCAATGACGGCAGCGGCATCCGCGGTGTCGGCACACTCTCCAACCTTACCACCGCCCTCAACATCACGGGCACGCAGGCCAAGCCGGTGATCTTCTACAAGAATGGCTGGATGGAAGATACGGCGAACACGGCACGCAACGAAGGCATCCAGAATGACGGCACGCCCTTCACGATCGATCACGCCTACTTCATCGCGAACTTCCAGGAAGGCATCGACAAGGTCGGCAACGGCGGCGTGACCATCACCAATTCCTATTTCGCGGAAAACCAGACCGACCTGGACACGGGAAGCGGCACGGCACCGAACGGCGCAACCGCAGCGAATCTCAAGCTGAGCGGCGCCGGACCGACCTACGCCCTCACCAACGTCACCGTCTTTGACAACAAGGGCGGTTCCAACGCGAACGCAATCAACTTCACCGGCCCGGCGGCCTCGACGCTCAACATGAACAACGTGGTCCTGGCGGGCACGGGCGACCTCGGCACCATTGGCGGTGTGGCAGCTTCCGCAGTCAATGACACGGATGTGGCCTACGTTGCCACCGGCCCGCACGCCACGGGGTTGTTCACCTTTGGCGCAGGCGTGACCCGCACAAGCCTGTATCTGGTGAGCGACGACCCGCTGTTCGTCAGCACGACGTTCGCCCCCACGTGGAATGGGCTGGGCAACGCCGTCACGGGGCTGGATGACTACCTGAAGGTCAGCAACACGGCCTACAACGCTTCCCGCACGCCCGGCGCCTCGAACCTGACGGGTGCCAATCCGTTCGTTGCGGCTGTCGCCGATTGGACGGTGTTGGAAGACTAATTCCACCCGCAGGACATTGCATACAAGATCCGGCGCGGACTTCCTTGTCCGCGCCGGATCTTTTTGTGCGCCTTCCTTCCGGAAAGTCACCATTGATCCCCGTACCGTCGCGCACATACCACACACCCATGACGCGCCCACCCTGGCCCTACGATCGCGAATTCAAGTGCCATCGCTGCGGCAACTGCTGTCGCGGTGATGGATATGTGGACATGACGGAGTCGGACATCGCGCGCGCAGCGCAGGTGCTGGCGATGACACGGCAGGAGTTTCTCCTGGCCTACTGCCAGTATGGAAGCGATGGCTACATCCTCAGGGACCAGGAGGATGAGGAACAATCCTGCATCTTTCTTACCAATGACGATGGGCTGGCTGGCTGCCGCATCCACGAGGCGAAGCCTGAGCAATGCGCCACGTTCCCGTTTGGCTGGCGGCCCCGCAATGTGATGCAGTTCTGTGAAGGGATGCGCGCCGTGGCCCGCCTGCCAAAGCCGGCACGCAGTTCGATGACGCCAAAGAAGTGAGGGAACCTGCGGGCGCTATTTCCCCAGGCAGAACCTGGAAAAAATCGCGTCGAGGATTTCCTCGTCCAATTGCGTTTTCCCGGTGATGCTGTCGATTTCCGAAAGGGCGACGGACAGGTCCACCACCACCAACTCAAGGGGATGTCCGCCTTCGAGAAGGGCGCTGGCGGCGGCGGTCGCCTCGCTGGCGCGCCGCAGCGCCCCCGCCTGCCGTTCGTTCGTGATGGTCACGCCGCCCGTGTCGTTGGCAGGCCCGCCAACCAGCTCGCGGATGATCGCGTTCTCCAGCGCATCGAGCCCCTTGCGTTCGCGCGCACTCAGGAACTGGATGCCGTGGCGGTGCGATTCATTCGGCTCGAATTCGCTGACGCCGCCGATCAGCACGCCGACCAGGTGTTCCGCCTTGTTGAACACGACGATGTGGTCACGGTCCTTCATGGCGCGATACTCGTCATAGGCGGCGTTGCGTTCGCGATAGTCGATGACAAAGAGGATGAGGTCCGCGCCTTCAATCTCCTCGTGCGTTTTTTGGATTCCGAGGCGCTCGATTTCCTCCGGCTCACTGCGCAGGCCCGCAGTATCAACGAGCGTGACGGGCATTCCACCCAGTTCAACGACCGCCTCGATGCTGTCGCGCGTGGTGCCTGCGTGCGGGGAGACGATGGCGCGTTCGCGGCCCACCAGTGCGTTGAAGAGTGATGACTTTCCCGCGTTCGGCGGCCCCGCGAGGACAACCCGCGCGCCCTCCTGCAGGCGACGCCCCCGGCGGAACGAGCCAAGCAGCAATTCCAAGTCCTTCCCTGCTTCCACCAATTTGCGCCGCATCGCCTGCCTGTTTTCGTGCGGCAGGTCCTCTTCTGGAAAGTCCAGGCGCGCTTCAATTTCCGCCGTCACGTCCAGCAGGGCTGCGCGCACCGCGACAAGCTTGTCGGACAAGCCTCCGCGCAATTGTGACATCGCCGCGCGCCGCGCATCCTCTGTCTGCGAGCGCGTCAGGTCGCTCACCGCCTGCGCCTGTGTCAGGTCGATCTTCCCGTTTAGGAAGGCCCTGCGCGTGAACTCTCCCGGCTCGGCAAGGCGCGCGCCCACCAGCAGGCACGCCTGTATGGCCGCATCACAAACGGCGGGGGAGCCGTGCAGTTGGAATTCCACCATGTCCTCGCCCGTGTACGAGCGCGGCCCCTCCCAGTGGACCATCAGGCAGTGATCAATCACCGCGTGCGTTTCGGGATGTGACAGCGCGCCCAGGTTCAGCACCCCCGGCTCATCGCGCAGGCGCACGCCGTGAAAAATCTGGCTGGCCGCGGCCCGGACACCAACGCCGCTCAGGCGGATGATCGCAATCGCGCCCACGCCCGGCGCTGTTGCCAGCGCCACGATCAGGTCCTTCGTTCCGTGCAGGGCGAGATTGCGGGCCATTATTGTTGTGGAATGGGCTCCCGATATTTGTCGCCGGCGGCGGATTCCTCAACGTCCGACCCAAGTGGAAGCAACTCGTAGCCCTCGGCGCAAAGGATGTCGCTTTTGTCGCGCAATTCCCTGAGTTGCTTCTGCTCCTCCTCCTCCACGATGCGCAGGTAGTCAATTTGCTGCGGGGTTTCAAAGTCCAGCACACGCATCAAGTGATAACCGGCCTTCGTGCGAACGGGTTCCGTGCAGGAACCGGGAACAACCTTCTTTGCGGCATTCCAAAGGTCGGGATGCAATTCGCCGGCATCGAACCAACCAAGCTCGCCTCCGTCGAGGGCCGACGCGCCATCATCGCTGTAGAGTCGCGCTGCGCGTTCGAACGCCAGACCCGCTTCGACATCGCGCCGGATCAGGAGGGCGCGTCCGAGCGCGTCCTCCTCGGACTTTGAGACATGGATCAGGATCTGCGCAACCTTCAGGCGCACGGCATCAGCCACCTTCGCATCGAAGGGATTCTTCCCGCCCAGGTCAGCCCGGCTCACGATCACTTCCCTGATGGTCAGGTTTTCAAGTGCCTTCCGTTTGTACCAGTCGCGAACCTGGTCTTCCGTCAACCGGGAGTCGGCAATCATGTCACGAAGTCGTTCGGCACCACCCGCGATGTTCTCGCGATCGTTCCAGCTATTTCGAAAACTGGCTTCAATCATGGCTGGAGGAATCTGATTCTCCATCTGGATGTCCGCCCACCCACCCAGCAGGAGGTCATCAACCGCCGTCGTCACGATTTGCCGTCGCAGTTTTTCAATGGGTTCATCCCACGCGCGCGCGCGACGCATTCGATAGTCGAGGACATATAGGTCCAGATCACCAGCAGTAATAACGCGACGATTAACGACGGCGACAACCTGCGCGCGGCCCTGAGGGTCATGGAGTGCATCGGGGTCGTGCGCTGCTGCACTGCAAATCGATGCGGCCAAGGTTGCGATCAGCAGAAGGAGTTTTTTCCAGCGAACCATTGACGATGCTTTCACACGATGGTAGCTCAGCCGTTGATTTTCAATGCTTGCGGAAACTGCGCGTCGGAAAAATAATCCTGACGGAGTAATATACTGTGAGTGGTTGGGTGTTGCTGATACCTTCATCAGAGTCGAAAGCTCTCGCGCGACCGGGGGCCGAAAGCTACAGCAAAGTGCGCGGGAACAAGAAGGTGGATTCATTTCATCAATTGAATCCGCATCGCAGGCAGGTGATCGCGGCGCTGCATGCGGCGTTGCAGCGTGGAACGCAACTGGACGTCTTGCTTGAGGCCACCGGGCCCATCCTGATGGATGCGGTGCGGTTGAACCAGAACGTGGAGGATTCGCCGGCCGTGCCCGCCCGCGACCTTTACGACGGTGCCATGTTTGATGCGATAGGCTTGAAATCAATGAAGTCATCGGAGCTTAAGCGTTTCGACACGTCTGTGCTGATGTTCAGCGGATTGTTCGGGCTTGTGCGACCAACGGACCACATCCCGCCATACCGTCTGAAGTTTGGAGCAAACCTTGGCGGCCCCGTTGGCAAGCTGCTTCATTTCTGGCGCAAGCCTGTCAGTGAAATCCTGCGCCATGAAGTCCGTGGCAAGGTGGTCTGGGATTTTCTTCCCGACCAGCACAAACGGCTCTGGGACAACACGGGGGAATTTGCCGCCCGCCATCAAATCAAATTCGTGAAGCGCGTGATTCGCAGCGGTGTCGCAGAATACAAGACGATCAGCCACCACTCCAAATCCCTGAAGGGCGCCCTGATTCGCCACCTGCTCAGGCGCAACGCACTTGATCCTTCCGAACTGCATGACTTCAAGCATCCTGATGGTTATCGTTATGATGAGGAACTAAGCGTCAACAAGGCCAACGATTCGATACTTGTCTTCGCCGCGAACTGAGGAACAACTTCAGTCCTTCTTCTGCGCCTTGTCGGCGGCGTCCACAGTGAGCAGAAGAATTTTCGCCATTTGGTCATCAACCACCTTGAAGAATGGGTATGGTACTTCCACCAATTCGTTCTGATACTCGAACAGCGCAAACTCCTTCGTCACGTTGACGGTGCTGATGCTGACGAAGGGCGTTGTCGCCTTCTCTTCAAAGAATCGGAAGGTGAAAAGCTTCGCGCCGTGTTTGGCGCCGATCATGCGCGACTCCTCCTCAAGTCCCTCAAACGCGGCAAGCAATGCGACCACCTCGCCTGATGGTAGGAGCACGGGTTTCTTGTCCGGCACCGTGGAGCGCCATGCGTTCGCCTGCTTTTCCAGCGTGATGATCTTGCCACTGACCTCGATTTCGACACGTGCCGTCCTTGCGACAAGGTCCTTCAGCAGGCGCTTGTCCGTCAGATCGGAGCGGAATTTGAACACGGCATTTTGCGCGCGAAGGTCGACTTTCCACAGGGAGTCATCCTGATCCCGCAGAACGTAGGTGAAGCCCTCCTTGGAATCCGTGATGCCAAACCGGAAACCCTGCACGATGCCGTCCTTCGCGGTGACGACAGCATGGAAGTTCTTGTCAATGATCCCGTATTTTTCCCACTCATCCTTCGTGACCCGGTCCTTCACGAACTGCTGGGCCGAAAATGTCTGCAACGCCGTGGTGAAGGACTGGAATTTTTCCGGATGGATCGGCACGCCCGGGGAATCGGCGAGGATCCAGTTCCCCTTGTCCAGCATCAGGTTCATTGATGATTCGCCGGACGATGTTTCAATCTGTGCGATATCATCGCCACGAATCCAGATGAATCGTTTCGTGCCCCATTCCGCGGGTGGACGCATGAAGTTGACGAACTGCCCCCCCGTGACCGTCCCGATCGTTCCTTCCGCATTGCGGGCGAAGAGTTGTTCCTTGTCTGGAAGCGCATCGCCAAGCTCGACGATGAGCTTGTCGTCCGCATAAAGCTTCAAGACGGGTTCATCGAGCCCCAACTGCGCCGTTGTTGACGTGGGGTTGTCCTCGATCTCCACGAAGGCTGCCTGGCTGACGGCGACAAGCTGCCGATCCAGCAGGCCACGATCCGCAGGCAGGCTCTTCACTCCCGGCCGGACAAGGTACCAGTCCGTTGCCGTGGGGTCTTTTCGTTCAAGATCGAAGGTGGTGCCATTGCGTGTCTCCACGCGGTACTTCAGCACGCGACTGACATCACTGCGGACCACGGTGCGATCGCGCAGGACATCAAAGTCCTTGGAGGACTGGCGAAAGAACCACTCGGAGGTCGTGAACCCCTTCGCTTCCCCCTTGATCATTGTATAGACGGGACCGAAGGCGACGGGCTGCTTGCCGAACAGCAGCGTCTTGTCTTCCGTTCCGCCGTTCTCCTTCTTGAGCGTCACGACGACCTGAAGACGAGGAGCGTCAAACCCGTATTTCGCGGGATCATCGACCTCAAACTCCGCCTGCCGCTTCGCTCCGCGCAGGTTCTCGACATAGCTGTTCAGCGTGCCGGCCGCAGCGGCGGTTTTTCGCGGCTCCGTCATCCTCCACGAGTCGTGGGCGTCCGGCAGGCGCTCAACGTGGAATTTTCCCCCGTCATTGATGAAGGTGAGCGCTGTCACCTGATCCGCCTCATGAAACAAGACCTGCTGCTGCTGGATCCTTGCCAGCTTGCGATGCTCGACGCGGTCAACGTCCCACTGATAGAAAAGGAACAGGATGATCGCGGCGAGGATGGCCATGATGGGCCGCAGTTTCTTCATCCCCGTCGCCTCCGCACCAAGGCCCACGTTGTCCCTCCGATCGTCACGAACAGGCCGATGGCTGCGTAAGCGGCGAGCAGGATCCACGCGCGGCTTTGCGTCAGGTTGATCGGTGTGCTGGTCAGGAACTTCGGCGGCACCTGTAGCAGGTCATCCTGCTGTCGCAGCCATTGGACGCTCTGGACGAAGAAGGCCCCGGCATCGCCATTCTTCTCCAGATTTTGATCGGTGAATGCGTCGGAATCGGTAACCACGACCGCGCGCATGTCGTCGCCGTATCGCCCGCCTCCGGTCTTCATCTCCACGGCGACCGCGACGCACCGGGTTCCGATCGCTTTCGGGTCATCGGGCGGGATCGCGCGGCGCGTGCTGCGGAGTTCGGAGGGCTTCTCCGTCCAGACTTTCTTGCTCGTGATGAGCAGTGCCTCCTGGCTGAGACCCGCTGGCAGGGGAGTGATCGCCTCCAATTGCCGGGCCGTTTCGAGGACAAAGGGTGATTGGTTTGTGGCTTCCGTGATCGCATGCTTCATGAAGCCGACAACCGGCGTCAGTGGAATCGACGTGATGCCAATGCCGTCCGGATCGACGATGAAGACATTGTCTGATCGCACGTTGAGTGTCGCGAGGAGTTGCTCGACATTGTCGAGCGGATTCGCGGCGGGAAGCATCGGATCAATCAGGAGGAAAAGTTTTCCACCCTCGCGCAGGTATTGCTCAAGCAACTCCCTCTCAAAATTCAGCAGGTCGATCGTGGGGCCGGCCATGATCACGGCACCTGCGTCGTCTGGAATTTTTCCCTCCATCAGGCGCAGTGGCTTGATGGGAATGCCCTTCGAGGCCAGCTCCTTCACTACCTTTGTCAGCGAGTGGGGTGTGTCATCGGCGCGCTTCTCGCCGTGGCCCGTGGTGAAGTACACCACCTGCTGGGAGGTCGAGAACATCCGGGAGATCGCGTTGGTCAGGTCATTCTCACGCGTCTGGCCACTGACGGGCAGGCTGCTCGTCTCGCGTCGCACCATCTTGCCGGCTGCATCCCAGCGCGTGATGACAGCCTCGTCATTCTTGACGTCGCCGCCAAGGTCCGCAACGACGGTAAGGTCGCGCTTCGCGTCATAGAGTTCGAATGTCAGCTGCGAATTGCGACGCTCGTAGGATGCGAGGAACTCCTGAAGGGCGGGATGTTCCTCCGCGACCGCGAAGGCCTGGATCGTCAGGTGATCGCCGGGCGGAATAAGACGCAGCACCGATTCCGTGAGGGGACTGAGCGTGTGGACCCGATCCGCAGTAAGGTCCCAGCGTTCGTCCCGGTTGGCCGAAATCAGGTACAGAAGCCCCATGCAAATGAGGAAGAAAATCGTGTAGATGCCGGAGCCCGCCAGTTCCTTCCACCGCGCCTCATTCAACCAGGCAAGACCGATAAGGATGCTGACGACGGAAAGCCCGCCCAGCGCATGATGCCACGGGAGGAACATCCCGTGCGCCGCAGCGAGCAGCACCATGGCGAGGATTCCACATCCGCCGAGGAGAATTGGCACCAATCGAATCCAGGGAGTGCTTCCGCGCTGCGCCATTCATGCCTTCCCATGGCGCGATTCCAAGGCGCGCGCCGTAAGGAATAAAAAGGAAACCGGTAGAATGAGGAAGTACGCCACATTCATGACGGCGATGTTGCCATCGAGGATGGCGCCGAGGTGCTCCATCACGCTAAAGTGCCGCGTGAATTCCTGAAGCGCGGTGACCCGCGAGGAATCAGCAAGCGACTGCGAGAACACGAGCAGGAACAACGCCACGTAGGAAAACACCGCAGCCACGACCTGCGATTCCGTCATGGAACTGAAAAATATCCCGATGGCCGTGTAGGCGGCGGCGCTTGCGAGCAGTGCCAACATCCCGCCGATGACGACCGGCCATTCCACCTTCCCCAGCATCGCCGTCGTGAGCGGAAACAGAAACGTCAGCAGCAGGTAGCCACCCAGTGCCACCAGCGTTCCGCCAAATTTGCCGAGCAGGAGCGCCCAGTCGCGCAGGCGCGTCGTTTGCAGCATGTCCAGCATTCCGCTGGCGCGTTCCTCTGAAAAAACACGCATCGTCAGAAGTGGAATCTGCACCAGCAGGAAAAAATGCACCATGTGAAAGATGGGCCGCACGACGGACGCCGTTGCGTTCACCGTTGTGCCTTCGCCCCCATGGGAAAAGTCCACCAATGTCCCCAAATAGATGATCGCCGTAAGCAGGAAGAAGATTCCGCAAAGCACATAGTACAGCGGCATCGTCAGCAGCGCATTCCGCTCCCGCCGATAGACCAGAAAGCACTGGCGAAGAAACTCGCTCATGCGCCGCGCTCCATCTTCTGGGTCACACGGAGGAAGACATCCTCAAGTGTTGCGTGGGTTTGCGACAGCTCCAGAAGCTCCAGGCCGGCATCGACAATCGCCTTTGCCACCGCGCCGCGCTTTCCCTCGGCCTGCTGTTGCGGAACGACCGCCTTGTTCCCATCGCCCGAATGCGAAAACGACACCGCATCACCGAAGGCGCCACGCAGGACATCGCGGAACGTGGATTCGCTTCCGCGCGCGATGATGACAAGTTCACGTTCGATGGTATTGAGCAGTTCGTCGTGCGTGCCCTGGGCGGCTATGCGCCCCTGCGCGATGATGACAACACTGGAGCAGGTCAGTTCCACTTCCGGAAGGATGTGCGTTGAGAGAATGACGGTGCGATTCCCCTTCAGTGACCGGATGAGGGAACGCACCTCCCCAATCTGTGCCGGATCAAGCCCCGCGGTTGGCTCATCAAGGATCAGGATCTTCGGATCACCGACCAGGGCACCGGCCAGCGCGGCGCGTTGGCGCGTGCCCTTTGACAGGTTCCGCAGGAGCCGCTTCCGCTCGTTCTTCAGGCCAAGCAAATCCGTCGTGCGCTCCATCTCGCGCCTTGCATTCCTGCTGTCCAGGTTCCGCATCCCGCCGAGGAACTCGAGATAGGAGGAAACCGTCATGTCACCATAGAGTGGCGCCTGCTCCGGCAGGTACCCTATGGTGCCGCGCAGTTGTTCATGCTGTCTCTGGACGTCAAGGTTGTTGATGTGAAGGGAGCCTTCAGTCGGGCGGGCGATTCCCGTCAGGCAACGCATGGTCGTCGATTTTCCCGCGCCATTCGGCCCAAGGAAACCGAGAATCTCTCCCTCGCCAACATGGAAGGAAACGCCATCGAGCGAGCGGTTCGCCCCATAGAATTTCGTCAGGTTTTCAACGTCTATCACAAGGAGCGCACGATCTCTTCCACAAGTGCTGTGAACTTCCTGCCGGAAACTTTTCCAACCTCCGTGACTTCCTCATGCGTGGTCTTCACGTCGGTGCGCTGGACCAGCGAGTTGGTGATGACGGAGATTCCGAGCACACGCACACCCGCATGCACAGCGATGATGTCCTCCGGCACCGTGCTCATTCCCACGGCGTCGGCAAACATGCGCAGCATCTGCACCTCTGCCTGCGTTTCATAGCTCGGTCCCGTTCCCGCGATGTAGACACCTTCGCGCAGGATGACTCCCTGCTTCTGCGCCGCCTTGCGTGCGATGTCCATCAACTTGCGATCGTATGGCTGGCTCATGTCGGGAAAGCGCGGACCAACCTCGTTGAGGTTGGCCCCGACCAGCGGATTTTTCGACATGTTGTTAATGTGATCGGTGATCAGCATCAAGTCACCCACGTCAAATCTCACATTCAGTCCGCCTGCGGCGTTGGATAGGATCACGATCCTGACCCCAGCGCGCAGCAACGCCCGCAACGGGAGCGTTGTCACGTTGATGTCCACACCTTCGTACAGGTGTTTACGACCATTCATCACAACGATTGGTTTGCCGGCGCACTCGCCAACAACCAAGGTTCCCGCATGGCCGACGACGGTGCTGACAGGGAAATTTTTCAACTTCTCGTAGGAGACGCTCTTCGCCTTTGCCAGCGTCGCGGCAAACCCGCCGAGGCCGCTGCCGGCAACCACAAGAATTTCAGGCACTGTGCCCAAGGCGGACTTGATGCCCTCGGCGGTTTCGTCGATTTTTTCGAGCAGCGCGCTCATGCGTTGCGCTCCGATTGTCGGGATGGGAGGAACAGCCCCGGCAGGGGCGGATCAACGAAGAGGATCAATATGGGAAAAATGGGCGTCGAGGGTTAAGAGCAGTTGGTTGTGACGCCTGATCACCGCTGCGGGACACACGTTTGGTGGCGAATGGCAATGACGTAAAGCCTCTGCCACAGGACCTTGAAAAGTCTTTCATGTTCCTTTTCTTTTCGCGATGGCTCTTGGTTGCGCAGGTTGTTGGTGTGCGATGCAGCTTCGCCCTGTAATGGCAGAGTGGTCATGCGCCAATGCCTGCAATGATGCTGGTGCTACACGGATGTTGCGTACTTACTTTGGCGCAACTGCCCAGTTCGTAATGTCATCCTCGGTACCCTCTTCCTTGTCGGGACCGTTGGACCAGATGTCGTAACTTTTCTTGTTATGGTCGCCTGGTGCCTTGTAGTTGAATTCCTTGTCCCAGGCGTCCTTCGGCAATGCCTTGCCGTCCAGATACGCTTCCTTGTTGTCATCATCCGATTCCAGAAGGTCGCTCAATTCCTTGGGATAGGATCCGTTGTCAACTTCGAAGCTCTTGATCGCGGTACCGATGGCCTGCATCTGGGCCTTTGTGGCGGTAACCCGCGCCTTCTCCGACTTGCCGGCCAGCTTCGGGCCAACGATCGCCAGCAGGATGCCGATGATCACGACCACGAACATGATTTCAAGGAATGTGAAACCGCCGCGTTTCCGTGCGTTGAGTTTATGGGAGCCAATCATGGATAATGCCTCACGAAGATGGGAAAAAATTGTACAGGTTTCGCAGGATGCCAAGCCGATTTGGACTCTTTAGCGGGTCACAACTTGTTTGATTTCAACGTGGCTGTCCGTGGATGCGCCCAAGGGGCGCGCCGCGAGCAGCACCATGCACAGCAACCCAAGCCCTATGGCAAGGGAGCACACCGCAATGAGGCGGTCATAGAGCCGCGGATTTGCGTCCGCTGAACTCATCATTCTTTGAAACCCCTGCATTTTCAGCATTCTCTTCTCCTTCACCAGGAAACCTGAAGATCTTTGGTGCAATTGAAGGGCCAACCGCTGGCAGAAACTTTTTGCTGGCAGGCGACCGGGTGCAGGCGCGAGTCTTCCTGCAAGTAGTCGACCTCATCAAAGTCCATCAGGTTTATCCGGAGAACGAAGCCATGCCGCGTGTGATTGCCGTCAGCCCCACCCCCAACGAAAATGCCCTGAAATTTACCATCGAGGGGAAAGCAATCGCGTCCGGCTCCGCCACCTTCAAGCGCGACACCGCCGCCCAGAATCCCATCGCTGCGGCCATCTTTGCGAATGCGGACGTTGTGGCGGTGTTCCTGCTGAACGATTTCGTGACGGTCACGAAGTCGCCAACGGCAAGTTGGGGGTCCTTGGAAAAGGCAGTCTGCAAGGCGATTGAAGAGGCCTGAGCAGGAGCCTTCCCCCGGCACCGCCAGGAAGTCAGCGGTACGAGAGCATCCGTTTCACCTCATCGGTCTTGAAGCCGATTGCCATCGGCCTGACCACACCGGGAAGGGTGGCCACGTCGTAGAGTTCCGACACGATCCCTTCGATGCGGAGCCATTCAACGATGTTGCCATTGTTGAGGTCGACAACCAGGATCCCGCATCGACTGGTGGCGTTGCGTTTTTCCAGCGCAGCGTCGAGTGGCAAGCCTGAGAATGTCTTGTTTTTGCGGGGACCCGACAGGCCGATGATGGCATGGTTCCCATGGAAGGCCAGTCCGCGCGCGTATCCGCTGCAAAACGTGATGGGTTCAAACCTGCCACTGTTCAGGTCGACATAGCCGAACTCGCCACGGCCCGAATTGAGCACCCACAACCGATTGTTGTACCAGCGGGGTGAATGCGGCATGCTAAAGCCGGTTGCGATGATCTCATCGCTTTCCACGTCCATCACGATGCCGCCGGCACTGCGGTGTTCACGCCAGGAATCAGCGCCATCGGATCTGCTGACGGCCGTGACGTATTTCGGTTTGCCGTCCTTCATCGCAAGGCCGTTCAAGTGGCAGCGGTCCTCCGGCGCGAGCTTGCTGATGAATGGTGGCTTCCAGATCACGCGGAAGCTGTGGTTCTCATCGGGCGCCGCAAGGCAGCAGAACAACGTGTTCACAAAGACGACGTTCTTCTCCGAGTCGATCGACACATCGTGGATGTCGATGTCGCCCGTGACCCAGCAACTGCGCGGCGTGTAGCAAACGTCGAAGCCATTGTACTGCTCACTGCCGGTGAGGACGTTTCGGAAGCGCCACAACTGATAGACGGTGCTCAGGTGGATTTCATCCCTTGTCGCATGCAGCCCCATCGCGCGGGAGAAGGTGCGTTCAAAGACAGAAAGCTTTCCCGGTGGCTGCACCCCCAGCAGGAAAAGCTTCCCCGTCTGATATGTGGAAAATGCCAGGCCGATCTGTTGCCCGTGCAGCCATGAAACGAAGTTTCGGGAGGTCGAAATCTCCAGCGTTGGCTCCTGCTTCGGCTCGCCGGGCTGGCCCGGTTGCGAGGGCATGACGGGAGCCTCGCTGAAGTCTTCCGGAATGCCGGGCATCGCGTCGTTGGGCATGCAGCGCCTTCGTGGCGTCTCCAAAAGGGATGACAACAATTGAAAAAGGGGGTACGGCTGGCAGGGAAGTGCAGTAGAAAAATGGCGGTTGGGGTGGGATTCGAACCCACGTTAGGGGATTAGCCTAAATCCGCTTTCGAGGCGGACGCCTTCAACCACTCGGCCACCCAACCGCACTGTACCTGCGAAAGCGCCGCAGAAGGTGCGGCGCGCATGGCTCAGCCGTCAAACGGAAACGCGTTAGTGACAGCCGCAGCCACTGCCACAGCCGCCGCCGGATGCCTTGGGTTTGTCGGCAGTCGCCGTGCCGGACGCCGCAGCAGGCGAACTGCCTTCGGATGACCCGCCACTCTTGCCACCGCCCTTGTAGTCGGTCTGGTAAAAGCCGCTTCCCTTGAAGATGACGCCATTGCCGGCGGACATGAGTCGATGCACCCGCCCCTTCACGCCACACTCGCAGCTTGTCAGCGGGGCGTCGGTAATCCGCTGGTTTGCCTCGAAATCCCGCCCACAGGCGTCGCAATGATACTCATAACGGGGCATGATCGTCTACCTCTGGGTCAAATTCACGCATCAATGCTTTTCACAGCACCGCGCATCATCCTTCCAAGCAAGGGCCGAACCCGACAACGGTTTTCTGGCTGGCATGATGGTCCGTTTACCATTTCCATTGCGGTTTGGCACTTTGGGAAGTCACCGTGGCATGTCTCCGTATGGGTGTCATGACATAATCTCCCGCCCAAACGGCGTAGGCCGGACGAAGGCCATTTTGAGAGCAAGTTTCAGGAGTTCTGGGGTATGAGCTTTCTGCGGAACCTGATGAAGAAGGACAGTCCAGCGCCGGCGAAGGAAGCCGCCGCGCCCGTCAATCCCCCTCCTCCCGGCGGCGGTGGAAAGAACCCGCCTGCGTCCGGCGGTTCCGGCATCGAACGCGAGGCGGCCAGTCGCCCCGATTCCAATGCACCCCGCGTGAACCCCTTCGCCGGGTCCGATGCAGCGGCGCCAACACGTCGCAAGGCAAAGCTCCCCACGAATGAGCAGCGCCTCTATTTCGAGAAACAGCGCGCCTCGCAGAGCCGCGTGGGCCGCGCCCTTGTGAATCAGGGCCTGGTCAGCGAGGACATGGTGAAGCAGATGCTGCGCGACCTTGATGGCGCGGAGGCGGGCACGACGCTCCAACGCAGCCTCGTGGATCACGGCTTCGTTCGCGAGGACGACGTGCTGAATGCGCTGGCCACGGAACTCGGCATGGAGCGCGTCCACCTGCCGTCGCTCGAGGTTTCAGAAGACGCGATCAAGGCAGTGCCACAGAAAATCGTTCGCGATTACCGCATCTTCCCCATCCGCCTTGAGGGAAACGAGATCCATATCGCGATTTCCGATCCATTGAACATCCAGGTGATGGACGACCTTCAGCGCATCCTCAATCGTCCCGTGCGCACCTTCGTTGCAAGCGAGGAGGAGATCGACCGCTTCTACAAGCGCTACTATGAAGGGAACAAGATTCAGGACATCTATAGCCAAGTCACTGATACAATGCATCAGGAGACGGAGCAGAACCAGCACGAAATTGAAATGGTTAATGATGAGAATGCGCCACCCGTGGTGCGTTTTGTCGACTTGATCTTCAAGCAGGCCGTGCACGATCGGGCATCCGACATTCACATCGAACCGAACCGCAGCGGCGTCACCATCCGCTTCCGCGTCGACGGCGTATTGCATGAGCAACCATCGCCGCCAAAAAAGTGGCAGAATGCGATCCTGTCCCGCTTGAAGGTGCTGTCGGGAATGGACCTCGCCGAAAAGCGCATCCCGCAGGACGGCCGCATCAAGCTGTCGCTGCCGGACCGAAAGCTCGACCTTCGTGTGTCAGCGCTCCCCGCCATCTATGGCGAATCGGTTGTCATGCGTATTCTCGACCAAAGCTCCGTGCTGCTCGGTTTGGAGGATGTTGGTTTCCTTCCCGACAACATCACGCTCTTCAACAGCCTGATCCGCACGCCAACCGGCGTCATCCTGATGACTGGTCCCACGGGATCGGGAAAAACCACGACGTTGTATTCCGCGCTCTCAACGCTGAACACACCGGAAGTCAAGATCGTCACGATCGAAAACCCGGTGGAATACATGCTGGAGGGTATCAACCAGGTTCAAGTGAACGAGGAAATCGGGCTCGATTTCAAGGCGGGCCTGCGCTCGATCCTGCGCCAGTCGCCGGACGTGCTCCTGGTCGGTGAAATGCGCGATTTGGAAACAGCGGAAATCGGCATTCGCGCCGCGCTCACCGGCCATCTTGTCTTCTCAACGCTGCACACGAATGATGCGCCGTCGGCACCCGGTCGTCTCGTAGACATGGGCGTGAAGCCATTTCTTGTGGCCTCATCGCTCCAGGCTGTTGTGGCACAGCGCCTTATCCGGCGCCTGTGCGCTCACTGCAAGACCTCCTACTCTCCAACGCAGGAGGAGCTTACAGAAATTGGCGCGACCCAAAATGAGCTCGCAAACATGGACACCTACAGCATCTACACCCAGAATGGGTGCGAGCGTTGCAGCGGAAAAGGATTCCGCGGCCGCACCGCCATCCACGAAATCATGGTCGTCGACGCGCGCATTCGCCAGATGATAATCAAGGGCGAATCGGGCTTCCGCATCAAGAAGGTGGCGGTGCGAGGCGGAATGCGAACGCTGCGCATGGATGGTTGGGAGAAGGTGAAGCTCGGCCAGACAACGCTGCCAGAGGTGCTCCGCATCACCCAGAACGATTGATCGGGCATCGATAAAGTATCACGGACGACGCTTTTCTGTGGCATGGGCGCGGCCTCCCGTGCCTGTATGATGTCCTTGAGATTATGATCACCACTGCGCAAAAAAAATTCTCCGTCATTACCTACGGATGCCAGATGAACGACCATGATTCGGAAATCATGGAGGGTCTTCTGCGCTCGCGCGGGTACGAAAAAACAGAGAACGAGCACGATGCGGACGTGGTGGTGTTCAACACCTGCTGCGTGCGCGAAGGCGCGGAGAATCGCGCCATCAGCCGCGCCCAATCGCTGGCGGAGGCCAAGGAACGCCGCCCCGGACTTGTTGTCGCGATGTCCGGTTGCGTGGCACAGGATCAGGGCAGGCGACTGCTCGATCGCATTCCAAGCCTGGACATCGTGATTGGGACGCGTGACTACATTCGCCTTCCCGAAATCATCGAAAAGTACCAGGTTGACGGAGAGCGCGTTGTCGCGACGGAAGACATCGACAAGCCCTTCAGCGTGAATCTTGTTCCCATTCGCGAGCAGAAATTGAAGGGCCTTGTGAACATCATGTATGGCTGCAACAACTCGTGCACCTACTGCATCGTTCCCAAGACACGCGGCGAGGAATGGAGCCGTCCGCTGGCGGAGGTCGTCGAGGAAGTGCGTGGCATGGTGGCGCAGGGCTATCGCGAAATCATGGTGCTGGGGCAGAACGTGAACAGCTACATGACGGAGAAGCGCGAGGACTTCGCGGACTTGCTCGCGGCGTTGAATGAGATCGAAGGCCTGTGGCGCATCCGCTACACCACCAGCAACCCGAAATCATGCCGTGACCGCCACATCGAGGCCGTCGCGAGTTGCGACAGGGTGATGGAGAATCTGCACCTTCCGGTGCAATCCGGCAACAATCGCGTGCTGCGGATGATGAAACGCGCGTACAACGTGGAGCGGTATCGCTATCTCGTCGAAAAATTTCGCGCACAGAATCCTCTGCATTCCCTGACGACGGACATCATCGTGGGTTTTCCCACGGAAACCGACGAGGAGTTTGAGGACACGATGAACCTCGTGCGCGACATGCGCTATGACAATGCGTTCATGTTCATCTACAGCCCGCGCGCAGGCACGGTGAGCGCCGACACCATGGTGGATGACGTCCCGATGAAGGTGAAGAAGGCGCGCCTACAGCGGCTGATCGACCTGCAGGAGTCCATCGCGCTTGAAAAGAACCAGGAAGAAATCGGTCGCACGCACCAGGTCTTGGTGGAAGGCACCTCCAAGAAGGATCCGGGCCAGTTGGTCGGGCATACGCGCACGCACAAGCGCGTCGTGTTCGATGCCAATCCACGCCTGATCGGATCGCTGGTTGACGTGACGATCACCGGCGGGAACGGGCATACGTTGGTGGGTGATGTGGTGACACGGGAAGCCGCCGCGGTCTTTCAGGGAGCTTGAAAATCCAAATTCTGATCCGAACCGAAGGGAAGGCGGTCACCACGACTCCTTCCCCCCGATCCAATGACGAGACGAACTGCAACCGCGGAACTCTTATTGCGAGTGGTACATGAAATGGGGGCTGGTCACACGCAATCGTCGATCATGATGAGAATCGGGCTCCGTGTATTGTTGGCACCGCCAATCCGCGTTGACGAGGCATGAGGAAGCGGAACGGCGGGCGGGATCAACCCGCCCGCCTGCCGGATGCCACTTGGCTCAGAACTTGAACCCGCCTCCCGGCGCGAAGTAGATCAGGTCGCCACTCGAAACGCTCCCGTTTGTCGGATCGTAGGAGTGAACAGGGTCCGGCTCGTCAGGACCGTTGTGGAAGTTGTCCGGCCCGTGGCTGAGGTAGTAGTATTGCGTGGACTGCGCCGGACCGCCATAGGTCTCCACCAACTCGCTGAAGTTCTCCGGGGAAGGGAGTGGACCTGCCAACTCCGAGTACTGCCGCGTCGCATAGTGATAGAGAATGATTCCCGTGCCGTCATGCGTCGGTTCCTTGCTGCGGAACACGTCGAACGGACGCGACGTGATATACGCGATCGGCGTTGTCAGGATCACCGACGTCTTTGTCTCATAGTACTGGAGCGGCCCCGGGTAGGGAATCGGCCCCTGGTAACCATCCTCATGGGCCGGCGGGGGATAAGCGTTGAAATCCACCCGGTAGGCTTCCGTTGCGGTCACGAGGGTTCGTATGTCACTCTTGACTCGGGAAACCTTCGCGCGCGTTTGCGCTTCAAGGAAATTCGGAACGGCGATGGCCGCCAAGATGGCGATAATGGCGACGACGATCAACAACTCGATCAAAGTGAATGCATGCTTCTTCATGATGTGTGTCTCCATGGGAACACGACCAGTGGGTTGTGCGGTGGATGGACCGGCGATTAAAGCGAATAAGAGAAGATGATGGAACCGGCTAGAGGGCGACCGGCGGCGCACGTGCGAATCCTTCCACCTTTGCACTGCCGAGGGCACGCTGTGGGAACTTGTGGCATTCGAGCCGCGTCACTTCCGCCGCCACCACCGAGGGCGCGACGCACAACACCCCGACGGTGACCAGATCCTTCAGATGGTAAGCACTGACATGGGGTCGGCGCTGATTCCCGGAATCGCGGTGATGGCTGTCCTTTTCATCTCCTGCCTGCAGGTGCGAGTGGACAGGCAAGACCTCGAGCAATCCCCGATCGTCCAGCGCATGCCGGTGCTCGAACAGGCCCCGCCTCGCCGATGAAGCGTGGAGAAAACGGGGGTGAACCGCCTCCCGTTGGCCTCCCGATGCGCAGTCGCGCTCCGCCACCGCAAAGTTGGCGTTCAGCAAGGGTTGGCGCGCGGAAAAAACCAAGAAAACCGGCAGTATGAACCAGATAGCTGGTCCGCGGCAAAGAGATGAGAGTGATAGCGTTCTCAATTCAACGTGTCTCGGGCTTCCGTGCATCGGAGTCGGAGTGCAGCACTCACCTTGCAGGCTGCGACGAATGGCTCCACGACCAGCGCCAAAGAAGGCTTGCCACCGGCCGGGAACGACTCATTGAAGGATTATGCGACTCCAATCAACCTGTCGCGATATCTGATTCGTCAACGAAAAATCGGTAGTGTCCCAGTTTGAAAAGAGCCAATACTAAGAATGCCTAACATAACCCCTCCAGGCGTCGGTGAGCCAGCCTGATGCATGCGAGTGTGAGGAAGCCCTGATGGGTCTCGTGGCTGCGGTCGTACCGCGTGCGCAGTCTGCGGTTTTTCTTGAGGTGGGCGAAGGTGCGCTCGACCGGCCAGCGGCAGTGTCCCAGCGGCTCCTCCCCTGCGGCTCCCTTGCGTCGGAGCTTGGGTTCGACGCCGAACAGGCGCAGTCCGGAACACGCGGACTACCTCCCGGCCCCTTGGGGGCAGGCGGGGCTGGCAGCAGCGGCTCGACTCTGAGCCAGAGGGATTCGGGAAGCAGCGGCTTCGCCATCGGGTGCGGTAGCTCCGGGGAAAAGCTGCACCGTTTCGATCACGCCGAACAACGGCAAGCGCGTTTTGTTAGGCATTCTAAGGGGGCCGGATTCTGGCCCCCTTCTCGATTCGTTCACTCTGGCTTGTCAAGGAGCGCCACGATGTCCGCCACATCCCACAGCTTGTCCGCCACGCCAGCGGCCATCGCAGGCGACACGCGAAGCGTCTGGTGAACACGGGCGAAATTGTAGTACATGAAGTGAAGGGCGATTGCCGCCGCGTGGTTCGCGACCTTCTTGGAGAAGGCGTTCGTAAGGCGCGTGAAGCGGCGCATTCCCATCCGCATGGTGAGGTTCTGGCGCTCGACGTAGGAGGTGTTTATGTGCTTCCGATCCGGGTTGCCGCTCGCCTCGCCAAGCTGGACGCCAAGCACCTTCGCAGGGCTGTACTTGCGATGCCCTTCGATGCTCTCCACGCCGTAGACCTTTATCAGCTGCGCGTAATCCACGTCGCCAGCAAAGGCACGGTCGATTGCTTCCACATACGCCCGGAGGCCATCGGTCGTGATTTGAACGCGGTTCGCGAGGCGAGAGGCCAAGTCGTCAACGAAGATGCGGGCGCAGTCTGCGGTACGCTCGCCAACCATGAAGCAGGGAACCAGCTTTGTTTCTGCATCAATGGCTGTCCACGTCCACACGTCGCCCCAGCCAGCGGCCTTCTTGTCTGCGCTTGCGTTCTTCTCCTTAGCGCCGACGAACGACCAAATCTCGTCAAGCTGGAGGCGCTTGCAGGTGAGGTTGACGAACACCTTGGACTGATACAGCGAGCAAGCGGCGCCAAGGTCCGCAACCAGCTTGCAAACCGTGTTCTTGGAGATGTCCGCAATGCGAGCCGTGGCGCGAATAGACATGCCATCCACTAGGCACTTGACGGCCAAGATTCGCTTCTCGGTGGAGAGGATGTTTGCCATTGGATTGCGCCTTTCACTGCAAGCAATGAGGGGATGACAACCCAAGCATGCTTGGCGTCAAGCACAAATCGGTCACTTTGATTTTACAATTGACTGGAAACCTGTTTTTACTAGTCTTGAGGCGCCTGATAGAGGGCGGGGCGTTCTCAGCACCCCGCCCTCCTTAGGGGCCGTCAGACGCGGCCTAGACGTATTGTCTTCAGACGGTCGTCCAGCGCATTGCGGTTACGTCTGCTTGGCATTGGAGTCGCCCTCCTTTCGCTAGGGTTTCTGTGGTAGCCCGAGTGAGGTTGCAGCCCCACCCAGGCGGTTTCAGGTTGCCTGTAGTTCTGTCGCTACAGCGTTACGGTGGCCTCATGATTGGGTCACCTTGCTTTCCGGGAGCCTTCTCCGCCCCCGCGCGTTGTAATCGGCTCCGGCGTTCATGCGCTGGGGCCAAAACTTTTATTCGGCAACTCGGCGCTTAAGCTTCTTGATAACCAGCATGAGCCACGCTTCCAGATCGGAGACACTCTCCGTCGAGAGGGGTTCGGGCCACTGAATCGAAGCCTCGCCTTCGGCTAGGGAAGAGATTTCGCGCTTGAACCCAGATGTCGCGGGAATTGCCGCCGACTGGTGCGGTGCCTTGGCGGCGAGTACATGTACGGACTGTGAACCGTGAAGCTTGCTTTCGGGAATCGGGACTGCGGACGCTGTGGTCATCTCGGCTGCTCCATCGTCGTCGGACTCGTCATCGGTCGCGACGTTAACGCCATCCATATCGGATTGCGTGAGTCGTGCAAACGAAATCGTGTCGCGCAGATTCTTGATAATACTGGCAACGGACTTTTCGTTGCAATGCAGATCAATCACCAAATAGTGACGCAGATTTGGGTCGGACGGAAACGCGCCACGATGGGCTGCAAAGATCATTTGGTACATGCGCGGCGCCCGCGCGAACGACTTTAGCGCTGCCTCTTTTTCCGTCGAATCGGGGCGCTCATCCATGATATATCGGAAAGCAGCATCAGTAAGGCGCAGCTTGTTTTCACCCGGAGACTTCTCAAGCAGTCCAAACTGCTTGAGGGTTGCCAGCGCCATTAGGGAGCTGCTGCTCTTTGGAGATAGTCCGAGATGAGCGCAAACGACCTGCATAGGCGCAGCCCCGCGCCCTTCAGTCTGACGGATGGTAGCGGCCTTTTCCAGAGCCGCACCCAAGTCCATGCTGGGGTACGTGGGGCTTCTTTCCCGCTTGGGCTTGTGCGCCTTCTCGGGGCTTGCGGCAGAGGCTTCAGGGGTTGCGGTCATGAGTCTGGCTCCGTCGTCGAATAACCAGAGCTTGGCACCAAAAATATCCGGGAGCAAGAGTATTCGGTATTCGGGCCGAATATTTTTCCGAATAGATTTAGCCTCGCCTCTCCCACCTCTTTTTCGCCGCTTCGCTCGCTACGCGCTTGCGTTCCTCTGGCGTCATCTTGGCCGCGCGCGCGGCGGCGCCTTTGCGTCCCATGGCGGCAGCTGCTTCACTCTCTGCGGATCGTGGTACCTCTGCGGGAGCTTCGGGCGCAGGAGTGCTCCCCGTGGCGATGTCCACGATGGATTTCGCGAGCTGGTTGGCGTCGCGCGGGCGCTTCGGGTTAGGTGTGTTTGGAGTTGTCATGCCGGGAGGATGGAGCACAAATCCACTCACACGGCAACCGCTAAAAAGTAGTTGGCTAGCTCAAACTGGGACACTACCGAAAAATCTGGTCGGGGCACCGAGGAGCCCCTTACCTTTGTCTGAAACTTGCCGTCTATGCAGGTTCGCCGAAAAACGGAGCATGTGAACCATGGCGTTTCTGATTCAGGGTCAGCCAAGGCGCTGATGGACTGGGGCACGGTGCAGGCCATCCTGGCGCTGCTGGTCTCGTACGCCGCAAACCGCGCCTGCAACACCGCCGCCGGATCAACGTCAGTGCCCTTCGAACCCGCCATGATACCCTCCAGAATGGAAATGGAGCGGGGCTCGACATCCCCGCAATGGCTGATCGCAACATGAGGCAGGTGGGACGGGTACAAAGCCGGGAGCCACGCCCCAACACCAAATGTGCGAAACAATGCCTATGTTATCTCCACGGACAAGGTAAGGTAAGAAGTTTCATGGACTCTCCTTTGGAAGCGTTTTCCTTGGACTGATGCCGGAGTTGATTCGGCCTTTCGGCGGTGCTAAAAAGCAGACTGATGCTTGTTTTTGTCAGGGCTGCCTGCCTTTCGTTTGACACGTCCACGCCTGCCGCATTCCACTGCCGCCAATCCGGTTGAAAGCCGCAGGAGAGACCCGTGAAGAGCGGGCGCCGAAGGGGCAGGATGCTCCCAGCAAACTCTCAGGCAAAAGGACTGCGGCGGGACGGATCTCTGGAGAGTGGTGCGCCGCAAGGCCACCCACCGAAGGAGCAGCGCGCGGCATCATCGTGCGTCATCTCTCAGGTCTCGGGACAGAGATGGGAGCGGGCAGGGTCCGCCTGGCGGCCCCGCAGATCCTTCGAAGGTTCGGGTGCTCGCTCACATGACCGAGGCTGCCAATCAGCCACTCCAACGTACCTGTCTGCATGGTGAACACGTCGCGCTTGGCGCGCGCATGGTGCCGTTTGGCGGATGGGACATGCCCGTCACTTACGCCGCAGGACAACTTGCGGAACACCGCGCAGTACGAAACGCGGTGGGCATTTTCGACGTTTCGCACATGGGTCAGGTTCGCTTCACCGGCGCCGGTGCGCTGGCGTTCCTGGAACAAATTGTCCCTGGGGATTTGCGTGCGCTGCTGGATGCACAATCGAAATACACGCAGCTTTGCAATGAGGGCGGGGGAATCATCGACGACCTGATCGTGTCGCGGCTTGGCCGCCATGAATATTTCGCCGTCGTGAATGCGTCCACGCGCGTGGGCGATGTGCAGTGGATGAGGGAGAAGGCGCGGGAGTTGAAGGTCGCCGACTGCAACATCGCGGATGAATCGGATCGGTGGGGGATGATCGCCGTGCAGGGTCCGCAGGCGCTTGGGATGCTGGATCGGCTGATCGCTGGGAAGATCTGGAGCAACACGCCTCCGTTCACGTTGCACGCATTTGAAATGGATGGCGCGCCTCATTTTCTGTCACGCACGGGATACACGGGCGAGGCAGGCGGCGAGTTGCTGTGTCCCGCGGAGCTTGCCGCGACGTGGTGGAAGCGCTTCCTGGAAGCGGGCGCAGTGCCGTGTGGTTTGGCCGCGCGCGATTCGCTGCGGTTGGAAGCGGGATACTGCCTCTATGGCAATGACCTCGGATTGGACACCACACCTGTGGAAGCAGGGCTGTCGTGGACGGTCGGTTGGAAGAAGACGGCGAAGTATATTGGCCGCGACGTCCTGGAAAAACAGAAGGTCGAGGGGGTCTCGAAGAAGCTCGTCGGCTTGAGAACGGAATCACGTCGTCCCTTGCGCCAGCACGACAAGGTCACGCGCAACGGCGTCGAGGTCGGTGAAGTGACCAGTGGTGGATTCTCTCCACTGCTGGAGTGCGGCATCGCCATGGCGTATGTACAAAGTGATGCGGCGAAGGCGGAGGACCTGCAAATCACGTCAAAGACAGGTTCTCAACCCGCGAAGGTCGTAAAGCCGCCGTTCGTGGACATTGGACTGAAGAAATCATAACTCACAAAAGGATCCTGAAATGGCCTCATCTTCCGAATTATTGTTTACGTCGTCACACGAGTGGCTCCAGCCCGGCGGCGATGTGCGTCGCATCGGCATCACGGATCATGCGCAACACCTGCTCGGCGACATTGTCTATACAGACCTGCCAAAGCCGGGAAAACAGGTGAAAAAGGGCGAGGCAATCCTGGTCGTCGAATCACCGAAGGCCGCCGCGGATGTCTATGCACCTGTGTCCGGCGAGGTCGTCGAAGTGAACGGCGCCCTTGAAGGCGAGCCTTCCATCATCAACCAGGATCCCTACGGTGCCGGCTGGCTGGTCGCAATTCGCGTCAGCAATCCGGGCGAAACGTCCGGGATGATGTCGGAAGCCGACTACAAGAAATCCATTGGAGAGTAATTGAATGGCGTACATACCACACACGGCGGCGGATGTTGAGGAGATGCTGGCCTCCATCGGCGCGAAAAGCGTTGATGAACTTTTCCGCGACGTGCCCAAGGAATTGTTGCTGAAGGAACCCCTTTCGATTCCTGCCTTCAGTGAGTTCGAAACGGAGCGCTACTTCGAGGAACGCGCCGCGGAGAACAGGGTCTGGGGGCCGGGAAGGAACTTCCTCGGCGCCGGTGCCTATCAGCATTTTATCCCCTCCGCCTGCCTGTACCTGATTTCGCGCGGTGAGTTCATGACCTGCTATACGCCCTATCAGGCGGAAGTCAGCCAGGGGACATTGCAGGCGATCTTTGAGTTTCAATCCCACATCGCCTCCATGACGGGATTGGAAGTCGCCAATGCATCCATGTACGATGGCGCCTCCGCGCTTGCGGAAGCGCTGACGATGGCCGTGCGTGAGAAGGGGAAGGACCTCGTCTATCTTCCGGAACTGTTGCATCCTGCCTATCGCGCAGTGTGCGAAACATTCCTGCGTGAAATCGAAGTGGAAATTCGTACCATCCCCGCTGCGGGCGCCCTGACGGACTGGAACGGCGTGAAGGATTTGAAGGAAGCATCCGCTGTCGTCGTGGCAACGCCCAACTGCCTTGGCGGAATTGAGGATGGTGCAGCAGCGCGTGTGCTTGCCGACAAGGCGGGTGCGCTGCTGGTTGCGTGCGTGAACCCCACGTCGCTCGCAATCCTTGCGGCGCCGGGGGAGTACGGCGCGGACATTGCCGTGGGCGAGTCGCAACCCTTGGGAATACCACTCAGCTTCGGAGGCCCCTACGCCGGCTTCTTCGCATCGAAGCGCAGCCTCATGCGCAAGATGCCTGGCCGCATCATCGGCCGCACGACCGACAAGAACGGCAATGAGGGCTTTGTCCTTACTTTGCAGACACGCGAGCAGCACATCCGCCGCGAAAAGGCGACCTCCAACATTTGCACGAACCAGGGGTTGTTCGCGCTGCTGGCCACGACCTACATCACGTTCATCGGCAAGGAGGGTTTGGTGGAGGTTGCGGAGACGTCACTGGTGCGCACGCAGCAACTGGCGGACGCGTTGGCGCCGCTTGGCGTCGAGCGCTTCGACGGTTCGCCAACATTCCACGAGGTCGTGCTTCGCCTGCCGATCCCCGCGGAGGATTTCCGCCGCGCCATGAAGGAGAAGCATCACATCCTTCCAGGCTTTGCCGTGAAGAATTGGTTCCCGAACCTGAAGGGGGCGGACAATCTCCTGCTCGTCAATTGCACGGAGGTGGTCACGGCGCAGGACATCAAGCATTATGCAAGTGCCGCTAGCATGGTTCTCGATCCCGTGTCGGACGCGGTTGGCGTCTAACTGCAATGAATCCGGAAGCGATGATTGCACATCTGGACGCCGTGATTGAAGAATCACGCGCGGGCGTTGTTGCGATTCATCACAAGAAGATTCAGGGAAAGTTGGGGCAGGTCATTCATGCTGTCACGATGCAGGCACACACGCGGCAATTCTTCGCAAACACATCGACCGAAGGCCGATTGATTTCACAACGGCCCGATTCCGAAAGGTAATGAACGGAATGCTGTTCGAAAAACTCCCATTGGTGAATGAGATTTCCAGTCCCGGCCGTCGTGGCGTTCTTCCGCCCAGCGCCGACCAGTCGGAACGCAGGGCCGCGCGCGCGAAGCTGCCTGCAAACCTGCGTCGCAAGGCGGCGCCCGCACTTCCGGAGGTGAGCGAGTTGGACGCAATGCGTCACTTCACGCGCCTGAGCCAGAAGAACTACTCCATCGATGCACAGTTCTATCCACTCGGCAGTTGCACGATGAAGTACAATCCGCGCATCAACGAAAAGGTTGCCGCCATGGCGGGTTTCGCACGCCTTCATCCCATGCAGGAATCCGCGGACATTCAAGGCTCGCTGCGAATTTTTCACGATCTCCAGGAAATCCTGAAGCAGGTCCTTGGTCTTGGCGGTGTAACGCTGTGCCCTGCCGCCGGTGCCCAGGGTGAGTTCGCCGGCATGGCCATCATTCGCGCCTATCATCGTGACAACAACACGGGACGCGATGAGGTGATCATTCCCGACAGCGCCCATGGAACGAATCCCGCCAGCGCCGCCTTCGCGGGTTTCAAGGTGCGCGAAGTGAAATCAGGCGCAGATGGTTGCGTGGATCTGGATGCCTTGCGGGCTGCGATCAATGACAAGACTGCGGCCATCATGCTCACGAATCCGAACACCTGCGGCCTGTTTGAAAAGGACATCAAGGAAATCGCGCGGATGATCCACGCCGCCGGTGGGTTGTTGTATTATGATGGCGCGAACCTGAATGCGATCGTGGGGCGTGCGCGACCTGGCGACATGGGCTTCGATGTCGTGCACATGAACCTGCACAAGACCTTCTCCACGCCGCACGGCGGCGGTGGTCCCGGCGCTGGTCCCGTCGGCGTTGCGGAACGCCTCATCAACTATCTCCCGGCCCCACATGTGCGAAAGGCTGGATCGAAGTACGAGTTTTACTCACCAGACAGAAGCATCGGAAAGCTGCTCGCATTCCACGCAAACGCGGGCGTGATCGTGCGCGCGCTGAGCTACGCGATGTCCCAGGGCGGCACGGGGTTGTGGGATGTCGCGACATACGCCACGCTGAACGCGAACTACGTCCTTAACAACCTTCCGGCCGTGTTCGAACGGCCCTTCGGCAACCTTTGCAAGCATGAGGCGCTCGTGACTGTCCGCAGGATTTCCAAGGAGAAGGACATCAAGGCCTTCGACATCGCGAAGCGGTTGCTTGACCTCGGATATCACGCACCGACGATTTACTTCCCGCTGCTCGTACCTGAATGCCTTCTGATCGAACCAACGGAAACGGAAAGCAAGGAAACGCTGGACGGGTTCATCGCTGCGATGAAGCAGATCGCGACGGAAATCGAATCCACGCCGGATGTGCTTCGCAACGCTCCAAACGAATTGCCAACGGGCCGCATGGACGAGGCCGCTGCTGCAAAGGCGCTGAATGTGTGCTGCCAATGGGGTGATGTGCCGATGGCTTGACACCATCATCGCCTGAGCGGACGTTGGGTCATACGCTAAAGCACAGGAGCATTCGCACAATGAGCGCAGGATCATCCGCCGCTGGTAGCACCAAAGTCGATGTCGAATTGTTGAAGTCGCTCGCCAGGACCGTGCGCGGCCTTAGCATCGATGGCGTGGAGACCGCCAACAGCGGACACCCCGGCCTGCCACTTGGCTGCGCGGATTTTGCCGTTACCCTGTGGTATCATTTCCTGCGCTACAACCCCGACGAGGCGTCCTGGCCCGGTCGCGACAAGTTCATCTTGTCTGGTGGTCATGGCTCCATGCTCATCTACTCGCTGCTGCATCTGGCGGGATATGACCTGTCGCTGGATGACCTGAAGAAATTCCGCACGCTCGGCAGCAAGACGCCGGGACATCCGGAAAGCCACATGACCAATGGCGTTGAAGTCGCAACCGGCCCGCTCGGCCAGGGATTCGCGATGGGCGTTGGCATGGCGCTGGCGGACCGCATGCTTGCCGCGCGTGTGAACCGCTTCGGTTTTCGTCCTTTTGACAACTACATCTATGGCCTCGTGACCGACGGTGATTTGATGGAGGGCGTCGCCCTCGAAGCGGCCAGCTTCGCGTCCTTCAACAAGCTCGGCAACATCATCTATCTCTATGATGACAACGACATCACGCTCGATGGTCCCGCCAGCCTGACGTTCAACCACGAGAACACGCAGCACAAGTTCGAGGCGATGGGTTGGCATGTGATCCGTGTTGATGGCTTCAATCATCAGCAGGTGGCCGATGCGATCGTCGCCGCGCAGTTGGAGACAACGCGCCCGTCGCTCATCATTTGCAAGACGATCATCGGCTTTGGCTCGCCCCACAAGGCGGGAACCAGCGCCGCGCACGGCTCACCTCTCGGCCCGGAGGAAGCGAAGCTCACGAAGGAGGCGCTTGGCATCCCGTTGGAGCCGAAGTTCTTCGTCCCGGAAGCGGACAGGAAGGCTTGGGCTGCGCGCAAGGATCAGAACAGGAAGGTCTACGACGCGTGGAAGGACCAAGTCGGGAAGGCACGTTCCAGCCATCCAGACGCTGTGAAGATGATGGAGATGATGTTGGGGCGCGAAGTTCCTGGCGACATCGAATCGAAGTTGCCGGCCTTCGACCCGGCGAAACCCATCGCAACGCGCAAGGCGAGCGAGGCGACGCTCAAGGCCATCGCCGCATCCGTTCCGTGGCTTGTTGGCGGCTCGGCGGATTTGTCCGGCTCCACGAATGCAATTCTTCCCGGTGACATTCATCCGGGCCAGTATGATGGGCGTCACATCTTCTTCGGCGTGCGCGAGCATGGCATGGGCGCCATCGTAAACGGCATGACCCAGCAGGGAGCCTTCCGCGCTTTCGGCGCGACGTTCTTCACCTTCAGTGACTACATGCGTGGTGCCGTGCGGCTTGGGGCGCTGATGGAATGCCCGTCGATCTGGGTCTGGTCCCATGATTCAATTTTTCTGGGTGAGGATGGGCCGACGCACCAACCCGTCGAGCATCTGGCCGCTGTGCGTGCGATTCCCGGCATGGTGCTGATTCGTCCCGGTGACGCCGTTGAAACTGCGGATGCCTGGGTCGTGGCGCTGCGCAATCACCACGGCCCCAGTGCAATCATCCTGACGCGCCAAAATCTTCCCGTCTACGATCGCAAGGCTGCGGAATTCTCCAACCAGATTGGCAGCCTGCCCCAGGGCGCCTACGTTTTCCGCAGGGAGAAGGATGCGAAGATCGACGGCATCCTTCTGGGAACAGGTTCGGAATTGCAGTTGTGTGTGGAGGCGGCACGGGCGCTGGAAAAGGAAGGAAAGAGCATTCGCGTTGTTTCCATGCCGAGTTGGAACCTCTTTGAGCGCCAGGACCAGAAGTATCGTGATCAGATTCTTCCGCCCTCCGTTACCGCGCGCGTGGGCGTGGAAGCAGGCGTCTCGCAAGGCTGGCACCGCTGGGTCGGGGACAGGGGGGCGCTCGTCACGATTGACCGCTTCGGAGCATCCGCGCCGGCCCCGGTCCTCGCGAAGGAGTTTGGCTTCACCCCTGAGAACGTTGTGAAGGTGTTCAAGTCGATTGGCTGAGTAGAGATAGGAGCCGGGAAGAATACGGAACGCCTGCCGTGGCGGAAGTCTCACCACTGCCAGAACCAACTTCTATGGCAGATAGGGTTCCGGGTTCACGGCGTTGCCATTCTTGCGCAGTTCGAAGTGCAGGTAGGCTTCTCCTCCACGGCCGCTGTCACCGCTGCGTGCAATCACCTGACCACGGCTGACCGGTTGGCCCTCGCGTACCAAAAGCTGGCTATTCTGCCCATAGCACGTTGCGAGGCCCCCTTTGTGTTGGATGATAATCATGCGTCCGTACGCGGGAATACGGTCGCTGGCATACAGAACCCGTCCATCACTGGATGCACGAACTTCCGTGCCACGCGGAATGCTGATGTCGATGCCCGAATATTTCTCGTCCTCCCGGCTGGTAAATCGCCGCGTGACGCGGCCCTCCACAGGCCAGATGAATCCGGAGTTGCTTGGCTTGATGGATCGCCCTGCCGATGAGGAGCCAACCGGTGCGGGAGGCGGAGCAATCGCGCGTCCACCACCAGGCACATCTATTTGCGTTGAGTCGTCTTTTGGGTCTTCAAGGTCCGATGGTCTTGTTCCCCGCGTGGTGCGTCCCGCTTGTGACAAGGCCCTGGCGGGCGGAGCAGGGGCTGGTGCCGAAGCTCGCGATGAGGGGACTGTGGCCCGTGCACTTGTTCTTGGCGGTGGTGCATTCATTGGCGAGGATGACGTTCCCCGGGACGATGAGCGGCTGGGGGAGTGCGGCGGTGCCTTGTGTATGTATGGCGCGGATGAAGTTCCCGGATAGGGCGTGATGCGGCGGTTGCTGGAAGCTGGCGGTGAGGAGAAGCGCGGGGATGGTGCGCTCGACCGCCCCTCGATCCAAAGTTTTGTTCCCACGGCCAGCGTTGGCGAATCGCTCAGTTGGTTTGACATCTTGATCATGGCCGTGGACACACCGTACTTTCTTGCGATCGAAGAAAGCGAATCACCCGGCCTTACGGTATGGTAAAAACCGGCGAACGCACCCTGCTGGCCGAGAAGGAGCATGAGCGCCACCAGGCATGGAATTGCCAGGCGATGCATTGCGAATGGGCGTGGGCGGTTGGGTATCATGAGGCCGATTTTCACGGACCTAAAGCCGTGGCGGGATACCGAGTCAACTCATTGCATTGTATTTTGCATTCATATTTTTCTTGCCGGTGTTCGCACCACTTCGGGACCGTAAGGCTCACTCCGCGCTCAATCGTTCCCGGCACAGGCCCCGCCATGACATTATTCCATCAAACAGTCGCAAACCACCCCGACGCCGCCCCTCAGCGCGTTCCAACGGACGCCAAGGGGTGGTGTGAACAGGCCAGTGTATGCGAGGAATCAGGTGATTGGACGCGCGCCGTGGTGTGTTACCGCAGGGCGATTCAGTTGGCGCCGTTTTCCGCGGACTTGCGCGAGAAACTTGAGGATGCCATCGAACAGCAAATTCTTGAGGCCACACGTGGTGGTTCAAAGGTTCGCCGGGTCGCCACGGGAGTTGCCGCCGCGGCTGCCGCGCCGCGAAAGCTTGCACGTCCCGTGCCTCCCTCCGTGCGAAAGGCTTCCGCAAACACGCTCTTCAAGGTGGAGGAGGAGGAATCGCGCAGCGACGATGAAATTGAAACATTTGATGAGTTCGACGATGAGGACGATGAACTGCTTCTGCCGCGCGGAATCGGCTCGCAGCGCACACAGACGAAAGCAGCCACATCGCCGCGCCGCCACACGACCTTCAATGGAAGGCCGCGATCGCAACGCATCATCCGCATCGGCGCCGTGTTGCTTGCGGTGTCGCTCACGTCTGCGGGATTGCTCGCGGCGGCGGGAACCTCCCAGATGATTCGCGGGATGTTCTCCGGAGGTTCCGCCGTGCTTGAGGACAAGGTTCCCGCAGAAGTCAGGGAGATCATCAATGAAGCCAACGGCCTCGTGGACAAGTCACAAGTGGTCGACGCAATCAAGTTGATCGAATCGGGGAAGCTGAAGTATCCCCGCAATACCGTGGAGCTGAATCGCGTGCTTGCTGGAATCTATCGTCGGCAGGGCGATGCGGCGATGCGCGACAAGAAATATGAAACCGCCGCGAAATCCTTCTCCGCCGCAGTCGCTGCGGAACCGGAGGATTTCGGAGCGTGGATCAGTCGGGGCCGCGCCCTTCGCGAGCACGCGCGCACCCTCACCGGATCGAAGAACACGACGAAGCGCCGTGCGGCACTGAGTGATTCACTGGAGGCCTTCGAAACGGCGAGGGACCTTTCTCCGGCGCACGTCAGTGCCTACCTTGGCATTGCCCAGGTTCAGGAGGCGCGCGCCAACAAGGCAAAGGCAGTCGAGGCCTACCAGAAGATCGTTTCCGTCGCGCCCGAAAGCAACGAGGCGCGCCTTGCCAAGGACGCCATCGAGCAGTTGCTCAAGAACTAGTTTTCCACAGGCCGTTGCGTTTCGCGGGCGCAAGCTTCCTCTTTTTTCGTTTACCACTTGCACTGTTCACACCCCGTTGAACAGCCTCCGAGTCCCCTGCGAAAGGGGGACCGGAGTTTTTTCGTGCCGAACACACTCATCACTCGTAAACGCCGCAAGCCGTCGCCACCCCCCGCGCGCGGTCGCGCGGTGCACCTGGCGCCTTCGATTCTTTCCGCCGACTTCAAGGACCTCCGTTCTGCGTTGGTCTCATGCCGCCAGGCAGACTGCCGCTGGATCCATTTGGATGTCATGGATGGCCACTTCGTCGGCAATGTCAGCTTTGGCCCCGGCGTGATCGAATCCATTCGTTCCGTGGGGAAGGATTTTTTCTTTGACGTGCACCTCATGGTGACGGACCCGCGCATGTACATCAAGCCGCTGGTGCAGGCAGGCGCGCAGTGCGTGACGTTTCACATCGAGGCAGCCCGCGAGGATACATCCAATCTCCTGCGTCACATCAGGCGGCAGGGGCTTCAGGCCGGCCTTTCACTTCGACCCCGCACGCCGGTGGCTGAGATCATTCCGCATTTCGAACATGCGGACCTTGTGCTTGTGATGACGGTGGAACCGGGCTTCGGCGGCCAGAAGCTGATTCCGGCGACCCTGAACAAGGTGCGCGAACTGGTTCATTTGCGCGAAAAGTTCGGACTTAGCTTCATGATCCAGGTGGATGGAGGAATCAATCCCGACACCGCGCCTCTCGCGGTTGCCGCGGGAAGCGACGTTCTCGTTGCGGGTTCCAGCGTCTTCAGGGGTGGCAAGGTGAAGGAAAACGTGAAGCACCTGCGCAGGAGCATCGCGCAGATTCGCTGACTAGATCGTTCCTTTTGGATATACGGCGATGCGTGATCCCTGCGCCACGAACAGGGAAATCGGCTCGCGGGTTTCCAAGTCCGCGAATTCGCTGCCGTAGAGTGCTGCAAAGCCAAACTTGATTTGTGATTGGAGGACGCGATGCGTGCGCCAGTGCGGATGGCGTACTTCATAGCGGATCAGTTTCCCGTTCCGCGAACGACCGTATCCCCACTGGTGCTCCTTGAAGAAATGCTGCGTTGAATCCCCGGCGGCCATGTGGGATTCCTTTTCGGCAGTCACACGCAGATGATGTTTCCTGCCATCAACGATGATCTGATGTGCCAAACTGAAATGGCCGCGGAGTACTTTCTTCCGCCGAATCATCGAGGTTGATGAGTAGGGTTCATTGTAAATCGCCCTTGCCATGAAAGCGATCAGTCGCTGCGGCACGAACTCACGAACAAACATGACGCCGCGCTCGCTTCCGTGCCGGACATAGAAACGAAGATTGATTTCTGGAAAGTTCCGATAACCCGGCCATGGAACGCCAAGCACGCGCGTGTCCAGAAAATCGAAGGCAACAAGGCTGACGAACGCCCTGCCATCCCTCGTGTCCAGCACCAGTCCGGGAGCCAGGCGCCGTTCCAAAGCTGCGGGGTCAATATCCCAGGTGGCCAGAATCAGGTTTTTCCACTCTGCTGTCAGGAAGGGGAGGGTCAATGGTGCCTGTCCGAAGGGAAATGAAACAGGGCAGCAAATAACCTTGCTCTCATCGTTTGCATTCCCAGCTTGTCTCTTTCAGACTATATCATGTGCGAGTTTTTTTTCGCGTGACTTTTTCACGGGCGATTTTTCTGTGGTTTGCGCACGTCGTGCTGCTGGTGACTGCGGGCAGGCTTCCTGCGGACACCATTGTTTACCTGATGCCCGATGGCTCCACGAAGACTTTCCCCGGTGTCATCGTGGAGAAAGGCCTTCGCAACCCCGATGGCACCTATTGGTTGCAGGTGCGGTTTCCGGATGGCCAAAGCCATGCGGTGGAAATGGCGCGTGTACAACGCATTGAATTCGGCGACAGAGGTGAGGGCCGCAAGTTCAACATCAGGGTCGGCAGTGGCCTGTCACCCAATGAAATCTACAACGAATCCACGATCTTCAAGTACGATCAGGCCCGTTTCGAGGCGATGCCGCCTGAAGAAAGTGAGCACTACCTCCTCACGGTGGAGCACTTGAACACGTTCGAACTCACTGTTCCCCTTCCATCTCCTCTCGGTGCAACCCCACCTCCCGTTGAGCAGAGCGATGACCTCTTGGCGGAGAGCCCTTCCGGTGCGCCGTTCACGTCCGGCGACGCGGAGACGGGGGATGGGAACGATGACGAGGACGACTCCTCGCCGCGCATTGGCAGCAGCCGTTTTGGAGGTAGCCCCTTGAGTGGGTTTGCCGACGGGCCCAGTGGTCCCGCCGGGATTGCACTCAAGATCCTGTACGGGCTGGTTTCGATCATTACCATGGTCACATGGATATGGCTCCTCATCTACCTGTTCAGCCAGGGGGAGATCATGAATGCGGTGTTCCTGATTCTGTGCGGGTGCCTTTTCCTGAAGTATTATTTTGCCACCCGCTACGATGGTTCCCACCGTGCGGTGCTGATGGGCCTGCTTTTAGCGGAATTTGTGGGTTCCGCCATCTATATCATTGGAATGGTAGTCGCTGGCTAATCCCGCTGACAGGGGCTTTCGCGTTGACACCTTTTCGACGCGGACCGATTTTCGCCTGAGTACCACTTAAGCAGTCTTTCTCCAATGATTTGAGGGATTCGTCCAGCAAATGAAAAAGGCCATTCTTGTCACGTTGCTATTCGCCCTGATGGGTTCGATGACGTCCGTTGGCGCCCTGCAGGTCACGCCTGTTGACGATTCTCTCGTTTCGGTCACCACCTCCTCCCAGGGGGATTCGCGTGATGCGGCTCTTGCGGCGGCGCGACAGCAGGCTGTCCTTGCATCCGCGGGTCGTGTGCTTCTTGACGACAACCTGATTCGAGCCGACGAACTTCTTTCCAATTACCTGCGCAAGTATGCGGACTCATTCGTGAAGAGCGTGGAAGTCACCAGCGACAAATTCACGGGAACGCAGAGCATCCTGGAATCGCGCGTTTATGTGGACTATGCAGGCCTTGTGAAGGACATGTCGGAAAAGCGCTTCCTCTATCAACCTGCATACCGTCCATTGTTCGCCACCTTCATTGAGGAAAAACTCGACAATCAGAAGATCGAGCAGGAACCAGCGCGCCGACTCGTTGAAAACGCCTTCATCGCACAGGGGATCAAGTTCTACCCCCAGGAAAGCATCACCGATGTGCAACGCGGTGTGAACCTGCTGGAAGACACACTCCTCATGGATGCGGCAATTGTCACCGCAGAGCGCCACAACGTGGAACTGGTGATCACTGGCACCGCCATGACAGTCCTGCGCGAGGAGAAGGATCTCTACTACGATCACTACTACTTCTATGACTGCGACATGAATCTTTCCCTGGTGCGCGTTGATACCGGCGAGGTCCTGGCGAAATCAACAGCGCGCGGCTCTGCGTCGAACAAGGATCGCGCCGTGGCCATCACCAGCGCCATCGACCGCGCATCCCGTCCCATCGCAGCGGAAATGTCGCGCACCTACAAGAAATTCTGGCCCACCGTCGTCCAAGGAAAATCGGACTACGAGGTGCTCCTGACGGGCGTCACGGATGAGCAGCTTGGCATCGTCCAGAAGTACCTCGGTGTCCTTGGGCCGGAATCCACGATTGAGGTGAAGAAGAAGTTCGCGACAACCGCGATCCTTTCCATCAAGACGACAGCGGATTTGAACCAATTGCAGCAGGCCCTCAAAAATTGTTCCTACCCGGTGTTGAACATCGTGCGGGAAAAATCCGGCGATAAGCTAGAGGTTCAGGTTTCCGGCTGAGGCTGGCGAAAGTCCCATCAGTGAACGCGCCTGAACCACCTGACCTTCCGCCACCACCACCTGCGATCGATGCGCCGCCCCACGGGGGCGAGCCCGGCGGAAGCTCGGCATCAGGGCAGCCTGCTTCCAAGCTTCGTCCCTCCTCCAGTTCCGCGATTCCCGTTGCCGGCAAGACCGTCTCTGATCCCGACCAGTGGACTGGAAAGTACCTCGGCCCGTACCTGATTCGAAACCGACTGTCGCGCGGTGGCATGGGCGAGGTCCTGCTCGGCTATGATGAGGCGCTTCGGCGTCAGGTTGCAGTGAAGGTAATGGATCGCAGGCTCGTCACCGACGGTGATGCGATCAAGCGCTTCGAGCGCGAAGCCCGCGCGAGTGCCTCCATCCAGCATTCCAGCATTGCCGGTGTCTATCTGGTTGGTCTCACGGATGATGGCCTTCCGTTCCTTGCGATGGAGTTCATCGACGGTGGATCATTGATGGACGTCATCCGCAAGCGCGTGCCGTTGGGCTATGCGGAAATGGCGCGCGTGATGGAGGAAGTGGCCGCCGGGCTCCAAGCCGCACGAAAGCAAAACATCGTTCATCGGGACATCAAGCCTGCAAACATCATGCTCACCGCCAAGAAGGAGGCGAAGCTGGTCGACTTTGGCCTCGCCAAGATTTTCTTCGAGGACAGTTACGTCACGCAGGAAGGCATGGTCCTCGGCACGCCATCCTACATGGCCCCGGAACAGGGGCGCGGTCGCGTGGTTGACCATCGCGCCGACATCTATTCCTTCGGCGCAACGTTCTATCACATGATCGCGGGTCGCCCGCCGTTCACCGCCGATTCTCCGGTGCAGATCATGATGAAGCATGTCACGGCACCGCTGGTTCCGCTCAAGACCCTCAATCAAAACGTTCCCGTGGAGTTTGACGAGATCATCGGCAAGTGCATGCGCAAGGATGTCGATGAGCGCTACCAGGACTACGAGCCGTTGCTGGTGGACATCAAAAGGTTGCGCCTGCAATGCACCGCGCGCGAGCGGGGATCTGTTCTCGGTGGGGATGGAAATCCCGCCACGGGAATTGGAAACAGTGGAAGCCTTTCGCTGCCGCCACCGCCCGGCATTGCGGACACGCGGGGTGCCGCGAGTGCCGACGGGCGCAGGCAAGCCGCCAATGCCACCGGCGCAGTGATTATCCAGCAGTTTGATGAAAGTGAGCAGCATAAATTCTGGAACCCGCTCACCATTACCGCGGTTGCGATACTTGCGCTGCTGGTGTTCGGTGGTGCCGTCGCGGTGATCCTCAGTTCTGGAAAACCACCCGCAGAGAAAAAAACCGGAACCAATTCGGCACCCGCTTTTGCCGCGCTCCTTGACAGGGCTGCGGAGCGCACGTCCAACGCCCAGGAGGCCGCAGATACCGCCCGCGCCTATCGCCGATATCGCGACACGGTGGACATCCTCCACAGTTTGCAGGAGGGCGTCGTCAACTATGAGTTGGACAAGCAGTCGTATCCCAACACGCTCAGCACCATTGCAAATGAGAACAGTGTGCGAATGAATTTCAACGTGGACGAAGGAAACAATCCACTGGATGGTTGGGGAACTCCCATCGCCTACCGGGTGAACGAAAAACAAATCCGCAGCGCCGGTCTGGATGGGACATTGGACAATAGCGACGACCTGGTCATTGGCTTCGACGGAACGACGGAAATCCCCTCGGAATACGAGAAGCTCAAGGGCAAATCCTAACTACTCTTCGTAAGAAGCCTGCGCGCATGGAATTCGACTTGGCGCGAACCTTGTTAGTTGGAAGAGTGATCCCAATATCCCCGGAGGTTTGGCCATGCCAATCACTGCTGAAACAGAAACCCGCGTGAAGGAAATTCTGGAGCGACTTCGCCCCTATCTTCAGTCGGATGGAGGGGATGTTGCGTTCAACAGGATCGAAAATGACATCCTTTACATCGAACTGCACGGTGCCTGCGTTGGCTGCTCCAGTTCGCTTATGACCCTAAAGATGGGAATTGAGCGCCAGATCACGGAAGAACTTCCGGAAATCAAAGCCGTGGAGATGGCCTAGGCTGGCAGGGCGCGGAGGCTTGAATTCAGGGTTTGGGAATTTTCTCGAACTCCGTAGGTTGCGTTTGCCCGTCTCGTTTCGCGTATTACGATGTCCCGAAGCCAATCCCTCCGCTCCCACTGGTCTCCACCATGATTTCAGCATCTGATGCCCTTCAGCGCCTGCGCGACGGCAACCGCCATTTTGTTGCCAGCCTTGGCACCAGCGAAGAATCCCTCCCGATTGCACGCAGCATTGATCTTCCTGCCGATCAAAACCCATTCGCCATTGTCATTGGTTGTTCTGATGCCCGCGTTCCTGCGGAGATAGTTTTCGATCAGGGCCTTGGTGATCTTTTCGTCATTCGTGTCGCAGGCAACATCGCATCGCCGTCACAGATTGGCAGCGTCGAATTCGCGGCGTCCCGCTTTGGATGCCGATTGGTCGTCGTGCTGGGCCATTCACAGTGCGGAGCCATTCGCGCGACCATCGAGGAGCTTCAACGCCCTGCCGAAAATCAGTCGCGGAACCTGCGCGCCATCGTGGATCGCGTGAAGCCCGCCGTCGTGCCCCTCATGTCGCGCAATCCGCCGAAGGACATGGAAACGCTGATGGAATACGCCGTTCGCGCCAACGTCAGTTTCACTGTCGCGCACCTGAAGCACAGCTCAGGCGTGCTGGAACAATTGATCGACCGGGATGGGCTGCGAATCGTTGGCGCGGAATATTCCCTGGAAACGGGAAATGTCGACTTCTTCGACGCTGACATGACCTAGGCGAATCACTGATCGCCCAGGGAACGATACAACGCCTCGAACTTCTCCGCGCTCCGCTGCCAGCTAAAATCCTGCCGCATCGCATTTTTCATCAAGGCATGCCAGGATTTGGGATGTGACTTGAACAGTGCGATGGCTTCCTTGCATGCGCGCACCATCGCACGGGCATCATATTCCTCGAACAAGAAACCCGTCCCTTGGCTCGCATCGATGGATGACTGCGTTGCGGGGAACACGGTGTCGCTCAGCCCCCCGGTCTTGCGAACGATCGGGATGGTGCCGTATTTCATCGAATACATTTGTGTCAGGCCGCACGGCTCGTATCGCGATGGCATCAGGAAGAGGTCGGAGCCCGCGATGACCTTGTGCGACAGCGGCACATCGTAGCCGATGTGAACGTGCATGCGGCCCGGATGTTTCGCCGCCGTTTCCTTCAGCAGTTGCTCGTGTTTGGCATCGCCGGTGCCCAGAATGAAGAACTGCGCATCCAGGGCGAGAAGGTCATCGATCGCCTGCTCCACGAGGTCGAACCCCTTCGCATCCACAAGGCGGCTGGTGATCCCGATCAGGGGATGGGTTGAATCCTTGTCCAGATTTCCGAGCTTCACCAATTCCTCGCGGCAGTTCTGTTTCCCCGCGAGGTCCTTCGGAGTGAAGTTGTGGGCGATCATCGTGTCCGACTCGGGGTTCCATTCGCTGACATCGATGCCGTTCAGGATGCCGACAAGATCCCTGCCTCGCTGTGTCAGTGCACCGTCCATGCCTGCACCATACTCCTCCGTCTGAATCTCGCGGGAGTACGTCGGCGACACCGCCACCAACTTGTCGGAATACACGATGCCCGACTTGAGGAATGAAAACTTTTCGTAAAATTCCGCTCCATCATGCGTGAACACTGACCAGGGGAGCCCGATTGACGGAACGAGGTGGCGGTTGAAGTTTCCCTGATAGGACAGATTGTGGATCATGAAGACCGTCTTGATTTCCCGGTAGAACGGATCTTCAAGAATTTCCGGATGATGCCTGAGCAACGCAGGAATCAACCCCGTTTGCCAATCGTTCACGTGCACCACGTCCGGTTGCCAATCGAGGCCCTTCAGCAGCCACAGCGCCGCCATGTTGAAGAACGCAAAACGCACGTCGTTGTCCGAAAAGTCCCCGTGACCATTGCCGTAGATTCCCTTCCTGCCGAACAGCGAGGGCTCATCCACGAAATAGACGGGCATTTGACTTTTTGGGTAGGAGCACCGCATGATGGAGCCGGCAAAGGTCCGCTCACCATAGCGCACCTTCATTTCGGGCATGAGCGGCAGCAGTCGGAACCGGTTGTTGTCAATGTCGCCATAGCGGGGGAGGACCAGACGCACGTCATGCCCACGCTCATGGAGAATGCGCGGCAAGGCCCCGGCAACGTCAGCCAGTCCCCCGGTTTTGCAGAACGGAACGGCTTCAGACGCAACGAACAGGATTTTCAAGAGGAAGACTCCGAGGCTTAAGCGACATCGTACGCTCCACCATCCCGCAATTTCGACTAAAATGGGGCAAGTCGGTTTTGATCAGGGGGAAAACACCATTTCCCACTTGCACCAGAATTTGGGTTACGAAAAATCTTCGCCCTTCGGGAGTCTCCTTGAAATGGCCATTGTCGCCCAGACAACACACGTTTCCAAAGTCTACAAATTGGCCGCTGCAGAAGTGGTGGCGCTTGATGAGGTGAACATCGTCGTCAATGAAGGCGATTTTCTGGCGCTCATGGGACCTTCTGGTTCTGGAAAATCAACCCTTCTCCATTTGATAGCAGGAATCGACCGACCCAGTTCCGGTACTTGCAGTGTGTTGAATTTCAACCTGGGAACCATGTCGGAATCGGAATTGGCCAAGTGGCGAAACCAGTACGTGGGATTTGTCTTTCAAAGCTTCAATCTGGTTCCCGTGTTGTCCGCCTTGGAGAACGTCGAACTGCCGCTCCTGCTAACCGGCTTGAGCAGCAGCAAGCGAAAGGCCCAGGCAAAAACCGCCCTGGAGCTTGTCGGTCTTGCTGATCGCATGGACCACACTCCGCGCCAGCTTTCCGGCGGCCAGCAGCAGCGCATCGCCATCGCGCGTGCCATCGCCACCGATCCGCAACTCATCCTCTGCGACGAACCCACCGGCAACCTCGATTCCGTTTCCGCCGATGCGGTGTTGGAAATTTTCCACACGCTCAATACCCAGCTTGGCAAGACCATCATCATGGTCACGCACGATCCGCACGCCGCGCGTGCCGCGAAGGAAGTTCGCTATCTGGAAAAGGGGAAACTGCTTCCCGCTGGCGAGAAGCCGAAGGACTGGTAGTCGCCGATGACCCTCGCAACCTACATGTTCAAGAACGCGCTTCGCAACAAGCGGCGAACGGCACTGACGGCCATCAGCCTTGCGATTTCACTCACCGTCGTGATCTTCCTGAAAACCATCCTGCTCCAAATGACCGACCCGCCGGAGCCGAAGAGGCCATCCGCGCGCTTTGTCGTCCGTCACCGGGTCAGCCTGACGATGGGCCTGCCGCGTTCGAACGAACAGAAGATTCGCGAGATGGAGGGTATCGTCGACGTCACCCCCATGCAGTGGTTCCAAGGCATCTACAAGGATGAGAAGCCGGAGAATTGGTTCGCTCGCTTCGCCGTCGATCCCGATTCCTTCTTCAGGGTGTACGACAACCTGAAACCCGCCTCGGAGGAGCAGTTTCAAGCCTTCAGGAAGACACGCACAGGCTGCCTTGTCGGGCGAAAACTGGAGGAACGCTATGGGTTCAAGATCGGCGACACGATCACGATCCGTGGGGATATTTTTGATGCGAATCCCGAGTTGAAGGTCGTCGGTTTCTACGATGTGACGGACGACCAGCCGATGAACGACTGGCTCGTGTTCCAGATCAAGTATCTGGATGAAATGCTGGGTGAGACAACACGTGTCTCCTCGTTCTTTGCGTTGGCCGATTCGCCCCAGCGTCTGGAGACGCTGCTTCCCGCCATTGAGGAGCGCTTCCGCAACAGTGACGCGGAAGTGAAGGCGGAAACGGAAAAGGCCTTCCAGATGTCCTTCCTCGAAATGATGGGGAATGTGACGGGGTTGATCAACACCCTCGTCACCGTGGTTGTCTTCGCCGTGCTCCTGATCGCAGCCAGCACGATGGCGTTGACCATCAAGGAACGCACCCGCGAGGTCGCCACCCTGAAGGCGCTCGGATTTTCCCGCGGCCATATTCTTGGCCTTGTTGTTGGTGAGGGAATCATCGTTTCGACCATTGGTGGCCTGCTCGGCATCGGGGGATCATATGTCGTGCTTCCCCGCCCCGGCCTCCTCGCCGCCTGCGCCGCAGGCGCGATCGTCGCGATCATCATTGGAGTCCTGATGATGGCGATTTCATTCATCCTCGAAATGAAGCAGGATTCGAAGGTTCGATTCATCGCTTCGAAATATGGTGCCATCATCGCGATCTGCATCGGAGTTGTGATCACGGGACTACTGGTTGCAACCATGCCAACCCTTGATTGGCTTTCCATGAGCGGAGGCTATGTGATGGCGATGAACGTGCGCCCGCAGACCGGGTTGCTCGGGCTGGGGATAACGGTTGTCGTCGGAGTGTTCAGTTCCTTCTGGCCGGCATTCCAGGCATCGCGCATGAGTGTCCTCGACGGCCTCAGGAAGGTGGATTGATCGATGCCCCTTCCCCTGAAATACAACGTGCGCCACGTCGCTCGCCGCTGGAAGACAACGTCCATGACGATCCTTGCAATCGCCCTCGTGGTGGCGATCTTCATCTGCATGCTGGCGCTTTCAAACGGCATCACCCACGCATTTCGCATCAGTGGCGAGCCCCGGAATGTAATCGTGCTTCGCTCTGGTTCAAACGCGGAGACGAACTCGGCCGTGGAAAGGACCGTCTACGACATCGCGAAGGTCCTGCCCGGCATCGCCAGGGACAAGGATGGCAATGCGCTCGTCACCGCAGAGACCATCAACATTGCAACGCTGCCCAAGAAGACCGGTGGGGGCGGCAACGCATCCATTCGCGGCTTTGGTCCCATGAGCATGGCGATGCGCCCACAGATCAAGCTGGTGGCGGGCCGCATGCCGGACCCTGCCCTTCATGAATTGATCGTCGGCAGTGGCGCGGCGGAACGGTTTGCGAACACGGAGATAGGCGACGAGATCAAGCTCGTGAAATCGAAATGGAAAATCGTCGGGCGCTTCGAGGCGGAAAACTCCGCCTTCAGTTCCGAGCTTTGGGGAGATGTGGATCGCCTCAATCTGGAGTTCGATCGCACCGTCTACTCCTCGTTGCTGATGCAGGCGGATTCCATCGAGGCTCGCGATGCGTTGATCAAGGCATTCAAGGATGACCAGCGCCTGTCAAAGTTGGAAGGCCAGCCGGAAGCCGGATACTATGAAAAGCAAACGGCACAAACTGCCAAGCCGATCGAGTTCCTCGGCATGCTCATCTCCATCATCATGGCGATTGGCGCCGTGTTCGCGGCGATGAACGCCATGTACGCCTCGATCTCCAGCAGGGCCTGGGAAATTTCCACCCTGCGCGTCATCGGTTTCTCGCGCTTCAGCATCATCCTGTCGTTCTGTCTTGAGTCATTGTTTGTTGGTTTCATTGGCGGTGTCATCGGTGCGCTTCTGGCCCTTCCAATCAATGGCGTCACGACCGGCACCACAAGCTGGTCCACGTTCAGTGAGCTTGCATTCGCCTTCCGCATCACTCCTTCGCTGGTGCTTGGGGGCATCGTCTTCGCCTCGCTGATCGGTGTGATTGGCGGATTCCTGCCGGCCATCCAGGCCTCGCGAATTGCCATCGTCGATGGCCTGAAGGGTGAGGGGTGATCCATGGCACAGGAGCCGAACACATCATCAACGGTTGCGGCGGAAAAATTGAAATCACTCCGCATCGCACCGGAACAGAAGGTTCAGAAGCCGGGCAGGCTCACCGCCGTTCTCACTTTTCTGGTGGGTGCAGTCATCGGCTTCTCGTTGTCGTTTGCCATTCCGAGACCTTCGCGCGACGCCGCACAAAAGCCTCCTGCTGTTTCTCCATCCAGGAATCCTTCATCGACCGGCCAATCCCCGACGGCAACAACTCCGCCGGAGAAGAAAACGGGCGATGTCATTCTCACGGCAACCGGCTATGTGACGCCGCGTCGCCGGATCGCGCTCAGTCCGCAGGTGATGGGTCAGGTGGTGTGGGTTGGCATCGAAAAAGGGAACAAGGTTGAGAAGGATCAGGTGCTCGTTCGACTCGATGCGCAGCAGTACGAAGCACGACTGGCAAAGGCGGAGGCAGGTGCAGCCTCGGCGAAGGCGCGGCTCGACATGATGAAGGCAGGCACGCGCAAGGAAGAGGTGGAGGCGGCGCGCGCAGAAGTCGCGGAACTTCAGGCGCTGCTCACACAGGCTGAGAAGACGCTTGAACGCATCAAGGGCAGTGTGGAATCGGGCTTGGAGACGCGGCAGCGCCTGGATGAAGCGCAAGGCACGCGTGACTCTGCGGCGGGCCGCCTCAACGCAGCTAAGGCGCGTCTGGAACGCCATCTGGCCGGTGAACGGCCGGAGGACATTGCCGCCGCCGAGGCTGATCTCAAGTCCGCCGTCGCGGCCGTTGATGAGGCTCGCATCCAGATGGACGACACCGTCATCAAGGCCCCTTCTGCGGGAACAATTCTCGAAAAGCTGATCGAGGTTGGCGAGCTTGTCAGCCCGCAAAACTTCGGTGGATCCCGCGGCGCCCGCACAGAACTGCTGTCGCTCGCCGATCTGTCCGACTTGCAGGTTGAAGTGGACGTGAATGAAAGCGACTTCGAGAAAGTGATGATGAATGGAACGGCACGCGTCACACTCGACGCCTATCCCGATCGTTCTTATGAAGCCTTTGTCCGGGAAATAGCACCGGAGGCAGACCGCCAAAAGGCCACGATTCAAGTGAAGGTCGCGATCAGGAAGCCGGATGATCTGGTTCGGCCGGAAATGAGCGCACGAGTCGACTTCCTAAAGGGACCGCCTGCTGCTGACCTGCCCGTCAACACGGCCTTGATCCCGTGAATCCAGTGACTCGTTGCCGAACGAACGCGGAGTCCATTTTCACCCATTGCATTGGCGCCCCCCTTTTTGTAGCGTCTGTTCTGTGACCTGAATGGCCGTGCGGGATGCGCGATTTCGCTTTTTCTTTTCCTTCCCAATGACACCACTTGATGCTGAATTTGCCCATTTCGTATCGTTAACGCCACGTCCCATCGAAAATAACTTGCAAACCTTTGGATCTGAAAAGGCCCACACCCGTGTCTGAAATTAAAACGACCGCGCCCGGCATTAACGCTTGGGCACCAGAATACTTGGAAAGCCAGTACGAACAATGGAAGGCGGACCCCGCCTCTGTCGGTTCGCAGTGGCAGTCGTTCTTCCAAGGCTTTGACCTCGCTGCCTCGCAAACTGATGCGCCTTCGGCGGCAGTCGCCGCAGCACCCGCGAACGATGCCTTCATCGACAAGAACGGGCGCGTCAATTCGCTCGTCTATCATTATCGCGACGTGGGACACCTCGCGGCGAACCTTGATCCGCTCGGCATCAAGCGCGCGTCTCCGGAAATGCTGACGCTCGACTTTCATGGCCTTTCGGAGGCGGATCTGGACACGAAGTTCCGAACGGGCGTCAGGGAATTCACCAACGGTTCCGCCACGCTGAGGGACATCATCGCCTACCTACAGTCGATCTACTGCGGCACCATGGGCGTTGAGTACATGCACATCCAGAATACCGGAGAGCGTCGTTGGCTTCAGGAGCGATTGGAAAAGTCCACCATCAAGCCGGCAATCTCCCCCGATGGAAAGCGCGGGCTTCTGCGCAAGTTGCTTCAGGCGGAGATGTTCGAAAACTTCCTTCACACGCGCTACAAGGGCGAGAAGCGCTTCTCCCTGGAGGGTGGTGAAACGCTCATCCCGATCTTGTGGTACGCCCTGGAATCCGCCGGGGAATTGGAGGCGAAGGAAGTCGTTGTGGGCATGGCCCACCGCGGTCGCTTGAATGTCCTGGCCAACATCATCAACAAATCCTATGACGAAATTTTCTCGGAGTTTGAGGGGAACTACGACAACCTTGGTGACGGAGGCGGCGACGTCAAATATCACAAGGGCTACTCGTCAAACTTCATCACAAGCACGGGTAATTTCATCAAGCTGACACTGACGGCAAACCCCAGTCACTTGGAGGCCGTTGATCCGGTGGTGGAGGGGCGCACGCGCGCGAAGCAGCGACTGCTCAAGGACACGGAGCGCAAGCTCGTGCTTCCCTTCCTTATTCACGGAGACGCTGCATTCGCGGGCCAGGGCATCGTTGCTGAAATGTTCAACATGATGACACTGCCGGGCTACACCACGGGCGGCACGATTCACTTCATCGTAAACAATCAGATTGGATTCACCACCGATCCCGCCGATGCCCGTTCCACGCCATATTGCACGGACGTCGCGAAGATGGTCCAGTCGCCGATCTTCCATGTGAACAGCGAGGACCCGGAGATGTGCGCGAACGTCGTCAAGATCGCGCTCGAATACCGCCAGCGGTTCCGCAAGGACGTTGTGATCGACATGTGGTGCTATCGCAAGTACGGCCACAACGAGGGCGACGAACCGGCGTACACGCAGCCGCGCATGTATGAAGTGATCCGCACGAAGAAGCCGATTTCCTCCATTTACCAGGAGAAGCTTCGCGAGGAAAACATCGTCGGCGGCGATGATGTCGAACTGATGCGCTCCGACCTTGAGCAAACACTGAATGACGCGCAGCAATACGGCAAGGAGAACAAGGTTCGCAAGAATCTGACTCCGTTTCGCACGCAGTGGAGTGGCTTCGAAAGGGAATTCAACTTTTCGCCGGTCGACACCACCTTCGACGAGAAGGTGCTCGATGAGATTGCAAGGAAGCTTGTCGATTTTCCCGAGGGCTTCATGGTGAACCCGAAGTTGCAGCGACAGCTCACCGCCCGTCGCGATCTCGTCCTCAACCGCGAAGCGCTGGATTGGGGGCTTGTCGAGAACCTGGCCTACGGCACGTTGCTGCTGGAGGAAACACCCGTGCGCCTCTCCGGGCAGGATTGCCGCCGCGGCACGTTCACGCATCGCCATGCCGCGCTCACGGACTTCAACACCGAGGAGGATTTCATTCCCCTCAACTTCATCCGCCCCGGAAACCAGGAGCGCTTCTGCGTCTATGATTCCCCGCTTTCCGAGGCCTCTGTGCTCGGCTTCGAGTATGGGTACTCCCTCGGTGATCCCCGCATGTTGATCATCTGGGAGGCGCAGTTTGGCGACTTCGCGAACGGCGCCCAGGTCATCATCGACCAGTTCATCGCCAGCGCAGAAACAAAGTGGGAACGCTCCAGCGGACTTGTCTTCCTGCTGCCACACGGCTACGAGGGACAGGGGCCGGAACACAGCTCAGCGCGCCTTGAGCGCTTCCTGCAACTTTGCGCCGAGAATAACATGCAGGTCTGCAACCTCACCACGCCTGCCCAGCTCTTCCACGCGTTTCGCAAGCAGATGAAGCAGAAGTTCCGCAAGCCGCTCATCATCATGTCGCCGAAAAGCCTCCTGCGCCACCCGAAGGCGGTCTCCACCGTCGAGGAACTTTGCAAGGGCCGGTTCCAGGAAATCATCGATGACGCGCAGGTTTCCGATCCTTCAAAGGTCCGCCGCATCCTCCTCCACACGGGGAAGATCCATTACGATCTCATGGCGCGTCGCGCGGAAGTCGATCGCAAGGATACGGCACTCATCCGCATCGAACAAATCTATCCGCTGCATACGGAACTGCTGCGCAAGGTTATTGCCCGATATCCCAAGGCGAATGAGTTCTACTGGGTGCAGGAGGAACCGCGCAACATGGGCGCATGGTCCCACATCCGCGAATCGCTATTCGAGCAGGCAGGCATCACCGTGGAATACATCGGACGAAAGGCGTCGGCAACCCCCGCCGTTGGATCAAAGAAGGCGCACGATGTGGAGCAGGCACAGCTGGTAGAGGCTGCCCTCCCCGGCGTTGTTGCGAAGGTTGCCGTCGGGTAATCCGCACCATCATATTCCAACACGACAGCGCGCTCCTCACCGGGGCGCGCTGTTTTTTTCACTCAGGGCACTTCATAGGGGGCGCCGGAACTGCGGCGCACGGTGGTCGTCGGCCTGAGCGCCTGACTCTGAAAGTATCGGCCCCTCTTTGTGAATCCCCAAAGGCCTAGCTTGACACTCCAAATATTTGGTTAAACAACTAATCCCTTCGCGGAAGCGTGGTGAATAGTTGTTGCAACAGCATTTCCTTCTTGGACCGTCTCCCATGGTTGTCGATATCAAAGTCCCAAGCGTTGGTGAATCCATCAGCGAGGTCACAATCGCTTCATGGTACAAACAGGATGGTGAATTCGTCAAAAAGGACGAGCCCCTGCTGGAGATGGAAACGGACAAAATCAACACGGAGTTGAACGCGCCGGAATCCGGAATCCTGAGACATGGTGCGAAGTCTGGCGACGTGGTGGCAGTGGGTGCGATCGTCGGCAAGATCGCGCCGGGAGCTGCGCCCGCGGAAACAGCATCCCAGAAACGATCGGAGCCCGCAGCGGAATCGAAACCCGTCGCGGAGGCGAAGGCCGATGCGCAGGACAACGCCCGCGCCTCCTCGGTTGCCAGAAAAGTGGCAGTGGAATACGGCGTTAACCTTGGCGAAGTGGAAGGTCGTGGTTCAGGCGGACGCATCACGAAGGAAGATGTGCTGAGCCACGTGCAGGCGAAGAAGTCCGTTCCGGCGCAGGTTGCGACGCCCGCCGCCGTTCCGGTGTCCAAGCCAGCCGCGCCATCCACCCCCCGAAGCCTGCAACCCGCCGGATCGCGCGAAGAGACTCGCGAGCGCATGTCCACCCTGCGCAAGCGCATTGCCGCCCGCCTCGTTGAATCGCAGCACACAGCCGCGATGCTCACGACCTTCAATGAAGTCGACATGACTGCGGTGATGGAACTTCGCACAAGGTACAAGGACAGCTTTGCCAAGAAGCACGGCATCGGCCTTGGGTTCATGTCCTTCTTTGTGAAGGCTGCGATCGAAGCGCTGCGCACCTATCCGCGCGTGAATGCCTTCATCCAGGGCGACGAAATTGTCTATCATCACTACAATGACATCGGCGTCGCAGTCGGCACGGACAAGGGGCTCGTCGTTCCGGTTATTCGCAATGCGGAGGCGCTGACCTTTGCCGGGGTTGAGAAGGCCATTCGCGATTTTGCGGAGAAGGCGAAGAATAGCGCGCTGACGCTGGACGATCTGACCGGCGGCACGTTCACAGTGAGCAACGGCGGTGTGTATGGTTCGATGATGTCCACACCCATCCTGAATCCCCCGCAGAGCGGCATCCTTGGCATGCACAACATCATCAAGCGGCCCATTGCCATCAATGATCAGGTCGTCATTCGTCCCATGATGTATCTGGCGCTCAGCTACGATCACCGCATCATCGACGGCAAGGAAGCGGTCGGTTTCCTGATTCGCATCAAGGAATGCATCGAGGCACCGGAACGGCTGCTGCTGGAGATCTAGCGGAGTGGGGGCGGCAAGACGCCCCCGCTGAGCTTGCGACTTGTCTGGGTGCCCTTCCCGCCAGCTTCCAATTCCTTTTTTCGTTTGACCTTTCTGCGCTAGCAAACAATAGTCCAATTAGTGAGTCTGATTCTTGCTAGACAAGGGTTGGACGCAGTAGAATCAGATATTTACGTCGCTCGCTCCCCACGAGGTATACGACTTGGCTTTATCCCTACAACAGGTCCAGAAGCAAACCCAGCGGCTTATCATGACGCCGCAGATGCAGCAGTCCATCCAACTCCTCCAGATGAACTCGATGGATTTGGAGACGCTGATCCGCGACGAAATGATGGAAAATCCGTTCCTGGAGGTCGGGGACGAGGAGGAGAACCTTCACACGGAATCGCCCGATGAGGCGGGGGAGGCGGCAGCCGAACTTCAAGTTTCCGACGATCAGCCCGCCGGGCTGTCCGATGAGACTTCCAAGGCAGCAGAGGCTGAGGCCACTGTGGAGGATACCGAGGCTTTCGAGGATTTCCGGAACAGTGAGTATTCCTCATCCTCCACCGGGGGGGCCGAGGCCGACGGTGCGGAGGAGCATTCCGATCCCTCCAGCCTCTCGGAAGGTTCGGAGGACTTCCAGCACATGGCTGATACGGACGCCAACTGGAACGAGGAGTTCGCGGACAGCGACACCGCCAGCTATGTAAACCCCAGTGGCGATGAGGAAGAGCACGACTTCACGACCTACACCAGCGCGAAGGAAGGGCTCTACGATTCGCTGATGCGGCAGCTTCGCCTGTCCATCCTTGCCGGCAAAAATTACGAGATCGGTGAGTTCATCGTCGGCAGTTTGGACAACGATGGCTATCTTGACAGCACGCTCAGCAATCAGGCTCTGATCATGGGCTATCCGCAGGAATTGATCGTGCCGGATGATGCCGGCCCCGTGGAAAAGGTGGATGAATCACTCCGGCGCCTCCTGGCGAAGCTGCACGGCGGGGAGAATCCCGACGCCTTTGTCGGCATGAAGCGCAAGGAATTGGTCCTGCGCATCACCGCTGATTTCCTGAAAAGCACCTACGATGACGTCGCGTCGATGAAGAGGGAGGAGCAACTCGTTCGCCTGATCGCGCGGCGCATGAAACGTCCCTACGACGAACTCGCGGAGCTTTCACCGAACGACCTGATGCTGGAGACGATTGCCTTCCGGACAAGATCGACCCCCGATGCGGTCTTCGATGTGCTGGAAATCATCCAGGAGTTTGAGCCGACCGGCGTCGGTGCGCGCGATTTGGCGGAGTGCCTTCGCCTGCAATGCGAGGAAAAGGAAATTCGCAATCGAGTGCTGTATGAAGTGTTGGACAACCACCTTGAGGACCTTCAGCAGAAGCGCTTCAAGGAAATTGCCCGTGCGTTGAACGTTGCCGAAGAAGCGGTGATGGAGGTCTTCAACATCCTGTCGAAGCTGGATCCAAAGCCGGGCAGTTCCACAACAAAGGATCGTCCGCAATACATCCAGCCCGACGTGTTCGTGAAAAAGATCGACGGGAAGTATCTCTATTTCCTGAATGAGGGCGATTCTGCACGGTTGAAGGTGGCATCGAACTATCGTCGCCTGATGCTGAGCAAGGCGGAACGCAAGGAAGCTGCGGCCGTCGCGCAAGGCAACAGCGCGGAGAATGCCGCAACGAGCAATGGTGCTTCGGCCAATGGTGCGGCCGCCGGTGGAACATGGGAAGAGGTGGCGGGACCTTCCGCGGCTGCCATCATGCAGATGGACCAGGCCTATGCGTCGGAAAAATTCAAGAACGCCGTGTGGCTGATTCGCAACATCGAGAAGCGCAAGTCAACGATCCTTCGCGTGACGGAAGCGATCATGGAGTATCAGAAGGAGTTTCTGGACAAGGGCATCGAGCACCTGCGTCCGCTGACACTGCGCGACATCGCGGAGCGCGTGAGCATGCACGAATCCACCATCGCGCGCGTGACGACGAAGAAGTACGTTGAAACACCACGCGGCATTTTCGAGCTGAAGTTTTTCTTCTCCAGCGGCCTTGAAACCGACGACGGCGAAGCGGCGTCCTCACGTTCCATCAAGGAACTGCTGACGCAGATGATCGAAGCGGAGGAGAAGAAGCGTCCTCTGAGCGATCAAAAGATCGCCGACGTGTTGCGACAGAAGGGTTTCCAGATCGCCCGCAGGACTGTCGCCAAGTACCGGGAGCAGTTGAAGATTCTCCCCGCGAAGCTGCGAAAAGAAGTGAAATAGGGAAAGGTTGCCGGTGGGGGATTCGGGCTGGAGTGCCCCAAACTCTGCCGCCCGCACTCACATCATGCTGTAGACTTTTGTCTGCTTCTCGCCGATCAGGTTTTCCATTTCAACCGTTGCGGTGAACTTCTTCGTATCAACACCGATCAGCTTGATCTTGTAGTTCTTCCCCTTGTACTCGGCATCAAACGTTTCGTTCATCTTCACGTTTGCGTCCTTCTGCGTGCGGATTTCCTGAAAGATGACGAAGGTCTTCGTCGGCATGACGAGCTTCCAATTCAGAAGGACCTCATCGATGGTCGGGCCTGGATCAGGCGTCTTCGTCGGTGCCGGAGTGGGGGTCGGAAGCGCGATAATGGTGCTGAAGACATTCTTCTTGCCGAGGTTGTGCAGCGTGGTCTCGTCGGGCCCGGATTCCTGGCCCTGGCTGTTGACCAGTTCAATCACCTCCGCGCGGGCGCCAGCAACATCCGGCTCGCCGGGATATTGGGGGCGGCGCATCAGCGTATAGACAGACACGCAAAGCATGACAAGAAAGATGCCGAAATTGAGCCACATCAGTTTCTTCGCAGTCATTCGGTCAACTCCTCGATGGGCCTCTTCCGCGGGATGATTCGCGCTTTTGCACGGGCGCAATCCGTGCCACTGTGACATTCGCAACGATCTGGTCCTTGTCACGAACGGAACGGAGGTTCACGACACGGAAAATCAGGCCGCGATCCTGGAATTTCTTGAACAGGCTGATGGTATTCGCGAACGTGCCCTCAGTCTTGATTGTCACGTTGATCAACTCGTAGTCATCGACGCCATCAATCGGCATCGCCTGCGGGCGGATGGGCGGAAAATCGAAGCCCAGTTCGCGACACATGTCGGACACCTGCTGCGTGAAGGCAAGGGCGGGGCGGACCTTCTCCTCATCACTGCCCGCAGGCAGCTCTCCCACGCGCTTGAACTCCCGCTCGATTTCGTACATCTTGCCGAGCTTTTCCACATTCTTCTGGAATTTTTCCTCAAGGGAGGAAATGTCGGAATCGCCACCGGAGACAAACTTGGAAAGCGCCTCGTCAAGGCCCATGCGCCAGGCGATGAAGAACACAAACGCGGCAATCACGATGCCCAGCATCGCTTTCTCGCGTGGTTTCATTTCACTCATGATCAGGAATCCCCCCCGTCATCGCTGGCGGATGATTCGGCATCCCGTGCATTCAACTCGTTCAACACGGCGTTAAGCGTGAATTTCCAAACAGTCTTGCGACCTGGCAGGTCTTCACCAGTTGGTTGCGGAAGCCCCACGGTGCTAAAGACCTCCTTCCCGTCGATTGTCAGTTTTTCCAGATAGTCGGAGAACCGTACGATGTCCTCGGAGGCCACGGCGTAGCCGGAAATCGTCACGTCTTTCGTCGTCCCATATTTGAATTCCTCGATGGTCAACGTGCCACCTGTCTCCACGGATCCGACCCCGTCAAACTTCGTGATTTCATTCAGGATGAACATTGGCGAGGCGCGATCCGTTGTGATGTTCCTGATGATGTCTAACTGCTTTTCCTTCTCATCAAGGGATTCCACATAGGAGCGCATCTTCTTGTTGTATTCCGTGTATCGTTTCGTCAATTCCTCCACTGCACTGGCGCGTGTGGAGTAGGTGATGAAGAGCAGCAGCATCGTGATCACCACCATGAATCCGGAGATCGCGAGCAGCATTTTCTTTTCCGCCGAGGCATGCTGCAAGATCATCTCAGGCGGAAGCAGGTTTACGCGGTCGCGCGGTAATTCCTGAAGCTCGGCCTCCTCGATCAGGCGAATCGCCGTGCCCCAGGCATTGCTCATGGCGGAAAGCGACTCCTCATCCAGCGTTGCACCCGGTGCTCGCGCCACGCCCGTCAGGGAGTCGAACGGAAGCACTTCCACCTTTAGGTTGATCGCCAAGGCCTGTGCAAATCCTTGGAGCAGATTCCCCTCACCGCACAGGTAGATGCGCGAAGACGCCGGGATTCCCTGCTCGCGCGCTGCAAATTCAAAGGTCTGGCGCGTGAAGCGCACGATGCGTTGGATCCATCCGCGCACCACGTCACCCGTCTTGTTGCCGCCTCCTTCGCGTTCCTCCGGCGCGGCCTGCGCATCATCCGGCGCCATCATGTTCACGGACCGAAGGCCCGCCAGTGTCAGTGCCTGCGCGTCGCCGCGCGCCTCCTTCAAGTCGGTGGCAAGTTTCTGATAGCCGACGTTCTGTGCCCGGCTGTTCAGCAACATGCCGTCGACCAGGATGCTGATGTCGGTCTGCGTGCGCCCCACGTTCAACAAGAGCACGGAACCGCTGTGATGCTCCTGTCCGGCGGGGGAATGACTGAAGGCGCGCACGAGCGCGATGGACGAAACCTCCGCAACGACTGGTTCCAACTGAGCCGCTGCCGCAAGTGCCAGCGCCGCATCCATGATGGGGCGATCGACCGCAGTGATCAGTACATGGCTTCCCTGCACGTCATCCTGGCGCAGGATGCCATTGCTGATGATGTGCCGTTCCACGTTGAAGGGGATGAACTTTTCCGCCTCAAACATTGCCATGCTGCGAAGCTCTTCCGCGTCCGCCGATGGCAACTGCGCCGTCCGCAGGATGGAATTATTCTTCGGGATGATGATTCCCGCTTCGCCGGGTGCAATCTTGCGTTCCTTGATTTTTTCCTGAAGGCGTTTGCCACGGGCTGCCATGCCCTCCTCGTCCTTCTCCAGGTCGGAGAAGTCCACGACGAACGCCTGTTCCACGGCCGCTTCGCTTTTGCGGGACTTGCCAACCTGAAGCAGGCGGGCCTCGTTTTCTGTCAGTTCAAGAACTGTATATCGAGCCATGGGGCCGGTTTCATCCTCGTGTTATTCCTCAAAAACCTGGAAAATCCGGACATACGGATAGTTCACCCGCGTTGAATCGCCGCTATTCTCCCTGCGTTTCCAGCGCCCTGCCTCGTTCTTGCGGCGCTCTTCAGATCGGTCGATCGACTCGAAGGTCTCGTCACGGGTCAACGGCGTCAAGGCGCGCGCCGCAAGCGCTTCAATTCTTACGCGCACATCCCCAACGACGCCTTCAGAAACAATCCGAAAGGTTGTTGAGTTCACTCCGATGGGAAGGAGTGCGCCCCCCCCTGCCAGCACGCCTTGAACTTCTGCATTCGCCTGCAGGGCTGTTCCGTCCTTGAACGCGTTGTCATTGTCGATATTATCCTCCTTGCCGCCACGTCGCTCCCGGATCACGCGTTCGGCCCAACTGTCGCCATCGGTGTTGCCGGCTGCTTCTGCGAAGGCGGCGAGCACATGCTGTGGCGCTGTGTTGATGTTGATGGTTCCGGAGCCATACACCGTCAGGTAATCGCGCAGTCCCGGCTGTGGTTCATCATTGCGGCTTCCGCGCGTGCGTCGTCGAAGCTCGCGCTCGTCCATCTTGAAGTGATCATCGCCGTACTCGAAGCGGTCCGGCAGCTGCGCGCGGAAGTATTCCGCCTCCGGCGAGTCGGGGCCGAAGAACAGTTCCGGTGTCACGCCATAGACCTCCAGAAGTTCCTCGACGCTGATAAAATCCTCATTGCGAAAAACGTAGGGCTGCACCTCGTTCTCGTCGGTGACGCGTGCCCGTTCGTTCTCCGCCTGGATCATGGCGTAGGCTTTTCCCTCGTCGTTGGACGGCGAACTGGGCAGCACGGGCACGAAATCCCCGTCACGCCAATCAACGATCGCGGCGGTCACCAACTTTGCGTCCTCCTCGGTGTAGCCGATTCGCTCGATGATCTTTTGCAGCAGCACCATGTTCGTTCCGTTGATGCGATTGATGTTGATCAGGCCATCCTCATCGTAGACGTGGACGCTGAAGGTGCCACTCTTGTTGTTGCCGATTTCCGCATCCAGCTTTCCTTCCTCGGGCCGTGCCCAGATATCCCCCTCACCATCAAAGTTCTTTTCACCTTCCACGTTGTCGAAAAGCAAATCATTGCGGAGATCGACCACCGCCTTGGCCACGCCCGCGCGTGCGAACGCTTCCGCCTGCAATTGCTTCTTTCGCGTGGAGATGATCGTCGTTTCCGATGAAACCTGATACAGCATGGAATAGGCCATGAGCGACAGAATTACGATGATCCACAGGACGAGGACCAAAATGACTGCCCGGTCGCGACGTGATTGCAGCCGTTTCCCAGTGCGTTTCATTGCTTCCTCATCGTGCCGGGAAACACCGGAACATAGTCACTGTCGCGCAAATTCCGCTCTTCCTCGCGGATGTCCTCCGTGAGTTCTTCGCTGGGGGTGTACGTTTCCTCTGCCGGAAAAATGCGGATGATCGACTCAAAATCCTCCACGCGTGCGGGATTCTTCAGGTCGGCGAACTCCAACGTCACGCGGATATACGCCGGCAGCCGGTCCAAAGGTTCGTTGAATTGATCGTTCAGGGAATTGTTGAAACCATCCTGGCCGGGTGAAAGCCCCGACGAATTGACCTTGTCGGTGAGTTCATCATACGCACCCAACACATAGCGCGGATTGCGAATCTGGCGCGAAGCGGAATTCCACGAGGGCACCTCGTACCACTGGTTGTCGTACCAGAAGGCGTAGGTGATGTTGAACTTTTTGACTCCTTCCGCCAGCTTCACGAAGTCCGGTGGCGGTTTGCTTTCCGGTGCAGTGCCGTACACGTCGCGCTTCTCGGTTTCGATCGTGTCAACGGTGCGCACCAGCCAGCTTCCATCAACCTTGTATGTGATGCGACCCACGCCCCAGGGGTGGTAGGTCGCTCCACGCTTCAACGGTGTCGTCGCGGAAAAGGTCATGGTGTCCACATCACCGGAATCAGTGCCGACAAACTGAAGGTCGATGACGCGGACCTTTTCATAGGGATTTCCAATGCTTGCGTTTTTCTCGCTTTCGGGATCACTCGGATCACCGTAGACAGAATTGAACTGGGACCAGTCGCCGGATTCCTCTGCCTGAAGACGAAGCTGTTCCATGTTCTCGATGAGCGACGTGGCGGCGATGTTGTACGAAGTCTCATCGCGGAAGAAGATGTTGGCAGTGTCGCGGCGGAGCGAATCCATCACGAAACGCGCCCGTTCGATGTTCTGGGATCCGCGATCGGCCGCCTCCTGGCTCTTCACGGCGGACCGGAAGACCACGAAAATCACCACGGAAACCAGCGCGAAGATTGTCACCGCAATCATCACTTCCAGGATGGTGAATCCCTGTCGGGCATGTGCTCGTGGGAAGATCATCAGAAGAGCTGGTTAGCCTGGATCGCCGCCTGGCTAAAGACGTCGGCGTCGATCAGGATCGTGGAAATGTTCAAGTAGGTCCGCGATTCATTCTCGCCCTGATACTTGATCTTCAACTCGGCATTGTAAACCTCTTCAAGGTCCTGGGTCAGGCGGCCACGGGGGCGTTCGTCATAATCAGGCTCCTCAGGCTCCACTTCCAGCGACCAAGACCAACCTGCGTAGATTTCGCCGAACCGCGGATCATCCGCAAAATTCCCCTCAAAGGAACCCTCCGCCGGCGGCTCCAGGATCAGGTCGTCCATGAGGCTTCGCGCCAGGACGAAAGCCTTCTCATTCATGCGAATGCGTTTCAGTGAATCGAGCGACAACACAAAGCCCTTCATGATTGCCACCAACGCCACCGCGATGATGACAATGGAGACCAGAATCTCCAGCAGGACAAAGGCGCGCTGCTTTTTCATCGCCTACTTCGTACCCCAGGATTTTTGGTCCGCATAGACGTCCGCTGCGTTGCCGCTCTTCACAACCTCGTAGCGATTCTTTGAGCGATCCAGCATGCGTTGCACCGCGTCCTTGTATTGGTCAACGCGTTCGTCGGATGACATCCCAGCCGTTTGGCTGAACCCCGCACCGGCAGCATCCTTGTTCAGTTCCACATCCAGTGCATCATCCGGGATTCCGTAGTTTGCAGGATCAAGTCCCTGTTCCTTCATGCGTGCCGCCAGTGACTTCGGAGGCCCTGTATAGACATCCGGGCGTCCCGTTGGTCGCTCAAAATCCACGGTCATGGATTTCTCGCGGTTGTTTTTCAACTCGATCGTCAACCCCGTGCACGCACCGCTCGGATAGAATACCAAGTGCACATCGCCATTCAGGCCCTCATCCCCATTGTTCAGCTTGATGGTGTTGAACGTCACGCGCGGTGGTAGTTCCCGCTGGATTTCGTCCTCCGTCAGCGGGTCGTCGGCGCGGCGACTTCCACTGCTGAGCCTGCGACGTTCACGCTTGTCCTTCAGTTCCGGCGTCAGGTGGAGCTGCCAGGTGTTCTTCTCCTTGTTCAGCACCAGCTCTGTTTCCTCGTTGTAGGCCACGGCAAGCTGGCGCGCCAACATTCCGGCGGAGGCCAACTGGCGTGACGCCGACCGCAGCGCGGCCTTGTCTCGCGTTCCCGACATGTTGGGGAGCACGAACACGACCAGGATCGCAAGAATGGCGATCACCACCATCAACTCCAGGAATGTGAAGCCACGCCCCCCAACGTGGGAGTTGGTCCTCATGCGCTTCATGCCACCATTCCCGTGCATCATACCTTCCCCGTTGGATCCAGGCTGAAGATGGGCAGCAACATCGAAATCACGATGAACGCGACCACGACACCCATCACGCAGATGATCAGTGGTTCAATCAGCGACGTCATCGTGCGTACCTGCCGCTCCACCTGAATCTCGAAGGATTCGCTAACCCGCAGCAGGACTTCCGGAAGGCGGCCAGTCTCCTCGCCAATGGCGATCATGTTCACCGCCACCGATGGGAAGACCTGGCTTCCGGCAAGCGGCTGCGCAATGCTCGAACCCTGCGTGATCGCCTCAACAACCTTGTCGACTTCCGCCTTCACGATCGAGTTGTCGACCACTTCCCGCACGATATCCAATGCCATCAGGATGCTGACGCCATTCTTCAGCAGCGAACCTAGGGTTCGAGTGAAGCGCGCACATTCGCGCTTCTGTACGAGCGGCCCCATCAACGGCAGGCGCAGCTGCAACCGATGCCACATCAAGCGCCCTTCGCGGGAGGTCGTGAACTGGAAGAATCCGATCACAACAAGGACGATCCCCATGAGTATCGCCCACCAATAGTCGGAAAACCAATGGCTGATCATGATGAGGATTTGCGTCATCGTCGGCAGTGTCTGCCCCAACTGCTCAAACGTCGCGGTGATTTTTGGAATCACATAGGAGAACATGACGAAGACGGCCACCGAACCCGCTGCGATCATCACGACCGGGTATGCCAGCGCCGCCTTCACCTTCCCCCTCAAGTTTTCCTCGTTCTCCGAGAAATCGGCCAGGCGGTTCAGCACCTCCTGCAACATGCCACCCGCTTCGCCGGAGCGCACCATCGCGACGTACAACTTCGAGAAGACACGCGGATGCTTCTTCAGCGCCTCTGCGAACGTTGCGCCTTCCTGCACGTCATCCAGAACATCAACAATCACCTGCTTCAGTTTCTCGTTGGTCGTTTGTCGCTGAAGGATTCCCAGTGCCTTCACGAGCGGAATCCCAGCGCCGATCAGGTCGGCAAGCTGGCGATTGAAGTTCGCGACATCGCTCGTGGAGACCTTCGACTCCATGAAGGAGAACCTGAAACCGGCGCGTGGTTCCGCAGGCGCGGTGGAAGGCGCCGCCACGCCGTTCAGTTTCGGGATGGCCGTCTTCGACGTGGATGCGCGCGATACCGCCACCGGGGGGGATGCGGGCGGTGCAGCCGCCTGCTCGGCGACGATCTTGCCGCCCTTCTTCACGCCCACATTGATGCGGACGGGAAAGTATCCCATTTGCTGGAGGCGCGCAACCACGGCATTGCGCCCGTCCGCTTCCATCGTCCCCTCAACCAACGATCCCTTCTGGTCCTTCGCTGTATAGACAAAGGTCGGCATCAGGAGATCCCGTCAGCATCGGCGGGGTGATTGGGGACGGAGGCCGGCGCATTGCCCGCTGCGCGCGGATCATGGCCGGGCATTTCCTCCGCGGTCAGGCTTGCATCGTACTCGTTGTTGAACTCGTCCTCCATCGTCACGCGAAGAACCTCCTCGCACGTGGAAACGCCGGACTTGATCTTTTCCCATCCGTCGAAGCGAATGGGCTTCATTCCCTGCTTCATCGCGACGCCCTTGATCTCGCTCGCGGAACTGTTCGCCACGATCCTGCGCCGAACGAACTCATCCATGCGCACCATTTCCATGATTGCGGTGCGACCAGCATAGCCCGTGTAGCGGCACGATTCGCAGCCTGCCGGGCGCATGAAGGGTAGGTTCGCGGGATTCTCACGTGTCATGTTCACCTGGCGGATCAACTCCGCGTCCGGGGTGTAGCGCTGCTTGCATTCGGGACACAGGACGCGCACGAGGCGCTGCGCAAGAACGCCTTCCACGGACGATGCGATCAGGAATGGCTCCACACCCATGTCGTTCAGGCGTGTGAATGCACCGCAGGCGTCATTCGTGTGCAAGGTCGAGAAGACAAGGTGTCCCGTCATGGCGGTCGCGATGGTAATCTTGGCCGTCTCGGGATCGCGCGTTTCGCCAACCATGATCACGTCCGGGTCCAGGCGAAGCGTCGTGCGCAGGACGCGTGCGAACGTCAGGTCAATGCTCGGGTTCACCTGGATTTGCGTGACGCCGGGGATGCGATACTCGATGGGATCCTCAATCGTGATGATCTTGCGATCCACGGAGTTGATTTCCGAAAGCGCCGCGAACAACGTGGTTGATTTTCCGGAACCCGTGGGCCCGGTTACGAAGATGATGCCGTAGGGCTTCTGGATCATGGCGCGCATCAGGGACTTGTGGCGCTCGCTGAAGCCCAGTTTTTCCATGGTCTTCATTTCCGAGTCGCGCGACAGAATACGAATTGCGATCGATTCGCCGTACGGCGTTGGCACTGTCGCGGTACGAAGATCGAACTCCTTGTCGCCCATCTTCACCTTGATCTTTCCGTCCTGCGGCAACCGGCGTTCTGCGATGTTCAGGTCCGCCATGATTTTCAGGCGGCTGATGATCGCAGCCTGGAATCGCTTGATGGCTGGCGGAATCGGTGCCTCATACAGCATGCCGTCGATTCGGTAGCGAATCCGCAACTCCTTCTCCATCGGCTCCACGTGTATGTCCGTGGCGCGGTCCCGCATTGCCTCCTGGATCAGTTGGTTGACGAAGCGAACGATGGTTGCATCCGCTGCCATCTCATCGATGTCAATGTTGTCGGACAGGCTGATCTCCTGGCCTGCGGCGCCGGGCGCTTCCAACTCCGTCATGTTCTGGATGACCGCGCCGCCGATACCGAAGATGCGATTGTAGGCCTTTTCAATTTCCAGCCGAGTTGCGACCACCACTTCGACCTCGACGTTCAACTGGCGTCGCAGTTCGTCGATCATGAACAGGTCATGCGGATCGCTGGTGGCGATTGTCAGGACCCCGTCATGCAGGTCCAAGGGCACGATCCTGTAGTGGTCGGCCATTTGTGGCGTCACGAGTCCAAGCGATTCCGGGCCGGGCTCCAGGTCCCCCAGCTTCTTGTACGGCAGGTGCAAGGATTTCGCCACCGCCTGAAGCACGTCCTCCTCCTCGCACAGTCCCATCTTTACGACGACCGTTTCCAGCCGTTCGTTGGACTTGTGGGCATCGCGGATCGCGACGTCCAGCATGTCGGGATCCAGCTTCCCCATCTCCACGAGAAGCTGCCCAAGTTGGTTGTCAGTCGTTTGAATCATGGCCTGCCTTCATCCATCGGAAATGTCGAAAGTTTAGCTGCAAACCAGACCCCGTAAAGGGTGGCGTGGGTTTACGGTTTCCGCGCGCAAAATCGCGGTAAAAATGCGTTATTCAGGCCGGTGTGGCAGGCCGTACGCCCTTTATCAGCAACAGCAGCGCCAACAGTGCTGCTCCTGCGACAAACTTTCGCCTCCAAAGGAGGGTAAAAAAGGTCTCGGTGGCGGACGTTGGAAGGTGCGGCAGAAGGTACTCGCCGCCGACTGGTGCCAGGTATGTTCCGTTCCCTCCCCAGGTCCAAAAAAGCTGGAAAAGCGATTCGCGCTGGTTGGGCGCCTGTTCCACCTCGACCAGCAGCTTGTATCGCCTGCCCGGCTCCACCTTCAACTCGGCACTGTTGCGGTGGTACCCGACGGCCTCCACCTGCTGAATTAGAAGCTGATCGTCCACACTCACGCGGTACAGGGCGTTCGATTTAAGGGCGAAGATAATTGGTGTTGCGAGCTTGTTGTCGATGTAGCCCTCGAAACGGCCCGTGCGATTTTCCAATAGTAGATGGGAGACACGCGAGGATTCTCCGGGGCGCGCGTCCAGCGCATCGAATCCCCGGGGGCCTTTCAACCTGTATACGAGGATTGTCCCCGCGATGATGCACAGAACAGCGATGAAGCCGCGGTCGAAGCGGAAATGAACTCTTTCCCGCAGGGAATCACTGCTGTCGGGGGATGAGGAGCCCGTTTCGACGAAGTCGCCCGCTCGCAATGATGAAAGGACAGTGACGACACCGGCGATCATGCAGAGGGCGCAGATGGCGCTGAGCACCAACTCGCCTGAACGTGGGACAGGCGCCCGTGCACCAGCCAGTGGCACGCCGTCATACCAAGCCTGCCATAGGCTGAGTTGCGGTAGGAACAACCACTCGTTTTCCTGTCCGTGCAACACCCAGAGCTGGTTCCACCACGCGAACGCCGAATGGCGGCAGTAAATGTAGGACATCAGGCCGCACCATGTAAGTCCAAGAGCCAGTGCGAGGCGCCAGTGCCAGCGCAGCTTCTTCCTCATCATCATGACTTCGCACAACGGAGGAACAAACAGTGCCATGCAGGGAATCATGAAGCGTGGCCCGATCGTCCAGCCACCGTGCCACGTCCAGAACATCGCATGCATCACCAACCAAAACAGCGACGCCGCGGTTGCGAGGATCGTCATTGCACGCGATCGCTGGCTCAGCACTCCCCAGCACACAAACGGCAATAAAATCAGAGGAAAGAAAATCAGGATGCCACGTTCCGGTGAAAACAACAAACCGTACAATCCCGTCAGCAGTGGGGTCGTGAAATCCTGCCCATTGTAGCCCGTTGCCAAGGGGCTTCCGCGCAACGAATTGTTTTGAATGAACGTGATGGCAAGGGCTGCCGCACAGCCCCCCAACAGCGAGGCCAGCGTCTCGCGTCGCGCCGAAAGCCTCCACCCCCAAACGGCAACCAGCAGTATCAACGGAAGGACCGCCATGCGCGACAGGACCGCCAGGGCGGCAAACAACACAGCGGCGATATTCCACCACGGCGTGAGGGGTTTCTCGTCTGGTGCGTCCGCGGATTTGGTGACGGTCAGCACACACCCAACGATTCCGAATGTCGCCAGCATTTCGCTGTAAAATGTCAGTGACGTTGGAAGCAGTGGACTGACCAACACCAACACGGCAGTGAACGCCCAGCGCTCCGCGCCCGCGACAAGCATCGACAACATCGTGCCAATCAGCGCGAACAGGAAGCTGTTCGTCAGCGGGATCAGCGATGCGCCCGCATCGCGCCAGAGCGAAGTTGCGCGCGCCATCCGCTCAAGGAAATACATGGGAACACCGGCGGCCGGGGTTCCAACGCCGTAGCCGGTGAAGTACTGGTCATGGATCTTTTCCGTGAAGGTGAGGGAGAATCGTTCAGCGATGGCGCCGGTCGTCGCCGCCATTAGCTGCTCATCCGATGTCTCCAATGACCCGCGAAAGAAGGCCAGTGAGAAGCCAAACAGCAGCAGGAACACGCCAACGGAACGGTGAAGGTTTGTAAGGCGCGCCATTTTCGTGAGCGGAGGTGGTGATGGGTCAGAGAATCAGCGTTTGAAGAAACGACAAGGGACGACAACCGCAAATCATTCAAAATGCCAGCCGCCAAGGCAAAAGCGAAACATACCTGCCCAACTCCCAGCCCTTTGGGCTTAGCCTCTAAGTCGCGGATTCAGGATGGGATAGATGGCATCCACCACAAGGTTCATGAACACCAGAAGGGCTGAGTAGAAAAATGTGAGTCCCATGATGAGCGGCAAATCACGGTTGTTCACCGACTCCACGAAGAACTGGCCGATGCCGGGGATGGCGAAAATTTTCTCGATCACCAGCGAGCCCGTCAGCACGCCCGCGCTCACGGGGCCAAGGAACGTCACAACCGGCGTCAGCGCGTTCCGCAGCGCATGCCGGCCGACAACCTTCCATGCGGCAACACCCTTCGCGCGCGCGGTGCGAATGTAGTCCTGGCGCAACGCCTCCAGCATGGAAGACCGCGTCAAGCGCAACACTGCAGCGAAGGGAAACGCACCCAGGCACATCGCAGGGATCCACAGCCTCAGGCGGCCCAGCTCGATGATGATTCCTTTCAACCAGGCGGGCGATTTTTCCGCCAACTGCACCGCGCCCATCGCCGGTTCATACCATTGGATCGCGGGCATGGGACCCAGTTTCAGGCCACCGACATGCCATTCCCGCGACAGCACGATCAGCGCAAACGTCGCCAGAACGAAGCTGGGAACGGACACTCCCATCAATGCCAGAAACGTCCCTGCATTGTCTCCGATGCGATTGTGATTCACGGCACAGAATGCACCGATCGGAACTCCCAACGTCACGGCTACGATCAACGCGCGGAACCCCAGGCTCAGTGATTGCGGCAAGTGCTCCTTCAGCACATCGCGCAGTGTCCGTCCCTTCTGCTTGCGCGATGGCATCGAATCCAACTGGAGCAGCTTCTTCATGTGCGCAATGTATTGCACGTGCAGGGGCTGATCCAGGAGCCACTGCTTGGAAATGGCCGCGCGAACTTCCGGCGATGGGTTCTTCTCACCAAATGCAGCTTCTTCGCCCGCCGCCTTCGTCAGGAGAAAGCAGAGAGTCCCCACGACAATCAGTGTCGCCAGCGACAGGCCGAATTTTTGTAGGAAGTAACTCATTGTGTGGGTGGCTTCTTTTCTACGGGTGGAGCAGGCTTTGGCAGCTCGACCATGCGAAGTAGAACGCGCGCATCAACCGCAGCGCGCACCGTCGTTTCCATGTAAACCGTATGCTGCCGTCCGGGAGCCAAAGTCACACGCGACCAGTCCGTTTGGGAAACGACTTTTCGTTCCGAATCAATGAGTTCCACCGCGACTTCGAACGTCACGGAATCTTTCGGCTGGACATTCTCCAGCATCAGGGTCATCGAAGGTTTTTCTCCGGGGACAAATGCGTAGGTTACAATCCGAAGCCGATCCTGCAACGCCTTGACAGTGGCGCTGTTATCAGCGGGCGGTGAAACCGTCTCCGATCCCGGCGAACCGGCCAGCGACGTCAGTGACGGAGGCGGCGGTTCCTTGGCGGCCATCTCATTCACTACGGCGGGTTTCGGCTGCGACTGGCAGGCTGTCAGGAACGCTGCACAGGCGATTGCCGCCAGAAGGGTTGATAGTCGGTCGGGGAGTGGCATTGTCTCAGGCAATGCCTCAGGTTTTTGTACCAGCGCTCCAGTGGCAAGCGTCTTTGGCTTTTTCCGCAGGGAAAGTTTAGGTCCCAGTGCCGTAGAGGCATTGCTTTCGGGTCGCCATGAAGGCGCTCACCCCATGACTCACGAGGATCACACCGCCCAACACCAATACCGTCTGCAAGGCGCCGGGGCCGTCGCTGATGATGGCGATGGTGCTTCCGGGATAGGCGTTCTTCTCCGGCAGCATGTCCTGAAGGTAGTAGGAAACCGTGAAATTCTTGAGCACATCTGGAAGCAGGTACATGAATGCTTCCCAGCCCAGTAGTAATATGGCGAAGGCAGGGCTTTTCACGAACATGCTCAGCGCAAGGAGCAGCGAGCAATAAATCGTCAGCCCCAACGTCGACACCCCCATGAAAAGCAGGAAAATCTTGAACCGCGCGAAATTGTAAAGCGCCGCCGCTTCCCCCTGAAGCAAATAGGGGAAGGAGAGCAGGATGTAACTGATGGCGAGGGCCAAAAAGTAGATGGGAAGCACCGCCAGCATGAACCCCGTGAATTTTGCCAATGGAATCATCCATCGATGGACCGGTTGCAGGAACAGGTGATGAAGCGTCTGGCGGTGGACCTCCTCATGAAATGCGAAGGCCGCGAGCATGGCGCCACCAAGGATCAGTGAGAAATGCAGGAACGCCCCGATGAAGGCTGCATCGAAGATGCGCAGTATCTGGGCTGCTGCCGGCGGCGCCGGTGCCTTCATTGATGCAAGCACACAGAAGAAGCCGAAGACCAGGATGATTGGCAGCGTCATCACGATGATGGCGAAGAAGTAGTTCGACCACAGCATGCGTCGACGGGTGACGCGAACCAAGGCGCGGAATTGGCGGAAAAACTCCGCAGCCCGTGCCTCCGCCTCAGCGCGATTGCGCTGTTGTTGATCCTCCGCCGCCAGCGGCGAGGTATCCGAAGATGCTGGTGATGTTTTCATCGGCGACGGTGACAAGGCTGACGTCGACGCTCCGTTCCAGGACGAGAGTGTTGAGGCTGTCGTTGAAGCTGCTGAGGCTGGCTGTTTCGACGACGATGACATTGTCGTTCTCCTCTACTTTCACACTCAGGGTCTGGGACTGCTCAAGGAAGAAAACCGCCGCGGCTCGCGGTGTCGTGCATCGGACGATGATCTTGTGCGGATGCTGGCGCAGCGACTCGCGCACCTCGCGCACATCACCCTCCGCCAGGAGATAGCCGCCGCTGATCATGACGATGTTGTTCGTCATGGCCTCGATTTCATGAAGCACATGGCTGCTGATCAGCACGTTCCGGCCCTCGCGGCCGAAGCGCCGGATCAACTCGGTCATTTCAAAACGCCCCAGCGCATCCAGTCCATCCAGGGGTTCATCAAGCACGATGATCTCCGGGTTGTGCGCGATCGCCAGAGCCACCTTCGTGCGCTGCCGCATTCCCTTGCTGTAACTCTGGATCTTCTTGTTGATGTGCGGAGTCATCTGCAATTGCTCCAGCGCGTGCATCGCCGCCGCACGCGCCTTGGCCCGCATCCAGCCACGCACCTCCAGCAGCGACTGGATGAAATCCAGGGCCGTGAACTTTTCGTAGAACGAATCGGGCTGCATGCAATAGCCCAGCCGCTCCATCAACCATGGGCTGTTGAACGGCTCCGTGCCGCAAACCGTCAAGGTGCCGGTGCTGGGTCGGATCATCCCCGTAACCAGGTTCATCATTGTCGATTTCCCCGCCCCGTTCGGACCAAGCAGGCCGGTGATGCCGGGCCTAATGGTCGCGGTCACGCGGTTTACGCCAATCACCTCCCCGTACCAGCGGGAAACGTCATGAAGCTCAATCAGCGAAGTGGAGGTCATGATCAGGCCCCATGCACGTCGAAGGGGCGGAGTCGCCACCGCATGAACAACAACGCCGCCCCCGTCCAGACCAGGAATCCAACCACAACATTCGCCGTGGAAACATCGTTCGCCTGACCCCAGACGATCTGTGCCCCCGTATTGCGTTGCACCGACCTCTCGAAGTTCGTTCGGCGGGCCGTCTCCGATGCCTGCAACAGTTTGTCATTTGACGCGAAGATGACTTCGCGGATGCCCAGTTCCGGGAACTTCGGCGCAAACGTGCTTTGTGCGGTTTGGGAGATGAATGATGCGCCGAATACCAGAACGATGAACACAATTGTCGCCGCCCGCACATCGGATGTCGCCGCGGAAGCGGCCAATCCCAGCATCCCCAGCGGAACAATGATGACGAACGACTGAAGAATTCCCCGCAGCAGCATCGGCACCGAGTAGGACCAGAACGACGTGTGGAACAAATGCTCTGCAGGATAATTCGACCACATCACCACGAACAGGAAGAGAAGTTGCACAACCGTCATGTACGACATCAGGACCGCCAGCGCCGAAAACTTTCCGGCGATGTATCCGAAGCGGCCGACGGGCCTGCTGTAGATCAGCGGCAGGCCATTGTGCGCGCGCTCCTGACTGATGATCCGTGGCGCTGCGATCAGCAACACACCCAGTGACAGGTAGGTCTGCACCATCAGAAACAAGCGAAACATTTCATGCGAGGGGATGTTCAA
>JADLAR010000015.1 GCA_020848155.1 Candidatus Sumerlaeota bacterium
CCGGGGAAGCCCTGCGCACCGCCCCATCCCGGTGGGGGGCGGAAATCCTGTCCCTGCTTCCAGTTGCTTCCCAGCGCATCGTACTGCTTGCGTCGATCGGCGTCCTTCAAGACCTCGTAGGCCTCGTTGATCTCCTTGAAGCGCTCCTCCGCCTTCGGATCATTCTTGTTCACATCAGGGTGATGCTTCCGCGCCAGTTTCCGATACGCGCGCCGAATCTCCTCTGCGGGAGCGGAGCGGGAAACGCCTAGAACCTCATAGTAATCGCGGTATTTCATGGTGTGGGAGAAGGGGGTTGGGGGTTCGGGGTTCGGTCAGACGGGCAGCGATTCCTTGTCGGAGGAATTTGGGATGGGGGGCCTGCTTTTTTTCAGGCCCCCAAGCCTCTTACTTCTTTCCAGTGCTCACCAGCACCTGCGGCGCACGGACCAATCCCGTCTCGTCATAGAATCCCGTGCGGGTTTCCTCGCACACGATTCCCTCCGCATGGGTGCTGGCAATGTTTCCTATCGCCTCGTGCTGGTTGGGGTCGAACGGCTGGCCCACCGTCTTCACGCGCTTCACGCCAAGGGATTCAAATGCCCCGATGAATTGCAACTGGATCGCCTCCAGCCCGGCGCGCCAGGGGTTGTCCTTCGGCATCCTCATGAGGCCCATCGACAAGCCATCATAGACATTGAGCAGGCTCTCAATCGCATCGCGTCGGCCACGCTGGCGTTGGGTGTTGAACTCCTTTGCGGTGCGCTTGCGATAGTTGTCAAAGTCCGCCCGCAGGCGCCGAAGCTGATCCTGTGTGGACTCACTGGCCTCCACGGCCGGGGCCCCAAGCGCCGGATGAACCCCGCCCCCCTCGTCCTCCATCTTCTCCTCTGCCTCTTCTTCCGTGACGGGAATCTGGTGGTCGCTATCATGAAGGTCTTGATTGGCTGGCGTCTTGGGAGGCTTCATACTGGCGGTGTCCCTAAATGAACTCGTGAACTCTGAACGTCAGCATCCAGAATGCAATTTCTGAACCTTGTTTTTATGGCGGAAAGCCCCTCAAAAAGAGGATGCCGCAGGGCGATTGTGTGTCATATTGAAACATATAGCCGCGTCCACAGGGTCGGGGAATGAAGCTCTTGAGGGCCGTTGACATCGCGCTTTGCCGTTTCCTTCTGGCGCTTGTGCATGGATACCAGCGGTATCTGGGATGGCTTCTGGGGGGGCAGTGCCGCTTTGTCCCCTCGTGCTCCTGCTACGCCGAGGAAGCCCTGCACCGCGGTCCCCTGGTCCCCGCGCTGTGCCTCATCATATGGCGCCTCCTGCGTTGCCAGCCCCTGTGCAAGGGGGGAATGGACGAGGTCCCCCGCTGGCTGGGGCGGAAGGGATCCCCCCCGGGGTGACGGCACCTTACATTTTCATGAAAGTAAGGTTGACACGAGACGGAGCCTGTCCCAGCCTCCCTACGATGGTAAAAGGCGAGTAGCACCGCCACGCGAAGCGCTGGCGGCAGTCGCGAATCCCGAAACGGAGCGGGATCGCCACGAGCCGAAGCGACATCAGAGGAGAAAGCACCCCGCAATTCCCTTCGCATTTTTTGTTTACCCTCCAGGCCTGGGAAGGCCAGCAGGGTCTCGTAGTATCTTCAAAACATAAAGGAAAGGCAAACCAGTGCAAACTCGGTATAGAACCGCTCTTGGTTTCCTTGCTGCCGCATCCCTGCTCAGCGGCAGCGCCTTTGCATTTGCGCCAACGTTCGCCGGTGATCTCCCAACAGTGATCATCACGGACAAGCTTTCCGGCGCAACGCCGCCGAACGTCTACGATCCAGGCAACGCCAGTACACAGTATCTGTTCCGTTATCAGGACGCGTTCGACTTAAGTAGCCCGTCGTATGTGAACGCTGGCCCCTCTGCCACGATCGGCGACGTTCGCTTCCTGTTCAACGAGTACCGTGACTTGGACAAGGACGGCGTTCCGGATGGTAGCACCCCGGAATTCGCGGCAGATCACACCCTCCTGATTCAGGACACGTCAGGTGTGGACCACTTCGGCTACGCAACATTGGGAAATGAATTCCCACTGACGGCAGCCGATTTCACCTCCGCCCCAACGGTCGGATTCCTCGACTTCCGTAACATCGACTTTAGTCCCGCAACGGACTATGAAGATGTCACGGGCCTTCCCTTCGACACCATCGGGTCTTCCACGCCGGTCCACACGATCGGCTCCGATGCCCCGCTGACGGCCTCCGGCTCGCAGTTCCGCGTTGTCGAGCTTTACATCAACACGGACTTCTCGACGGAAGCCCCAAGCTCCGACACCTTCTTGGTGATCACGAGCGTTGACGGTGAAGACAGCCTCACCTCAGGCGTTCCCGGCTTCACGGGAATCGTCCCCACACCGAAGATCCCCGCGTCCAACGACTTCTCGGGCTGGGTTCTTCAAGGGTCAGGTCTTCTGGCTGGTATCCCATCCTCAGGCACGACGTTCACGCCTTACCCGACTGCGGGTAATCCCGGCGTGTTCACGGGCTTCTCAACAGTCCCTGTGCTTACATACCCGACAGACGATCCTGTCTCTCCCGACATCTTCGCTCAGTTGAATCCGAACGGCGGAACAACAAACGCCGGCACGACATCACTGACGCTCAACGCCAACACAGCGGCGGTCGGTGTGGTTCGCTTCAACAAGATCGCGGCCTTCAGCGCGGCAGCCAATGATCTGCTCCGCTTCCGCCTTCGCCTTCAATCCGCCGACAGCAGCACGTCGTCGAAAGACGATTTCACGCTGGGCCTTGGCGAACTGAAGACGGGCTTTAGCAACGATTTCCACAGCACCAACAACGCACGCGCCTTCGACACCCTGTATACAGGTCCGGGCGGCACCGTTGGTCCTGACACCAAGTTCTACAATCCTCCCGCGGGCGGAGCCGATTTCGACTCCTACTTGATCACGGAAGATGCGCAGACCAACGTGACGGTGTTCTTCAACATCATCACGCTCGATGCGGCCCTGGTCCCGGCTGGCGCCACTGGCAACGACATCACCGCCACATCGTGGCAGGTTGACTCGTTCGACGTGGGTACCAACCGCTCACTGCTGACGGGCAAGAACGTCCTGATCAACCGCGGTAACCCAACGGTTCCGACGCCTGATGCCTCTGAGCAGTTGACTCCGGAATCCGGTGCCACGGCCTTCACGTTCGGCGCTCCGCCGTCCGCTGTCGGCCAGACCACGGGTGTTGGCAATGCAAGCGCCAACTCCACGGTTGATGCGGCGCTCAACACCTCTGGTACAGCCAACGCGCTCATTTACTCTGTGACGGCTTCTGCCTCTCCGAGTTCGACGCTCTTCTATCCGTCACTGGATGGATTCAGCTTCTATCAGACGGTTCCGGAACTCGACATCGATCATCCGACCGGTGGCCACTATCGCGTAACCAACGGCAAGCTCTACATCGCAGACGTCTGGGCATCGTCCACGACGCCGACGGTTCAAGACCTGCCGCAGCTGCGCGTTCAGTTGAACTTCGGCTACGTCGACTTCAACATCGTTGGCTTCTTCCTGCCGACCTTCAGTGGTCTGACCGGAAACGCCGCGATCAAGAGCGCGCCGAAGGCGTACTCCTCGGTCAACCTTGCAGAGCTTGGCCCGGCGTTCACCACGAACACCGTCCCCGGCTTCATCACGGTTGACTTCCAGCAGTACACCGCTGGTCCCTTCAACGCCGACGCCAACGTCACCATCCACCGCATCACCGTCACTGAATACGACGCGCCGACGCAGTAATGGTTGCACGGTAACAGAACCCTCTCCCCTGAAGGGTGGCTCTCACGAGCCACCCTTCAGTCTTTTTACCCCTCGCACATCAGGCCCATAATTCGCACTCTTCACACCTGCGAGGCCATTTCATTTCCTTCCGCCCCTCATGAGTGACGAATTTCCACACCGCCCCGTCGTTGCCCTGTTTCCTTTTGCGCTTGGCGTGCAGGAACCCGTGACGCCGCGCGACGCAGACCTCTGCCGCGGTTTCGCGAATTTCATCGATCGCCGCTTCTCCCAAATCACCGGCATCGAAATCGTCCTCCAGAACCTGTTCATCACCCCGGAGAACAACAGGTCGCGACGCGGCTGGTTGATGACCAACGCCTATTGGACCCACGATCAGATCATGAACCTGCCCCATGCGGCGAACGGGGAGTTTTCCCATGCGCTTCAGGGCCAGCTCCTTTGGAGGAACGAACAGTTCGAAGGATCCCTTCAGTTGCTCGACCTCTTCGATGGCGACGTTCTGCTGGATGATGCCGTGAGCGGCACCGTCGCCACGGCCCTTCCACGCTTCTTCACGCTTCTGGGACACGCTGCTTCCCTGATCACAAACTCCGAATCCGCGGGACGCATCGCCGCGCGAAGGCCCACGGCCTCCTTCCCGGCGTTTGAAAACTACCTCCTCGCCCTGGCGGCCCAACACGCCTTCCAGCATGGAATGGTCTCCGCGGAGCCCGCCGCCCTCCATTTCTCGAAGGCCCTGGAGCTCGATCCCGATTTTCGCACCGCAGCCGAGGAGCTGGAGAATTTCGCCAGCGACTGTTTCCGCAACGAGCACGGAAACACAGAGGCAATGGCGGCCCTAGAAAGAATCGTGCAGGCATCGCCCGACACCCACCCCCGCCTGTCCGCCCTCTACGCGATCGAACTGGCGCGCCATGGCCGCGAACACGATCGCGCGCTGTCACTCATGGAATCCTACGTCGAAAGGGAACGCCACGGCGCCCTCGCCTCGCGCGCCTTCGCCGGCATGGGAGAAATCCACCGCCAGCGCAACCATCTGGCGCGCGCCCGGGCGAGCCTGCGCGCCGCTACCATCGCCAATCCCGATGACGCCGGCGCATGGGAAACGCTCGGCCGCTACCACAGTGACGCCGGTGACATCGCCCTCGCCGAGAACTGCTGGAAGCGCGCGTTGCAGGAGGATCCCCGCCGCACCGCGCCCCTCTATCTCCTCGCAGAATCCCATTCGCAACGCGGGGATCATCCCACCGCCCTCCTTTTCCTGGAGCAACTGCTTCAATCGCAGGATGCGCCCTCCCACAACGCGCGGATCCTGCACATCGGCACCCTGTCATCGCTGGGACGCGATGCCGACGCAGACGCCGTCGCGACGACATTTGCCGAGGAAAACCCCAGGGACCACGAGGCGTGGCTCGCACTGTTTGAAACGCGCATGGCCCTTGATGATCATGCGGGTGCGGCCTACTGCCTCCAGCGCTGCGGCGCCTTGGAACCCACCTCCCACCAGCGCGAAAAACTGCAACTCCGTCAAATGCGCCTCGCTTCGCAGGAGGACTTCACGACCTACCGCACGCTTGCGGACACCAAGGATCACTCTCCACTGACCGTGGACGAACTGACGCAGTTGACGGAACGACACCCCGACGTCATTGCGCTCGCGCGACTTCAGGCGAAAGCCCTCGCCGACACGAACCGCCACGCTGAATCCATTCCGCTGCTCAGGAAGTTGGCTGCATTCCACAAGGATGATGCGGACGCCCAGCGGGCGCTTGCCACGGCCCACGAAAGGAATGGCGACCTGACCGCCGCCATCGAGACCCTGTCCATTGCGCTACAACTTCACCCCGGCGATTCGGAAACCCACGAAAGGCTGCAACACCTGCTCCGTCACCAGGCATCGCCCGCCGGGAGGCAGGAAGACCGAGCACAACCGGGGACTCCCGTCGCGAACGGGAAAACCACGCGGGTAGTGTCCAGAGTTTTTCGCACATTTGTTTCGGGCAGTGGTCCTCGAGCCGGGAGAGGATGAGAGGGTTTCAAGGGAGAGAAGGAGAGGGTGGCGCGTGAGCGCCTCTC
>JADLAR010000016.1 GCA_020848155.1 Candidatus Sumerlaeota bacterium
GAGAAGAAAATCAAGATCAGCTACCTGCTCGGCACGATGATCGAACTGCCGCGCGCCGCGCTCACTGCAAATCAGATTGCGCAGCGGGCCGAATTCTTCTCCTTTGGTACGAATGACCTCACCCAAACAACATTTGGGTTTTCCCGTGACGATATTGGGACATTCCTTCCCGAATATCTGTCGAAGAAAATTCTTCCCGACGATCCGTTCCAGACGATCGATCAGGAAGGTCTGGGCCAGCTCATTTCCATGGGCATCCAGAAAGGACGCAGCACGCGTCCAAACCTTAAAGTTGGCATCTGCGGCGAACACGGTGGCGACCCCGCCTCCGTTGTTTTCTGTCACAAGGTTGGTATGAACTACGTCAGTTGTTCACCCTTCCGAGTGCCAATCGCCCTGTTTGCAGCGGCCCAAGCGGCCGTATCTCATCCCTCTCAGGAGGATCACCACATGGCACCTGCAAAGAAAGCAGCGCCGAAGGCCAAGAAGGCCGCAGCAAAGAAGGCAGCCCCGAAGAAGAAGGCCGCCAAGAAGCCCGCAGCCAAGAAGACCACAAAGAAGGCTGCGAAGAAGAAATAATCTCCCTCAGGAGATTACCGACAGAAATTGGGCTGCGGCTCACCCCCGCAGCCCATTCTTGTTTTTAGCGCACGGTGGCAGGGGAGAGCGTGGTGAAGCCGCGGATTCGCGCGGATAAGAAAAGATTGAAGAATGTATACACAAAGAGGCGGACCAGATGGACGGAGACAAAGGGACTTGTCCATCTCATTGTTCGATCAGTTTCCGCCCCATCATGACACCCCCATCCGCCGTCCTCCTCCTGCGGTTCGTTCCTACTTGATCATTCGCCGCGCTTGCTTCACCCACTTCCGGTCTTTCCGCGCGAAAAGCGCTTCTTCGCGCACCAGCCTCGTCAGCGAATCCTTCGCATCCCCATTCCGGCCAAGCGTGTACAGCACGCCGGCGCGCCGCACGACCGCTTCCGGGTAGTTGTTCGCCTGCAGGACCTCATCGAATTGCGCAAGCGCCTCCTCGGCGCGCCCCGCTTCCGCCAGCGCACGCCCCAGCGCCATGCGCGCCGCACCGAACGCATAGTCACCCTGCTGGTCCACCACATAATCCAGCGGGACGACTGCCTGCTGCGGGCGGTTCGTTTCCAACAACGCACACCCCGCGTAGTATTGCGCCTTCAGCAGCTCCGGGTCGTGATCAATCGCGCGCCGCAGCGCCTCCAATGCCTCATTCCACTCGCGGCGTTGGAAGTGCAATTCGCCCATCTCCAGCCAAAGCCCTGCGGTGTCCTGCACAATTGAAAGGCGTTTCAGTTCCCGGAGCCGGCGCCTGCGCTTGATACTGACATCCAACCCGCGCCAACCAATGCGATCCGCCAGATAGAAATTGACGAGGTAAATGATGGAGCCCACCAGCGGAAGGAAGAAAATGATCAGTATCCATTCGCGCGGATGATTGCAGCGCAGGATATCAATCAGGCATGCGATCGACAGGACGAAGGTAAGGAACTGGAGGGCGAGGTACACGAGCGTAAGAATGGCATCCACAGTCTGAATCCTGCGAACGAAGTTCCCGGCTTTGCAAAAGCCTCATGCACTTGATTTCGCAGAGTCAAGGAATGCGCCGGGCGCCATGGAGCAAATCATTCTCGCGAAGCGTGGAGCAAATGAGTGAAAAAAATCCCGCCGGCGACACCGGCGGGATTCTCCTACCAGGCGATGTTTGGAAACGGGACTCAGAACATTTCCCAGTTCGGCACAGACGCAGTGGAGTCACGGAACACGTAGACCTTTCCGCTGCTGCGGCCCAGGGCCAGATACTTGATGCCGCCCTGCGTGAAAAAGACGCTGCCGAGGCAGGACTCCGATGCTGAAATGACACCGTCGGGGGTTGTCGCACCATCAATGGTCTGATAGGGAGTCAGGTTCGTGCCGCCGGCGGAAACATCATACAACTGCCAAGAACTCTGTCCCGATGAGCCCAGATTCTGACCAAGGCAGATCACCTGATCCGATGAATCGACGGAGACAGTCTGATAGTTCAACCCCGTGCTGGTAAGGGAGAAGCTGGATGCAACTGCAGCAACGACGGGGTTTGCTGCGCCGCTGTAGCTTGTTCCGGCGACAGTTCCGTCGCTGGTGAAGACCTGTACGGGCCCCGCGTTGTTGGCGGAAGCGATCGACGCGAAAATCTTGCTGTGCGCGATGTCGGCAGCCACTTGGTTCGTGCGCACTCCACCACCAGCCACGGTGCCGTCAACGGTGGCGCTGCCGCCGGAAACCGTGAGGATGTTCATGGCGCCGGTATTCGAATCCGCTGCGGCGAGCTTGTTCGTGCCAACGGCGGCGTAACCGGAGAATGCAACGCTGGGAGGAAGTGTGATTGCGGTTATCGTCCAACTGGGGCTGGTGCCGCTAATCTGAATCAACTGCGCCGCTGACGGGCCATCCAAGCCGCCGGAGTACACGTTCGTTCCATCGTAGGTGATTCCGCGATGTGAGTTGCCGCTGGTGAAGCCACCACCGGAAATTCCAACGTCTTCTGCGTCGCCAACGGCAGCGGTGCCGCCAGTGGCGCTCACTGCGGTGATGTCCGCGAAATAGCCAATGTGGTCGGATCCGTTGTCCGTGAAGTAGATGCTTCCGGCGGGACCGGCCGTGGCGGTCGTCATGCGGGAAAATGTTGGATGGGGTGCAAAATCCAACGTCTTCAAGTAAGTGTACGTGACGGCTGCTGGAGCCATGGACGAAAGACCGGCGACAAGCACTGCTGCTGCGAGAAGCGTTAATCTTTTTTTCACGTGTGTGATTCCTTTGCGGGATTTGGATAATGAGCCAAAATGAAAGCCCATTTGTTTAAGACACAGAGCA
>JADLAR010000017.1 GCA_020848155.1 Candidatus Sumerlaeota bacterium
TATAGTCAAACACAGAGTTCGAACCTGTCAGGTACTCCACCTTCTCCAGACGGCCCAGGCCATCGTATGAGAAGTCATTCTTTGCGCCATTGCCATACACGGACCGCTTCACCGCGGCCACGGGGTAGGCTGTGTCCGAAGTCGTGGCGTAGCTTGCGGATGATCTCGTCTGGTGTGTGTCGCTTCCGCTTTCCCATGGTCCAAGGCCTCCTTGGTGGGGACGGTCAAAAGGCGCGGAAACTCTCATACGAAGTGGAGCGGATTTTGGGGGGCAGACCACGCCGTGAAAAAGCAATGAAGTCAAAGTCACTTGGGCGGTTTCCAAGGATTTTTCTCCGACGGCATGAACCTGCTGGACAGCGGGGCTCAGCCTTTGTTTTCCTGCCCGTTCCATGCCACTCTATGACTATCAGGCCAAAGACCCCGAACAATCCTGCGACTTCTGCCGCGATGGATTCTCGCAGCTGCAATCCATGAAGGATGACCCCCTCGCCGCATGTCCCCGGTGTGGCCTCCCAGTCCAGCGCCTTATCCCCATCGTCGGTGTCGCAACACCGAAGACCAATTCGGAACTGAAGAACCTCGGCTTCACAAAACTTGTAAAGCGCGACACCGGCGTTTACGAAAACGTGACGCGTACCGGCAGCGAGGCCCGCTACATGGAAGCGGGAAAGTCTGACACGGTCCCGGACCTGAAACGCAAGATTCGCGATTGATGACGTTGCTGGCTGCTTCCCAGGTTCCGACCCCGCTCTGGGCCGTGACACCGTTCGCGCTTTTGTTGATACTCATCGCGACGGGGCCACTCTTCTTTCATCATTGGTGGGAGCACAACTACCCCAAGGTCGCCATTGGTCTCGGCGTGCTCGTCGCCATCTATTTGCTCTTCCTGCCGGGCGGGGCGCATCACCTCGTGGAGACGGGCGTTGAGTACGCCAGCTTCATCTCACTCATCGGATCGCTGTTCATCATTTCCGGCGGCATCCTGATCCGCATTCAGGGCACCCCGACGCCGCTTCGCAACACCGCAATCCTCGCCATTGGCGGGGCGCTCGCCAACATCCTCGGAACAACCGGCGCAGCCATGCTCCTGGTACGGCCCTTCCTGCGCTTCAACGAAGGCCGCATGAAGCCCTATCTCGTCGTCTTTTTCATCTTCATTGTATGCAATCTTGGCGGCGCACTCACCCCCATTGGTGACCCTCCGCTTTTCCTTGGATACCTGCGCGGCGTTCCCTTCTTCTGGATGTTGGAGAATTTTTCCTTCCAATGGCTCATTGTCATGGGCGCGATTCTTACCATCTTCTTCCTCGTCGATCGCGCCAACAAGGCCCTCCCCTTCTCCGCGGAAACATCCAGCCGCCCCGAACTCGACATGCAGGGCTTCAGCCAGATTCTGTTTCTCCTCGCGATCCTTGGACTGGTGCTTGTGCAGAAGGCGGAATTCCTCCACAGCTTCCACCATTTCGTCGTTGGGCCAACGGTTGCCCTTCTCATGGGAATCGTTGCCTACTCCTCCCTCAGGATGGCCGACAAAACCATCCTGAAAGAGAACGAGTTCGACTTCGCGCCCCTGAAGGAAGTCGCGATTCTCTTCATCGGAATCTTCCTCACCATGATTCCCGCCCTACAGGCGCTGCGCGAGCACGCGCCGAACCTTGGAATCGACAAGCCTTGGAAGTTCTACCTCTCAACGGGCGCGCTCTCCGCCGTGCTGGACAACGCACCCACCTATCTCTGTTTTCTCACCGTCGCCGCGGGACTTCACGGTTACGGCATCGACGATCCGCGCGGTATTCCCGATTTGCTCTCCACATCGCTCGGTGCCCATGACGTCGGCGCGATCTCCCTGGGCGCCGTCTTCTGGGGCGCCGCCACCTACATCGGCAACGGACCCAACTTCATGGTTCGCAACATCGCCGCCTCCATGGGGGCCAATCCGCCCGACTTCCTCACATACGTCTTTCGCTATTCGCTGGTGTACCTGCTCCCGGTGCTGCTGCTGGTGCTCGTCATGCTGTGAGGCAGGAAGGAAGAACCGGGCCCTTCCGGGAACACCTGCTCAGGCGCTCTTCTTCACGAACTTGTTCTCTGTTCCATTCAGCAGCCTCACGATGTTCGTCCGGTGCTTCACGATGACCAGAACCGCAACGATGATCACCATGACCAGCAATGCCTGGTCACCGCGATGGAAGTAGTACGTCAGGAGCGGCAGCGCAACGGCGGCACAGAGTGATCCAAGACTGACATAACGTGAAATCGCAAACACCACCAGGAAGATCAGGAACGCCAGCAAGATCGCCTTCGGTGCCAGCGCGAGGAAAACACCCAGGCTCGTTGCGACGCCCTTTCCGCCCTTGAAGTTCAGGAACACGTTGAAAAAATTGCCCAGTAGCACCGCGACGCCGCCAAACACCAAAAGATGTTGGATCGGCCCCTGCGGCAGTTGTTCGACCGCCAGCAGAATCGCCGCCGCCTTCAGCACATCGATCGCGAACGTCAGCAGCCCCAGTTTCCACCCAAGCACACGCCACACATTTGTCGCGCCAATGTTCCTTGAGCCATGCTCACGAATGTTGATGCCGCCCAACAAGCGCGAAACAAGCAAGCCCGTCGGAATCGCACCCACAAGATAGCAGGCAAAGAGGAGGAGCACATCCCGCAACATCATGCAAGGCCCAAAGTTTGGAGCCTAGGGTGCAGGAAGATGTCGTTCGCCAACGGCGCGCCCCCGATCATGGTTCCACCCTGCCAAACTCCAAACATCAAGTCCTCCCTATTCATCCTCATCATCATCCTCGTCATCATCAGAATCAATGAACTGCTCATCGATGATTTCATCGACACTCAGATCAATGGGCTGCGCCAACATCTCCCCCGCTTCCGTATATGCCCCCGCCATGAACGGTTCATCGCTCAGCGCAGCCTCCGCCAGAGGATCGTCCTGACGCGCGGTCCGTTCCCACCCGCGTGGCGGCGCCTTGCGCCGGAAGCGCATGATCAGCGGTGTGCCCTCCAGCCCCAGTTGCTGGTAAAACTGGTTCGTCAGGTAGCGACGATAACTGAAATGCACCAGCTTCGGATCGTTCACGAAGAATGAAAGCGTTGGTGGCCAGCTTCCTGTCTGGGTCACGTACTTGATCGTCGCATTGTTCCCCTTGCGCGTGGGGATGCTCACATGCGCGACAGCCTTCTTCAGGATCAAATTCAATTCCGCCGTGCGGAATTCCTTCCGGAAGTTTTCCGCGCACAATCGAATCAATTCCCAGATCTTGTTTGTCCGCTGCCCTGTCAGTGCGCTGATCGTCATGATGGGTGCCCATGGCATGAAGCGAAACTCGTGGCGGATGTCCGCGATGACCTTCTTGTAGGACTCCTCGCGGTCAGGAACCATGTCCCACTTGTTCAGCAGGATCACACATGCGCGCCGCCGTTCCAGGATGTACCCTGCGATGTGCTGATCCTGAAGCGTCACGCCCTCTGCCGCGTCGATCACCAACAATGCCACCTGCGCCCGGTCGATCGCGCGGAATGACGAATGCACGCTCAGCGCCTCCGGCCCGCGCTCAATCTTTCCACGGCGCCGAATACCCGCCGTGTCGATCATCATGAACTCCTGGTTGTCGTAGGTGATCGGCACATCGATCGCATCACGTGTTGTTCCACCCAGTGGGTTCGCAATCACACGCTCCGCGCCGAACAACTTGTTCAGCAGCGTTGATTTTCCCACGTTCTGGCGGCCCACGATTGCAACCCCGATGGGGCCACTCTCCTCCCGTGCGTGGTCATCCGGATCCCACTGGTTGAAATCTTTCGTCACCGCGTCCAGCAAATCATACACACCCTCGCCATGCTTCGCGCTGACGGGGTACACATCCGTCCCCCACCGCGAGAAATCCGCGATCGCCTGGGCCACGCGGCGGTCCCCCTCGCACTTGTTCACTGCAAGGTAAAAAGGCTTCCCACTCGTGCGCAGCCTCCCGATGATCTCGTGATCCGTCGGATCATCCGGCTCCTTCACGTCCGTCAGGAAGATCACGATGTCAGCCTCCTCCATCGCGATCACGCTCTGTGTTCTCATTTGCTGGAGGATGCGCGATTCCGTGCTGTCCTCGTATCCCCCCGTATCAATCACGGTGTAGGGCCGCATCCGATAGATCGCGTCGGCGTAGTGCCGGTCCCGCGTCATGCCCGGCAGCGGATGCACCACGGCGAGTTGCTCCCCCACCAGCCTGTTGAACAGCGTGGATTTTCCGACATTTGGGCGGCCAACGATGGCGACGAGGGGGCGGGTGGGAGGCATGGGGAGGAGTTATCGGTTACAGGCCGTGGGTGATAGGGAAAAGTTCACCGTGGAAGAAGGGCGCCACGTATAGATGTCTATACACATGACCAGCGGACTCCCAATCCCCATGATTCACGGCGTGTTGTTCCACGGATACTTGCCGCCTGACGATGCCGGAAGCGGAAACGCGTCGCCCTCCTCTGCGCGCGAGGATCGTGCAGGCTCCTCCGCCGGGACCTCCGGAGGTTCCTCGTACTTCACCCCCAGCATTTTCAGGATCGCCCGTGCCGCGCGCATCGAGGCCCCCGGCCCACCCAGCTTCTCCTTCACCTTCCGCAGGTCGTTGACCATGCGCTGGTACTCTTCCTTCTTGTCCATGTAGAAAGCTGTCTGGTCTGCAAGGTTCAACGGCGTGAATTCGTCCTGCAGCAATTCCGGAACGATCATGGAGCCGGCGACGATGTTCGGCAGGCCGATGTAGCTGATCGTGAAGAGCTGCTTTCCAATCACCCACGTCAGGAAGTTCACCTTGTAGACGATCAGATGCGGTGCACCCAGCAGTGCGGCCTCCAGGGTGGATGTCCCGCTCTTCACCCAGGAAAAATCCGCCACCTGGCGCAGGTTGAACCGCTGCCGGTCACGACCGATCACCTTCACGTCAAACGGAAGCTTTTCCTTGTCGATGATCCTGTAGATCAGGGCATCGTCGATGCTGCTCGCCTTGATGACGGCAAATTGCGTGGTGGGATGGTTCTCCCAATAACGCCGCGCCCCTTGCAGCATGATTGACAGGAAGTCATCCACCTCCTTCTTGCGACTTCCGGGAACCAGCGTGATCAGCGGACGCTTCGTGTCGAAGCCGAATTCTGCGTAGACCTCCTCCTTCGTCTGGTCGATGTTGATCAGGTCGAAGAGCGGATGCCCCACATGGGCCACATCAACATCCTTCGCGCGATAGAGCGAAACCTCGAAGGGAAAAATCACAATCATCAGGTCCACCACGCGCGCCAGCGTGTGGATCCGTTCCTTGTGCCACGCCCAGATTTGCGGGCTGATGTACCAGACCACGGGAATACCCAGGCGCTTCGCGCGCTCCGCCATGCGAATGTTGAAGCCCGCATAGTCGATCAGGATGATTGCATCGGGCCGGTGGGCGCGCAGGTACTCCTCCGTATCGAGAAAGATCCTGCGAATGGTGAGGAAGTTCCTCAACACCCCAACGATGCCGATGATCGCCAGGTTCTTCACCATGTTCGTGCGGAGCTTCATCCCCGCCTCTTCCAGCTTCGGCCCGCCAAGGCCCACGGCCCTGATCTGGGGATGCAGGACGCGAAGCGCCCGCAGCAGGTTGCTGCCGTGGATGTCTCCGCTGTTTTCGCCGGCGATGAAGAAGAGATGCAGTTCGCGCATGGCTTCGCGGCGCGACGGCGCGCGTCAGACCTTTGCCGTCAGTTGATGGGCGTTGATGATGGGCGGATTCATGACCGAGAAGGGAACCGTTGTGTTGCGAATCAACTCCGTGATCTGCACCACCACGTCCAGCGCCTCCACGGCCTGCTCCCCCGTGGTCTGCGGCGCCAGATTGTGCTTCTCCACACAATCCAGGAAGTGATCCAGCTCCAGCTTCAGCGGCTCTTCCCGCTTCACCCGGATTGTCTTGCTGTCGATGCTGTACTTCATCTCGTTCGGCTTCGCCTTCGGGTTCAGCTTCCGGCGATAGACCTCCATCTTTTGCGCGCGATAATCCAGCGAGATGTACGCATCATCCTGGAACACGCGCAACTTGCGCATCGGCTTCGGCGTCACGCGCGAGGCGACGATGTTCGCAATGCACCCGTTCTCAAAATGAATGCGCGCATTGGCGATGTCCTCCATGTCCGTCATGATGGCCACGCCGATTGCCTCAATGTTGCGGATCGGCGAATTGACGATCCTGAGGATGATGTCCACGTCGTGGATCATCAGGTCCATCACAACGCCGACGTCCTTGACGCGCGGGTCGAACGGGCCTTGGCGAACGCACTCAATGAAGCGTGGGGTCGTCAGGATCTCCTTGAATTTCTGAACGGCGAGGTTGAAGTGCTCGATGTGGCCAACCTGCAACACCAATCCCTTCTTCCGCGCCAGCTTCGTCAGCCGCTCCGCCTGCTCAACGTCGGAGCAAATCGGCTTTTCCACCATGCAGTGGATGCCCGCCTCCAACAAATCCTTCGCGATTTCGAAGTGCGACACGGTGGGCGTCGCGATGCTCACGGCATCCACCTTCCCAATCAGGTCACGATAGTCCTTTGTTGCCTTCGCGCCATAGGAACGCGCGATCTTCCGCCCCTGATGGCCGTTGTTGTCGCACACATAGACAAGTTCACAACGGGGGTTCCCGTAATAGTTCCGTGCATGATGCTGGCCCAGGTGGCCGACGCCGATCACACCGACTCTGATTTTTTGTGCCATTGCGGTGACAGCTTTCTTCGATTGGCAAAAGGTCGCCTGCCACAACTGCCGCAGGTAATTTGGGAGCCTACGAACTACGGTAAAGGATGGCAACCACAGTAACCATCCACAGAAAAACGGTCGCCAGAAGCGGTTTATCCGTCAAAAGGACCGTTTCCGGCGCTCCACCCTCATCTTTCTTGAACACGAGCCACAGATACCGGAAAATCCCATAAAGCACGAACGGCATCGTGAAGGCCAGCGAGTACGCATCCCCTCCTGCGGCGCGAACCACCCCGACTCCCTCCCTCGCCAGCGCGCCCCCCCGCTGGAAGGCCCCGCTGGTCGCCCAGAGCGCATAGCTGAAAATCACCCCGGTCGTGGCAACCGTTAGCAGCACGTCACAAAATTCCGTCGTGTAATCATTCAGCACCTGACGGTGTGCCCCGGCTCCTTCACCGAGGATCACCAACTCATTCCGGCGCTTGGCGATCGCAAGGAACAGTGCCAGAAACAACGTCGTCAGAATGAAATAGGGGGTCACTGCCACAGGTGGGCCGGGCAGATTGACCTCATGAAGCGCCTCAATCCCCGCCATGGCCCGCACCACGAACCCCATGGCCAGGACCATGATGTCCAGGATCACCATGTGCTTCAGCTTGAATGAGTAGGCCGTCACCAGGAGCACATAGATGACGGAGCACACGAAGAATCCCCATGTGATCCACCACGCGGCTGCCAATGCCCCGGCCAGCAGGATGGCCGCCCCGGCCGCCGCAGCCCCCGGCGAAATCGCGCCGCTGGCGATTGGCCGGAAGCGCTTCTTCGGATGCTCCCGGTCCTTTTCAACATCCAGGATGTCGTTCGTGATGTAGACCACGCCGCTCAGCGCGCAGAAGACGAAAAACCCGACGACCACATTGATGACAAGTGAGGCGTCACCCCAGCGGCCTGCAAACAAGATGCCCGCGAACAGCAGCAGATTCTTGATCCACTGCTTCGGTCGCAGGCACTTGAAGAAGGCACCAGCCATCAGACGTCCAGCAGCCCGTCGGGCAACTTCACAATGATCTGGTTCGTTTCAAAATTCACTTCCGGCGTGAATTCGGGAATGAAGGGAAGCAGCACCTCACGCTTTGGATCATTCGGATGCCTGAAGACCAGGTAGTCGTGCGCCGCTCCATCCTGCACCCGCATCACCCTGCCAAGTTCCCGCCCCGACCCTTCCTCAACAAGCATCAGGTCAACGAGGTCATCGGCGTAGTACTGCCCCTCCTCCAACTCCCAGCGCTCCGATTCGGGAATGAGGATCTCCGCCCCCTTCCATGAATCCGCCGCCGTGCGATCGCTGATTCCCTCAAGGACGATCATTGGAGCATCCTTGTGAATCGAGCGCGAAAGCAGCCTGTGGGGGACCGCCTCCTCCTTCTTGCGCCGAAGGTATACCGTTTCCAGAGGCGCTTCCATGAACTCCTCCGGCGTGCGGGTGAACGACTTCACCATCAACGCCCCGCGAAGGCCGTGGGCGCGTGCCACGATCCCCACGACGATCCACTCCATGTCGTTGCCTTGTTGTGTCATGAACATACCCGCGCCACCCGCCGGGCGGCGCGGAGCCCGTTACTCAACAATTTGAAGCAGCGACTTCTTCTTATGCTTCGTCGCTGCGGCGCTCAGGATCTTGCGCAAGGCCTTGGCCGTCTGGCCTCCCTTGCCAATCACCTTGCCGACGTCTTCCTGGGAAACGCGCAGTTCCAGGATGACGGAAGTCTCGCTTTCGACGGACGTGATGGACACATTCTTCGGATCATCCACAAGAGCTTCGGCAATGTACTGCACCAACTCCTTCAGTCCGTGTTCTTCTGGTTCACTCATGGAACAGTCTCCTTGTCAGCAACGGCCACGCGAATGGGAACGGGAGCGTGAACGGGAATAGGGTAGCAACAGGTCGCACCGATAACCTACAGAAAACCAAACCACAGCAAGTAAAAAAAGCGAAGCAAAAAAAGAGAATCACTTCGCCTTCTTGTTCTTCGCATTTGCCCTGCGGTTGGCCAGCTTTTCGTCATCATGCTGCTTCATCAGACCTTCCTTCGAAAACAGCGCACGCACCGTCTCCGTCGGCTGGGCCCCCTGATGCAGCCAGTACATCGCCCTGTCCTTTTTGACCTCCACCTGGTTGTCCTTCATCGCCGGCTGGTAGCGACCGATGATTTCGATGTTCTTTCCATCGCGAGCGCGCCGCTCATCGGCAACCACGATGCGATAGAACGGGGTGTGCGTCTTGCCAATACGTGTGAGGCGAATCTTGACCATCTTTTCTCTTATCCTTATTGGGAGTTTGGTTGAGTTGCTGAGAGGTCCCGGGTGGGGGATTGCCCCCCATGGCCCTTAACCCATCACCGCTTCTTCTTCTTTCGATCCTTCTTCTTCCGTGGCATCGCCGCCAGCCGTTCCGCCTGCTCGCGTCGCTGCATTTCCTTTTGAATCCTTTGCATCCGCTTCGACATTCCCGCCTGCGGCATTCCACCGCCAAAACCACCGCCGGGCGGCATTCCGGGCGGGCGCCCCGCCGGCAGTTGCGGCATCCCACCACCGCCGCCCAACAGCCCGCCAAGGCCACCCATCATCCCCCCGCCGGACATCATCTGCATCATCCCCTTCATCTGGTCAAACTGACGAACGAGATCATTGATTTCCTTCAACGCATGCCCACTGCCCCTTGCGATGCGTTCGCGGCGGCGGCCATCACGCGCAACAAGGTCACCGTTGCCGCGCTCCTCCGCCGTCATGGATTGGATGATTGTCTCAACGTGCTTGAGCTGCTTGTCCAGCACGTCGCTGTCCACGCCCTTCATCATCTGCCCAACGCCCGGCAGCATACCCAGGAGCCCCTTCAACGGACCCATGCGCTTGATCATGCGCATCTGCTTGATGAAGTCGTCGTAGGAGAATTTCCCCGTGGAGAACTTCTCCTGCATGTCCATCACATCTTTTTCGTCAATGACTTCCTGCGCCTTCTCCACCAGCGACACCACGTCGCCCATGCCCAGGATCCGGTTCGCGACGCGATCGGGATGGAACTGCTCCAGGTTCTCGGCCTTCTCGCCCGTGCCAATGAAGACGATTGGCTTGCCCGTGACGGACTTGATGCTCAGCGCCGCACCGCCGCGCGCATCCCCGTCCATCTTCGTAAGGCACACGCCGTCGATCCCCACCTGCCCATTGAAAGCCGTCGCGGAATTGACCGCATCCTGGCCCGTCATCGCGTCGGCGACCAGGAACGTGTAGTCCGGCTTGAACTCATCGCGCAGCGCGACCAGTTCATCCATCTTCACTTCGTCGATGTGCAGGCGCCCCGCCGTGTCAACGATCAGCACATTGCGTCCGCTGGCATTCGCCTGCGCCACCGCGCCGCGCACGATGTCGTTCACCGGCGTTTGCGTGTCGCGCGCAAAGACCGGAATGCCCAGCGACTGCCCAACCGTCTTGAGTTGCTCGATCGCCGCAGGCCGGTACACGTCGCATGCCGCCAGGATCGGCCGCGCGTTCTTCTTTGTCTCAAGGTAGTGCGCCAGCTTGCCGCAGAAGGTCGTCTTCCCTGCGCCCTGAAGCCCCAGCATCAGGATCACATTCAACCTGCCGGGGTGGATTTCAAACGGCCGGTCCGCCACCGTGCCCGTCATCATGTTCACAAGCTCATCGTGAACGACCTTCACAAACATTTGCGCGGGATTAACGCCGGAGATCACCTCCTGCCCCATCGCCTTTGCCTGCACGGCGGCGATGAAATCCTTCACCACCTTGAAGTTGACGTCCGCCTCCAGCAGCGCCAGCCGCACATCGCGCAGCGCCTCCTTGACGTTCGCCTCCGACAGCTTGTCGTGGCCCCGCAGCTTCTTGAAGACGCCTTCGAGTTTGTCGCCTAATGAATCAAACATGAGTTACTTTTTCGCGGGTGCCTGCAACCTTCGAAGCTTGTCTATCGCATCGCCCAGATCGCGCTGCACTCCATCGACATTGTACAAAACCCCGCCTGATCGGCGAAGGCGGTCCTGAATTTCCTCCAGCAGCCCAATGCATGGCTCCAACCCATCCACCGCAGCGGGCGCATCTCCGGGTTCTTCCGGCGCAGACGACGCGATATCATCGCCACTCGTCCGATGGCGGCGCTTTGGTGACAGCGCCAGCTTCGCCTCATAATGCTCCAACGACGTTTCCGCGTGCTTCACTGCGTCATGAACGGCCTGTCGGGAAATGCCAAATTCCTTGCCAATTTCACCAAAGGAAAGATCGTCCTCATAATGCATGCGGATAAAATCACGCTGGCGATCCGTCAGCAAATTGCCGTACAAATCAAGCAACCGCCCGATGCGAACGACTCGTTCCGGGCCACTTAGGGAGTTTTTTGAGGTGTCTTGGCTCATGGGGGCGTCAGGGCAATTAACAAGACGGAGTCTGCAAACAGGTCTCCAAGCCCGTCAAGGGGATAAACGATGCGGACCTCAAAAATAGATGCGGAGCCATGGACGAGCCGAAAGCACGAACGACAACTTCGAAATGAACGACGACTTCCGCCCCGCATGGGCCGCCACGTCAAATATTGCCAAGCTATTTAGCGAGACGCTACTGTCCTGCGATAATACTTTACGACCACGTCCTGCGTCAGGGCAGTCGCCCCGATGGGGAACCCGCGTCCTCCCGTCATGTTGGCAACCCAAACCCGAAACCTCAATCTTCCATCTGAATATCCGTGACGCGGTACGGTCCTTGTTATTGAATCCGCGCCCGCCGTACTCCGGCGCGCCGACTCATCCGGGGAGATGACCCTATGCGGAAGATTCACCATTCCGCCCTCGCCATTCCAGCCATCCTACTGCTTCCCGCGCTTGGGCCGGGCCAATCCGCCAAACGCGCGCTCGATGCCACCACCTATATTGAGGTCTCGCACGAGGTTCTGCCCTCCGTCGTGAACATCTCCATCGACCCCGCGAAATCCAAGACCGGGGACGACGATTTCGACGCCATGATGAATTACTTCCAGCAGCAGGGCGTCGATCCCATGAGCAGCGAACTCCCCTCCTGGATGCAGGCCGCCATCTCCGCATCGGGTGTCGTGTTCGAAGTGAAGGATGACGTGGGCTACGTCATAACAAACAACCACGTCGTGGAGAACACGCGCCACGGCAACATGGACGTCAAGCTGACGTTCCACCAGCGCGCCGAAGGCAGCACTGATTACAACCTTACCACCGTGATCACGGGTGATGACGTGCGGGTCGCAGGCGCGGATGACTTGATGGACCTTGCGGTCATTGAGTTCAAGATTCCGCCCGACTTGAAAGTGAAGCCGATCGAGTTTGCCGACTCAGACAAGGTGGAAATTGGCGAGAATGTCATCGCGATGGGAAATCCCCTCGGATTCAACCACTCCATCACGCAGGGGATTATTTCCGGGAAGGCGCGCGACCTCGGCACGAAGATTTCCATCTCCAAGCTTTTCCAGACCAGCGTTGTCATCCAGCCCGGCAACAGCGGCGGCCCGCTTGTGAACCTGGACGGGAAAATCGTCGGCATCAACAACGCCATCCTGAGCGGCACGGGCTTCTGGCAGGGCACCAGCTTTGCCATCCCCGGCAACGACGCGAAGACCATCGCCGAACAAATCGTCTCCAGCGGGCGTGCCATGTATGGCTATCTGGGCGTCACCATGGAGCCCCTCGCGCGCATCGCCAACGGCAGCGAAAGCGACCGCGCAAAGTACAAGCTTTACGGCCTGGAATCACCGAAGGGCGTCTGGATCAGCACCGTCGTTCGCAACAGCCCCGCCGACATTGCGGGTGTTCACAGTGACGACATCGTGACAGAGATTGATGGAAAGCCCATCGCCAACACGACTGAAATGCTTCGCTACATCGCCGGGAAACCAATCGACAGCGAAATCGGCCTCGGCATTGTGCGCCTTCGTGATGGCAAACCGGAGAAGCTGACAATGACGGCAAAGCTTGCCGAGCGGCCGGAAGAAGATATCATCACCCGCATGCATCTTCGCAAAGAAAACAGCAACGAGAACGTCACGCGCCTGCCTGAAAGCGCCGACAAGCCAACGGACCTCTACCTTGGCATGGACATCGAGCCGGTTTACGACAAGGAAACAAGGACGGGCGGCCTGCGCGTGAAGGCAATTGACGGAGAATCCAAACCTGCGGCGGGGGGAGTTCAGTCCGATGATGTGCTGCTGGCCCTCAACGGCCGTGCCGTGCGAAGCATCCCAGACTTTCTGGATGCGATGGCGCAGCCGATTGACGGCAAGCACTCCCTGCGGTTCATCCACCAGGGTCAGGAAAAAACAATCGAGTTCGCGGCGGATTAACCCCGCCCAATCATACCCGGAAGGCATCGATTCATGAGCGTGGATATTCTCTCCCTTGCGGAAGAGGTGGAACGTCAAAGTGTCACGATGGACCGCGTTTCCAAGGAAATCGCAAAAGTCATCGTTGGCCAGAAATACATGGTGGACCGCCTGTTGATCGGCCTCCTTGCCAACGGCCATGTGCTGCTGGAAGGCGTTCCCGGCCTCGCCAAGACCCTTACCTGCAAGACGCTTGCAACGACCATTGATGCGAAGTTTTCCCGCATCCAGTTCACGCCCGACCTGCTTCCTGCGGACCTGATCGGCACGCTCATCTTCAATCAGAAGGACCAGACCTTCGATCCCAAGCTCGGCCCCATCTTCTCCAACATCGTCCTGGCGGACGAAATCAACCGTGCCCCCGCAAAGGTGCAGTCCGCCCTCCTTGAGGCGATGCAGGAACGCCAGGTGACCATCGGCGACCGCACCTATCCGCTCGACGACCCCTTCATGGTGCTCGCCACGCAGAATCCCATCGAGCAGGAAGGCACCTATCCCCTGCCTGAGGCGCAGGTGGATCGCTTCCTCTTCAAGCTCCACATCAGCTATCCCACGCGCGACGAGGAACGCGGCATCATGGACACCATGACCTCCGTCGCGAATCCCGGCGGTGCACTCGTGTCGCTTCCGAAGCCAACACCCGTGATTTCCCCCGCGGAAATTCGTGAAGCCCGCAAGACCGTCGACCGCATCTACGTCGATGACAAGGTGAAGACTTACATCCTCAACCTTGTTGAATCCACGCGCTATCCGGACAAGTTCAAGCTGACATTCAAGTCCGCCGAAGGACGCCCCCTGGAACAGGTCATCTCCATCGGCGCCAGCCCCCGCGCCAGCATCGCCCTTGTCATCGCGGCAAAGGCCCACGCCTTCATGCGCCATCGCGGGCACGTCACACCCGACGACGTCAAGGCGATCGGCCCCGATGTCCTCCGCCACCGCATCATGATCACCTTCGAGGCCGAAGCGGAGGAACTCACAACCGATCACATTGTCAGGCAGATTTTTGATCAGATCGAGGTGCCCTGAAACGGTGGCTGGGAACTCAGGAAAATTTTACGGACTGGTGAAACAGATGAGTCGCGCTTCGGTTTCCTCCAACATTGCGGAAGGTCAATCATGCGGACACTTGCGTGACTCTCTCCGATTCATCGACAACGTTCGCGGACCAGTCGCGAAGTTGGGGACGCAGACATTCCTTGTCGGCAAGCCTGAGTTCCCCGACCAATGCAGGTTCGATTCTGTTGCCACCCAAGTTACCTCTGTCGGACGCCCATTGAACCCATTGAAGAACGCACTTCAAAAGCGCGAAAACGCCTACGAAATTCATTCCCAGTAGCCTTACTCTCAGCCCCCATGCCTCTCCCAGCCCTCCTCGAAGACTCCGCTGACGTCCGCCGCCTGGAAATCATGACCAGGCGCATCGTGAACAACGTCATGGCGGGTGAGTACCATTCCGCCTTCAAGGGCCAGGGCATGGATTTTCACGAGGTTCGTGAATACGCCATCGGTGACGACATCCGCCACATTGACTGGAACGTGACTGCGCGAACGGGCATTCCGCATGTAAAGCGCTACGTGGAGCAGCGCGAGCTCACCGTCTTCTTTGCGATCGACGTCTCCGCCTCCTCCCTCTTCGGCTCCGTGAAGCGCCGCAAACGTCCGCTCTCTGCGATCGTCACTGCGGTGCTCGCGTTCTCCGCCATCCGCAACAACGACCGCGTGGGCTTGATGCTCTTCTCCGACAAGGTGGAGCACTTCGTCCCGCCAAAGAAGGGGCGCAAGCACGGCCTTCGTGTCATTCGCGACCTGCTGCGCGAACCGGAGGGACGCGGCACCGACATCACAAACGCCCTGAAGACATTCAACAAGCTCCAGCGCCGGAAGTGCATCCTGTTCGTGGTCAGTGACTTCCAACAAGAGGGCCTTCGCCGCGAGCTTGCCGTTGCAGCGCGGCGCCATGACCTGATCGCCATCTCCGTCAACGATCCCCGCGAGTTTGAAATTCCCAATGTCGGCATGCTGACCCTTGAGGATGCGGAAACGGGCCGGATCATGATTGTTGACACGAGCAGTTCGAAAGTGCGTGCCACGCTTGCGCAACGCTTTCGTACACGGCGCGAGCAACTTCGCCGCCTTCTCAGTTCCCTGAAGATCGACCACATCGAACTTCGGACGGATCAGGATTTCTCCATCCCGCTCATCAACTTCTTCACGACGCGCATCAAGCGCGCGGGCGGCTGACGCATGCCCATGCGACGAAACAAGCCTTCCGCATCCGCCTTCCTTGCTGCACTCGCAACCGCAGTCCTGCTCCTCTTCGCGCAGGGCATCCGCGCACAGGACGCCCCTGCGGGATCCGCGCTCCCTTCCCCCACGGTCGCGTTCTCCGGCGTCGCGGAAATCACCAGCAACAAGAAAAGCGCCGAAGTCGGCGAGCCAATCACGCTCACCATCAAGATTCCGCTCAACGGTGAGTTTGAGGATGTCGACCTCAAGCTGCCCGATGAGCAGAAGACCCAGTTCTTCATCTCCCGAAAGAAGGTCATCGGCCCCACGGAGTTCTCCGTGGAGGTGGCTCCGCTCCACAGCGGCGACCTCACCCTGGGTCCCGCGACCGTTTCAGTCCGCGCGAAGGGTGCGAAGGAAACCACCGACATGGTTTCCGGCACACTTCAGTTCAAGATCGCGGAGCCCACCGCCAAGGCAGCTCCCGATGAAAGGAAGGACTACAGTCCGCCCGAGACACTGCCCTTCAGCTACTTCTACCGGAACCTGATCTTCGTCGCCGCCGGTGTCCTCATCCTCATCATCTGCGTCGCGATCTTTGCGTATCTGTTCCTGCGCGCACGCAAGCGCGTTGTCATCACGCCCCCGGTGAAGACACTTCCGCCCGTGGACGAGGCACTGCTACAGGTGCGCGACCTGAAGAAACTCGAAACGTTCACGGCCCTCGGTGCGGAGAAGCATTACACGGCCCTGTCCATGACGCTGCGCCGCTACCTTCAGGAAACCTACCAGGTGAACGCCACGGAGCGCACGGAGGACGAGATCGTTCACCTCCTACGCACGACCCTGCAAGCCACACCCCTTGCCAATACGCTTGTCAGCATCATGCAGCGCATGTCGCTTGCGAAATTTGCAAAGCAGGAGCCAACAGGCCAGGTCGCCTTCGAGGACTGCACCACCGCGGAAAACTTCCTCCTCAGCGAAAAGAATCGCGTTCGCACGATGGCATCCAGTCCCTCACCCCCACAGCAGGAGGGACAGGCCGCGTGAACACGCAGGACATGATCTATCGCTTCCTGCACCCTTGGTGGCTCGTCGCGCTGCCGCTGCCGTTCGTGTGGCTCTTGATTCAGCGCCGCATGGAGCGGAAGCGGTCACCCTCGATCCTTTTCAGCGACCTGTCTGTGCTGGAGGGCATTCCGATCACGTTCGCGCAGCGCGTTCACTACCTGCTGCCGTGGATCAGGTCCTTCGCGTTGCTGCTCGGCATCCTCGCCATGGCGCGCCCCCAGGCCGGGAACATCCAGTTCAACACGTCCTCCCTCGGCGTTGACATCGCGATGGTGCTGGACGTGTCGGGGTCGATGCAGGCCCAGGACTTTCGGCCAAACCGCCTCGAGGCGATGAAGGAGGCCGCGATCCGCTTCATCCGCAATCGCGAGTCTGATCGAATTTCCGTCATTGTCTTCGGCGAGAGCGCGGGGGTCCTTTGCCCGCCCACGCTGGACATGGGCGCCGCGGAGTTGTTCGTCGCTGCCATCCAGGACGGAATGATCCGCAACCACAGCACCGCCGTGGGCGAGGGACTCGCCCTCGGCGTGTCCAAGCTCAAGGACTCCTCCGCAAAATCCCGCGTCGCGATTCTCCTCACGGACGGTGAGAACAACTCCGGGAAAATTCCACCGATGCAGGCCGCCGAAATCGCCAAGTCCCTGAATGTGCGTGTCTATACGATCGGCATGGGCGATGACGGCAGCGGCGGCGCCACCATCATGATCGGTGGCCAGCGCGTCACCATCCCCGGCGCTCCAGCGGGCACCCCCCCGGCACAGGACACGCTCAAGGAGATCGCAAGGATCACTGGTGGACAATTCTTCCACGCCAGCAACGAGCGCGGCCTGAACCAAATCTACGACGAAATCAACAAGCTGGAAAAGACCGAGATTGAAAGCACGCAAACCGCTGACTTCAACGAACGCTTCATGCTGTTCTGGTATCCGGCGCTCTTCCTGCTCGCGCTGGAATTCCTCGCGCGGGCCTTCTGGCTGAGGAGGCTTCCCTGATGAGTGGCGGCGGTTTCATCTTCCCCCAGGTGCTGTGGGGCCTTCTCGCGCTCGTGCCGCTTGTCGCGTTGTGGAGTTGGATCAGTTCGCGTCGCGAGGATGTCGTTGCACGCTTCGTGGTGCGTGAGAACTGGCCCCTCCTGAATCGCACCGTGTCGAAGAGCGCGCGCTTTCACCGCAGCGTCCTCATCATCATCGCGCTTTCCGCGTCCATCGTCGCCGCCGCCCGTCCTTGGTGGGGCAGCCGCGAGCGCCATCTCAGTTCGCGCGGAGTCAATGTCGTCTTCGCGATCGACGTCAGCAAGTCGATGGCAGCGGCGGACATCCTCCCCAATCGCCTTGAAGCGGCGAAGCGCATCGTGCGCCAGGTGCTGCCCGAAATTCATGGCAATTGCGTCGGCATCATGCCCTTCGCCGGCGAAGCATTCCTTCAATGCCCCCTGACCTCCGATTTCAGCATCGCGCAGGATGTCTTGCAGAAGCTCGATTTCGGCGCCGTCAGTTATCAGGGCACGGACATCCCACAGCTTCTCAACACTGCCGAATCCATCTTCCTCCGCTCCGGTGCCGGAAGCCGCGCCCTTGTCATCATCACGGACGGAGAGGACCATTCCGATGCCCTCGCCGAGGCTGTCGAACGGGCCGCGAAGGAGAACATCCGCATCTATGCGCTCGGAATCGGGACCCCCGCCGGCGCTCCCCTTCGTATGCCGGACGGCTCCTACATCGAGGATTCCGAAGGGCACAAAATCAATTCCAAGCTCAATACCGAGGTCCTCAAGGAACTCGCCGACAAGACTGGTGGCAGCGCCTACATTGCCGGTGAGACCGGGAATCTGGATGTTGGCCCGCTCATCAACGACCTGCAAGGCCTCGCGAAGGGCGATCTGGGCGAGATGAAGCGCGTCGTGCACGAGGAGCGCTACCAGTGGCCGCTCGCCCTCGCGATCCTGTGCCTGCTGATCGAGCCCTTGATTCGGGAACGACGATCCGACAGCATCCGCAAATCACGTCCCGCACAGGAAAAGAAGGGAGCCGCATCCGCATGAAAGCGATCAGCATCACTGCCAGCGTTGCGGCCCTGCTCCTTGCTGTCGGCCACGCCGGCGCGCAGGACGCCACACCGCCCGCGGCTTCGTCGGCACCTGCACCCGCCAACAAGGAAAAACCCCAGGAGCAGATCGGTTTCACATGGTGGAACGACATTCCTGAAATGATTCGCCGTGGGAACAAGGAATACGACGGCAAGTCATACAAGGACGCAGAGGATTTCTACCGCGAGGCGCAGACCAGGAATCCCGATGCCGCAGCCGCCGCATTCAATATTGGTTTGTCGGAGGCTCGACAGGGAAACCACGACGGCGCCGCCGCTGAATTCAATCGTGCGCTGAATCTTGCAGGCACCGACGCGCATCTTCGCGCAAAGACGTTGTACAATCTTGGCTCAACCCACCTCAACGATGCGCTGAAACTGTTGAATCCGCAGCCAGCCCAAGGGCAGCAGGCCGCACCCCAGAACCTTAGCCAGAAGGACCGTGAAGCGGCCATCCAGGCCGCGCTCAGTTCCATCGACGCATACAACGGCGCGCTGAAACTGGCTCCGAACGACGAGGCGGCAAAGTTCAACAAGGCACAGGCGCAGCACCTGCTTGAATTTGCCGCACAACCGCCTCCCAAGCAGCAGGACGAACAGCAGAACCAACAGAACCAAGATCCCAATCAGCAGGAACAGCAAAACCAGGATCAAAACAAGGGCGATCAGCCTCAAGAGCCGAAGCCCAAGCCGGAAGATCCACAGGACCAGAAGGACCAGCAGCAGCCCAAGCCTGATCAGAACGATCAGAATCAAAAACAACAGGATGCCAGCCAGGATCCCAACAAGAAGGACGACAGCCAACAAGGAAACCAGCAGGACGAGCAGAACAAACAAAACCAGGGCCAGCAGGACAAGAAGGAGCCACAACCGCAGCCCGAAGACCAGCAACCCAACGGGGCAAACAGCCAGGACAAACCGGCGGAGCTGTCAGAGGAGCAGGCACGCGAGCTGTTGAATCTGCTCGGTGATCAACAGAACATCGTGCTGCGCAAGGGTGGTCATCCCTACAATCGCCCCGACCCAAAGAAGGATTGGTAGCATGACGTTCTTCCGCGCGTTGCAAGGCGCGCTTGTCTTCCTCGTCGCCATTGCCTGCGCACAGTTGCCAGCGCAGACGGCAACCCCGCGTCCCTTGCCACCGGGAATTACCGTCACCGCATCGGTTTCCAATGAAACACCCGTGATTGGCGACCAATTTCAATACATCATGGAAGTCACCGGCAACGTGGGCGTGGATTCCTGGAAGGATCCCGACCTTGCAAAGGTCAGTGGCATGCGCGTGCGCAGCAACGCCGAATTTGCCCAACAGATGGAATACAAGAATGGCCGTTCCATGATGACGTCGAGCCGTTCCACCATGCTGGAAGCAACCGATGTCGGCAAGTTCACAATCCCTCCCGGCCAGATCAAGATCAGCGGCATCTGGTATGCGACGAATGAAGTCACGGTGATTGTTGGGGAAGTCCCGAAGCTCGCCGGGGACCTCGCTGGCATCATTTCCGCGCGGACTTCCTCCTCTGAAATCAACAGCCAGTTGCAGGGAAAATACTTCGCGCTTGCGGAAACCCCCACAAAAATCTACCGCGGCCAGGCCGTGCCAGTGGACATCTACATCTATCGCGTGAAGAAACTTCCATCGCTCAACCAGTGGCAGATTCTGCCGGATCAAAACGACGGTGATGACTTCGTGCGCCCAAACGTTCGCGACCCGCGCATGCAGGCATCACAGCTCAATTGGGAAACCGTGAAGTTCGGTGGCCAGGACTTCGAACGCGTCCTCCTATACACCCAGTACATCGTGCCGACCAAGACCGGCAAGCTCCGCTTCACTCCCCCCACACTGCAAGTCGAACTGCCTGTCACGCAGAAGGGTGGGGGTTCGCGCGACCCCCTGATGGACATGATGATGAATTTCCAACGCACCGTGTCCGCCACGCTTTCCATGCGCAGCGTCGACCTCGACGTGCTTCCGGTGCCTGACAAGCCCGGTGACGCGCTGTTGCAAGTCGTTGGCCGTGGGCGCGCGGATGTGACCATTGATCGCCAGGAACTTCCCCAGCGCGAACTGCTGACGTTAAAAATCTCCCTCGTTGGAAATGGCTTCTTCGACCTTATTTCGCAGCCGAAGGCACCGGAACTTTCCGGATTCTCGCTCATCGACACGAAATCCAACTCCCGCATGGACATCACGAAGGGACTCCTCTTCTCCGACAAGTCCTTCGAGTATATCTATCAGGCTGCGGACGCGGGCGAAGTGACGATCCCGTCGTTCTCCTTTGCCTTCTTCAATCCTGCGGATGGAAATGCCGATTCGCAGAACGTCATGCGTTCCGATCCCCTGAAGGTCGTCGTCACGAAATCAACCGCCGCTGCTGTGCAAATCGGTGGCGTTGCGGCCAGTTCACCTGCCGGTGCCGCAGGCTCCCCGACGCCGAAAGCAGGGGCCAAGGTCCTCGGCAGTGATGTGTCCTACATCGACGTGAAGCCCCTCACCCTTGCCGGATCAAGCGCCCTCCCCTCTTTCTATCTCCGACCTTGGTTCTGGTTCGCGCAGTTCATTCCCTTTGTTGGCGCACTTGCCTACGGGTTGACCGCTATGCTTCGCCGCAATCGACGCGGTGAGAGCGATGAGGAGCGCGCCCGCAAGGGGCGCCGCGCCGCGGAGCAGGCACTGAAAGAGACACGCGCCAAGTTGAACGAGGGATCACGCGACGAATTTTACGCCACGCTCAGCAGGGGTGTTGTCACCTACATCGCTTCCCTGCTGGGGCGCTCCCCGCTCGGCCTGACGAATGAAGAGGCTGAACTCCAACTCACACAGCGCGGAAACTCCGACGATGCGCTCCAGCGCCTGCGCTCCCTGCTGACCATGTGCGACACCATCCGTTACTCCCCCGCTGCGGACACTCCCGACGCCCGCAGGGCCGCCCTTGCTAATGCGGAACGCCTCCTCGTGAATCTGACTGGAGGGAGGAAATCGTGATCTTCCGGCACCTCCTGTTCGTCCTTCTGCTCCTTGCAGGAACCGCAGCAGCGCAAACGGCCTCCTCCGAGGCGGTCACTGATCTTGCCTCCGCCAACAAGGTCTTCGAGGAAGGCAACCACGCCTTCGAACGTGGCGACGCCCGCGCGGCGCTCGATGCCTACATCAAGGTTGCCGAAAGCGGTTTCGGCGACGCACAGGTTTGGTCCAATGCCGGGACGGCCGCGTATCGCGCCGGCGACACGGGCCGCGCGGTCCTCTACTACAGCCGCGCGCTCCGCCTCGATCCCGGCTACGATCGCGCACGCAGCAGCCTCGGCGTTGTTTCACCTGCAACGAACAGCCTCGGCGATGGGTTCCTTACAGAAGTCATAGACACGCTTTTCCGCCGCACGCCGCCCGGATTCTGGTTCCTCGCGGCAGAGCTTCTCTTCCTCCTTTGCTGTTTTTCCATCGCCCGATTCCTTGCCGCCACCGACCGGGACAAGCGCGGCCACTGGTTTGCATCATTGTCGTGGTCGCTTGTCCTAACGCTTGCCTGCGTTGGCGTCGGCGTGGCCGACCATCATTTCCGCGCGGGTGGCAACAGTGCCGTCGTCCTCAGCGACAAGACAGTCACACGCAGCGAACCGCGCGAGGAATCCGTTGCGCAGCTTGAGCTTCCTGCGGGAACGATCGTGGAAATGACCGAGTCACCACAGCGGGGATTTGTTCGTTTCAAGCTGGCTGATGGACAAAGCGGTTACATTTCCCTGGATCAGATCGAGCGCATATGAGTTCCGTCATCATCGGCATTGCAGGCGGCTCCGGCTCCGGCAAGACAACCTTCGCGCAAAACCTCGTGAAGCAATTGGACAGCGGGAACGTTGTCATGATCGGGCTGGACAACTACTACCTCGATCATCCCGAGTTGCCGATCGAGGAACGCGCGAAAATCAACTACGATCATCCCGACGCCTTCGATTGGGACCTGCTGCTTTCGCATGTGAAGGCCCTGCGCGCCGGGAAGTCCATCGAGTCGCCCATCTACAACTACGCACTGCACGGCCGAATGAAGGAAACCACGCCGGTCAAGCCCGGCAAAGTCATCATCGTGGAGGGCATTCTTGTCCTTTACGACAAGCGGCTGGTCCAGCAGATGGACATCAAGATTTTCGTCGATGCGGAACCTGACGTGCGTTTCATTCGCCGCCTTCAGCGCGACATCGAGGAGCGCGGCCGTTCGCTCAATTCCATTGTTGATCAGTACCTGAATGTGGTTCGGAAAATGCACCTTGGCTTCGTTGAGCCATCAAAACGTCATGCCGACATCATCATTCCCAAGGGCGGCCACAACGAGATTGCCATCGACATGATCCTCACGAAAATCCGGTCCATCCTTGCCGACGGACACAAGTCGTGACGCGGGAAAAGCTGTCCTTCTGGAAGCAATCACTCCTCACCTTCATTGTCGGATTCGTCGTTGATCACGCGACAAAATTCTGGGCGGAATTCGCGCTGAAGCCTGTCGGCTTCTCCGCCATCCACGCTCCCGCACCCGGCACGAAAATCCCCGTCATCACAATCATTCCCCATTGCCTGGAACTCCTGTACGCGGAGAACACCGGCGCCGCCTTCTCCATGCTCTCGTCCAGCACCGGCGTCCTGGCCATCATCAGCATCGTCGCCTCCATCGCGCTCGTCTGGTATTGGACAACGCTTCCGACGCAGGAAAAGTGGGGGCGCTTCGCAGTGGCACTCATCCTCTCCGGCGCCGTGGGAAATCTTGTCGATCGCGTTTTCCGCGGCTTCGTCATTGATTTCGTGCACGCCTACTTTCGCCAGTGGTCCTGGCCGGTCTTCAACGTCGCCGATTCCTGCATCTGCGTCGGCGCGGGAATTTTGGCCGTGCGATTCCTGAAGAACAAAATATGAACTACGAGAACGCCGGGAAACTTCTCCTCGTTGCAGGCGCCGTGCTTTTCGCCATCGGCGGAATCGTTTGGGGGCTTGGCAAGGCCGGCTTCAAGGGACTTCCCGGCGACATCAACATCCAAAAGGGGAATTGGAGCTTCTCATTCCCCGTAGTGACCTGCATCGTCGCCAGCGTCCTGCTCACACTGCTGATGAATTGGATCAATCGAAGGTAGGAATGCCTGCCGCGCAGACCTGCCTAAAAGATCTTGTACTTGATTTCGATCTCTTCGTCGCTGCGGCCATCCGGTTCGCGTGGCTGTTCTGCCAACGGCTTCGGATTCCCCGTCCCCGAGGGTGGCGAAAATGCCGGAAAGGGTGCAGGGTCATTCTTCGGGGCGCCACCCGGCAGTGGATTCTGGTCACCGGACAAACTTCCGCGGCTGGATCGCCGCGCTGGCGGGCCGCCTCCGCCGGAAATTCCCAAGATGGAACCAAGCCTCTCTGTCATACCGCCGGGGAAGGCCGTATCGGGACGACTTCCTGATCCTGTTCCTGATCCGCGGGAACCCGGCGAAATATCCCCGCGGCTTCCCGGCCGCGGAACATCCGGGCGGGAAACGGACTGGCGGGATGCCGCCGGAGCCAACGGATCCAATTTCGGCGTCGCTTCCTTTGAGGCTCCCGGATTCGGGATTCCGGGGAGGTTGAAGAATCCGCTCTGCCCGGGGCTTGGCGCTGCGGGCGTTTGCGCCACACCGGAGGCCCCGGCGGGCTTCAACAAATCCGCGCGACTGGTGCGCAACGGAGTCTTGTCCGTCAGGCCCAATGCGCTCATCAACCCGCCGCCGATTCCACCCAGCGCCGCTTCCTCGGGAACATCGGCGTCCGCGTAGTACACCGGATCATGCAGCCATTCGTTGTCGGCTTCGTCCTGCGCCGAATCAACGACACGCGTGGAAGTTTTCAGGAGGCGATGTTGAATCTGGGCGTACTTGAACAAACCACCCGTCATCGCGTTGCTCAGGCTTAGGAACATTCCCTTCGGTTGCCACCAATCCGTGTGGAACAGAAGCCCCGCTGCCATCCCTTCGCGCCCGTTGTACTGGCCATCCTCCCGCACAACAAGCTGCTGTGCAAACAGGCGCGCATCCTCCGCCCGTGAACGATAGTAATCGTCGCCGATGAAATTCGCCAGCTTCACCATCTCGCGATAGCTGATCAGCCCCTGGCACCCCGTGGCGGGTGATGCGACGGAAGTGATGTCGCCACCGCGGGTCGCAATCTCGTAACGCCCCAGCATCGAATTGCGCGTGAACGCCACGTTGTAGCTGAAACGCCAGGTCAGCGCCAGATCCGCCGCCTTCTTTGCGAGGGCCAGCCACTTCGTGTCGCGATCGAGTTCGTACAGGTTGATGTAGGCGACCAGCGCCCAATGACAATCATCGCTCGTGGGCACGCAGTTCAAGTCTTCAACGGTTCCATACAGCAGCCCATTGCGGACAAACTTTGCGTAGTAGTCGCCCGCCTTGATCGCAACTTCGCGGAAATGCGGCTTCTGTAGCAGCGACGAGCCCGTTGCGAACGCAGCGATCCACGGAAGCCCTCCGCATCCATCGAAACTTGTGGGGCGACCTGTCGTCAGGTCGTAATAACATGGAAATGCGCCGTCATCGCGCTGTGCGCCCATGGCATAATTCAGCGACGACAAGGCCGCTTCGTACCATTGATGGTGATTCGTGCTGTTCCTGATCTCCAGTCCCAGCGATCGCAGGATGAACAGCACCGCCTCCGCCACCGTGCGCGAATGCGCCGTTCCGTCCTCCGGTCCGAAGCTGCACGACCATCCGTTCTCCTCTGTCCACGCCGGGAAGATCGTCCCCCCCGGTGCGATTGCCCCCGTGAATTTGTTCAGGATGGCGACGCCGGCGTTGATCGACTCCACGTGCTTCGATTCACGCCCCGCATGGAGCAACGCGTAGGCAGGCAAGGCCCCGCTCAACCAGCCCGCGTGCATGTGCGCGCGTTCCGTGTACGCACCCTTGCGCCCGAAGTGCCGGTCAAACGATGCGCTTTCGTAAAGCGCCGCCTGGCGGCTGTCGAAGTGCCAGCGCAAAAGCCCTGCGTGCGCCACCTGCTCCTGTTCCTCCAGGGGAGCCGCAGCCTTCGCTGGCGGATTTTCCTTCTCATCCGCATAGTAGAGATACCGAACAACCCTGCCATGCGCGTGAAGGTCCGGTTGATCGATGCCCGCCAGAAAGGTCGTCACCATCGGCGTCGCCTTCGGCAGGACCACGAAGGTCTCTTCCGGTTCGATCTTGTCCTCATGGCAGAATGAAAATTTCACCGGCACTTCGCGGTAGGGAAAATCCACCCCCAGCGTTGGCTGCCCTTCCTCCGACCCGAAGTGCAGCCCCGTCATTCCAACGCCTTCGGGGTTCTCGCGCGTTCGCCCGAAGACCCCCTGGGTGGAAACGTAACCGAAGCACCCGTACGTCCATGCACACACAAGCGGCGTCGCGGCGCGATCCGAGCGGAGCGCCCAATTATTTGAAACCAGCTTGCGCAGGTCCCGGTTTATTTCAGAGTAGGTTGGGTAGACACGCGTGCTTCCCGGTGGCCTGTTGTTGCCATAGAACACGCCGGGCACAAGCCAGCGCGGATCGGCCTCGCCCGTCAGGATCATCTGCGCAGAGACGCGAATTCGCATCTCATCAACGGCATTCTCCACCCGCATCTCAACCCGCAGCGCATCCAGTCCTTCCGCTGCTGCCGTGATGCGCCCATACAGGGCAAGCCGCTGCGAGGTGAAGCCGTGGAAATCCGCCGCGTTCGGTCCCGCCGGCACAAGCCGCTGGATCTGGAAGATCGCGGGCGGCGATCCAGCCTCCGTGATGGTGAACATCAACAGCGGCGTGACAATCACCGGCTGTGCGTCGCCGGTCCGCTGAAGGCGAAGGCCCCGCGATTCGAAGCTAAGCTGATATTTGCCGACCTGGACGGATGCGGGCACGCCTACGGTTCACCTACGAGTGGGGTATCGCCCATACAGAAACCGCAATCGGGCCGAGTTGGCAAGGGAGATTGGGGGGCGCCAAATCCGCCTGCCCGTTATTTTGCGCCTTGCCCGGCAACCCCCCGGCGCGAAACCTGACTCGAATTGAGCAGGGGATTCATTTGCCCGACCAATGCGCATCCTTTTTGTTTCCGACCAAGATCAATGCCGGGGCCCCATGGCGCGGGCCATCGCGGAGCGCATGGCCCGGCAGCAGATGATGGACAGCGCCGTCTTCGATTCCGCCGGCCTGCGAGCACCAGCCGGCGAACCTCCCACGCTCGAAGCCGCATCCTTCATGCACGGCGAAAAAATTTCCATCATCAACCATCGCAGCAAGCGCCTCACCGTTCCCCTCGTCGACGGTGCCGACGTCATCCTGTGCATGACCAAGGCCCAGATGGACGAGGCGCGCAAGGCTGCCGGCCCCGACTACGCACCCAAATTCGTCCAGATCAACGAGGCCGTCGACCTGACAACCACCCGCATGGACGTCATGCCACCCGGTCCCAATACCGCCGGCATGCGCCGACTTTACGCCGCCCTCAGCGCCACCATCGGCCGCCTCATTCGCACCCTTGAAGAACCCGACGCCTCACCCGAATATTTCGGTGCGAAGACAATGCCCAAGAAGCTTCGGCCCGGTGCCGGCGGCGCAGGCCCCCGCGTCAGCGAAACCACACTCGATCCCGAAAAGCGCGTCTTCATTGCGAACATGATCTTCAGCCTCATCGAACGCGCCTTCGAGCCAATGACCACCGGCGCCCTGCTCGATCAGCTTGCCGCCGCCGGGCACCAACTCCCCAAAGCCGAACTTGAGGAACTCCTGCGCCAGGACCTCCACGGCCTCGCGCGCATGGACAAGGATGGTGCCTGGAACATCATCCACGGCGCAGCCGAGCGCAAACGCGACAAGGCCCGCGCCGAAGCACGCGCCCGCGCCGAGGACCAACGCAAAGCCCGCGAAGCCGAAAAGCCCAAGGATTTGGACAAGAACCTCACAGAGGACGTCGCGTTTGAACTGCTCGGCATCAGGAAGGAAACCTCCCGCGCCGATGCCCAGAAAAAATACCGCGCACTCCTCAAGCGCTACCACCCCGATCGCTTCCACGACGACCCTTCATTCCTCGAAATGGCCGAGGCCAAGACCCGCCGCGTCAACGCGGCCTGGGAATTCTTGAAGGAACGCCTCCCGGAAGGCGAAGCCCCCCCCGAGGCGGAGGAAGTACAAAGTTAGGCGGCTCCCTCAGCCACAACGCTCGATCACCATCGCGATGCCCTGACCCACGCCGATGCACATTGTGCAGAGCGCACGCTGCTTGCCGGTTCGCGTAAGTTGTCGCGTGGCGGTGGTGAGCAAGCGCGCGCCGCTCATGCCGAGCGGATGACCCAGCGCGATGGCACCACCGAGTGGGTTGATCCGCGGATCATCGTCGGCGAGCTTCAACGCCCGTGAACACGCGAGCGCCTGCACGGCAAAGGCCTCATTCAGTTCAATGATGTCCATGGCATCGAGCGTAAGCCCCAGGCGCTGGAGTAATTTTTGGGTCGCCGGAACAGGGCCCATGCCCATTATCCGGGGCTGGACGCCGGCCGTGGCCGCGCCAACGATTCGGGCACGAGGCACAAGGCCATGGCGCGTGGCCGCCGCGGCGGAGGCAATCAGCAGCGCCGCCGCCCCATCGTTGACACCGGATGCATTTCCAGCCGTGACGGTGCCGTCACTGCGAACGAAAGGTTTCAACTGTGCAAGTTTCTCGATCGATGACGGCCGCGGATGCTCGTCCTTTTCGACAACAACGGGATCGCCCTTCCTGCGCGGAATCGTGACGGGAATGATTTCCTCTGCAAGCTGCCCACCCTGCTGCGCGGCGGCCGCCTTCGTCTGGCTCCAACAGGCGAAGCGATCCTGATCCTCGCGGGAGATGGCAAAGTCGACCGCGAGATTTTCCGCAGTCTCCGGCATTGAGTCGACGCCATGCGCCGACTTGATGCGGGGGTTGATGAAACGCCACCCGATCGTGGTGTCCTGAAGTTCGGCCTGTCGCGAAAATGGCTCGGCGGCTTTTCCCATGACGAAGGGGGCGCGCGACATGCTTTCCACGCCGCCAGCAAGGATCACCTCCGCCTCACCTGCGGCAATCGCGCGGGCCGCAGTGGCAACCGCATCCATGCCAGACCCACAAAGGCGATTCACAGTGACTGCGGAAACGCCCACGGGCAGGCCCGCCAGCAACGACGCCATGCGCGCCACGTTGCGATTGTCTTCACCCGCCTGATTCGCGCATCCCATGATCACGTCATCAAGCGCGTCCCAATCCATCCTGGCATTGCGATCCATCAATGCGCGAATGGGAATTGCGGCAAGGTCGTCCGTGCGCACCGAGGACAACCCCTCGCCATAACGGCCAACGGGGGTGCGAATCGCATCGCAGATAAAGACGTCTTTCATGGTCATGCCCGCGCTGCCACCGTCATTGCCGGAATCTGCTTCGCGATCAGTTGGAAGCCCCTCTGAAGCTCAACGCAGAGTTGATCGATTTCCACCTCTGTCATCGGCGTCGAAATGGTGCCGGAGCAGGTGTTGATCAGCATGAATCCATGATTGAACATGTGGTCGAGAAGCGTTCGAACTGCCGTGGCCTCGTTGGGATTCGCATAGGCGGCACGATAATCGGCAGGTGGTTCGGGCTTCATGTGAATGCGGAACATCGACCCGGCACCGGTCACACAGGCGGAAACTCCCTCGGCATTGATGATTTCTGCAATCTGGCGGCGCGCACGCTCACCAAGGGCATTGAGACGAGCAACCTCCCCACGGTCAAACAGGCGCATTGCCGCGAGGCCCGCGGACAAGGTCACCGGATTGGCGGAGAATGTGCCCGAATGCGGAAAGAGCACCTTGTCCGCCAGCGGATTCAACACATCCATCACGTCTGCACGCCCGGTGATGGCGCCGACGGGAAACCCACCGCCAATCGCCTTGCCGAGCGCCGTCAAGTCGGGGCGTTGCCGGTACCACTCCTGCGCTCCACCATACTCCGACCTGAATGTGATCACTTCATCAAAGATGAGCAACGCGCCATTGCGTCGTGTCCATCCATGAAGTGCCTCGATGAAGTCCGCAGAGGCGGGAACCATTCCCACGCGGTGGGGAATCGGATCAATCAGCACGGCCGCCAGGTCGGATCGATGTTGATCGAGAAGCGCTAGGGCGCGCACCGAATCGTTGAAGGGAAGGATGACAACCTCATCCAATGCGGAGGCCGGGGTTCCTGCGGTGACGGGAACGCTGCGCGGATGCGCAGCCTCCCCCCAGTTTGCGGGGCTGGCCGTCTGGCTGACTTCCGCATAATCGTAAAGCCCGTGATAGGCGCCCTCGACCTTGGCGATCTTCGGACGCGACGTGAATGCACGCGCCGCCTTGAGGCAGCACATGATCCCCTCGGTCCCTGAATTCACGAAGCGTATCTTTTCAAAGCTCTGGGAGCGCCCCACCATGTGTTCGGCAAACTCGACCTCCACCTCCGTGGCGAGCGTGTACGCCGTGCCGCGGTGAAGTTGTTCGGTCACGGCGGCGATGATTGCCGGATGCGCGTGGCCGTGAATGAGCGAAGCCATGTTGTTTGCAAAGTCGATGCGGCAATTGCCGTCGATGTCGGTCACGCGGCATCCCTCGCCATGCGCCGCGTAGGCGGGATGGGGCTTGCGAAGAACCGCGTTTCGGCTGACTCCGCCGGGAAGGACCTTCAGTGCACGCTCGTAGAGATGCTCACTGCGTGTTTGACCCTTCATTGTGATTCGCTCCTGGGGCGTCCATCGATGATTGGCGCGCCGGTCTTTTCCTGAAGTTCCCTGAATGTGATCCCCGGCGCGATTTCCTGCGCCACGAAACCTTCCGGCGTCACATCAATGATCGCGAGGTTTGTATAGACACGATCAACCACGCCGCATCCGGTCAGTGGATACGTGCATTCGGCAACAAGCTTTGGTTCCCCGGTTTTCGTCGTATGCTCCGTCAGGATCACGACGCGCTTAACCCCCGCCACCAGATCCATGGCACCGCCGACAGCGGGAATCGCATCGGCCTCCCCCGTGGACCAGTTCGCAAGGTCGCCGCGCGACGACACCTGCATTGCACCCAGGACGCTCACGTCAAGGTGTCCGCCCCTGATCATTGCAAAGCTGTCGGCGTGATGGAAGTAGGCGGCACCGGCAATCGCCGTGACCGGCTTCTTCCCCGCATTGATCAACTCGGGATCCTCACTGCCGGCGGCGGGCGAAGGCCCCACGCCGAGCAACCCGTTCTCCGTGTGAAAGATGACCTCGTGATCCGGAGGCACATGCTGGGTGACCAGTTCGGGAATACCGATTCCCAGGTTCACATACGCACCATCGTGGATGTCACGCGCGGCAAGGCGCGCCATGTCGTGGCGCGACCATCCCGTTGGTTGTTGGCTTGGCTGGCTCATGGGTAGCACCTGCCTTCCTTCACCAGGTGTGATTCCTGTTCCGGGCAGGGCACCTCCACCAGGCGCTGGACAAAAATTCCCGGCGTCACGACTGCTTCCGGATCAATGCAACCGGACTCCACGACCTGGCGCACCTGCACGATGGCGACCTTGGCGGCCATGCACATGATCGGCCCAAAATTCCGCGCCGTCTTTGTATAGACAAGGTTGCCATGGCGGTCCCCCCGGTCGGCGCGAACCAATGCAAAGTCCGCCCGCAACCCGCGCTCCATCACATAATCGCGACCATCAAAGGTGCGCCGCTCCTTGCCCTCGCCAAGCTGCGTTCCCACCGCCGTGGCCGTGAAAAACGCCGGGATTCCGGCACCGCCGGCCCGAATCCGCTCCGCCAGGGTTCCCTGCGGCACGAGTTCCAATTCGATCTTCCCCGCACGATAAAGCTCGGGAAAAACCATCGAGTTCGTACTTCGTGGATACGAGCAGATCATCCGCGCGACCTGCCCATTCGCGATCAATGCCGCGAGGCCAACCCGCCCGCTCCCGGTGTTGTTGCTGATCACCGTCAGGTTGCGGGACCCCTTGTCCACCAAGGCGTGGATCAATTCAATGGGGCTTCCCGCTTCACCAAACCCCCCGATCATTACCGAGGCCCCGTCCCCTATGTCTGCCACCGCATCGGCCGGTGAACTCCACCTTTTCTGGATCATGTAAGTCCTTGTTGAGCCATGCGCTTGCCGTGAACTTCCTCCAAGGCGTGCTCGATTTCGTCAAGCTCCTCCTCAAAGAAGAACTTGTCCGTATCGAGCGGCAGCAGGCGATCCACGCGGTTTTCATGTTCATCATAGACCGCAAGGAACACCTTGTCCATCCACGCCATGTTGCGCGCTTCGTTGAACTTCAGCGCCAATGCCTTGCGCCCACCAACGGTTGCCTCGCCCAGGATTGAAAGCTTGCCTGCGGAGGTGGTCATCGTAATGTAGCGCGAGGGGCGATGCAGCGACGCCAGCGACCGGTAAATGAGGTTGGAAATCTTCTCGATGTCGGCAAGCGGCGCCGCGAAATAGTGATGCTCGCCCGTTGGACGCGCACAATACATCGAGTGAAACCGGATCAGCAGCGTCGCAAGGATGTTCCCAAGGTCGATCCAGTTCTGTGCAGACCGCTTGATGTCCGTCTTCCCATCCGCGTCCATGAACAGGCTCACGTGATTCATGATGGGGCTTTGGCTGCGCACCACCACGCCGTGTGCCTGCAACCGGCGCACCGCCGCGATGGTCGTCGGGTTTAGCAGTTCACGCGGCGTCGAGAAATGCGCCATCCACGACAACTGCACGCCATTCTCGTGCATGATGTCGAACAGTTCCAGGATCTTGCCGTAGCGCTCGGTCAGAATCATGTCCGGCTGGTACGTCAACGCCCGCGAGGCGATACGGACCGTGCGGATGTGCAGCAGCGCCGGATCCTCGATGATCGGCATCACATACTGGCGCATCCGCTCATAGGGCAGGTACCCCGCATCACCACCCGTGATCAGCAGGTCCGTCACCTCTGTGTGCTTGCGCAGGTAATCGTGGATCTGCGCGATGTCATCCTGGATGAACATGTCCCGGTCACCACGCACCTGGGCATGGCGGAAGCAATACGTGCAGAACGCAAAACACGTCTGCGTGGACTTGTCGAAAACCAACTGGGTCTGCGGATACTTGTGCTGGCTGCCCTCAACGATCTCGATGCCACCATCCTCGCGCTCAAGCCACGGCTTGTTCAGGAGCTGATGCCCATCGTGCGGATTCGTCTGGTCCATGTACTGCTCAACAACGATCGCGCGCGCCTCCGGTGTTCCCGCCGCCGCATACTTTGCCACGATCTCGGGCCGCATCATTCCCGGCTGGGGAAAGATCAACTGGTACAGGGAATCGTTCTCGTAGCGGCTCCAGTTGATCGCGTTCAGAATGTGACTCGTCGCCTTGAATCGATACACCTCCACGAACAATTCGCGCTCGATGACATTGCCAAGGTGTATGCCGTTCTCCCTCAGGACCCCCAACACACGGCGAAAGCCCTCCAGCCCCTCATACTGGGCCCGTTCCGGAAACAGGACGGCACTCGTTTCCATCAAACCCGACAGGTGGGGATACGTCGCGTGCAGGCGCGCCAGCAGCCCCCGTGGCAGTAGACGCTCGCGCTGGATGATGGCGCGAATTTCCTGCGGATAGCCATAGCGCTCCATCATCGCCTCGATATCGGACTCGGTCATCCTGGCCGAAATCGTGTCCTGCGGCGATGGAAGCGTGGTACTCTTATTCATGATAGAAACTCCGGTGCTCAGCTTAAAAAACCACGGGCAACGATACGATCGTTCGCTCCAACCCTTGCGGTGCGCAAGGAGAAACGGAATCCCCGCCTCGGAACGCACAACAAGCCCCGGTAGAAATCGACAGGCCCGGGCAAGTACCCCACAGGCCGCGAACTACAAGAACCCTCACCCCCCGTGGTACAAAATATGGGGTGAGGATCAGCGTCACATCATGGTTGATAGCGAGGGGTGCACAAATGAGGGCTGGTCACACGCGCTCGCGATCGTAAGACTCGCAGTTGATGGTCAGATAGCCATTCCCGAGGAGGTGCTCCTCTATGACGGATTCAAAGGCCAGTTCTGAGGTCCGCTTTATATAGCCCGCCCCAGAACGAATCTTGCGCGCTCTCGACGCAGCATCTCATACGGGGTTACGCAGGTGATCCCCAACCCAATGCAGACATCGGGGATCTTGATCTTCCGGATCGAGGACGAAGGAACTTCATGCGTCACCACGATGTGGCCGCCTGCGTGCGCCTGCGCGGCAAGGTAGTAGTCCGCCACTTGGAGGAAGTTGGCGATGGCTGCGGGCTCGTAGTGCCGGCCGGTTGTCCATTCGCTCACCGACCGAAATGACGGCGCGACTGTCCCGTCTGGCGGCACGAAGAACGAAGGTCCTCGCACGTCCGCCCATTCGGACAGTTCGTCCTCAACATCACGCAACTCGTAGCCCACTTTCTCCACGCTGAAGACCGAGCCTGCGCGGTGACGCTCGACGAGCCACTCCCAGAAGGCCGGACAGAAGTCGAACCCATAGTGGAGATTCTTTGCGCTGATGAAGACGTTGGCGTCGAGGAGGTATGCCATTTCAGAACCTCATTCCAAACCCGGCGCTCAGGCGGCGAAACGTCGACATCTTCCTGAAGCCGAGCATTCGGAATGCCTCGGTGAAACTCGAACGCCCCTCCAATGTGCTAACTACCACGGCCCGCGCGAATCGCTTGCCAACCCGGGCGCCGAGCGTGTTGTAAAAGCTCCCCCCACCCTCCGTCTGAGCGGAGAGCGCTTGAAGCCGAGCGAGTTCCGCCCGAAAGGCGGTCCTGTAATCTTCGCGAGACAGCCCTCCAGCATCGTGGATTCGACGCAGAATGACAAGCCTGCTGACCTTGAAGACCCGCGCCAGACGATCAAGCTCCCCGGGCAATTCCGCAGCGGGGTTGTAGGTCCTGCGGAACACCAGCATCGGAACCAGCAGTTCCGCTGCGACCGCGTCGCACCAACGCTCGACATTGTGGCTGGGGGCCGTTGTCAGTTCCACATCAGAAAGCGCAGATTGTCCGACCCAAATGTGCGCGAGTTCGTGGGCGAGGGTGAACATCTGCGCGGACTTTGTATCCGACCCATTCACGAAGACTAGCGGCGCGTTCGCATCGACCAGAGCGAACCCCCTAAACTCCTTTGGGTTGAGCTTGCGATGATTGTCGCTTCCGACCACTCCGCTGACCATCACCAGCACTCCCGCAGCGTCCACCAGTTCGATGAACCGCCGCAGGGCATCGGTCCAATTCGACATCCGGCTTCGCTCCTCCAAGTCAAAACTGAGTGTCGCCCGCATTTGGGCCGCTGTTTCCACCACATCATTGTTCGGGGAGGCGGAGCCGACAAATGGGATTGGCGGTTCCCCCACCGTCCGGGCGAATTCGCGATACCAATCCTGGCGCTGTTGACAGAGATAGATCGTGTCCAACAGGTCGGGGCTGGGTGCGGTGAAGCGCTCGCCGGGCATCGTTCGGAAATCGGGGACGGGGATTTGTTCCTGCGGAGGTTCCGCGAGGAAAAGATAACCAACCGGCACATGCACGGCCTTGGCAAAACTTTCCAACTGCTTCATCGTGGGCATGGCCTCGCCACGCTCCCACATCGGCAGCTTGGCGAATCGCCCGGCGAGCGATTCGAGGTCATGCCCGGTGCGTTCCCGCGCCCAGCGGAGGAGTCCTGGCTGTACTTCTACACGCATCACGCTGGCATTACGCCTTCCTTGCACCTTATGTCCACCCTACCTTTCCTTATCCACGCGCCACAGAGTTCGCGTCCCAACTCCGCCTGGGATGCCCTTCGGCGAGTTCATGCCGCACCACGTCGAAAGTAAATCAAGCCAAGAGTTCGGTCGCGGGACTCGTCCTTGGCTCGGTAGAAGACCCACATCCTCAGGGTGGGATATGTGATGCCCCCTTTTTCTGTACCATGGGGAGTGAGGGTTTTCGTGGTTCGCGGCCGGTGGGGCGCGGGGCCGTGGCGGTCTCCCCTGCGTTCATTTTGGGCAAGGTCAGGCTGGCAGCAAGCGTTGCGGCTGTCAAGTAGCCCAGCCAGGAGTGGGGCGGTGCTTGTTGCATGCCTCGCGCCGGTCGCCGCCGATCACGCCAATGTCCTTCATGCCGGTGTTTTCCCCTAGCGGCATGGCCCCTTACCCGGTAGGCACCTGCTATTCCTGATCAGGAGACTGGGTGAGCTTGAGTTTCATCAGACATTTCTGCCTGGCAACCGTCCTTCCCGGATTGTTGCTCGCGTCTCCATCCGTTTTCGCCCAGGACGCCGCACGTTCCCCCGCCTCCTCCATCACGGCGCTGGCTCCATCGCGCGAGGCCCTGCCCCCCAATGGGGCGCAAATCCGGGATATTCGCGTGGAGGGTGCCAACCGCGTTTCCCCGAACGAGATCCTGGCCCGCATGGAACTGCGCGCCAACGGTGCCTTCGATGCGGACGCGTATCGCCGCGATCTTCAGTCCATTTCCGATTCGGGAAAGATCAATCCGCTCACGCTGAGGATCGATTGGGAGACGGCACCCGATGGCGCGGTGAACCTGATCGTGCACGTGCAGGAAAATCCCGTCATCAACACCATCACGATCGTTGGCAATGATCGCTTCAGCCAGAAGACGCTGATCGCGCAGCTCGACTACAAGATCGGCGATGTGGTGCCGACGGCGGTGCGCTCCTCCACCGTTCGCAATTTTGAAAATTTTTACAAGAATGGTGGATACAAGGCATCGAAGATCACCGTGACCAGCGAGCCGGTTGCGGATGCGCCCGGGGCGGTGGACATCCTCATTGTCATCGACGAAGGCATCCGTGTGAAAGTCCGCAGCCTTGTCATCAATGGGAACAGGCATTTCAGCGACTTCTATATTTCGACGCAGTTGACCAACGCCCGCGGCATCCTGTTCTTCAACAACTACTTTGATGAATCGGCGATGGAGGACGACCTGGCCATCGTGCGCGGGATGTATGAAAGCGCAGGGTTCCTTGATGTGAAGGTCTCCCGCAGCGGCCTCGTTTACAACGAGGACAAGAAAGCCGTCACGGTGATGATCGACGTTGTGGAAGGGCCGCGCTACACGGTTACCGGCGTCAGGACGGAGGGTGTGACATCGCTGACGCGTTCCGAAATCGACAAGAGCACGGTTGAGCTTCCGCGTCGCCACTTCAATGGCAAGCGCCTGGCAAAGGCGCTTGATCGCGTTCGCCGAATCTACGGCGACCAGGGCTACGTGGACAACGAGGTCAGCTACCGACTCGACAAAAGCCCGGAGAACCAGACGGTTTCGATCGTCATGCAGGTGGCCGAGGCCCCCGTCGTCTACGTCGGGCAGGTGCGCATGAAAAAAGAGGAGTATCCCTACAATGTGGACTCCAAGCCCCTGAGCAAGTTCATCGGTTGGTTTGCGCCGCCAACAAAGGATGAAACGGTGATGCGGGAGGTTCGGCTGAAGCCGGGCCAAAAATACCGCAGCGCGGATGAAGTGCGCACCATCGAGCGGCTCAAGAACCTTGGCATCTTCCGGCGGGTGGAGGTGAATCGCGATCCCACAGCGCAACCAAGTGTGCGCGACGCGGTTGTGAACGTGGAGCAGGACCCCAACGCGGCCTTCATTGGCGCGATGGCCGGCATCGGCGAATCGTCCGGCCCGGCGCTCACCGTGCAACTGATGCAGCCGAATTTCAACGGGCGCGCCGATCGCTTCAATGCTTCGGCGACCATTGGAACACGCAGCCTTGGCTATCGCATTGGCTTCTTCGATCGCTATCTGGGCGATTCGGACACGTCGATGGATACGAACCTGTACTACCTGACGGATCGCTATCGCGAGTACCGCGAAAGGACGCTCGGCGCATCGACTGAGTTTGGCCGTCCGCTGAGCGAGTATGTGCGTGGGTACCTTAGGTTCCGCGCGGAATACGTCAGTTATTCGGACTTTGATGAGGACGAGACGGAGGAGGATTTTGGCAGCTATCCGGTGTTGGCGGTGCGCCCCTCGGTGGTGTACGACCGGCGCGACAATGCTGCCTGGGCAACGCGCGGATACCTGGTGGGTGGTGGCATCGAGACGGGCATGGCGGATGGCTTCCTGCTGAAGTTCATGCACAGTTACGAATGGTACAAGAAGCCGTTCGAGCGGAACGACCTGATCTACGCGTATGAGCACACGGTGGGGCTGATGCCATACGATGCGACAAACATCGGATTGAGCGAGCGCTTCTTCGTGGGCGGCTCGGGAAGCCTGCGGGGCTTCCAGTATCGCGAAGTCGGCCCGCGCGATCGCAAGAATGAGGACCTGGCCATCGGTGGTGCCACGCGCATCACGCAGCGCCACGAGCTGCGCTATCCCTTCAATGACTTCATCAAGGGACGTGTCTTCACGGACTTTGCGATCCTTGAGCGCGGCCCGTTTGCGCTGGGCACACCGCGCATGGGCAGCGGCGTCGGCGTGATCCTGGACTTCGGCGCGATCACTGCGGAGGTCGACCTTGCGGTGCCGGTGATCAGGAAGAGCACCGACAAGGCGCAGTATTTCCACATCCGGGTTGGTAGCGGCTTCTGAGCGAGCGCGGCGCCGCCGGGCCTGGGGACGCGAAGCCCGCCGCGCAGGATGAGGCGCAGGGACGCTCGCAACGCGTGATGGGCGCGGCGGGAAAAATGTCCGGCGCGATGGGGATCGGATTTTTTGTCAACCTTGTCGGAAACCTTTTCCTCGCGCGGATCCTGCAAACAGCGGAGATGCTGGGTGTCTGGCGTTCGCTGCAACTCCTTCTCCAGTACGCATTCTTCCTGAACCTCGGCGCCTCGCACGGCCTGGATCGCGTTGGGCCTACGATGGTTTCGCGCGGGCAATTGGTGCGCTATCGCCGCGCCATGGGCGCATCGCTGGGTTTCAGCCTGGTGCTTCCGATCATCGCCAGCATCGTGCTGGGGTGCGCTATTCCGTTCCTGCAATCCGTGCCCGTTCAAATGGGCGCCATCGCGCTCGTAATCCTCATGCCGCTCCAGCAATTCTACATCTTCGGCGACCTGGCGTTGATGTATGAAAAGAAGTATGGCACGCGCGCCAAGGCCACGTTCGGCTACACAATGCTGCGCATCCCGCTCATGCTGTTGCTGGCGTGGTGGATTGGCTTGGCGGGTGCGCTGATCGCCTACATTGCCAGTGTCATCGCCGTGTCTGTTTACTTCATTTACAAGAGCGAAATGCGTCTTCAGCTCTCGCTGCACAGGCGCTTTGCAAGGAGCCTGCTGCTGTCGGGCCTGCCAATCACGCTGTTGTCGTTTGGCGACATGGCGATCCAGACGGTCGACAAGTGGATGGTGCTTCTGCTGGGCCATGAAACAGCGATGGGGCTTTACACGATGGCGATCTTTCCACTGCCGCTCCTGATGCTGCTGCCGGCGTCGCTGCGTGACGCAATGAATGTGGAGATCTTCGACCACGCGCGGCAAAAGGGTGGCGCGGAGGGCGTGCGCGCGCTGTACAGCCACACGCTGCAAATCATGGCGCTGGGATCGCCGGTGGTCATGGGGACGATCTTTTACGGCGTGCCATGGCTGATCAAGGCGATGCTGCCGGCGGACATGCATCCCTCAATTCCCGCGGTGGAACTGCACGCGGTCGTGGTCTACCCCCTGCTGATCGTTCAAACGGGACTGGCGGTGCTGATCACGTCGCGGCTGGAAATCAAGTCGTTCTTCATCATCAGCGCCCTCGCGCTGTTTTCCGCCGCTGTCACGTGGGTACTGTTCCGCCATGGCGGCTTCATTCCGCCGGAAGCCCCGGATGATCCGATGCACACGCGCGAGCAGGCGATTCTGAAACTGGTGCTGGTTGTCCACGCGTGCGTGTGGTCGGCCTATGCGTTGTTCATGCTGACGCTGAACCATGTGAAGTTTGGCGTCGCAATGGGGACGTCGATGATGCGGGCGGTGGCCTACCTGTGCCCGATGATCGTGTCTGGAATCGCACTCTACGGAATCCAGTGGATGATGAAACAATCGCCGCTGCCGCCGTACACGCTTGCAAACGCGGCGATCAGCGGCCTGCTTTACCTGATTGTGTGTGCGCCCGGCGTGATCTACTTGGAGAAGCGCTACGGGTCGGTGAGCGGATTCCTTGCGGCCGTGAAGCGCCGCATCCCCGGCATCGGTTCCTAGGCGTCAGGATTTCGCGGGCTGGTTTTCCTCCTCAATCGCGCTGATGTCCCGATCCACGGGATTGGAATATCCGATTCCCACAACCAGGATCGTGACGATGGAGACGATCATTCCGATGGGAACGTGCCACGTCCAGTTGATCTTGCTGGACTCCCATGTGCTCATCCAAATGTTCAATGCCAGCATGAAGAAAAATGACACAAGCATGCCCGCAATGATTGGAACTGCTTCGCCGCGCTTCTTGATGAGCCCAATGACGAAGGCACCAAGGATGCCGCCGGAGGTAAGCCCCGCGAAGGTGAATGCGAGATCGAAGACCTTCGTGCTGGCCTGGCTGAGATAAGCAACGATCGCCAGCGCGAAGCCACAAAACAATGTCGCAATGCGCGAGAGTCTCAATTCATTCCGCTCGTCCTCTGCCTGGCGCTGCAACGGCTTGTAGAAATCCATCATCACCATGCTGCTCATGGCGCTCAGTGCGCCGGATTCGCTGGACATGGCGGCGGAAAGGATCGCCGCGATCATGAAGCCCTTCAGCAATTCGGGCATTTGCGTCATGATGAAGCTGGGGAACACATAGTCGGACTTTGGTTTTCCAATGCCCGTTGCCGCATCGACAGTGTTTGGATCCCAAGGCTCGAATCCGAAGAACTGGAAGCCGTTGCTCTTGTAGAACGCGAACAGGCAAATGCCAATGAGAAGGAACATGAGGAACTGGGGCGCGATGAGGAAGGCGCTCATGATCATGGACTTCCGCCCGTCCTCGGTGCTCCGGCAGCAGAGGACGCGCTGGATGCTGAGTTGGTTGAAGCCGATGGCGAGGACGATACCGGGCGGAACGGCAATCAAGCCCATGATGAGGTTGAAATCACCGCAAAAGATGTTCTGAAGCTGCGCCCAAAGAGCCTGGGCGAACGTATGATCGGCGCCCAGCTTTGCCTGTAGTTCGCCGGCGCTCATGAGTCCAGACTTCAGCCAGACCATGTTTTCGCCCGCGATTTCCTTCACCGCGGCCCAGTTGGTCGCGCCCGATGGCGCAGCCAGGTCGCCATGCAGCAGCGTCGGAATATAGTAGAGGGCGAAGAGACCACCGCCGACGAAGATGAAGTATTGGAGGATTTCCGTCCAGACCACGGCCTTGATGCCACCAAGGGAAGTATAGACCATCGCGATCACCATGATGAGCGCGATGGAATGATTGATCCCCCATCCCTCATAGTAACCGCGCATGGCGAACATGATGGGAATGGCGCTGGCGTAGACACGAACACCCGCACCCAAGGCCGTGGTGATGAGCGAGAGGCCGGAGGCAACATAGCGCGCCTTGGGACCGAATGCGCGGGACAAAAGCTGGTACGGTGTATAAACGTCACCCTTGAAGTAATAGGGCACGACCCACACGGCGATGATGATGCGCCCAATGATGTGGCCGAGCACGACGCACATGAAAAGCATGGAACCCTTCGATGCGCTGATGAGCCCCTCCTTCACGGCCAAGGCACCAATGGCCATGCCGGGCACCCCGATGACCGTGAGGGCACTCGTTTCCGTGGCAACGATGGAAAACCCCACGGCCCACCAAGGGATGTTCCTGCCACCCAAAAAGTAGTCGCGCTTGCTTTGTTGCCCGCGGGAAAGCCAAAGCCCGACGGCAGCAACCGCAATGACGTACAGAACGACGACCGCCCAATCGAGCGTGGTGAAAGTGCCTGTGGTGGCAGGGTTTGCTGCTGCCAGAAATGGTGACATCCGGAAAAACCTGATCGGTGGAATGCTGGCGGAAAGGCTCACCCCGCCACATTGGGAGGTCAACCGCGCCGGTGCCTTGCGGTCCAAAAATGTGCCGTTGACTGATGAATCCCAGGAAGCCAGAGTTTGGCAACCCTTGCATCCCATGCTTGAAAGAGGTTCGCAGTGAACTCCCCAGCGATTCGTTTTTCAGTATTTCTTGGCTTTTGTGCCGCCTTGACGATGATTGGCGGCAGTGCCCCAGCGCAGGCAACGGTGCACCAGCAACAACTTGAGGACATCGCCACGCAGCCCGTGCCGGAAGACGACATCCTGCAAATCGAGCAGGATCGGCTGAACTTCAAGGACACGAATGCCGGCGCGACTGCAGAGAACCAGGCGCGGGGAACCACGACGACCATTGGCGACGACTTCATCGTCTTTGGCTACATGCAATCGTCCGCTCAACTTCCGCATACGCGGTGGGAGTCCCTGACACATGTGGCATCCGGGTTCGTTGAATTCGACAGTGCGGGGAACCTGATACCTGCGTCCCTTTCGGCAAACTGGACGAATCGCGATGCGACGCTTCAAGCAACCGGCGCCGCGCAGAACGCCGGGTGCAAGGTTATCATGACGGTGTTGAACGACGGCTTCGATGTGTCCGTGATCAACGCCGTGATGACGAACGCGACGGCACGTGCGCAGTTGGTCTCGGACATCTCCACGGCCGTGACAGGTGATGCCTATTGCGCGGGCGTGACATTCGACTTCGAGCCGTTCAGTTGGTCATCGGCTGCGACTGCGGGAATGACGACTTTCTTCCAAGACCTTCGCGCGGCGCTTCCACCGCCGTACGAACTCAGCGTGTATGCGGACCCGACGCCGTCTGCTTCGCGCTGGGACCTGCCCAACCTTACCCCCAGTCTGGATTACTACCTCTACAGTTGCTACGATTATGCAACGGGGCAAACGCCACACGCCATTTCGGACTACGATGGGTATATCACCCAAATCAATAATTTCTACCTGGATGGAGGCGTGCCGGCGAGCAAGATGGTGGCGGTGCTGTCATCCTATTCGGGGCGCTGGGAGAACACCTCTCAATACAACGTTTCCGGCGGACTGGATCGTGTGGCCGGTGGGTTCACCGACGGGTTGTACGAAACCACGTTGTGGACACAGTACGGTGGGCCGCAGGTGGAGAACTACGACACCGGCGACGAGGTAAGCTGGCACACGTGGAATGACGGATCATCGGACTTTGTTCGGACGTGGGATTCACCGCAATCCCTGGAATTCAAGATCCGGACGGTTATCAGTAATGTGGACACCACGGCGAGTCCGAACAACAAGGGGAAGCGGTTGCGCGGTGTGGGGTTCTGGTCGCTGATGTGGCTGGCGGAAACCTCATCAATCAATCTCATCTCACAGGAAGGCACTGTCGGCGGTGTCGTAAGCCGCACACGAACGTACCCACAGGTCTATCAGCTCTGCCAGGAGGCCCTGAAGAATCCCGGCCAGACAAAATTCCTGATCACGGGCTTTGAGGGAAACGACCCGCGATGGCGTGACCCGAACGCGAACCCCGATGCCGCGAACCTTGGCACAACGACAGACAGCGAGGGAACAGTGACCGCACCGGCGGGAGCCGGCCGCCCGGCGAATACGAACAAGTGTGCGCAGGTGGCTTTCACGTTCACGGCAGGGGCATCGCAACAACTTGCGTTCGAGCATGAGTTGCTGGCGGACTCCCGGGTTTCCACCCTGCCGGACACAAACGCCGCCGCCGCGGTCTTCACGCAGAACACCAAGCTCAACGCATACGTCCATGTTCCCTCGGCCTATGCGGGGCGCACGGTGCGCATGTTGGTCTTTGATTCCAATCGCCAGTTGGAAATGTCTCCTGCGTTGAGCCTTGGCGTGGCTGGCTGGCAGCAACTTTCCTGGGACCTGACGGATGCGGCGCAGACGACGGGCTTCAACACGAACGATCCGCGCTTCTTCGACGGAAATGGCGTGATCAATTCAGCAGGGACCGGCGCAAAGGACATTGGCTTCTTTGGGTTCCTCGTACAAGGTGGCGGGGCCGGCAGTGGAACAATCAGCTTCGACGAAATCACCTATGAGCACGTGAATCCTGCAAACCTGAATTTCAAGATCAATGAGTTCCGCTATGCGACCGTGGGCGGGGAGTTCATCGAGATTCATGGACCTGCGGGGCAAAGCACGCCGGCGGGCCTGCAACTGCGGCTCTTCAGCGGAACCACGCTGACGGGCGCGCCGTACTCGACGCTTGCGATCGGAGGCATCGTCATTCCCGCCAACGGCCTGCTTGTCGTCGGCGATCCCTCTGTTGTGAATGTGGACGTGACACCGGGAATGGGGGACTCGGTGGATGACATGCTGGATACCAGCCCCTGTGGCATCCAGATCTACGACACGGGAACAGGCAACGTTTACGACTCGGTTGTGTACGAAGCGCGCGCCGGGCTGACCGGGCTTGTGCGACTGGGAACGCTCGGCGTGACGGACGAGGGATATCCGTGGCTGGGCGAGGCGACCGGAAACTACGCCTTCGGTCGCTATCCCGATGGCACGGATACCAATGTGAACTTCGACGATTTTTCAAACCTGATTGCAAGTCCGGGACTGAGCAACGGAAACACCGTGTCACCACCAGCCACGTTCAACTTTTCGAGCGTCCCCACGGGCATGTTCCAAAGCTACCAGACGCTGGCGGGGAACATCGTTCCGTCAGGTGTGGGCGCTTCGCCGAGCGGCGGAAACGTTTATCGCTGTGTCGACACGACAGGTGGCGGAAACAACGGCTTCATCGGTGACGCGGCCCTGGGCTACTCCGGCGGAGGCTACACCGTGACGGGGGAAATCTTCATCCCCAACAGCGCGGCACCGGCGCAGGCCATCGGCGTGGGAATCTGTGGAAGCCAGGGATCCACGTTCTTTTCAACCTCCTCGGACAGCAGCGGCTATGATACCGGGTACTGGATCGTCTTCGAGAACCAAAGCGGCATCGGGCTTGCCGATGGACGTGCGGATCACGCCGACACTTTCGAATTCATTTTTCCACAGCAGGAAGGCAACCCGGCGATTCTGCTGGGCAGCATTTCGCGCACGGCAACCGGCGCGTCACCTGGCGCATGGACGACGTTTAGCATGTCGATCGATCCGGGGACGAATTCATTGATCGCAAAGATCAACAACGTGGATGTTTACAACGGAACAATTCCCGCAAACGGGCCGACACACGGCTCGGTGCAAGTCGGTTTCCGCGAAAATCACTCCGGGAACCCGGCTGCGGTTGAGGGAACGTGGGTGGACAATATTCAAATCAACTCACTGGTTGCAACCCCCACACCCAGCCCGTCGCCAAGCCCATCGCCAAGTGCCAGCCCGTCTCCGAGCGCCACGCCAAGCTCGACGCCGAGTCCGACGCCGAGCGCCACACCCAGCCCGTCACCCAGCGCCACGATCAGCCCGACGCCAACAAGCGGATTGGATGGGTTGATGTTCTACTAGCGAGCCGTCATGGCACGCGCCGGAAAAAGCCGGCGGTCATGATTCCCGGCGGCATTCCAAGCAATGCCGCCGGGGTGGCATGCTTGATAATCGGTCACTTCCCTGCGGATGCGCTTGGGGTCGCGCGCGAGTAGTGGGTATGGGCCGCGTCCACCTCACCGGGTTTGTTGCCAATTTTTTCCACGCGTTCATGGATTCCCTTGGTGGATTGCTGAGTGGACCAGTAGCGGAGGCCGGTTGTGTTTCCGTGACGGTCCTTTTCCCAGGCGAGGAAGATGACGCTGTGGCCTGAAGGATTCTTTTCCTTCTTCCTTTTGTGGCGCCAGACCTGCACGAAGTCGCCGGGCAGGGCCTCCGCAGCGGAGATTTTCCTTCCAATACCAAGCGATTCCAACGCATCGCCGGGACCATCGCCCTGCAAATCACGAACAAACCATCGCGACTGGAACTCGGCCCAGTTCCCTGCGGTCAGCGGTGATTCGTACTTGGGATTTTGCCGCAGATACTCGTCGTAAACCTTCGTGAAGACCTCAAGCGTAAGCCCACAGCAGTAAGTACGCGCCTGCGATTCACCCTCCATGACCTTCGTCCCGCCGAGAAAAACATCGGTGGAACATCCGTCGTAGGCGGGACCGTCTCCCTTCCTCGGCCACCAGTAGGTGTGCGTGCCGTCCGTGGGATAGGCGGCGGCCTCCGCCAGTATCAACTGGTTGAAGGGGGGAACGGAATCATCGTGTGCGAAGGAAGCTGGGGTCACTTTGGCAACGGGGGATTTTGCGCAGGAAGTGACCATCGTGGCCAACAGGATCGCCGCGATGAAGGCTTCAATTCCCCGTCGCACGAGTCGCATTCTTCTCATCCTGTTCACGGAACCATTGCGCGTAGACAGGTTGGCTGCGCCAAACCGTGTCGGCAACGGCGCGACGAACCGTGGTGATGGTGGGCTTCCCTTCACCCTTTGACTTGTCGTCGGGGAAAACGCGATTCGTCAACAGAACCAGATACGTCCTTGTGTTCTTGTCGATCATCATGAGCGTCCCGGTGTAACCTGTGTGGCCAATGATGAGCGTTTCAGGCGTCTTGTTGAGTCCCGTGACCCATGGCGGTGTTTCGTAAACGTCCCACCCAAGGCCGCGCTCGTCATCAACCGATTCCGGAGTCTGGGTGGTGGTTGCCTGATCAAGGATCTTGGTGCTGAAGATTCTCTTTCCTCCCAGCGAGCCGCCATTGGCGACCATCTCACAGAAGCGGGCAACGTCGCGTCCGGACGAGAACAGCCCTGCATTCCCGGGACAATGGCCGTCCTCAATGCCGTGATAATTTGCGAGGGGGTCATGGATCTTTGCCACAAGCGTCACATTGCCGTCTGCGTCACCCAGTGTGGGGACGGCACGTTGCACCTGGTCGGGGGAGAGTGTATATACGGTGTCCCTCATGTTGAGGGGACCGAACACATGTTCCTTCAGGAACTGTTCCATAGGCTCGTGCATGATATTCTCGGTCACGCGCGCCGTGGTCTGGAAATTAAGGCAGCTATAGATCACCTTCGATCGCGGCGGATAGCTGGCGGGAAGGGCGGCATAATGTTCGATGAGGAGGTCGGGCTTTGATTCACCGGCGGGACGGGTCTTTTCCAACTCCGCCCACTTGCTCTCATAGGCCTTGAGGCCTGAGACATGCGTCATCAAATCGCGGATGGTGTCGCCTTCCTTGCCGTTGGAATCGAAACCGGGGATGAATTTGGAAACGGAATCATCCGGCGAAAGCCTCCCCTCGTCCATCAGCACAAGCGCAGCGCTGGTGGTCCCCATCACCTTCGAGATGGATGCCATGTCGAACATGGAATCGAGCGTCATCGGCGGCGCGTCCGGCTTGTAGGTCGTGTGGCCGTAGGCCTTCGCCCAGAGGAGCTTGTTTGGCTGCCCGACGACAACGACGGCACCTGGAAAGACCTTGTTTTCAATGCCGTTGGCGATGATGTCGTCAATCTTCCGAAGTGACGATGTTTCCATGGGTTCGATGGCTGTCATTTTTGCACAGCCAGCGAACATCATGGTGCATGACAGGATCATCGGGACGGCGATGTGGCGAAAAAACATTTTCAAGGGTCCTTCCTGCGTCGTGATTCAAACGGGTTCATGCATGAGACGGCGCATGAGTGCAAAGGTCAAGGAGCTGTTTTTTGCATCAGGTCGGGGCGCGCCTTCTGAATTTCTGCGAGAATCATGTCCGCGACGATCTTCTTGCCGGCCTGACTGAGGTGAAGGCCGTCTGCGGAGTTCTCCGGCTTGAGCAATCCATCTCCACCGATGAGCGCCCCATGTCCATCAACGAGCGGGACGCCAAGCTCCTTCGCGATGGCGCGCTGGCGTTCCGCAAAAACTTCAATGAAGGGGGCAAGGTGCGCGTATTTGTCGCGAACGGGAAAGGCGTCGCCGAGAATGATGAGCGTGCCCGGATGCCGGTCGCGAATGCGGTTGATGATCGACTTGGTGGCCTCTGCCAACTCGTCATCGGTGGGATGTGGAGTCCCGCTGGACTTTCGGGCCGCGAGGTCATTGCGGGCGCATTTCAGGAAGACCACGTCCGGCTTCATGTCCATGGCGGATTCTTCAAGGCGCTGCGAAATGCCGCGCGTGCCAAGGCCGAGGCGATCCGCGGAAATTCCCCGGTTGAAGACGCGAAAACCGGGAAACAAATCAGACGGCATTCCCTGCATGCTGGAGGATCCCAGCAGGCAGAGCGTCGGCGAAGTTTGCCCACCCTCGATGGCAAGCTGCGCATTTTCGTCAAGGAACTTGCCGATGCGATCATAGTAAAGGGTGAACCACTTGTCCTCGCCTGGCTTTGAGGCGAGCACCTTCGCCTGATGGAAGTTCAGATGATCCTGCAGGTGGCTGGACCAATACTCCCACGAATGGGTTCCCGGCAATTCACGATAGATGTGCGGAATTTTCAACTCGGTCATGCGTGCGTGGAGGTCGCGTGCATCGACAATGGCGCCGGTCTTCGTGTCATCAACGCCGCAGTCGAACAGGACGGAAACATTGCCTGTCCTGAAATTTCCGCAAAGCTCATAGACGGAATTCGCCTTCCAATCGGCCTCATGCGTGGCCATGTCCCCCAGGCGATCGGGAATCGACCAGTGGCTTGGATGATTCGTCAGTTTCAGGATTCCCGACAGCGAAGAGGCTGATGCATAAAGGTTGGGGTGTTTTGCCGCGAGGCTGAGTGCACCGTGTCCCCCCATGCTGAGGCCCATGATTCCGCGGGCATTGCGGTCATCAATGGTTGGATAGTGCGTGTCGACATACCTTCGCAGTTCGTCGCTGACAAAGGTCTCATAGTTCGAATACTTCTCCATCTTGCTGTCGACATACCAACCGAACTGCGATCCATCGGGAAAAACGAGGATCATCCGATAGCGCGTTGCCAATTCGGCGACATTTGTTCGCGTGGGCCAGTCGGCATTGGAGCCATAGGCCCCGTGGAGGATGTAAAGGGACGGGAAGCGTTCGTCCTCCTTCTTCTTCTTCGGGACGTAAATGGAATAGGTGGCGACACGATGAAGCGATTCGCTGTAGAAAGAATGCGTCTCGATCTGCGCGGCGGACGGCGCGGCGAACGCGACGAGGGCGGCGATGAGGACAAGCAGTTGAAGAACTCTTTTCATGATGGGAGGGTCGTTGGCCTTTCCTGTGACTGCTGCGGCGCGCGCAGGGCATCATGCGCGGCGCAGATCATCCGCGCGGTGGTGTCATCGCGCCTGCGCAGTTCCTCAAGATTCAACTCACGAAGTACGCGGGCAATGTTGAAGGTGCGAATGGCGCTGGCTGAGCGCGTGTGGAGTTCCTGATCCCCGATGATCCGTGCTGATTCGGCCAGGAACCAATCGACCAGCAGGCGCGGCATGGAGCCGAGGACCTCCCCGGAGTGCAGCATGCGCAGTGCCTTGATGGCGCTGACATGGTCGTTGGCGGCCATGGCCTCCGTGGCGACGAGCAGCGAGAGCGAGGAGCGGCGGGGATGAAGCGGAGGGAGCAACATCAATGCCTTCGCCTGAAGCGCCACTTCATCAACGTCACGGGCGATGGTGGCGGCGTCAGCGCGCAGCACTGCACGCAGGCGTTCCTTCACTTGCGGGCCACCGGCTTCGACAACGGGATGCGAGCCCACAAGGTCGATCAATCGAGGGACGACCGTGCCGGACTTTTCACGCATGGCGGCGCTGGAAATCGCGAGAACCGTGGTCTCCAACGATCGGGGATTGAAGCCCTTCTCTGCTTCAAGCGCTTGCATCGCGGCATTCGGGGTGGCGGTGAGGAGGGCACGCATGATGGGGAAGGGAACCTGCGACGATCGCCACTGCCGCACTCCGCCAAGGCGGAAGACCGCTTCCGACACAAGGAACAGCAGCAGCGCCGTGAGCGCAATCACCCCATTGTCGCGTGCAAGGAATGCGGCAAGAAGGCATAACGCGGGTGCCACGCTACCGGCAAGAATGCGGGATGCGATGTCGCCATGCAGCGGAGCCATCTCGAATCCAGCGAGGCGATTGATCACGGCAGTGGAAAGCTCGGATGCCTCGCGCGCGCGTGTGCTGATCCAGACAAGTCCGATGATTGCCGTGAGCGAAAGCAACGCAGTGAGCTTCGCACCGTTCATGACCACCGTGGCAAGGCACACGAACCAGAATGCATTCGTGAAGGACAGGACTGCGGCCGCCAGAAACCGCGCACGGCGAATGTATGGATCGCGCCGTGGGTGTGAAAAGGGCGGATGAAATCGCTCGTTCATCAGGACACATGTGGCTCGAAGGGAGCTTCGGGAAACTCCGCGTCGTTCCAAGCCTTCCATCCAATCGGCGAGTTTTGACGAACGGCACGTTGCAGCGAACGAAGGGCGTCATGCGTGCGTAGAAAGCATTCAGGGGTGTTGGCGGCGCCTTCCGCTGCATTGGTCGTGTACAGGAGACCTGCCGCCGTGCCGGCCGCGGACCCACTGGCCCATTCTATGGGGTGCAGCCGGTAGGCGCTGTTCGTGATGAACGTTTGTGCCATGTTCTTTCCGCAGGCCATCAGGTTGGCGACGTTCCCCGACAGCAAGGCGCGATAGGGAATGTAGAATGGCGCTGGCCTCTCAAAGCCGGGCTTCAGGCCGCGCTGGTTGCGGATGGGATGCACGTCCGCCGCATAGGAGCCGATGCCAACAGCATCATAGTATCGATGGGAAGGCATGTTGTCGTAGTCGGGCGATTCGGAATTTTTCCAGTGACGTTCGAGGATGCGGAAGTTGCCCGGCCCCACGATGCGACGCGCACAGCGCACGTACGGAAACCTGGCGAGGCCATGACGCGTACCCATCATGTTCAGCGGATGGCTTCCACAGGGGAACGTGGTATCCCAGGATGTGGGCCGATTCTTCTTCATCCAGAAATACCAGGCAACAGCGTGCAATTCGCAACCTGCCAGCGTGTCGTGATCCACAGCGCCGAGCCAGTCCCCGTGCGCCTGCGCCGCTGTGCTTGCCGTGTCGAGGAGCAATGAGGAGTACGGGTAGTCATTTCCCGGCTCCCAATTCTGCATGGAAACATCACCGCGATGAACGGCGTCAAAGTCGTGGAGCTTTCCCTCCGTCCTCAGGCGGCGATAAGTCCACACCTTCTCCCAGGTGAAATGACGGAGGGAGAAGTAGGATGCTTCCTGTTCCGCGCAATAGGAGTCAAACTGGGGCCAATGCGTTTTCAGGTCCTCTTCGGCGTGCGGAACCTCCGAGTCCGTCATGCAGAAGACGAAGACCGTGGCTTGGCTGGCCCGATCGTCCATGGCGGGAAGTTGCCCACTGGAGTCGAGTTCCTCGGTCATCAACTCCGCACCCTGCGTGTAGGCCGCGCCAGACAACACAATCGCATCACCGAGTTCCGAGGCGTCGATCACCGTGAAGCCGCGCACCGGATCGACTGCCTCCACGCGATGAACCACCTTCGCGAAACGATGCGAGTCGGCGGTGGAGTACCAATCCGCCATCTCATCGGAAAGAAAATCGTCGAAGGGCTTGTAGGGGGCGATGGGTGTGCGCTCAATCAGCGTGAGCGCGACGATCCTGCCATGACGAACTTCCGCGCGCTTGAGCGTGGTGAGCTTCATGAGTGTGATGTTGGGCTGCTCCGCGATCATCCGATCCAGAACCCATGCAGCGCTGCGGGGGTCGAACACCTCCCGCGAAACCCATGAGGTCCCGTTGGGCGAAAGCCCCGTCCCTGGCACGCCCGGTTCATTCATGCGGCGGAGCCATTCCAGATAGTCCTTCGCGTAGTGCGAGTCGGGATCCCCTGCCATGGCTGTGCGACCCGGATCAAACCATGCATTGTCGATGGCGCTGACGCCCTGCGATGTCGCCTGGCCGCCCAGCCAGTCGGTTGGCTCCACAAGAAGGACGCGCGCACCGGGGGCGTTTCGTGCAGCCGCCAGGGCGGCGGCGGGGGCGCTGAGGGAACCACCCCAAATGACGATGTCAAACCGGAGTGAAGGAACGGCCATTTCTGCCACGTGAAAACCCTGCATCAAGGAATGGGCAAACATTGGACGTGGGCGGCGCGGACCGCAATCGAATCACACAGGCCCGCAAATGGACTCTTGCGACGACAGCAGCCTGCGCCGACAATCCCCGCAATGACCAACCTGCACGAAATCTATCAGGCAAGCGACACCGACGATGATCTCCTTCCCGTCGTGGATGAACACGACGTCCCGGTGGGGCGTGGGCGAAGGAAGGATGTCCACGCGCAAAAATTACGTCACCGGGCGGTGCATGTCGTCGTGAGGAATCGCGCCGGGCAGGTGCTGTTGCAGCTTCGCAGCCACAGAAAGGACAGCCATCCCGGCTGGTGGGACATCAGCGTTGGTGGGCATGTGGATGTGGACGAGGATTATGATGCCGCTGCGGTTCGCGAATTGCGCGAGGAACTTGGAATCGTTGCCCCGATGACGTGCGTTGCAAGGCGCGGGGCCGGGCCGGAAAGCGGTTGGGAATTCGTTCGCATCTACGAATGCACTCATGATGGTGAAGTCCCGTTTCACCGTGGCGAAATTGACGCGGTGCGATGGGTGGACGCGAAGGACTTGATCTCCTTTGGCCATTCCAACGCGCAAGGCGACGAGTGGAGGGTGACAGGTTCAGGATTGCTGAGCTTTCACGAATGGGCACACGCGACCGGAGCCGTGAAGTCGTGAAGAAGGACGTGCTTACCATTGGCGATGCCGTGCTGAAAAGTGCGGAATACCTGAAGGGCAAGGGAATCGATTCCCCGCGCCTGGATGCGGAATTGCTGCTCGGAAAGATCATGAACACGGACCGCCTGCACCTGTACATGGACTGGCAGAAGCCGCTGACACAGCTTGAGATTTCCGCATATCGGGAATTCATCCGCCGACGCGGGCACGATCGCGAGCCTGTGGCGCGCATCATCGCAAGGAAGAATTTCTTCAAGCGTGATTTCGAAGTAGGCGTGGACACCTTTGTTCCACGACCCGAAACAGAAGGTGTGGTTGAACACGCGTTGATGCTCCTGGATTCGGAGCCGGCGCTGAAGGGGGACCGGCAAACGGTGTTCGAGGTGGGGACGGGGACGGGCTGCATCATCGTCTCGCTGGCTGCGGAACGTGGGCAGCATCACCACATCGCAACGGATATTTCCGCAGGCGCCCTGGCGACGGCGAAGCGGAACGCAAGGACGCACCAGGTGGAGGGGCGCATCGACTTTCGCCATGGGAGCGTCTTCGCGGGCTACGAGGGCACGCTGGGGCTGATCGTGAGCAATCCTCCGTATATACAGCGCAGCGAGATTGAATCCCTGCCGCCAGAGGTGCGCGTGTTCGACCCGATGACGGCACTGGAAGGCGGCGAGGACGGACTGGATGTGGTGCGCGCAATCGCGGAGGGAGGTGCCAGGCTACTGATCGCAGGTGGCTGGACAGTGCTGGAAATCGGTGAAGGCCAAGCCCAGCCAACGGTTCAGATTTTTCGCGCAACAGGCGCGTTTGGCAATGCGCGCGTTGAACGCGACCTTGCCGGCGTTGAGCGGTATGTGCTGGTGCAAAGGAACGGCGGGGAGGCGTGACTGGAAGATGACCTGGATTGTCGCAGCGGTCAATGTGAGTCCCGAATCCTTCTACGCAGGCTCTGTGCTGCGGACACCGCAGATCGCGGATGCTGTGAAACAGGCGGAGGACGACGGCGCTGCGATGATCGACATCGGTGCGATGTCCACCGCACCGTACAAGGAAACGCGGATTACAGAAGCGGAAGAGGCAGCGCGAATGGCGGTGGCGATTCGTGCCGCACGGGGTGCGACACGGCTGCGATTGAGCGCGGATACGCAACGGGCGGAAGTTGCACGCGTGGCCCTGGACGAAGGGGCGGACATCATCAATGACGTGAGCGCCCTCCGCGCAGACAACGGAATGGCGGCCTTGATTGCCGCAAGGGGAGCTGGCGTGATCCTCATGGCGAACGACGACACGACCATCGAGGAGGGCGGCAGAAGCCCGATCAATGTTGTGAGGGACCTCCTGATGGAGGCGATGGATCGCGCGATGGCAGCAGGTATCGCGAAGGAACGCATCATCATTGATCCCGGCATTGGTTTCTTTCGGGAGCGCTCGCTGCCATGGGATGAATGGGACTGGGAGGTTTTGCGCCGTGTCGGCGAATTGCGCGCCCTGGGCGTGCCGGTGATGGTCGGCGCTTCGCGTAAATCCTTCCTTGGAAAAATTTCACGGGGTGCGGTGGCAGAGGATCGACTGGCGGGATCACTGGCGGTCGCCGCGTGGTGCGCGCAGGAGGGAGTGGACTGGCTGCGCGTACATGATGTCAGGGAATCAAGCGACGTGCTGCGGGTGCTGTCCCGATTGCGGAGTTGAGCCTACTTCAAACGGCGGGCACGTTCGATCCGGACCCATGTGTTTTGAATCGGTGAAATTGAGTTCTGTTCGCCGTTGCTGACGCGCAGCAGGACAAGCTCCTTCACGCGGTGTTCGGCCTCGATCTTGTACTTCGAAAGGTCGGCGGGAGGCCGGGAGGCATCGTATAGCAGGATATACGAGTCCGGATGCTTCGCGGGAGCACCGGGGACACGATCCTTGTTCATGTGGAAGGCCCAGTCGAGGCCCTGCTCCAATGACGCCACATCGTGGTGCTGTGAATTGAAGAGGTAGTAGTTTCCGCCGGGCCCGCTTCGAAGCGTGAAGGTGCGTGTGCGGAATTGCTCCTCGGAAACGCCCCACTCGCGAATGAGGAAGCTGGCAGCCTCGCTGATGGTTGTCCAATCGTAGGATTCGTAGAGGGAGTACTTCAAGCTGCGGCCCTTCGACTTTGCGACCGTGAGGTGCGCGGCAACGACAGCTGCCTGCAGGAAACAGATCGCCACGATTGGAACGGCGACGAGCACGCGACGAAATTTCAATTTTGCCCCGATGACAACCGCAACCCAACGTGCGCACAACGCCCAGAGCAGGAATGGAAGCGGAAACATCACGAAGAAATAGCGGATCGCACCAACACCGATGGATTTTCCGTCCTTCGGTGCCGCCATGGTGGTCGTGACGAGCATGGGAGCCGTCGCGAGCAGGACGCTGACCAGGAGAAAGAGCGCGCGCCTGTGTGCGTCTCCGGTGGAGCCGTCCTCGTTGCCAAACACGCGGGAGGCATGACGCTTCCCGACTGTGGCGTACCATAGGCACAGGGCAAGACTCCCAAGAAACGCGGCGACATAGAGCCAGCGGATCTGGTGAGCTGTATAGACAAGGCGCCAGACTGGCGGCTTCAACTGGTATGGGCCAAACTCCGCGAGCAGATTGAGGTAGCTGAAGGAACCTGTTTCATAGCGACGATCATAGAACACGGGCGATAGCGCAACCTGCAGGGCCTTCATCGCGCCAACGTTGTAGTGCAGGCGGCGACGGCCTTCCCCCTGAATGGGAATGTTGGCGTCGTTGGCAGTCTCCAACCTTGCGGGAGGTATGAAGATCGCCTTTGTGTTGGAAAATCCGTGCATCGCATCCCCCATGATGTAGGGCGCAAAGAGGAAGAGCACTGTGCCGGCGGTGATGATGGCGAACCGGCGCGGAAGGCCCGGACGGAAAATGAAGAGTCCCACGACAAACGCAAACAACATGACGAGGGCGGAAAGGTGAACCTGGAAAAGCAGGCACCATGCACCCGCCGCGAGCGGCAGCCGGTGCCACTGCGCGCGGAAGAAGAACCCGAAGATCGCCCAGTAAAAAAGGGTGGAGAGCGGGAAGATGAAGCTGGGATTCCACACATAGCGCAACGCCAGCACGGCGAGCGGGAATGTGGCGAAGAGGGCAGATGCGGCGATCCCCGTTGCGCGGGAGAAATTTTCCGCCCCCATGCGGTAGGTGAGCCAGAGAGCGCCCGCATGCAGGAGTGCGAGCCAGACGAGCATCGCGCGCGGATCGAGCGAGAAGACGAGGGCGGGCGCCTGAAGCCAATAGAGCGCAGGCCCCATGGTCCGGCCACCCTGCGTGAGTTCCGATCCGGTGTACGGAAAATCATCACCCTGGATGAGTTGCAGCGTGCGCCAGAAATCGCGCTCCGCGTGGATGTTGAAGTAGATTTGCCCGGGGTTCCAGACGCGCAGCGCAAAACCAACGACGATGATCGCGGCGGCAATCCAGCAGCTAATGCGTGATAGGGATCCGCTGCGGGAGGATTGCGGCGGGGACGAAATCAACCTTCGCCAACAGCGTGGGGGTTGTCGTCATCGTCGTGTGATTCAAAATGCTTCACGCCCGCCCTGGCAAGGATCTCGTGGTGCTTCACAAGGTCCGCGCCAAGATGCTTCACAAGGCCGCAGCTTGCGCTGTCGGCGGCCATGCGAAGCGCGTTCATGATGGCCTTCTCGTTGGAGGATCCGTGCGTGATGATGGCGATGCCGTTCACGCCGAGGAGCGGTGCGCCGCCTGACTCATCATAGTCTGTCTTCTTCTTCAGCGCAGCGATGGCAGGATAGGCGAGGATGCCGCCCGCCATGGTGGTTATTGCCTTCTTCGCTTCCTTCTTCAGGATGTCGACAATCGCAACGGCGAGGCCCTCGGATGTTTTCAGCACAACGTTGCCCACGAATCCGTCACACACAATGACGTCGTAATCGCCGGTGAAAATGTCGCGCCCTTCCGCGTTGCCGAGAAAGTTCAGGCCCGCCTTGCGGAGAAGTTGATGGGTTTCAAGGACGACCTCGTTCCCCTTCGTTTCCTCCTCGCCGTTGGACAGCAGGCCAACACGGGGATTGGGGCGGCCCATGACTTCGCGCGCGTAGGTGGAACCCATGATGGCGAAGTCGATCAGGTTGTGCGGCTTGCAGTCCACGACGGCGCCGGAATCGACGATGGCAACGCGCTCGTGTCGCGTGGGAAGCGTCGTCGCAATGGCGGGCTTCTTGATGCCGGGAAGGTTGCGCCAAGCCATGATAGCGTGGGCCATGAACGCGCCGGTGTTGGCGGGCGAGACCACTGCGGCCCCCTCCCCCTTCTTGACCAGGTTCACGGCAATGGCAAGCGAGCTGTTCTTCTTGCGCAGCGATTCGCGTGGCTTGTCCTGCATGGTGACCACGTCTTCCGCGTTCATGACGTGGATACGACGATCGTTCATCTTCTTCGCGGAAAGGAGGCGCTTGATGTGGCGTTCCTTGCCGACGACGATGACTTCCATGTTGAATTTTTGCGCGGCGGCAACGGCGCCCTCCACACAGGGACGCGGGCCCAAGTCACCGCCCATGGCATCAAGAACAATTCTCATCGCGAGGAAGAAGACCGCCGAAGGATAAAACTATCAAGCCGCGAAGGCCTGTGGCTCAGGCAACTTCGCGGCTCAGTTTGGAACAAGTGGAAAGAGAGAAACGACAGTCGTACGGTTACGACTTTGTTTCAACCTTCTTCACCTTGGTCTTCTTGTACTCGCCACAGTTCTGGCAGACGCGGTGGGCAAGCTTCTGCTGCCCACACGTTTCGCAGGGAACGGTGTTGACTGCCTTGATCTGTTTTTGTGAACGGTCCTTCCCTTGGCGGGATCGGCCGTGGCGTCGTCTTGGTACTGGCATGAATGTCTCTTTGAAACCTCCGTGAAAGGGCTGGGAAGGGTCTGCAAGGAGGCCTCACACGTCAAGGGTGAAATTGATCGTCCCCTTTGTGTTTTCTTCGCTACGAGCCAAAGACGCTGAGGGGCGTTGACTTGCCTTGTGAATTATCATTCGATGTGAGGCTACGGGCGCGAAAATTGCCCAAATTGCGCATGATGACTGTTTCCGCACCCAATACACCAGTGATAAGCGCCTCGCCTGCGACGGTGGAGGATCGCTACGGACGACGGCTGCGCTATTTGCGCCTTTCCGTGACGGACCTCTGCAACCTGTCCTGCCAGTATTGCAACCCCGTGAAGGGATGCGCGCAAAGCCACCACTACAAGCTAAGCTGGGACGACTTGGGCTTTGTGGCGGACGTGGCGGTACGGGATTTGGGCGTGGAGGCAATTCGCATCACCGGCGGGGAGCCTACGGTCCGTCCCGGGTTGACGGACTGGATCGCGTCGATCCGCGAACTGCCGGGTTTGCGCGACATCGCCATGACGACGAACGGAATGCTCCTGGGGAAAATGTCCGCTGCCTTGCGCGATGCGGGGCTGCGTCGCGTGAATGTTTCTCTCGATTCATTCAATGCGGAAGTTTTTCGCGAGGTAACACGCGGCGGTTCGTTGGAACGCTGCCTCGATGGGATCAGTCGGGCTGCGGAACTGCTTGAGCGCGTGAAAGTCAACTGCGTGCTGTTGCAGGGAGTGAACGACCATGAACTGGAGAAGTTCATCCTGTTCTCCCACGACAAGAACATTGAAGTCCGCTTCATCGAATTGATGCCGATCTTCGACCAGAAGGAATACTTCCACAGGCATTTCATCTCCGTGGAGGAAATGAAGACGCGGATCGCGGCGTTGGGGCTGAAGCTGGAGGCGGACACATCGCGCGGATACGGACCTGCAACCACGTTCCACGTGGCCGGCACGGGTGCGCGTCTTGGCTTCATCAGCCAGATGTCCGACACGAAGTGCCTGACGTGCAACAAGCTCCGCATCACGGCGGACGGCGCGCTGAAGGCATGCCTCTTGTCGCCGCAGGAGGTTGATTTGGTGCCGCTCATTGCAGCGCGTGATCGCGAGGCGTTTGCCGGTGCGCTCTGCGGCAGCTTCCTGCAACGCGCGGAGCGGTATGACTTGAAGCAGATCATCAGCGAACCCGTTTCCCGCACGATGCAGGCCATCGGCGGATGAGAAGGGCTTGCGCATGACTGAGCAACAGGCGCCCGTACGCCCGGGCATCGCCGCGTTGGCCAAGGTTGACGCACGCGCGATGTGCACGCTGCTCGGCGCGGCATCGGACGTTGGGCTCGTGGGCTTCGCAGCGGATGGAAAAATCCTCCTGTTCAACAAGGGTGCGGAGCGCCTGTTCGGCTATCGCGCGGACACCGTGATAGGGGCGGCAACGTACGAAGTGCTGCACAAGAAGGATGATTTCTCCTTCTTCTTCGAGGAGAATGCCTTCGCGGAAAACCCCGTGCGGGAGATGGAAACCCATGTGATCACGCGCACGGGCGATTTGCTTCCGGCGCGATTGACAATCCACAAGTCTGCCCCCGCGGCGGAGGACGGGATCGTCTACTATGCGTTCTATCGCAACATCTCGGAACTTGCGGGGGCGTTGCGGCAGGCGGTGGACCTGAGGAACCAGATCAACGAGACGGCGAGCCAGACGCAGAAGGAAGCACAGTTCCTGCGCCAGCTTCTACGCCACACCGTGGAAGCGATCCAGATCGGAATCGCAGTGCAGAATTTTGATGATGGCGTGCTGGCCTATGTGAATGAGGGGTTCGAGCAGATCACGGGCCTTGGGAATCCCGATGTCATGGGCAGGACGATCGCCGAGGTCTTCAGCCAGTTCCCCGAAACGTGCAACCGCATCAATGATTTCACCGAGCGCATCCGCAAGAGCGCGACGGGCGAGGGAACGACGCCCTCCAACGCCCTGTGGGAGCTGGATTTCCCAGCGGGAAAACGGAGCGTGGAGATGTATGGACGTTCCACCATCGTGGAAGGCCATCCGTCACAGTATGTGCTTCTGCTTCTGGAGGACGTGACGGAACGGCAGCGGTTGCAAATGCAGCTTGTGCAGTCGGAAAAGCTGGCGGCGATCGGCCAGCTTGCCGCAGGCATCGCGCACGAGATGCGCAACCCGCTGAACACGATCTACAATGCGCTCTTTGACCTTACGGAGATCCTGAAGAACCCCGCGCCGGACGTGGCGGAGGACATCAATATTTCCATGGAGGAAATCAAGCGTGTGCATGAAATCATCAACAACATGCTTGATTTCGCGCGCGAGTCGGGGCGCACAACGGGACGCGCGAACCTGAACGAGGTGATCACGAGGACGATTCGCCTGGTGCAGCACGACCTCTCAAACAAACACATCGCGATCACGGCGGACCTGAAGGATATCCCGCCGGTGGCCATCAGCAACAATGCCATGAAGCAGATCCTGATCAACATGACCACGAACGCCGCCGACGCCATGCCGAAAGGCGGATCCCTGTCGATCAGCACGATGCTGCGGCGGGGCAAGGTGCCACTGCACAATCCACCGTCATGCGCGCCACAGGAGACACTGAAGGCGAGCAGCATCCGGCTGGCGGAAATTTCCGGCCACCCGACGCGGGATTTTTCCGAAGGGGTCTACGCGGAACACGCCCTGATCAAGTTCAGCGACACGGGACATGGCATCCCCTCCGCTCTCCTGCCAAACGTATTCAACCCGTTCTTCACGACAAAGCCGCCGGGCAGCGGCACGGGCCTTGGGCTTTCGATTGTCCATTCACTGGTGCAGGATGCCGGCGGTGCGATTTCCGTCAAGTCACAGGAAGGTGTCGGCACGACGTTCGTGATTGAGCTTCCGGTGCTGGCGGACGACGTGGAGGGTTGATGGGCGCGATTTCGCCCTTGCCGTGACTGCTGGGTTGCCCCATACCGGCGCACCCGCAAACGGAGAGCCTTCGCTCGATGGATTTACTCGGTTTCCTTGCCGTCTCCTTCGCCATTCTTTGCATTGCCTATGTGTTCATGGGCCGGTTCCTGGCGCGGCTGTTCAAGCTCGCCAACACGAAGGACACGCCAGCCTTCACACAGCGCGACGGAATTGATTTCGAACCGGCGCGGACAAGCTACCTGCTGCCGCAGCACTTTTCAGCGATCGCGGCGGCAGGTCCCATCGTGGGGCCGATCATGGCGGGAATGTATTTCGGCTGGGGGCCAACCTGGCTGTGGCTGATCATCGGCGCCATCTTCATCGGCGGGATTCATGACTTCACGGCGCTGATCGCAAGCATACGACATCGCGCACGATCCATTGCGGAGATCATTCGCGAGCACATGAATCCGCGCGCGTACCTGCTTTTCCTCATCTTTGTTTGGTTTGCGCTGATCTATGTGATCATCGCCTTCACGGACGTGACGGCCGCGACGTTCGTCGCAAAGGCGAGCACCGCAAATGCAGACGCCCCAGGGCCCGGCGTCGCCACATCCTCGATCCTCTATCTTGGGACCGCGCTGGCGATGGGGCTGTGCCTCCGGAAGCTGAACCTGAAGCCCGGCATGGCGAAGCTCATCTTCCTCCCGCTGATGTTGATTGCAATCCTTGCCGGCCCGTACATCCCGATCAACCTTGAGGGCATCGTTCCCGCCATTCGCGGATGGCTTCCCGACGGCTACAACGCGCTCCTGACAACGGACACGGGCGTTGCGCAGCGCCTTTGGGGCTACCTGCTGCTGGGTTATTGCTTCGCTGCGGCAATCGCGCCGCTGTGGTTGCTGCTTCAACCGCGCGGCGAACTGGGCGGATACTTCCTGTACCTGATCATGGTGATCGCCCTGCTCGGCATCGTGATCGGCGCATTCACGGGAACACTGCACGTCAGCCAGCCCGCGTTCAAGGGATGGACCTCGTCGTCCGGCCTTCCCCTTTTTCCCATCTTGTTCATCACCGTGGCGTGCGGCGCATGTTCCGGCTTTCACAGCATCATTGCGAGCGGAACAACAAGCAAGCAGATCGAGCGCGAGGTCGATGTGACGCCGGTGGCGTACGGTTCGATGCTGCTGGAAGCGTTCTTCTCCTGCATCAGCCTTGCAACGCTGATGGTGGTGGTGAGCCTTCCAAAGGGCGCGACACCGAATGGAATCTACGCCGATGGAATCGCCACGTTCGCACGCGCGATCTTCGCACCGTTCAATCCCGTGAGCGGGGAAATGCACGCGGACAAGCTGTATGGAGTCTTCTACCAGTTCGCGCTGCTTTGCTTTGCAACGTTCGTGTTCGACACCCTGGATGCGTGCACGCGGCTGGCGCGCTATGTGTTGATGGAGGCGTTCGGCTGGAAGTCGGGCCGGCAGGCGGTCATTGCAACTGTCCTGTCACTCATCCTGCCCGCGTTCTTTGTTGCGATGCCACCCATCAAGGTTGGGGCAAACGTGCTCCCCTTGTGGCAGGTGTTCTGGGGAATCTTTGGCAGCAGCAACCAACTACTGGCGGCACTGACGCTGCTGGGCGTCACGGTGTGGCTGGCCCGCAGGAAGATGGCCTGGTGGCTGACCTTCTTCCCCACCGTGTTCATGATGGTGATGACGCTGTGGAGCCTCGTGCTGAACATTCCGCCTTACCTCTCTGAAATGCGCACAAACACGGCCACGCTCTTCTCCCACCTCAAATTCGGCATCAGCGTGATGCTGATCCTGATGTCGTGCTGGCTGATTGTGGAGGCACTGATCACCTGGCGCGGAATGCTGCAACCACCGGCAAGCCCCGCACTGGATGCGGAACCGGAACCGGCGTAGCTGACAGCATCACCCTTGCATTGAACGGCCTTTTGGGCACCATGGGGACAATCGAACAGGAATGCACCCGCATGGCAATCACGCGACGCAAGACACGACAGGTTATGCTGAAGAATACCCCCATCGGAGGGGGCGCGCCCATCAGCGTGCAGACAATGACGAAAACAGACACGCGCAACGTGGACGCGACGCTGGCGCAGTTGCATGAGTTGAAGGAAGCGGGTGTGGACATCGCGCGGCTTGCCTGCCCGGACATGAAGGCGGCGGAGGCGTTCGACCAGATCATGAAGTCGGCGCCGGTGCCGATCATCGCGGACATTCATTTCGATTACCGGCTCGCGCTGCGGGTGCTGGACGCGGGAGTGGATGGGATCCGGCTGAATCCGGGAAACCTTGCACGGAAGGATTTCCTGCCGGAGATCGTGGCGCGATGCCGCGAGCGCCGGGTGCCGATTCGCATCGGCGTGAACAACGGCTCGCTGCGGCAGGACCTGCGCCGCCGCGTGTTCGCGGGAACGATGCCCGTCGAGGAAGCGATGATCGAATCCGGGCTGGATGATATTCGCGCGATCGAGGATCTGGGATACGACCAGATCAAGCTGTCGCTCAAGGCATCCGATGTGGAGACGACGGTGCGCGTGTATCGCCTGATGGCAAACCGCACGGATGTTCCATTTCACGTTGGCCTGACGGAAGCTGGGACGGTGCGCAGCGGCACGATCAAGAGCGCGATGGCAATCGGTGCGCTCCTGCTGGATGGGCTGTGCGACACGATCCGCGTGTCACTGACGGGCGATTCGAAGGAGGAAGTCTTCGTCGGCCAGCGGTTGCTGGCAAATGTCGGCGAGCGGAACGCGGGACCGAACCTGGTATCGTGCCCAAGCTGTGGGCGCGTGGAGATCGGGCTGGAGCGCGCGGCCCACGCCGTGGAGGAACGGCTGCGCGATTACTCGAAGGAGAACATTTCCGTCAGCGTGATGGGCTGCGCGGTGAACGGCCCCGGCGAAGGGCAGATTTCCGATTTCGGCATCGCAGGCGGGCGCGGCAAGGGGGCGATTTATCGCCTTGGGAAGGTTGTACGCGGGTGCAGGGAGGAGGAGATGGTCGATGTGCTCTTTGAGGAAATCGACAAGTGGATCGCGGCGGGAAGGCCCAAGGAGGAAATCGATCCGAGCGTGATGGAAGCGGTGCTCAACGCAAAGCCCATGAATGAAACGGCGGACGTTTAGAGCCTTTCGCCGAATCAGGGTTCGGAATCGAAATCAGTTACGTCTTCCAACCGTGTCGAAGCACACGGGGCATGGCTTGAAGCCATCCTTGTCAGCCTCGTAAATGTGGATTTTCTTCACTTGGCCGCGAAGGCGCGTGCAGCCGGGGGCGTGATAGAGTTCGTCCTTGGCATTCTCCACGATGTAGACCTGCCGGATTTCGCCCGGCTTGGGTTTTCTGGCGCTTGCCTGTGGCTGGTTGTATGCCGTCTCCGTGCGGATCTCCTGCACCGGAGTGGGAATCGCGACAAGGTCGAAGGCGAAATTTTCCTTCTCTGTCAGATCCTTGCTATTGATCCAACCCTTGCGCTGCGCGGCGGGAACCTTCATGTCCGCAGTGACGCTGTACCAGGGGACTCCGTCGACCTGCTGCACGGCGTGCACGAAGATCATGGTTTCCGGCGGCACCTGAAGCGGTGGTGGAAGGGGCGTCGCATCAGGATTCGTTGATGGAGGCGCGGCGCGAAGAGGTGTGACGCCACCGATCTTGTAGTAGTGATTCACCATGAACTTGTCGCGATCAGTGGGCCGCGCCTTTGTGGCTTCCTCGCGCAGGGCCTTTTCCTCCGCCGCCTTTGCCGCAGCCTGCTGCTGGGCATCAGCCATTTCGCGAAGTGCCTGGTCCGCACTGACCACCCGTGTATAGACAAATGCATACATCGGGTTGGCTGTCGTGCTTTCGCCGGCCTCCAGCAGCACCAATGTACCGTCCTTCTTCGCGACAACGTTGCCGCTGAACCCGACACGATCACCCACCTTCGCGCCTTGCAGAAGGGCAAAATCGTCGCCAGTGCCGGTGATGAGGTTCTTCTCCCCGGGTTTGGCGGGAAGGTCGGTGGCGAACAGGACGGTATTCTTCCCATCCGCACTTGTGGCGACGACGAGGTGGAATCCGTCGGAGCTGTGGGAGACCTCCTGAATGGTTCCGATCCAATTCCTGGCGGACTTGCCGACGCCCACAAATTCCTTCGCGCGGGAATTCCACTGGCGGGAGACCGCGTCGTGGTCATTGCCGAAAAGCGCCTGGAGCGCGAGCGCCTTGTGCGCGGCAAGGAAGGCCGTCTGGTCCGCAGGCATGGCTGGGGGTGCCGCAGCGGTGGGCGCCGTTGGCGCGATCATCGCAGAGACGGGTTGTTGCGCGAAGGCGCCGGGGGCCGCCGCGAGGAGGAACAGGATGGAAGCGAGTACGAGTGTCTTTTTCATTAGATGTTCACGGGGGCGCGCCTGCCGGCGGGACGCTGCTGCGTCCCACGCGTGCCGCGCGTGCTTATGGGAGTTCCAGTGTCATCATAGGTGGTGGCGCCGGGGCCGATGCGCATGGGGCGAATCATCGCTTCCATGTACCACTTCACACTGAAGTACTTTGCCTCGCGCACGTCGGCAAAGTGCCAACTTTTGTTCGTCTTGCTGTAGGAAAATGCGACGATGTAAAACCTGCCGGGACCACGTTGCCCGACAACGGGAACCTCTCCGGATTTGAAAATGGCAAGCTCCTCATCGCGATATGGCGGCAGCGGAATCCGAATCGGATAGGTGTTTTCGAAGTGCAGGCTCAATTCGCGGGAGGCTTCCATCCGCCCTTCACGCTGGAGCCGCTCGTACTCCATGGCGATGTTGCTGCGGGAGGCGGTCTCGCTGGTCTTGCTGAGGAATCGCGGTGACAGAAGCCTCACGACCGCTTGCATGTCGTTGCGTTTCCATGCGCTGCGCCAGGTGCCGAAGGCCTTGACGGGCGTGCTCATGTCAAGGACGACGGTCCCCTTCTCCACCAGTGCCTGCACGTCCAGGATCGACCGGCGCAAGGCAGCTTCGCGCTGCTTGTTGATGACGTGGCTGATTCCGAGGTAGGCTCCCGCGATCAGGAAGATTCCGCCGATCATGAGGACGGACTGCCGCAGGGTGCTCCTGAAGCGCCTCTTGTCGGCGGCGGCGGCCTCATCCTTCAGGCGCTGGCGGCGGGCAAAGAACCCCTCCTTGCCGCTGGCCTCCCGTTCCCTCTTCTCACGCTCCCGCTTCTCCTCGCGTTCCTTTTCGCGAATCTCCTCCGGCTTCAGCGACTCCCAGTTCCGTCGGCGGCCTTCAACAATTTTGTCGTAGTCTATGGGCATGGGAACTTTGACAGGGCAACCTTATGGGCGCAGGGATAGATCGACGACGCCCCAATGGCTATGGTTTATTGGACTCGACGCGCAGAATCAATGCTTCGATTCCTTGTAGGGCAGGAAAAACAGGCCGCCACGATGCAAAAACTTCCGTTCCCCCAGGATGATCCGCAGACGGCCGAGGCCGCATGGCAGCGGTTGCACCGTGATTTCGCCCTGGCAATGCGGGAAGTGGGGCGGGTTCGCGATGGAGGCGCGGGATCCCCGTGCCATTCGAGGGTGGATGAGCGGATCCTGCAGGCCGTGTGGTGCGACCAGATGCTCAGGCCGGAGGCGATGCAGACGGCAAGCGGCAAGGCACTGGAAGTGATCGAGCCCGGTCGTTGGAACACGGGCCCGGGACCGGATTTTCTGGACGCCCGGATCCGCATCGCAGGGGAATTGCGCGAGGGGGACGTGGAAATTCACACGCAGTCTGGCGATTGGCAGCGCCACGGCCATCACAAGGACTTCGAGTACAATCGCGTGATCCTTCATGTGGTCCTGCAACCACAGGACGATCGGCCCTACGAACAGAAACAAAATGGGGACCGCGCGGAGCGATGCGTGATCGCGCAGGCACTTGAGCCGGACTTGGAAACGATCCGCCGGACAGTGAACCTGTCGGAGTATCCCTACGGACGCCCGGCGGACTTGGGACTGTGCCATGATCAGTTCACCCGGCTCCCGGAGGAACAACTGACGGAGTTCCTGATGGTGGCGGGGCGTTCCCGCATGGAGGCGAAGATCAAGCGCTTCGAGGCGCAACGCGCCACAGCGTCGTTCCTGCAGGTCGCCTATCAGGCCCTGCTGACCGCCCAGGGATACAAGTCATCCAAGACGCTGTACTTTCTCCTGGCAAAGCGTGCTCCGCTTCAGGAACTGGCAGAACATGCACGCGATTGTCCGGAATCAGAGCGTGTGGAATTCTTTCTCTCGGCGCTGCTCCACGTTGCGCAATTGGCACCGTCACAGCTTCAATTGCCTCCAGCGATTGACGAGGAAACGCGCTTGCTATCCGAACGACTGGCGACGCTCTGGAATCCCCTGCGTCCCTACTTTGTGGATCGCCTGATCCCTCCGACAAAACGCTGGTTCCGGGGAGTGCGTCCCGCGGGTTTTCCGACGCGGCGGATGGCGGCGGTGGCGGAACTGGCCGCAAGGCTGACGGCCCCGGGGGGCGGATTGCTGACGCAGATCGCCACGATGTTGCAGGCGACGGAATTGGACAGGCTGAACGCGAAGGAACTGCGTGCCTTCTGGAAATCGCTCCGTGGCTTGATCGTGGTTGAAGGTGGCGGAAACTACTTTTCGACACACTTCGCATTCGGTGGCAAGAAACAGGCACCACAGGCCCTGTTGGGTCAGCCCGCGGCGGAATCGCTCCTGTTCAACGTGTTCCTCCCGCTGGTCATTCTACGGGCACGCGAGCAGAAGCACACGGGACTGGAAGCACGGGCATGGCTGGCAATCCATTCGTTTCCCGCGCTGGAAAAAAACTCCATTGTGAAGTTCATGGAACGCCGGCTCTTTGGCGAGGCAATGCCGGTGACAGGGCTGCTCAAGAGGGAACTCTTTCAGCAGAGCCTGATCAAGATCTTCTCCGACTGCTGCGCGCAGAACGAACGCACCTGCGATGATTGTACGTTCCTGTCGCTTGCCGATCGCATTGCAAAAACGGGAACCACCTGATCCACGATGGGAAAAGCAAGGAGACGAGAAGCAAAAGCCGCGCGATCTGCCGCTGATACGAAGCGGGTTGCAGCGTATTCGCTGTGGACCCAGGAGCCGATGGCACTGAAAGGGCTGTGGCAGGAACTACGCGCGGACAAATGGTGGCTTCTGGGCATAACGGTTGCAGCGGCATTCATGCGATTCTTCAATTTGACACAAGCCGCGCTGTGGATGGATGAGATCGTCATCCTGGATGAGGCATTCACGGGAAAGTTCAAGACGGTTTCATATGCGGCACATTCGGCGCACCTGATTCCGCAGGGATGGTTCCTGCATCTTTTCGGACAGAACGAATTGGGTGTCAGGTTCTGGTCCGCGCTGCTGGGAACCATGGCCATTCCTCTGATCTTCGCCTGGATGACGTGGACTGCGGGCAGGATTGCAGGACGAATTACCGCAATTCTTGCATGCGTGAATTGCTTCCTGATTTATTACTCGCAGGACGGGAATTATTACGGGGGAATGACATTCTACACTGCGGCGATGCTCTGCGGGTTTGCCATCTTCTTCCGCGGCGCACCCTATGCAGGGTTGCTGGCCGCTGTTGTCGCGGGATTCATCAATTACAAGAATCATCCCATGGCGGCCGTGCCGGTGGCGGTCACATTGGGTGTGATGACAATTGCAAGTGTGGTTTCTCCAAGGCTGCGTAAGTCGATCTATTCAATCCACATGAACGAGTGGCGGGGACGGCCGGCGATTCCACTCCTGCTGGCTACCGGCATTGCCGGAGCGTTCCTTGTGGCGGGCGCATGGGCGGGACTCGCGAAGTCGTTCTCGCTCTTGTCCGAACCGGGCGAAGGAACACTGAAGAACGTGGAGTGGGGGTGGGGACTGTTTTACAATCATCTGGATGCCTTTGGCAGCAACTTCTACCGTCCCGCTGAACCGTACGACGAAGCCCTCAGCCAGACCCTCAGACATGGTGAGTATGCCCTCGCCATGGCCATGTTTGTCGTCTTCATTGTCGGTTTGTTTCGGCTGGCTTGTTCCTTGAAGAAATATGATGACATTCACATCTGGCATGCGTTGCTGATTGTTCTTGTCGTCGCGGCATCCTATTATCTGCTCTTTAGCATTCAGTTGAAAAGGAACTTCTATACGAGATATTTCACCTATCTTGTGCCGCTTTATCTCTCGGGCGTCAGCTACGCACTTGCGAGCTTTCAAAAGTGGGAAAATGGAAAGCTGCACCGATCGTTCATTGCCGCCTGTGTAACGTTCCTCTTTGCCTTTGCCTGCCTCCATTACTCCTCGATTTATCTTCTCGCCAACAAACGAAATGAGAAGGATGGCATTGTCGTTCTCAAGAAGGAATACAACAAGGGTGACAGGTTCCTGCTTCTGATCAAACAGGACAGGATCGCGGCAAATTACTATTTCGGAAAGGCAGGGCTCCCCACCCAATCACCCGTATATACAATTCTTCAGCAGCCGGACCAACCCGGCGCAATGGGCTACGCGTTTCCCTATGTCATCAATGGAATGACCAGGACATGGATTGTGAGTGGTTGGCGATTTCCTGGGGAATGGAGCCTCTACGCATTCGTGCGGGCAGCGCTCGACGGGCGCTATTCTGGTGTTTCCAAACTTGGCGAGGATGCTGACTTGTGGCTCAGCTATGTCTCCGGCGACGAGCGGATTGTGTATCCTGGCTTGGCCGCAATGTTTTCACTTTCAGAGGGCCGGGTCATTTCCAAAAGCATTCTTGGAAATCGCAACTGGCGCATTACGACCAGAAACTCACCCGACGGCTTTGATTTTTCCGTGCCAATGTACATCGATAACCCGCCTCCAACCACAATGAAGGCACCCGTTGACAGGGTCATGAAATGGATACCCCACCTCAGAGACTCCACACACCTCTCTCCTGTCAATTGGCCGGAAAATTCCACTGTCAGCGAATACGGCGGTGCGCTGCGCAATCAGCGTGATGGTTCCTTTGATTTTCTTGTTTATCAGCCGGAGAACGAAACACGAAGACTCGTCATTGAAGCACCGCACCGTGACGAGAACGATCCCGTTCTAGGCAGGAACGACGAGGGACTTCCAACGATTCCTTCCGGGCTACTTATTGGCGTGTCAGCGGATGGCGTTCACAGGGGCTTCTATGAGGTTCCTCCCGGCAATCCAAGTGACCATGTAACCATCATTCCCAAGTTGAAGCTTACACCCGGAAATCATCGTATCAGTATCAACGGACTGCAACCACGCACGGCTTACACACCCTACTTTCCTTGGGGATTGGGGGATGTACAATGGGTTAAGGAAACTTCAGTGCCTTTGAATGCAGGCCCATCCGCACCGTTTACAAAGTCCATGGAGGAAGCAGGAAGGATCAAGATCTGTCCCGGCTGGCCGACACTTCTCGCGACCGGCACGCCCGGCGAGAGGCCCACGCGGGAGTGGACCGTTGGTGAAGGGTACGAAACGATCGTCGATCCGGAATTGAAATGCGTGGCCGGCGATTCTCCAATACGGATTTCCTTCCCGCCAAAGTCACAGAAGGTCTTCACATTGCTGACGCCTGTGATGCCCGTGGAACAGGAAACGCTCGCCGTCTATACAATGTATCTGAAACTGGAAGGATTAGATGACAACGAAGTGACGCCGGTGCACTTGTTCATCGACAAGGACGGCAGACAGATCCCCGGGGTCCTTCACGCCAATGGATCAAACCTGCGTGGGACGACGCTTGGCGTGAAGGGATGGGTGCGGCGGCAAATCACCGTCCCGGTTCCGAAGGGTGCGAAGTACATGATGGGTGGAGTGCGCGTGTACCCCGTGCCACATGGAAACACCACGGGTGGAAAGCTGTGGATCGGCAGCGTCTTCTCCCCCGGCGCGGGGGATTTGAAGCTGAAGGACCCAATCCTGCCCGACAATTATTTCGGCGTGAGCGAAAGCACACCGCTTCCGGTGGTGGATGCAGAATCGCGATAGGCTTTGCTTGTGCGCCGGCGCGGCCCTCCTCGGAGTGATCACCGCGGGAAGATTGTGGGTCATCTGGTTCGGCGCCCCGACGTCGTTCCTGGCGTCACTGCCTGACGATGCGTGGTATTACTTCAGCATTGCATGCCACATCGCGAGCGGCGCGGGATCAACATTCGACGGCGTCCATCCGACGAACGGCTATCACCCGCTGTGGATGATGGTACTTTCCACCCTGCGATTGCTGGCGGGCGACATGGAGATGATGCGTTTCGCGCGCCTGGCAACGACGATGCAACTTTGCATGGGAGTGGGCGCAGCAGTCCTTCACTCCGCGCTTTGTCACCGGGTTCTCAAGTCGGGGGCACTTGCGGGCGTGATGCTGGCGATGCACGCGACGCCGTTCGTGGTGTATGGAATGACGGATGGGATGGAGAGTGGCCTCGTGCAACTCATGATCGCGCTGCTGTTCTGGACGGCGCATGGCTTTCGCGCGTTCACGGAGGCGGCATCCACGCGCACGCTGGCATTCGGTTCGGTCGTTTCAATGGCAGTGCTGGCGCGGCTGGACCTTGGACTTCTGCTGGTCGCGCTTCTCGTGGTGCTTGTGCTGCGGCGCGAATGGAAGCGCGCCGTGGTGATTGCATTTCCAAGCGGCATCGTCGTGCCGCTCTATCTCTTCATGAATGCAATGCACTTCGACAGCGTGTTGCCGATTTCCGCGATCTTGAAGAGCACCTTTCCACATTTCCATTTCCACGCGGCTGTGTTGCGGGAGCAGGTCACTCCGGTTTGTTCCGGGATGATGATCATTGCACTGGGGGTGCTCAACCTCCAAAGGCCCGCTGACCGGGATGTGCAACTGCTGCTTCGAGCCTCGGTGATTTTCACGGCGCTGCACCTCATTCACACGGTCTTTTTCACGCATTGGGGAATCCAGAAGTGGCACTTCACGGCATATTGGCCACTGCTGATCTGGCAGGTCGTCCTTGTGGAGCGATTTGCAAGTGGCGCGCTGCGGGCATTGGTCGTGGTCGGAGTCCTATCGATTGCAGGCCAGTTCGCGTTCTTTCACGCTCGCAGCAGGCGCGCCTTCCAGAATCAAAGCATCGTGGCGGCACAATGGGCGAAGGCGAACATCCCTGCATCGCGACTCATCGGAATGAGCGACTGCGGTGCCTTCGGTGCCTTCCGCGGCGACGGAGTGGTGAACCTGGATGGCGTGGTCAACAACATGGAATATCAGGATGTGCTGGTGAAGAAGGGCCTGGCCGGTTACCTTGATGATGCGGGCATCACTTATCTCGCGCACCACGCGGTCGATTTGGCAAGGGTGCAGGGCCGGTATGGTACCTATGAATACAAGGCCTATGCGCATTCCACACCGAACAATCAAGCAAGCGGAATCCGCCTGCGCGAGGCTGACGAAATCTACCGCGGAACTCCGTTCCACGATGGCACGGGAGTGAAGGTCTTCGTGATCTGGAAACGGAGGCGGGAACTATCGCCGCGCGCGTTCAACGGCAATCACATGCCGTGAGCGAGACGCTCCGCAAGTTCACGCGGCAGGCCCGCGCTGATGATCGCCTGCTGGGCGCCCGCCAGGTCATAATTGCAGCGCTTGATTTCGAGGCTCTTTTCCTCGTAATCGAGCACGACGTAGCAGGGGCGCGGATTGTGGTCGCGCGGCTGGCCCACGGACCCGACATTCACAAGGTAGCGACGGCCTGGGCGCAGTTCAATTTCCGGGCGCGTGGGGCAGGCCAGGTTCCCTTCCTCGTTTTCAATGATGAAGGGCTGGTGGCTGTGGCCAATGAAGCAAACCTGCTCCGTGAAGTGATTGAAATTGGTGCGCGCCTCACCCATCGTGAGGATGTAATGCCACTCCCCCGGCTCCTTCGGTGATGAATGCACGTAGAAGCTGTTGTTCGTGGAGTCACGAAGCGTGAGGGGAAGCTGGCGCAGGTACTCGATGTTCTGCTCCGTCAGGACCTTCTTCGTCCAAAGGACGGCGGCCTTCGCAATCTCGTTGAAATTGCTGATGTCCGTGAGGAGAAGCGCAGCGTGGTCGTGATTGCCGGCGATGGTCGGTATGTTGCGTGCCCGCAGCGTGTCGACACACTCGTTGGGACGTGCGCCATATCCCACCACGTCGCCGCAGCAGATGATCAGGTCAACATTGTCACTATCGAGCTGTTCGAGGACTGCGTTAAGAGCGTGAAGGTTGCCGTGAATGTCGGATATGATACCGACGCGCTTCAGCTTTTGCGTCAGTTCAGGACCCGCCTGATTCTGCGTTCCAGTCATAATCTTTCCCGGTCAGTTTTTTCAATTCTTTCGCGGCATTCTTCCTGATGACAGCACTCTTGTTGCCCAGTGCCTTCTCCCACATGGCGATTTCACGCGCCTGCGGCTCTCTTGCGGAGGTTGGTATCGGGGTAGCGCCCCCTCGTGAGTCCGACAGAGGGGTGGGAGACGCAAGGGCAACCTCCTGCCGCTCAGCCCCCTCCTTGTCCGGCATGGGGCCACCGAACAGGGCTTTTTCCTCCTCGGCGCTTTCCCGCGCGATTTGCCGGTTGGAAACTTCGTCGGACGATCCACGGGCGGACAGCCCGTCCTGCACCTGCTCCTCGTCAATGAGGGCATCTTCCTCGGCTTGGAGCTCCTCATGGGACGGGTTGAAGGAGAAGCCTTCCTTTCCCAGCTCAAATTCCTTCTCCGCATGGGCAAGCTCCCATGCAGCGCGACGATTCTCGCGTTCCTCTTCAGCCGTTCCGTCATGCGAGTCCGCCTCGGCTTCCAGCGCCTCAAGCTCCTCATCGGTCAGTGGCGCAAACTCATCATCGCCACCGCCGGCTGCTTCGTCTTCCACTTCTGCTCCCGTGGCGGCATCACGCGCAACAACGGGAGGAAGTTCGACCTCACTGCTGATTTGAATTGGGGCACTGGGAGGCTCCGCGGGAAACGCCTCCTTCTTCATCTGGCCCATGTCCATGGTGCCTGTTGGCGTATTCCGCGCCGCTTCCAGATATTCCGCCGACTTGGTGCTTGGTCGGCCTCCGGGGCGTTCCACCGGGGGTGGCGCAACGGGCTTCTGCTGCCGCCTGCGGGATGAAGAATCAGCCCCTGGCACAGGCGAACGACCGCTTTCGAACTCACCGTCGGCGGGGTCTGGGGTGACGTCCACGACTTGCGGCGGCACGATTTTTTCAGCCGTTTCAGCATCCACGGCCTTAAACGAGAGAACCGTGGTTCCGAAGACAATCTCATCACCCTCTGCGAGCAGATGCTCCTTCACAGTGGCGCTGTTGATGGTTGTGCCGCGCCACGAATCCAAATCCTTGAGCGTGTAGTTGTCACCGTTGCGAATGATCGCGGCGTGCTTCTTCGACACGAACCAGTCGTGCAGGCGGATGTCGCTTTCCGGCGCGCGCCCGATGGTGGTCTCGGGCTTGTGAATTCGAAAGACCTGACCGGCCTGCTTCCCCTTCGTGACGGTAATGATGCCGATCAAGCCCGCAAGTTTCGGCCCTCCCACGGAAGGGAGGGAGGCGGTGGATGAAGTCGTCGCCGGGCCGTCGGACTCCTTGCTGTTGAGCGCAATGGAGGAGGGAGCTTCTGCGTTGAGGAATACCAGCGTGTGCTTGCCAACGGTAAGTTGATCGTTATGAACGATGTTTGCCTTCGTGACGCGAACCCCGTTCACCAAGGTCCCATTGGCGGAATTCATGTCCGTCAGTGTAAAGACGTCACCTTCGCGCTTGATTCTGGCGTGATTACGCGAAACGGAAAGATTTTCGATTACAATGTCGTTGTCGCGTGCGCGGCCAACACTAAGCGATTCCTTGTCAAAGAAGTACCGGTGGATGATACGCTCACCCAGTTTTACGATGATCTCCGGCATAGATACTTGGCGCGACCTTTACGCGAGGACGTGTTTAAAATGCGAAACTAGGGGGCGACCCCCCTGCCCGCAACAGGCATTCAGGACCTTACCTAGGGAATTAATAAGGGAAACCGAGCGAACGCAACGGCTAAACGATTGCCGCAGAACGGGGATTTTGCCTTTCTTCCTCCATTCGATCCCGTTTATCCCCTCCAGCACTTCGCCCATGCCCGCTTCCATGATCCCCACCTACAGTCCACAAACCATGAAGAACTTTGTCGTCGTGGAGGGCCTGGATGGCGCCGGTACCAGCACCCAGGCGACCCTCCTGACGGAGAATTTGAACCGTGAGGGGACGAAGGCAATCCTCTCCTGGGAGCCGACGAGCGGCCCCATTGGGACGCTGATCAAGCAGATCATGCGGGGGCGCCTGCTCGCTGCGGAGGACCGCGAGACGACCGAGCGGCAGCTTGCCTACCTGTTTGCCGCGGACCGCCACGACCACCTCCACAATCAGGTCGACGGCATCACCAGCCAGACGAGGAAGGGTTTCGTGGCCGTTTCCACCCGCTACTTCTTCTCCTCCTATGCCTACAACGCACGGACGGAGGCGGATTTCGACCTCGTGGACCGGCTGAACAGGGATTTTCCCGTGCCGCAGGCAATTGTATACCTGAAGGTGCCGCTGAATGTGGCGTTGGAGCGCCTTGGCAAGCGGGACGTACGCGAATTTTACGAGCATGAGGCGGAATTGAAACGGGTTGCGGGAAACTTCGATCGCATCCTGGAGCCACTGCGGGGCCGCGTGGTGGAAGTGGAAACGAACGGTGACCTTCACGATTGCGCCCGGAAGGTGCTTGCCGGAGTCAAGAAGCTGATCGGTTAATGCCCATGAGGATGGATCGAGTTTGAAATTCCTGCGTGCAATCATGGTCTTGGCGGCTGTGGCAATCCTGCCCTCCTGCACGAATCACCACGTTTATCGGCTGACGGACCAAACATATCCGAAGACCCCGGCGGCGCAGGACGTGAAGCTGTATGCAAATGACGTCACGCAGCCGTACATCATGCTGGCGTACATCAATAGTTTCGAGGCCTACAACAAGACGCCGGAAACGCGCCGCGAGCAGCTTCAGGACCTGCAACGCCGCGCGCGGAAGGTTGGCGCAGACGCGGTCATCAATGTGACGGAGATGGAAAACGCGATCATCGGCTTCAAGCGCGATGAGCACACGCCATTCCCTTCACCGGAGCAGGGCGAATGGGAGGAGACATTCCTGCGCGGCACGGCGATCAAGTATTCGACGAAGGAAGAAGCGAAGGCTGCGCGCCAGCAGTTGTACAAGGAGGGCCACATCCCCGGCATCGGCCGCAAGATGTACGAGCCCGGTGAGAGCCGCAGTGCGCTGCGGGGGATCGGGCCGCAATAAAGCAGGGGGGTGAAACGCGGGAAGACCCGCATCCGGGTCCCTGATCAGGAAGCCGCGCGATCGCGCGCCGCAACCCCCAGGGACGCATTGAAAAGTTCCTCATAATGATCCAGCACGTGCCTCAATTGCGCGCGCACGGGGTCCGAAAAATTTCCGACACTGATCTTTTCCCGCGCATCATCAAGGATGCGGCGCGTCTCCACGTCGCTGATTTCCATGAACTGGCCGCAGCCACGGCACTTGTCACCGTACTCGCCACGGGTGAAGGAGCGGCGAAGTCCCACGGCGGCTGCGGAATTGAATTGTTCGGTCATGGGCGCGGCCATGCTGTTGCCAAGCGAGAGATCAAGGTAACAACAGGGCTTGAGGTTGCCGTCGCGTTCCACAATGAGCTGCCGCCACGCCGAGGGGCATCCGTAGCGCGTGTTGGGTCGGGGAACAGGCGCGACCTTCGCCTCGTTGGGGAAGGGCATCTGGAAGAAATAGACGCACTCCAACCCGATGCGCTTTGCGGCCCTCATTGCGCGATCAAGGTTGAAGCGAAAAACGCGCGTGCCGACGATGGATGCGTGGGCGTGTTCCTCAAAATCAAGGACAAGGTTGCTGAAGGCGAGCTTGTCCGCCCCCATGCTCCTCGCGAGTTTCACCATCGCGGTGAGCTGCCACACATTGTACTTGCTGATGGCGCAGGCAATGTGGACACGCGGCGTTTTTTTCCCGCGCTCGTTGCGGCGGCGAACCAATTCCGTCACGTTCGCAACCACAGTGTCGAAGTCCGCACCGTTGCGCAGGAAACCAAAGGTGCGCGCGTTGGCGCCGTCCATCGACACGCACAACTCATCAAGGCCTGAATCGAGTATCTGGTCGATGCGCTCGCTGGTGAGCGACATGCCGTGGCTGGAGGTCATGCAGTACGAGCCCTGCTGCTTGGCCGCACTGAGGAACTCAAAAAACTTCTTGTTCAGGAACGGTTCGCCGAGACCGTAGAGGCCCGTTCGTTGGCTGACCTGCAAGTGCGGCGCGACGGGTGCGAAGTGCTCCTCCTTCATGAAGCCCGACTTGATCTCCGGGCCGAAGGTCTGCCGCGGGCAGAAGGGGCACTTGATGTTGCAGACCACACTGACGGCGATGTCATAATGCGTGGGGCGCGCGAAGGTCCTCTCGCTCAGCCACGTGGAATCCATGAGCGCCAGGATGTCGTTCACGGCACGTGGGTGGTCCATCGGCCAGGCAATCTCCTTCAGGCCGTCCGTGGACGTGGGGTCCTGCAACTCAACATTGAATTCTTCGTGTGTGGTGCTCATCGTCCCGGGTGCGATAGTTTGCCCGTGCACGATTCCCGGCAAGGGGAAAGCGCACAGGGCTTGCGCGCGGACAGGGTGCCGCGCCACGCTCCAGCGAATCACCTCAAGCGCATGGATGCCCATGTCCTCACAATCGGAATTGGAACAAATCCTGACATTTGCACAGCAGACCTGCCACGAGGCGGGCCGATTGACGATGGGCTACTTCCGGCGCACGCTGGAGGTGATCCAGAAGGCGGACGATTCCCCCGTGACGATCGCCGATCGCGAAGCGGAACAATTTGTCCGCCGCGCAATTGAGAAAAGGTTTCCCAATCACAGCATCATGGGCGAGGAGCACGGCACGAAGGAATCCCAGTCCCCGTGGAAGTGGTACATCGATCCGATTGATGGAACAAAGGCATTCATCCACGGCATTCCATTCTACACGATGCTCGTTGGGGTGACGCGCGAGGAGCGCAGCGTGGTCGGAATCATCGAAGCCCCCGCAGTGGGGGATCAGATCGCGGCGGCGGATGGATTGGGATGCCGCATGAACGGCTTGCCAATCCGCGTTTCCCCGGTGAGCGACCTTTCGAAGGCGACGGTGCTGACGACGGACTTCCAGCACCTCGCAAAAGCCTGGCCCGACGAACGATGGAAGCCCTTGTTCGACAATTGCAAGTTCGCGCGTACCTGGGGGGATGGATACGGCTATTACCTTGTTGCAAGCGGACGCGCGGAAATCATGGTGGATGCGGCCGTCTTCCCTTATGACGTGGCTCCGATGCCGGTAATTTTCCGCGAGGCGGGCGGTGCCTTTTTCGACTGGAACGGGGAGGAACGGCTCGACACCGGCCACGGCGCCGCCAGCAACGCCGCGTTGGCAGATGTCGTGAAGCGGGCGCTCCGTCGCTGACGGCATCGTGACGAAGCCGCTCCGCATCGCGCAGGTCGTCGGGAATCTGGAAACCGGCGGCACGCAGACCCTCATCATGGAACTGATGAGGCGGCTTGATCGCGGGCGCTTCGACTCTTCGATCATCCATTTCAAGGACCCGAACCACTTCGCAGGAGAGATTGCGGAAAGGAAGTGGCGCTGCATGAAGGTGCGTGCCTCGCGCTCCTACCGGCCAGCGGAGATTCGTGCGCTGGCGGAGGTGTTCACGCGCGAACGATTCGACATCGTGCACACGCATTCCGACTTTGCAAATTTCGCGGCGCGTGCCGCGGCGATCTGCGCCGGCGCTCCGCGGATCATTGCGCACTACCATAACACCTATGCGCATCGCATGGATGCCGGTTTTGTCGCGATGGAGTCACTGCTGTCGGAACGTACCGATGCGTTGATCGCCTGCTCAAAGGGCGTCCAACAATTCATGCAGGATCACCTGGACCTGCATCACCGCCCCCTGCACCTGCTGCAAAACGGCGTCGATGTGGCCCCATTTCGGGAAGTTGCAACAGCACGCGACAAGTGCCGTGCGGGGCACGGCATCCCGGAGGAAACATTCCACGTCGTCCATACGGCACGATTGGAACCCCACAAACAACCACAACTTCTGGTCGATGCGCTGGCGCTGATGACGCGTGAGGAGTCGCACGCGATGGGGTCGTGGCGCCTGACATTCGTGGGCGGCGGGTCGTTGCGCGATGCGCTGGAGCAACAACTGAAGCAACTCGACAAGGTGACGCTTGACCGAACAGGTGTTGCAATTTCCGAGCGCGTGATTTTCGCGGGATGGAGCAGGGACATCGCGCAATGGCTGGGAAGCGCAAACGTCTTTTGCCTGGTGTCTCGCAATGAAGGGCTGCCGCTTTCGCTTGTGGAGGCCATGGCGGCTGGCACACCCACGATTTCCCCTGACATCATCGGCCCGCAGGAGGTGATCGAGGGCGCGGAGAATGGAATCATGTTGAAGGATATGGACCCGCGGAAAGTTCTGGATGCACTTCTGGGACTGCGGGCAAATCCGATCCATGCCGCACAGATTGCCGCGAACGGACGAACGCGCGCGGAGCAATTCAGCATCGAGAAGTATGTGGCGCGCGCAGAGGAACTTTACACGACCGTGGCCAACCAGGCAGTGGTGGGAGCGCCACCCTTGAATCCCATCAGCCGGTATTTTTTCCTTCGCAAGCTGTCGAGACTCGCAAGGAAGAAGCGTTCCGGGGAATGAACAGGGAAGAAGCAGCTGATTCCGTGCCGCGTTGGCTGGACATGCTGATCGCA
>JADLAR010000018.1 GCA_020848155.1 Candidatus Sumerlaeota bacterium
AGGTAAGGCACATTCCGGGATTGTCAGAAATCCACGGGATGCCCGACACCTCCAAAAAAAGAACGGCGGCCGATTTCCCGGCCGCCGTTTCGTTCATTGAGTTTCCAGGAGCCTTGCTTAGCTCTCCTGCGACTTGATGCGCATCCCGTAGAACGAGCGCCACACAAAGAAGGCCGCGATCACGAAGAAGACAAGTGCCGCACCCATCTTGATGCTGTCCGGGCTTTTCGTCGCGACTTCCACCGCAAGCAGCCCGAAAAGCGTCGTGAACTTGATGATGGGGTTCAGTGCCACCGATGACGTATCCTTGAACGGATCGCCCACGGTGTCGCCAACAACCGTCGCATCGTGCAACGGCGTGCCCTTCGCCTTCAGTGAAATTTCCACCAACTTCTTCGCGTTGTCCCACGCACCGCCGGCGTTCGCCATGAAGATCGCCTGATACAGGCCGAAAATCGCGATGGAAACAAGGTACGCGATGAAGAAGTAGGCGTGGAAGAATGCAAAGGCCAGCGCGAAGAAGAACACCGAGCAGAAGATGTTCAGCATGCCATTCTGCGCGTACTTGGTGCAGATCTCCACCACCTTCTGGCTGTCGGCAATCGAAGCCTTCGCTTCAGCCCCCGTCTCCAGCTTGATGTTCTTCTTGATGAACTCCACGGCGCGGTAGGCACCAGTCGTCACGGCCTGCATCGACGCACCCGTGAACCAATAGATCACTGCGCCACCGGCCAGCAGGCCCAGGATGATGTGCGGATCGGTGATCGACAGCGTTCCCGATGTGGCGCCCGCCTGATGCGAAAGCAGGATGATCAGCGAGAAGATCATCGTCGTCGCACCGACGACTGCCGTGCCAATCAGCACCGGCTTCGCCGTCGCCTTGAACGTGTTCCCCGCTCCATCATTCTCCTCAAGGTATTCCTTCGCGTGCTCGAACTGCGGCTCGAATCCAAACTCCTTCTTCACCTCGTCATTGATGTTCGGAATCGCTTCGATCATCGACAGTTCAAATACGGACTGTGCGTTGTCCGTAACAGGGCCGTACGAATCGACCGCGATTGTCACCGGGCCCATGCCCAGGAAGCCGAACGCCACGAGTCCAAACGCAAACACCGCCGCGTAGCCGCTCATCAACGGTCCCGGGATCAGCGTGCTGAAGGCATAGGCAATGCCCATCAGCGCGGCAATCGCGAGTCCCATCCAGAACGCGGAGAAATTGCCCGCGACCAAGCCGGAAAGAACCGTCAGCGATGCGCCACCTTCCTTCGAGCTGTCCACGATTTCCGTCACATGCTTTGACTTCAGCGAAGTAAATGCCATGGTCAGGCCGGGAATCAACGCGCCTGCAATCGTCCCGCAGGAAATGATCGCGGAGAGCTGCCACCAGACATTCTCAAGACTGTAGGTGGTGCCCTTGATCGTTGCGGGCTGGATGTCCTTCAACAGCAGGTAGGACACGATGAAGGTGAGAAGGATTGAAATTGCGGAGGTCAGGTTGACGAGGAAATGCAGCGGCTTCTCGAAATCCATCTGAGGGGCAGCCTTGTACTTTCCAACCGTCAGGGTATCGTTGATGTAGTAGGAAACCAAGGACGTCACGATCATCATCACGCGCATCACGAACAGCCACACCAGCAGCTTCGCCTGCACGAATTCCGCATCCATGGGAATCGCCAGGACGATGAACGTGATCAACGCAACACCCGTCACGCCGTAGGTTTCGAATCCATCCGCCGTCGGGCCAACGGAGTCGCCTGCGTTGTCCCCCACGCAGTCGGCAATCACACCCGGATTACGCGCATCGTCCTCCTTGATCTTGAACACAATCTTCATCAGGTCGGAGCCAATGTCGGCGATCTTCGTGAAGATGCCTCCGCAGATACGCAGCACCGAGGCACCCAGTGACTCGCCAATCGCGAAGCCGATGAAGCATGGGCCGGCCAGTTCCTTGGGCAGGAAAAGCAGGATGATCAGCATCAGCACCAGTTCCACGGAAATCAGAAGCATGCCGATGGACATGCCCGCCTGCAGCGGGATGCGCATCACCGGAAGCGGAAGGCCCTTCAACGCGCTGAACGCCGCGCGTGAATTCGCATAGGTATTGATTCGCATGCCGAACCAGGCCACGGCGAACGAACCAAGGATGCCTATCACGGATGCGATCATCACCGCGATGACGCTCCCGAGGGGCAATTTCACCAGGAAGAAATAGTAGACGAAAATCACGATGCCGATCAGGATCTGCAATCCCGCCAGCAGCTTGCCCTGCGTCATGAGGTACGTCTTGCAGGTGGAATAGATCAGTTCTGAAACTTCGCGCATCGACTTGTGAGCCGGCAGGTTCTTGATCGTCATTGATTGAAGAATACCGAACAAACCGCCCAGAATGCAGATCACAAGTCCCACCAGCAGGAGCGTCCGCCCCGCAACCTCCTGCCCAAAGACGCTAAATGTCGCCAGTCCCATATCGGGAAGAATAATCTCCGCTTCGCTCGCCTGGGAAATTCCCGGTGCCAGAAGCGAGAGCAGAATCATCGAGCCAAGTAGTATATACTTCCCCGGCTTTTGTAATGCAGTCATGCAGGAAAACTCCTCGGAATTGGGTGTCCAGCTTGCGCCCTTCATTGGGCGCCGACCTATGGCACACAGCCACGGTCCTCCGGATCAAAGTTTGTTTAATCCGGCTCGGTCGAAAAAAAGGAGAAAAACCCTTTCAGACGGCGATTGGCAGAAGGGTTTGAACCGTGCCGAAGTGGGTCAACCGTAGCTTTTGCCAAACTTACCACGCCCCACCTTTTTTCGCGCGGCGGCCTATGTTTTACGGTTTGGACCCTTTACATACTCCTTCAGGGCCTCATGAATTTCCCCCGCATTTGCATAGCGGTGGTCCTTTTCCTTCTGAAGACACTTCAGCACAATTCCCCACAGTTCATCGTCAACACTGGGAATTGGTTCCGGATCCACGTTGATGTGCTGGTAGGCCAAGTCCCCTTCTGTGAAGGGGGGGCGGCCGTTTAGCATCTCATAGAGCAGCACCCCGAAACTGTAAATGTCCGCCCGATTGTCCACTGGCCGGCCCTGCACCTGCTCCGGCGACATGTAAAGGGGCGTTCCGATCACCGCCCCCAGCATCGTTGACTCACCAGTCTGGTCCATCATCTTCGCGATGCCGAAGTCCGTCACCTTCACATCCCCCTTCTTTGTCAGCATGATGTTCGCCGGCTTGATGTCCCGGTGAACGATGCCCAGCTTGTGCGCGTAGTTCAAGGCATCGGCAATGTCGATGGCATAGTGCAGGACATTTTCGCGTGGCATGAGGAAGTCCGGGGAGGTCTTGATCTGCCGCTTCAGGTCACTCCCGTCAACATACTCCATCGAAATGTATTTGCGTCCCATCTCCTCTCCGATGTCGTGGATGCGCACGATGTTCGGATGGGAAAGCTTTCGCGCGTTGCGCGCTTCTATCTTGAATCGTCGCACCGCCTCCGGGTTGTTCGAGAGGTTGTCCGGCAGGATCTTCAGCGCCACGACCTCCTCCAACTCCTTGTCGCGCGCCCGGTACACGATGCCCATGGCACCACGTCCCAATTCATCCAACAGCTCGTAGCGTCGAGCGGCCTCCTCTGACATCTGTTGAACGATTGCTGTTTTTTCGAACGCCATCGGATCCGACGTGGAGCCTGACAGCATTTCGAACCGCGTCTTCACATCCTTGTAGTCGATGTCCGCTGCGAACAATTGGCGGTATACCGTCTTCGCCCCCACCAGGTCGCGCTTTTGCTCGTACCGCTGCGCCAGATCGTACAACAACTCCTTCGTCTCGTTGTCCACCACCAGCTTCTTGTACTCCTGCAATGCCAGGTCCAGCATCCCCTTCCCCGTGAAACACTTCCCCAGCAGCTTCGTCGACTCCGCCTCAAGCGAGGATAATTGCGCCGTCTTCTGGAACGAGCCGATAGCCTGGTCGAAATCCGCCCGCGCAAAGAAAACCTTCCCCAACTTGAAGCGCATGTCCGGAATGTCCTGCACCTGTAGCATCGCCTGGTATGTTCCGATCAATCGTCCCTGCACGTCCGCCGACGCCGGATTCAAAGCAAACGCACGTTCCAGCGCCTTCACTCCCTCCGGCGTGTTTCCCGCCGAGACGAGGATCGAGCCCCGCTGCGCCAGCGCCATCACGTTGTTCGGGTCCTTCGCAAGGATTTGCTCCAGTGCCCGCTGGATGTTGCTCGTCTGTCCCGGATGGTTCTGCGTGATGTATTCGATCTGCTCCAGCGCCTCGCGCAAGTACCCGAACCCCACCAGCACCTCGATGAGGAACCAGCGCGCCCGAAGCTGCTCCGGCTTCTCACCCAGCAGCGCCGCCACATGGGCAATGACGTTCCGCTCGTTGTGCTCCTTCACTTTCAGCGCCGCCTTGAACGACTCCACGCCGCGCGCCGCGTCGCCCTGAAGCACGAACAGGCGCCCGAGGCCAAGATGCAGCGCATCATTCTCCGGCTGCATCGCCAACGCCTGCTGGCACACGTTCAAGCCCTCCGCGTCCGCCCGTGACGTCTGTATATACGTCAGCGCCAGGTTGACCAGCGCCTCCTCATCATTCGGGTTCTTCTCCAACATGCGGCGATACTCCACCGCCGCTGCTTCCAACTTGTTGTCGTAGAGGCTTGCCAGCGCCGTCAGCCTCTGGAGTTCCTCGTCATCCGGTGCCTGCTTCAACAAGTCCGACGAGACCGACCGCGCCTTCTCGTAGTTCCCCATCCGCACCATCGCCTTGGCGTACTGCTTGCCGACAACGATGTCCCGTCCGTCATTCGCCAGATGCTTTTCGTAGTGTGAGACGCTGTCCCGGTCGTCGCGATCCTGCAAGGCGCAGGTCCGAGCCAGCGCCGCTGTCAGTTCCGCATTGTCCCCATCCCTCTTCAACACCTCGCGATAGACATTTTCCGCCTTTGGCTCGTAGACCCTCCTGCGCGCGTAGGCATGTGCGACCTGTCGCTGCAACTCAGGCGTCACCTGGTTCTGGGCCATCACCGCCTCGACCACCGTGATGCAAAGATCATCGTCCCTGCGCACCTCGGCGCTCTTCGCCAAGGCCTTCAGGGGCGTCAAATCATTCGGGTGCGCCGCGTGCGCCCTCTGATAGATTGCAAAGGCCTTGTTGTCGAAATTTCCCGCGTCGAAATACACCGTCGCCAGGTACTTCAGAAGGTTTGCATCATTTGGATTCGCCGCCAGTGCCTTCTCGACCGTCGCGATTGACGCCGCATCGCGTCGGTTCAGGCTCATGTGGCACTGCGCCAGCAGGAACTCCGCTTCGACATTTCCCGGCTCCACCTTCAGCGCACTCTCCGCGCGCTCGATTGCCTGCGGGAACTGGCTGCGCTGCATGAAGATCATCGCACTTGCAAGCAGCGCGGGCACGTGCGTCGGTGCAAACGCCAGTACTCGGCCGCATAACTCCTCCAGCCGCGCATCCACGGCGCGCGCGTCAATGCACGCGGACAGATAGGCCACCAGGAATTCCCGGTCATTCACTCTCGACGCGTATTGCTGCTGGAAGACGGGAAGCGATTTTGCGCCATGACTTTTCGTCTTCAGGTACACGTCGCACAGTGAACGATAGAGTTCCTCGCTTTGCACGCCACCCCTCAGCGCCGCCCGGAACCGCTTGCCCGCCTCTTCATGATGCCCCGTTTCCATCGCCGCTGACGCCAGTGCGTACTCAAGCCATTGCGGCTCCGGATAGGAAGGTAGTGCCCGTGTGAAGACATCCACCGCATCCTGGTCACGCCGGTTGGTTGCCAGATACCGTCGCGCCAATGCATTCAGGATATCCGTATCGTGCGGTGCCGCCTTCAATGCATCGTGGAAAATCTGTTCCACCTGTGCATCCTGCGCCCCGCGCGCGATTGCGATCTTCGCCCTTGGAACCACTATCGCGGGATCATTCGGCGTCCTCGCAGCCAGTTGCGCAAATGCCTTTTCGGCATCCTCATAGTCCTTCCGGCCCACGGCGTTTTCCGCGCGACGTTGCAGTTGCTTTGCGCCAAAAAACTTCCATGCAAAGACAGCGCATCCCGCCAGCACCGCCAGCACGCCGCCGCCCACGATCACTATCAGGGACAAATACCGCCGCAGGACGACCTTCCGTCCCAAGCCCGCATACTCATCATTGTAGGGATCGAATCCCTGCAGGAGCTTCGCCTGCTCCTCTGCCTTCCCCCACTCACGCGCACCCAGTGCCCGATCAAATTCCGCCTTCCAGGCCGCCGCCGCCTTCTCCCCCGCAGCCCTGTGGCGTGCCGCATGATATTGCGGGCCTGTGGCAAGTTGCGAGGAATGTTCAGGATCCCCTCCGTCCGTCATCCACGGCGTCGCATTCTGCCACTGGATGCCGGAGAACTGCGTGGCACGGTATGAGGACATCATCCCATTCGTGTCATGGCTGATGCCGCTCACGACCGGGATTCCGTTGTTCAGCGTCACCACCACGGTATCCGCCACATCATGCTTCGTGGCGGCCGTCGTCACCTGAAGCGTCGAAGCCCCGCGCGATTCAATCCACTCGTGCAGGTTCGCCGTAACCTGAATTCCACCCTTTGCTGCAAAAGCAAGCTCCGGATAGCGTCCCGTGCGCGGAATCAAGCCAGGTGCAGCCGTCACCGCTGCGATCTCATTGGTGGATTTCGCGATCACCGACTTTGTCATCGGATCGAGCACCGCCAGCGAGGCTTCCGTGAGAACGAGGATGACCGGATCGGCGTGGTCATTTCCCTTCCAGACAACCAGCGGCGCGGAAACCGGCGTCCCCGTCATTTCCGCCGTCCAGCGCTTTTTCAAACGCGGGGCCGCATTGGCGTCATAGGTCATTGCGTACAGTTGCGACGAATCACTGATCGCATAAAGGTCCATCCTGCCATCGCGATCCCCATCGAACAGCAGGGGTTCCTGACTGAAGATCGCATTCTGCTGCACCAGCAGCAACTCGCCCTGCCCATCCTCGTCAATCAGCGCAATCCGGCCATCCGCCGTCGTTCCCGCAAGGTCGCGTTTCCCTGTTGCGCGAACCGGGCCGATGGCGAAGGACGCCGCCGGCCGTGTTCCCGTTGCGAACCTCCACAACACCTCCACCTCGTTTTTCCCACTCAGTGCAGCGCAAAGGACTTCGCCATTGCGATCCACGACCACGACCCGGTCCGCCTCGTCGCCATCTCCTGAAAAAACCGTGGGCTGGAGACTGAACTCCTGTCCGATCTTTTTTTCCGCAATGACATCCAGCGTCTGTCCATCAAGGAAGACCAGTCGTCCCGATGACGTCCCCACCACCAAATCGTAGGACCCTCCCTTGTCAAAGACCCCGACACCTGCCGCTGTCAGTGCCTCGCGCCCCAACGATGCGCTGTCCATGACCTTGAACGGGTCCCCACCGATCATCCTCAAGTTCCCGCGCACATCGGTGGCAATGATTTCGGGGCTGGGATCGTGGACCAAGTCAAAGGCCAGCGGCGCATTTGCGCGCTCCAGGTCCAGTTCCAGAGCCGCAACCTCACCACCCTGCGCGAGCGCGCCTCCTGCCAGCGCGGCAAGCATGAGCGCCAATCCGTATGGATGCATACGACATTCAGGACGAGGGGTCATCGATGCCGATATGAAAGGAACCGCCAGCAGGTTCGCAAGCGGCTTTGCCAGTTTTGCCCCACACTTCCCTCGTCAGGCCGGGAAGCCCCCGCCGCGCCCATTTCCACCCAGGCGTCGCTGAAGGTCCCTTAGCGACACAAACCCGCAAAGCTGCATCCCTTCCAACACCGGCAATACTGAAAGTCCCGTCTCCACCAATCTCGCGTACGCCACCCGCAGTGACGAGCCTGGTGTCAGGAAATTTTCCACGGGATAGGGCCGCGTGATGCTCTCCGCACTCATGCGATCCCACCGGGATTTTTCCAGCGCCGCGATTTCGTCCGCACTGATATAGCCCAGCAGTTCCGAACCGCGGACCACGGGAAACTGATCCCCGTGAAGCTGGGTCACGAAATGCCGCACTACGTCCCTGACACTGATATGGGATGGAACGACGGCCTGCACGGGACGCATCAGGTCCCGAACCCGCAGTGTATTGAAGGCAAACTCCTGCGCGGACCCTTGCTGCGAACGCCTCGCCATTCCCATCAGCACCGGCCCCAGGACCATGTAGAACAGTCCACCCAGGTTACCCATCACCAGCAGCACCCCGCCAAGGCCGCCGATCGCCGCCCCCAGGAAGACGCCAATTGCCGACGCGATCCGCGTCGCGATCAGGTAGTTTCCCGTCAATCCCCATATTGTGGAGCGGGTGACGTACCCTCCATCCAGGGGGAATCCGAAGAACAGAAGATTGAACAACCCCAGAATCACGTTCAGGACCGCCAGCGACTTCAGACACACCTCAACCACCGGGGCAGCCCAACCCGACGTGACATACAACAGGCCGCCGAACACGCCCGCCAGCAGCAGTGACACCGCAGGTCCCGCCGCGGCGATCAGCAGTTCCTGCGAGGGACGCTTCACGTCCGATTCCGTTAGCGTAATCCCCCCCAGTAAATTCAGCGAGATCAAGTGCGTCTTGATCCCGTGCACTCGCGCCATCAGGGCGTGCCCGATTTCATGCCCAAGGACCGAGCCAAAACTCAGGCCGGTTGTCGCCAGCACGCACAAAATCGCGAACACCGAATGGTCGTTCGTGACATCAACGACTTCGCCCCACAACAGCCAGGCGTAAAATGGTATCAGAAAAATGATCGAAGGCTGAAGGATGATGGGAATGCCGAAGACTTTTCCCACGCGGATGCCATTTTCTCGAAACATTTGCCCGATTAGCCTCCCACACGATTGCCAAAGCCAGCAGAATTTGCCTTGGCTGTTCCCGTCAGGATGATAACTCTATCAAATCATGAAAAGTTTGATGAAGGTGGGATCTCCATCGTTCCACACCTTCCTGGGATTGGAAGCCTTCGCTCCAACATTTCACTCCACGCTCCCCATGTCCGCATGCCCATAATTCCCTTCGAAAATCTTGCACCCCGAATCCACCCCAGCGCCTTCATCGCGCCCAATGCCATCATCCTTGGCGACGTGGAAATTGGGGAGGAATCCACCGTCTGGTACGGCTGCGTTCTCCGCGGCGACCTTGATCCCATTCGCATCGGCCGGCGCACCAACATCCAGGACAACACCGTCATTCACACCGGCAAGGGCGAGCCGTGCATCATTCACGACGAAGTCACCGTCGGCCATGCGGCCATTGTTCACGGCTGCGAAGTGAAGAACAACGCACTCATTGGCATGGGAGCCTGCGTGCTGAACCGCGCCGTCATCGGTGAGGAGTGCATCGTCGGCGCAAAGGCGCTGGTGACGGAGGACAAGAAGTTCGAGGCCCGCTGCCTGATCGCCGGCGTTCCCGCGAAGTTCGTCCGCCGGCTCAGCGATGCCGACCTCGCCCAGATTCGCGTGTATATGCTCCGCTACGTCGAGAATGGAAAACGCCACCGCGCCGCCATTGAACGCTGGGCTGCGGACCCGCGTTGATCCTTGCTCCATGACTGAAATCCTTCAACGCAGGCCGTGGCTCAGTTACGCCGCGCTCTCCGTCCTCTGGATCGTCGTCGCCTGCCTCGTCATTCCCACGTGGGGATGGACCTATTGGGATTTTGGTGACGGCAACTACCTCTACGTTGCGCGGCGCGTCCGTGAAGGGCTTGTCCTCTACAAGGACATCCTCGCGCCACAGCCTCCCCTTCACATCATCGCGGGAATGATTGCCCAATCCATCGGCAACCTCTTCCACAACGAACTCTTTGGCGTCCGCGCCTACAGTCTGCTGTCCCGCTTCGCGGCCTCGTTCGTCCTCTTCCTGATAGGGATGAAACTCTACGAGAATCATGTGAAGGCGATTCTCTGTGCTGCCGTTTACTTGTTCATGCCCATCAGCTTCTGGTGGTCGATGGCCTATGAAAGCGAGAATCTTGAAATTGTTTTTCTTCTTCTGGCGATGTTCCTGCTGGTCAAATGGAACAGGAACAGCGCCATGATGGCGGGCATTTGCAGTGCACTCGCCTGTCATTGCAACATGACCGCCGTCCCATACTTCATTGTTAACGTCATCTTCCTCCTCTTCCGCATGCCACGCCTCGCGGGTTGGTACGCCGGTGCCTTCGTCGCATTTTACGGCACCACCGCCGTCGCGGCAAACGTTTGGACCGAAGGATACTTTGCTGACAACGTCCTCTTCAATCAGGTGGGCACATTTCCGCGGACCGACATCCTGCGGGCCGCAAATCCCGATGACTCCTTTTTGAAATACACATTTCGCAAGATCACATCTGAAGGTTACAAGGTCCTCGAAATTGAGGGCGGCCTCATCGCCGCAGCCTTCATCGGCATGCTCAGCGTGTTGCATCGCACTCCATTCCAGGCAAAACGTCCCTCCACGACAGACGTCGGTCCCTCCGGCGATTTTTCAGGCTCCGGTCACCAAACACCAAACCCTTGTTATCTCGTCGAATTCCTTGCATGGTCCACAATCGGTCTCATGCTCAGCATCTGCTTCACCGCAAAAGGGGGCACGGTGAACTACATCTTCTGTCTTGGCGAAAGTGGCGTCGCCCTCTTCGCCGCAGAGGCGCTCGCGCTCCTGTGGTGCGGCCGAGGCCTGCGTGGCGCATCGCTTCGCAACACACATCCGATCCTCACGATCATCGCCGCCACCGTCGTCACCTTCATCATTTTCGCCGCGCCCACACAGAATATCAGACTGACCCTCATGAAAGCCCAGTCCGAACTGCCAGTGGAGGTCATGAACGATGTCCGGAGCCAGATCATGACCCATACAAAACCGGGCGATGAAATCCTCGCCCCTCCGTTCTATGCGTATGCAACCCGTACAAATGTCACTGGGGAGCTTGCCGAGAACTACATTTGGAACATCAAGTACATGAACGAAACCTTCGATGGCGAACAGGGTCCCGCTGTTGCCAAGATGCGCGAAATTGCCACCGCCATTGCTGCGGGAAAGCCCAGGATCATCCTCCTGGACACGGCCCAGACCGGCCGGGTTCCCGAAATTGCAAGCGCCATCAACCAGCATTACATTCCTGCGGATCCCCCGCAAATCACCACACGCAACACCCGCCTCACGGTATGGATACCCCGCAAATAATTCGCCGCGGTTTCAGTCAAAGCGGGCTTGCCAGTAGGACATGGGGCGGCCAACAATGCCTCATCACACCACGCAAAGCAGGTTTGTTTTCGTAAAATGTCCGTATCCGCCTCTCCCATCACCATCACACTTCCAGACGGTAGCACGAAGGGCTTTGACGGCCCCGTGACGGCAGGCGACGTCGCCGCCTCCATCGGCGCAGGACTCGCCAAGGCAGCCATCGCTGCAAAGGTGAACGGCAGGGTTGTGGACCTGACCCATCGCATCGATTCCGATGCGGAAGTCGCCATCATCACCGCAAAGTCTCCGGAGTCGCTGGAGGTCCTGCGCCATTCCTGCACGCACCTGATGGCCCAGGCCATCAAGCGCCTCCGCAAGGATGCAATGCTGGAGGATGGCCCACCCACTGACGAAGGTTTCTGGTACGACATCCGCACCGTCCCCCCGCTGACGCCGGAGGATTTTCCCGCCATCGAGAAGGAAATGGAAGCCATCGCAAAGGAAAACCTCGCGATTGAGCGGCGCGTGCTTTCGCGTGGGGAAGCGAAGCAGCTCTTCACCGAGCGAAAGGAAAAGTACAAACTCGATTTGATCGATCGCATCCCCGAAGGCGACACCATCAGCGCCTACGCCCAGGGTGAGTTCATCGACCTTTGCCGCGGACCGCACGTTCCGAGCACGGGAATTTTCAAGGCATTCAAGCTGACCGCCGTCGCCGGAGCCTACTGGAAGGGCGATGCGAACAATGAACAGCTCACACGGGTGAAGGGCACGGCATTCCACTCCCGCAAGGAACTTGACGAGTACCTTGCGCGCATCGAAGAGGCGAAGAAGCGCGATCATCGCAAGCTCGGCCGCGAACTCGAACTCTTCATGCACCACGACTGGGCTCCCGGCGAAACCATCTGGCTGCCAAAGGGCCACATCATGTACAACATCCTCGGCACCATGATGAGCGACCTGTGCCGCGAGGAGGGCTATGTCGAAGTCTTCACCCCAATGTTGTTCAAGGCGGACCTGTTCAAGACCTCAGGACACTGGTCGCACTATCGCGACAACATGTTCGTTGTTCCGGGGCAGGAAACGAAACAACTGACGGAGGGCGAGGTCCAATCCCGCATCGCATTGATCGAGCGGGAAGCGGGGAACCTGCTCTCGAAGAATGAGTACGACGCCCTGAAGGAGAAGGTGACCGCGAAGGCCACCAATGCGGAGAAGCTTGCGCAATGGACGACGAACGACCGCATTTCCACAAAGTTCTGGAACGTGTTCGAGCGCGGCGGCGTCGTATATGAACTGCACGAATCCGGCAACGAGGTGTTCGCGCTGAAGGCGATGAACTGCCCCTGCCACATGCTGATCTTCCGCGACCAGAAGAGGTCCTACCGTGAATTGCCGCTGCGCATCCACGACCAGGGCGTCCTTCACCGCAACGAGGCCAGCGGCACACTCAGCGGACTTACGCGCGTGCGCCAATTCTGCCAGGACGATGCGCACATCTTCCTGTCGAATGAAATGATCGAGGGCGAGATCACGAAGCTGATTTCAATGATCAGCCGCGTCTACAAGCTGTTCGGGATGGAGTTCGCAAAGGTGTTCCTTTCCACGCGCCCGGCGGATTTCCTCGGCGCGAAGGAAACATGGGATGTTGCCGAAGCCTCGCTGGAGAACGCGATCAAGGCAAACAAGCTGGAGTATCAGGTCAACGCTGGCGACGGCGCATTCTATGGGCCAAAGATCGACTTCATCGTGCGTGATTGCCTCGGTCGCGAGTGGCAGACGGCAACGGTGCAGTTGGACTATCAACTCCCGGCGCGCTTCCAGCTAAACTTCATCAATCGCGACAACCATCCGGAGATGCCCGTCGTCGTGCACCGCGCCATCTTCGGCAGCTTCGAGCGCTTCATGGCGATCCTCATCGAGCACTACGGCGGAAATTTTCCCACGTGGCTTGCACCCGTGCAGGTTCGCATCCTGACCATCAGCGAGAAATTCGAGGACTACGCGAACGACCTGTTCCGAGAGTTGTCGGAAAATGGCGTGCGTGTGGAGAAGGATTTCTCCGCGGAGAAGATCGGCGCCAAGATTCGCGAGGGACGCAACGCCCGCATCCCCTACCTGCTGACGGTGGGTGAAAAGGAGACCGCAACCGCCAGTGTCTCCGTTCGCTCACAAACGGAAGGCGAGTTGGGTTCCCAGCAGTTCTTGGAGTTTCTCGCCCGCATCAATGGCGAAAAAACGGCAAGGTTCTAATGAAGAAAGTGGCCGGGGATGAAAGGAGGTTGATGACGTTCCTTTCATCCTTGCTGCTCGCTCCTGCCTTCATCCTTTCTTCACAGACCGCCTGCGCCGATGTGCTTCTTACGACAAAGGGCCAGCGCTTGGAGAGCATCCGCGTGCGAACGTTCGGCGTGGGTGAAGAGGACGATGAATACCATGAGTTCGACATTGAGACCGTGGTGGACGGCAAGCTCACGGGCGATCACAAGATGCTGGATGCCGATGAGGTTCAAAGCATCGAGTTCCGCGAGTTGGACGATCCACCGACCACACTCGGCCGCGTTGCGCACGTGCAGGGACACACGGGCGGGCCAAAAAACCATGTGATTGTGGAACGTGCGGACCGCACGCCGGACGGTCTTGTCTTCCGCGTCCGCAAGGCGTCAGAGCCGTATGGTGTGAAGACCAAGCACGCGAAGGGCGAGGATGTCTACATGATGACATTCGCCCCGTCGATGATGGAAACGGCGGTCTCCACCTCACGCAGCGAGGAAGCGGACGCCCCCGCGAAGCAAACGCCATCGCGCGGACCATTTCCAGTGATGGCATACATCATGACGTGGATTGTGTGCGCAATGGCCGTTGCCGGAGCCGTCTTCGTGACATTTCGCCGCAAGGCTTCATGATCGAGGGAGCGTGGTATCGCGGCGACCCTTCCTAATTCCCCTCACCCCGCATCAACTCATCGACGACTTCACCAAAGATCAAGCGCGCGACGGCCTGTGAGTCCTCCGGCGGCGGTACCGTGAAGCTCACCTGCTCATTCCTTCCCGGATGATGGAATGACAGGGTCCGGGCGTGCAACCACGGCCGGGCAAAATGCTGGAAGGCACGCTTCAATTCATGCTGCGTGTTGGTGAGGCGCTCGACACAGCGGGGCACGCCTCCGTCATAGGCTTCGTCGCAAACGATCGGATGACCGACATGCTTCAGGTGAATCCGTATCTGATGCGTGCGCCCCGTCTCCAGGTTGCACTGGATCATCGTGAACTGACCCGATCGCCGCAGCACCGTGAAGTGGCTGCGCGCCGCTTTCGCAAACGGCCCGTCGATGGCCCGCCTCAGGCGATTCACGGGATCGGCGCCAATGGCGGCATCCACAGTGAGTTCGTCCCACTTGGGATCGCCCATGGCGATGCAGATGTAAGTTCGCTTCACGGTGCGGGCGGCAAGTTGCCTGGCAAGCGACGTCATCGCCAGGTCGTTCTTTGCCACCACTAGGAGCCCCGTCGTGTCCCGGTCCAGCCGGTGCACAATCCCCGGACGCCTCACGCCATTGATCCCCGGTAGGTCCGGATAGCGAAACACCAATGCATTCACAAGCGTGTGATCGGGATGGCCCGCCGAAGGATGCACGATCATCCCCGCCGCCTTGTTGACGATGATCACGTCCTCGTCCTCATAAACCACATCAATCGGGATATCCTCGGGGAAAGGCCACGCATCCTCCGCCGGCGGCCATTCGATGTCCACTGTCTCGCCGCCTGTCAGTTCGTGGCTGCGCTTCGCCACGTCACCATCCACAAGGACGAAACCATCCTTCACAAGCTGCTGTACGCGATTGCGCGAGGGGGAACCGGGGCGGCGCGAAAGCCATGTGTCCAGCCGCATTCCCGCCGCCTCTGGCGGCACGATCAGGCGCGGTGGCAGCTGTGGCTGGCCCGGCGCGGGTGTGGCATCGCTCATAGCTTGGAGCCTGTTGCTCCCGTGACCTTTGCAAGGTCATCGATCATCTGGCTCATGCCGCCTGAAAGCGACTGGCGGACCAAGCGCAACAGTTCAAGTTCGTTCGTGCGTTCATTCTGCTTCGGCTCGAAGCGTTCGCTCCGGCCCTGATACTGCGCCTTCAACAGTTCATTGCCGGTGCGGCGGTCAATAAGCCTCACCACGAAGCTCGTACGCACGCGCTGCTCCACGACACCCAGGAGGGCGACGTCAAACTTCAGGAGATAAGCGTGGTTCTTCCCCTGGATGGAATCCAGGTCCATGGTGCGGATCGCCTCTTCCGTAAGCTCTGCTTCCGTCTTCTTTGGCGCGTCCTTGTCCTTCGATTCCTTCTTGCGAAGGTCCGCAAGCACGTCGTCCAGGCTGCGCTCCTGCGATTCATCGCGCGAGGCCGGAAGGGGCGCATCGACTGGCGTGATCTGGTCGTAAATGCCGGAGTTGATCACGCTGACGCCGCGGGTGAACATCGGCGTCAGGCGCGCGGTCAATTCCGACGCGTAGGCCTGCTGCACGGGAATCTGGTAGATTTTGCCATCGAAGAATCCACCCACCTTTACCTTGTAGATGCGCTCGCTCATTTCATCGGGAAAGGCCGCGATGATCCCTTCATTCACACGGTAGGGGGTTTGGATTGGAGCGCCGGTGATGAACTCAAGCCGCTGCTTGCAACCCACCGACAACAGCGAGGCGATGCAGAGAAACAAAAGCGGGAAGGCACGCTGCATGAAGGAACTCCAAGGGGGGATGGTGCGCCGCAGGGCGACCCAGACATGGGGAAGTATGGTGATGGCACGCACGCCGACAAGGACAACCAACGGCGCCACAGGGGGAAAGAGATTGACCGTCCATGCCGCTGGCGGCGGAAACTGCCTTCGCAAGCCAGCATGAACGGGGTCACCAAAGGCGCGTGGATTTCAGCCAGGACCGCATCTCACATTTTCTGATCACCTATCCCATTTTCCTGCTGGGTTTGACGATTCACGAATTTGCCCACGCCATCACGGCAAAGTGGGGCGGCGACATGACTGCGGCATACAAGGGCCGCGTCACGCTGAATCCCATCGCGCACATCGACCCCATCGGAACGGTGGTGATGCCCGTGTTGATGGCGTTTACCAACGCGTCATTCCTGATTGGCTGGGCAAAACCCGTTCCGGTGGTGGAGGCAAACTATCGACGCGGGAAAAGTTACGGTGTCATTGTGGCATTGGCCGGGCCGTTTTCAAACCTGCTTCAGGCATTCTTCTTCGCCATCTGCATCCAGGTCATGTTCCTGGCCTATCCCAACCTTGCCGGTGCGTCCTACGACAATATGGTCGGCCCTGCGGGAATGGTCCTCAGGTTCTTGTTCTACGGCGTGTTTCTCAACATCATCCTCATGGTGTTCAACCTGATGCCGTTGCCGCCTCTGGACGGCTCCTATGTACTGTGGTATGGGTACGTGCAGAATCAGCCCCGGCTGTGGCCACTCTTTGGCTTCTTGTATCAATATGGCTTCTTCATCCTGATGCTCCTAAGCTGGCTTGGTGTCACGTCGTGGTGGTTGGCCACTTTTGCCGACCCCATCATGACCGTAATGTACCACGTCATGCAACTTCCCTACATCCTCGGATCATGAACGACACGACGACAAAAAAAATCCTCCTTTCCGGCAGTCGCCCCACGGGTCGGCAACATCTTGGAAACTATGTTGGCGCCCTGGCACAGTGGCTGGAGTTGCAAGACGAATGCGATTGCCTGTTCATGATCGCAGACTGGCATGCGCTGACGAACAACTACAACAACACAACGGTGCTGCCTGAGAACATCAGGAACCAGGTGATCGACTGGCTTGCCGTTGGCCTCGATCCGGCGAAGGCGACGATCTTCGTGCAATCCGCCATCAAGGAGCATGCGGAACTGGCGCTGCTGCTGGGGATGTTCACCCCCCTTGGCCTTGTCGAACGCAGCACGAGTTGGAAGGATGCGGTGGTTGAGCAGAAGAATGAGGAACTGCGCACCTATGGCTTCCTCGGATATCCCGTCCTGCAGGCGGCGGACATCCTGATTTACCAAGCGCATATCGTTCCCGTTGGCAAGGATCAGGTGGAGCACATTGAAAAGGCGCAGGACCTTGCGCAGAAGGTCAACGTGCGCTACGGCGACGTGTTCCGCATCCCACAGTGGCGCTTGGGGAAATCGGCCGTCCTGCTCGGCAACGACGGCCGGAAGATGTCCAAGTCCTATGGCAACTGCATCTATCTTTCAGAGACGCCGGAGGAGGTTTGGGAGAAGGTGCGCGTGATGCTGACAGACCCGGCGCGCGTTCGGAAAACCGATCCGGGCGATCCGGAGAAGTGCCTCGTGTGGAGTTACCACAAGGTCTTCACCCCCGAGGACAGGCATAAGGAAATCCATGAAAACTGCACCGGGGCGAAATGGGGCTGCATCCAATGCAAGCGCGTTCTGGATGATGCCTTGAAGGCACACTTCGGTCCCACGCGGGAGCGCCGCGCGGCACTCGAAGCCAAGCCCGACCAATGGAAGGATGTTCTTGCCGAGGGAAATAAAAAGGCGCGTGTTCGCGCCCGGAAGACGATGGAAGTCGTGCGCGAAAAACTTCACCTGTTCAAGGAAGAGGGTTGAATGGGTGCTTGTGAAAACCTCCAATCCCGCGTCGATGATGCTCCTTTGTCACTGTTGCTGAAACAATGCTGGTCGCCTGCGCCGGGCGGAAAATTTTCCATGGCCTGGAGTGAGGAGAGTGACAGATGAAGAGTAAAATTGCTTCCTGTGTCGTGTGCTTGTTCTCGCTGTCGCTGGTCCACGCACAGCCAACAACCGCAGAACCCACAAAGCCAAAGGACGCGGTCATGACTGACGTGATATGGAAAACCGTCGCGGATCAGGACTTGAAATTTCCGGAAGGCCCCGCCTGGGACGGAAAGCAGGCACTCTATTTTTCAAACTGCCACGGCGGATTCATTTCCCGCGTCACTGGTGCGGGCACCGAGGTCTGGCTTCGTGCACAGGAAGACCCATTCCTGTTCACGAAAACGAATGGCATGACGTTTGGGAGGGACGGTGCGCTCTACGCATGCGACTTCGGGCGAAAGGCGATCCTGCGCTTCAACGTGGAGGAAAAATCCAGCGCGATCCACGCGGAACTCACTGATGGGAAAAAGCTGAACGGACCCAACGACCTGGCCTTCGATGCAGGCGGAAACCTGTACTTCTCCGACCCCGGCAAGTACTCACGCACCGAGCGCAATGGTGGCGTTTACCGCATAGCCGCAGAGACGAAGCAGCTGCAACTCATGAAGGACGATCTGGGATTTCCAAACGGGTTGTGCTTTACCAAGGATGGGAAAACGCTGTTCCTCGCCGAATCCGCGTTCGAACGGGTCTTGAAGATTGCCGTCAGCGAAGATGGTTCGCTCGGGGCAACGACGGTCTTCGCGGAAATGCCCGGCGGTGATCCGGATGGCATGGCAATGGATGTTGAGGGGAACCTGTGGGTTGCGCATTTCGGCGGCCATGCAATCCGCGTCTATGCCCCGGACGGAACCCTGCTGAAGAAGATCAACGCCCCCGGGAAGAAGCCCAGCAACCTTGAGTTCGCCGGGGCGGACATGAAGACCCTTTACATCACCGAGGATGAGTTCAATCGCGTCCATTCCACGCGGGTGGAAATCGCCGGGGAACGGCTGCACTGGTCGCCGCCCTGAAAGACAGGGCTACCTGCCCGTTTTCGGTGACAGGAAAAGAAAAATCACGGCAGGACATGCAGTTCAACTTGAGCACGAAACCCGGTTGGTTTGACAGTCTGGTTTGGCGGCAATCTTCGTTTTTTCTCCCCGAACCGCAATCACCAGAACGCGCACCCATGGACCAATCACAGATTCAGAGCGTTGTTGAAGAAGTCGTCGCACGGATGATGGGAACGGCGGGCGGCCCGGTACCCGCAACCCGGGCGCGGGAAGCGGACGGCAGCCCGCTGCCCTCCGATACAAACGGCGCGCACGCGACAACGGTGGAGCATCGCACCGCGACGCCATCGCCGGAACTCGGCGTGTTCACCAGCGTCAATGATGCCGCCAAGGCGGCCGAGAAGGCCTTCCTCGCCTACAAGGAATTGAAGTTGGATCATCGCGACAAGGTGGTCGCGGCAATCCGGCGCACAGGCCACGCCTTCAAGAGAAAGTGGGCGCCCGAAACGGTGAAGGAAACCGGCATGGGGCGCACCGAGCACAAGATCCTGAAGTTCAACGCCGTTTGCGATGGCACGCGTGGAACCGAGGACCTGACAACCTACGCAAAGACCGGCGATCATGGTTTGACGATCGAGGAAATGGCGCCCTATGGCGTGGTGTGCGCTGTGACGCCGAGCACCCATCCCGTGCCGACGTTGATCAACAATTCAATCTCGCTGCTGGCTGCGGGAAACACCATTGTCTTCGCTCCCCATCCCGCCAGCAAGCGCGTCTTCGCTGAAGCGGTCGCGACGATGAATCGCGAAATCATTGCCGCCGGCGGCCCGCCGAACCTCATGACCACCATCGCGGAACCAACCATCGACACCACGAACGAGATGTTCGCACACCCACTGACGCGGCTGTTGTTGGTGACGGGCGGGCCGGGCGTGGTGAAGGCGGCGCTGGCAATGCCGAAAAAGGCGATTACTGCCGGGCCGGGAAACCCGCCCGTGGTCGTGGATGAAACGGCAGACTTGAAACGCGCCGCCAAGTCGATCATCGATGGCGGTGGCTTCGACAACAACATCCTGTGCATTGGAGAGAAGGAGGTCTTCTGCGTTTCCCCTGTCTTTGACCAGTTGATGAAGGAGATGGAGCAGCAGGGCTGCGTGCGCCTGAGCGAACGCGAAAGCAGCGCGCTCGCGGAAAAAGCCTTCGAGAAGAAGGGCGAGCACCACATCGTCAGCCGCCAGTTCGTGGGGCGGAACGCCTCGATCCTGGCCGAGGCCATCGGAATGCGTGGAGTCGGCGACGATGTCCCCCTGCTCTTCGGCGAAGTGAACGGCCCCCAAAACATCTGGGTGCAGGAGGAACAGATGATGCCGTTCATTCCCTTCGTTCGAGTCCCCGACGTGCACACCGCAATTGAATTGGCCATCCAGGCGGAACACGGCTATCGCCACACTGCCTGCATGCATTCAACCAACCTGCACAACCTCAGCAGGATGGCGCGCCTTTGTGATTGTTCGATCTTCGTCAAGAACGGGCCAAGCGTCGCAGGCCTTGCCGTCGGCGGGGAAGGATACATCTCCTACTCCATTGCATCTCCCACCGGAGAAGGCATCACGACCGCCAAGACCTTCACGCGCAAGCGCCGCTGCACGTTGGTCGATGCGTTCCGGATTATTTGATTCGCAGGAATGAAGATCGAAACACGACCTTCACTTGGGAAGAGAGACCGTCGCCCCGCCTGTCACGTCCCGTTCAGCGCGATCGCGACCTTGCTGAGCAACTCGTTGTAATTGAATGGCTTCGTGATGTAGTACTGCGTGCCCTTGTCGAGCGCCTCGCGGATCTTTGCCTTGTCCGAAACACCCGTCAGGAAAATCACCGGCGTCGTCGCAGTCAATGTCATGCGGCGAATTTCCTCCAGCACTTCAATTCCATCCATCTCCGGCATCATCATGTCCAGGATCACAAGGTCCGGCGGATTCTCCTCGATTTTTTGAAGTGCCTCCACCCCGGACGACGCCGTCTCCACATCGTACTCGTCCTTCAATGAAGTCCGTACAATGAGCAGGATGTCGTTCTCGTCATCAACAGCGAGAATGCGTGCACGTCGTGTCATTGGTCGCTACTTTGCCTCGGTGCTTTGCGATGTGTTCACAGCCTCGCGGAACGCCTTGCCGGGTTTGAAGGATGCCACTTTCTTGTCCGGAATGTGGATGATCTCGCTCGTGCGGGGATTGCGACCATTGCGTGAGTTTTTCAATTTCACCAAAAATGTCCCAAACCCCACCAAGCTCACCTTCTCCCCCGATTGGAGTCCCTCCTTGATCGAGGCCAGAAAAATCTCCACGGCCTCCACCGCATCCTTGCGGGGCAGCCCACTTTTTTCGATCAGGTAGCGCACAATCTCGGCCTTCGTCACAGGACCCAAACCTCCGGAGGTGGCTTAAAAGACTCGACTTAACGTGCTTCCCACTTCCTCCATGCCCTTGTGCACAGGTCAATACAAAATCCCACTGCGGCAAAGCACTCCGTCAGGCGGGTGGTGGTGGTGGTGGCGGTGCGTTGTCGGGATCAAAATCATCCGACAACTCGCTTGGCCGCGCATCCCGCATCTTCTGCGTCCCCGATTTCGGCACCGGAGTCATCCCCCCAGAGCCCTGGGGCACCGGAGTTCCCATCGAGATCGGCTGTTCTCCCGAGTGCATTCGTCGCGAAGTTCCTGAAATGCGATCGCCGCCACGCGTTGCCAGTCCCGGCAGGTCCTCGCCCACCTCGCTTGCGCTGCGCGTCGGCCTCGGTGTGTTCGTCCAGTACTCGGTCGGCGGACTCGCCTTCCCACCCAGTTCCCCGCCCCTTTGCACATCCAGGTGGCGACTCAAGTCACGATGCATCTCCGCGCTGATCTCGTACTTTTCGATCATTTCCAGCAAGGTTCCCTGATGAGTTTCCACCATGGTCCACTCGCGCGACGCCAGCGCGAGGTCCTGCCGGAGCATCGTTTCCTTGATTCGCTTCAGATCGGTTTCCATGATCGCATCGGGGAATTCATCCAGGATCTTTTGCAGGCGATCCTGCACACGCTGTGCCTCGGCCCGCCGGGCCGCCTCACGCACAAACTCCTCGTCCTGCTGGCGATGCTCCTGCACATCGTCCAGGACCTTCTTCATTTCCTCGTCGCTCATCGGTGCGTAGGCGCCGTAACCCTCCACCTGCACCCCCGTGTGCGCGCCGCTCGTCAACTCCGTCGCGTTCACTTCCAAAATTCCATCCGCGTCGATGCGGAACGTCACTTCAATCTCGGGCAGTTCCTTCGGCATGTTCGGAATGCCCGTCAGCCGGAAACGCGCCAGGGAGCGGTTCTCACTCGCCTTCTGGCGCTCACCCTGCAACACGTGCACCGTCACCGCCGCCTGCCCGTCCACAACCGTCGTGAACCGTCGCGTCGCCTCGCATGGGATCGACGAATTGCGCTCGATCAGCGCCTTGAACACTCCACCCGCCAGTTCGATCCCAAGGGAAAGCGGCGTCACGTCCAGCAGCAGCAACTCCGCCAGTTCCCCACGCATCACACCACCCTGGATCGCAGCCCCGACCCCCACCGCCTCATCCGGGTTCACAGACCTGTTTGGCTGCCGCCCGAAGAAGCGCTGCACCATCTCCTGCACGCGCGGAATCCGCGTCGAGCCACCCACCAGAATCACCTCGTTCAAGTCGCGCGCGCTTACATGTGCGTCTTCCAACGCCGCACGGCACGGATCGAACAACTGGTCGAACATTGGCTGCATCCACGCGTTGAACTGCTCCCGTGTGATGTCAGCCTCGAAGTGCTTCGGCCCGGATGCATCGGAGACGATGAACGGCAATGACACGTGGGTCGTCATCAGCGACGACAACTCAATCTTTGCCTTCTCCGCCGCCTCCCGGATTCGTGACACCGCCTGCACGTCCTGCGTGGGGTCGATTCCCGTTTGTTGCAGGATCGCGTCGCAAATTTCCTGGTACACCTTCAGGTCGATGTTATCTCCACCCAGTTGCGTGTTGCCATTCGTGGACAACACTTCAAAAATGTCGCCCTGCAACTGGAGGATTGAAATATCGAAGGTGCCACCACCGAAGTCGAACACCGCGATCTTCAGGTGGGGGTCATCGCTATTGATGCCGAACGCCAACGCCGCCGCCGTTGGCTCATTGATGATGCGCACAACCTCAAGTTCCGCGATCTCCGCCGCATGTTTCGTCGCCGTGCGCTGCGCATCATTGAAGTAGGCAGGCACCGTAATCACGGCGGAGGAAACAGCCTCCCCCAGAAAATCCTCCGCCGTCTCGCGCATCTTCATCAGCACATGCGCTGCGACAAGTTCCGGTGGAATGACGCGCCCGTCGGACAACTTGATCTCAGCCCGGTCGTCATTTCCCTCAACAATCTCATAGGGAAAATCCTCCGCCATGCCCTGCACTTCCGAAAAACGGCGCCCCATCAACCGCTTCGCGGAGCGCACGACCAACCCCGCCTTCGTCACGGCCTGGCGTTTCGCCAGTTCACCCACCACGGTTTCCCCATCGCCGAAATACACAATCGACGGAGTCGTCTTTCCACCCTCGGAGTTTGGAATCGTTTCAACGCGTCCCGCATTCACATACGCGACGACGGAATTGGTGGTCCCCAAATCGATGCCAATGATTCGCCCCATTGCCCAACTCTACTTCTTTCCAAAAAATGAGGGAAGGATCTTCGCCAGCACGCTTGGATTCTTTCTTGCCTCCGCCGACTCCAATTGTTTCAGGCGGAATTTCGCACGATCATTGTCCGCGTCCCACTTCAGCACATCCTGATAAACCTTGAGCGCCTTGGACGTAATGCCAACCGTCTCGTAAATCTCCCCAAGCCCCAGCTTGAACTCGATATTGTACGTATCCATCTCGACGGCCCTTTCCGCCGCCTGGACCGCACGCGTGAAGCTCCCCTTCGTTCTCATCAGGCAAATCGCATACTTCATGTGATAATGCGGTTCGCTATCGGGATCGTTGTTCACGGCAGCCTCAAAAAACGGCAGGGCCTTCTTGAAATCCGCCGCCTTGTAAAACTCCATCCCCTTGACAAACGCCTTCTGCGCCGTCACGACGCGCGCTCCGGCGATTTCACTCGCAGAAACCTTCGCCTGCTGGCCACCACCGGAAGCCGGGGCCGCAGACATCGGCGCCGGTGCCGACTTCGCCGCCGGGGACGGGCTTGCAGCGGATGAAGGCGCGGCCGGTGGCGAACCCGCCGGAATCGCCGTCTTTCCCACGGCACCGCCTCCCTTTCCCGCCAACCCACCGTCATACTCCGCCCGCTTCGCAGGATCCTTCAACGTGTTGTAAGCCTTTGAAATCATCGCCAGTTTCTCGGCGTTTGTCCTGGCTTCCTCCGGCGACTTTGCCCGATCCGGGTGCAGTTCCCGCGCCAGCGCATAGTATGCCTTCTTCACCTCGCGCTCGGGCGAGTGGCGATCAATACCCAACAAGCTGTAATAGTCTTCTCTCGACATCCGTCAGCCCCACGTCGCTCCGAATTCTTCGGCAAAGACGCGACTTTTGAAAGTCAAAGCGTCCCGTCCGCTTTCGCGAGTGTCAACGCCTTTGCCGACAACATCCTCTCTCCGGGACGTCGCAGACCGGGGACTTGAGGCGGAGTGCAGGGGTTGACGGAATGATTCCGACGCTCCACCACCGCGGAGCCCGGCCGTCACCCCCCCAGCTTGCCCCTCACGCGATTCTGGAGGGTACTGCTGTCGAAGGGCTTGCCGGTCGCCTTCAGGGCTTTCATCAATCCTCCCATCACCTTGCCGATGTCCTTTGCGGAACTGGCACCACTCGTGGCGATAGCCTTGTCAATTTCCGCCTCAACCTCCGCCTCGGTGAGCGCCGCGGGGAGGAACTCCATGATGATGGCCAACTCCGCCTCCTCCTTCGCCGCCAGCGCATCGTTTCCCGCGGATCGAAACGACTCTATCGAATCCCGGCGCTGCTTCGCGGAGGCCGTCAGGATGGCCTTCACCGTGTCGTCGTCCAGCACCGTCCCAACCTTCTCCTTCTCCTTCTTCAGCAACTCAGCCTGAATCATCCGCAGCGCGGATGTGCGCCCCTCATTGCGCGCAATCATGGATGCCTTGAGGTCGGCGCGGATTCGTTCGGCGATGGACATGATAAGGTTGTCTCCTGATGCGAAGTGTACGAACATTCATGGAGCGGCAGCCGTGCAATGCGCTGCAAGTGAAACGGCAGCGCTCCAACATTTTCACGTTGCTTGAGAAAGAGCATTTCGCATAACCTATGTCAGGATTGACGACGGAAGGATGATAAGTTTCCCCCATGCGCCTTAAATGCTCCTTTTGCGGACGCGACCAGCATCAGGTGAAGACCCTGTTCAAGGGCCTCACGAACAAGGAAACACTCGGCAGTGTCTACATCTGTGATGAGTGCGTGCTGACATGCCATGAACGCCTCAAGCGCGATGAACTGACCAAGGTTGAGGAGGAAGGCACGGAAGGGGTTGCCAGCAGCAACAAGCGGCTTCCAACACCCACGGAGATCAAGAAGGAACTCGACAAGTTTGTGATCGCACAGGACCGCCCAAAGCGCACCCTGTCTGTCGCGGTCTACAATCATTACAAGCGGCTCAATTCCGCCGTCGTGGAAGGCAAGGAGCGCGTCGAAATCTCAAAATCCAACATCCTCATGATCGGGCCAACGGGCAGTGGCAAGACGCTGCTGGCACAAACACTGGCGCGAATCCTGGATGTCCCCTTCGCAATCGCGGACGCAACATCCCTGACACAGGCTGGCTATGTGGGCGAGGATGTCGAGAACATCCTCCTGCGATTGCTTCAGGCCGCAAACGGCGACGTGGAGAAGGCCCAGCGCGGCATTGTCTACATCGACGAAATCGACAAGATTGCGAAGACCTCCCACAATGTCTCGATCACGCGCGACGTCAGTGGCGAGGGCGTCCAGCAGGCCCTCCTGAAAATCCTTGAAGGAACAATTGCCAACGTTCCTCCCACGGGCGGCCGCAAGCATCCCCACCAGGATTACATCAAGATCGACACGACAAACATCCTCTTCATCGCCGGTGGTGCATTCAATGGCCTTCCCGACATCATCCGTCGCCGCGTCACGCAGCGCACAATGGGCTTCGGTGCGGACGTGAAGGCAAAGGACGAGGAAAACATCGGCGAGATCCTGGGCAAGGTGGAATACCGCGACCTGCTGAAGTTTGGCATGATCCCTGAATTCATCGGCCGCTTCCCGCTGCTCACCACGCTCGACCAGCTTGGGGAGGAGGAGTTGATGACGATCCTCACGGAACCGCGCAACGCCATCACGAAGCAGTATCGCCGCCTGTTTGAAATGGATGACGTGGTCCTTGAGTTCGATGAGGCTGCCCTGCGCTCCGTCGCCAAGCAGGCAATCGAGTTGCAAACTGGCGCGCGTGGCCTTCGCGCCATCCTGGAATCGGCGATGCTCGACATTCAATTCACGCTTCCCACCAAGGCGGAGAACATCTCCGAAATTCGCATCACCGATGATGTGATCAGCCGGGGCGCCGAACCGCAGTATGTGCTGCGCGAAAAGAAGGAAAGTGCCTGAGCGAAGGCAGACCGCACCTCCCAACTCCTGAAATGAAAGGGCCGCCCCGATCGGGGGTGGCCTTTTTCATTGGAACACGCCTCCAACCTTCCACAGCGGGGTTTGTCTTGAGGACCGGCACGATGATCCTCATTGCTCGTTGCCAAGAGGCACCCAAGTGAAACTGACGGCGCTCGCGGTGAATCGCCCCATCACGACGCTGATGGTCTTCCTGATCATCATTGCGCTTGGGGGGGTTGCGTACCAGCGCCTGCCGGTGCAGTTGCTTCCAGACATTACACTGCCACGCATTGGCATCTATGCGCAGAGCGACAAATCGACCGAAGACAACCTGGAAGAAATCACAAAGAAGGTCGAAGCGATCGCCGCAGACATGCGCGGCGTGAAGCAGATCCGCTCCAATACGCGATCGGGCAGCGTGTGGATCACGGCGGAATTTGAGTTCGGAACCGACATCCAGTACGCCGTGGCTGATCTCAACGAACGCCTTGCGAGCTTCCGAACAACCTTGTCGGATCGCCGCGTAAACATCAACGCATTCCCATTTTCCACCGATGATTTCCAAGCGACGTACATGTGGCTGGCCGTGCGCGGCGACGGGGACCCGCAAGCGCTCTTCAAGGCCGTCGGGGACAAGATCGAAACCAGCCTGAAAGCCATCAATGGCGTTTCCAACGTTGCCGTCCAGGGCATCACAGGTGAGGCGGTTGAAGTAAATCTCAAGCCGGACCTCCTTGCTGCGTACAAGCTCGACATGAACAGCGTCATCACGAAGGTTCAGGCCGCCACGAGCGACAACACCTTCCTCGGCAGGCTGAACGTCCCCGGCGAGACACATTTCGTGCGCCTTGGCGACCGCGTGAAAACAGCCGGGGAACTCGCAAACATCGAGGTCGACGGCAAGGGCCTCGTCAGGCTGAAGGACGTCTCGGAAATCGTCGCCGGGAAATCCTCCCAATCCGTGAGCCGGGCCAATGGCAAGTCCGTGATTTCAATCGGAATGGAACGCGAGGCCGGCAGGAACCTGATTGAACTGGCCCACGCCACCCGCGCGCGTGTTGCGGAAATCAGTCAAACGCTGCCGCCCGGAATGGAACTCGTTATCGACGAGGACATGGCGATGTACGTGGAGCGGGCCATCGACCAGGTGAAGCACCTCGCACTGACGGGAGCGCTCCTCGCGCTAATCGTTCCACTGATCTTCTTCCGCTCGCTTCGCGTGGCTCTCATCATCTTTCTCTCGGTGCCAATCTGCCTCATTTCTGTCTTCAACCTGTTCCTGGCGATGGGGATGTCCATCAACATCTTCTCCATCGTCGGATTGGCCCTTGGCGTTGGCATGCTTGTCGACAATTCGATCGTGGTCGTGGAAAACACCATCCGCCTTTACAACGCGGGCGCTTCACCGCTGGAAGCGGGAGTGCGCGGCGGGAGCGAAGTCGGGCGCGGCCTCCTGGCTTCCACGCTGACATCCACCGTCGTCTTCATCCCCCTCGCCTTCCTTGATGGTGAATTCAAGCTCGTCGTGAAGGAACCAACGCTTGCGATGGTCTTTCCGCTGCTTCTCTCACTCCTGGTTGCGCTGACGCTGGTGCCGGTTTTCACCTACTTTGTCCTCAAGACAAGGAAGCGGAAGGTCGAGCGTCGCGTCCGCCTCCCGCTGCCTCTTCGCATCTACAGCCGCCTCCTCAAGTCCGCCCTCCGCCATCGCGCCCGCGTGATCTTCCTTGTTGTGGCTGCCGTTGCGTTCACCTGGTTGGAGAGCTGCAACAGGATACGCCAGACGTCATACTCACAACGCGCCAACAGTGATTTCGTCGGCCTGTATTTTCAAGTCCCGCGCGGATCCAAGCTGGCCGAGGTGGATGCCATCGCCTCGGCCATCGAGGATCGACTGGCCAAGCGGAAGAATGTGAGGACCTTCTATGTCTCCTTCAACAATGAGGGCGGGAACATCAACCTGCGACTGCTCCCAAGGGCGGAGCGGGAGGATCATGAATCAACGATTGAGATAGAACGCACCCTGGTTGATTTCATCGGCCCCATTCCCGGGGCGGAAATCTCCCACTACCGCTTTGACCAACCCATTGCAGAACAGCAGATCAACCTTGGCCAGCAGGGAATGTTGGAGTTGAAGGGCCTGGAACCCACGTCGGTGAACGCATACGCAGAACGGCTGATCGACGCGCTTCGCACCCATCCGATGATCACCAATGCCCGCCTGCAGGATGAGCGGGAAAACCCCGTCTATCTGGCGCTGATGAATCGTGACAAGGCGCGCTTGTTCGGCGTCAACTCCCGAACGCTGGGGCAATACGTCGGCGCAACGCGGTCCAGCGGGACCATTTCCTCGCTGCAATTGGTCGATGGTGACAAGCGCACCGATGTCGCCTTCACCGTCACGGAAGCCGAGGGCGAGACGCTGGAATCCGTGAAGGACATGAGCGTATTCAGCCCCGGCTTCGGCGTGGTTCCCCTTGGGGACCTGGCGCAATTCCAGATCTCTCAAACCCAGGGTCAGATCCGGCGCGTTGATCGGCAATCCAGCGTGACGATGCTCTACTACTACAAGAAGGATGCAAATCCCACCACACTGAAGGACGACATCAAGAAGATGATCGCGGCGCTTCCCAATCCCGGTGGCGTGGTCGCGGAATTCACCGGCGATGAGCAACGCGTGGACAAGCGCGCATCGCAGTTCCTGTTCCTTGTGGTTGCGGGAATGGTCCTTGTCTACGTCGTGATGGCATCCGTCTTCGAAAGCTACTGGGTCCCCTTCGTCATCATCGCAACCAATCCCCTGATGATCATCGGCATCGTGTGGGCGCTGGACTGGACGAAGCTGCCAATGGATGACCTGGCCGCCTTCGGCATGATCCTGCTCATCGGGCTCGCCGTGAACAACGGCATCGTCATGATGGATCGCACCCTGTCACTGCAACGCAGCGGCGTGTCCCGCACCCGTGCGGTGTTCGATGCATCCATCACCCGGTTGCGCCCCATCATCATGACCTACCTTACGACGCTCGTTGGGCTGTTGCCCATGGCAATGTCCGGCGATGAAGCCGACCAGTGGCGACCAGTGGCCGTCGTCATCATCGGCGGCCTTTCCAGCGCAACAATCCTGACTGTGTTCGTGCTCCCCTGCTTCTACCTGATCGGCGACGACTTCGTGCGCTGGGCGCGCGCCCCATTCCTGAGTTTCCTGAAGGTTGTCTTCGAGGTCCTTGAGGGCCTGAGCAACCTGGTGCTGCATCCGGTGCTGCTCTTGAAGCGCCGCATCCCATTCATGCCGAACCTGTGGCCGTTCCTGGCATCCGTGCTTTTCATCACTGTGGAAATCGTGCGGACACCGCTGCGGCTGCTTTGGAAGTTGCCGGCGGATGCCGTCTATGCGCTGCTCGTCATCGTGCGCGGCAAGGGTTGGGTCGCAAAGACGAAGCAACCGCGTCGAAGCATGATGATGCGCGTCAGGGATTTATGGCGCCGCATGCGTGGAACCCACTTCACGGAGGGCGTTCCGGAAATTCCCGGCGCATCGGAGCAATGCGATGTCCGCACGATCGCGCTTCGCAATGTGCAGGTGATCTTTCCTCCCACGGGGCTTCGTGCCCTACACGCGAGGCTGCCAGAGCGCTTCCGTGGTGGTCGAAGATTCGAGGACTTCGGCGTGCACGCACTCGACGGAATCGCGCTCAACATGCAGCGTGGCCTGTTTGGATTGCTCGGTCCGAACGGCGCCGGAAAGACCACACTGCTGCGCTGCATCGCGGGTCTCCTGGAACCAACACGCGGCGTCGTGCGCATCTTCGGCATCAGCCACAGGGAGGCACCACATCAACTCGCGCCACTCATCGGCTACCTTCCGCAGACACACGGGCACTACGAATGGATGACGCTGTACAACTACCTGATGTATTTTGCGACGCACACCGCACTCACCGTCCAGAAGGCCCAATCCGTTGAGCCGAAGGGAAGCCTGCTGCGGACGCGCCTGGAGGCGCTGACCGCCCTTGCGAACCCGCAATCCCGCCATCAGGCAGTCATGGCCGCCGTTCAGGAGGTCAACCTGACGGCGTCCCTTCACCAAAAGGTTGGATCCTTTTCCGGTGGCATGAAACAGCGCGCGGGGATCGCGCGCATCCTGCTGCAAAGTCCCCCCGTGTTGATCGTGGATGAACCCACGGCAGGACTTGATCCGGTGGAACGCATGAACGTGCGCCTGCTGCTTGCCCGCCTCGCGGAAAAACGCCTGGTCATTTTCTCGACGCACATCGTGGAAGACCTTGAGCAGAGCTGTGAGGAAATCGCCATCCTCGACAAAGGCCGCCTGATCTATCACGGCTCTCCACTCGCATTGCGGGAGTCCTGGAACGGAAGAATCTGGGATGTGATGGCAGACATGGAGGAATCCGATGAGGCACTGCGCGCCCGCGTGGAGAAGGCGCAGACAAGGGTGCTGTATGAAATCGTGCGTAACCAACGCAATGGGGTCCGCGTTTTTTCACCACGGATGGAAGGCAGGTCGTCCACCAGTCCCGATACCATTCCAACCTTGGAGGAGTCCCTGCTCGCCACACTCCGCACACGCGCCGAGGAACGCGTCGCAAAACACGCTCCGCCTGCGTGAACCCTGGTCCTCTTCTAGTGATCTTCACATAAGTTGTTGACGTTGTTCTCCGGCGCGAGGTGTTTCGCGCGATGAACACGATCAAACCCTACAAAGAACGGACGCCCGTCGAGAAGGAAACCGCGCGGCGTCAGGTGGCCGCCCGGCTCGCCAAAGGCGGCAGCCCCGCCGAACTGGCCCGCGCTTACGGCGTGTCCCGCCAGACCATCTACGCGTGGCGCGACGACGCCGCCGATCCGGACGTCGG
>JADLAR010000019.1 GCA_020848155.1 Candidatus Sumerlaeota bacterium
CTAGATCGACATAATCTCCTTTTCCTTCTTCTTCAACTGCTCCTCCACCTTGGCCACGAACTTGTCCGTCAGTTTCTGAAGCTCCTCGGTCGCGTCGTGCGCCAAGTCATCTGTCAATTTCTTGTCCTTCTTCATCTTGTCGATGGTTTCCTTCGCGTGCTTGCGCACGTTGCGGATCGCCACCCGGCCGTCCTCAGCCATCGCGTGCCCCTTCTTCACCATCTCCTTGCGGCGTTCCTCCGTGAGCGGCGGCAGGTACAGCTTGATCATCTTGCCATCACTCTGCGGGTTCAGGCCCAGGTTCGCCATCTGGATCGCGCGTTCCACCGCGTTCATTTGCGACTTGTCGAATGGCGTCACCGTGATCGTGCGCGAATCGGGGGTTGCCAGCGACGCGACCTGCGCCAACGGCATCAGCGACCCATAGGCCTCGACACGAACGTCATCCAGAAGCGACGCGGAAGCACGCCCCGTGCGAAGCGTGTTGAAATGCCCTTCCAGCGCGTCGATCGCGTGCACCATTTTTGTCTCGGATGATTTGAAAAGGTCCTTCAGTGGTTCAGGAATCATGAGTCAGTCTCCAGAAACGGTTGTGCCAATTCCATCGCCGCACACAACGCGGCGGGTGTTTCCCGGAACGGCAAGATTGTAAACGACAACGGGCATGTTGCTGTCACGGCACACGGCAATTGCCGCCGCGTCCATGACCTTCAGGTTCTCCTGCAGCGCGCGCTGGTAGGTACATGTCGGCAGCAGCTTCGCATCGGGATGCTTTCGAGGGTCCGCTGTATACACACCATCCACCTTCGTACCCTTGAGGAGCACGTCAGCCTTGATTTCCGCCGCCCGAAGGGCCGCTGCGGAGTCCGTCGTGAAGAACGGGTTGCCTGTTCCGCCGCCGAACAGGATCACGCGCCCCTTCTCCATGTGGCGAATCGCCCGGCGGCGAATGTACTGCTCCGCGATGGACTGCACCGGGAAGGCGGTCATGACGCGAACGGCGACGCCCATGCCCTCCAATGCATCCTGAAGCATCAGTGCATTGATGACCGTGGCAAGCATCCCAACCTGATCGGCCACGGCGCGCTCCATGTCCTTCGCAGCCTCACTACTGCCGCGGAAGATGTTGCCGCCCCCGATCACGACGCCTACCTGCACGCCAAGATCCCAGACTGACTTGATTTCCTCACTGATGAAAAGGACGGAGGCGCGATCGAGACCGAACGCCTCCTTTCCCTTCATCATTTCACCGCTCAATTTGAGCAGGACCCGCTTGTACGGGGATTTGCTTTTCGTTCCGTCAAGCTGCGCGGAGGGCGCGATGCCACTCGTCATGAGCGTGCGGGAACTCCCTGGGGATGTGCTACTCTGCAGCCGCTTCCTTGCTCGCGGTTTCACCAACCTTGAAGCGCACAAACCGCGTGATCGACGCCGAACCGCCGGCGGCCTTCGCTGCTGTGTCAATCACCTGCTTGATCGTCTGCTTGTTGTCCTTCACGAATTCCTGGTTCAGCAGGCAGTTGTCCTTGTAGAAGGACCTCACCTTGCCTTCCACGATCTTCGGAATGATGTTCTCCGGCTTGCCTTCGTTGCGGGCAATATTTGCGCAGATTTCGCGCTCCGCATCCAACGTCTTCGCATCGACGTCGGCCTCATTCAGGAAACGCGGACCCATCGCTGCAATGTGCATTGCGATGTCCTTCAGTGATTCCTTCAGCTTCGGCTTGTCCTTCACATCCGTCTTCACGCCGATCAGCACGCCGATCTTGCCCGGAGGATGAATGTAGCCAGTCACCACGTCCGCCTCCACGTAGTCCGCGCGATTCAACTGGATCTTCTCGCCGATCTTTGCGACCAGCCCGGCAACGATCTCCGATGCCTTCTTGCCGTGCGAGGCAACGTGCTTCTCGCCAAGCTCGGTGGCGCTGCCGGACTTTTCCTTCAGGCCCGTTGCAGCAATGTCCTTCGCGGCGCTCTGGAACTCTTCGTTGCGCGCCACAAAGTCCGTTTCCGAGTTCAATTCAATCAGCGATCCTGCGGTTTCGTCTTCGTTGATCGCGATGTGCGCGATTCCTTCCGCTGCCGTGCGGCCTTCGCGCTTCGCACCTTTGATCTCGCCCATTTCGCGCAGGATCTTCACGGCGCCGTCAAAGTCGCCTTCGGCCTTCTCCAGCGCCTTCTTGCATTCCATCATGCCTGCACTGGTCTTCTCGCGCAGGTCCCGAACCATTGTTGACGTGATCGTCACAGGCATTTCTCGTCTTAACCTTTGTTGTCAGAGGATGTGCAGCAGACCGCGAATGATCAGCCCTGCGGTTCTGTGTTTTCGTCGGCGGGAACAGGAACCTTTTCCTCCCCACCTTCAGCATAGAACTGGCCTTCCAGTTCCTCGCCTGCCGGAAGCGCGGCAATCTGTTCCGGCGTCAGGTTGTCCAGGCCGCCTTCGCGCGCCTGCACGCCCTCAACGCATGCGTCGGAGATCTGACTCACCATCAGCTTGATCGAACGAATCGCGTCATCGTTCGCGGGAATCACAAAGTTGATTGGATCAGGATCGCAGTTCGTATCAACAACCGCAACGATCGGGATGCCAAGCTTCACCGCTTCCTGAACGGCAATCTGCTCCTTCGACGGATCGATGATGAAGATCAGGTCAGGCAGGCGATCCATGTGCTTGATGCCGCCAAGGTTCTTCTCCAGTGCCTGGCGCTCGCGCGAATACATCGACTGTTCCTTCTTGCTATACTTCTCAATGGAACCGTCGGTGAACATGCGATCCAACTCATTCAGGCGGTCGATCGACTTGCGAACAGTGCGGAAGTTCGTCAGCAGGCCACCCAGCCAGCGGTTGTTCACATAATACATGTTCGCGGCGGAAGCGCCTTCCTGGATGATCTCCTTCGCCTGCTTCTTCGTGCCGACGAACATGACCTTGCTGCCCGCGATCACGGACTCGCGCACATACTTCGTCGCATCGCGCAGAAGGCGAAGAGTCTTCTTAAGGTCAATGATGTAGATGCCGTTGCGATCGGTATAGATGTACGGCGCCATTTTCGGGTTCCAACGACGGCTCTGATGGCCGAAATGGACACCCGCTTCCAACAGTTGCTTCATGGTAACGCTAGACATGCGGTTTCCTCCGCGTGGTTTTTTCCGCCGCATCCGTCGCGCGAGCACCCCCAACCGTCATCATGACCGGCACCTGGGGAGCATCATCGGGATGCGTGTGGGATGCGCTGCTGAGGGGCACAAATTCGCCCATCGCAGCGGGCAGATAGAAGACAGCCAAACCAAGGCGCTTGGCAAGAGGGAAGTTCATCAACTTCCCCTTCCACATTTCGCTTTTTATTCCCTACCTGTTGTTGCGATACGCCACATGGCACGACCTACAGTTCTGCCGAAGGTCCGCATAATATCCATCGGCGCCAGCCTTCTGCCCCGCCTTTAAATCATCCCTCAACTTCACCGTGATTTTTTCCGCCTGTGCCCGCCAATCACGAAAGTCCTGCGGGTGTTTGCTGTCCTCGGCACGCCCGATTTCCCGAAAGTGCTGCTCCAGCATCAGGACCTCCTGCGCGGGATCAACATCGGGATGATCCGGGGGCGACACCCAGCCAGCCTTCTGTGCCAGTGCAAGTCGGTCCATGGACTGATCGATCAGTACCATGCGCGCGGTGAGGTCTGCGACCTTTGCTGTTTCCAGAAGCGTGGGCCTCTCCTCCCGTACCTGATCCAGGTTCTCCATATTCATTGCAGCCCACAATCCATGGTAGTCCCTGCCGGTTTTCGCCCGCTCCAAAACTTCCGTGGCCGAGGTTGCGCTGCAATCGGTCGACAGTCGCCATGCCAGCGCTGCCGCCGCCGGTCCGCGATGTTGACCATGATGACAATGAACATAGAGCGTCCCCGTTGTCTCCTCCATCGCCTGGCTTAGTTCCGCCGCCTGCTTGCGAGTGATCCCGTCATAGCCAATCGGTATATGGATGTAGCGCATTCCCAGCGCCCCGGCTCCCTTCACGTCGGGCGTGACGCCATCCACGGAAATGATGGTGTTCGTGCCCAGGTTCCGAATCGCCTTGAAATCCGCCTCACCCTCAGGACCGGCGCCGGAATAGATGCGATCAGAGACGCGGATCAGATTGTGCGGACGCGTCTCCGCTCCTTCCAAGGCCAAGGGCAGGACAACGACCAACGCAGAAAACAGTATGCTGGAAAGGGACTTGAACATGTGGATAAAAACCTTCTGGGTTTGGCGGGGCGAACCATCCACGCACTTCATGGACCGGGCAAACGGTAATGGCGGAATGTTTCTGGGGCGTGACTTATCCAATGGATTCAGGGTTTCGCCGCCTCCATTTACCAGCGTGGTTAAGCCATTTTTGCTGGATATTTTAAGCAGACATGCGACAATTCAGGCCCATCGCGTGAAAATAACCTTTGCAAGGGAACCGGGGTTGCGCGGACACTCCCCCCAACATTGTCGTTCTGTCCGTAAGATAGCAGATTTAGCACCCCTCCTCATCCTACGCAGCACTCGTAAGTTTTTTTCCGTCTTTGAAGTTTTTTGTTTCTTCGGTTGGCGGCGAGCACCCAGAACCAGTCGCTTGTGCGCTGAAACAATGACCTCATAGAATGGAATGATCAAACCATGACGTTTGATTCGCTGCGGGTTGATACCCGCTGCCTGCAGTACCTGAAGTCCAACAACATCACGAACCCGACCCCGATCCAGCAGCTTGCCATCCCGGTTGCCTTGGAAGGGCATGATCTGGTCGCGATCGCACAAACCGGCACGGGAAAGACCCTTGGCTTCGGCCTTCCCGCGCTCACGAAACTTGCCGAACTTCCTCGTGGAGCAACGGGGATGCTCATCCTCGCTCCGACGCGTGAACTCGTCCAGCAGGTTTATGACGTCCTGAATCCCCTGGCCAAACTGCTGAAGCTCACCACCGCCTGCGTTTATGGCGGCGTCGGCTTCACGGCGCAGGAGCAGGCCCTTCGCAAAGGTGCCAGCATCGTCGTGGCGTGCCCCGGCCGCCTGCTCGATCACATGCAGCGCAAGAACACCAACTTCAGCAAGCTGTCGATCCTCGTGCTCGACGAGGCCGATCGCATGCTGGACATGGGTTTCATGCCCGACATCAAGCGTATCCTCTCGCAACTGCCCCGCGAACGCCAGACCATGATGTTCTCCGCCACGTTTCCGTCGGAAATCGCGAACCTTGCGAACAACATGATGCGCAATCCGAAGCGCGTTGAAACATCGCCCGTGGTCAAGGCAGCGGATGCCGTGCGCCAGCTTGTCTATACGGTCGCACCCACCGACAAGGTGGAACTCACGAAGCACATCCTGAAGAAGGATGAAGTTGAAAGCACACTCATCTTCGTGCGAACAAAGCGCTCGGCGGACCGCCTTGCAACGGTGCTGGATCGCGCCGGTTTCCCGGTGGATTGCATCCATGGCGGCCAGTCCCAAAATCGCCGCAAGTCTGCGATTGATGGCTTCCGCGCCGGAGAGTTCCGCATCCTTGTCGCGACAGACGTCGCGGCGCGTGGACTCGACATCCGCGGCATCACGCACGTTGTCAACTACGACATCCCTGCGACGCCCGATGACTACATCCATCGCATCGGGCGCACGGCGCGCGCCAGTGCCAGCGGCGATGCGATCACGTTTGTCACCCCCGAGGATGGTGGCGAGCTTCGCTGCATCGAGAAGGTTCTGAACAAGAAGATCGACCGTGAATCGTGGAATGGCATGATCCTCGAGGAACCCAAGCCAAAGGTGTTCAGCCTTGCCGGTCGCGGCGGCCGCCGCCGGATGGCAACCAGCAACGGACGCAGTTGGTAAACCACCGGCCTTGAAAACAGTAAGGGCTGCCTGTCTCCAGGCAGCCCTTTGTTATTTACCGGCTTCGCTCAACCCAGCTTCTTCAGCACCGTCTGAAGAATTCCGCCATTCCTGTAGTACTCAATTTCCACGGGAGTATCGATGCGGTTGATTGCGTGGAACGTTTTCGCCGTGTTGTCCGAGCCGATGGCGCGCACCTGCACGCGCTGGCGTGGTTGTAGCGTGTCGTTCAGTTCAAACTCAAACTGCTCCTTGCCAGTCAGGCCCAACGTCTGCGCGTTCTGGCCTTCCTCGAACTGCAACGGAATGATTCCCATGCCGATCAGGTTGCTGCGGTGAATCCGCTCGTAGCTCTCCGCGATGCAGGCCTTCACCCCCAGCAAGGCCGGGCCTTTCGCCGCCCAGTCGCGCGAGGATCCGGAGCCGTACTCCTTGCCGGCCAGGATCACCAGCGGGGTCTTCGTCTCATGATAGCGCTCTGCTGCGTCGAAGAATGACATCTGCTCGCCGGTTGGATGATACACCGTCACGTTGCCCTCAATACCGGGTGTCAGGCCGTTCTTGATGCGAATGTTCGCGAACGTTCCGCGCATCATGACGTGATGGTTGCCACGGCGCGCGCCGTAGCTGTTCCAGTCAGTGCGTTCCACGCCCTTGCCAAGGAGATACTTTCCTGCCGGTGAATCCTTGGCAATGTTGCCTGCGGGCGAAATATGGTCGGTTGTCACGGAATCGGCAAAAACCGCGAGCACACGCGCGCCAGAGATGGGCTTGATCGTGCCACGCTCCTTCGTGAGTGATTCAAAGAATGGGGGATTCTGGATGTATGTGGATGCGGGCTTCCAAGCGTACTGCAAGCCTGCCACGCTCTGGATGTCCTGCCAAGCCTTTGAACCCTTCCACACGTCCGCATACTTTGATTCAAATTGTTCGCGGGACACGTTGGCGGAGACGCATTTCTCAACTTCCTCCGTCGTCGGCCAGATGTCCTTCAGGTACACGGCCTTGCCATCACTGCCGGTCCCGATGGGATCCTTCGTGATGTCCATGGCAGTTGATCCCGCCAACGCATACGCGACAACCAACGGCGGCGATGCCAGGTAGTTTGCACGCGTGTGCGGATTGACGCGTCCCTCGAAGTTCCGGTTGCCAGACAGCACTGCGGAAACAACCAGATCGCCTTCCGTGATGGCGTTGGCGACAGGCTCCGGCAGTGGACCGGAGTTTCCAATGCACGTGGTGCAACCATAGCCGACGATGTTGAAGCCAAGCTTGTCGAGATACGGCTGCAACCCGGACTTTTTGAGATATTCGGTGACGACAGTGGAGCCTGGTGCGAGCGACGTCTTCACATAGGGCTTCACGCTCAACCCCTTTTCCACGGCCTTCTTTGCCACGAGCGCCGCGCCGAGAATCACCGACGGATTGCTTGTGTTCGTGCAACTCGTGATCGCCGCAAGCACAACGCTGCCGTGGCGAATCGTGTTGCTGTGGCCGTTGTCCTTCACTTCGCCGGTGCGCGACAATTCCTCCGGCTTCAATCCAAAGCCGCGTGGGCCGACCGGCGCCGTCAGCACGTCCGTGAACGTCGGGCCAACCTTGCTCAGTGGGACGCGATCGTGAGGTCGCTTGGGCCCCGCCAATGCCGGCTCGATCGTCGACAAGTCCAGTTCCATCACATCCGTGAAAATCGGATCGGGGGTGGAATCGGTGCGGAACAATCCCTGCTCCTTCGCATAGCGCTCCGTCAGGTCGATCATCTCCTGCGGCCTGCCGGAAAGGCGCATGTAATCGAGAACCTTCGCGTCGATGGGAAAGAAACTGATCGTGCTCCCCTGCTCTGGCGCCATGTTGCCGATGGTCGCCCGGTCCGCCACGCTCAGGTTGCTGACGCCCGCGCCAAAAAATTCCACAAACTTTCCAACGACGCCCTTCTTGCGGCACATTTCCGTGATGCGAAGAACAAGATCCGTCGCTGTTGTTCCTTCCGGCATCCTGCCTGTCAGCCTGAACCCGACCACATCGGGCACCAGCATGTAGATCGGCTGCGCCAGCATCACGGCCTCTGCCTCGATGCCACCAACGCCCCATGCCACGACACCGATGCCGTTGACCATCGGCGTGTGGGAGTCCGTGCCCACGCAGCTATCGGGATAGACCGTGCCCTTCTCCCTGTTCCAGAATGTCACCGGTGACAAGTGCTCAAGGTTCACCTGGTGCACGATGCCCGTGCTGGGTGGCACCACGCGGAAATTCCGGAATGCCGACTGTCCCCACTTCAGGAACTCGTATCGCTCCTGGTTGCGCTGGAACTCCACTTCCTCATTCTTGCGGAGGGCATCGGGTGTGCCGAAAAAATCGACCTGCACCGAATGGTCGATCACCAGATCGCAGGGGATGAGAGGATTGATCCGCGCGGGATCGCCACCGATCTTCTTCACTGCATCACGCATTGCCGCGAGGTCAACAACCGCCGGGACCCCTGTGAAGTCCTGTAGCACAACACGCGCAGGCATGTAGGGCGTTTCCTCGCGTTCGGCCTCAATCACCTTCCAATTTGCCAGCTTCCGCACATGGTCCTGCGAGTAGGCGAAGTCATCGCAGTTGCGGAGGACGGATTCGATCAGGATCTTGATGGAAAAGGGAAGCCGGGAAATTGCCCCGACGCCTTGCTGTTCCAGCGCCGCCAGATGAAAGAGGTGGGCCTTCTGCCCCCCGCCAAAGGTGATTGTGCGCCGCACTCCAAAGGGATCGAAAACGTCTGCCATGTGTGGTGAATTTCCTCAATTTCTATCGTTGCGGGGATGATAGGGCGCACCCGTGGTGCTCCGCAAACCCTTTTGCAGGGCACTTGCAGGGGCTGTCAGCGTGCCCTAATTTCCTTTGGCAGGCAAAAGCGCCTCCGGCAAGCGGCCCCCGAAGGCTTCCGTGTATAGAAGTCTATACGTGGCTATTTCGCCTGTGGCGCCTGCGTCGCGGTGCCCGCATCCTGCGCCGCGCGTTCCTTTTCGATCCCCGCATACATGAGCAGTTCGTAGACTCCTCCCAGCAGCAGAAGTACCACCACCACTGCATATGCAAGCAGGCGAATCTGGTCTCCCTTCAGCCGGCGGGGCGACTTCTTGTCCTCGCCATCGGGAACCTTGCAGGCCAACCAGCCAAGATAACCCATGACCGCAAACACGATGGACAGCGTTCCTATCGTCATGATCCAGAACGAACTTATCATGGGGGAAGCATCCTCATTTTGCCTTTCGTCAGCAATTGCCAAATTCTAACGTGTCGCATGTCTGAGCGAAAACGATGGCAACCGCCCGTGCCACTTGAGCGCGAATCGAATCTGGACCTCGTTGCCCTTGCGCTGACCCCGTGGCTCCTCCTCGTCCAGGGTCACTCCTTCGGCCTCGGCAACTACGATACGCTTCTCACATTCATCCGGCGCATCAATGATCCGTCATACCTTGGCGCGGACTGGATGCTCTCCACCCCGGCCGTTCATCCCGCGTTGCTGGGCATGATTGCACCGCTGTGCAGTAGCTGGGGGGAGGGGATCAGTTTCCTCGTCATTCATTTCCTAACGCGCCTGATTCTTCTTTGCGGTGTTTGGCGGCTTGTCCTGGCGTTGGTTCCGGGCGGGATTCGAATCGCCATCATCGCGATGGCAACGACGGTTCTGGAGCCGAGATTCCAACTTGGCAGCCATTACCTTCAGGCTGGCCATTGGGAACCGGCCTATCTCGGGATGGCCTTCGCCGTTTGGATCATCGCGGAGGGTATTCGGCTTTCGACAAACCGCGGGCACTGGATCACCTTCACGCTCGTGTCGGGACTTGGTATTCTCAGCCACCTCTTCATCTGCCTTCCACTCTTCATCATCACGTTCACCATGATCTGCTGGAAGTCCTCCGTGCCACGAAGGTTCCTCGCGGTTGGTTTTGCCTCAGTCATGTTTCTCGGATCATCGGCATTGCTTCCCGCGATCAGTGGATTCTTCTCTCCGGAATCCACTCCGCTCACATCCGGAGACCTAATTCGCATCCTACAATTCCGCCACCCGCATCACCACCAACCGTGGTCCTGGCCAGTGCTGCACTATGCCGAAGCCTTCCTGCTCCTCGGCGCTTCCACCTTTGCCTGGCATCGATACCTGCGCGGGGAAGAAAGAAGGCGGCTTTTGCTCCCCGCCATTCTCATGGTCTACTTCATCGCAAGCTGCATTGTGTTTACCATCTGCGGCGCGCTGCAAATCGTTCCCTTTGTTGCCTATTTGCAATGTTTTCGACTGCTTCCATTGTTTGTCCTGATCGCTATGATTGGCATTTATGCGATGTTGGATGCCTTGCTCCACAAGGGAATGATGTTCATCGCGGCCTCCCTCCTTGTTGCGATGCTTCTCCACTATATCAATTGGGGCGGTCCCTTTGCAGTCGGCCTGCTGGCTCTCTTTCTTGCAATGCGATCATCGACGGCTCCCGTTGATTCAAAGCGCAGTTGGCGGGAGAGAAAGCTCCTCCTGATGGCATCGGCCATTGTTGGCATTTCCGCAATCATTGCGTTGCAGTACAACCCTGGGTTGCAGCGCCGCGCAAACCGGCTCGACCCTGAGCACTGGCTGGTGAGCGCGGAACCCGACACCCAGGATCGTTCCGCGCTGGCACAATGGATCAGGGCCACCACTCCGCCTGATGCGCTCTTCGCCGTTCCTCCACAGATGGGATACTTTCGTATCTGGGAAAAGCGCGCGATCGTCGTGGACATGAAGAACATCCCCTACCAGAACGCGGCAATGAAGGATTGGGCGGATCGCATCAAGGCCGCCGGCGTTGATGACCCCTACGCCCCCTTCACAAGACCATCGCTCATTGATCCTGATTTGGCACAGATGAAGCACCTCGCGGAACAGTATCGCGCGGACTACTTTGTGGTGCGCGGAAAAGTTGATGACGGGCGCGACCTTTTCCCGGGAAGCGGGTTCTCGGTTTTTCTGCTTGGGGATTTTGACGAACGGATCAACCTGCCAGGTGTCGCTCGATGATGCAGGCGGCGATTTGCCCGCCGAATCCCGTGTTCCATTTCAGCACACGATCCACCTTCCCGCGCGCACTTTCATTGAAAATCGCAAGCCTTTCGCAACCCGGCGCGGGGGCGCTGAAACGTGTCACGCGAGGAATCATCTGCTCCCTCATGCACTCCAACGCCGCCGCAAATTCGATCACCCCGCATGCCCCCATCAGGTGTCCGATGGCACCCTTGACACTTAGGATCGGCGGCTGTGCGGCCTCTCCATAGACAAGACGCAACGCGTTTGCGTCCGCCAAGTCACTGAGCGGCGTCCCTGTTGCATGAACCGACAGCAGGTCGAGTTCCTCCACGCACGTTCCCGCGTCCAGAAGTGCACGTTGCAGCACCGACGCCGTTCCACTTCCTGACGTGTCGCACGCGGTGGCGTGAAATGCATCAGAGCCGAGGGCCCATCCCGAAATTTCTGCCAGTGGCGTCAGCTTGCATCTCACCAGCGCCTCTTCGTTCACCAGCACCACAAGCCCAGCCCCTTCTCCTGCGGTAAATCCATTGTGGTGCACATCGAAAGGCTTGCATTCCTGGCGCGTCATCGCTCCCAACTGCACAAGGCTTGTCAGATACAAGTCCGTCAAGGCTGCATCCGTTGCACCGGCAATCACATAGTCCGCATTGCCATAGGCAATCCACTCTGCGCCACGAATGATGTTGTGCAACGCCGTCGCGCACGCCGCCGACAATGACTGAAGCGGCCCCGCTGCCTGGGCGCGCTTCGCCACGCAGCGCGCCGGATAGTCAGGAAGAAGTTCGTTGAAACAGTCCACTCCGCTGCCAGGATCCTCGATGTACAACATCAGCGCAGGCTTGCTGGTGCCGACGCAAACGCCACGGCGTTCCGGGACGACGTGCTGGTGTAGCACGCCAAGGACTTCGTGAAGCTGCATCATCGCCCGCATCAGGAGCGTGACAGAGCGATCCTCGCCGGGGACGTTGTCCACAAACCCACATGCGCCCACGGACAAGTTCCCTGCGCCGGGAAAGGTTCTTCGCACCATGGCACTGCGGCCTTCGCGAAGGCCGCTTCCTATCGCGGCCAAGCCGTCGCCCCACGGCGAAACCGCGCCGCATGCGGCGACATAAACCCGTTGTCGGTTCTTCTCTGGCATTTAAATCGTGACGCGAAAAAGAGGGTCGAAGCGTTTACAACTTTTCCGTCGCGGCTTTCTGCTCCGCTTCCTTTTTCTTCTTGTTCCTAAGATAGACGCCCTGTGCCAGCGCCACCACGATGAAAATTCCGGCACCGATGAAAATTTGGTAGTTCTTCCCGCCCGTGGCACCACTGCCGAGCATCGAAAAAATCGCGGTCTGCGGTATTGTTCCCAAAGCTGTTGCGGCAATGTAAGGAAGCACCTTCACCTTGCAGGCGCCGCAAATCACGCCGGTCAGCGTCGCGTTTGCACCCGGCAACAGCCGCAGGTTCAGCGTCCACAGGAACCCGTTGCGCTGGAAGCGCCTTTTCCATGTTTCAAAATGCCGGCCCAACCGCCGTTTCATGGTGCGCCGCAAGACCGACTTCCCAATCTGATAGGGACCAAGCGCTCCCAATACCGACGCCGCCGTGTTGAGAACGATCCCCAGCGCGGCACCATACACGGCACCACCCACGCCGCACACCAGAACACGCGGGAAACCCAGCGCGATCAGAAGACCCATCGCCAACACGAAGATGACGTAGCTTTCGACTCTTTCCTTGAATGATCCATCAGGGTGGAGATACGCCTTGAAGTGCTGCACATCCACGTAGTGCTTCATGTAGTAGCCAACAAGCGCCAGTACCACGACAATCGTCACGATCAGCGCAATGTCGCGCTTGAGGCCCTTCGATTTTTTCTTTTTGAGTGGAAGCCCGTCCTCGCCTACCAAATCCTCCATCACGTCGGACGCTTCCTGGTGGCTTTTTCTATCGGAAGAGCGCGAGTCGCTCACGTCTTTTTTCCGCGCGTCTTGTACTTGAGCGCACGCTTCTTGAGCCACCAAACGCCCATCAGGTCCATGATTCCCACCCACAGGCGACTGTTGATCCCGCCACCATACTTGCTTTCGCCATGGGAACGCGGACGATGATTCACAGGCATCTCCGCAACAGTGTATCCGCGCATGATGACCAGCGCGGGAAAGTAGCGATGGGAGTTCCGGAAGAAGCCGACATTGCGCACGATCACACGGCGAAACACGCGCATGGAACAACCGACGTCGGAAATGTGATCGCCAAGAATCGACGCGCGAACCCGGTTTGCAATCCTGCTGGACGTACGCCGCACCCAATTGTCCGCGCGCTTTGTGCGGATGCCGCACATCATGTCCACGTCGCGCTTCTTCATTTCCTCGATGAGCTTGAACAGATCCCCCGGATCGTTCTGCCCATCACCATCCAGCGTCCCGACGATCTCCCCGCGTGCCGCGCGAAACCCAGCCTCCAGCGCCGCAGACTGTCCGCTGTTCGGCACCAGATGCACCGGCCGTATATTCGAATACTTCCCTGCCAGCTTGTCGATGATCGCGCCGGTCTTGTCCCGCGATCCATCGTCCACGGGAACGAGTTCCCAGGAATCCCCAAGCTGTGGATTCAGGATGGCTTCCACTTCCTCGCACACTTCCTCCACATTTTCTTCCTCATTGTAAAACGGGATGACAATGGACAGGAGTAGGGCTGGCGGTTGTTCGTCTGCCAAACGATGAAGACTCCGGAAAAGTCGTGGCGATGCGGCGGCAACGCGCAAAGGGGAAAAACTGCATGCGCGCCCGCACGGGTGCAAGCGACAGAAAAGAAAAAAGGCCCGGACCATTGCATCCGGGCCTTCCCTTTTTATGGTACCGGAGGGCGGACTTGAACCGCCGACCTGCGGGTTATGAATCCGCCGCTCTCACCAACTGAGCTACCCCGGCCCTGTCGTGCATGCGAGTCGCCGCCGAACGACTCGCGAATATGGTAGCGGGGGCAGGATTCGAACCTACGACCTTCGGGTTATGAGCCCGACGAGCTGCCAGCTGCTCCACCCCGCGTCAAACCTGATGCAAATTCGGCGACCAAGCACTTCTGCCTGGTGAAAAATTGGTAGCGGGGGCAGGATTCGAACCTACGACCTTCGGGTTATGAGCCCGACGAGCTGCCAGCTGCTCCACCCCGCGTCAGGGGCGCAAACCATAGCCAAGGGCCGATGGCTGTCAATGGGCGTTTAACCCAACTTTGGCCCAAACCAACGTGGTTCGTTTCCCGGCTGCCATTTGATGTTACACCCTATCGATGGTTTCTGCATGGGCGAAGGAGGCTTCCCGTCCAGGAGGGCATCCACTGCGGCCCGAAGATCCTTTCCTGTCACCGGGGGCGGATTCTCCGTGCGCGGGCGACTGTCATCGAACTGCCCCCGGTACTGCAGCTTCCTATCCTTGTCGAAGACGTAGAAGTCCGGAGTGCAGGCCGCCTGATAGGCCTTTGCCACCTCCTGCGTGGGGTCGTAAAGGTATGGAAAGGTGTAGCCGACCTTCCTTTTTTCCTCCACCATCTGCTCAAAGCCGTCCTGCGGGTGCGTCTCCACGCTGTTGGAACTGATTGCGACGATGGCGACTCTTTTTCCCACATAGTCACGCGCGAAGGCAACCAGCCCCTGGTCGATGTGCTTCACGTAGGGGCAATGGTTGCAGAGAAACATCACCACCAGCACATCGCTGTTGGCGAAGTCCGCCAGGCGAACCGTTCTTCCTTCCGTTGATTGCAGGGAGAAGTCCGGGGCCGCTGATTGAAGCGGCAACATCGTGGAGGGCGTTACGGCCATGATGAAACGATCCTTCGCAAGGTTGATTGCGAAGGATCGTACATCAACTACTGCGCCGCAGGCAAGGCGACTCGATCGCCGCCCAGCGATTCAAGCTGCGCGATGCGGGTCTGAATCTGCCGCTGGGTCTCCGCATCGGGATTCATCCCCAGTGCTGCCTGGTATTGCTCCAAGGCAAGGTTGAAGTTGCGAAGGCGGTACATGGTGATCTCTGCCAGTGCAAACTGCATGCGGGCTGTGTGCTGGTTTGCCCTGCTCTTCGCGATGCGTGCGTCAAGCGCCCCTGAAACCTGCTGCGCATCCACGTCCAGCGCCGTGCCCCGGCCCAGCGCATAGTCACGCAGGCGCATCGAGGCTCGTGCCACCAGTTCCGGATATTCGCAATCGGTCACGATTTTCAGCAACATCGGAACTGCCTGCGCGGCCGTGCTTGCGTGCTCTGCGTCCCGCCACGCACTCAGGCTGGCCCAATTGTCCGCCGCTGTCCCCTTCAGCACATCCAGCCGCGAGGCCACATAGCTTTGCGCCTCGGGCGTAACTGAAACTCCCGGATACTTGTCGATGCAATTCTGGAAGGAATCCTTCGCCAGTTCAAAGTCGCCCAGTTTTTCGTAGGCGATCTGGCCGATGCGAATTTCGGAAATCAACGCCAGCGGAGTGCCCGGCGCCAACTGCTGCACGCGCTCAAACTCACTGATCGCATCGCGGTAACGATGCGCGTCGGACATCGCGTCCGCCTGTTGCAGCCGTTGCAACGCCGTCAGCTTTGGCTGCTGCTTGTTCACCTCATACTGCATCATGAGCTGTGACAACGTCTGGTCAAGATTCCGCAGGTTTGACATGCTTGCATCATCGCCGTTTGCCAGCGCATTCATCTTCAGGTATTGAACCTCGTCGATGCTGCGCGCCACGGACGGCGGATAGGATTCATTTGAGACAGCGATTGGTCCCGCACCCTGTGACATGCCCCAGCGCGGCGAGGACGGCGCCGTGCTCATCCAGCCGCCATTCTCCATATCTGTTACCGCGCTTCGGCTGATCGGCACACCGTTCAGACCGGACAGTGAGTCAGGCTTCGCCTGGACTGAGGCGACTTCCCTGCCTTTCCTTGCCGCAGATACAATGTCCTCTTCGTTTCCGGCGACCGGTGCGATTTTGGAAGGCGTGTTCACCTCCGCAACCGGTGCTGCGCTCGGAGACTTCACATCGAGCACGGGCAGTTGCTTCGTGGACGTGCCTTCCGTGCCGACGAGGAGTCCTGTCCCCACGGCAAAGGCAACTCCCGCCGTGATGCCCAGCCGAAGCAATTGAGCTGGTGCCCCTCCGCCGAAAAAGATTCTTCGGACGCTGGCGGAAAACGACTGCCCACCGCGAGGCTTCAGGTCATCGGCATGGATAAGCCGCTCTGCAAAAAGCTGGCGCCGTGTCGCGAGCCGCATGCCCTCAACCGCCGCAGGACGCAACTCCTCCTCCGGCGTGGCGCTCTCATGGGCAAGGCGCAGGATCGTCTCCAACTGCGGATCAACTTCCGAGTTGGGATCCCATCCTTCCGGCAGGTCCTGGTCGTCAGGCTCAAAGGGTTTGTGATTGTGTTGCATGGGGTGGTTACTCCGCGAGGCTCAGGTTGCCGTTTTGGTCGACGTAATTCTCCAGCAGCGCACGTAGTTTCCTGCGGCCCTGGAAGATGTTGAATTTCACTGCACCCTCCGAACACCCCAGTTCGGTGGCGATTTCCTTGATGCTCTTGTTGTTCACATCAAACATCAATACTGCATTTCTCTGCCGCGGTGGAAGTTCGCGAATCGCATCATTCACATGCCTGAAAACTTCTTCACGCTCAGCCGCCTTTCGGGGATTCACGCCCGCGCGTCCCTGGATCGGCATCGCGTCATCGGCGACGTCGAAGCCTTCCTCCAGTTCTTCCATCTGCGTCTTCTTCCGCTTCACGCGGAATGTGTTCGTCTGGTTCACCAACAAGCGCGAAACCCAATGGGGGAACTTCTTGGAATCCTGCAGCCTGTTGATGTGGCGGAAGATGCGCATGAAGCAATCCTGGACAACCTCCATCGCGTCGTCCTCATTTCGCACGAGCGAATACGCCCAGCGATAGAGGTCGCCGTTGATCATCGTGAACAATTCGTCGAAGGCGCTTTCCTCGCCCTTTCGGCAGCGCTCTACGAGATGGACCGGAACGTCGGATAGGGCCATGTCAGGCTAGTTTCTCCCGTCAGGTACCGGGTTTTCTTACCGCCGTTTCATGTGACCAAAAGTCACGCCGGCGGGTTTGTTGTCAGGGGCCGGATACTTTTGCCGCATCCGCTTTTTCCGCATCCTCGGCGGTTTTTGCCTTCATTCTGGCGGCTTTTTGTTCTTCCGTTTCCCAGACTTCCGTACCGTCTGGCAGGATATAGCCATTCTTGAGCCCCCATTCCTTCTCTTCAGGAATGTCGGAAAGTTTCGGCTCTATGGAGAATGGAAACGGCCCCCGTCCGCGAAGGCCCAACCGCGGCTCCGTTTTTTCTTCGATCCTTCGCGCGCCGGTGCTGCGGTAGCTACCCCACGGCTGGGCAGCGGGATCCTTTCTGTCATAGGCATAGTGCCCGCCGAACGGATCCCTTCCCAGGAAGTTCGTCACTTCGGAGTCCGGCGGCTGCTCCTTGTGCTCGGAGTAATACCGCAGCACAAACTGCTGGAACTGCATCGCGTTGCGATTCGTCGTTTGCAACAGGTCTGCCGCGTTCACGAGGTACAGAATCGGCTTCTTCCGGTCTTCGACGAAACCCTCTTCAATGACCGCCAACTTCGTCGGTGTATGAATCATGTACCATGTGCCGAACGGATCGGGAGGCAACCCCTCGATGTTTTCCTGCGAGGACTGGGCGATTGCACGGACAAGCTCATCGGGAACAACGTCTCCCTTTTTAAGCCCGCGCCGCTGAAGCTCCGGCAGGAATTTATCCAGGGCGGCCCTGAAGCGCGCGGGCGACGGCCCAAGATACGGCGGCAGGTATTCCGGCGTCAGGATGTCTTCTGTTCGCTTCGGATGCTCCCCATTCTTATCAATGTATTTGTAGATCGCCTCGCTCAGCTTCGAGCGCGCCTGCCGATCCATCAGGTCCTGCATTCGCCTCGTCACGATCTGGCTTTCGATTTCATCATCCGCCAGGTAATAATCCAGGTAGTAACGCACATTCATTTCGAACGCCACTTCGTAGCGGCCTTCCTGGCGCTCGATGTATTCCAGCATGCGCTTCATGAAGTTCGGTGCGCTCTTGATGCGTTGCAGCCTGATCGCGAACCACTTCCCATCGATCGGATTGTCGCCCATCCACGTCGCATTGTAGACGCCCAAGTAGGGGATCGAGTAGCTCCCCGGCATCTTCATGGAGCCCTTGCGCAGGATCTCCTGCCCCAGCTTGTAGTCCCCCCGTTGGTCTCCCACGACAAGATTCCCGAAGCGATACGCTGGTTCGAAAGTTGGATCAACGTCCGTCAACGTGTCAAAATACTGGAACATCGGCTCCGTCTTGCCACCCTCCGTCCGCCAGCCGGAACCGAACGCCTGGATGGACTGCAACCACAGGAAATTCGCGTAGATGTTCCTGTATCCCAGCGAGGCAACCTTCAGGACCTCCGATGGCGGCAGCTTGAGCTTCTGCTCATAAATCCAGACGCGGAAGCCCTGCCTTTCAAAGCGGGTGTGCTGGACATAGACGGCCACCCCCAGCAGCGCCAACGCCACCAGAACAAGGCCTATCTCCCGCGCACAAATCCTACCCAACCGATGTTGATTGCGAATGATCATGGCAGAAAATCCATCACTTGAAATTCCTGCGATTGAAGATCATTACCGCCACCACCATCACGAACGTCGCATAGAGCAGGCCGTACGCGATATCAATCGGCGGAACGCTGATGTCCATCATTTCCGCAATGTTCTTGCGATAATTGAACACCTCCAGGTTTGGGCAGATGTACGCCGCCCCTGTTGCAAAATAGTAGGCAACCTGCTTCCCGCCCGACAGGTTGTTCATGTCCCGACCCGCCTGCTCAAACATCTGCTGCGCGAACAAGTAGAGGCTCACATCCAGCCGGCCGATGACGAAAACAATCACCGTCAGGAAGGCACTCAGGATTGGAGTTGAGAAGGAGGAGAACAGCACACCAAAGGCGGTGATGATCGACATTTCCACGATCGTAAGCATCGACGTGGTGAAAAGCCCCTTGGTGATCGCAACCCCATCGTAGCCCAGCGACAGGATGTGCCAGACGCCGAAGATGATCGCCTTGAAAAGGGATGCTACATAGTAGAGCACATGGGCAAAAATCCCCTTGTAGATCACGCCCCCGGAGGCGTCCGTCGTCGTGATGCCCTTGATCAGGTTGTCGTCGGAAACGAATTCGCGAAAATTCAGGACCGCCGCGAAAATGCACGTCATCACAAGCACGTTCACGGAAATCGTCAGCAGCAACCCCAGATACTTGCCCAGCAGGAACTGCCATCGCGAAATCGGTTTTGAAATGATGGTGTAGATCGTCTTCTTGTCCAGGTCATTGTAGACCAAGCCAATGCCGACAAACACGGCGATGAGCAGCGAGATGATGTTGATAGCCCCAACACCCAGATTACGAAGGATCACGGACTCCTGGTCGATGCTCAGCGTTGATGCCACCCATGCGCCAAGCATGATCAGGACGGAGAAGAAGAGCAGCACATACAGGACGCGATTTCGAACCGCTTCCTTGAAGGTGTTGATGGCGATGGCGTAGACGCGGATCATGCGGCACCTCCCGCGACAGCCGCCGCATTTTCCTCGCGCTGCTTGGTTTCAATCTCGCGGATGAAATACTCTTCCAGCGTCTCCTTGCGCGCGATAAAGGAATTGAGCTTCGCACGCCCGCCAAGGATTTCCTGCACCAAGGCACGTGCATCCTCCTCACGCTCGAACATCGCAAGGTATTCGTTGGGGCGTTGCACGAACCGCTTCGCCTTCTGTTGCGCATGCTCCAACAGGTTCCCCTCCGCGTCGGAAAACGCCACTTCGTATTCCTTCACCTTTGCCGAAAGCATTTCCGAAAGTGGCCCAAGCGCAATGCGCTGTCCCTTGTGCAGGATCGCCACGCGATCGCAGATCAACTCCGCATCCTGGAGGATGTGGCTGGAAAAGAACACTGTCTTGCCCGCATCGCGCAAAGACAGGATCAGGTCGCGCACCTCCTTGCGGCCAAAGGGATCGAGTCCCGACTGAGGCTCGTCCAGGAACACAATCTTCGGATCGTTCAGCAGCGATTGGGCAAGACCCACGCGCTGCTGCATCCCTTTGGAGTATCCACGCAGCGGCAGTTCCCCTGCGTGCCCAAGGCCCACCTTCTCCAACAACTCCGGGATTCGCTTCCTGCGCACTTCTTTCGGCATTCCGTAGAGTTGCCCGTAATAATCGAGAAATTCAAATCCCGTCAGGTAATCATAAAAGTGGGCGTTTTCCGGCATGAAGCCGATCTTTGCCTTCACCGAATTGTCGCCCAGCGGTTTTCCCATGATCCGCGCCCCGCCCGACGTCGGGAAATGCAGGCCCATCAGGATCTTGATGGTGGTCGTCTTGCCAGCCCCGTTTGGGCCAAGGAGGCCGAAGATTTCGCCCTCCTGCACCGTCAAGTCCAGCGGCCTTAACGCCGTTCGACTGCGATTCTTGAAGCGAATCTTCAACCGGCCGTGTTCCACGCCGATGAAGTCCTGCACGTAGGTTTTTGAAAGTCCGTTGATTTCGATGACTGCTGCCATGGCTGCTTTTTGCGTATCGCAGGGGTGTGAGACTACAGATTCTCTGGTAGGGTTGAGTAGACCGAAATCAGTGGCCAACTGGTTTGTAGGGGAATTTTTGTGGTTCGTTGTGCCGATCGGGGGATCATTCCGCCCACGCACGGTCATTGGTTGCCGAATCCGGCATTTTCCTCCCCAAGCAAGCGTCGCGCGCCCTGCGCATTCCCCTTTCCCTCGCCCAACCCTGCGATAGCCTTCCCCGAGACTCACTTCCACGACACTCAGGCCGAATGACACGATCCAACGCCGAAGGCATGAAGTCCTACTGGGACGAGAAAATTGACTGGTGGGCTGACTCCAGCTACGAAGAAAAGCCCCGCGGGCCGGTTGAACGCTGGATGGCCACGCTCCGACGATCTGTTCACGCACGCGCCGTGATCGCGCTGGAGCACTTGGAACCCCATATTCAGGGCAAGGTCGTTCTCGATGTTGGCTGCGGAAACGGCCACTTTGCAAAGAGTTGTGCGGAACTTGGCGCAAAACATGTCATCGGAACGGACATCTCCCCCGCCGCAGTGGAGATTGCGAAGAAACTCGCGAAGGCCAACGGGGTCGGCGACCGGACAACCTTCCTGGTGGCGCGGGCGGGCGATCCCCTTCCCGATTCCGACATCGTCACCGGCTTTGGATTGATCGATTGGTTGGAGCGCGAGGAGTGCCTGCGCTTCTTCCGTAACATCAAGGACCGCATCTTCATGTTCAGCTACAGCGAGCAGGACGGCACCTTTGATGAAATCGTGCACCACTTCTATCTGGTCGAACGCCTGCGTCTTTTTGGGAATGGCGTGCGCGCCTACCACCATCCGCGCAAGACCATTCAAAATCGCCTTCTGAAGGCTGGCATCAAGGACTTCGAAGTCGTGTCACGCAAGGAAATGCGTTTTGGCCGCCTTGTTCACAATCTGCCCGCCACAAGGAAGAGAACGCAGAATGGCTGAGACGACCATCATCGACGGAAAGGCCATCGCGGCGGAGATTCACACCGAGATTGTAGCCGCCGTGGAGGGATTGAAGGCCGCAGGCAAGCGAGCCCCGGGCCTTGCAGTCGTCCTCATCGGCGACAACCCCGCATCAAAAGCCTACGTCTCCACGAAGACGAAACGTTGCGCCGAAGCGGGTTTTCATTCGGTGCAGGTCAATCGCCCCGGCTCCACCACCCGTGACGAATTGCTACAAATCATCCATGACCTGAATGAGGATCCATCCATCCACGGCATCCTTGTGCAGCTTCCGTTGCCGCCACACATTGATGAACAGGAAATCATCGCGGCAATTTCTCCCGACAAGGATGTTGACGGATTTCATCCCATCAACGCAGGGAAACTGAGCATCGGCCTCCCCGGCTTTGTGCCCTGCACTCCCCTCGGCATCCAGGAGTTGCTCCTTCGCCACAAGGTCCAGACCTCCGGTGCGTTTGCCGTGGTGCTGGGGCGAAGCAACCTCGTTGGCCGCCCCGCCGCGCAACTGCTCAGCCAGAAAGGTCCCGCAGGCGACGCGACTGTCTGCATCGCACACAGTCGCACGCGAAACCTGGCGGATCTTTGCCGCCGTGCAGACATCCTTGTTGCCGCCATCGGCAGGCCCAACTTTGTCACCGGCGACATGATCAAACCCGGCGCTGTTGTGATAGATGTTGGCATCAACCGCATCGATGATGCCTCCAGCAAGTCCGGGTCGCGAATTGTTGGCGACGTTGACTTCGAAGCCGCGAAAAAAATCGCCGGAGCGATCACCCCCGTGCCGGGTGGCGTTGGCCCCATGACCGTCGCAATGCTGCTACGCAACACGCTGCAAAGCGCGCGACGGCATCAGGGCCTGTAGCATCCCGCATGAAGGCGAGCGGATGGCTCTGGCTGCTGCGAAAGGATTTGTTTTCGCAACGCGCCCGCCTTGCGATCCTCATCCTCTGCGTCACCCTCAGCAGCTTTCTTTTCGGGCTCACGTTCTCCGCCGTCTCCTACCTTCGTTCAGAAATTCGCCCCCGCCTGCGCGAGTTGTTTCCTGAACGCCGCGTGGTGATTCGTCCCGCCAGTTCCGATGTCATGCTGTTCAGGCTTGAGGGGCCGAAAATCAGCGACAAGGCCTACGAGGAATTCAAGAGCCTCGATGCCGTTTCCGCCGTCTATGCGCAAATGCCCGCGGCATTTCCCATCTCCGCGGAGTTTGAAATGAACAGCCTGAATGTCGGCTTCACGACAGACATCATCATGTTCGGCGTCGACCGCGACCTCGTTGCAAAGGACTTGGCGCCGGGCATTGATTTCCCCGCGAAAAATCCAAAGGACCCGATTCCCGCGCTGATCACGGAATACTTTCTCGATGCATACAATCTTGGCCTCGCAGAAAGCGCCGGCATGCCAAAGCTCAGCAAGACTGCGTTGCTTGGTGTCGGCTTCGACTTGATCCTCGGTGAGTCACAAACCGGCCTTGGCAGCAGCAAGGTTGCCTCCTCCCGGCGCACCGCCCGCGTTTCCGGCCTCACCGCGAACCCACTTCTTTTCGGCGTCATCATCCCCATCGACCAGATGCGCGAGTTCAACAAAGTCTACCGTCCCGACCGCGAAGCGACGTATGCAGCGCTGCACATCGACCTGCGGTCTCCCGAAGATGCAGACGCGGTGAAAGCGAAGGCCACGGAGCTAAAGCTGCGCTTTGAGGCACAGAAGGAGGTGCTCGATCGCTACCTGCGCATCGTCGGCACCATCGAGCAATGCCTGGTCGGAGCATTCGCGCTCGTGTTCATGCTCGCCGCCGTTGGCGTGTTCACGACATTTGCCTCGGCGATCCAGGAGCGACGGCCCGCGTGGGGCCTCCACCGGGCAACGGGCTTGTCCCCCATCCGGGTCATGATGCTCGCCTGCGGTCACGCCATCGCGGCGGCGATTCCCTCTGCGTTGCTTGCGACGGCCGGATGCATTGCCGTGTCACTGCTGCTGACAAAATTCTTCAGCCAATATACCGGGCAACTTTCCATTCTGCCCGGGAATCCGTTCCATTTTGGATGGGGAACGGCCCTTGCAATTCTTGTCTTCTCGCTGGGCTTTTCGCTGTTGCCAGCGGTGATCCTCGCGATGCCGATTTGTCGCGCGCGCCCCGTCAAGCTCCTTTCGGAGCGATCACTTTGATGCGGGAAACCGCTTGCACGCGTGCGCGATTTTCGCGATACGTCGACGCGTTGCGCATGTCACAAACTGCGCGACGTTGCTCTTGGAGATTTCAAGCTTTCCTGCGACGTTGGTCTGGGCATTATGTCCTGGAGCCGATATACATTCCCTGGGCTCCTTTTTGTTCCGGCGGAGGAGATGCCCGCGATTCCTGCGGGATGATCTGAGGTCGTGAACGCGGGCGCCCACCTTGTGAACCCTAGGGTTTCACGTGACATCTTGATCCGACGGCGAAGCGGGAAGTTCTTTCTTCAACTGCGGGCCACTTGCCCGCAGTTTTTCATTTGGATCGCATCAAGCCGGACGCTGGCGACCCTGCTTTTTTCACGGCAGGCCACCCGTGAAGCAAACAGTCCTTATCCCTTCTTCGCGTCCTCGTAACTTCTGAGCTTTGGCCCCATGTAAATCTGGCGTGGGCGGTAGATGCGTGCCTTGGGGTTTTCGTTGGTTTCCTTCCAGTTTGCGATCCAGCCCGGCATTCGCCCTATCGCAAACATCACCGTGAACATGTTTGTTGGGATGCCGATGGCGCGCATGATGATCCCGCTGTAGAAGTCCACGTTGGGATACAGCTTGCGATCCACGAAATACGAATCGCTCAGCGCGGCCTTTTCCAGGTCCTTCGCGATCTGAAGCAGCGGATCTGATTTGCCAAGCTTGTCCAGCACCTTGTCACAGGCCACCTTGATGATCTTCGCGCGGGGGTCGAAATTCTTGTACACGCGGTGGCCGAAGCCCATCAGGCGGAAATCCGAATCCTTCTGCTTGCACTTGGCGATGACGCTTTCGATGGAATCGCCGCTGTTCTTGATCCCTTCCAGCATTTCCAACACTGCCTGGTTGGCACCGCCGTGAAGCTTGCCCCACAGCGCCGACACGCCTGCGGATGTCGCCGTGAACAGGTTTGCCTCTGAACTGGCAACCATTCGCACCGTTGAAGTCGAGCAATTCTGCTCGTGGTCCGCGTGCAGGATGAACAGCAGGTCAAGGGCGCGCGCCACGTCCGCATCGGCGACGTACCGCTTTCCCGGCCATGAGAACATCATGCTCAGGAACTGCGCCGCATATCCACCTTCGCCCTGCTGGCAGAACAGCGCGTCGCCATTCGCATGCTTGTAGGTGTAAGCCGCGATCAGGCGAATCTTCGACAGCAGGATTGCCGTCGCGCGCGCGAAGCTCTTCTCGTCCTTGATCTCAAACAAATCATGATGATGGCAGGACATCGCGTTGATCATCGATGTCAGCACGGCCATGGGATGGGCGTCCTTCGGGAAGCCCTCGAATTGCTGCGTCATGCTGTCGGGCAGCTTCGCATTCTCGGCCATCTGCGCCTCGAATGCCTTGCGCTCATCAGCTGTGGGAAATCGCCCCCAGATGATCAGATACGCAGTCTCAATGAAGTCTGATTTTTCGGAGAGTTCCGCGATGTCGATCCCGCGATATCGCAGGATGCCCAAGTCACCATCAATGAAGGTGATCTTGCTGAGGCAGGAGCCGGTGTTTCCATAGCCATCGTCGAAGGTGATGCACCCCGTCTGCGAGCGCAGCTTCGCAATGTCTATCGCCTTCTCCCCTTCAGTTCCAATGATAACTGGACATTCAGTGCTCTTGCTGTCATTCGTGATTATTGCTTTGTCCTGCATTACGGGCGTCCTTGAAAGCTTTCCAAATGAAGAGCCAAGGGTCCTCGCCGGTCTGTCAGGGGTCAAGCGCAGCGAATGAAAATCTGAATGCCGCCGCGCAGGCAAAATATCCCTATTCTGTGTCTTTTTGCAGGCTCCTCAGGACATCCCGCCCGATCAGGCGAAGCTCCTTGTTCACTTCCAACGTGGCGGAGCAGCCGATGTCGATCTTGTTGGTGTGAAGCATGAATGTTTCTGGAACTTTTTCAGGAAGGGGAAAATCCAGATCCGCCACCACTCCTGTGCGCGGGACGACTTGAAAGGATGGCACGGGCACCTGCTTTTCGATTTGGTACACGCGCTCGCCGACATTCCAGGAAATCGGTGTCAGCGCCCTCAGCGGAAATGCAGCCGGGTCCTTGTCGTAGGTTGCCCAGTAGTTCGCCGGATCTCCATGCGCGATTGTCAGGGTGCACGACGGATCATCATTCATGAACTCCACCGTCAGCCGATAGGTGCCTCGATCCCGAGGTCCATGCGCGATGATGTGGATCGTGGGAGTGGTCTCGATGTCGACGGGTTCGGGCAGAATCGGAACGCTGATCACCACGGCGCTTGCGGGAGTCGCGAACAAGGCGGAGAATAGAAGACACAGCACGCACAGGATGCCGCGCGTCCTGCACAGGCTCTCGGCTCCAAAAATCATGCTCCGGCCTTTTTCCCCTTATCGTCGTCGATGTTCTTGTAATCCTCCCTCACGGCTGGCAGTTTCTTCAGGATTTCCGCAAGTTGAACGCCGGTGAGGTTTTCGACAATGGGCGGAAGGCTCGCGATGATCTCCGACACATCCCGCGTGATCTTCGCCGCGCCCGTGGACGCAGCGCCGCCGTTTGAGACAATGGTGATCTTGTCAGTCTTGGCGAGCGGCGATGCCACCTTTTCCGCGATCTGCGGAAGTGCCGCGATGAGCAGTTCCGCGATGGCCGCCTGGTTGTAGTATTGCCACGACTCCGCCTTCGCGCGGTTGGCTTCCGCCTGCGCAAGACCTTCGGCGCGAATGACTTCCGCCTGCGCAAGACCCTTCGCCTTGATCGACTCCGCTTCCGCGAGGCCCTTTGCCCGGATGACTTCCGCTTCCGCGAGGCCCTGTATGCGCAACACTTCTGCGGCGGCGGTACCCTCCTGCCGCTCCTTCTGCGCGTTGCCCTGCGCTTGGTTCTCAACCTGGATGCGATTCGCCTGCGCAATCGTTTCGATGCGGAACCGTTCCGCCTCGGCGGGCTTGCGAATCGTCGCCTCAAGTTCACGTTCCCGGCGCTGGATTTCGCGCTCCTGCACGTTGATCAGGTTCTCGCGCTCAACGACCTGGATCTTGACCTCCTCCGCCTTCGAAATCTGGAGGGTCTTGTTTCGCTGAATATCGTAGGCAAGCTCCGCCTGCGCCTTTTGCTGGTTAACGCCTGCCTCGAAGTTCTGGAGGTTGATTCGGTAATCACGATCCGCCTCGGCGATCTTCGTGTCCGCAGCGAGCTTGGCGATCTGCCCTTCGCGATGCGCATCGGCTGACTTGATGGTCGCATCGCGATCCGCCTCCGCCTGGCCGATGATGGCGTCGCGCTTGACCTGCGCCGTGCGCGGCTTACCCAGCGCATCCAGGTAGCCATTGCGGTCCGTGATGTTCTTGATCGTGAAGGACACGATGCGAAGCCCCATGTTCGCCATGTCCGTCGTCGCGTATTCCTGCACGCGGGAGGCAAATTTCTCGCGTTCCTTGTAGATTTCCTCAACGCTGAGCGTCCCCAGCACCGCGCGCAGGTGACCTTCGAGCGTTTCCAAGGCCACGTTCTGAATCTCCATCACGGTCTTGCCAAGGAACTGCTCCGCGGCCGTGCGAATCGATTCATCCGTGTTGTCCACCTTCACCTGTGCGATGCCATCCACCACGACCGGCACACCGGCAACCGTGTAAACTTCCGGTGTCTGCACGTTGATGGTCATGATCTCCAGCGACAACCTGTCGATGCGCCGGAAAAACGGCCACACCAGCTTGCCGCCGCCGCGCACCAGTGCCACCGTCTCGCCGCCGGAAATCACCAGCACCTCATTCGGACCAGCCTTGAAGTAGCGCGAAGCCCAGAATCCCAAACCCAGCAACAGCAGGATCACGACACCGGCGATGGCGGCAATGCCCTGCACCAGCCCCGTCATTCCCCCACCCTGAGCGAGCAACATGGTTGTCATGTCTTTTCTTCCTCCTTGCTTGTAAAGTTTACAGGCGTCACGACATAGGTCGTGCCAATGCTGCGTGTGATCGTCACAGGTGTGCCCTGCTTGATCGGCTTCCCATCTGCCGACCGCGCGGGTGCACTGGACCGACCGGACGGAGTCGTGAACGTAATCTGCCCGAGCTGATCCTCACTGATGGCAAGACTCACCTCAGCCGTTGCCCCCACAATATCCTCACGTTTGTCACTCAGCGTGCCGGAATTTTTCCTGATGATCCGCAACACACCAAAATACAGCCCCACGGAACCGGCGATTGCGCTGACGGTGCTCGTGATGACCGACATCCCCGGCGACAGCTTCAGCAAATGCAGGGAGACGATGCCCGCCGCGCCGAACACGCCCATGAAGAAGGCCGCGATGGGAAGCACGGATCCGTCATCGCCAAAATGGAAAAAGTCGTGGGCCACGAAAGCGATGCTCATCGCCACAAGCCCAATGCCAAAGATCACCCAATAGGCTATCGTCAGATCGATACCACCAATTGTCGCGTTCATCGTCTGGCAAGGCTCCGGGCAAGAGTCTTTCGCTGCGCAAATCGACCGTGGATGGTGCTTCGCCACCGGGCAAGGCCAACATCGGGATGGTCAACCTACCCGGCTCCGCCTCATTTATTTTCTCCGTTTTGGCGGCTGGGGACGATTTTTTCATCCCATTGCGCTTGACGGGTGGGCGGTGTTCGGCGTCTTCTCTCCGCCCTTCCGCTGGGTTTCGACCTGCGCGGAACAATTCTACTGACGGTGAAAGGGGGTGTTTTCCCCTTGGCTCATATCATCCTTGAAGAAGGCGAGCCAATCGATCGCGCACTGAAGCGTTTCAAGAAGGAGTGCCAGAAAGCCGGCATCCCCGCCGAAGTCCGCCGTCGTGAGTTCTACGAAAAGCCTTCTGTCGCGCGTAAGCGCAAGGAAGAGGCCGCGCGCCGCAAGCTGCGCCGCCGTATGATGAAGCAGCGCCGCAAACTCGACGGCGTCTGATTACCTTCCAATCGGACAAACAGGAATCCGCAGCCCACAAGGCTGCGGATTTTTTTTCGAAGCCTATTCGTCCGCCGTGACGATGGCGACCAACACCTCCGGACCGAACAGTCCTTCCCCCGCCTTCGTCATCGTTTCATTGCCGGCATAGGCTTTCTCAAAATCAGCCCTCGATTTGAAGGTGATGTCCTCAAAGGCATCGAAAGGCCAGGTCGCCGCGCGCCTTGTGAAATACGTCGCCGTGTTGAAACCGTTGTTCTCAACCACCCATGGGCGATCAAACTCCTTGAAGCGCGCGATATCCGCCCTGGTTTTTCCCGGCATCAATTGATACGCCATCACCATTCGCAGGGCGCCGGCTTCATCCGGGGAAATCGTCGCGTGCCTTTGCATGTAATGGCGATGGCTCATCACGGCGCTGAGCACGATGCCAGGCTGACCACCATCGCAGGCAAAGTTCAAGTCCTTCAACTCCGTCTTCCCATCCACCACCTCGACAACATGGTAGGAAAGAGCACGCGGCGGGCCGAATATCCGGCCCGCCGCGCATGAGTTCAACATGTAGACTGCGGAGATTGCGAACGCCGCGATCGTCAATCGTGCGATGCTATTCCTCTTCAAGCGCCACGTTCCAGTACGCGACATCGACGAACTTCTGCCAGATGGGGCGATCCGGTCCCTTCAGCGTGTTGCGAAGGGTGGACATCCAGTGGGGGCGCTTCGGCGTGTGCGCCAAATGCATTCCCACCTCCTCGTGGAGGTGGCTGCCCTTCTTGGAATTGCAGGACTGGCAGGCGAGCACGACATTCTCCCATGTGGAGCGGCCGCCGCGGGAGCGCGGAACAACGTGGTCAATAGTGAGGCTTTCCTTGTCGGGCCGCACGCCACAGTACTGGCAGGTGTAATGATCGCGCATGTAGATGTTGCGGCGATTGAACTTCACCGCGCGCGGAGGCATGCGGTTGAATCCCGTCAGCAGAATGACCTCAGGCACAAGGATGCGAAATTTCGGCGTGTGGATGTACTGGTTGCCGTGAATCTCGATGTGCTGCGATAGCATCCGCCAGGAATCAAAATCGTGAATCTGGTAATCAGAAGCAACCACGCGGGCCATGTCCTGGCAGACAAGCGAGATTGCCCGGCGCACGCTACAGACGTGCACCGCCATCCAATTCTTGTTTAGTACCAGCACGCCCTGTGATAGCATGGGTGTAGGGTCCGGTTTTCCCTTTCGCAACTTTCCTTTTCAGAAAAAGCGCCCTGTCGCTGCCTGCCCTGAAAATGTTGACCAAGTAGCTTCATTGGAAATCGCTCCCTGTCTAGTGGAAAATGGTTCCGAATAGAGTTGTCAGGAAGTTGCGGGGGCGATCTGGGCCAAGACAGCGCGGGACAATTCCGAGGCTACAACCGCTTCCTCGCTGGCGATGGTGTTCACGCCGATGGCCGACAACGCCGCTTCCTCGCTGTTGTATCTGGTTCGGGCGAAAATCGTGATCTCCGGGTTCAGGCGCCTGGCGGTGGCAATGATCGTGGCGCGGGTATCCGGATCGGGAATCGTCAGGATCAGGTAGCGGGCGAATTCCATCCCAATGCCCTCCATTGTTTCCTTGTTTTCCGCATCACCAAAGAACGCCAACTGCCCGTTCTCCTTCAGATTCTTCACGGTATCGATGTTCATGTCGACGATGCTGGATTCCACCCCACGCATTTTCAGGTTCTCCACGATGGTCCTTCCCACGGGCCCATAGCCGACGACGATGACCGAAGGAAGCATCTCGCGCGAGGTGCTCATCATCCTGCGCTGCTCCTCGGTGATGCCGCGCTCCCGCAGGTACGGACCCAGGCGTGGCAGGCTCAGGACCTTTTGCTCCATCCATGGGATTGCGCGAAACATCAGCGGGTTGACGGAAATGGAGATGATGGCGCAAATCACCAGCATTCCAACATGCTGTTGTTCAAAGTAGTGCAACTCCTTCGCGAGCGCTCCAAGGATGAATGTAAACTCTCCCACCTGCCCCAGTGCGATTGAAACCGTAAGGGCCGTCCTTACGGGATATTTCAACAACACGACGATCAGGAAGGCCGCCAGTGGCTTTCCGATCAGGATGATGAGTAGCATCCCGATGATAATGTCATAATGCTGGGACAGGGTGGAAGGATCGAACATCATTCCAACGGAAACAAAAAACAACACGGCAAACGCATCCCTAAACGGCAGCGCCTGCGCTGCCGCCTCATGGCCGACGTCGGATTGTGCAACGACGATCCCCGCCAGGAATGCTCCCAGTGCCATCGAAATACCGAACAGTTTTGCCGAACCCAGTGCCACGCCGATGGATAATACCAGCGTCGCCAGCACGAAAAGCTCCCGTGAACGTGTGCGTGCCACGACGTTCATCAGGAGGGGAAACAGCCGCTTGCCCACCACTACAATCAGCACAATTGCAGCAACGATGCCCCCCAACGCCCGCAAAATCTCGAATACAATTGTGGCTCCGTCGGTCTGATTTCGCGATTCCTTGACAATCGGCAGGATCAGCAGCACGGCGATGGTGAACAGATCCTCCACGATCAACCATCCCACCGCGATGTGTCCCTGTTGGCTGTGGAGCACGTTGGCATCCGTCAGCACCCGAATCAGGAGCACGGTGCTCGCGACTGATATTGCAATTCCCATGACAACGGCCGTGGACACACGCAGGTCGAACAGCGGGATAAGAGCCATCGTCAAGCCCACCGCGCACACGCTCTGGAAAACTGCTCCTGGGATCGCAACCCACCTTACCCGCATCAATTCCTGAATTTTGAAGTGAAGCCCCACCCCGAACATCAGCAGGATGACGCCGATTTCCCCAAGCGCCGTCGCCAGATGTTCATCGGCAGACGGTCCCGGCGTATTACCCCCCAGAAGGATTCCAGCAATCAGGTATCCCACGATCGGCGATAGCTTCATCCAATTCGTAAGCAGTCCAAAAACCAATGCAAAGCCGAAGCCAAGGGCGAGCAGAACGATCAGCGGGGGGATTTCGTGCACAGATGATCCTTGATTAAAAGTGATAGCGCACGGCCGGACGAATCCCCGCCGGGACGCGAAGCAAGCAGCACGCTCGTTGTATTTTCTGCCGCAACCCCACTCGGCAAGGCAAGCGGTCAAACGCCTCGCAAAAGCCAGCAATTCAGTAGTGCCCTGGAATTTCCTATTCCAGCTTGCACCTGCCATTGGTCCAAGTTCCGATGTCCAACAGGCTGGCCCATCCTGTTTCGCGATTGGACTTCAGTTTCGTTGAAGATTTGCAGACACAGGAAGCAGGCTCTTTGCCTCCGCGCCCTTCTTGGAGGGATTGCGATACTGCTGCTTCTCCTCATTAGTGCTGGCTTTTGCCCTGCGCTGGGGAATCTGTTTCTCGCGCCATTTGGACCGGAACTTCCAGGAACATCCATCGCAACCGCGGCGGCCTTCGCCGCCATTGCGGGGTATTTTTGCCACGATGTTCCATCCACTACTTTTCCCATCACCTCCTCTCAAAGCCATCCCATCAAAACGGCGGTGAAGCCTCCGGAAATTCCTCCACCGTGTGTGATTTCGAATCACCCTGTTGCAGTTGCTCAAACTTCCTCCGACCCAATTTTCCACCTTTCGTTTGAAGGCACAAAGCGTGAATCATTCTTTGCATCTCAGGCCCTGCCGCGCGGCCCACCGGCATCCGTATAGTTCTCTCCAGACAAATCTCAATGTGACATGCCGCCACTTTCATTTTCAAAGCGGCGGGCATCGCATTTTTCCCGGATGACTTCACCACCGATTGAAAGGATCAACATGAAGAAGGAAGGCTTCACACTCATCGAATTGCTCATTGTTGTGGCAATCATTGCCATTCTTGCCGCAATTGCAGTCCCGAACTTCCTGGAGGCGCAAACGCGCGCCAAGGTCAGCCGAGCCAAGGCGGACCTTCGTACGCTTGCAGTGGCCTTGGAAGCGTATCGCGTGGACGGAAATAATTATCCGTATGTTTCCGATGACGACGCAGGCGAATGGATCATGCCTGCTGGTGCACCGAAAGGACGTCCGAATCCTGGAGGGTTGACTTCACCCATCGCCTATCTCACCAGTGCGCTTTACGATCCCTTTGTGATGGAGAATCGAGACAGCGGAGGTGGCACGAAACCACGCGGTCCACAATATCTTCATTACGAGCGCAGTGGTTTTGGCTACGATGAAAACGGCATCCCGTACAACCACAACGGGACGGGTCGTCGCGAGGTTCACGTTCCACTGGACGCGAATGGAACCATTTGGGGCACCACCGCCGGGGCACCAAATGGTGACGAAACGTCCGATCTGTCGAAAATTCCCACTGAGTATGTTCTCTACAGCATCGGTCCCGATCGCACGCATCGCGTGTATGCTGCGGATAAGGTGACCATCATCTCCAAATCCCGGTGGAGTGTTGTCAGCTACTACGACCCCACCAACGGGACTATAAGTTCCGGAAATGTGGTTCGATTCTCCAGCGGGCACGTCTTTCCTTAACTGTCAAACCGGCATCACATGGCAGGCTTAACCGATGGAGGTCACATTCCATCGGTTTTTTTCATGTGTAAAGGTCCGTTGGTGTGTGTGTACCGGCGTTCACAGGACCGTGCGTCGGGCATCAATAATGCAGACCTTCCCCAAACGGTTCTCAGGGAATCGACTGAGAGAATCGGTCTGTCGGCACAGGCACAAAAATCTCATCTACCTCCTATTTGCCATTCAGTCATTCACCACAAAGATCCCAAGGCAGATTCATGATTTGCAACAACTCATTTCCGCATTCTTTGCGAGTCACAGGAGCGGCCGCAGTGATTGCCACGCTCCTTTCCATGGCAAACGCCGGGACTCCACTCCCCCACCCACGCATTTGGTTGGACGCTCCGACGATTACCCGACTTCAGGCCGCGCGCACGGCAAACTCGCCCGAATGGCAGTCGCTGGACAACTGGTGCTCCGCGAACCTGGGGCAAAACCTCAACGAAGGATATCAGTACCTTGATTGGTATAACTACACGCTCAGCTACGGCCTCGCCTACCGCGTTTCAGGAAACGCCGCCTATGGCAATGAAGGCGTCAAGTACCTGACGGCGATGCTGCGTGATCGTAACACCATCGGTGATGGCCTTGGTGGCACGAACGCGATCCTGATCGATGCGGGCTACGTGACGCGGTCGCTGGGCGCCGGCGTCGCCATTGGGCGTGACTGGCTTGACGGCGCACCGAATTTGTCACCGGCGCTGATCACGGAATGCACCACCCGCATGAATGAGTGGTACAACCTCATACATGTTCCCGCAACCTACGGCATCAACGAGCCAACGACGAACTACTTTGCCGGGCACTTTGCGATGACCTATTCCGCCTTCATCGCCTTCGAGGGCGATCCCGGCTACCAGGCTGCGTGGGAAACCAAGTCGGAGGCGATGTGGGTCCTCGCGCGTGACATGTTCAACACGCAGGGTGACGGCGGCGATTCACCGGAAGGATGGAACTACGCACCACGCGCCTTCCGCCACATGCTCGGTTATCCGTGGGCGTTGGAAACGGGAACAACGCGGCCCAACCATTGGGATGAGATTGACATCACCAGCGAGATTCCCCGTGCCCACATCAGCATGCTTCATCCGTCACGCGAAATGATGTCCGATGACGGGCGCTGGTCCGGCGATTACAAGGGCGACCCACGATCCACCACATGCCTGATGATGTCTGTCCTCAGCGATACCGACGCGACTGCGAAGGGCCTCGCCGTGTGGTATGCGAACAACCTGGAGTTTGAACCCGGCGGGCCTGATCGCTGGGAAAATTTCCTCTTCACTGATTCCTCAATCACTCCGATTGCTCCCACTGCGGCGAACATTGGCGGCCTGACTTGGAAGGGCTGGGGCCATTCAACAACACGGGGCGACGAGTGGACCAACCAGGAGGCAACCTTTGTCGATGCAGTCGGCTGGACAAACTTCGCAGAGGAGGCCAATTTCGGCGAAATCAAGATCACATCCCGCCAGGAGCAACTCCTCTGTGATGGCCAGACTTATCAGTTGGAGGGTGAATACACGAACATGCCGCGCATCACGGGCACTCACACTTACGCGCCCTACCAGGAGTACTGGCATGCCCCCTCCTCCCTGAAGGTCGATTCCGTCGACCATGTCTATACGTTCTTCCGCTTCGTTAACCTCGACTATGCGTACAACGGCGTGAACGATGATGATCCCTCCGCAGCGTACTTCGAGCGGGATGCCGTGTTCCTCGTGCCTGATCATGTGATCGTGCTGGACAACATTCGCTCCACGACAGTGGCGAACACCATCACCGAACAATGGTACCTGATGGGAAACCCGACCTTGTCCGGTGACACGGCGACCTTGACGAAGACAAACGCGAAACTCTTCCTTCGCACCGTCTCCCCCGCTGTCACGCTTTCGGAAGCGGACACGGATGCCTCCCGCGACGGAACATTCCGCCTGGACGCGGCAATCAACACGCCATCGCTTGTGAATCATGTGCTCACCGTTTTCGAGGCCTCCGACGAATCACAGCCTGCCATGACACCGGCAACGCTCCTTTCTCCGCCCGGCTTTGTCGGTGTCCAGATTCACAATGCAACGACCCCGCAGATCGTTCTGTTTGCGACAGCGGAAAATCCCGCCGGTACCTCCTGCTCTTTCTCCTTCGTGCCAGACGCCGCCGCCACACGCGTTGTCATCACGGGAATCCAACCGTCCGCGAATTTCACCGTGAATGTCACAGACGGAGGTGGCGGTTCCCTGAACGTCAGCCTCACCAGCGGCACCGGGATCACGTCCCAGAACGACGGTTCCCTCACCTTCGTGGCGAACTCCATCGGTTCATCCGTGGTTGGCTGGCAGGTGTTTTAGGGCACGTCGTCGGGGCTCTGCGTGATGCGGCGCCCCGGCACTCACATTTCTCGCAAGCCACCATCAATCTGCCCGACCCAGGCTCATCATCACGGTTGCGGCTGTCGCCGGGGCCGGCAAGATCACTGTGCAAAAATGAGAGGCCCAAATACCGGCGCGCCACGTCCCATCAGCGTTGCCATCAGAATGAATCATCACCAAGAGGAGCACTCCTTGCGAAATCGCGCTCGTGAACTCGGCATCCATGTTGGAATCCTCCCACCGGGACATTGGAACTCCATCACCGACGTTGCAGGCGTCCGCGTGGGACATGTGACCATCATCGAAGGCGAGGCGATCCGCACCGGGGTCACGGCCATCCTCCCCCATGGAGGAAACCATTTTCAGGAAAAACTTCCTGCCGCCGCGCACATAGGAAACGGGTTTGGGAAAATGGCCGGTTACTCGCAGCTTCGTGAGCTTGGCACACTGGAAACGCCGATCATCCTCACCAACACGCTCGCAATTGCGGCTGGTATTGAAGGGTTGATTCGCCACACGCTCTCCCAGCCCGGAAACGAGAACGTGCGTTCCGTAAATTCTGTTGTTGGGGAGACCAGCGACGCCTTCCTGAACGATATACGCGCGTTGCGAGTCACTGCCGCCGATGTGCGTCATGCGATCAACAACGCCAAGGATGGTCCCGTTGAGGAGGGCGCTGTCGGCGCAGGCACCGGCACCAGTTGCTTCGGCTTCAAGGGAGGTATTGGCACATCATCCCGCCGAGTACCGCGCGATTTCGGCGGCTACACGGTCGGCGTCCTTGTCCAGTCAAACTACGAGGGAATCCTGACACTCAATGGCGCCCCCGTTGGTCGCGAGCTGGGCAGGTTTTCATTCAGCCAGCACACCGAAATCCCGCGCGGTCACGGCTCCTGCATGATCGTCGTTGCGACGGATGCACCGCTGGACGCCCGCAACCTCGAACGCCTTGCCCGCCGCGCAACCATCGGCCTGGGTCGCACTGGTTCCGTCATGGACAATGGCTCGGGTGACTTCGTCATCGCCTTCTCAACCGCCTATCGTATTCCTGCCACAACCGTGTTGCATGACCCGCCAGTGGCGCTTGTTTCAAACAGCCACATGGATCCGCTGTTTCTGGCGTGCGCCGAGGCGACGGAGGAAGCACTCTACAATTCTCTCTTCATGGCGACAAGCATCACCGGCCGCGACGGCAACTGTCGCGAAGCCATCCCCCTGGATCGCGTCGTGGAAATCTGCCGTCGCCACCAACTTGTCGGCCTGCTCGACCGACTGTCGGGAATACGAAATGAAGAGTAATCAGGTCGCCTTCCTTGTTGGAAGCTACACCAACGGACCGGGAGCTTGCGGTGAGGGCATCACATCCTTCCTCCTCGACATGGACGAAGGCAGCATCAGTCCCGTGTCAACTCTCAGGGAATTGCCAAACCCCGCCTACCTTGCGCGCATTCCACACGACGAGCACCGCATCGCCGTCGCCTGTGAAGCCTTCACTCACGATGGCGATGTTGCCATCGTCGATAGCAACCCCGGACATATGTTGCGCGTTCTTTCCAAGCAAAGCTCAAGGGGCCACGCCAGTTGTCATGTTGCGGCACATCGCCATCGACTCCTCGTCAGCAACTACTCCAGTGGTTCGCTCTCCCTGTTCAGGTTTCACGGCTCCATCATCGAACCTGCTGAATCCGTTGTCGCTTATGAGGGTTCGAGTATTGACTCCACCCGTCAGGCCTCACCCCACGCGCATCAGGCCGTCCCCGTGAACGACGGTTCCGTGATCTATGTCTGTGATCTCGGCTGTGACATCGTCTGGATGCATCGAATTGCGGACGATGTCGTTGGTGCCGCGTCCGTCGCATTGAGGGTTCCGCCCGGGTCCGGGCCGCGTCACCTTTGTCTTCATCCAACGCTCCCACTGGCATATCTACTATGCGAGATCAGCAACAGGATCATCGTCGCAAGGATCAGGGAAGATCACACGTTCGAGGCCATCCAGGAAATTCCCGGCCTTCAGGATGCGACTCGCTCAACATCCGCCGCCGCGATCCGCATGCATCCCACCGGATCCACACTCTATGCCTCGTTCCGCGGAGCGGATGTCATCAGCGCCTTCGCAGTCCAATCCGGAGGAAGTATCAGTTTCATGCAGCAAGCTCCTGCTGGTGGCAGGATACCCCGTGATTTCGCCATCGATCCCTCCGGGCGCTGGCTCATCGTCGCACTCCAGCATTCCAATCGACTTGTCTCCCTGCCCCTTCATCCCACCAACCACACCATTGGGGGCGAGATTCATTCTGTCCCCTGCGGAACTCCTGTTTGCGTTCTCTTCTAAGGCCGTCTTGCATTTGCAAAAAGGTCAGCCATGCCTCTTGTTGACAAGCCACTTTCTGACCTGAAGACCTATCAGGGAATCAACCCGCGCCCTGATGACTTCGAGGCTTTCTGGAACGACGCGCTGGAGGAAATGCGCGCGACGCCTCCAAGCATCAAGCTCGTGCCGGCAAAGCTGCAACTCCCTGCCGCGGAGTGTTTCGACCTCACCTGGGATGGCGTGCGGGGAGCGCGCCTTCACGCGAAATATCTTCGTCCTTCCCACATCAGAAGCCCACGCCCCTGCATCATCCTGTTTCATGGATATTCAGGCTCCTCCGGTGATTGGGCTGACAAGTTTTCCCACATTGCCCACGGTTTTTCCGTCATCGCCGTGGATGTTCGTGGCCAGGCTGGCGAGTCCGATGGTGGAGGGACCAGCAAGGGCAAGGTGCAGGCAGGACTCATCACTCGCGGCCTGTCGCAAGGCCCCCACGAACTGATCTTCCGCCATGCCTTCCTGGACGCCGCACAAATTGCGCGCATCGCGATGGAACTTCCCCACGTTGATCCCAATCGCATCATCAGCTTCGGCGCTTCACAGGGTGGCGCCCTCGCCATCGCCTGTGCCGCCCTGGAGCCCCGCGTCTTCGCCACCGTTTCCCTCTATCCGTTCCTTTCAGACTATCTGCGTGTCTGGAACATGGACCTTGCGGAAAATGCCTACGACTGCCTGCGCCGCTGGTTTCGGGAGAACGATCCCCGGCACGAACGGGAAGCGTGGTTTTTCGAGCAACTTGGCTATATCGACATCCAGAACCTCGCGCCGCGTGTGCGTGGAAGCGTCCTGATGGGCACGGGACTCATGGACAAAGTCTGCCCGCCATCCACCCAGTTTGCGACGTACAACAAGCTCGCCTGCCCGAAACGCATGATCATCTTTCCCGACTTCGCCCATGAGGCCATCCCCGGATGGAACGATTCCGCGATGTTGTTCCTCAACGAAGTGCTGGGTGGAAAGTCCTCGTGAGTCCCAAGCCCTCCACATGATGACGCGACCCAACATCATCTGTTTTTCGACCGCTGACTGGGACACTCCCCTGCCCACGAACAAGCACCACCTCATGCGGCGCCTGGCAGCACGCGGCACGCGCGTGCTCTTCATTGAAACACTGGGAACGCGTGCGCCAAAGCTCAGCTCTGGCGTGGATGTCGCCCGCATCGGCAGGCGCATCGCGCGCGGATTTGAAGGTGCCAGAAAACGCGGAAGGAATCTCTGGACCCTTTCGCCGCTTGTCAGGCCCCGCTGGAACAGTCGCGCGGCAATCGAACTCAATCGAATCGCCTTCCGCACGCAAGTCGCCCCGGTTGCAAAAGGATTTCCCGACGCGATCGCATGGGTTTACAGCCCCTATGCTGTCTACCTCATTCAAGCGATCAAGCCATCCCATGTCGTGTATCACGCCGTGGATGACCTGTCTGCCGTTCCCGGCGCGGACGTGGCTGCGATCCGTGAGGCGGAGGCACGCCTTCTTGCCTGCGCCGATCTCGTCATCTGCTCGGAACGTTCCTTGTACGAGCGCATGAGGAAGACAAATTCGAACACGCATTTCCTGCCCAATGTTGCGGACTATACCCACTTTTCAAAACCCCGCACCGCCAAGGCGGAATCGCTGGAGGCATTGCGTGGCATTGCAGCCCCCCGGATCGTCTTTTCCGGCAACCTGACTCCACACAAGGTGGACTTCGCGTTGCTTGACGCCATCGCCAGGAAGAATCCTGCGTGGAACCTCGTGCTCATTGGGCCCGTGTGGGAAGGTGTCGCAGGCGACACGTTTCTTTCACGACTGAAGGGGAACCGGAATGTCAAGTTGCTGGGGCACGTTCCGTACAATGACCTTCCGGACTGCCTGCATGAGGCTGATGCGCTGATCATCCCATACATCGAAAACGACGCCACACGCGCTGTTTTTCCGCTCAAGTTGTTTGAATATCTGGCGACGGGGAAGCCGGTCGTGGCCAGCGCCCTTCCATCGCTCCTCCCCTACGCGGAGGCGATTCGCATCGCAAACTCTCCAAGGGAGTGGTCAAGGGCGCTCACTGAAGTCCTGGCAAATCCCGAAATAATGCGCGATCAACGAATTGCACTTGCGCGGCGCCACACATGGTCCAAGCGCGTGAAGGAGATCGAACTCCTGCTCTCACAACTCACCGGGAAATGACCTGCATCAACGGGCCTGCGGCGTGACTGCGGGCAGTGGGGTCGGAATCAGGGCCGGATCAATTTCAGCCGTCAGCACATGCTTCTTCCTCTTGATGGGCGGCGGAACGTCCTCCAGTGCGGGATGCGCGACTCGATGAGGTTCCTCCTCGTCCTGTTGTGCGGCGATTTCCCTCTCATCCACAGGTGGCTTGCTGCGATCAAACTTCAGGTTGATGGGCTGTGCCTCCTTCTGCGCACGCAACAACTCGCCCTGGTCTGGAAGCTTTGACGAGGGAATCCCCGTCAGGTTCGTGATGACGTCGTGCGTTTTTGCGGCTCGAATCATTGCCAGCACCTGTCCACGTGCAATGCCCAGCATCGCACGGTGAATCGCCGGGAGCGCGCTCTCGAAATCCTTACCCTCCTCAGGCGAAGACTTGAGGATCTTCACAACGTGCAGGGAAATCGGGATGATTTGCTTTCCTTCCTGGCGCTGCGCTGTCAGCACGTTGCTCGTCTCACCAACCTTCATCTGGCGCGCATAGTATTCCACAACGTTCGGAAGCGCACCTTCCTGGAAGGAATAGTATCCCGGCACGCTCCCAAAAATTCCCTGTTCAATGCGGTTGTACTCCGGCTTGTCGAAGAGCACTGCGGGGTCCGCCCCCTTGCGAAGTTCGTCCCGGACTTCATTGGCCAACCGTGTCAGGTTGTTGATCTGCGTCCTGCTTTCAGTTCCATCCAGCGCGATGGTGAAATGCGCGATTTGGAACTTCTCCGGCGTGTAATAGAGCTGCGGAGCCTGATCGTAGGCCTTTCGAAAATCAGCATCCGTGTAGTTCAGTTCAATGAAGCGACCCAGCATTTTTTCAATCATCAGCGCATCGTAGAAACCGCGCTCGTAATCGGCACGGGAAAGTTTCATCTTGTTCAGGGCGTTCTCCACCTGTACCTCGGCAAGCCTGTTCACTGCCTGCGCCTGCTCCAACCGCGTCTTGAACTCACCCTCGGTAATCACCATTCCCTGCCGCCGCGCCTCCTCCGCCAACGTCGCATGTTCCACCCACAGTTGCACGGCGTTGCTCTCCTCCTTGCGCATCGCCATGTCGATTTGCTCATCCTGCTCCGCCAGCACCTCCTGCTTTTCCTTAAGTTCCTCGGATGTCGCCCCACTTCCCCCAGTCGTGGCAATCACTCCACCAATGCGGCTCTGCACTTCCTCCTTCACGCGCTCAAACTCATTCGTGACACGAAGATCCAACTCTGCCCGCGTCAGCACACGCCCATCCGCAAAAGCCACAATCACATCCGCAGGATTGGGTTTCGGCTTCGTCGGGTCCTCCTTCTTTTCCTGGGGGTCGGTCTTCTTGCGCGTCTTCACCTGCACCTTGCCTTCATTCTCCAAAATCAGCGGTGGAATTTCCTGCGCCGGCACAATGTGAATGGAAAGGACGCAGCAAAGAATGAAAAGGGCTGTTTTTCTTGGGAGCATGAAGGGGGTTCCTCCTGAAGGGCGGGGGGATTGCAGCAAACATCCCCTGTGAAGGCAAGCGCCTAGCGGGCCAAATTCTCCAAAGTTTCGTTGGCCGTGCCTCCGCCGCCGATGTTGTGATTGTGCCTCACCGTGCGCCCGGATTCACTGGGCAACGATACAACATGGGAAATGATGGCAAAAACTATCAGGAGAAAACCCGGTGGGTTGGGCCATTGATGGTCGTCGGCCTCGTCATCCTCTTCATGCTCCTCCTGTGGAATTACTACACAAAGTACCAATGACCGCATGAACGGCCAGGAACACGCAAGATCCATCTGGAAGACGCGCTGGGTCTCCGTCGCCTTGATGCTGGTGGATGCCATTGGCTTCGCCATGTGTTGGATGGGAGCCTACTACTTCCGCGCCTCGCAGAATCATTGGACCGACCTTCCCATCAATGACGTCGCTCCATACATGCGGGTTCTACCGTTGATCGTGATGATGGGAGTGCTCAACGCCCTGACCTTCGGCCTGTATATACACAGGAGGCGCCTCTCCTCCCTCAACCGCCCCTCCACGATGCTGAAGGCCGGCTACCATTGGATTTTCTACATCATCGTTGTCGCGTTCCTCTTCAAGGAACTGGATCTCGGTCGTTCCGTGATTGTCATCGCGGGGCTATTCGGATTTGTCTACCTCTATGCCTCTCGCAATGCACTGCGCTGGCTGAAGGCAAGGGCGCTCACCACAGGTAGTGGCAGGGTGCGGTGCATCATCGTTGGCTCCGGCGAGCACGCCCGCGAAGTGCGTGGGTTCCTGAGTCATCATCCGGAAGTTGGATTTGAAATCATTGGCTGGGTGGCCCGCAACGAGTCCGATCTGGGGGGCGATGAAGCCTTTCTGGGCACCGCCGACAACCTGAAGGACATCGTGCACCAGCACCACGTCGAGGAAGTCTTCCTCGCCATCGCGAATTTGGAAACCCACGAACAGATCAACCTCGTCAACGAAGCCGAGATCAGCGGCGTCAACGTCAACGTTGTCTCCAACCTCTTCGACGTGATTTCCGAGCAACGCACCTTCGATGAAGTGGGCAGCTACCCCGTCGTCACGCTGCGCGACGGCCAACGACCCGTCTATCAACGGATCATGAAATCCCTGATCGACTATGCACTCGGCCTCGTTGGCTTCGTCTCGTGGATCCTCTTCTTCCACTGGTGGATTGCCATCATGATCAAATCCGATTCCAGAGGCCCGGTGCTCTTCAGCCAGGATCGCGTGGGAAAGGGTGGAAAGCGATTCCGCATCTGGAAGTATCGCACCATGCAAACCAACGCACCCACCTACGCGGTTGCGCCGACGGAGGAGAACGACCCGCGCATCACGCGCTTCGGGCGTTGGCTGCGCAAGACAAGCCTCGACGAAATGCCGCAACTCCTGAATGTCCTGCGCGGCGACATGAGTGTCGTCGGCCCGCGCCCTGAAATGCCCTTCATCGTGGAGCAGTATGAACCCTGGCAGAGACGCCGCCTGGACGTGAAACCCGGGCTGACGGGCCTGTGGCAGGTGATTGGCCGCAAGAACCTCCCGCTGCACTTGAACATGCAGTACGACCTCTACTATATCAAGAACCAGAGCATTTTGCTGGACATCGAAATCCTGCTGCGCACCATCCCCGCCGTGTTGAAGGGTAAGGGGGCATTCTGACGGCGGCGATGACATGATCCAGCGATACACACGCAAACCGATGAGCGACATTTGGACGCGCGAGGCCCAGTTCGACGCATGGTTGCGCGTGGAACTGGCCGTGTGCGATTATTATGCGGCCGCCGGCCGCATTCCCAGAAAGGACATGGCGGCCATCCGCAGGAACGCGCACATTGACGTGAAGCGCATCGATGAAATCGAGGCCGTCGTGCGCCACGATGTCATCGCGTTCACAACCCAGTTGGCGGAGCAGATCGGCCCCGCTTCACGCTTCGTGCACCTTGGCCTCACCAGCAGCGACGTGGTCGACACCGCGTGGGGGCTTCGCATTGCACGCGCCGCGGAAATCATCGCTGCGGATTTGAAGGCGATACACAAGCGGCTTCGCGATCTTGCCACCAGGCACGCCTTCACGGTGATGATGGGCCGCACGCACGGGATGCACGCGGAGCCCACCACCTTCGGCCTGAAAGCCCTCGTCTGGTACATGGAGTTTGGTCGCCACATCGAGCGTTTTGCGGAAGCGACCAGGCGCGCTTGCGTCGGGAAGATCAGCGGCGCCGTCGGGACAAGCGCCCATACGGGGCTCGATCTCGAAAAGTCCGTTTGCAAGTCGCTTGGCCTTGGCGTCGCCGAAGTCAGCACGCAGGTCATCCAACGGGATCGTCATGCGGAGTTTCTCAACACGCTCGCGTTGATCGCGTGCAGCGTTGAGAAAGTCGCGACGGAGATCCGGCATCTCCAGCGCCCCGAATTGCGCGAACTGGAGGAGCCTTTCGCCGCCGGCCAGAAGGGCAGCAGTGCCATGCCCCACAAGCGCAACCCCGTCACGGCCGAGCAACTCACCGGCCTGGCCCGCGTCGTTCGTTCCAATGCCATCGCCGGGATGGAGAACGTGGCCCTCTGGGGCGAGCGCGACATCAGCCACAGCAGCGTGGAGCGCGTCGTCATTCCCGATTCCTGCCAGCTCGTCGACTACATTCTCGCGAAACTCGATTGGATTCTGGCGGGTTTGCGCGTGAATGAGAAACGCATGGAGCAGAATGTCTGGGCAACACGTGGCCTGGTCTTCTCGCAGAAGGTCATGTTGAGCCTTGTTGATACCGGCATGGCGCGTGAGGCAGCCTACGCTGCCGTCCAGGCAGCCGCCATGCGTTCCTGGCATGACGGCGCTCCCTTCGCCGATGAACTCATGAAGGAAGACACGGTGCGTGCCGCCACAACGCGAGCGAACATCGACGCGATGATGAATCCTCGTGATTTCCTGACCCATGTGCCGAAGATTTTTGCACGCTGTGGAATCAAGCTGAAGACGCCGAAAGCAAAGACCCGCCAGAAATGAGCAACGTGATCCAGACACTTCGCGAACGCGAACTGCTGCAGGACGTGACCGATCCGAGCTTGGAAAAAATGCTGGTGGAAAACAAGGTCTCCGTCTACGTCGGCTTCGATCCGTCGGCCGATTCGCTCCATGTCGGTCACATGATTGGCGTCATGATTCTCAAACATTTCCAACTGGCGGGGCACCGCCCCATCGCCGTTGTTGGCGGCGGAACCGGCATGGTCGGCGACCCCTCCGGCCGCAGCGCCGAACGCAACCTGCTCACGCGCGAACAGATCGAAGTCAACAAGGCGGGGCTGCGCAAGGTGCTGTCCCGCTTCATTGATTTCGGCAGTGGTGGCGCGATCATGGTTGATAACGCGGACTGGCTCGCTTCCTTCGGCTTCCTCGATTTCCTGCGCGATGTTGGAAAGTACTTCCGCATCGGGGACATGCTTGCGAAGGACAGCGTGAAGCGGCGCCTCGCATCCGAGAACGGGCTCAGCTTTACCGAGTTCAGCTACATGCTCCTCCAGGCATATGACTTCCTTCACCTCTACAGGAACTACGACTGCCGCGTGCAAGCCGGCGGTAGTGACCAGTGGGGCAACATCACCGCAGGCACCGAATTGATTCGTCGCGTCCTCAACGGACAGGGCTACGGCATCACGACGCCGCTGCTAATGAATGCGCAGGGACAGAAGATGGGAAAAACCGCTGACGGCGCCGTGTGGCTGTCGGCGGACAAGCTCAGCCCCTACAAATTCTACCAATTCTGGATTCAACAGGAGGACGCTTCGCTTGAGGGGCTCTTCAAGAAGCTCACGCTTCTCCCGCTCGACGAAATCGCTCGGATACTGAAGGCGCACGCGCAGGACCCATCGCTCCGACAGGGACAAAAGCATCTGGCCATGTCCATAACGGAGTTGGTGCATGGTCGTGAGGAAATGCTCAAGGCCCAGGTTGCCAGCAATGCACTGTTCGCCGGAAAGATCAGCACCGCGAAGGACTCCGAACTGGCGTTTCTTTTTTCCGAGATCCCCTCCGTCACCATCCCGCGCGCGGACCTGGATCAGGGCATTGCACCTGCGGACCTGCTTGCACGCGCCGGCCTTGCTTCCAGCAAGAGTGAAGCGCGGCGCCTGCTGGAGCAGAAGGGCTTCTACCTGAACAACAGCGACATACCATACGACACCTCGCAGAAGAGCATCACTTCCGCGGACCTTGCCAGCGAAACAATGATGATTCTTCGTGCAGGGAAAAAGAAGTACTGCCTCGTTCGGTTTGTCTAGTCCCTGACACGCAGAAATGATCATCACCGTCACGCTCAATCCTGCGGTCGACATCACGCTGACGGTGCAAACCTTCGCGCCGGGTGATGTGAGCCGTGCCGTGGAGACCCAGAAATCCGCCGGTGGCAAGGGAATCAACGTCTCGCGCTCCCTGCGCGTGCTCGGCATGCCCAACATTGCGCTTACCGTGATAGGCAGCGATTCAGTGCGCGAGTTCCAACGTCTTGCGCGCGAGTCAGAAATCCAGATGATTTACATCAGTGCCCCGGGCGAGATCCGTTCCAACATCCACGTTCACGACCTCGCAACCGGGCACATCTTCAAGGTCAACCAGCCCGGCAACAACATCGCCGAGACGCACTTCCATCACTTCAAGTTGCTGTTCCGTCAGCAACTCAAGACCGCGTCTGCCGTTGCCCTTGGCGGAAGCCTTCCTCCCGGCTGTCCCATCAGTTGCTACCGCGAGTTGGCGGAGCTTGCACAGCGCCACAATGTGCTGTCTGTCGTCGATGCCGTTGGCCCCGTGCTGCTCGATTCGCTTGCCGCAAAGCCGTATGTCGCGAAACCAAATCGAAGCGAGTTGGAAGAGACACTCGGTAGGAAACTTCGTACCGAGAAGCAGGTCATCGGCGCCGCGCGCGAGCTCAATCGGCGCGGTGCGCAATGGGCCATCATCACTGATGGCGCCAAGCCCGTCATTGCGACGAGTGCCAATGAGATATACCGCGTCATGCCGCGCCGCATTCGCTCAAAGGGAACCACGGGGGCCGGTGACGCCCTTGTCGCCGGCTTCCTGGCAAAGCATGTCAACCGCATCCAGTTTGCCGAGGCGCTGCGTTTTGGCGTGGCTGCCGCCACTGCCAACTGCCTCACCGAGGAAGGCGAGACGGCCGTCAGGGAAGACATCCTTAAGATGCTTCCCAGCACAAAAATCGAACAACTTGCTTCCTGATCTGCGTTTGACGCATCAGGCGATGCGTCCAGTCCCGACCAGCGATGACCGGGTTATCTGTTCCTCAACCCCGCCTTGATCAACTCTTGCGTCGGCGCGTCCGCACCCAGTTCCTTCACCGCTTCGTTGATCGCTTTTTCCGCAACGTGCTGACGCACACCGAGCACGATCAGCGCGTCAATCGCATCGCGCACATGACCACTCGCGGGCGGAGTCTCCGCCGATTTTTCCGAGGGGGCGCTGTAAGGTATCATCTTCTCACGAAGCTCCACAATCAGGCGCTCCGCCGTCTTCTGCCCGACACCCTTGATTCGCGAAAGGTATTTCACGTCGTTGGAAATGATCGCATTTGCAAAGGGGGCGATTTCGATTTGAGAGAGAAGCATCAGCCCCTTGCGCGGGCCAATTCCGCTGATCCCCGTCAGGATGTCGAAGCAGTCCCGCTCCACCTCTGTTGCGAAGCCGAAAAGCTGAAAGTTTCCCTCGTTGGGATTCAGGTTCAGGCGCGTCAGGATTGTCACGCTGCTTCCCGGCTTCGGAAGCTCCCGCGCCGTGGATGTTGGAACCTCCGCCCGAAAGCGCACTCCGCCGACATCGACGATCGCGTAGTCCACATCGCTCGCGAGCAGCACGCCATGCAGTGAATCGATCATTCGGTTGGCGGAGTCTTCGGCTCCAGCTTGTTGTTGTCGAACTTCAGGATCGACTTTCCGACAAAGAAGACCCCCCAGCATAGGAAGGTTGCGATCATGAAGGTCCGCGTCGGGACCTCGCCCGTCGTCGTGTTGCGATAGACGATCAGCACCATCATCGCCACCCAGGCCACAAGCCCGGCGATCATCATGCCAACCCCAACCCTGCGTCGGGGGGTGTCCTGGATACTTGGTTCATCGCTCATCTATTTTCCACATCCTTCCTGTTCGGTCTTCCGTTTGATCGCGCTTAGTTTCCCCGCCAATTTCGAGCGCGCCGCCTCTCCGATGTGATCTATGAACAGCACGCCATCCAAATGATCATGTTCGTGCTGAAAAACGCGCGCCATCAGGCCTTCCACCCAGACCTCCTTCTCCGTCCACTCCAGATCGCGATAGCGAATCTTGATGCGCGAGGGACGATACACCTCCGCATCCACGTCGGGAATGGACAGGCACCCTTCCAGATATTCCTCGTCCTCCGCTGAGGACTCAATGATCTCCGGGTTGATATACGCATTTAGCTCCCGCCGCGCGGGATCCTTGCGCCGCTTCTTCTTCTCGTCACCCACCACCTGGGCAACGTCCGCCACGAAGAATCGACGCAGATCACCAACCTGCGTGGCGGCCAAGCCGATGCCGTTTGCCGCGTACATGGTCTCACCCATCAGCAGCACGAAATCGCGAAATGCCTTCGTCACATCCGATGCTTTCATCGGCTTCGTTTTCGCGCGAAGCACCGGGTCCCCGTACGTTCTGATTTTAAGAATTTTTGTTTCCGTCATTGCCAGTCAGCCAATTTTAGCTCTCTGGCGGGCAAGATGCCCCAAATCATTCGGCGGATTCAAGGCCGTATTGTTTCAGCTTTCGCCAAAGTGTCGACGGGTTGATTCCAAGAATTTGCGCCGCCTTCTTCTGATGATGATTGCAGCTTTCCAGAACGGAGATGATGTGGCGCTTCTCCAACTCTGCGAGCGTGATCTCAATCGGATAGGCAATCTTTTCCGGAAATCCCGCTGTTTCCCTCGCGGTCGTGGACTTTGTACGCCGCAGCCTGACCAATTCCTCGAGGTAAAGGCTCGATTTGCTCCCCATCACGACTGATCGCTGGATCAGATTTTCAAGCTCACGGATGTTTCCCGGCCATTCATGGTCCATCAGGATTTGGAGGTCCTCTGCGGAAACACGCGCCTTGCTGACGTTGGACCGTCGTGAAAACTTGTCCAGAAAAAAGTCCACCAGCAGGGGAATGTCTGCCCGTCTCTCCCGCAACGGCGGCAACTCGATTCCAATCACGTTGAGCAGGTAATAGAAGTCCTCACGAAAAAGGCCCTGCGCGATCATCTCCTGCAAATCCCGGTTCGTTGCAGCGATGATGCGCACCTCAACCGGAATCGTCCGTGTTCCTCCGACGGGAAGGAACCGGCCGTCATTCAGCGCCCGGTACAATTTTCCCTGCAGCATCGGCGACAGCCCCGAAACTTCGTCCAGAAAGATAGTGCCACCGCGCGCCAGTTCAAATCGCCCCTGCTTCGGCGCTCTTGCCCCGGTGAACGCGCCCTTCTCATGCCCGAAGATCTCGCTTTCCAGCAGCACTTCCGGCATGGCCGCACAGTTCAGCACCGAAAATGGCGCGTCCCGCCGCGATGAATTCAGCGCAATCACCTGCGCCAGCAACTCCTTGCCCGTTCCGTTCTCCCCTCGAATCAGCACCGGCGTGTCGCGGGCTGCGGCAATGCGCGCCAGTCGCATCACCCGCAGCATCTCCGCACTTTTCCCGATGATTGCAACCTCCGCGCTGCCATTCAACTCCCCCACATCGGTCAGTTCGAAGATCGGTTGTGCGCCTTCCGCAACATCCACGAATCGGATGCCGCGCGCCATCTGGTCCGGCCTGTGGAAGATTCCCTCCCGCTCGTATATGAAATTGATGTTGTGAATCGCAGTTGCGTTGGAGGGCGCGTGCCGCAGCACATACGTCAGGTGGTTGATCGCTTCCTCCAATGCGCCATTCTCGTAATAGGCAATGCCCAGATTATTGTGCGCGTTGATTCGATCGTCTTCCAGCGGCGATGTTTCCAGGATGCGATTCAAGTGCCCGATCGCCTCGATGTATTTCTTCGAAAGGATCGCCAATTCACCCAATCGTTGCAGCGCTGTCACATTGTCCTGCTTCGCCTCCAAGGATTGAAGGTACCATCCGCGCGCCTCTGCCTCATTCCCTTGATCCAACGCCATCTGCCCCAGGTGCAGCCGCACATCGCACAGAAACTCCGTCGTCGAGTCGAACAACAAGCCGAGGTAAAATGTTCCTTCACGAATTTCGGGCGGTGACTTGGAAAGATGAACCAGGCGCTGGGCCGCAGGTTCCCAGTCATTCGACTGGATCATCAGCAGCGCCTGACGGTATAGCACATCGGGCAGCGCGGAATTCTCCGACTCCGCGCGCGCATAGAACTCCGCCGCCTTCCGCGCGTCTCCCTCGTGCAGCGCGCAATGCCCGCAGGCGGCCAGCACTTCCGCGTTCCCTGCATCGCCCAATAGCAGCGAGTGAAATTTCCGCCGCGCGCCCGCGAAGTCCTCGTTGGCAAACGCCCGCACACCCTCCTGATACGCATGCGCGTGATCAGTTGCCGGTGACGAATGGGACCTTCCATTCGTTCGCTCCGGTGCGGCTTTTTCCGCCGCCGGCCTCAGATTGGGGACTTCCATGAGCCGTATTGAACGCCGCCATCCGCAGAACGCAAGGACGGACAGGAGATCTTTTGGGTCAGACTTCCAAGCCCCGTGTTTTCAGGAAGCCAGCGAGACGCTCAATCTGCCCCGGCCAGGAAAAATGGCGTTCCGCCGCCACCCTCGCATTCGCCCCGCAGGCCTCGCGAAGTTCGCGATTTTCCACCAACCGCAAAATCGCTCCCGCCAATCCTTCCGCGGTTGCCTCCCCGGCGCACCCCACGGCGTGCTCATCAATGATCCGCTTCATGTCGCCCACCGCACAGGCCGCCGTCGCACGCCCCGCTGCCATGTGGTCACCAAACTTGTTCGGCCATCGGCTGCGATTGAATGGCAGGTCCCGCAGCGGCATCACCAGCAGGTCGCTTGCGCCAAGGTAGCGCGGGATTTCAGCGAACGGGCGGAATCCGAAATCCAGCATTCGTCCCTCCTTCTTTGCCTGGCCGATCACGCCCGACTCCTGGTACCAACGTGGGCCAACGCTGAACATCATCACTCCCGGGTTGGCCTCCCACACAATCTTCATCGCGTCCACCAATTGTTCGGTATCGGGCGTCGCATTGGCAATATATCCGATGATGGTGCGTTCCTTCGGTAGGGCCAGTTCCGCGCGACAATCATTTCGGTCCAGCGGAGTGATTGATTTCGTGTCCGCCCCCGAGACCAAGTGCAGGACCCGTTCATCCGCGATGCCAAGCGCCCGTGTGTGCTCGCGCATCGGTTCCACGATGATGCTCACGGCGTCGGCGTCCACCGCAGCACAGGTTTCCATCTTGTCCTCCATGCGGAAACTTGCCCGCATGGCAGCGCCTCTCAAGCCACTCATCCATTCCGGCAATGGCTGGCTCCAGTATCGCGAGTCATGCAGGCCACCGCACTCCGAGTTCCAAAGGTCACACCAATCCGTCATCCAGAACGTCGACTTGCGACGAAGCATGCGAGCCGCGCCCTGGTCGACAGGCGTGTGTGAAAACGTGTAGATGAAATCCCATGTTTTCCCGCGAAAAAGAAGGTACCGCTGGATCTGCCCGATCTGCGAGAAGCCCTCGCCCCCGCTGCGCAGCAGCGACCAATTCGCTGTCTCCCAGTGCGCCCAACGCTCACCCTCTTCCACCTTCCGCGCACGATAGTAGCCGTGTCCCGTGCCAACAAACGTCACGTCATGGCCTCGTGCGTGAAGGCCACGCGCAACCTCACGCGAGCGAAAGTACGTACCCCGCTCACGCAGGTTGTGGTTCAGAACCAGGATGTTCATGGATGATCCGCCCGTGCGGAATCAGGCTTCATCGAGACCGAGCAGCGAAGCCACGCGCGTGAGCACGAGCACCTCCCTGATCCGCGGTTGCGGATTCGCCGCCGAAAAGTCGCAGCCGTTTTTCTTCAATTGCGCGCGCAACCCCATCAGCGCCCCGATTCCCATCGAATCGATGAACGACGTCTCGCTCAAATCCACCACGATGATCTGCGGATGGCGGGGCATGAGGTTTGAAACCACCTCACGAAGATCGTCGGTGGTTTCGGCGTTGATTTCGCCGATCACCTTGACCGTCAATTTCTGCTGATTGCCTTCAACCACCAGATCCACTGCTGCGGCTCCGGGATAATATCGGGTCATGAAAAAGCGCCGCCGTCGTTCGGACGGCGGCGCGATGTGCTCAGTCAACGACTAGCGACGCAGGAAACGTGTGCGCTTACGGAGCTTCTTGTACTTGTGTTTGCGAATCTTCTTACGACGCCACTTGATCACGCTGCCCATATCGCGGTTGAAGCCTCCAAGGAAAGTAAACTGTAGAGCGGGAAGCTCCATCAGGGGGGTGGTTGTGTACGGCCACCCCACCCTGCTTCTCAAGCGGAATGTTGATTCATCAGGCGTTTTGCACACCATCAACGCAGATCCCAACACAAGTCGAAGGATGTACCCGAAGATTTCAACTGCCTCCATCAACCTTCGAAATACTGAAAACACAGAATTTATTAAATCAAATCGCTCACGCCGGGTCGCAGCAATCGGATGGAGACACCACATCGTGGGCGGTCTTCATGCCACCATCAGTTCCCCCAACCCAAGTGGCCGACCCAAACGTGATTTCCTCGAGTCCTGAAGATATTCACTTTACTCCTACTTGGACCGCACACACGTTGTTGCAGTCAAAATGCTTCAAACTTTTTTCGATGAGGAGCGGTCGTGTTCTATCCCGGTTAAGTCTATGACCCATGATTCGAAATAGGCTAGCCGTTTCGCGGAATACCCCACGCATATATCAAGGAGTTGAAAGATGGTTGGTCGCAACTTGAAGTTCGTCGCACTCGCATTTGCAGTGGCTCTGGCGGCTCCTGCTTTCCTGAGCGCAGCACAGCCAAAGGCTGCTGAGAACGTGAAAGGCAGTGCAAGTGCAGCCATTGGCGCCCTGAAAGATGCCAGCGCCAATGTGTCGAGCCTCCAGTCCGTGCTTGCTGGTGGCGATTTCAAGACGCTCAGCGAGGCGCTTAACAAGGCGGACCTGCTTCCGATGCTGACCGATGGCAAGTCCTATACGATCTTCGCCCCCACTGATGAGGCGTTCAAGAAGATCCCGGAAGCCGAACTCAAGGCTCTCCTCAGCAACCCCGCCGAGCTTAAGAAGGTTCTTGAGAACCACGTTGTCCCCGGCAAGGTCACCGCTGCGGACGCCACGGCCATGGCTGGCAAGAAAGCCAAAACCGCAGCAGGAACCAATGTTGAAATCACGGCTCCCAACGGGAAGGTGAAGTTCGGCAACGCGACCGTCACCAAGGCCGACGTCCCCGCCGGACCAAGCATCGTTCACGTTGTCGACAGTGTGGTGCTTCCCGCCCCAGCCGCTGCCACGGCAGAAAAGAAGGATGCCGTGGAAGCAGAAAAGAAGGTCGAAAGCAAGAAGGCCGTTACGTCCGAGAAGAAGGTTGAAGAAAAGGCCCCCAAGAAGGAGAAGTGACTCCTTCGAGGTCCAGAGTGAGAACAAAAAAGCGGGTGGGAGCCAATCGCTCCCACCCGCTTTGCGTTTCAAGGGGCGGAATGCACCTACTCCTTTATCGTTGCGGCGCACTCATGGTCTCTGGCTCTCCATCGAACACCACGAAAAATCGTGGGGTGGTAGCCGCAGATCCACCGGATCATCGTTGCCAGCAGCAACACGCTGGAAATGAACAACCCCGCTTTGCGCGAGGCCTCCAGGAGCATCTGCTGTAGTAGTAAATCCATCGAAACCATGCCTAATAAGACAAATCGGCCCGCCGTGCTGTCACGACGGGCCGACTCATTTTCAAAACCGTGTCAGCGGGGGGCCGGCACGAACAACCGTTGACCCTTGGCCAGCTTCGCACCCGCCGGCATGCCATTCATTTTCATCAGCTCATCACGGGAGATGTTATACTTCGCGGCAATCGAGTCCGCTGTTTCACCGGCGGCGATTTCGTGATACTTCCCTTTGGCACTGCTCGATGTCTTGATCACTGCCGGCTTTGAGGTTGCCGTCTTGTCCTTAAAGCTGGAAGCCACCATCTTCTTTTCGGAGGAAGCGGACTTCTTCGTTTCCTTTGCCTGCTTCACTTCCTTCGGTGCCGCAGGGGCGTCCTGTTTTTCCGGGGCTGTGACAGGCGCGGCCTTTTCCGTGGCTGCCTGCTGAACAGAGCCCGCAAGCGGTTGATCTTCCAGTGCTTTGCTTCCTTCCGCTGCAACCGGCGCAGGAACCGGCGCCGCTGCCTGGTCCGTCGTCGCAACCGGAGCCACCGAAGCCGTTTGAACCGGAATTGCACCGCCCTCCAGCTTGGTCAGGCGCTCTTCCATCGTCGTCAACTTCGACACCGCGTTCTGGCCATCAACTTCCGGCATCAGTGCGCGCAGTTCGCTGTTCTCATTCGAAAGTCGCTTCACTTCCTCACTCAGGCTTGCAACCGTCACGGACATTTCCTCGACGGACTTCTGCGACTTGTCGTATTCAGCAAATTTCTTGCGAATGCCGGGGCTGTTTTCCGGCTTACCGGAGCATCCGGTCATGAAGAGGGTTGAACTGCTGGCGAGCAAAAGCACTACGGCGGCGAGCGAACGGGTACGCATTGATGACAAACTCCTTCGAGCGAGAACGGGAAATGGAATTGCTGGGCGCTGACCTCAACGAGCAGGCAACACACGTTAGTGCAGGGCTGATTCGTGAAATCGCGCCGCAACCGTCACACCGGCAAGAAAAAAATGAGTCTGATTGAAGGAAAAAATGCCCCCCTTCAAAACGAGTGCTCTTGCGGCGAGCCGCCGTTCAATCGCTCACTGGCGTGCGATGCAAAGCCCTGATCCAGCGATCTCCATCATCGTGCCCAATTGGGAGGGGGAGCATTTCCTTCCCAAGTGCCTCTCCTCGCTCCAGATTTCCGCCAATGAATCGGGTCGCTCTTGGGAGCTGATTGTTGTCGATGATGCCAGCAACGACAGCAGCGCGAAACTCGTCAGGGAACGCTTTCCCGCCGTCCAATTGATCCGCAACAAACGAAACCAAGGCTTCGCGCGCGCCATCAACCGTGGCGTCAAGGCCGCACGCGGTGCGGTGATCGTCCTTGCAAACAATGACCTGGTGGCCGACCAAAAATTCATCCGCGAAGTGACGCGCCTGTTTTTTTCAACTGGAGAGGATCTCCCGCGGGGACTCCTCGGCGACCGCCTCTTCGGTGTCAGTGCCCGTACCGTGCGATGGTATGATGGAAAGCCGAACCAACTGTGCATGGGTGCTGTATGGCGCGGAGGGAGAATCACCCCTGCCTATTCCTCTCCCTCCAAATTGGCATCGTGCCTCTTTGTGCAGGCGGGCGCCGCTGCGTATGACGCACAAATGTTTCGCGAACTCGGCGGCCTTTCGCGCTTGTACGAACCGGGCTATTGGGAGGACTACGACATCTCGTGGCGCGCGGCGAAGCGCGGTTGGTTCAGCATCTATGCACCTGATGCGCTGGCAATCCACCATGGCGGCGGTTCGATGACGAAACGCTATGGAGAGAAGCGCGTGGAGGCGATGAAGGTGCGCAATCACCTGATCTTCGAGATGGCGAATGTCACTTCCCCGCGCCTGTTTGCAGAATGGATCATGCGCGTTCCCCTCTCCGCCATGCGCGACCTGCGCTACGCGCGCGGCATGTTGGATGCCGTGAAAAGCCTGCCACGAATCGCCCGCGCGCGCATGACAAGCCCGACCCTTTTCACCGATGAAATGCTGCTGGAACACTACCGCGATTTCACCCCCTCCTACTGAGTGCGCCGACAGTGATTTTACTTCTCATGCGTCACGGAATCGCTGAAGATGCCTGCGCGGGCACCGACGCGGATGATGCCGCGCGCAAACTGACCGGGAAGGGCCGCAGGGAAACAAAGCAGGTCGCGAAGGCGTTGAAAAAGCTTGGAATCAGGCCCAACGTCTTCCTGTCCAGCAGGCGCGTCCGTGCGAGACAAACCGCGCGCATCGTCGCGAAGGTTTTCGGTGTGAAGAATGTCACAGAGATCGACGCACTCGACTGCAACTCCACCTTCGAGCTTTTTGTCGGGGAATTGAACAGGAGGATGAAGAAGAGGAAAGAGACCTTCGTCCTCGCCGCGAGCCACGAACCGTTCTGCAGCGAGTTCCTCCATCGGGCGGGCGCAGGCCAGGGCACACAGATCGCCGCCTTTAGGAAATCCGCTGTCGCAATGATCGCGTGGAGCGCGGAAGCAAAGGCCGGAGCCGGCGAGTTGCTCCTCTATCTCACGCCGGCGGCGAAATGATCACCATGCCCTGAGATTCTTTTTCAGCCACTCCGCCTCCAGCGTGCGTGCTTCGCCGACCGCATCCGCCCTGGCATCGAACGCACGCGAAACCACCCGCGCAAGCCTTAGAGTCTCAACCGAGTCGAAATCATCCCTCTTCAACTTTCGCATCTGGTCCACCTTCACATGTGTCTCGTCGCTGAAGGCGGCCGCGCCAACACGGGTCCGCCTGAAATCGTGATCCTCCTTGCTGCGCGCCCCGTTGTTGATCACCTCCATCGCCTTGTGCTGTGCCGCCTGGACCTCCGCATCGGGACGCGCCATTTGCCGAAGGATGCCAATCGACATTCCGAGCGCGGTGAGGTTTTCCGGAGAAGCCGAAAGGATTTCCGCGCAGCAAGCCAGCGCGTCATCATACTGCCTGAAACGTCGCAACGCCGTCGCTTTCAGGACACTTCCCACCTGAAGCTTGTCCTCGCCAGTCTCCATGATGCCCTTCGCACATGACAGGGCGCTTTCCCTTTCCCCGCGTTCAATCGCGCCAAGGCCGCGAAAGTACAATGACCTCACCCGTTCGCCCTGCTCCTCAAAAGCCGCTGCAATCGCCGCCATTCCATCCAGCCATGAAAAGCGCACCGCCTGGTCCGCGAGCATGTCCAGCAGCCCGTTCGCCAGGACCTTGTCCTGGGCGCGCGAAAACATGATCAGCACATCGAGGCCCTTCTCCTGCAACGCAACCTCGTGGATGATCTCGCTGAAATACTGCATCAGCTTTTGCGAGTCATATTTTTGCGACCGGACAACGCTCGTCACAGCGGCGCCAAACTGCCGGTCATTTGCCAGCGCAAGCGCGGCCAATGCCTCTGCCGCAGTTGCCTCCACCGACTCCCCCACCACGTCTCCTCCCAACGATTTCACCGTGGCCAGGCACTCCTCATACCGCCCCAGATGGTACTCGCAGGATGCGCGCATCCGCGCCGCCTCCCGCGCCAGTTCCGGATCGCGCAGCGCGTCACGGTGCTCCACGATCATCGCCAGCGTTTCCTTCCATTGCTGCGCATAGTAGTTCAGAATGATCATCGTGCGCGCCAGCGTCGCGTCCTTCTTGATCGCCGAGCGCGAAAAATGCGCGGGAAGCACCTCACGCGCGGCGCGGTGGGCCTCGTGCGCGGAAAAGATGTAGGCGGCTGCCTCCGGTTCGGCCTTTGCAAACCTGAATGGATGCCGCGCATACCCCCGTGCCGCCGCATGGATCGCCACGGGAACCTTGTATTTGTCCCCCGCCGTCAGCAGGAACTCGATCTCCACCGGAGTTTGCGGGGTGTACTGGTCGAGTGCCTCTCCGTGGCTGCCTAGCAACCGGCCGACAACCCCCTCGACACCACTGGTGTGCAGCAGTTCCCCATAGTACATTACATTCTCAACCTTGGAGAGCCGAAAGCCCCTCTCCAGCAGCACGTCAATCAGTGCCACCTGTTCGATCATGGCGTCGCCGCGAATCTTGTTCCTCAGCATCGAATCCACAATGATGAGGGCCGCCTCCAGCGTGTGCTCGTTCCCAGGCGGCTTCATGAACGGTGCCAGGACCATGCGGAGCTGGTCATGATGCCCCAGCTTGATCAATGAGTCCGCCAGTCGCAACCGCATCAGCATCCCATGCGTGGCGCGCGGATCGTCCAGCAGGTGCATCATCGCCTGGATGGCCGCAGCGTGATTGTTGTCGATTGTGTAGCGGAAGGCCCGCACGAATGCGAAATCCGCCAGCGGCGCGGAGCCATCCCCCTGCACCGTTGCCAGGACCCCATCCCCCTGTTGCGGGCGTCCTGCAGCGAGCAGCCCGAACGCCAGCCCGACCCGGCCAGCGTCGCTCATCTCTTCCAGCGGATAGGGCGACCGCCGTGAAAGCTCGACCAGACGCTCCTCATCCAGCGTTTTGAAGGCCGCCTTCAATTCCTCATCAAATGTCATTTCCTGCATGGGATGGAATGCTGTTCCTTCTTGACGGTGTGCCCCCTTGGGCGGTTCCTCGGGCGACCTGCTGGTATTTTCATCGTTCCCGCTGAGGCCTGCTGTGGCCGTTTTTACAAAGACACGAAAACCGCTCCGTGCGACGGGGCTTGCCGTTCTGGCAATGATCGTCTGCGCGATTGTCCTTCAGTCCCTCGACCGCCGGGACCCGCAGCAGGCTGGCCTCCTACGCCGTTCCCTGAACACGATTTGTATGCCTTTCCTCAAAGGCGGTGCGCAAGTGCATCGCGGCGCGGAAGCAGCATGGATCGCCCTCTTCAGGGGCAACCACCTCACCGCCGAAAATGAGGAACTCCGCGCGGAAGTGGCCCAACTGCGCGCCACGGTGGCCGCCATTGCCGCCGAAGACCAGATTTCCAACCGTCGAAATGAGGTCGAGGAGAACATTTCTGTATTGCATGGTGATCTCATGTCTGCTTCTGTCCTTGGTGAAACACCAGCCAGAGGTCGACGCCTTCTATGGATCGGTGCGGGGATGAATGAGAACGTGAGGAGCGGAATGGTCGCCGTTGGACCACACGGCATCATCGGTGCCGTGGAGGAGGTCTATGGCGACAGCGCCACCGTGAGGCTCGTCAGCGACTACACCTCCAGTTGGGGAGTGGAAATCGAAGGGAAGAATGAATTGGGCCTGCTGAAGGGCATCGGCGATTCTCAATATGCCGAACTGCATTTTGGCCGAACCATTGCAGACGTGCAGGCGGGGCAGGCCATCATTTCCTCCGGCATGGCAAGTTCCGTCGCCCCGGGCGGCCTTCCTTTTGGTGTCGTTGAGTCCGTCAAACGCAACAAGCAGGGTGAGCCGGTTGCCATCGTGAAGCTCGGCGATGATGCGACGAGGCTTCGCACTATCTTCCTACTTCCAGCGCAGCAGATTGCCGCGCTGCCACCCGTCCGATGATCCAACAGGACGCCATCCCCTTCGGCGAACGGTCGCCAATCGTCTGCGGATTGATCTACGGATGCATCCTTGCATTCTTCATGGCGCTGTGCCTTGGCATCGTGAAGCGCAGTGACATCGATTGGGTCATCCTTCTTCTTTCGTTGCCCGCTTTCTATCGTCCCGTCGCTTGGCAGGCATCTGCGGCGATTCCCCTCGCCGTCTTCGGCGCGGTCCTTTCAAGCAACGGCCTCGGCGTCCTGATCCTGTGCTGCGCGGGCGCGATTGCCCTCGCCAACGCCATCATTCGCTACCGTCCCACGGAACGCCGCGAGTTGGAACGCCTCGCCTTCACGGGACTCATGTTCGCGGGGTACTTTCTCACGCTCTGCTTCTTCCAGCAGCCCATCGATGTGCTGGAACGCTTCCTGTGGACCGGCCTGATTGCGCTCATCATCAGCGCGGTGAAGAGCATCTCGCTCTTCGCGCTTCACGCCCTCAAGTCTCCAAACGGACAACAAAACATTCCGTGAGCACCGCGTATTCCCCGGTCGTCCGCGAGCGCGAGACCTTCCGCGTCAGTTCCACGACGCGCTATGCCGCGCTTTTCCGCCACGTCGATTTCACGCTGCTCTTCCTCATCATCATGCTGGCGCTTGCGGGCATCACCACGCTGAAGGGTGCGGTCGCCGGCATCACCGCCCTGGAGCCGGTTGCCTCAAAACAGATCGCGTTCTTCTGGATCGCGCTTGCAGCACTTGCCTTTACGTTCTTCCTCGATTATCGCTGGCTGAACCGCGCCGCCCTGCTCGTCTATCTTCTTAACATCTGCGCATTGATCTTCGTCATCGCGAAGGGATCCTCCGTCAACGGCGCACGGTCATGGATTGATTTCGGCCCCATCAACTGGCAACCCAGCGAAACCATGAAGATTGCCACGACGCTTGTTGGCGCGCAGTGGCTTGCCCTCCACCCCGAAGGCGCCCGCGATTGGCGCGGCATCATCATCCCCGGCGTCATCTGCGGGATTCCCGCGCTGCTCGTCCTCCTGCAACCTGATCTCGGCACCGCGTCCCTCTTCTTCGTGTTGTGCCTCGCCATGATGCTCATTGGCGGAGTCCCGCGCCAGCGCATCGCCATCATCCTCATCGCCGCCCTGGTCGGGCTCGCGTCGGCCTACCCCTTTCTGAAGCCGTACCAGAAAAACCGCATCATCGTTTTCATGAATCCGGAGGCGGATCCGGCCGGTGCCGGGTACAACGTCATACAGTCGAAGATCGCCGTCGGCAGTGGCGGACTGCTTGGCCAGGGCTGGGGCGGAGGCACGCAAAGCACGCATCGCTTCCTGCCAGAGCATCACACGGATTTCATTTTTGCCAGTTTCACCGAGCAGTTTGGATTCGTTGGTGCCATGGCCCTTCTCGCCGCCTACCTGCTGCTTGTGTGGCGGATGATGCGCGCCATCGAACAGGCCCGAGACCGCTTTGGGTCGATCATCGTCGCAGGTCTGGCCGCTGTTTTTGTCGGCCACGTCGTGGAAAACATCGGCATGACCATGGGCGTGCTTCCCGTCACGGGGATTCCCCTACCCTTTCTCAGCTATGGTGGGTCATTCCTCATAACAACGTTCGTCCTGTTCGGTATCGTGATGAACGTTGCCTCCCGCCGGTACACGCTGGCCGGGCCCTGAAGCGTTCCCAGCCCGTTTATCAGCTTGCTCGCGGAGGGGGCGCTTCCTACGCTCGACCTATCCCACTGGGATGACCCAATGATCAAACTTCAATCACTCCTCACGTTGAACCTCCTTGCCGCCACGGCCATCGCGCTGGCGCAGGATGCCGTTCCCACCCCTTCCACCACCGAGCCTCCCGCTGGTACTCCATCAGCGGTGGCACCTGTGCCCCCTTCGCAGGATGCGCCAGAACCGGCGGCTCCCGCCGAACCTCCCGTCCCCGCTGTCACGACTCCGGTGTTTCAGGTTCCTCCATCCGCTCCTGCGAATACGACCCCGGAAGACAAGACGACCATCTGGCGCTTGGAAGGTGGTGGTGAAATTGTCGGTGAACTGGTGAAGGACACGCCGACCGAGGTCTACATCGACATCGGCCCGCAGATCATCAACATCCCCGCAAGCTCCATCCTGAGCAAATCCCTCCTCAGCGAGTTGCAAAGCGCGCCCGCAGATCCCGCCGGTGTTGGCAGTGGTGTCTACGATTCCCAAACCGGCTCGCTGATCTTCCATTCGCGCGAGGGCGCGGGACGCGTTCAATCCCAGCAGGAAATCCTCGATGACGTGAAGCGCAGCGTCGTCCTCGTCTCCAACCCTGCCGGCCTCGGCACCGGATGGATCATCGACAACGATGGCCGCCTCGTCACCAACCACCACGTCGTTGGCAATGAGTCCTACCAAACCGTCACTCTCTTCGTCAAGAATGGCAACCAGTGGGACAAAAAGAAGATCGACAACTGCTCCGTCGTTTCCTTCAGCACGTTGTTGGACATCGCCATCGTCCAGTTGGACATGACGCAGGTTCGCGACGAGGGGATCACGCTCTATCCCATCAAGATCGCCCCCTCCGACTCGCTGGAATCAGGCGATGTCGTCTACGCCGTTGGGAACCCCGGCATGGGCCGCATGGTGCTGGATCACACGATCAGCCAGGGCATCGTCTCATCACTTGCCCGCAACTTCAACGATGTGATTTACCTGCAGACGACGGCGGCGGTGAATCCGGGGAATTCCGGCGGGCCACTCGTCAATGAACGCGGTGAAGTTGTCGGCCTCGTCACCCTGAAGGCTATTTTCCAGGAGGGTGTCGCATTCGCCCTTCCCGTCGACTACATCCACCAATTCCTGAAGAACTCGCAGGCGTTTGCCCTCAGCGACGCAAACCGAAACAAAGGCTACCGCTACCTGCCGCCCGAATGAAAGCGGCCCCCGGCATCATGACAATCTTTCTTCGCTGGACCGCCGCGGCGCTGCTGCTGGCGCTGTCCGCCCGCATCGCGCCTGCGCAGACCATCGGGGATGTGCTCCCACAGGAGGTTCGCATCGCCTTCTGGATCGACGACCTCACCGCGGCAAAAAAACAGGCGGGGGGGAATCAGTTCTACCAATGGCTCATGGACGATCAAAAGGGTGTCGGCACTGACAGCGGTGCCGTTGGTCGCACCTTAAGCCGCATCCCCTTTTCAGCCGCCGATCCCCTTCAATCCGTTTGGCCGCAACTGCTTCCCGTCGTGGATGGCTTCGCCACCGGTTCCATCGAAAGCGCCAGTGACTTCCTCCAAATCTCGATGAAGGGGATCGACGAGACGTTTTCCGGTCCTGTGGCCTTGTACGCCACGATGTTCGAACTGACTGGCGACAAGAAGCAGTACAACTACGAATGGGACACCATTTTCCAGGCGCACTTCAAGGAGGAGGAGCGCGGGAAGGTGGAGCGCTTCGTGAAGAAGGCGTTGGAGAAGATCCCCGATGACGCACAAAAGCGCGAGGTGGAATATCTCGGCTACACCGCGAAGCGCATCGAGTTCTACTACGACGTCACCGATGAATCGGGAATGTCCACACAGTTCTCAACCGTCGTGGAATATGCCTATGTGGCCGACACCATCATCATCTGCGAAGGCCGCAGCGAGCCACTCAGGAATGCAATCCGCGCCCTCAAGGAGAACGGCACGGATGCGGGGCGGCTCGCCGGGACCAATGGCTATCGCCACGGTCGCGCTGCCCTGGGCGATTCCCCCTCGCTCTTCCATGCATACGTCGACATTGAGCATTTCGCGAGGGAGGCGAAGGACCTCAAGCTCGAACCGGAATCGCACCTGCTGGATGCGCTCGGCTTGTCAACGGGCGGCCCGCTCATGCTCGATTGCGCAATCGACGGCGAAGGAGCAACGCTGCGCGCCGCGCTTGTCTCGGAGGGCAAGTCCTCCGGCGTGTTCGACCTTGTTTCGCGTTCGCCAAAGGATGGACTGGAAAACCTGTCCCTCGTGCCATCAGACGCTTACGGTTTTGGCAGCTTCAGCGTGAACGGCGCCGAACTCCTTCGCTTGCAGGAAAAGTTGTTCCAGGTTCCGAAGGGCCGCCTGAACCTGCTGAGAGCCACGCTCGAAAATTCCAAGGCCGCGCTTGGCGTCGACCTTGAACAGGACATCATCACGCAATTGCTGGGTGAGGGTGTCATCTACGCCCGCCGCATCGATGGCACAGATCGCACTTCCATCCTCATTCCCTATGCCGGTGGGCAAGCCACCCGGGATGCCATCAATTCCCTGCTGCGGAAGATCACCAGCGATGACATGTTGATCCTTGACCTCGAATCATCGGATGTTGACGGCATCATGGTGTGGGACAGCGGGAAGGTTGTCACGAACAACGCCATTCCCATTTCCATCGCCGCCACGCCGAAGGGCCTGCTTGTAACGAACGATCCCGCCGAAACACGCGACCAGATTCGTCGCATCATGCGCGGCGAGAGTGACAACGTCACGACCAGCGGGTCTGCCTCCTCGCTTTCAAGGATTCCACACGATGACCTTCGTGCCCTCGCATTCACTCCCGCAAGGACCTCCGCGCGCGACTGGGGCGTCATCATGGGAAATGCCAAAAAGGGCACGAACATCAGCACCGCCGACGACGTCGCACGCGCTATTGGCGACACCTGGTGGACGCTTCAGGCACGACCACGCGGAATGTTGTTTACGCTCAAGATTGAACAACCGAAGAACGGCCATTGATGCCCGCCGAAAAGCTCACCATCGTCAACCTGTCGCACCTTGCCTGGGAGAAGAAACTCTTCCAGCGTCCGCAGCAACTCATGTCGCGCTTCGCCGCAATGGGCGATGATGCATTCTACTTCGCCCTCATTGGCCTGCGTCGATACATGGAAATGGGCATCGAGGAACGCGTCATCTCCAGCGGCACCCTTACGGCGCAGAATCTTCCCTTCATGCCTCTTGCCAAACGACTCACCCCCTCGCGCGCCGCGACGATGGCGATCCTGCGGGCGAAGGCATCCGCACCGCTGAAGAACGCCCCAGCCGGGCGTCGTGTGCTCTGGTTGCAGAACCCCGCATATGTTGAGCTCATCGACAAGCTTCCCCACGATCTCGTGGTGTACGACGTGATGGATCCCTTCTCTGCCTTTCGCACTTCGGATCCGCGCGTGGCGGAGCGCGAGGATCGGGTTCTCAGGAAGGCTGACGTCGTTTTCACCGGCGGGCGCAGCCTTCACACCCAGGTCGAAAACCGACACCCCAACGTGCATTGCTTTCCCAGCGGCATCGACTTCGGCCACTTCGCCCGGGCCGCCCAGTCGGGAAACATCCCGCGCGACATCGCGTCCCTCGAAAAGCCGGTCCTTGGGTATTTCGGCGCCGTGGACGAACGAATCGATTGGAAGCTGATTGAATCCATCTGCCGGGAACGACGTCACTGGTCCATTGTGTTCCTCGGGCCCCTTGTGCTGATCCCCGAAATCCCCATCAAGGAGCCCAACTTCCACTGGCTCGGCGCGAAGTCCTATGACCAGTTGCCCGACTATCTTCGCGCCTTCGACGTCTGCCTGATCCCGTGGCTTGTGAACGACCTGACGCGATTCATGAGTCCCACAAAAACACCGGAGTACCTCGCGGCGGGGAAACCTGTCGTCTCCACGCCCATACCTGATGTCGCCACCGACTATGCCAATGAAGTGGGGATTGCTGATACGCCGGAGGCCTACCTTCAAGCGTGCACAACAGTACTGATGCGCGGCACCGGACCGGCATGCAAACCACCACAAAGCAGGAGTTGGGATGAAACAGCGGCGGAAATGCGTGCCCTGATCGTCGACAAGCTCAGTCGGAAATAGACTTGCTCAGAAGTTGACGCGCCAAGGCAGCCGAATCCGCTTGCACATACAAGCCCATCTGCGGCTTTGGCAACAGGCTCAGGTGCTGAATGCCCGGCCGCCCCTGGACAAGTGTCGCGCAATCGACGCCATGTGATTCAAGGTAGCTCTTCAACAGTGCCGCCTGCCAGTAATCGTCGGCCACATGAATGCAAACCATCTCCTGCGGTGAAGCGTCCGACTCATCGAATCCCCCAGTACCAATCGGACAGGTGGCATCATCAAAATCATCCGCATCGATGGTTTCATTGCCACAGTCGCAGTAGACGCGCCCCGCAGCATACTCGATGCCGCATTGGATGCACACCACTGCTCCTCCCGGGTAGGATTCCTCATGGGAAGTGCGTTGAAATTCGCCGTGCAGCGCCGCAAGCACAGCGCGATCAATTTGCGTCAATTGCATCCGCAGCGAAGGAAGGTTCCGGCGATCAATGCGCAACCGGCTGGCCCCAAACCAACTCACGAGAAAAACACCACCCACCGCCATCAAAAGTTCCGTCGAGTTTTCCATGCGCGTCCGTCGATATTAACGTCTCACCGAACGGAATCTGCCGGGGTGTTGTCCATTTTGCAAGAGAAAGATGGACCTGAATTAGGCACGGGAGTCCCTCTTGACCAAGCTCCCGATGCCCCCCGACAACGTCATCGCCACATAGAGAAACCCAACGCAGAACGGCACCAGATAAAACACCAGCCGGTACAGGATCAGCCACGGCAGCACCGCCTCCTTGACGCTGTTTCCACCAAGGAAAATCACGACTGCCGCTTCGAACACGCCCATTGCGGAAGGGACTCCGCTCAGGTGGCCGACGATCATCGCCAGAAAATACGCCGCGATGATGGAATCCATTCCCAGTCCGGGAACCGACGCCACAAGGGTGTACAATCCAAACCCCGCAGCCAGCCAATCCAACATCGCAAATGGCAGATGGCGGAAGGCATTCCTTGCATCGAAGATTTTCAGTTCAATCCCCCCCATGTTCAGTGGCTTGCGCACGGTTGCCACGATCGTGAGGTAGATTGCCACAACAAGCAGCATGATCACGCCCATGGGACGTGTTGAGGAAACGCGCGGGATGTTCACGTCATGCGGAAAGAGGATGAAGATGAGCCCACCCATTGCCACCAACCCCACGGCGCATCCGAAACTGTAGATGATGATCACACGGGCAATCTTCAGGGGCTCAAGCTTCGCGTCTGAATAGTAGCGGAAGCGAACGACGCCACCGCTCAGCATCCCCACGCCGATCGTATTGCTGAAGGCGCGGGCAATCACTGCCGTCTTGATGATCTTCCACAATGGCATGTCGCTGCCAGCATGCCGCACGCCCAGCCAGTCCGAAGCGCCCGCGCAGCAGTAGCTGACTGCAATGCAGGCTCCGGTCGCGATCAGGTGCAGCACACTCACCTGTGAAATCGTATGGAAGACATCCTTCCAGACAATCGCCGCAAATTCCCGCCGCAGGACGAAGATGGCAACAACCAGGAGGATGAAAGGGAAGACTTTGAAAAATCTGCTCGCGCGCTCCACGTAGGAGTTGAATTGATCGCGTGTTGTCTTCATTTTCCTACCATGGAACGCTTAGGCTCCAAGGAGTTACGCATCGGAACAAGCGATAATATTGCCCGCCATGGGTAGGACCGTTCAGCTTGATTCTCACCTGCTTCCTCCGCACCCTCACACGAATCCTTCATTCTTCCCCCGTATAGCGCGCTATATGTATCGGCATGAGACGCCCCAGTAATCCCGCCCAGAGCGAAGACCTCATCCCGCGAATGCCTGCCGATGCAGGATGGGTTGCCCGCGCGATCTGGACCATCAAGAATCGCTTCTTTCCTCGTTCCCCGGAGGGTGAACAAGCTTGGATGCTGGTTCTCGCCGTTGTCGTTGGTCTTGTCGTCGGCGCCGTGTCCGCCCTTTTCCGCTTCATGATTCGCATCAGTCATGAATTATTTTTTCGTGCAGGCGAAAATCATTCGCTCCTCAACTGGAGCACGATCGAGTCGCCCCGGGTGCTTGTGGTACGCGCTCTCCTTCCAGCGATTGGCGGCCTTGTAGTTGGCTTCACGATTTATCGCCTGCTGAAGCTGCGCGGTGGGCACGGCGTCCCGAACGTGATGAAGGCGGTCGCGACGGGGAACGTGAACCTTTCCCCCTCCATGATGGCGAAGTCCTGGTTGTCGATCATCACCATTACCAGCGGTGGCTCGGTTGGGCAGGAGGGGCCCAGCATCGAAATCGGCAGTGTCTTCGGTTCCCTTGTTGGCCAGAAGGGGCAGGTGTCGAAGGACATGATCGGCACGCTCATCGGCTGCGGCGCCGCCAGTGGCATTGCCGCTGTGTTCAATGCACCCATCGGCGGCGTCTTTCTCGCCCTCGAATTGATCCTGCGCGACTTCGCCGTCCGAACTTTCGCACCAGTCGTGCTGGCGGCGGTTGTCTCCTCCGTAACCAGCCAGGCCCTGCTGCCGAAGTCTGCGGCGCTGATACCCATCGACCAAGCCACCTTCGAAACCATCACGCTCTCACCGCTACAGATTTTTGCGTTCAGCCTGGAGGGCCTTCTTTGCGCCCTCGTCAGCGCCCTCTACGTCCACATGATTTTCAAGACCAGCGACATTTTTGGCCGCATCAAGGTGCCGCTGTGGATCAAGCCGGCCATGGGCGGCCTACTGGTTGGCATGGTGGGGCTCTTTTTCCCTGATGTGATTGGCGAAGGCTATGCATTCGTCAATGAATCAATCCTCAATCCCAATGCGTTCAACATCGATCAGCTTTCCTACTCCCTCCCATTCTTCTTCCTCTCCATTGCGCTGGTGAAGATCACCGCGACTTCCTTCACTCTTGGCTCGGGTGGAACCGGAGGAACATTCGCACCCGCGATGGTTGTCGGCGCATGCGTCGGCGCAGGCTTCGGAGCCTTTGCCAACCAGATTGCCCCAGGTTCCATGCCCGCAGTGCCCGTCTTTGCCATGGTTGGAATGGCCGGCTGCGTGGGAAGCGCATTTCATCTTCCCATCGCCGCCGTCCTCATCATCTACGAAGTCTCCGGCGGCAATTACCTGCTTGTTCTCCCGCTCATGATTTGTGGCGCCATTAGCACCGTGCTCGTTCATGCCATGCTTCGCGGCTCCGTCTATACGCTCACGCTCATGCGCGAAGGCTTCGACGTGGAGGAGCAACTGCGCCGTCGCCGTGATCCAGCCCTCACGACAGAGGTGCGCCGGATCATGCGTCGCGATTTCACCCGCCTTCGCGCATCAGACAACCTCGCCAGCATCCTCGACACCTTCAGCAACACCCCCGATGAATCGTTCGCGGTGGTCGATGAGGGCGAAAACCTGGTGGGCGTGATTTCCGTGAATGACCTTCGCGGCGTGCTGAACATGGGTGACGTGGGCGAGGCCATCATCGCCTCCGACGCGGCTGACACGAATCCCCGTGTCCTTTATCCAGAGTCAACCGTCACCGAGGCCCTTGCGATCTTCACCTCCAGCCCGACCTCCGGCATTCCCGTGCTTGCCAATCATTCATCGCGCCGCGTGATTGGAATGATTGGACGTGGCGACCTGCTTCAGGTCTATCGCACGAAGGATGCGGCACGGGGAACTTCCTGAGAAGTTGCAAATCCCGGCGCGCGCCCTCCCGCAGGAAGCTCATCGCGAGCCTACTTGGATGAACTCCGGAGCCGCGCCATTTCCGGCGGCATCATTGCCTCGAAGGTCATGATCTCCCTTGTCGTCGGATGCGGTACGGAAAGGCGCGACGCGTGCAACGCCAACCTTCCGATGGGGTTCGTCGTCGCCCCGTATTTTGCATCGCCGGCAATGGGATGGCCGATCGCGCAAAGCTGTGCGCGGATCTGGTTCTTCCGCCCAGTTTCCAGGTCGATCTCCAACAACGCATGACTTCGACTTGATCCCACAACCTTGTATGCAAGAATCGCCTTCTGGGTGTTCCTGCCAGGTGAGTCACCCGCATGCACAACGAGGCGCTCATCCTCCCAAAGATGATGGACGAGTTGCCTCCTTGCGGGACTCGGCGTTCCCTCCACCATCGCATGATAGGTTTTTTCCACCGCTTCCCAGTTCCTCATAATCGCATGTTTCGCATCCTCGCCTTTCGCGAGAAGCAACACACCTGACGTATAGCGGTCCAGGCGGTGGACCACATAGGCGCGCTCCCGCGACGACGCCAGCGCCTGATTCA
>JADLAR010000020.1 GCA_020848155.1 Candidatus Sumerlaeota bacterium
GATCGAATGATAGGACCGGGAGATGGGCGTGATGACTTCCTGGAAGAAGGCGATCGTCATGGGAGAATGCTCCGTGTGGGCGCGCAGGATCGCAAACCACGGGATGTACGACGCCAACGCAGGAAGGGTGTACGCAGCCAGCAACGCCTTGCGTCGCCACGGCATCCTGTCCAGCAGGATATATGCAACACCCCACACAAACCCGAAGACAAAGGACATGTAGTTCATCTGGATTGCCCCGATCCACGCCAGGATCATGAGCACACCCCACATGCGTGTCGGCCGCTCGCGGATCAATTCGGTGAGAACGACAATGCCTGTCGTGAAGAACGGGAGCAGCAGATGGTTTCGCGCAACATGGCTCCAGTAAATCTGGAAGGGAGTGAACGCAGCAAACACCACTGCCAACCATGCTGCCCGTGGCGTGAACCATATTCGTGCGAGAAAAAAAACCAGTGGAAGCGTTGCCGTGGCAAAAGCAACGGACAGCAGTTTTCCCCAGTAGATGTCCTCCCCGAAGGCCTTGAACAACAGCTTCACCATCGCGTAGTGCAGCGGCGGATGCGTATCAGCGGCCGTCTTTGCGACAAGCTCCTGCCACGGGCTGATCGCCAGGTCGAATGTCCAGCCTTCGTCAGGACCGAAAGGATGCCACGAAGTGTCGGCGACGCGGACAACCAGCGCCGCAAGCACCAGCAGGCACAGGCACACAAGTTCCAGTGCCTTCAGGCGGCACCGCTCTGCCACCGGCGGAGCACTCATGACTATTTTTCGTCGGGAGGGATATTGATCTTCGAAATGATCGCACGGTTCATCACATCCTCCATGCGCTTCACGGCTTCAGCAGGGGTCACCTTCTTGTTCAGGAGCAAGTCCACCTGCGGATTGTACACGTCGTTTTCCAGGTTGGTGTACAACGGCACCTGGGGAATGCGTTTCGACTTTGCGAGTTGCCGCATGAACGCCTTCATGAAGGGATACTTTGTCGTGTCCAGATCCTTCCACGCGGAACGGCGAACGGGAATTTGGCCAAGCTGGCTGGCCCAGCGACGCTGAACCGCCTCGCTGGTGAAATAGTCAATCATCTCAAACGCCAAGTCGGGGTCCTTGCAGGTTCGCATGATGATGCCGCTTTGGCCACCAACATTGCTGGAACTGTAGGCGGCCGGCGTACTGGGATCCTCTTCCGGATCGAGCGGCTGCAAACCCAGTTCCTCAATCTCCTTCCGGGTGGGCGCGGGAACCAGTGCCACGTCGAAATTCATTCCTGCATTCGCGAAGTTCTCCGTGTTCCACGGTCCCGTCAAAATCATCGCAACCTTGCGGTTCAGGAACATTGGATCAGGACCAAGGGATCCGCGTTGCCATCCACCCCCCTCAATCCCGCTGTTTGCAATCCACTGCAAACGGGTTGCGGCCGCGATGCCGTTCTTGTTGGCAATGGATGGCCTTGCGCGTCCCTGTGCGTCATATTCAATGAAGTTCACGTTGTACATGTTGAAGATGCCGAATGTGAACCACAGCGAGCTTGAGAAGGCAAACGCGTGAACGCCCCTCTCCTTGTTGGTCAGGATTTTTCCGTACTCGTAAAGCTCATCCCAATCGCGTGGTGCCCGCGTTGGGTCAAGCCCGGCCGCCCGCAGTTCAGACTCCTTTGCGCGGAACATATCCTTGTTCCAAAAAAGCGCGATCGTGGTTGTCTGCACCGGCAAGGCGTACAGCTTCTTCACCCCCAAGCGTTCCACAATGCCCGCATTGTACGCGGCAGGGACAAACTGCGGTGCGGCATCCTCACGCGTTCCATACTTTTCCTTGAAGGCGGGAAGATCGTCCATCGCCGTCAGCGCCTTGCCAAATGCCAGGTCGGTCACCTTGATCGAGTCGATGAACGCCACGTCAGGTGCGAGATCGGCAAGCGCCGCAGTTCGCAACTTTGCGAACATGTCATCGAAGGACACGTACTGCATCTTGATGACGAGCCTTGTACCTGTCTTCTTCTCGTAATCTGCGGCGAACTGGTCCATGATCTCGCGAAAGACCTGGGTCTCCTCCACGCGGAAACACTGCCACAGCGAAATCGTCCTCGTCTTGCCTGCATCCTGTGCACGCGCCGGCGCGACAAACGTCACCGCAAGGAGTGCGGACAGAATCAGCCTGTGAATGAATCGCATCATTCCTTCACCGCCCCCGCCACGAGTCCCTTCATCAGGTACTTCTGCGTGCACAGGAAAAGGACCGCGATCGGCAGAATCGAGAAGCACGCGCCCGCCATGATCTTCTCCCATTCGTTGGAGTTCTGCCCCTTGAACTGTTGAAGTGCGACGGGGAGGGTAATCACCGTGGAGTCGCCGGTGTTCACGATCAACTGCCACAGGAAATTTGACCACTGCCCGACAAAGACAAGCAGGAACAGTGTCACCATGATTGGCAGGCAAATGGGAACGACGACCATCGTGAAAACCTGCGCGTCATTGGCACCATCAACCTCCGCGGCGGCGAACAAGTCCCTTGGAATTTGGCTCACATACTGGCGAAGCAGGAACAAGCCGAACACATTCGCCAAGTGTGGAACAATCATGCCAGCGTAGGTGCTCATCAGTCCCAGTTCAATGGTGATGGAAAACTGTGGAACCATGAAGATCATGCCGGGAACCAGCATCGACGTCAGGAGGATGTAGAATATTTGCTCGCGAAAATGAAACTTCATCGCGGCAAAGGCATAACCAGCCAGCGTGCAGATCAACACCGTCAAAAGCCCCGCGCCCGTTGCAACAATCAGCGAGTTGGCGAAATATCGCGCGAAGTTGAAGTCCTTGTTGAGGATGATGGCCTTGAAATTGTCGAAGGTGTAGGTCGCGGCAAAAGCCTCGCCGATGCTGCGACGCGACGTAAGCCGGAAAAACCTCTTCGACTCCTTCCCCCCTGCCTTTGTTTCAACTTTCGGGAGTTCGACTCCTGCGCCAGTAAGCTCCTTGAGTGGAAAGTCCCAGCGATCATCGATCGTGACGGTTCGGTACACGGTGTCGCCAGCGGGCACGCTCGCCTTCACACGATTTCCTTCAAGGTGAACGGAAACGGTGGCGCCCTCCGGCGCAATTGCGACAGGTCCAAGGGGCATACCGGGCTGTGACTTGGCCGGCGTATAGACAACCGTGCTCGGAATGAACGTGAGGCTGAAGGCAAGGCCCGGTTTTTTCAGCGCGGTCACGACCATCCACACCAGCGGCAGCAGGACGACGCAGAACATGAGCAGAACGAGGATAAGGAGGACAACCTGCCGGGCATACATTGCAATCGTCGATGCATCGGGGCTGATGACAAGGTCTGCAAGGGTGCGGGGGCGCTTCGCCATCTTCAGTCCTTCACGTTCAAGAACTTGTAGCTGAGGAAGCTCAAGACCAGCGCGACGACCAGCAGGACAAAGCTGATCGCAGCCGCCTCGCCATACATCGCCTGGCTGAACACCTTGTAGAGGTGATAGCCGCTGATGCGTGCGGTCTGGAGCGTCAAATTCCCCGCGTTGATGCTCGTTCCGCCGGTATCGTTTGTAAGTGCGTAGATTTCTGAGAACGCGTTCAAGGTGCCGACGAATCCCGTCACGATCAGGAAGAAGATGATCGGCTTTAGAAGCGGAAGTGTCACATGCCAGAGTTTCTGCCTCTCATTGCAACCGTCAATGTCGGCTGCCTCGAACAGGGATTCATTGATGTTGTTCAAGGATGTCAGGAACAGGATCATTCCAAAGCCGGCATTCTTGAGGATCATCACAAGTGCGATGGCCGGAAGCCCCGTCCAGGCATTGTTCAACACCCCGTCGTTGCCAAGGGACTCAAAGCCGATCGCCTTCAGCAGGTACGAAACCATCCCGTTGTTGCTGTAAATCAGCAGCCAGATAATGCCTACCACATACACGTCAAAAACATTCGGGAGGAAAAAGCCACTGCGAAGAATGGCGAATCCGCGAACCTGCTTGTTCAGGTAGAGTGCCAGCGCAAGTGACAATGCCATGCCCGGAAAGATCAGCAGCGCGGCGTAGACCATCGTCAACAACACCGACCACCAGAAGATTGGATCGCCCATCACCGTCTGATAGTTCTTCAATCCAACGAACTGCATCGTGCCAAAGATGTCATAGAAGTCCGAATAGATCGTGACCTCATGCAGGCTGATCCAGAAACTGTAGATCAGCGGAAAGCCGATGAAGATCGCGAAGACCACCAGGAATGGCAGTAAAAACGGCAGTGCCCGCACATCACTTCGCCAGGTTACGGAATCGCCGTGTGTCCTCATCGCGCGCCTAATTCACCACGAAGCCCAGCGGGTTGGCCTGGGGGGTCATCGTTGGTGGTGGTGTTGGTGAGGGAGACAACGTTGGAGACACCGTCGGCGTCAACGATGGTGTCGGGGAATTCACCGATGACGGAGAAACCGATGGTGAAATGGATGGCGACGGCGATGGACTGCCTGTTGGCGTTGGTGAAATCGACGGCGATGGCGATGGTGAGGCGGTTGGCGTAACGGTTGCCGCATTCTGCCCGATTCCGATGTTGAATGTCTGAAGTGCATAGGTTCCCGTTTCCTCGAACAGGACAACGGTCAGCTTCTGATTATCACCCGGCACCAGGCTGTTCAGCGTGAAGCGATATCGTGTGCGATCTGTCTTCGTTGCCTTGTTCCCCTCATTCACGAGACCACCCGTAACGGGATTTGTTCCTGCCGGCAAGTTCCAGAAGTAGTGCATTGAGTTGCCAGTCGCATCGGGATTCTCCATGACAAAACCAAAGGAGCTGCTATTGATGTCGTTGATTCCCGTCTGCGTCTCAGGAAACAGCAACGCCAGATCAGGAGCGAAGTTGTCGACATAGATCACCTTGCGGAATGTTTGCCACAACGCGGGAAGTCCATTCAGCCTCTTGATGAAGGCAATGGATGTCAGGTAGTTGTAACCTTCAGGAATCGCCGGATTCGTCAGATTCACCGTGACGCTGTAGGTGCCCGTGCCTGTCTGCTGCCCCGCACCGTCGACGCTTGGGCTCTTGGTCGTGAAGTTCTCAAGCCCGTTCAGGAATGGCGCGCCGGGAATATCGAGCAGAAAGAGGCCGAAGGGATTCCCCGCATCGTTCACCCCATCGATGTTGATGCCTTGATTCCAGCGAATGAGCGCATTGTCCTCAAGACTCCCCGCGCCCTGGTTGATTTGCAGTGTCACCGTGGTGCTGTTTCCACGCACGACATCCACGGGCGTCAGGCGGGCCTTTGCACGCTGTTCCGGCGTTGCGGAACCGGGATCCGCAAGCTCAGGCCCCAGGGTGGAAACAACGTTGCTGACAGAGAACGTACCTTCCGGCGGGGCGACTGTATAGACAACGTATGACTTGCCGTGGGCCACGTCGCTGTCGTTCTTGTTCGTCGGAACTCGCAGGTCGATCACTCCATTCCCAGGCACATTGATCGTATCGGGAATGTCATTGTCCGGGTCGACCGTGGAGTTCGATGCGTTGCCCGTGATTTCCTTGAGCGTCACGCTTCTGAAGCCGGGCAGTGTGACCGTTCGTTGCTCATAACCATCATTGTTTCCACCGCGGTCATCACGATCGCAAATGCCGATGACCGCGGTGTTTCGCAGTTCATAGGCAATCACATCGTCATCGTGCCAAATATCATTGAAGTCATTTCCGTCGCGATCGTTCACAAGCTCGTTGCTGATATCGACAAGGCTCGTGATGGTATTTCCAAAGACTCCAAGTGCATCCCCACGGCCATTGCGGTTGGGAAAGTCACGCCCGGTGCCAAACTCCTGCGCGTTGAAATAGACGATGGGATAACCTTTCCTCGAAAGGATGTACGCGTAGGCGATGTTGGGAAGAAACGGTGGATCACCGATATAACCGTTGTCATGGCTTTGGACAAACATGACACCCGCACTGCCATCCTGCCCGTTTCCATCGTAGGCGTCGAAGGAGGACCCAAGGATATTCTGCAAGTTGTTGCCGATGTTCCCCTGTAACGCAAACTTCAGCGGGAAGTCCAACACCGTTCGGTTGCGGCCATAGTCCTTGCGATGATAAGGAGCCAGCGCATCGAATGAGCTGTTGACGTTCTCGCCGGAGGAGAATGGCGTTGTGCGCCTTCCCCAGAAATCCTTCGCCGCCGAATTTGCCGCGCGGTCGTAGACATCGACAAACCACTGCGGTGGCGTGTGCTTCACTGCATCGAGGCGAAACCCATCCACGCCAATCTCTTCCAACATCCATTGCGTGTAACGCCGCAACATGCCACTGACATACTCGGGGCTTGGATCGCCCGCCTCGGGATCGTTCAGGTTGAAGGGATGGATCTGCTCGCCAAACTCATTGGTAAAAGTGGCGAGGTCCTGATCCGGGTACAGCCGCACATTCTCTTCCCTGACAGTCTGGTATGGAATGTTCTGTGGGTCGTTTGGAAATGCAGGGTGACGCACCCAGAAGCTGGGGGAATCGTGATTGATGTCGATGAGGTTGGATGTACGGCAGTTGAAGGGGTCGCTGTCACAACTTGGCTGTGGAAATTGCGCTGATGGACAGACGTTGTGGAAATCCAGATCGTACGGAAGGCCGAAGGGCGAACCGTTCATGATGAATCCCGGGTAGCCACCCGAATCCTTCTCCCAACGGAAGGCGCATCCCTCATCCCCCGCCTGGTTGTCCCGGTAACCATCGCTGAAGCCGTTGTGATTGTACACCGTATCGACGTAGATGAGTATGCCTGCGCGGTGGGCCTGCTTCACAAGATTCCGCAGCGATGATTCCGTTCCGTAAAGGGTTTCGTTGTTCTCCTTGCCAAGGTCGAAGCGATCAAACACGTCGAACCCGACGCTCTGGTTCCCGCTGTCGGCGCGTGCAGGTGGAGGCAGATACAACGTGCCGTAGCCCGCCATGAACACATCAGGCATCTTGTGATCGATGCTCTCCCACTTGCTCTCAAAGTACTGCAGGATCACCCGTGCGTCTGCATGGCTTGTGATTCCGGTGGCGGCTGCGATCAACGCCGCCATGGCCACCGACCTTTTCTTTAGGAGCGCGTTCCTCTTCATGGGGCCTTGACCTCTTTGGTGCTGGCGGAGGCAGTGACGGCGAAGATCGCGCCGCTCACGGGTTCGAGGGTGATGAACTGAATGCCGGGAGTTTCACACGCAGGAAGGTCCGCCTTGCCATGCAACAGCTCCAACCTTGCATTGGACGTCGCGAACGACAGCGGGGCGGTGAAGGTCTGTCGTTCGCTGGAATTGTTCAACACAACGAGAATCGACTTCTTCTCGTCCAACGAATAACGACGGAAGGCATAGACCTCCTTTTCGTCCATGACCGCGAGTGTTTCAAACTCACCGCGCCGCAGCAGTTCCTCGCCACCACGCAGTTTCAACAACTTCTGGTACTCCCCCAGCAGGGATTCGTCGATGCGATCATCGGGATTGTCGAAAGGCATCAGGTCCGGCCACCACATGGGATTGCGGCACATGGGATCATCCGCACCATACATTCCCACTTCAGTCCCGTAGTAGATCATCGGCGCTCCCATGTAGGTCGCCTGGAACAACGCCAGAAGCTTCAACCGCTGGTAGACATCGGGGGTTGGTCGCGTGTATTTGTAGGTGTTTCCCTTGTCCTGCACACGATTCTGTCCATCATACAGCCGGTCTGCCGTGAAGTCAGGATTGAACAGTCGTGATGCGACGCGATCAGTGTCGTGGCTATCCAGAAGATTCTGCATCACCATCGTGTTTGCATGGGGGTAACGCAGCCTGAGCCGCGCCAGTTCACCATCAAACCCGCTGACCGTTGTGCGCTTCTCCACGTTGCCAAAGAATCGAAGCGCGGCCACGCGGAACTGGTAGTTCATCACTGCATCAAACTTCCTGCCGTCGATCCATTCCTCCGCAGGCGCCCAGACCTCTCCCACAATGTACGCATCAGGATTGATCTTTCGCACGTGGGCGCACCACTCATCCCAGAAGGCCATTGGAACATCCATCGGCACGTCAAGGCGCCAGCCGTCAATGCCATCACTGGGATCGCCATCGCCGTTGGGATCCATCCACTTTTTCGTGCAGTTGAAGATGAACTCGCGCAGCTTGTCGCTCGCGATTCCGTGCTCCAGATTCTTGCGAAACTGGGGCAATTCGTCCGCGCCCGCCCATCCGCGCGCCTTGAACGGGTCCCACGAAACAACGTCCCACCAGTCGGCGTAGGGAGATGCCTTCCCGTTCTTCTTCACATCAAGGAAATAGGGCGAGCTGTCTCCAAGGTGATTGAACACGCCATCAATGATGACGCGCATCTTCCGCTTCTTGGCTTCGCGCAACAGCTCAAAAAACTTTTCGTCGGACTTGTTGCTCTTCCACATCGATGGATCAAACACGTTGTTTGACTGCATCGACTTTGCAAATTCGCCTGGAACGCCGTACCCATCGTCGGCAAACTGGTACGTCTTGCCGTTGTATTTGTGATGGCTCGGCGATTCAAAGATCGGGTTGAAGTAAATTGCGTTTACGCCAAGCGCCTGGAGGTAATCCAGCTTGTCGATGACGCCCTGAAAGTCACCTCCATACAGGCGCTGCCAGATGTCGGGATAGTTGTCCTTGTCACTATCGTAACTGAACATTCCCGGATCGGTCAGCTTTTCCTTCCTGCCGGGAATCGCGAAGAAATCGGATTTCCAAGGCCAGGTGAAGCCCATGCGATTGCTGCCCACTGTCTCTTCCGGATTGTTGCCGGAATCACCGTCGCGAAAGCGATCGATCACGATCTGATACCAAATCGCATCCTTTGCCCAGTCAGGTGCATGGTTCTTTCGCCAGGCGCGAAGATCCACGGTGAACGGACCGATCGTCTCCTTTTTTGACCCATCAACGGCCTGTATCCCATACTTCAGTGCCGCACCCTTCGCAGGATCGACCGTGACCGTCGTTTCCCAATAGTCGAACTGTGCATCACTCGCGATGCGCTTGAGCGCACTGAAAGCGCCGTCGCGATCCACACTCATCGTGCTCACATCATTCGCCAGGGAGCGCGCACGAATGATCACACGCCTGTCCGAGATGAAATCAACATAGTGAAACGATGCGGAATCGTGCGACAGCCCCTTAAGGACAATCTCATCATCTCCCAGCTTGCCCATCCTGCCATGCAATTCCGCCACAATCCCAAGGCGCAGGATGGAATTGCCATTCGCGTCCTCGTCGCGATCGGGGTTCGCCTCGTCAGTATACCAACCGCTGTCACCGGCCACCAACTTGTAGCGATACTCCCCCGCCTTCAGCCGCGCGGTTACTGAGTAATTCCCATCCGCATCGGGGCCGGACATCGGCAGGTCCGTGCGGCTCCAACCATTGAAATCGCCGGCGACACCGGGGTTCGGGTCCGCTGTTTTCCACTTGAACGTAACAAGATACTCGTCGCTGCCAATGTCCCAGGCCGTGATGCTGGGCGGCGTGGGAAACGTGACGGGTTTCTTGTCGAAGGTTTCCACCCCGGGAACAGGCCCGGCAAAGGCACTTCCCGCCAGCAGCAACGCCGCGAACAGCTTCGCACAACCCACCTGCTTATTCATCATTGGGGAAAATTTCACGGCTGCCCATCAGGTCCTTTGCTGCTCGTCCGTTCGAGCGTTTTCTCCACATGAACACGTATCTTCAACGGCATCATAGGCTTGAACCTTCCACACGACCAAATCAACGGGTGACCAACGTTGCCGTTCTCCACACAAGAACACCACGAATCAAAGGGTTCTTAGACCGGATCGACATGCATCGGTCAAGGGGCATATTGGACTGATTCAAATTGCCACCGCCCTATCCGCTCAACTGATTTACTAAAGTCCATCCACCCTCCGGAGTTCCGAAATGTCATGTAAAGTCGCGCCGTCCCTTCTTCTTCTCTCCAGCCTCCTGTCACTGCCCGTTGCTCCTGCGCTTGCGCAGGAAACACATGACTGGATTTGGGCCGCTCCGAAGGTCGCCTCACCTCTGCCCCTCGTCCGGCTTACTCCGGGCGAGGCAAAGAACATCTGCCTGAGGCATTCCGCAGGAACCAGTGTCTCTGGTTTTTCCAATGCGACGATCTCGCCACCGGACATCGCAACGGTCACCGTCGATGGCGAATATCTTTCGCTGACGGCAAAATCCGCAGGCATGGCAACAGTCACCGTCGACGCCGCCGGTGGGAAGAAGGTTTCCGCCGCCATCATTGTGGAAGCGATGCCCCTCGCGGAATTCTCCTACTCGCCGCCTGCTGGCAAGGAACCCAAGCAGGTCTTCGTCGCCGGCAGCTTCAACGGATGGAATCCCGCGAAGGATGCGCTGAAGAAGGAAGCCGACGGAGTATATCGCATCAAGATTCCCTCACAGCCCGGCAAACAACAATACAAGTTCGTCGTTGACGGCGAGTGGATGACCGATCCTGCGAATGCCAACGTCAATGAATCGGACCATGGCAATTCCGTCATTGATGTGAAGGGGGAAATGACAGGCAAGTTCGAATGGGCCTATGTGCCTGCGGGTGCGCCCGGCGCCGGCGCGCAGGGCGGGTTCCACGCCATCACCACGGGAGCCAGCGAGGTGCTTCCCGACACCGTTTCCATCATCCTGAACAACGAGCTACTGGAAAAGGATTCCATCAAACGCGACGGCGCCTCACAGACTTTCAGCATCAACGTTCCGGCAGCGAAATGGTTGGGGGAAAATTATGTGACCGTGCTCGGCCGCACCAACGATGGCCGGCTGGGCGGCGCGAATTTCCCCGTCACGTTTGAGAATGCACAGCGCTCGCCACGCGATGAAGTGATCTACTTCGCCTTCACCGATCGATTCTTCGATGGCAATGCGCTCATCAATAAACCTTCCGATGATCCTCGCATCGTTCCCCTTACCAACTACCACGGCGGCGATTGGCCCGGCATCACGAAGAAAATCGAGGAGGGATACTTCGACACCCTGGGCGTGACAACCCTCTGGATTTCTCCCGTGAACAAGAACACCCAGAAGGTGGAGCAGGAATCCGTCGGCGCCGGCCGCTATTTCACATCATATCATGGGTACTGGCCGATTTCCTTCACGGAAACAAACGAGCAGTACGGATCGATGGAGGATTTGCAGAACCTTGTAAAGACCGCGCACCAACACAAGATCGCCGTCCTGATAGACTTTGTCTCAAACCACGTCCATGAGGATCATCCGCTCTTCAAGGCGAACAAGAAGATTGCCACGCCGCTCTTCCTTCCCGACGGCGAGCGCAACATCCGCAAGTACGATGCACACCCCATAACGACATGGTTCGATTCCTTCCTTCCCGACATCAACTACGACGGGAACCCGGAGGCGATACCCACCGTTGTCAACAGCGCCGAATACTGGATTCGCCAGACAAACGCCGACGGATTCCGCCACGACGCCGTGAAGCACGTCCCGCTTCAGTTCTGGCGCGCGCTGACGAATCATGTTGATGAACAATTCCTCGGCAAGGAGGGACGGTTCATCTATCAGGTGGGCGAAACGATTTCCGGCTATTCGACCGTTGCCGAATATGTCGGCCCCGATCTCCTCACGGGGCAGTTCGACTTTCCAACATACTTCAAGCTGGAAGGCGCCCTCGCCCGCGGCAACGGCCAGATGTCCGACCTGGCGCAGGCCATCCGCAGCGCGCAATCCAGCTACGCACCCGCCAGCATCATGAGCACCCTGCTCGGCAACCACGACGTCGTGCGCTTCATGGCCTTCGCCGACGGCGACATCAAGGACGGCCTGTCCGACAAGGACATCCAGGAAATTGCCTTCAGCGCCAACACGCCGAAGGTGGACCACCCCCTCAGCTACAAAAAACTCCAACTTGCCTTCGCGTACCTCTCGGCACTCCCCTCGCCGCCGACACTCTACTACGGCGATGAAGTCGGGATGACCGGCGCCGGCGACCCCGATAACCGCCGCCCCATGCAGTGGGATGGCTGGGACGAGAACCAGAAGGCGACTCACGACCTCGTCGCAAAACTCAACCATGCGCGCGCGGCATCTGTCGCCCTGCGCCGTGGCACCATCCAGATTCTCCACGAGAGCGACGAAAGACTCGTCATCGCCCGCATCGCGCCGGAGCAGGTTGTGCTGATCGCCCTCAATCGCAGGCCCAAGGACACCATGCTCGCCCTAACGCTTCCCTCCTACTGGGGCGACGCGCCAAACCTGGTGGAACTGGTCCAATCGGGCATCCAAGGCACGCTCAAAAGTCGCAGCCTGACCTTGGAAGGCGCTGACTATTCCTTTGGCATTTGGTCAATTGGGCGATGAGCAACCCAACTTCCCGATAAAAAGAGATAAACGCCCCCTCACGACCAGTCCAAATGGGTGTCACAAGGAATTTCAGCGCTTGACAAAGGAGCATCCTATTGGAACGGTTGCATTCACATTTGACCGATTCAAAGTGCAGTCTTAAGTGCCGTTTCGTTTCTCCGAAGATGATCTCATGCGCTGCACGTTGAACTGATCAAATCACATCCCATCCGGTTCCGAAAAGGAGATCACCACATCCATGTTTCACGGTAATTTGAAGAAGCCCGTTTCAAAGCGGTTCGGCTTCACGCTGATCGAACTGCTGATCGTCGTGGCCATCATCGCCATTCTGGCGGCCATCGCCGTCCCCAACTTCCTCGAGGCGCAAACGCGCGCAAAAGTTTCTCGGACACTCGCGGACATGCGAACGATGAGAACAGCCTTGGAATCCTATGTGATCGACAACAATCGTTACCCGGAAACAGATCAGGGAGTCGCCGCGGCTGCATCCCCGAGTCCTCGTAAACTTAGCTTTCTCCGTCTGACGACACCCATCTCTTATCTGAGCTCTATTCCCTCTTCACCGTGGAAAGAGAACTACGGAACCGCCAATCCCTCGGATCCCAAGCTCGCATCCCTGCTTAAGAGCTACTTGTACGTCAGAAAGAAATTGCTTCATACGGACGCTAATTCGGACCCGAACTACATGGCGGACCGCGTCGCCTACATTGGAAACAGCAATCTCATCAATCCCCTTGAGCGGCCGGGAATTGAAAATGGCGGCGAATGGCTTTTGAAGTCCGTCGGCCCTGACAACTTCGATGATCGCTCCACTGGTTCCGCTCGCGCCGGTTGGTCGGCACTCAACGCCCGTGTCTACGATCCCACGAATGGAACGGTCAGCTACGGGGACATCGTGACGTTCAGCGACAAGAGTGGAACAGGCAAGAACCAGTAACTCGTTCCCGAATCGGGGTGCGGGATGATCGCACCCCCACCTCACCCGGTTTAAGACTAGCGGCTTTTGCCGCACCACTATTCAAGGAGTCTTGGCAAATGAAGAAGCGGTATCTGGTTCTCATGGCAGGCGCGACCATTCTGGCCGCAGCAGCCGCCCCGGCAGCCATTCAGTTGCAGGGCGTTGACATTTTCATCACAGGTTCCAAGTCAGATTTCAGCGGCCCCGGCGGACTGGGTGGTTTTTCGCCCGGCACCGGCCTTGGCCCAAATGGCACGGCAGCTGAATTGCGCATGTATGACGACGGCCTGACGAACGGCGACGTAACAGCAGACGACGGCATCTGGACCACCACCGTCACAAACTTTGTTCCCGGCGACAGCCTTATTTGGAAAGTCGCCAGCGCGGGATTCGGAACAGTGAACACCCCAGACGATAACAACAACGTGATCGTGCCTGGGTCGGGAACCATCACGTTCTATCTCGTCTCCAACACGCTCAACGATGGCTACAAGCCCGACACCGGGTCATCACCCACAGTTGATGGGTTTATCTACACGGACCAGCTTCCCAGCACGGTCGCAGCGGCCACAAGCATTCAGGTGACTGGTGACTACACCAGCGAACTTGGTGGTGTCGATTGGACCCCTGCCGATCCCAACTCCGTCACCCTCACGGATGCAGGCGCGGGAATCATCGGTGACAACCTCTATGGCGGCACCATCACCGGCCTTCCCGGCGGCACCTATAATTTCAAGGTGACGCAGAATCAAAGCTTCACACCCCCTGCCTTCGGCGCTCCCGGATACGCAACCGGCGGCGGGAATCATAGCTTTTCTGTCCTTGGTCCCTCCGACACCGTGACGGTGACCCTTGATGCAGCAAGGGCCAGAGTGCGCGCCTTCAACCCCTCCCTGGTCGCCGGACCACCCTTCTATGCTCAATCCTCCGCATGGGGCACAGGCTACACCGCGCTTGAGGATCTGGGAACCGCTGTTGGCAACATCTACCAGAAGACGTTCACCGTTGCCACGGCAGGAACGTACAGCGTGCGTGTTCGTCAAGGTCTCGGCAATCCATTCCCGAACTCCGGCGACTATCCTTTCACCACCACGGCAGCAAATCAGGATGTATTGGTCGTGTTTGACCGGAATGATTATTCGTCGGATGGATATACGCCCGGCACAGACCTTGTCCTGGTTCTGGACAAAAATACTCGTGCCAGCCTCAATACGTGGACCAAGGTTCAGGTCGTAGGAGACTTCATGACTGACTTCGGTGGCGCTGGCAATTGGGATGCGGGCAACTCAGCATTTGATCTTTCGGATGCCGGTCCTGGCGTTGGAGCGACGGCAGGAGATCAAATTTTCTCCGCGACTCTCTCTCCATTCCTCACTGGATCGGGTAAGCAAGTGAAGGCCGTTGGCCAACGCACGGGGGTTGCGCCGCCTGATTCTGGATTCACCGTTCAGTTGGGCGGGAGCGTCGATGGCATCACAGTCAATGGCAACAATGCTGCCGATAGCTCGTTCAGCTACACCGCCAGCACACCAGTTATCTTCGTTGTGGATGCGATTACAGGACGTCACGACGTGGCAGCCTCTCCGGGTGCACCGACACGCGCGGCGTACTTCTCTCCGTCGTCCGTCAGCGATTGGTCGATGTACTAAGCAGACCTCCCGGTCCATCCGGGTCTGAAACAGTCAGTCGCAATCCGGGCGGGGCCAACAGCTCCGCCCGGATTCTTTTTTTCACAGGCCCAAGTCCACACACGTCAGGGAGCAAGCATCCGGGATTGAATATCGGGAATGCTTGTTTGTATGAACCTTGCGAGTCAAATTCACATGCGGCCTTGGACCGCGGCAGCACTCCTTCGAGTCCCATGAAACGCACGACCACTTCAGATCGCACCTACAGTTCACTCCTCACGCTGTGCCTCTTCTCCATCAGCGCCACCGCCTTCGCAGTGGAACCGGGCAACCCAACGATCAAGGAACTGCTGGCAAATGGCGAAGTTATGCGCAGCGTCGTGAAGCCGGTGGAACCTCGCGCTGCTACCGCGAACGAAGTGAAGCGCAACAATGCCAACGTCAATGCACAGGCCCTGGTCGCGAAGTTGGAAAAAGCATCCCGCGAGATTGAGCCCCGCAAGTTTGACGCGACAGCGATCCACACCTTTCGCGCGGCGGAAAGAAAGTCGGGCGCCAGCAGGTATGGCAAGGGTGGGACGGCAACCTACACCGACTTCGTGCTCCCGCTGGAATGGTTCTCACCGATTTCCGCCTATCCCGATTACACGGCCCCGCTCTTCACAGAGTACCGCAATGGCTCGGGAAGGATCACCGGCCTCGGCATGTATTCTGATGGCAACTATCAGTTCGGCTATTGGGGCTCTGATTTCCTGGAGCTTGCGGATTCCATCAGCGGTGTCGCCGGCAACGCGGACCTTGAACTGATCGTGGAGGTTGAGGGCTACGACCAGATCGGAAGCACCTTCAACAACATCAAATACTACCCCTCCATGCGAACGCGTCTGAACGTGTACGGATTTTCAAACGCGGCGCTGCATCCGGCGGGACCATCAAATCTGGCGGCGAGCAAGGACCTCGCGCTCCCATATGACGGAGAAGTGATGCTGAAGCGCGACCTGCAAAACGCGCACGCATACAATGATTGTTATGTGAACTTTGGCGGTTCCAGTATCTACGCCGATGACATCTACACGATGTCGTTCGACTTTCTGGACTTCGATCCGAACTCCGACAAGTATGTCGAATACATCCTGCGTAGTGTCACCATTCGCGCCTACTGGTACAACTGAATCACACGCGCTTGAAGGCCGTGTAGCCACCCTCGTCACCGCGATCGACCGTGCGGAAGACGCGTGTGGTCTGTGGCGGCATCGTGATCTCAATGAAACCGCAGTGAAGCATGGCGCGTTCGCCGGATAGCAGGCACTCCATCTGCGCGGCATCCATCAGGCGCGAATCGCGAATCGGCACGATGCCGCGGGCCTCCGCCTTCGTGGGGTTGACGAGGACGATGATGGTTTCGCGCGCCCTGTCGGTGAATCGAAGGAACGCGAGGAGCGAGTCGCTTTCCAGCGCACGATAGTCGCCATACATCAGTGCGGGATTGTCCCGTCGCAACGCGATCAACTTCTTCGTCAGTGCGAATTCCTCATTGTCATCGCTCTCCAGGTCCCAGCGCATCGGCGCCCGGTTCTCCGGATCAGCACCACCCTTCATCCCCAGTTCCGTCCCGTAATAGACGACGGGTGACCCCGGAAGCAGGAATTGGAGTGTTCGCGCAATGCTCCGCTCCCCCGCATCGGCAATCAGCGTGCCCAACCGCGGCGTATCGTGATTGTCCAGCACGAGGTGGCTCTTCAGGATCCCTTCGATGCCCGCATCCTGCACCATTTGCGCGAAGCAACGCGACGCATGAAGCGGCGTCACGCGGTTCTGGCAAAGTTCAAGGATCAACGTGCGGGCGTGCATGTTCAACACGCCATCCATCACCGTCAACCATTCCTCCGGATAATTCCAGCACTCGCCAATCACCACGGCATCATGCTTCGCGGCACGCGAATTTTCCGTGATCACCCGCAGGTACTCGAAGCCAACGTCTGGCGCCACATCCAACCGCCAGCCGTCAATGTCGATGTCGCGCAGGTAGTACTGCACCACGCTGTCCACGCCATCGATCAGCTTCGCGCGAACATCATCATTTTCAAGATTCACTTCCGGCAGGTTCGCAACATCTCGCCAACCAAGGTAGCCATTCTTGTGGCTCTCACCAAAGGAGAAGTAGCCGCGCTCCGGACACACAAGGTCCTTCTCTGCCGCCTGAAACCAGTGTGCACGTCGGCCCATGTGGTTGAAGACGCCATCCAGGATCACGCGCAGGCCCCGCGCATGCGCTGCGCGCACAAGTTCCCGAAGGTCATCCAGGTTTCCATACTGCGGATCGATCGTGAAGTAATCAATGCAGTCATACTTGTGATTGCTGTAGGCAAGAAAGATCGGGTTGAGATAAACGACGTCTGAACCGATTGCCTGCACATAATCGAACTTCGATGCCACCGACTTCAGGTCCCCCCCCCAAAATTGCATCTCGGCTTCATGAACACGATGGTCAGGCAAATACACCCCGCGTTCCGGAAGTTCCTCCCATGCCTTGATTCTTCGCGGATGCGCATAGTGCAACCTTTTCGCATCAAGGTCAGCGGAGGGTGCGAAGCGATCCACGAATATTTGATAGATGACCCTTCCGAACCGCCAGTCCTCCGCGCGGTCCCTCATCACCGAGGAGTCTCGCACACATTCAGAAGTAGCTGCCTGTTTCATGGTTTCCAAGGGCATCGTTTGGACCAATTCCATTGCAATTTGAATCGGTTTTATCACGAACTGGCCGCGAGTCAAAGGAATGAGACATCCAATCTTCAAATTTGGAGGGCTTGGCGATGCTGCGAAGTATGGTGCTGGGAGTGTTGATGGCGGGATGCCTGGAAATGGCCGGGGCAGAAGTCGTCGATTTTTCCATCAATCAGCAAACGACGGTTGGACAGAGCGTCTTCCTGACAGGCCCATTCACCGTGATGGGAAACAGCAGCATCCCAAAGTCTGCAAAACTTTCTCCCCACAACTATCCGGTCTGGTCCATTCAAATGGAGATTCCCCAGGGAGTCACATTCACGCCGGAGTTTTTGCTGAGAAATGATTCCGCAACCGCAGTGGCCGATGCCACCAACAAGACTCCCATCCCCGGATCTACCCCCGTCACAACCGTGCCCATTCCGCTGACGCAAACACTGACCTTCATTCATGAAGGAGCGATTGCACCAAGCGGGGTTTCGATCCTTTACACCGACCCCGCCGGCGGAGTGAACAGCGTGCCGATGACACTTGCCGAAAGTTCTCCCGGCCGCTTTGTCTATACGTCGCCCATCAGCAAGCAATACTTCGATCGAAATGGCCTTTATCAGTTTCGTGTGACCAACCCCGATTCCAGCCAGACCACCGTGCCTTCTTCGGGGAATGCGCGAGTCAACATGCTGAACACCACATGGCGCTTCAACCAGGCCTTCCTGCACGATGAGGTTCCCGCGCAAGCGCCGCTGGCCGCACGCACGGAAACCTTCACCTTTGCACCGGCCGATTTTCGTTCACGCACCATTCGCGTCCTGCTGCCGCGGGACTACGACCGCAACACGGGGAAAACCTATCCCGTGCTGTATGCGCAGGATGGCCAGAATGTCTTCTCCCCCGGCGGCCCATTTGGCTCCTGGGATCTCGACCTGAGCATCAAATCGATGATCGCAAACGGCGACTTGCCGGAAATCATCCTCGTGGGAATAGACAACTCCAATGACCGTTTCGCCGAATACACGCCGGAGTGGGGAAGCGTTCAGGGAACGCAAGGGCGCGGCCGCGAGTTCCTTCGCGCGATCCGTGACGAGCTCATGCCAGTCATCGCGCAGCGCTACCGCGTTGCAACCGGACCGGAAAACACATCGCACGTGGGCAGTTCGCTCGGCGGGTTGCTCGGCCTGACCGCATCGCTGGAGTTCGAAGACGTGTTCGGTGCAGTTGCGGCGATGTCACCCAGCACGCAAGTCAACACCGCCCAAATCCTGAGTGACGCGTCCCAGCCCCCATCCAGCCGCTCGCGCCTCTACATGGACTGCGGCACCAACAGCGATGGTTACAACAACACGATCAATGTGAGGGACCAACTCATCGAAAGTGGTCACATCTATGGGCCTGCGTTTCTCTTTGTCGTCGGGCCGAACATGCAGCACAACGAGGCCGCATGGCGCACGCGCTCACCGGAAATGTTGCGGTGGATGTATTTGCCGAAACTGACCGCACCTGCCGGGCCGGGGGACACGCCGACTCCATCACCAACATCCTCCCCGACCGCAACCGCCACGGCCTCCGCAACGCCGTCGCCAACAACAACCTTCACTCCAACCCAGACAGCCAGCGTCACTCCAAGCGCAACGCCTACCGTGATTGCCAGCGTCACCCCGTCTCCCGCAGCAGAGGGGACCAACGCCTTCATTCTATCAATGGTGCAGTAAGAAAAACGGCCACCCCGCCTTGTGACGGGGTGGCCTGTGCATCCTGATGGAAGTGGTGTGTTAGGTGTTACTTCGCAGCAACGGGCTTCTTTGCGCGCAGCGCGCCAAAGCGCTTGTTGAAAGCGTCCGCACGCCCGGCAGTATCCACGAGGCCCGACTTGCCTGTGTAGAACGGGTGGTTGTCGCTGCAAATTTCGATCGAGATGGACGGAATGTTCTGACCCTTGTGGTCCATCTTCGGGCCGTCCAGCTTCGTGGAACGCGTCAGGATTTCCGTGCCGGTGGAGGGGCAACGATACAGAACCCAGTCATACTTGGGGTGGATGTCCTTCTTCATGACTTCTTCTTTCCTTGTGTTGGAACAAACGGCTGCGCGCCGTGCTCCTTTAGAATTCGCGCATGTTCCTCGGCGCCCAGCGTGGTACCTTCTTCAACGAGCATGATCGGAATATCATCCTCGATGCGGTAGGCCCGGCGTGTTTCAGGATCCGTGCTTACCAAGCGGTTCTGGTCAAGAACCACAGGAGCCTTCGTCAGCGGACATGCCAGGATTGCAAGTAACTTCTGATCGATCATGCGCGCGTCAAAACTCCCGAAAGGCCCAGAGAGCGTAAGGAATCCGAGGGTCGATGCAAGGGGAAAGGTGGCCGGCAACGAAATTCTGGCGAACGCAGCTTCCTTGCTAATTCAAATCGGCCGCCAGTGATGCCAGATCCGCGACAGAGATGACTCCCACATGGCGTTTCCTCTCCTGGCCGCGTGAATCATAGAAAATCCAAGTGGGTGAGCGGAAGACACCAAACTGCTGCGCGAGTTGCGGATTGCTGCGAATGTCGGAAGAGCCAACCGCTGTTTTCTCCACGAAGGAGGCGAACTCGGTCCCAGTAAGCGCCGCATCCTGCTCCACGCAAGGCTTGGAACCTGCCAGCCGGTAGTATATCACAAGGGGCTTTTTCCCTGCCACGGTTGCCCGGGCAACTTCGTAGGTGATGATTCCCTTGGGGAGGGGGGCCGAGGCAGCCGCAGGAGTGGGTGTTGCTGCGACAGCGTTCGGGCCCTCCGTGGTGAGTTCCAGAGTTGATGCGCTGGCAGCCGCCGACTTGTGCGCCGCCTGAAGCGCCATCCATCCTTCTTCCGCCTGCTTGCGCGCCTCCGGTGTCAGTCGGAAAAACACAGCCCACGGCAAGGGATCATTGTCGTTGCCTTTTGTGTCTTTCTTGCCACCAACGAAATAGATCGATCCGCGAAGAAAGTCGGGAGCAACAGCGTGATAAATCCTCATGGGAATATTGGTGGTTTGCTTGTGCCACGGCTGGATCCCGGCCTGCGTGACCGTGGTCCACCAGATGTCGCTGCTGCGCTCCGCCTTCACATAGCGCGGCGCGAAGGAAAACAAATAGGGACCGGCATTTGCCGAAGAGGCTGCATAAAACCCTCTGGGAAGAGTGACTGTTTCGGTCCTCCAGATACCAAGCCTGCCGGTGTTCAAAATCGGTGCGGAAAAGATCTTGTCGCTGATGCTTTCAGGTCCGGAATTATCGTTAATTTTCAAGCCGCCCCAGATGTAAACACGGCCACCAACGACTCCTGCGTGATGATACCAAAGTGGTGTGGGCAGTGGAAGTGACGTCTCCCACCTCCCCAATGAGCCGTCGGGAAGCACTTGGACCGACATCACGTCCTGGGAAGTGGGGCCGGTTTCCGGAACTCCGCCTGTAACCCACAGGTACCCCGGTGTCGCGAAGGCGGCCGAACAAGACAGGCCGGATTTGGCAAATGGCGCCGACTCCCGCCATTTTTCCAATTTTCCATCCGGCCCCGGGCGTGTCCAGAGCACCGTGTTCATCTGCTTGCCCTCTGCGGGTGCGGTCGATCCGCCGATGATGTAGACAGTGTCATTCAGGACCAGTGTGCTATTTCCAATATAGTGACGTGCTTCCGGAAGGACAGTGGTATACAGCCACGGGCTGAGCTGTCCGTTCGTGTAAATCTGGGCATACAGCACGGAATTCGTTGGCTTTTGCGACTTCGTGGCGGGATCGTACTCCGAACCGCCAAACGCGTACACATAGTTCTTGAGCACTGCCAGCGCGTGGAACGCGCGGCCAATAGGGAGGGATGTGGTCTTCTCCATGAAATCGCGCTGCTGGGTTTCAGCGGTGGCGGCAGTTGTCTGGGGCGCTGGCTTGGGATTTTGGGCCTTTGCGCTTCCTGCCATTCCGACGCAGAACAAGGCAACGGCGATGGCGGCAAGCACTCGCTTCGCAAGAGGCCCTGGTTGGAGCCTTCCTTCCGCTCCAATCCACTTCGCGTATACCTTTGTAACGACACCAGAAACAAACGCCATTGAATACGGTCCCCTGCGCAAAAAATTATCTCCCTCCAAATTCATGCTACGTTGCCTTGGGTATCAGGAGATCCCCCCAATGTCTAGCGCATTTCCCCTGATTCGTCGCCGTGATGGTTGCCGGTCATGCTTATTCAAAGAACACCGGAAGTCCATCTTTCTTGGGACTCGTCTGGGTTGAAACCCGATTCCATGGCTCATGGCGAACCAGCTTCATTCATGAAGCAAATTGCTTCGCCAATTTCTCCAGCACCTCAATGCCACGTAGGATCGTTTCCCGCGAGGCGGCGTAGCTGATCCGAAAGTTGGTGTTGCGCGTGCTGAACACGTTGCCCGGAACGATGAGAAGCTTGTTCGCGATCGCGGCATCGACGAACTTCGCGGCATCACCGCCAGGGGCTTCAGGAAAGATGTAGAAGGCGCCGCCCGGTTTTCGCACGCGATATCCCGCGCTGGTGAGGCCGTTGTAGATAAGGTCCCGGCGCTTCTTGTAGTCTTCACGCGCAGCCGTCATGTCATGATGGATCCCCACGAGGGCCGCCTCCTGTGCGATGCTCGGCGCACACACGAACGTGTACTGCTGCACGTCGGTCATGGCCTTGATCAACTTTGCGGGACCGGCCACCCAGCCCAGACGCCAGCCGGTCATTGAAACAGACTTTGAAAGTCCATTGATGGTGATGGGCGCCTTGAAAAATCGTGACGGTGGAACAAAATCGCTTTCGTAGCAGAACGGTTCGTAGATTTCATCGGAGAGTACTTCGATCCCCTTGGATTCGGCGAACTCCGCGGCCATCCTGCATTCCTCCTCGGAGTACACCACGCCCGAAGGGTTGCCCGGCGAGTTCAAAATCAACAGTTTTGTTTTGGGGGTCCACGCAGCTTCCAGTGCCTCACGCGTCAGGTGAAAGTCGGGATAGGTGTTCACCGGCACCACCTTCGCGCCAAGATACTTGATAAGAGCGGCGTAAATCACGAAGTAGGGGTCGGGGACGAGCACCTCATCACCGGGGTCAAGCAGCGCCAGGAACACCAGCATCAGGGCGCCTGACGTTCCCGACGCGATGAAGACATCCTCGAAGGGAATGTTGCGCTTGCGGTAGTACTCCCGCACTTCCTCACGGAGCGCCGGGATGCCGGCGGTTAGAGTGTAGCGATTCTTGCCCCCCTTTATGGCCTTGATGGCGGCGTCCTTGACGTCATCCGGGACGTCAAAATCTGGCAGGCCGATGCTAAGGTTGATCGGATTGTCAATCTTCGCCGCTAGGTCGAACACCTTGCGAATACCCGAGGAGTCGATCATCGACTGACGCTGTGCAAGTTTCATGGCGGAGGGCTTCTACTTCCGTGGAATTGGTGAAGCATCCCCGGCAGCCCGTACCAATGCAACGGGAAGCCTTGGGGCAATTTGCCTTGCCCGATTTCACCACGCTGCCGTTGCATTCGCAGGCAGGATACCTACTTCGGAGACCGTCATGGCTGATCGCGCTGGTGCTGTTACTTTCAAGGGGAACCCCCTGACATTGGTGGGACAGACGGAGATCAATGTCGGTGATTCGGCTCCTGACTTCAAAGTTTCCAGCACATTGGTGGACGATGTCAGGCTGGCCGACCTGAAGGGGAAGGTTGTCCTGCTGAGTGTGGTCCCGTCGCTCGACACGCCCGTGTGCTCGATCCAAACGGCGCGCTTCAACAAGGAAGCGAAGTCGCTCGGGAAAGACGTGAAGGTTCTCACCATCAGCGTTGATCTTCCCACGGCACAGAAGCGTTGGTGTGACGCGAGCGAAGTCCAGAACATAACGACTGCGTCCGACTACAAGTACCACGAATTCGGCGACAAGTTTGGCCTTCAGATCAAGGAACTGGGTGTGCTTGCACGCGCCATTTTCGTCATTGATCGCGACGGGAAGGTGACGTACAAGGAATTGGTGAAGGAAGTGAGCGCGGAACCGAATTACGACGCCGCCATCGCGGCTGTGAAGAAACACGGCTAAACAATATCATTCAGGATTTTTTCATGATCGCAGCACAGGATGCATCACACGCGGCGTCGGTTGTCCAACCGGCAGGCCGCCTGCAGGGCAAGGTGGCCCTGATCACCAACGCAACGCGTGGACTTGGGTTTGCAATAGCGAAGGCATATGTTCGCGAAGGGGCAAAAGTCGTCCTCGCCGGATCCATTGCGAGCGAGTTGAAGGTCGCACTCGATGAACTGAGCGAACTCGGCGGCGATGCGACAGCGACAAAGATCAGCCTCGGAAGCCAGGCCGCATGCGAACAACTCTTCAACGGTGCCCTTCGCAGTTATGGCAAGATTGACGTCCTTGTGAACAACGCATCCGTCGTCGGCCCCATGGTTCCCATTGTCCAATATTCGCCCCGGGATTGGGATGAAACCCTTCGCGGCAACCTCGACGTGGTATACTGGCTTTCAAAGGCTGTGCTCGGCAGCATGATTCCCAGCAACGGCGGATCGATCATCAACGTCACCGCTTCCGTGGCAAAGCGCGGTCGTGCCAGGTGGGGGGCCTACTCGGTCGCGAAAGCGGGCGTGGAAAACCTCACCGAAATTCTGGCTGAAGAAACCAGCATCTACAACATTCGCGTCAATTGCGTCGACCCCGGTGCGCTGAACGAATCCGATTCGCTGGATGAAGTCCTTAATCCCTTCATCTTCCTCGCCTCCGACGTTTCACGTGGAACGACGGGCCTGCATTTGCTCTCGTCGGATTGGGTGGGACGTAGCTTCTAACGCTGCAACATTCTGCCGAAAATAAAAGCGGTGATGTCATAAAAACATCACCGCTTTTTCGTTTCCTGCATTCTTGTCGCGGGTTCCGACCTGCCGATGTTCCCTACTTCACCCCCGGCGGCCTTCCGTCGAAAAGCAATACCAGCGGTTCGTTGGTGGGGCCCCTCCCCCAAGTCATGAGTGGCTGGCGCTCCGCGTAGAGCCACCACTCTGCATTTCCCCAAAAGCCTTTTCGATTTTGCAGCAGATGCGCATCGTAGGGAGGTTCGGGATCGATCACCAGATCCCCGCGCAGCACACCCCATTGTTGGTAGATACGCAACGCATCAACTTGCAGTGCCAAGGTCTTGATGCGCGCGCCATGGGGAAGCATCTGGTTCATGCCCAGCACGCATTCACTATTAATGGCGTTCCCCCAGTAGGTGTTCTCGTGGGGATAAATCCGAACCTTGTCCATGTCGCGACGCTGAAGAATGCTGTAATCAATGCTTGCAAGATGTGAAGTCGCCAGGATCCAGGCGCCGAGGATGATTGCGCTGATGACATTGGGCCCAAGGATGCGCAGGTTTCTCGCTGCCTGTCGTCGGGCACGCAACCTCCACCACGTCAGCGTGTCAAAGGCCCCCTTCACTGCAAGTATCACCCACGGCGCGAACATTGGAAGAAACAAGCGCGTTCCGTCATAACGCGGTGAGGAGGGCAGCATTGCCGCTGCAAGCGGGGCGATGGTCAGAAGAATCAACAGCCATGCCGCTGGCGGAATTGATCTCCGCTGGCACGCGCGGAACAGGAGCAGGATTGCTCCCATGGAAAGGAACACTGAGATGATGACTGGAGTGGAAATCCAGATCATCTTCAGTGGAAAAGACATCGGCAAATCAGTTCCACCGGCGTTCCACCGCTTGCCTTCGAACCATACGCCCTGCTTCGCGTGATTCTGGATGAAGGACCAATACTCCGCGAGCCGATCCAATGAATGATGCCACATCCAAGGCCAAATCAGCAGCGCCACAGTCGGGGCCAAAACCAGAACAAGTCCAATCGCTGTGCAATGGTGCTTGAATGTCATTCCAAACCTGCGGGCACGCAGAAAGGAATTGGTGGAGAGCCAGAAGAGCACGACAGCACAGAGGATGATTCCGTTGACCTTCGTGGCCAGCGCCAATCCGCAGCATACACCCAGCAGAATCTTCGTCTTCCATTTCGCAAGGTCTTGCAGGGCGGCCAGCGCGGTCAGCAGCGTCACCGTGATGAAGACCGTTTCTGTCGCGGCAAGCTGGCCATGACCTTGAACAACAGGCAGCGCGGCGTAGACAAGCGGCGCGAAAACAGCCGCACCAGCTGGCATGATTTTCCTGCCGACCAGAAACAACAGGAGAAAATTTGTGGCGTTTGCAGCAGCGGGAAAAATCCTGAGGGCCACAAGGTTTGACCAACCATCCGCCGGAATGGAAACGCAGGCAGCACCCAGCCATTTGACCACGGGAGGAAGTTCGTGAATCTGTGCCCATCCAGCCTGGATGGATGTGTCAGAAATCGCCACAATGGGATTGCTGAACAACAGCCCAACCCAGTCCCTCACAGCCAGAAACGTCGGATAATAGAACGCCTCATCCCAAGTAAGCCCCGGGGCCCCTTCTGGCCAAACCGCCGTGGCGCGAATCCAAGTGGCCAGAAAAGCGGCCGCCCACACGGCAGTGAGGAATATCGCCTGCTGGCCCTGAAGGAATATGCGCCTCATGGACGCCAGTTCCCCCATTTGGCATAGCTGGCGCAAGCCCCTTACCCTTGACAGGGCGGGGCACCAAACCCACCTTTTTCAGCCGCCCGGCGTGTTCCGGGCCTCATTTCGTCAGGCGATCATCAATGCTCGTAGCAATTCTCTGGATACTTGGCCTCATCTACATCGTTGTTTGTCTTCTTCTTATCCTGTTCGTGCTCGTTCAGGAAGGGAAATCCGGCGGCCTTGCCGGCTCGGAGTCGCCCGGCGCAGCCCCCAGTCAACTCATTGACACGTTCGGTGCGGGAAAAACGCAACAAGGGCTTTTCAGGGCCACCATGGTTGCAGCCACGCTCTTCTTTGTCATCGCAATCGGCCTGACTTTGCTTGGCAGCCACCGCGACAAGACGGGCGGGAACCTTGATCTTCCGTCTGAAACCCCCGCTGAAACCACCAAACCCGTGGCGTCGAGCGATAAGCCCGTTGCAACAACAGGCGCCCCCGCAACCAGCGAAACAAAAGCCGCCCCTGCGGAACCCGCGCAGGAGAAACCGGCTGTTGCGCCGAAGTCGGACGCCCCTGTGGCGCCCCCTGCCACTCAGTAACAAGCGCGCAACGCGGCGCGCCATCCTGTTCACATGATCAATGCCGTCCCCATCGTCAGCTTTGCGCTGTTGGCACTTTGGACGTGGGCTGTGTGCCGGATCCTGATGAGGGAGCAATCCCACTTCTGGTTGGCGATGGTCATTTTCCTTCCCCCCGTGGGGATTCCAGTATATCTGATCAACTTCTTCCTGCTGGGCGATGAACGATACGGCCTGACGGCGATGAAACGCCGTTCTGCTGCAAGGCAACGTGAGGCGTACCTGCGCATGATCTTGAGCGACGGAGAAGTCATCGGCCATCGATTGGAGCTGGCGGAAATCGCACTGGAGCGGCAGGATTATTCTGGCGCGCTGACGGAAATCCAACAGGTGCTGACACGAGACCCGGAGGATTTGCAGGCCCACTTCCTCGCCGCACGGACTTTCGTCGCTTCAGGAAAGCCGGAGCAGGCGCTGGCGCACTTGGACTTCATATATTCCGAGAACAATTCCTTCGCGAGCTACAGTGCCGCCACGCTCTATGCCGTGACTTTGCAAAACCTCGGACGCCATGAGGAAGCATCACGAGTTTTCGAAACCCTTCTCAACCATCACGCGATACCCGAAGTTCTTTTCCACTATGCGCTCCATTTGCGACATCTGGGAAGGCATGAGGAAGCATGGAAACTCCTCGAGCGACTGGTCACGGAGTACCGTAAGGACTCCTTGTATTTTGCCAGACGCGACGATCCGTGGTTGCGGCGTGCGAAGCGCGCGCTGCGCGGCTAATGTGGCCAAAGCTGCGCGGCTTCGCGCTCTTCTTCGCCATTCTATGGACGGGGAATGCGATCCTGTCTCATTGGATTGCCCATGAGTTTCTCGCGCAACAACCTGTGACACAATCTGCGAAATCGCTGGACGACGCGCAAATGGCCCGTGGTCAGGGGCTCATGATTGTCAATTTGCCGCTCTTCATCGGTCTCGGCTATTTTATCCGGGACTCAGCCCCCCCGAATCCCATCATTTACTGGGCGTTGGTCATCGTGGGATCGCTTTACATTCCGCTGATCTTGTCGGCACTGCTGCTCTTTACGATTCACGCCCCACGTGGACCAGGCCAGTTTCCCGGCGTGGATATTGATGACGGATCCTTGGAGGACGAAAAGGACCTCGATGACTGAACAATCGGAAAAGAATCTCCCTCTGGCGGACCAGCACTTGTCGGCGGGGGCACGAATGATGAAGGTGGCAGGATGGTCGTTGCCGGCGCATTTCGGCGACCCGGAGGCCGAATACTGGGCCGCACGCAAACAGGTCGCGCTGTTCGATGCGTCATTCCTTACAAAGGTCTTTGCGAGCGGCGCGGATCATCTGGAGTACCTGAACCGCCGCCTAAGCCAGCGCGTGATCGAAATGCGGGAGGGAGAAGTGCTGCACGCCGCCCAGTTGAATGCTGAGGGCCGCATGGAAGCAGAGATGGAAATTCTTCACCGCGCCAGCGATTCACTGATGATCGCCCCCCCGGCGGTCACTGGTGATTATCTTGTACAGCTTGCCGACAAATATGTCTTTTCCGAGGATGCGAAATTCATCGACGGAACAAGTGACTTGGTGGCGTTCGGACTCATCGGGCCTCAGGCAAAGGCGCTCTGTGAGAAAATGATGCAGTCGCGTAATGATTTACCCATCAGGGAATTCTTCTCCTTCTCATCGCGGTTTGTCGCCGGCGGAGACTTGTTGTTTGCGACAGCAGCCGAGGCGGCAAGGATTCATGAGGCGTTGAAGCAGCTTGTCTCTGACGCGGGGGGACGCGAGATAGGCTTCCTTCCTTTCGACACACTGCGAATCGAATCTGCCATCCCATGGTGGGGAATCGATGTCACGCAACGTTCCATCCCCCTCGATGCGGACATGAGATCGGCCATACATTTCAACAAGGGCTGCTATCCCGGCCAGGAAACGATCGCGAAAATCACAAATTTGGGCCATCCTGCGCGAAAAATGGTGGGAGTTGTCTGGGAAACGGGTGAACCGCCATTGGCCGGTTCGCCACTCACTGCAAATGGGGTGGAAGCTGGAACACTGACGAGTTCAACCTATTCCCCGGCACTTGGGATGGCAATCGGGCTCGCCACGGTGAAATGGCCCTATCGGGCGGAAGGCACCGCCGTGGCGACGTCGCAGGACGTTGCGGGTAAAGTCGCATCCCTGCCATTTTCAAGTCCCAATGGGGGGTAACTGTGCGGTTTTTCACACATTTTGACGAAAAAACCACTCGGCGCGAAGATTGCACTTCACACTGTTGGCGGGCATCGGTCACACGACATCATCCTTCCCGCCAAGGGAGCCGAACATGGATCCGCTAAACACCCAGGACCTGATCGAGAAGGCGCTCGAATCGTCGATCGAGAGCCTCGACCTGATCGCAAACGACGAGAACCTCAACAAGCGCTTGCGCGCCACGCAGGAACTCTGTCAGGCGGCGCTGATGGAACTGCGTGGATACGGGCATGAGATCAAGCGCGAGGAATGGCAACAGTAGGCGCCTCTTTTCGCGTCACGGAAACGTGCGCAAATCGTCAGACAAATAACAAAGAGCCCCGGTATGTTCCGAGGCTCTTTTTTTGATCTCCGAAAACCTTGGGCTGATCCTACTGAATCTTCACGCCCGCCTGGGTCTTCCAAGCTTGGACCCCCTTGCGGACCTCTGCCAGGACAATCTCCTTCGCCTCGGCGTATTTCATGTTCTTGATGGCCGCGCCCGATGCGTTGAAGTGACCGCCACCGCCGCAGGCCTGTGCAATGGCGCTGCAATCCACCTGACCCTTGCCGCGGAAGCCGACACGCAACCATCCCTCATCGGTTTCGTGAAGGAGGCAGGACACCTCCACGCCACGAACACCGCGCATTTCGCTCACAAGGCCCTCCGGTTCCGATTCGATCCCGCCGCATTCCTCGTAGTCCTTCCAAAACAACTCGCTCCAGACAATGGCATCATCCATCTCATACCTGAGACGCGAAAGCGCGCGCGCGGTGAGCATGAATTCCCCCTTCTCGCGCGTTTCGTAGACAGCCTGGGAGATGACGCCAGGGGCAGCACCAGCCGCAACCAATTCGCCGGCGACGCGAAGCGCCTCCGACGAGGTGTTTGAATAGCGGAATCCACCTGTGTCCGTGAGGATGGAAAGGTAGAGGCAGGACGCGATCTCCGCCGTGATCGGAACATCCAACATCTTCAAGAGGTCAAAAATCTGCTCTCCAACCGCACAGGCGTCGATATCAATATAGTTGTAGTCGGCGAAGCGGTCATTGGTGAGATGGTGATCGATGTTGATCGTGGTTCCGGTAGGAGAGAAATCGTCGGAGACACGCGACACTCCCCCGCAGTCGACGAAGATCGTGATGTCAAAGGGAGCACCGGGAAGCTCGTTCAGCACATTCTTCACGCCGGGAATGAAACTCCATTTATCGACAAGTGGAGTCGCGTTGTAGGCGGCGACCTTCTTGCCAAGTTTCACTAGGCCATGATACAAGCCCATGGTGGACCCAAGGCAGTCGCCATCAGGACGCATGTGACTGACGATCAGGTAGTTGTTTCTCTCGCGGAGAATTTCAGCGAGTCCCTCCAAGGAGATGCTTCGTTGTGAGCGGGGCGCGACGGTGGTTGTCGGATTCATATGGAGCTTTCGGTTGTACGTGTGTCGGACGAGCTTCGCCGCCGTCGTACAAACGGGCTAGGGAAGCGAACGGCAGGCACGGCAGTCAACAGTTATCGGGCAGGCTCTCCACGATGAAAGAGGAGCACCTCTGCCGCAAGGCCCGGTCCGAAACCAAGCATGAGGCATGGGCCATTCGCGCCGCTTCGCGTCAAGCGTTCCAAAATGAAAAGAGTGGTGGGGGAAGACATGTTTCCGAAATCACGCAGGACCTCCCATGAAGCGGCCAATGCTTGCGCGGGAAGATCAAGGGCGGATTCCACGGCCTTCAGGATGCGCGGCCCTCCGGGATGAACCGCCCAGCAACCTATGTCCCTCATGGACAATGAGCGCGCGGCGAGCCACTCCGTGAGCCACCCGGCAAGGTTTTGCTCGATCAGCGAAGGAACCCGTTGGGACAAGTACATTTCAAAACCGTGATCGCCAATTTTCCACGACATGTCCTGCCCCGTCGCGTGGAACAGAAGCGATCCGTCACCATCCAGCCTCCAGTGCACCGCCTTGTCGCCGGGCGAGGCAGCAACAATGGCAACGGCACCGTCGCCAAACAGCGCGTTCGCCATGACACGCGCGGGGTCCCAGCCATACTGGAAATGAAGGCTGCACAATTCAACGGCGCAGACGAGCACGACGTTTCCGGGATCGGCAGCACACAAGCCATCGGCGGCCATGAGTGCATTCATTGCCGCGTGACATCCCATGAACCCGACCTGCAAGCGCCGCACCGTGCGCGGAAGACCCAGTTGGTCGACAAGGTGCAGGTCAATTCCGGGAGCGGAAAAGCCACTGCACGTTGCAACGATCAGGTGTGTGACATCCCGCGCAGTGCGACCCGCGTCCTGAAGCGCCTTTGCACACGCTTCCGCCGCAAGTGGGGGTGCTTGGGCCTCGTAGCGTGCCATGCGCTCCCGCGTGCCGGGGCCGCGCACATTCTCACCTACATGGTTGTAGAAGTTTCCGCAACCTTCGGGTGGATCGGGGACATCTGTCAGCACAACGTTCCGCCGGTCGATTCCCGTCTTCCGGTAGAGGACGGACAAGGCACGTTGTTCACGCTCGGTTTCGCAACAAACCTCAGCCGCCAGCCGGGCGGCAACGTGTTGCGGAAGCACGTTCCCCGGAACTGCCGTGCCAATACCCAAGATGGAAAGATTCATGACTTGGGGATTGTCGCTCCGTTCAACTGACCGGACGCGATGCCCTGAATCATTCCAGAAAAGAGGGGAGAGAAGAACGAATCGGCCTGAATCGCGACGCGAACCATCCCTGGTTTGCGCAGGAGCCACGCCATTGCCCGGCAGGTGCGCTGCCGCCGACGCAGAAACCCGCGCATGGTCGCATCCCAGCGACGGCCAACCGCGTCACTCCAGGGAGTGATAGCAAACGGCACGATGTTTGTCGCAGAGCGAAGCGCCCACGCGATTCCCTCCCCCGTGAAGGGTTCCACGTATCCTGCTGCATCGCCGATGGTGAGCTGCCGATGCGCGTAGAAGGAACTCCGACATCGCGTGAGAAGCGGCGTGCCCTTCCAATTCGCCTCATCGATTGAGGGGGAAGCTTTTCGGCCACAGGATTCAAGGATCCTTTTTGCTGCACCTCCGGCACTGCCACATTCCTTGACAAGCGCAGGCGACACTGCTGCCGCAGCGTGGATTCTTCCGTCGGCAAAGCGAACCAACCCCACGTACCCCGCATTGCCAACGTGCATGGAGATCCGACCCCGCGGCAGCAGGATTCCGTCATCATCATAAGTGGCTGCAGCGCCGAGATGGGACTGGGATCCGACGACTTCCGTTCCGTGTTCGTCGACGCGGGACGCAAGGCCGGTCGCCTCGATCAAGAGGCTCGCATGAAGCACCTCATTGCCACAGTGAAGCGATATTCGTTCGGCGTCGCGGGTCGCAACACTCACGCGGCGGGCGTCCAGGAAATGCGCGCCGCGGGACACCGCCACCTTCACCAGCAACTGGTCGAGGGTCGCGCGCGGTATAATCGCTCCCCCACGCACGGGCTTGAGCATGGAAGAGGAACGATGACGAACTTCGATTTCGGTGATGGGAATCGCTTCTGCGTGAGTCATCAGGTCGATTCCATGAGCGCGAAGCAGGGAGACCGATTCGCCATTCAAGCAGCAGCCACACACCTTGTCGCGGGGGAATCGCGCCTTGTCGGCGAGCAACACGGATCGCCCACGGCTGGCAAGCAGCAGCGCCGCACAGGAACCTGCGAGTCCGGCCCCGGCAACCACTGTGTCATAGGAATTGGGGGCTGCGGTCATGTTTCACCGAATGCTAGTAGCGCCCTTGCAACAGATGGGCGCTCTCACGCGCGAAACTCTCGGAGGATGGAAGCAGGATTCTCACGCGTGTCCCATGTTCGGGTTTGCTGTCGACGATGAAATTCCCACGGTGGGCGCGGATGATCCCGTAAATGCCTGCCAAGCCAGAGCCACGGCCCTTGGCCTTCGTCGAAAAAAACGGATCGAACATGTGTTTCGCAACCTCGTCCGTCATTCCCGTCCCGCAATCCTCAATTTCCAGGTACAAGTATCTTGTTTCCGGCGAGCTTCGTGCGATGTACAGGAATTCAGCTCCCTGCAGTTCACACTCTCCGGTACGGAGCTGAATTTCTCCACCTTGTCCCTCCATCGCCTCGCAGCAATTCTTGACGATGCCGGAAATCACCTGCCTTAATTGGGTCGCATCGGCCTGCACGGGGAGAAGGTCGGGTTGCAGGTCACAGATCAAACGACAATCATCCGGGAGTGTTGCGGCGATATTCGGTTCCATCTCGCGAATCATCGTGGAAAGATCGACGAGCTTGAAACTGCAACGTCCCCTGCCGGCGAACGTGAGAAGGTCCTTCGCAAAATCGGACGCGCGGTTCGCCGCAGCCTCCACCTGCGTCAGGTAACGATAATGGGGGGCGCCCTCAGCCATCTCCATCATTGCCAGGGAGGTGTTGCCCAAAATGGCCATGAGGAAGTTGTTCAGATCGTGCCCCGTCTTGCTTGCCAGCGCGGCAAGGCTTTCCATTCGCTCCGCATTTGCCTTTGCATCCTGCTCCTGCCGGGCAGCTGGGACGGGGGTTTTTCCATCGATCGGGACCATACACCCAGAGCGCTTACCAAGGGAGGGAGATTCGCTCAAGCGAAAGGTGCTGGTTTCCGACTCGTGAAGGATTTCGTCTGGACCTACTTCGCCGCCGACCATATGCCTGTGTGCGGCAAAGGCTCCAAATGACGACTCGTGGGAAAAGCAAGCAAGGGAATGGGCTTCGCGATTACATCATCCGCCGCATGATGCTCATGGTTCCCACATTTCTGGGAACGACTCTGGTCGTGTTCCTCCTTTGCCAGATGGTTCCAGGCGGACCAGTCGACCAAATGCGCCTGCGAATGATGAGCGGGAGTGTTGGTGGAGAGGCCTCCACTGGCGGCACACGAAATACGGCCACGAACACACCGATTTCCGAAGCGGACCTCAAGAGCCTCAACGACTACTACGGCTTCAGCGATCCGATCCATGTTCGCTACTTCAAGTACATGAAGAAACTGGTGACGCTGGATTTTGGCACCTCGTTTCGTTACACGGTTCCAGCAATCAAGCTGATCCGCGACCGCCTCCCCATTTCACTCTATTACGGGATCGTGACGACGATCCTAACCTACGGAATCTGCGTCCCCCTGGGCATGGTGAAGGCCATTCGCAACCGGGGGATTCTGGACAACCTGACCTCCGTGATCACCTACGTTGGCTATGCCATTCCCAGCTACGCGCTTGGCGTGGTGCTGGTTTCGCTCCTCTCGGTGAAGCACGACATCTTTCCGCTGAGTGGATTCGTAGGAGAGAATTTCGAGAAGCTCTCCTCGTGGGGAAAGGTGAAGGACCTGGTTTGGCATTCGGCATTGCCGCTTGTCTGCTACATGGTTGGCAGCTTTGCCGTTCTCACGCTGCTCATGAAGAACAGCCTTCTGGAAAACCTGAACGCCGACTACGTGCGAACGGTGCTCGCGATGGGCGGCACCGCGAGGCGTGCGATCTTCGTCCACGCATTCCGAAATTCGTTGATTCCGATGGCCACCAGCTTCGGGAACAACATCTCCGTGATTCTCGCTGGTTCCCTGCTGATTGAACGCGTGTTCAACATTCCGGGAATGGGGCTGCTGTTTTTTGAATCCATCCAGGCACGGGATTATCCCGTCGTCATGGCACTGACGGTGATCTCGACTGTCCTGCTGTTGGTGGGGAACCTGCTGTCTGACTTGTGCGTTGCCTCCGTCGATCCGCGAGTCCGATTCGAGTGAGTTTCTTCCGGCTCGATCCGATCACAAGGAAACGCATTCGCCGTTTCCGCCAGCAGCGCATCGGCTTCTATGCGCTGATCCTGCTGTCGTTGATGACGATTGCGTCGCTGTTTTCCAACTTCATCGCGAACAATCGCGCCATTGCCGTGCGATATGAGGGTGAGTGGTACTTCCCCACATTCAAGTTTCACCCCAGCAGCACCTTCAAGCAGGAGGACCCCTACGGTGATTCGGAAGCGGACTACCGGCTGCTGGCGAAGAGCGCGGAAGGTACTGGCAATTGGGTATTGATGCCGCCGATCCAGTTCAATCCGTACGAGAATGACTTTGATTTCTATGATGATCCGCCGCCTCATCCTCCCGACAAGCGGCACCTGCTGGGGACGGACGACAAGGGGCGGGATGTTTTCGCCCGTTTGTTGTACGGTCTTCGCATTTCGATGCTCTTTTCCCTCATGCTTGTCCTCCTAGGCACCATCATCGGTGTGGCGGTGGGAAGCGCCCAAGGGTACTTTGCCGGCTGGTTCGATCTCCTGAGCCAGCGGGTCATTGAAATCTGGAGCACGCTGCCATTGTTGTATGTTGTCGTGCTCCTTGGGACCATGTTCCGGCCCACATTCTTCATGCTCCTGTTTATACTGCTACTGTTCCAATGGTATTCGATCACCTATTACATGCGTACGGAACTCTACCGGGAAAAGTCGCGCGAGTACGTTCAGGCTGCACGCTCAATGGGTGCCTCCCACTTCCGCATCATCTTCCGCCACCTTCTTCCCAACGCCATTGTTCCGATCGTGACGTTCACCCCGTTTGCGGTCGTTGGCGGAATTTTCCTTCTGACGGCGCTTGACTATCTTGGTTATGGGCTTCCAGCACCAACCCCAAGCTGGGGACAGTTGATCGACCAGGCGCTCGAATCGTCAAACCGCGGGAAGCTCTGGCTAAGCCTCTCGCCTTTCTGCGCTATCACGACAACGCTTGTGTTGGTCACCTTGATCGGCGAAGGCATTCGGGAGGCGTTCGACCCGAAGCCCTGGTCCCAATATCGATAACGAGGAGCATTTCATATGAAGAAGACAGTCCTGATAATCTTCGCATTCGCCCTGTTTGCAGCGCGGACCTTCGCGGCGGAGGACCTTTCCGGGATCAAGTGGGAAACGGATAACGATGAACCGCTGATCGGCAGCGAGAAGGCAATCCGTGGTGGGACCTTCAATGACACCATCCCATCTTATCCGCTGACGTTTCGCCTCTTTGGCCCCAACAGCAATGATGCCTTTGCGAATTGGAGCCGTGAGTATTCCTTGGACATCGGCCTCGTGGACTTCCACCCGACGACACGCCAGGCGATACCGATGCTCGCAACCCACTGGTCTGTCCAACCTGATCACAAGACTGTCTACTACAAGCTTGATCCTGATGCACGTTGGAGCGACGGCGTGCCGATCACGGCGGACGATTATGTGTTCAGCGCCGAGTTCCGTCGCAGCCCACACATCCTCGATCCCTTTCAAAGCGCAAACATGAAGAATTACTTTGAAAGCGTTGAGAAGATCGATGACTACACGATCAAGATCGTGGGGAAGGTGGAAAGCTGGCGTCCGTTGTACGACTATAATTTTTCACCCATCCCCAAACACGCCACAAAGTTGGACGCCGACTGGGTGAAGCGGGAGAACAACGTTCCACCTGTCGTTCAGGGTCCCTACATTATTTCCGACTTCAAGGAGGGGGAACGCGTCGTCTTCAAGCGTGTGCCAGATTGGTGGGGTGACAAGAAGCGCTACTTCACTGGGATGTTCAACCCCGACCAAATCAACCTGCGCGTGATTGAAAACGACGACCTTGATTTTGATGTCTTCAAGAAGCACGAGTCCGACATCTATCAGGTTCTCAGCGCACGCCGCTGGGAGAATGAGATGAGCTTCGATGCGTTGAACAACGGACTCGTGCACCGCAGGCGCGTCTTTGTGGACGCACCGCAAGGGTTGTCGGGAATCATCTTTAATCTCAAGAACCCCATGTTTGCAAACAGGGATTTCCGCAAGGGGTTGCAACACCTGATGAACTTTGACGAGTTGAACAAGAACCTGATGTTCAACGCCTACTACCGGCAATATTCGATGTTCACGGGAACAGCCTACGAGAATCACAGCCTGAAGGGGTACCCCTTCGATCCGAAGTTGGCGCGGCAGTACCTTGCCAAGGCAGGATTCGACAAGCGTGGCAGCGATGGGATCCTGGAAAACGCAAAGGGCGACAAGGCGCGCTTCACGCTTCTCTATAATTCGAAGTCCCTGGAACGACACTTGACGGTGATAAAGAACGCCTACCGCAAGGGAGGCGTGGAGATCGACCTGCAACTGCTGGAACCGGGCGCCCTGTTCAACAAGCTTCTGGAACGCGCCTATGACGCCTCACTCTTGAGCATGACGGCGGACGTCTACCCCGACCCCTACCAGTATTTTTCGACGGAATTCAAGGACAAGACCCAGAACAACAACTTCTGGAACTATGGCAATCCGGAAGTCGACAAGCTGATCGACATCTACCGCTACGACATGGATGAAACAAAACGCAATGACGCCATGGCCGAGTTGGATGCGAAGCTGGAAGATGAGTCACTCATCATCCTCTTCTGGCAGGCACCTTATCTTCGGATGCTCTATTGGGATGACATAGAGTTTCCGGAAAATTACCTGCCACGCACCATCGACAAATACATGGATTACCAAACGTTCTGGATCAACCCGGAGAAGCGTGCCAAACTGGCGGAGGCCCTGAAGGCGGGGACCAAGTATCCCACAGACACAATTGTGGACGTCGATCCCTACGGGGTTAAGAAGAGGCTGGTGGAATCTGCCGCAGCAGCGACGACTGCGGTGTCGAACTGATCGCGGACACAGGCATTGGCACTCCTTGAGGTTCGCGGACTAAAGGTTCACTTTCACACCGAGACAGGTGTGAATCAGGCCGTTGATGACGTGTCGTTGACTGTGGAGGAAGGGCGCACGCTCGGGATTGTCGGGGAGTCAGGCTGTGGCAAGAGCGTGACGGCGCTCTCCATAATGCGGCTCGTCCCTGACCCACCCGGCAGGATCATCGCTGGTCAGATTCTGTGGAACGGCCGGGATGTCATGAAGCTGCCGGTTCATGACCTGCCGGAGTTTCGCGGTCGCGAAGTCGCGATGATCTTCCAGGATCCCATGACATCGCTCAATCCTGTCTTCACAATTGAGCGCCTTTTGTGCGAAGTTATCAGGAAACGATTCCGCGTCGGTAAGGCTGAAGCTCGCAAGCGTGCACTGGAGGCGTTGAACACCGTTGGAATTCCTGATGCCGAATCGCGACTCGGAAATTATCCGCATGAACTGAGTGGTGGAATGAAGCAGCGGATCCTGATCGCCATGGCGCTGCTGTGCGAGCCGAAATTGCTGATCGCTGATGAACCAACAACGGCTTTGGATGTCACCATCCAGAAACAAATACTGTACTTGATGAAGAACCTTCAGCAGAAGAACAACATGGCGCTGATGCTGATCACCCATGACATTGGCGTGATCGCGGAAACCTGCGATGAAGTTGCCGTGATGTATGCGGGAAGGATCGTTGAGCGCACGGATGTGTACACGCTCTTCTCGCACAACAGGCATCCGTATACGCGAAGCCTCCTGACCAGCATTCCCAAGCGCGGACTCGGCAAGGAAGTCCCCCTGCCAACGATTGAGGGAAGCGTCCCATCCCTGTTCAATCCACCGAAGGGATGTCGCTTCGCGCCGCGTTGCTTCAGGCGTCAGGAACGGTGCCTTCTGGAGGACCCACAACTTCTCCCTGTCGCTGAAAATCACGTCACCGCGTGCCACTTTCCGCTGGAGGATGCAGTTTGACCGCGCCGCTTCTCGACGTCCGGAACCTCGTGAAGCGCTACCCGGTACGCGGCGGTGTCTTCGCGCGCAAGCGTGGCGAGGTGCATGCCGTTGAGGACGTTTCCTTCTTCATTGAAAAGGGGGAGACCCTCGGCTTGGTGGGCGAAAGCGGCTGCGGCAAATCGACATTGGGGCGGGCCATCATCCGCCTTGAGGATGCAACCAGCGGCAGCATCACGTTCGATGGCGAGGACCTGCTCGCTCTCCCGTCGAGGGAGCTTTTCGATCGCCGCAGGCACCTTCAGATGATTTTCCAGGATCCCTACTCCTCGTTGAATCCCCGCATGACGGTTGGAGAAATTGTTCGCGAGCCGCTGATCATCCATCGTTCGGGATCACGCAGGGAACAGCATGAGGAAGTATCCGCACTGCTGGAGAAGGTCGGGATGAAGGCGGAAATGATCGATCGCTACCCGCATGAATTTTCCGGTGGCCAACGACAGCGCATCGGCATTGCGCGGGCGTTGGCGCTCAAGCCCAGTTTCATCATCGCTGACGAACCGATCTCCGCCCTTGATGTCTCCGTTCAGGCGCAGGTCCTGAACCTGATGGTGTCGCTTCAGAGGGAATTGAATCTTACCTACCTCTTCATCTCACACGACCTTACGGTGGTGGAGTATATCAGCGACAGGATCGCCGTGATGTATTTGGGGCGAATCGTTGAAATTGGCCCCACGCACGTCATCTTCAACTCACCTGCCCACCCTTATACACGGAGCCTCATCGATGCGGCGCCAGTACGCGACCCACGGTTGCGCGGCATCGCCGAACCGATTCGTGGTGAAACGCCAAGTCCCATCAATCCCCCTCCCGGTTGCACGTTTCATCCCCGCTGCCCCTTCGCGATCCCGCGCTGCCGCGAGGTCGTTCCTCCGCTGGAATCGCACGAGACCTCCGGCCATCGGGTTGCCTGCATCCGCAAGGATGAAATCGTCGGCGAACTAAAGCGTCCCATGGCCGTTTCTGCTTCCGATTAGCAGTGGCGGCCCTTTGCCGCTTGCGTCAAAAATGCCCCTGCCAGTCGAATGGCTGCTCGCACCAGCAAGGAGAACCAATGTGAGAGCGGAACCAGTGCTCGCGAAGCTTCGGGAGCTTTACAAGGAGTGGGAGGACGACAAGGAAAGCGACGAGTATCAGGCGCTGTTCCATGCCTTCTGCTTCGTCAGTTACAAGGTGGGCGATTTCCAGAAGTACCTGGATGAGGTCGCCAAAAAGAATTCAAAGGCGGACGAATGAGCATCAACCCCACCCGGCCGATGCGTGTCCGCTTCGCGCCATCACCAACCGGCTTTCTTCACCTTGGCGGTGCGCGAACCGCACTCTTCAACTGGCTGCTCGCAAAGCAGAACAATGGCGTCTTCATCCTGCGCATCGAGGACACCGACGCGGAACGCTCCACGGAGGAATCCACCGGGCAGATTCTTGATTCGTTGCAGTGGCTCGGACTTCAATGGGATGAAGGTCCCTACTTCCAAAGCCAGCGCCTGGAATTGTATCGCGAGCACATCGAGCGCCTTTACAAGGAAGGGAAAATCTATCCCGCATTTGAGTCGCCGGAGGAGTTGGAGGCGGAGCGCGAGCGCGCGCTGGCGGAGAAGCGAAACCCAATTTACAATCGTGCGTCCCTGAGGTTGCCGAAGGAGGAAGTCGATCGACGGCTTGCAGCGGGTGAACGCTTCGTGTGGCGCTTCAAGGTTCCCGATGAGGGGCACACGGATGTGCCTGAAACGTTGATGAGTGGCGCCGCCGACTGCAAGTTTGAGAATGCCGCGATGGGGGACTTCGTGATTTCCCGCGCCGGCACGATGAAGGAACCGGGCTGGCCCCTTTATAATTTTTGCTGCGTTGTTGATGACGCGTTGATGGGGATTTCGCACGTAATCAGGGGGCAGGAGCATCTCTCCAACGCGGCCCGGCAGGTTCTGCTCTACCAGGCGTTCGGCTATCCCGTGCCAACCTTCACGCACCTTCCGCTCATCATGAAGAACAACAAGAAGATGAGCAAGCGGGACAAGGACGCGGATCCGGCATTTCCCGTCAGCGTGTCGGGGCGCCGTGATCTTGGCTACTTGCAGGAAGCCACTGTGAATTTCATCTCCCTCCTTGGATGCAGCTATCCCATGGAGGAGGAGATTTTTCCGGTTGATGTCTTGATCAAGAACTTCAACCTCGACCGTCTCCAGAAATCGAACGCAAATTTTGATGAGGACAAGTACCTCTTCCAGAATGCATGGTACTTGCGCAACCTGCCACGGGAGGACGTGGTTGAGCGCGTGAAGCCGTTCATCGAAGCAGCGGGTTACGACTGGGAGCGCGCCGCGCCGGTTTCCCACGGCGCGGAGAAGTGGTTGGCTGACATCATCGGCCTGGAAATCGAACGATGCAAGCTCCTGTCTGAGTTTCCTGCGGCGCTCAGCTACTTCTTCATCGCACCTTCCGAGTACGAACAACGCGGCGTGACGAAGATTTTCCACAACGAAGGCGTACCGGAGCTGTTGGATGCCGTCGCGGAAGCGCTCCTTCTCACGACCCCCTTTACGAAGGAAGCGATGGAGGATGCACTTAGAAGGCTTGGGGACGCAAAGGGCCTTGGCTTTGGGAAGATCGCGCAACCCGTTCGCCTCGCTGCTACCGGCCGCACCGCAAGTCCGGGGTTGTTTGACGTGCTGGAGCACCTTGGCCGCGAGGAAGTCATCCGCCGGTTGGTAAAAGCAAAGGAATGGCTACAGTCCAATCCGAAAACCTGAGCCGCGCGGACGCTTGACCCCAAGCGGACCAGGCTCGAAATTTCCCATCATCATCTTACGAAAGTTTTCTTCATGGCAACAACTCCCGGGAACCTTGTCGTCGCGCAATCCGGCGGACCAACCTCCGTCATCAACCAGTCGCTCGTGGGCGTCGTGCAGGAGGCGCTAAAGTACGACAGCATCCAAAAGATTCTGGGCGGGCGACACGGATTGGAAGGCGTGCTTCGCGAGGAATTCACCGACCTGCGCAAGCAGACGGCCCAGACGCTGGAGGATGTCGCAGCGACGCCTTCGGCAGGCCTTGGCTCGTGCCGCTTCAAGCCGAAGGAAGAGGACTGCAAAAGGATTTTCGAGATCTTCACCCGCCACAATGTGCGATACTTTTTCTACATCGGTGGCAATGATTCGGCGCTGTCAGCGGGCATCATCAACAAGATCGCACAGGAACAGAATTACGAACTGTCCGTTTTTCACTGCCCCAAGACAATCGACAACGACCTGCTGGTGACAGACCATTGCCCGGGATTCGGTTCTGCGGCCAAGTACGTGGCGCAGGCCTTCATGGGGAACGACATGGACAACCGTGCGATTCCCGGCATCAAGATCGATGTGGTGATGGGGCGCAATGCCGGCTGGCTGACCGCTGCCTCGGCGCTGGCGCGAGTGAACGCGGGGGACGGGCCGCACGCCATCTGCATTCCGGAGCGCAGCTACACGGTCTCGGAGTTTTGCACGAAGGTGGAGGACATCTTTGCCAAGAACAAGCGTGCATTGGTCGCGGTTTCCGAAGGCTTGTGCGACAAGGACGGCAACGTGTGGCTTCAGTCCGACATCGTTCGCCGCGAGTTGCACGACCTTGGCATGGAATCACTGGTGAAATGGATGGATGCCACCGGCGAGATTGAGAATGCGGCGGGCGGTGCGAAGCTGGACGCCTTCGGGCACGCGCAACTTTCCGGCACCGGGGCACTGGCAGACATGCTCGCCTCGATCATAAAGATTCACATGCACAGGAAGACGGGAAAGAAACCACGCATGCGCGCCGACACGCTCGGCTACGCCCAGCGTTCCTTCGCCGGGTGCGTGAGCGATGTGGATGCACGTGAGGCACGCGCAAGCGGCGCGGCTGCGGTGCGGGAGGCAATGAACGGCATCCGAAGCGGATCCATCTGTTTCCGCCGGACTGGCTCCGGAAGCTATTCCTGTGAAACCTTCCGCGCAGCACTTGAGGACGTTTCCGGCGTCAACTTCCCAAAGGGCGTGAAGCAGTATCGCCCGATCGAAGACAAGTTCATCACCGAGGACAAGTTCGGCGTGACGACTGAGTTCGTTGAATGGGCACGTCCGCTGCTGGGCGCGCTTCCGGTGAAGGGGATGCTGGCGTCGTAACGCGTTTCAGCTTGCCTTTTCCCAACTCCAAACGCGTATGGATCACAATCAAGCAACCAACGATTTCCCCCGGAATTGACAGCATCCATGGCAGTGCTCTCCAAAATCAAGTCCTTCATCAAGAAGGAACAAAAGGCGCCGGAACCGAAACTGCGCCAGTGGCCGAGCGATCCGAAACTACTCCCTTGGACTGACCAGGCAAATGCAGAGCAGGAGGTTGAGCGTCGGTTGACAGCGAGTCAGTTGACGGCAACCGAGGCGGAACTGGCCCGCAAGTGGATCAAAGACGGCTATGTTGTATTGAAGGGGCACTACAAGGGGCCTGACATTGACAGGTTGAACACGGAAATAGACGGGCTTTGGACGGCAGAAAAGCCCCATGAAGGTTTGAACTTTCACGATGTGATCCTGGAGGATGGCGCACCAGCAAAGCTGGTGATGCCGCACAAGGAATTGCTCGCGCTTCCTTCCGATGAACGCGAAAAGGCATGCCTCCGCGGAAAGTGGCGGATTCACGGGTTTCATTTCCATTCACCGACAGCGATGAACATCTTCAAGGACGAGGCGCTGCGCAAGACCGTCTCGATGCTACTGGGAACGGAAACGCAGCCGCAGTATACGATCAACTTCCATTGGGGAAGCCAGCACGGCTTGCATCAGGACTTGATGGTGTTCCATGTGCATCCGGCGAATTATCTGATCGGCGCGTGGATCGCACTGGAGGATATCAGTCCCGACAGCGGCCCCCTGGTGTATGCGCCCGGATCCCATCGTGTGCCAATCTATCACGAGTACGACAATTATCCGCAGACGAACCTTCGCACCAGCGATCAGGAGCGTCGCAAACGATATGAGGCGCATCTGGCGGAGGAAGGCAAAAAATTCGAGCGCCATCAGTTCATTGCGAAGAAGGGCGATGTGCTGCTGTGGCATGCGATGATCCTGCACGGTGGGGATGAAATCAGGAACAGGGCACTGACACGGCGTTCCATGGTGATTCATTACATGCCACCGGAGATGGACAAATCGAAGGAAGTCGTTGGGCCCTTCATGTGGTGACAACACGACCCAAAGTGCCTTCCAAGAAAAAGAAAACATTTCCCTTCGAGCGCGTGCTGATTACCGGCGGCGCTGGTTTCATCGGTTCGCACTTGTGCGACCGGCTGCTTGGCGATGGCGTGCAGGTGGAGATCATTGATGACCTCTCCACCGGATCGATTCGCAATGTTGAGCACCTGAGGAGGAACAAGAACTTCGACGTGACGATCGCCTCCATCCTTGACGAGGCGAAACTTGCGGAGTGCGTCGACCGCGCGGATGCCGTCATCCACATGGCCGCCGCTGTTGGCGTGCGACTCATCGTGGAGAATCCCGTTCGCACCATTGAAACGAATTTGAACGGGACGGAAAATGTCCTTCGCGCATCGTTCAAGAAGAAAAGACCCGTGCTCGTTGCAAGCACGAGCGAGGTGTATGGAAAGCGGCAGGACGTCCCCTTCCGCGAGGACGACGACCTGATTCTCGGTGCGTCACGGCGCCCACGGTGGGCATACGCGTGTTCGAAGCTGATGGATGAATTTCTTGCGCTCGCGCACTGGCGCGAAAACAAGATGCCGGTCGTTATCGCGCGACTCTTCAACACCGTCGGTCCGCGACAAACGGGCATGTACGGCATGGTGATCCCGCGCCTGACGGCGCAGGCGCTGGCCGGCCAACCGCTCACGATCTACGGCGACGGCTTGCAAACACGCACCTTTTGTCACGTCACCGATGCCGTGGAGGGGCTTGTTTCCCTGCTCAGTGATGAGAAGATTTATGGCGCCGTGTACAACTTGGGCGGGGTGGGTGAAATTTCCATCCGCGATCTGGCGACACTCATCATCAAGAAAACCCGTAGCAAATCGAAGCTGCAATTCATCCCCTTCGAGAAGGCCTACGACGGTGATTTCGAGGACATGCAGCGTCGCGTTCCCGACCTAACCAGGATCAACGCAGCCACAGGGTACTGGCCGAAGCGCTCCATCGAAAAGATTATAGAAGATGTTATCGCGTTCCAACGCGGCAAGCGCCCCAGCAAGTAAGAACGCTCATTCCTTTTCGTTCCACTGGAGTGAGCGGTGTGCAACCGTGCAGGCACACCGCCAGACCGCCGGCCTTTGCCAGTGGCAGGAACCAAGTCACGCCAGACGCATCCAACCTTCCGGCCTTGACTTTGCCCATCCTCCTGCACGACAGTGGCACGTTAGCTGGCGTCTTTTCCCAGCCATTGATTTGCAAGGGTTTAACATCAGTTTTCCATGTCGATGCACGTCGCCTTCATAACCGCGTATGACCCGCGCAGCCCCTATCAGGTGAGCCTGCCGCCGCTCGGCATTGGGTATTTGTCCTCCTACCTGAAGCAGAAGTGCTGGTTCGTCGAGACGAGCTTTCATCACACCGCCGAGGAATTGATCGACGCAAAGCCGGACATAATTGCGGTTTCCTCCACGACGGAAAATTTTCGGCACGCGACCGACCTTGCACGCATTGCAAAGGAAACACTGGGCAAGCCGGTGATCGGTGGTGGCATGCACATCACCAGCCTGCCGCATACGCTGCCGGACGTGTATGACCTTGGTGTGGTTGGCGAAGGGGAACAAACGATCGTCGAGATCATCAATCTCTACAATTCTGTCTCCAATCCGGGACCTGAAGACTTCAAGAAGTTGAAGGGTGTGGTGTATCACGAAGATGGCCGAGTGGTCATGTCGACGCCGCAGGACCTGATTCGTGAGATGGATGAGATGCCATATCCTGACCGCGACATGATCGACCATGGATGGAAGGTGCCTAACTGGGATACAGTGCATCTGGTTTCCAGCCGCGGCTGTCCGTACAAGTGCTCCTTCTGCTCCAGTTCCCTCCACTGGAAACGCTTCCGTTTCTTCTCTCCAGAATATGTGGCGAAGGAAATTGAGTACCTTCGCAACCGATACAATCCCCAGACGCTTTATTTCTTCGACGATTTGTTCGTGGGGCACATCGGCCGCTGGCGCGAGGTGGTGAAGTTGTTCAAGGAACGCAGGATTCATGAAGGCGTGCGCTTCCGCGCCTACGCGCGCGTGGACCTCATCACGCAGCAGATGGCCGATGAATTCGCCGATCTGAACTTCCAGTATATCGACTTCGGATTTGAATCGAACTCCGAGCCGGTCCTGAAATTCCTTACGAAGACACGCGTGACACCGGAAGTCAATCAGCGCGCGATTGACATGCTGGCGAAGAACAACCTGTCCATCGGCGCCAATTTCATCATTGGCTCACCGCCGGAAACGTTGGAGATGGCGGAAGAAACCTACCAGTTTGCCCTGAAGAATCGCGATCACATCGAGCGCTGTTCGGTCGGGCCGCTACAGCCACTGCCGGGCACAGGCGTCTGGAACTACGCAAAATCCAAGGGTATCGTGAGCGACAACTTCGAGTGGTCACGACTTGGGGTCACCTACGACACGTTCAGTTGGGATACCTTCCCGTTCCTGGGCGAGAGTGTTTCCCGTGAGGACTTCTGGAACTTCTGGACGAAGTTTCACCACCTCGCGAAGGAAATCAACTATGTGGGCCAAATTCGCGGGATCGCGTACCAGAATGGGCAGAAGGAACAGAAGCTTCGCAAGCTGGAGCAGGAACTTAAAACCCTTCAAGGCTCACGCCTGGTGAAAGTCGCGAGCAAGATTCGCGACATCAAACAAGGCCTCTTCGGAAAACCCGTCGAAGTGTAACTCTTGTTACAGTCGCCCGCACCGCGTCATTTGCGCGCCTCGGGAATAATCTCCAGTGCCACCCTTTTGTCGCCGCGCATCACGACCACGGCGGTCTTCTCGCCGATCTTGATGCCTTCCAGTGCGTACATGTAGTCGTAGATATTCGCAACCTTGCGGCCGCCGAACTCAATGATGACGTCGCCCTTCTCCAAGCCAGCTTTTGCGGCGGGGCCGTCCTTCATCACGCCGCTCAGTTTCAGCCCCTCCACTTCCGCGGCGTAGTCGGGAATTGTTCCTGTATAGACGCGTCCCACGCCGCGGCCGGATTCACCCTCAGGCTTTGTGCGTTCAACCGCCGTGTATGTTGGACCTTTCTCGTCATTCATCAGGCTTCCAACGATGTTCGTCGCCAGTGTCACCATGCGATCCATGGCTTCGTAGTTCAGCTTTTCCGCAGTATCGCTGGGCTTGTGATAGTTCTCGTGGGCGCCAGTGAAGAGATTCAGCACGGGAACTTTTGCGGTGTAGAAAACGCTGGCATCGGTAGGCAGGTACGGGTCCTTGGACATGACGAGGTCAAAACCCGGTCGCATGTTTGCCTTCTCCACAATTGATGGCCATTCAGGCGCGGATCCGATCCCCTGGGCGGAGAGCTTGTTGTCCCGCGCATAGCCGACCATGTCCAAATTCAGGTACGCGGTGATCTTCTCCACGGGAATCAGCTTCTTGTCGATGAAGGCCTGTGAACCAATGACACCCAATTCCTCGCCCGACCAAAACGCCAACGCGATATTGCGCGGGCGCTGTTCCCTGGCAAGCGCCCCGGCCACTTCCAGGATGACTGCGACGCCGCTGGCGTTGTCGTCGGCGCCTGGGTGAATCTTGCCTGCGTCGCCCTCGCCCGCCAATGAATCGCCACCTGCGCCGTGCCCCAAGTGATCGTAGTGTGCGCCGATGAGGACATACTCATCGGTTTCGCCCTTCGTTGCGGGCAGGTAGCCAACCACGTTGTGCCCTTCGCGTCTGTCCTTCTTGATGGCCGCGCTGATGGTGACTGTCTTGTTTGTGAAGGCGAACCCGCTCACATGTGGATTGCCGGAGTCCAATTCCGTCTGGATCGCTTTCAGCGTCTTGTCCTCACCCGCGAAAAGCGCGTCTGCAAACTCACCATCGGCGCTGACCGCGATGATCTGCGACCCCGCCACGGAGGTGTCGAAGCCAACAGGAACTGTTTTCCCTGCGTTGGGAGAATTGGGCCCCGTGAGCACGATCACGCCAACAGCACCTGCTTCGCGCGCATTCATCGCCTTGTAACGCAGGCCGGCGTAGCGGCTTAGCTCATGACGGAAAGCTTCCTCCTTCACGTTCTCCGGGAAATAGCGCAGCATCACGACAATCTTGCCCTTCACATCCAGCTCATGGAAACTGTCATAGGGGGTTTCCGAAGAACCGGGTGACTTGATCCCGTATCCCGCGAACACAACCGGGGCACTGATTGTTCCATTGTCTGAGAAGGACATCCCAACAACATGATCGCCTGGGAAGTCCTTCGCTGTGGCCCCCTGTGTCAGCTTGATCGAGGACCCCTCATCCTTCATGCCCGACACGAAATCGAACGGCAGCAAGAACGAATCATGGCCAGGCAATGGCTGAATGCCCCTCGCACGCAGTTGAGCGCCCAGATACTCCGATGCAATTCGTTCGCCCTCACTTCCCGTCAGGCGGCCTTCCAGCAGCGGCGAGGAGAGGAACTCCACATGCGCGCGAAGATCGGTTTCGTCGGCAGCGGCCAAGCATGGGATGACAGCCATCGCCAGAATCATCAGGGACTTTTTCATGTCAGAAACATCTCTTTCAGGCAGTGTTGAAGCGTGATGTCAGTTCTTGTCTTCTTTTCGTGCAGGAGCCTTCGCGATCGCTTCCCGCGCTCCTTCGTGGTTCCACCGCGCCATGAATAATTGCGATGCACCCTTGCGGTTGCTGGTCCATACAAGGCTTTTCCCGTCAGGCGAAAAGACCGGAAGGCCGTCGAAGCCGTCGGTATACGTCACGCGAACCGGCTCCTTTTTTCCCTCCGCATCAACAAGATACAACTCAAAGTTCGAAAAGCCCTCCTTGTTGGATGCAAAGATGACATACTCGTTTGAGGGATGAAAAAATGGAGCCCAACTCATGGCGTCGAAATGTGTGATGCGCTTCTGGTTCTTGCCATCGGCATCCGCCGTATAGACATCGGCAGTCGCTCCGTCGGCTGAAAACCTGCGCCAGATGATGCGCGCCCCGTCATAGGAGAAAAATGGTCCGCCATCGTAGCCGGGGACGTCGGTAATCTGCCGAACGTTCCCGCCGTCCGCATCCATCAGGTAGATGTCCGCGAAATACTCCGGATTGATTTCACGCTTCTTTGCATCCTCCTCTGACAGTCCCTCCCGAAAGGCGTTCCGATTGGAACTGAACACGATCGTTTTTCCATCGCGGGAGTATGCGCATTCCGCGTCATAGCCTTCCTCCCTTGTCAACTGCGTGTAGGCCTTTGTAGCGCGGTCAAACCGATAGATGTCAAAGTGTGAGTCATAATCCCATGAGTAGCGTCGCTCTTTGCCGGATGCCCGGAACTCCAACTCCGCCTTTTGCAATTCCAGGGACTTCGGATCGCCATGCGTGGAAGCAAAAATAACCTGCTGTGAATCTGCGGGGTTGATGTAGGAACAGGTTGTCTTGCCCGTGCCGGGAGAAATCCGTTCCGAATCCCCGGTGTCCAGATTCAGCAAATAAATTTGATACCAAGGGTTCTCCGGTTCGCGCTCGCTTTGCAGGGTGAGCAGCTTTCCATCGAGGGAAAAATACCCTTCGCCAGACCGCTTGCCGTCATAAGTCAGCTGCCTCGTTTGCGTCAAAAACTGGTCCCCGGACGCGATCTTGTCGCCCGCTGCGACCTTTTCCACATGAATAGGGTCTGCCGTCGCTATTCCGGCGAGTGCAAGCAAACCGAGTAAAATCAAAACTTTGGAAATGGACATGAATGAAAAACTCCGATGCATTGCATCAACGCGGCCACAGCGTTGTTGGGGCGTCAAACGGCTTCCTTTGCCATGCCATCACGACTCTATGTTCCGTTCACTGAATCGCTTTCTGTAAGCGACCCCATTGCAGATCCATAATTACTGATTCGTGCGCCGAGAATTTCAGATGGGAAGCGCTGCGGGGCGAAAAGGCACCCGTGGGAGACACGGCCTCTTTTTGACACAGGATTCGTTCTATTGAAAATGGTGCCTGGGACGGGAATTGAACCCGTATGACCTCGCGGCCGAGGGATTTTAAGTCCCTTGCGTCTGCCAGTTTCGCCACCCAGGCACGGATTCCGGCGTGGCGAAAATGCACGAGGCCGCCTGCCACGCCACCGAAATCTTGAATGGGTGAGGCGCACGGGCTTGGATCGGTTCGATCAGTGTTTGACAGCCGCAGTGGGACTGTGTCCCTTTTGCGGGGCGAGGGGAAGGCTGCACAGCAAGGCCCAACCTCTTCATCCAATACGTTGTCCTGAAGGATATGTCTTCATGAAGTCTCCAGCACGTTTCGCCTGTGTGGCCGCCGTCCTCTGTCTCAATGTCGCCGGAGCCTATACTCCCCCGCCGACCAGTTCCGAATACGATGACGCGAGTGCGAATGTCTTTCTGGATGGTGAAGTGACACGGGTGGACATCACGATCGCACCGGAAGATTTTCAGGCGATTCTGGATGATCCGGAGAGCGACGAGGAAAAGCACGCGACCGTGCGCTGGCGAAATTCCGTGATCGACGAAACGCACACGGATGTTGGCTTTCGTGCGCGGGGCGGAGTTTTCACGAGGCCGGCGACCCGGAAATCCTGGAAGATCGATTTCAATGACTTTGTTGCCGGCCGCTCGTTTCATGGCCTTGAATCGGTCGACTTGAACGGAGACCACAACGACGCGACTTTCCTGCGTCGCCGCATGGCGCATGAAATCCTTCGGCAGATGGGCCTGCCGTCTCCCCGCACGCATTTCGTTGCGCTATACATCAACGATGCTTTCTGGAGCATCCAGATTCATACTGAACACGTTGATGAGGAATTCGCCGACGTGTGGTTCAACAACAAGGACGGCAACCTTTTCAAGTGCCGCAATAATGGCACGCATGCAGACTTGATCAAGGTTGTCGGCGAGGATTACAAGAATCTCGGAGGCGGTGGCGTCTACGAGGAAACAAACAACGATCCGGACTCGGACTACACAGACCTGCGTGACTTGATCCGTGCAATCAATGACCTGGATGGGGCACAGCGATTCGATCAGTTCGAAAGCTACCTCAACGTCGACAACTGGCTGCGCTACATTGCCGTGGATGTCGCCACGGGAAGTTGGGATGATTATTGGAACGGCTCGAACAACTACTTCCTGTATCACAACACCAAGACGAACCGCTTCGAGATCATCCCCTATGATTACGACAACACGTTTGGCATCGACTACTTCAGCACGGATTGGTCAACACGTTCCTTTGAGAATTGGGGGAACAACGGTTTCGGCACCATTCCGTCGCCAATGGTTGAGGCACTCTTCCAGCATTCCCCCTGGCGGCGCCAGTATCGACGCTATCTGCTGCAGGCGGCCGCGTTGCTGGGCAACAGCGCCAACCAGGCCAAGCTGGATGCGTGGCACGCACAGCTTCTTCCCTACTTCGACGGCACGATCGAGGACGGCGGGGTTGTAGGCGATCAGCCGAGCAGTGGCCAGCACAGTCCCTACTTCACAACGGGCGTGGATGAACCAGCCAACTATGCTGGTGGGTCAGATCACACAATGGGCATCAAGCCATTCATGAATGCCCGCGCAAGTTCCTTGAACACGCAGATATCCAACTTTGTGTCTCCCACAACGCCCTCGTTGAAGGTCAGGATCAACGAGGTGGTCGCTGGCAACGCTGCCGGACCAACTGATCCCGATGGCGACCATGAGGACTTCATCGAACTGTACAACGATGAAGAGAGCGCTGTCGATCTTAGCGGGTGGTACCTGAGTGACGATGTGGCCGATCCGCTTCGGTGGCAAATTCCCAATGGGACAACGATCGCGTCCAAGGGCTACCTCGTGATCTGGGCGGACAATGAGCCGACAGAAACCGGAGTGCATGCGACGTACGTGCTTGGACTTGGCGGCCAAACACTCGGCCTGTTCATGAACCCTTCGGATGGCAGGGTGCTTGTTGACTATCTCACCTATCCCGCGCTCAGCACGGATCAATCGTTCGGGCGCTTCCCCGACGGATCATCAACCCTGACGACATCCTGCACAGCATCGCCCGGAACGGCCAATGTGAACGTCACGCCGCCGTGTGATGACATCGGTCCGCGAACGCCGCCAGCCTTGTTCGTGAACGAATTCATGGCGCAGAACAATTCGGGAACCATCGTAGATGAAGTTGGTGACAGTGAAGACTGGATCGAAATCTACAACGCCGAGGCGACGGAAGTTGACCTGGGCGGCCTGTACCTGACTGACGATCTTGCAAGCCCGACAAAGTGGATGTTCCCCGACGGAACGACCATTCCCGCCGGTGGCTTTCTGCTGATCTGGTGTGACTCGGAACCACTTGATGGTCGCCTTCATGCGATGTTCAAGCTCAGCACGGGTGGCGAAGCGATTGGCTTGTTCGACAACGACCAGAATGACAACCAACCCATTCACACTTTCACTTTCGGCGCACAGACCGCCAATGTGACACAAGGGCTGTATCCCGATGGAGTTGGTCCGATTGTTACTTTGGACAATGTGACGCCAGGGTATAGCAACGTGGTCCCGACACCGACTCCCAGTCCCTCTCCCTCCCCATCCCCATCGGCTTCCCCCAGCCCGTCGCCGGCCACGCCCACGGCATCACCAACGCCCTCCCCCACCAATTCTCCAACCCCTTCACCTGCGACGCCGTCGCCGACGAATTCCCCGTCTCTCACGCCAACCGTGGCCACTGCGACACCAACTCCCACGCCCAGTGCCACGCCATTCCATCCCAGCGCATGGAAGTTGAACTAATCGCGAATGGCGGCGGATGATGAATCCGCCGCCATTCAATTCCGAGGAAGATTTTTTCCGAGTAACTCGACGACGACTGGACGATGATCGCTCAGAAGCACATCCGGCACGGACAGTCGTGACGGAACGAAGTGCTCCGAAGTATAGACATAATCGATGCAGCGATTGGGGACATCCCACGGAAACGTGTTCAGTCGTTTCGTCACCGCTCCGGTGTCATGCAACACACCATCCAGCAAGCGCAGTTCCAGCTCCTCCGGGCGTGCGTTCAAGTCACCACCGAAAATCACCGGGCGCGACTTTGCCTCCTCACGCGCAACTTCGGCGATGCGCTGGAGTTGTTTCTCGCGCTGATCGCTCGTCAGGCCAAGATGCGTGCAGAGCACGGCAACGGGTCCCATCGGCGACTCGACGTGCGCCACCAGCAACACACGCTGCTCTTCATAGTAGTCGGGATATTTTGGCGTGTGATTCGAGTAATCCGGCTTGAAAAGCATCTCATGGCGGGAGTCGGTGATTGGCCATCGCGAAAGCATCGCGACACCAAAGTGGCCTCCCTGCAAGTCAATTGCCGGTGCAAAGTATCCGGAAAACTTCAGCTCCTTTGCAAGGGCTGCAACTTCGTCGATGCTGCCGGAGCGCTTCACATTCACGTCGACTTCCTGAAGAAGCACAATATCCGCATTTTCCACACGGAGGAAATCCGCAATCTTCGGCAGGTTGTCCTGTGCGCTGACGGGCGGTTGGGACTTGTCACCTGTTCCCATCCCTCCCCTGATGTTGTAGGTGACGACCCTCAGGATTCCATCATCGCCCGCGTCGACCTTCTTCTGTGCGGTGGAGCAACCTGCAAGCAGCAGCAACAGGATAACGGGAAAGAGCCTCCCTGTGCCCCAGCGCTCAAGCAGAGACATGCATCACTCCATCAATCGTGACGCCTGTTTTGCCCTTCCTGATCATCCCGATTTCCTCTGCATGAGTCATGGAACGACGCAGGAACTTGATCGTCTCCTTTGCATCCTTCCGATCGACGATGACGCACATCCCGATCCCCATGTTGAAAACATTGTACATTTCCTTCTCACTGACAGGGCCGTTCCTTGCGATCAACTGGAAGATTTCCTGCTGCTCCCAGCGCGTCGGATACAATATCGCCTGCGCTGACTTCGGAAGAACCCGCACGAGGTTTCCGCCAAGCCCGCCGCCGGTAATGTGCGCAATGCCCTTCACCCTGATCTTCGCAATGAGCTTGAGGATTGGTGCCACATAGATTGCCGTGGGCTTGAGCAATTGCTCCAGCACGGCCTTTCGCTTCGCGCCCTTTGCGCCCTTCTTTCCCTCCAGCAGCGCCTTTCGCGCGAGGGAGAATCCGTTGCTGTGAACGCCGCTGCTGGCGATGCCAATGATCGCATCGCCGGGCTTGATCCTGCGGCCATCAATGACCTGCGACCCTTCCACGATACCGACACCGAATCCCGCGAGGTCGAAGCCACCGCGTGGATACACGCCCGGCATTTCCGCCGTCTCGCCGCCCACCAATTGGCAGTTCGCCTGCTTGCAGCCGGCCACGATGCCGCGAATGATCTCGCTCGATTCCTGACGCGTCAGCTTGTTCGTTGCATAGTAGTCAAGGAAGGCCATCGGTCGTGCGCCGGAGGTGATGATGTCGTTCACCACCATCGCGACAAGATCGATGCCGATCGTGTCGAGTATCTTGAGTTCCTGCGCCACGAGGATCTTGCTTCCGACTCCATCAGTCGAAAGCACCAGCTTCGGCCTTTTCACTCCCGCGGGAAGCGAGAGGTAGCCACCGAACCCGCCAATCGAGGGATTGATCTTCTTCAGGTCGGCGACAAAGCGGTCGCCTTCGTCGATGTCGACTCCCGAATCCTTGTAGCTAATGGCCGATGCGTAATTGGATGCGCTCAACTTTTTGCCTTCCCTTGGGCAGCCACTGCCGCGGCCGCCTTCGCAATTTCGTCCGGATCACCCAAATAGTAGTGTTGCAGTGGCTTGAGGTTGGCATCCAACTCATACACCAGAGGGATGCCGGTGGGAATGTTCAGTTCCAGGATCTCCTCCTCGCTCATGTTGTCGAGGTGCTTCACCAGGGCGCGCAGGCTGTTGCCGTGTGCCACGATGATGACACGCCTGCCGCCGCGCACCTGCGGCGCGATTGTGGACTCCCAATAGGGAACGAAGCGCGCCACTGTGTCCTTCAGGCTTTCGGTCAACGGCAACTCGTCCTTCGCCACGCTCGCGTAACGACGATCACGCGAGGGATGGCGCTCGTCATTGGATGTCAGTGGTGGCGGTGGCACGCTATAGGAACGGCGCCAGATCTTCACCTGTTCATCGCCGTGCTTCGCTGCGATCTCCGCCTTGTTCAGCCCCTGCAACGCGCCGTAGTGCCGCTCATTCAGCCGCCAGTCACGAATGACGGGAACCCACAACTGCTCCAATTCGCTCATCGCGATCTGCATGGTGCGGATGGCGCGCGTCAGCACGGATGTGTAGACGAGATCAAATTCAAAATTCTTCTCCTTCAGGACCCTGCCGGCCATGCGCGCCTCGCCGCGCCCCTGGTCTGTCAAATCAACATCCGTCCATCCGGTGAAGCGATTCTCAAGATTCCATGCGCTCTGGCCGTGCCGGAGCAGAACGATCTTATGCATCAAAAAGCATTCCTTGCTATCGCACAAAATGAAAGTGGAGGGTTTCGTTGCAAACAGGCCAAGTTTCCCGCCTCCCCTTCGCGGGTGCGCAAGCGATTTTGGAATTTTCCAGAAATTGTCTGCATTGCGGTCATGCGCGCGTGCAATTCATCTTGCCGCACGAAATTGGGTCGCCGCGAAATATGGGTCACGATTGTGGCGCGGGATTCACTCAACTTTTCCATCGAAGGAATTGAAACATGAGAGTAACACCCTTCGGCGCGGCGGGCGAGGTCACAGGCTCGGCCTATCTGATTGAGGCCGCCGGAAGCAAAGTGTTACTCGACTTCGGCTTTTTTCAGGGCAACAGCCGCCAGGACGAAAAGAACATCGTTCCGCCGCAAATCCGCGTCGATGAACTCAATGCCGTAATGCTCACCCACGCGCATTTGGATCACACGGGGCGCGTGCCGTTGCTGATAAAGGCGGGTTTCGCCGGGCCAATCCTTGGCACGCCGGCAACATTGGACATTGCAGGCGTCATCCTTCGCGATTCCGCGAAGATTCGCCTCACTGACACACTTCACGAAAACCGCAAGCGCGAACGGCGGGGGGAAATGCCGCTGGAACCACTCTATACCTTCGACGATGTCGATCATGTGGTTGCACTTTTCAAGCCCGTTGACTACGAAGTCCCGACGGCCATCGCGCCCGGTATCAGCGCACGCTGGCGCGAGGCGGGGCACATGCTCGGCTCTGCCAGCATCGAAGTCACGCTGGAGGAAAATGACGTTCGACGCGTCGTGATTTTCTCCGGCGACATCGGTCAGCGCGGTTCCGCAATCCTGAAGGACCCAGAACCTTTCACGAAGGCTGATTATGTCATCCTGGAGAGCACCTACGGGGATCGTGATCACCGGGGAATTCCCGAAACCGTCCACGAGTTCGAGGAGATCATCAAGGCTGCTGTTGCACAGCGCGGCAAGATCCTTGTGCCGACGTTTGCGATCGGGCGTGCCCAGGCACTTCTTTACTACCTCGCACTAATGTTCCGTAACGGCCACGTGCCACCGTTTCCGATCTTTCTGGACAGCCCCATGGCAATTGAAGCCACGCGCATTTACCAGAATCATCCCGAACTCTTTGACGAGGAGCTCCAGATGCTTCGCCATGATCACCCCCTGCGCGAGGATCTGAAGACCGTGACACCAACGCCGACTCCGGATGATTCACGTGCACTCAACGAGTTGAATGGTCCAATGATGATTCTGGCGGGGTCAGGCATGGCAAATGCCGGGCGCATTCTTCACCATCTGAAATGGAATCTGTGGAGGCCGGAGACCTGGGTCGTGATCGTTGGCTATCAGGGCCACGGAACGCTGGGGAGGTTGCTTGTCGATGGAGCAAGCGAGGTTCGCATCTTCGGCGAGAAGATCGCTGTGAAGGCAAAGATCCGTTCGTTGGGTGGATTCAGCGCCCATGCAGGCCAGACGCAGTTGATCGAGTGGTATGGCGCGCTTTCTTCAAACAAGCCGAAGGTCTACTTGACGCATGGTGAGGATTTCCCGCGCCAGACCCTGCAGGAGAAACTGCGCGAGAAGTTCAATGCCAACGTCGTCAGCGCACAGTTTGCCGTTCCCATCGAAATTACCTGATCCATTTTTGCATGGAAACCACGGCGCTTGTCATCCTTGGATTTCATGCTTTCCTGTGGTTTGTGCGATGGGAGAAACTTTTCAACAGGCGCAAGGCCCAGACACCAGTCCTCCTGCCCCTTCACAAGTCGTCCTCAAATCCCGCGAGCGTCACAGTCTTTGTCCCTGCACGCAATGAGGAGCATGCCATCGGTGCTGCGCTGAAAAGCCTTCTCGCGCAAGACCATCGGCAACTGCACATTGTTGTGATCAACGATCGTTCAACGGACCGCACCAGAGAAATCCTCGCCCAGTTTTCCGACCCGCGCCTGACAGTCGTCACCGCGCCGGAGCCTCCCATGGGTTGGATGGGGAAGTGCCACGCATTGCACTGCGGTGTGAAGGCCGCCGCTGTCAAAACAGAGTACTACCTTTTCACAGATGCGGATGTCATCTTTGCCCCGACGACGATTCGCCGCACAGTGTCGCACATTGTCCGGGAACATGGTGACTTGTTGGCCCTGTTTCCACGTGTCGACTGCGTGGGATTCTGGGAGAACGCGATGCTTCCCATGCTGAGCCACCTTGGTTACATCATGCTCGATCCAAGGCGCATCGCCGATCCTGACACGAAGGATTTCGTCGGAATCGGAGCGTTTTGCCTGATTCGCAGGGACATGTACGAACGCTGGGGCGGGCACGCCGCGATCCGGAACGAAGTCATTGATGACATGGCGATGGGGCTGAAGACCAAGCAGCAACGCGGGCGCATCCTTGTGGTGCGCGATCCGCGAGCGATTCACCTGCGCTGGTATCGCGATCTGAAAAGCATCGTGAATGGATTCGAGAAGAACATGCATCAGGCGGTCGGAAAGGGCCTCGTGGGAGCAATTGCGTCGACGATCTTCTTTCCTGCCGCCCATGTGATACCCATACTGGTTGCGATGCTGGTCCTCGCAACAAAACCCGATGCGTGGTACCTCTGGATTCCGGCGTTGCTTCTCTACTTGGGGACAGGATCACGGCTCGCCCACCGAATGCGTCACGCGCTGTCCATAAAGCGCTGGCTTGTTGTACTGGCATATCCCGCGGGCGCGCTGCTGGCTTCCTATACAATGCTGCGATCAGCCTACTTTTCAGAGATCAAGCGGGAAATTCGTTGGCGCGGCCGCAGCATGCCACGCGGAAGGCAGGAGACTCGCATCGTTCGCTAGCCCCAATCGTCCTTGCGCACGCAGGCCGCCTTTCCATCAATGCGCAGCGTCCGATTCGCGCACGCAAGGAGCCTGAACGCCATGCAATCAATCCAAAAAATCTATATGCTGAAGTTGCGCTATCCCTTCGGCATCTCGCGCGACACGGTGACGGAAATCCCAACGGTGCTGTTTCGCCTGGGAAATCATGGCCAGGGCGAAGGCTCCCCCGTCCGCTACAAGAAGCAAAAGGCGGAAGACATCGTGACAGTGCTGGAGGACCTGGCCAGGGATGTGACAGAAGACAACATCAGTGACATTCCTTTCCACGAAAAGCGTGCGCGCGCGAAGTACCCGCAGCATTCGGCGGCGCTGTGTGCGTTCAACATTGCGCTGTGGGATGCATGGGGCCGCCGCGAGAAGAAGCAGCTTTACGAACTGGTGAACCTTCCCAAGCCAAGCATCAAGTCCACCTACACGGTAAGCCTTGCTGACAACAACATCATGGAGGAACGCGCGCGCGAGGTTGCCCATCTCCCGCTGCTGAAAATCAAGCTGGGGCGAACCCACGAACTGGACATCGACATCATGCGACGCATTCGTGCCGTCGCGCCAAACGCCGTGCTTCGCGTGGATGCCAACGCAGGGTGGACCTATGACATCGCGAAGAAGATCATTCCGGAACTGGCCGACATCGGTGTGGAGTTCATTGAGCAGCCGCTGGCGATTGGCAACATCGTGGAAACGAAGAAGCTTCATGAGACCATGCCACTTCCCATCGTCGTTGATGAGGATGTCCAGGACCTTGCATCGCTCGATGCGGTGCGTGGGTGCGTTGCCGGCATCAACATCAAGCTCATGAAGACAGGCGGACTTTGTGAAGCGCTGCGCATCCTGAAGTACGCGAGGAAGGAGGGGTGGAAGGTCATGGTCGGTTGCATGGTGGAAACGCGACTCGCCCTGGGTGCGGCCTCGCATCTGGCCGGCGCGGTTGATGCCATGGACGTGGATGGACACATGCTCACGGCAAATGACCCTTTTCCACCCGGAAGCCTGCGCGAATTCAGCGCCGAATTGCCACTCGGCAACGGCCCCGGCGTTGGATTGCCACTGATTGATTTCTGAACCTGAAGTTCTGCTGAGACCAATTCCCAAATTCATTCGCCGGAGGCGAATCCGTTGATCAACAAGAATGCCATTCATCCCAAGCGCATCGTCCATCTCGCAGAGGGGAACTTCTCGCTGCGAAACTCCAAGATGACGACAGGTGTCCTGCGGTACGGTTACCATGAATCCGTTGCCGTCATTGATTCCCAGTACACGGGCAAGACAGCGCAGGAAGTCGTCGGCTGCGGTGGCGACGTCCCCGTGGTTGCATCCCTCGCAGACGCGATGAAGTTCCGCCCCAATGCCCTCCTGATCGGCATTACGCCCACAGGGGGCCGACTTCCAGAGCCGATGAAGACACTTTGCCTGGAGGCGATTTCACTCGGCCTCGACGTGTATGCAGGTCTTCATGACTTCCTGACCGAGGACGCGGAACTTGTGCGTGCTGCGGACAAGCACGGCGTCAAACTTTGGGACATTCGCAAGCCTCCGAAGCACATGCCCGTCGGTGGCGGATTGTGCCGTTGGGCGAAGAGCTACATCTCACTCATGGTTGGCAGCGATTGCGCCATCGGCAAGATGACCGTCGCCCTGGAAATTGATCGGGAAGCGAAAAGGCGCGGCATCAAGACGGAGTTCGTTGCAACGGGGCAGTGCGGGATAGCGATCGCCGGCTGGGGATCGCCCATCGATGCCATTCCGGGAGACTTCATGGCGGGCATGGTGGAGCGGGACGTGCTGTCCGTGGACGGCGCGGACCTGATCCTCGTGGAGGGCCAAGGTTCGCTACTTCATCCAGGATTCAGTTCCGTCACGCTGGCGCTGCTGCACGGCTCAATCCCCCACAGCCTGATCCTCTGCCATCAGACGACGCGCAAGGAAGTTTCCAAGATCAAGGACGTGCCGATTCCACCGTTGCCGGAGGTCATGGATCCGTATATCCGGCTGGCAAGTCCCTTCCGGAAACCCGAGTTCCTTGGCGTGTGCCTGAATACCAGTGGCACAAGCGAGGATGAGGCGCGCGCGGCGATTGCGGAAGCGGAAAAACTCTGTGGCATTCCTGCCACCGACCCGGTGCGCTTTGGGGCGGGCAAGCTGGTCGAAGCACTTTCGGAACACCGAAAGAAGCTCGGCTTCTCCTGAGTTGAACGAGGCCATATTTTCGAAGGCGCGGACACCCGTCCGCGCTTTCCTTATTTTCGGGTGACGATGGCGTAGACGATTGGAATCACCACCGCGAGCGCGGCAATCACGGCAAGCGTGATCTTCACATAACTCCATGGACGTTCACCGGACACTTCGCCTGTGCGCGCATTGATGACCACGCGATAGGTCTTCTCACGCAGGCGATAAGCCGACATCCACAGTGGCATCAGCACATGCTTGAACGTCACACCGTCCACCTGCGTGCGGATCTCCGTGATGCGCTGTTCATCGCCTCCGATGTGCCGCCGCACCAGTTCCTCTATCTCCGAATCCATGATCGTGCGCGCAGTTGCGTATCCGTCGGCGAGGCCAACCTGATAGCGTTCCGTGCGGAAGCCGCTCAGGTAGTCCTCGCGAAACGGTTGTAGAGCATTCAAGCCCCACGGCTCCAGTTGGCGCACCAACTCGCTGGGGACGCTGCGCGAGGCGCACACCAAGACATCATTGAAGAAGTGGTTCACATTGCCGGAAACAGGTGTCCAACTTGTTCGTCGTTCCTGGCGGCGGTTCTTTCCCGAACCCACCGTCACGTAGTAGTGCTCGCCGCGCTGGCCGGTGTAAAAACTCCATGTCATCGCGTCATACGTCCAGAAGGGAACATACAACCCGGCGATGCGCCCAAGTTCCGCGGCGTACTTGAACTTGTTTGGAGCAAACCAGCGGGACTTCACCCAGGCCTTGAACTGCGCGCGGGCCTGCATGTCTGTGATGCCAAAGGGAAGCACCGCCTTTGGCTCAATGATCGGCCGGGGAGTGGTGATGGGATTGACCAGATGGGTGCCGCAGAAGGGGCATTCGTCCGTCACCGTTGAGCTGTTCATCATGACGACAGCGCCGCAGCCCGTGCAGCGGCGCTCGCCCTCGATGCCCCGCAGAACCCGCTCCGCCACATCCCCTTCGCACACAAACTTCTCGAAGGGCTGCTCCTGAATTTCCTCTGCCGATTGCGGGATTTGCTTCACAAAGCCGCAATGCTGGCACACGAGCGTCGTCGTTCCGGGGGCGTAGACCATTCCGGCTCCGCACTGTTCACACGGGAATAGTCGGTCGACGGGGATCACTGGTGCTGGATTGTTCGCCGAAGTCGGCACTGAGCGGATACTCCTGGCACTCGTGGCAGGCACCTTGGTGCGTTGTTACTTCGGCAATGGTGGTGGAGCAGCGAAAAAGGAAATCAACTCGGCCACCTTGTCCGCCGATTCCCATCCGGCCATTCCCTGTCTCCAGACCGGTGTCTCACGAGTGACCTCACCTGCCGAGATTTTTTCGCGCAGGACATCATCATTGAACGGACCAGCCTGCTGTCCCCCAATCGCGGCATACCACGCGGCGGCACTTGCCGGCTTGTTCAGTGGCGGAGGCACATTGCTCCCCGCGCCCCCGGGCGTCATCGCATTCGTCATGTGATTTCCCATCGCAAGGCCGGCGGCGAGGCTGGCGCCAAGGCCGGCAAGGCCCGCCGGATTTTTCGCCGCATCGCCAAGCGCCTCCGCGGCCTGAAACTTCATGTAGGCGTCAAGGTTGCCAAGGATTCCCATCGACGTGCGCTTGTCGAGGATCTCCTCAACATTCGGTGGCAGCGAGATGTTTTCAATCAGCAGGATCGGAACGCCCAACCCCATCGCGGCGAAGTCCGGCGCAATGCGTTGACGGACGAACTCGCCAAGCTCGTCAAGATTTCCCGCCATGTCGATGGCGGGAATGCCGGAGCTTGCCAGTGCATCGCAGGTGCGAGTCACGATCAGATTCCTCAACTGCCCCGTGATATCGACCGTGGTGAATTGCGGGTTCGTGGAGAGTAATTCGCGCAGGAACTTTTCGCCGTCGATCACCTGGATTGCGTAGGATCCAAAGGAACGGATTCGCAGGGCTCCAAATTCCTTGTCACGGATCATGAAGGGGTTCTGCGTCCCCCACTTTTGATCGACGAAGCGGCGCGTGGCGACGAAGTACACCTCCGCCTTGAAGGGGGACTCGAAGCCATACTTCCAGCCCTTCAGTTTTCCCAGGATGGGAAGGTTTTTCGTCTCCAGCGTGTGTGTCCCGGGGCGGAAGACGTCCGCCAACTGGCCTTCATTGACGAAGATTGCCATCTGGCCTTCGCGAACGACCAGCTTGGCGCCATGCTTGATTTCATTGTCGCCACGCGGATAGCGCCACGCCATGACGTCGCTGCCGGACGCCTCGTTCCATTCGATGATGTCGATCAGTTCATTCTTGAGAAAGTCCATCAAGCCCACGGCGGTCCACCTCGTGAAGGAAAGTGAATTGAGTGCAGCGGTTTCACTACGAATCCGCGAGCACAATATTCAAGAATGAGTCAGAATACCGTCCACAAGTCAGCAGGTGGAACTTGAAACTTTGTGTCCCGAGCGATCAGCACCGGCTCGTTCTCCATCGCATCGTACATGTCCAGGAAGGCCTGTGTCGCCGCCGTGGGGTCCCCGCGCAGGAAATTGACATGCTTCGGAGGAATCGTCTGAAACAACATCTCAACATCCAGTTGGACATTTTCCTGGGCGACTGCCAGCGGAAACTCGTAGGTGACGAGGTCCGTGCCCGATCCCTGGCCGTCCGGCCCAATGTTGAAGTTCGGGTCACTTGCCGCCTCGCCATAGATTCCTGTGTGCTCGATGTCGGGCCCCGTTGTCTTGAAGCCCTTTGGCGGGAGGCGGTTGTCCTTCAGGTAATGAGTTGCCGACAGGAGATGGTTCGCCACCTCGCCCGCGCTGTCGCCGATGATCGACTCGTAAATCTGCGCCTGTGTTTCCGATGTGATGACGTCATGATGCGGTTCAAACGGCTCGTCCAAACCCTCAATCTCGTATGCGGCGTCAAAGTTCCCGGATTCGAAGAACGCGTTGCCATTCGTGCGATCCCGTGCCACGAAGTGAATCCACGCGCGACGACGCGGATAGCCGGTCGGTAACTTGTGCCCCGCAAGGTTCGTGACCTTCACCTGCACGCGAAGGTTCGGACCCACAACCTTCATGCTGACGATTTCGAGGGTTGCCGTCTGCTCGCGCAGCATCTTGCGCGTCTCCAGGATTGTTGCGGAGAAATTTTCCGTGCTCGCACTCAGGCTCAATTCGTCGATGTTGTTGCTGAGCATCTGAAGCATGAAGACATTCGACCCCACGAATGAGTGCTTCCAGAACGGAAGACGCGGATCGCCCTGCGGAAAATTGGAAATAATGATCGGCTCCTTTGCCCGCGGCATGTGGCAATCCTGGCAACTCTTCAGGTCGCCCACGGAGGAATAGATACTGTTCTTCCACTCCTGATAGGGCGTTTGTTCGGGAAACTCACCGACTTTCACATTCTGCTCATTGAAGATTGGCGTGAACAATGTATGGCAGGTCGCGCAGAGCGCCGAATCCTGCTTGTGCGCGCCAAATTTCGGCGTGAAGCCAACGGAGCTTTCCATGAAGAACGGGTCCACATCGTCGTACGGTCCGAAAATTTCATGCGTGTCCTTGATGATGTAACCACCTGAGAAGCTTTCATGCTGTCCCAGGTTATCCGGCTGAATCTGGTGACACATAGTGCAGCTCACGCCATCCAACGCCGCGATTTCCGTGCGTGCCTTCGCCAGTGAATAATGTGGATCCGTCGGGGGGGTCGCATGCGCCGCATCGTAGCGATACTGCGTGCTCCCCGCCGGTGCGTGACAACGCAGGCACTCATCCTCGATCTCGGCTTGCAGCGCGGGACGCCGTTTCACCTCCTCCTCAATGATCGACTGGAAATATGGGTCCTTGAAGGAGTTTGCCATCATCGTTGAACGCCAGTTGGTCGGCATCGACAAGTCTTCACCGGCGCTCGTGACAAGCACCGTACCGTCAGTAACGTGACAAATGTTGCAAGCGCGTGGCCCCATGAACAGGCTTGTGGTATAGGCGCGCAATGGCTGGCCCGAGGACGCCCCCCGCGCCTTTCCGCGCGGGGAGCCACTGGTGGCAACGGCCGCAACAGCACCCGCCGCCATGAGGAGAAGAAGTACAACGCGAACCAACTGCGTCCTGCGAAGTTGACCGAGTGCCATGATGCTGCTTCCTTACCGGATAATCCAAAGGTCGCTCGTGAGCGGGCCAGTGCCTGTCGGACTCACCGAAGGTGTCGGCGAATCGGTGGGATTTGGTGTGACAGATGGGGTCGCAGTGAACGACGGAGTCGGTGTCGGAGTTCCCGGAGTCGGAGTTGGTGAATCTGTCGGTGACGGTGAACTGGTCGGCGATGGGGTGCTGCTTGCGGTCGGGGAAATGGTCGGTGACGGTGTTTCCGACGGGCTGGGTGAAGGCGAGGAAGTAGGCGACAAAGTGGGTGATGGGGACGGTGTTGGCGTTGGGGAATCGACCGGGCCTTTGACGATCGTGATGTACTGGTCGACGGCAATTGCCGATGCGGTCTGCCACGAGCCGTCGGGCCATTTCACGCGAACGGTGACGGGCGATGCGTTGCCGCCCAATCCGAAATGCACGGGCAGGTCGCTCTGGTTGAACGTGCCAATGTTGGTGTTGGCCTCGCGGCGGCGCGTCTTCTCCCCCGGCAGTCCCGGATCCGTTGTTACATATACCTGCGAGCCGATGGCGGTGGAGTTGGATCCCGCCTGCCGAAGCCGCACATGAAGCCAGTGATTGCCATTCCCGCTGGCGTTGCTGCGAAAAAAGCGCTCCGGGGTCGATGATCCCGTCGGGGCCACCAGGTCCATGTCGCCATCGCGATCGAAGTCCGCCCAAACGCTGTCATACGCGCCGCGGCCCGACTCATGCAGTCCCTCGGCAACTGTCACATCCGTGAACTCCCAGTTTCCATCGTTGCGGTAAAGCTTCCTCGCAAGGCCGCCCAGGTTGTTGTGGAAGAACAAATCCAGATCGCCGTCGTTGTCATAGTCCACGGCCTTTGACCCGTTCAGGTCCGTCCCCGTGTCGGACAGCAAGGAGTGCCCTGTGACGGTATCAATATCCGTCCAGACCCCCGCACCGTCGTTGCGCCAAATCTTGGAATTGTTTTCGTCCGACCCTGTCAGGTACAGATCAAGGTCACCATCATCATCCAAGTCAACAAACTCGCACCCATAACTGTTGAGCATGAACTGGGTGCCATTGCTGTCTGCCATGTCCTCGAATAAAAGTGAACCGTTCGTGGCCGTGCGGTTCATGAAGAAGTTGTTGCGAATGTTGCCCGCGTCACCTTGTCCATTGCAGGTTGAAACGTACAGGTCAGGATACCCGTCCCCATCAACGTCACCGACTGCGGTCCCATATCCCTTGATGCCGTACGGCACTTGAAGGCCGACGGCCGAACCGGACTGAGTGAAGGTCTTCGTCGCGAAGTCCTGCACGTAAAGCTCGTGAGGCTGGGGCCCCTCCATGATGATGAAAAGATCAAGGTCGCCGTCACGGTCGGCGTCGGCCCAGGCAACGTTTTGTGCAAATCCCGGATCGGCCACGCCTGCCGAATTGCTGATGTTTGTAAAGGTCTCGTCGCCGTTGTTGAGAAACAGGTCGCCGCTGGCGGCACCGGGATTTGCCTCACCCAGGAACACGTCGACATCATCATCGCCGTCGTAGTCGCCCCACGCGGCGCTCCATCCGGCCGTGTCAGACGCAAAAACTCCCGAAGTGCTCGTAATGTCCGTGAAGGTGAGCGTGCCTGTTTCTGCCAATTCATTCCGCCAAAGCGCATGCGGAGACAGGGTGTTGCTCAAACTTCCCTGGAAAAGGAGGTCCAAGTCACCATCATTGTCGATATCCGCCGCAGACGCACTGAACGCATTGTACGTCGCAGCGGAATTAAAGATCACGCTGCCAGACTCGGTGAACGTCTGCGCAAAGGCCACACCCGTCGCAGAAAGCAGGCCGACAAGAGCCACGAAAAACGCACGCCGGCGCAGGAAAAAAATGGTATGTGTCACAAGATCCTCCACCAGCACAACCCTGCCGCGTCTTAACTCGGACTGCGCCGGATTGTGCGCAGCATCGTCCTCAAGGCAAGCAGAACGTATCAGCGTGCGAGGGAATCGACGGCTGCTTCTTCCACTTTCGGAGCCTCGTCGGCCTTGGGCACAATTCCCTTCAATTCACCAATTGAAGGAAGTTGTTCCAAGTCCTTGAGGCCAAAGGTCTTGAGAAAAACGTCCGTGGTGCCATAGATCGGAGGACGACCAAGCACCTCCTTGCGGCCCATGATCTCCACAAGGCCGGCGTCCTGAAGAGAACGGAGCACCGAGCCGCAGTCCACTCCACGGATCGACTCCACTTCTGCGCGCGTGAGCGGCTGTTTGTAGGCAACAATCGAAAGCGTCTCCAGCAGCGCAGGCGAAAGCGCGGTGCGGCGACGATGCTTGTGCAGGCGAAGGATCCAGTCTGCGACTTCCGTTCGCGTTGCCACCTGCCAGCCTCCCGCGACTTCCATGAGCATGAGGCCCGACGTGGGTTGCGCATAGCGCGCGCGGATTTTCTCCAGCGCGGCCGCCACCTCCTCATCGGGCACGCCATTCATGAGCAGGCCCAGCTTGGAAACCGTATAGGCCTGCGTTGCGGCGAAAAGCAGCGCCTCCAGCACGGACTCAACTTCACTTCCGCGGGGAGCGGGCAGTTCAGGATCGATTGCGTCCTGCTCGGCCGCATTCGCTTCGGTACTTCTATTCTTGTCGGTGATATCTTCAGCCAACGTAGATCACTTTTTCATCCCAAGGTTCGATCAGGATATCCTCAAAGATGTCCGCCTGGGCGAGTGTTATTTCTCGCAACCGCGCAAGTTCCAGAATGGCGAGGAAGTAGCAGATCACTTCCCCCTTGGAAACGCACGCCTCGAAGACGCGGGCCAGATTGACCTGCTTCTGCATGCGAAGGCGCTCGCGGATTTGCACGACCTTCTCCTCCACCGTGAAGCTCTCGGCGGCGACATGGTGATTTGCCATCGTTCGCACGCGCTTGAGCACCGTCGCAAAGGCATCAAAGAGCATCAGGATGTCGTGCCGTGGCAATTCACGATTTGCGCCGGGAATCACCTGGATCACGTTGGCGCGATAGAAAATCCTGCTATTCTCTTCCTCCCGGGCACGCAAGTCGCGCGTTAGCTCCTTGAAGCGGCGAAACTCCACGAGCCGCCGGACGAGTTCCTGCGTGCTCATGATTTCGTCGATTTCCTCCTCTGCCGTGAGCTCCTCTTCCTCTGGGTTTCGTGGCAGCAGTGAACGGCTCTTGATGTTGAGCAGGGTTGCCGCCATCACGAGGTAATCGCCGGCAATCTCCAGATTGAGTTCCCGCATCGTGGCCAGATAATCCATGTACTGCTTTGTGATCGTGGAAATCTCGATATCGTAAATGTCCATCTCGCTGATCTTCACAAGGTGAAGCAGCAGGTCCAATGGACCCTCAAAGACTTCCAGCCGGATTCGATGAGTGGGATGAACTTCCATGATCGTTGTTCGCTAATCCGTGATGCGCCGGTGCCTCTTAAAGCAAGGACAAAGGGGAAGTTGTGAAGAACTTTTAGCTCCACTCATCGCGCAAAGGTGTGCAAACGGATTTTTTGAAAGCGGGAAAAGAGACGCAACGACTGTTCAAATGAGGCTCGGATTGGTCCAAATTCACTATTCTGTCATTGACGGATGCCGTCGCCGTCCTGATGGATTTGCCCGTGCCTGCAACATAATAGCGAATTTTCCAGCGAAATGGTGTAACGGCACCTGCCCCTTTTTGAACTTACAAGATAGGTAAAAATCCCATGTCGGCTCTCAACAAAATGTCTCCTCCCAAGGAATCCGGCACTTCTCATGGTACAACATTGGAAGCGGCCCAAATCGAAGAAAAACAACATCTTACGATTCGTGACATCGCACGCATGACGGGCTTCAGCCGCTCAACAGTGTCGCTTGCAATCAACAATGATCCACGCATCAATGATGCGACAAAGCTTGATATCATGAACACCATCAAGCGGGTGGGCTATCAGCCGAACGCCGCCGCGCAGGCCATTGGTGCCCGGAACGGCAAGGTGAGCGCCTCACGCAAGGGAGGGCCTCGTGCAGAGAAGCCCTACAAGGTTTCGCAGGCCCGCCTCCGCTCATATGTCGGGAATTTCACGGAGCGGAAGATTTCGCTTCGTAATGGGTCACTTCACTACTACCACCATTTCTACAAGACTGAGCATCGCCTCATCCCCGTCTCCCTGGACACCTTCGCGGTGGAGGGGCTGAATTGGTTCCAGATGCGCTTTGTGTGCGATGACAGCGGGAAGCCGATCAAGATCATCGGCATGTACCTTGATCGCGAACCGGACGAGTCCCTGCGCGACAACTGACGGCCCGCTTTCCCCTTTCCCCCAGACCCTTCCCTCATTCTCCTGAAGTGAAGTCATTTTTGTGTGTCTATATGTATAGACACCACTAGGAGTCCTGAGCTGTGGCGCTTTCCGGTAAGAAGCTTGTGATCGGCGTGGATGGTGGCGGAACAAAGACCAATGGCGTGTTGATGGAGGAAGGTGGCCGCATCCTCGCGAGGACCACCGTCGGCAGCACAAACCCCCATTCGAATCCTGAGCAAAAGGTCCGCGAGGCCCTGCATTCAATGGTCGACACGCTGCTGGATGACGGAAAGGCAACGCTCGACAACGTGGATGGCATTTGCATGGGGATGGCCGGCGCGGACCGCCCCGCGGATCGCGGTTTTCTGGAACGCATCATCCGTGAAAAGATTGGTGCCACCAAGAAGCTCATCATCGTCAACGACGCTGTCGTTGCAATGGTGGCGGTGTTGGGAAAGCTTGATGGAATCCTGGTCATCGCAGGAACCGGATCGATCTGTTATGCCTTCAACCATGAAAAGGGGGAGTCCACTCGGGCAGGCGGGTGGGGACACCTGCTGGCTGACGAGGGTTCCGGATACGTCATCGGACTGTCGGCGCTGAAGGCGATCATGCGCGCGTTCGACCAACGCACCGCCGCCACATCACTGACAGATCGGATTCTAGCCGAGCTTAAGTTGAACGCACCACCAGATCTAGTTGGCTGGGTCTACATGGGCGGCAACGGCAAGACAGAGATTGCAGCCCTCTCACGCATTGTTCACGAGGAAGCCGAAAAGGGGGACGCCATTGCCTCGGCCATTCTTGCAGAGCAGGCTGATGAGTTGGTGGACATTGTGAAGGCGGTCTACAAGCGCCTGTTCACGGGCCGCAGCGGGGAAGTCAAGCTCGCACTGTGGGGCGGCAACCTCCTTAACGTGGAAAAATATCAGAAGCGCTTCATGGACGGGGTGAAGGCCACGGGCCATCCAGTGACGCCCGTGATTCGGCATGATGCAGAAGCCATGATAGGCGCCGCGCAGCACGCCCTGAACAACCTCTGATCATCGTGTCCGTTCCTCGGAATGAAAGGCGCCGCACCGTAGCCCGGTGCGGCGCCTTTCATTCCGCCTTCTTTTTTTTGTAAACGATTGTTTATTTTTGCTTGCTTGCGCCCCCTCTTCCCCAGTACTTGAACCATAGCATGACCCATAGGAGCACCAAGGCATGAGTCTCTCACCAGAACAAATCCGCCTCCACCTTGCCAGTCAGGCAATGCGGATCAGGGCCCTCGAAATTGCCGTCCAGAAACTTCAACCAACATTCGAGCCGCATGGTGCATCCGTCCCTTCTATTCAGGAAGCAGCAGCGCCGTCTCCGGTCGTTGTGGTTCCTGCACAAGCGTCCGAAGCCGAAGTCGCCGCAGACACGATGGCCTTTCCCCCATTGCGAGAGGCACCAGCCGCCATCCCCGCTGACGGCGCTCCCGCGTTCCCGGTGCCGACTGAAAAGCACACGGACGACGTTCTGAAGTCATTGCTGAAGGTGAAGGAGCATCTGGATCTTCAGCCGCCGACAGTGGCGGAGCCGCCGGAGGTGGTGGTTCCCGGGGAAATCGAGTTTCTGACCCAGGGAGAAATGGATGCGACAGCAACGCCTTCTGCTGTTCCCCCACCGTCGTCCGCCAAGTCCGGCGGCAAGAGCCTCGAAGAAAACTTCGGGACCCAGTGGTTGCTTCGCATTGGTGGCGTCCTTCTCCTCATCGGTGCCGCATTTCTGGCGAGCTACGTAAACAAGAACTTCCTGGGTCCACTCGGACGAGTCGCCTCGTCCTATGCACTTGCGATGGTGTTGGGGCTGACGGGGATTTGGCTCGCGAAGCGGAACCAGCTTGGCGGCCGCACATTGCAGGTCATTGCGCTTTCCCTTGGATACTTTGTGTCCTTCGGAGCGGGTTTCATCAATGGCATGAAGCTCTTCAATGAGAGCTTCGTCATCCCCGCGCTGCTGATGGTTGGCTTCGGCACCGCGATCGTATTCGTCGCGGAGCGTTGGAGGACAGAGAGACTCGCGATGTTTGGCTTCCTGCTCGCGATCATCGCCGTGCTGGTCGGTGCGAAGGAGGGCGTCGATTCCATTTACGCACTGGGGGCAATCGGCGTGATCTCGCTCAGTGCCGCAGCGCTCCTGTTGCGCAACCAATGGGTCCAACTCACGTCGCTCGTGGTCGTCGCGGTCTACGCCACACTGCCGGGCCTTTGGGTGCTGGCAGGCATTGAGAAGGGGATGGCTGGATTCCTTCCAAACTTTGTCGCGCTCCTGTCCTATCATGTGATTTTTGCCGCCGCCTTCTGGCGTTGGAGCCGGGTGTGGATCGCGCGCGAAAACCTGTACGAACAGGAGCGCGCAAAGGGCACGCTTCCATCCACGACCCCACTCGCGGAGTCGCCCTATTCCCACGCCTTCGCGATCATCAACAGCCTCGCGCTCGTGACCTTGTCCACCGTGCTCCTCCTCCTCACGGATGCGAGTTGGAAGGACCATGCCTGGTATCTGTACTTCCCGCTGGCGGCACTGGAGATGTTGCGCTTCGCCATTCCGGCGTTCCGTCGCACGCGCCTGATGTTGTTCCACACCATTCTCGCTTCGCTCCTTGTCACGATGGGAGTGATGAGTGCGATGAAGGGGCTGGAGCAAAGCGCCATCCTTGCAGCCCAAACACTCCTGCTGGCCGTCGCTGCCGGTCGCACCAAGCGACTTCGCGGGCTGGCGATATCGTCCTTTGTTCCGGCGTTTCTTTCACTTGTTTCCTTCAGCAATCGACTCTTTGCCACGACCATTGACGTCGCGGCGGCCCTCCTCACGCCTGTGATGATCTTCGTGGCTGTGCTTCCCTGGCGCCGTTTCATGGGCACTGAAGTGGAGAAGCCCTCCCTTCTCTTCATCATCCCAGAACGTTTCGTGCGCTTCTGCCAGACGATGATCGCCACGCTGCTTTTCGGATTCATCGCCCAGCAGTATATGGGCCGCGGCAACGAATTCACGCTCGGTTGGGTCTTCTTTGTCGCCGCCAACCTCTTTCTTTATGGCTCGCTCTTCCTGCGGACACGCATGTGGCAGATTCCTGCGGCCATCTATACGATTGCATCACTGGCGCTTCTCGTTGCCGACAACGTGAACCCCCTCACGGAAGTCATTGGTCTTGCCGTGCAGTTGTTCTTTCATTCCATCGCCTGGGATGCCATCGGTCGCCGTGACCAGAAGCTGAAAACTCTTTATGGCTTCTTCTGGGCGATTCTTGCGGCCACCTCCCTCCTTGTTTGCTTCGCCCTGACCACAATACAAAGTGACGCAAATCTCCTCTTTGAGGGGATGCTCTCATTTGTCTACATGGGGATGGCGCTGGTCGCCGCCGGTGCATTCGGGCTGAGCCGTGGAAAGCTGTCCATCGCGCACCTTGTTGATCGCAATGAGGCTGCCCCGCCGACGCGAATTTCCCTCTCCCTGTTCATTGCCGTGCCGTTCGCCCTGGTGGCGGTGTTCACTTCGTTCATCGATGCCTACCATAATCCCATGGCGTCGATTCTTCTCGCTGCAATCGCATTCACGGTGTGGCATGTACAGGTCAAGAAGGGGGCGCCCGAAACCCTTTCGGCGCTTTGGGCGGCTGCGGGAATGCTTTGCATCACCGCAGGCCTGCTCATCTACAGCAGGTTCGGCCAGCCGACGATCCTGGGGCTTGGTGCTTTTGGCATCGCATTCATGCTCCTTTCGGCGCGCCTCCGTGCCTCATCAGCCGGGATACTTGCGGCCCTTCACACCATCGTGATGGGCGTCATCGCCATCGGTGCATACACGATGGTCTCGCACAACCAGCCGAATCTTTTTGTCCAGTCGCTTTGCGCTCTTCTGACGGCACTCCTCATTCTGCTGACGACACCACTGTTCGCCCGAACGTCGCGCCTCCTGGGATGGGCAGGGCAATATCGTGATGTGTCGCGGTTCCTCTCCAGCATCCGCACCACCGTTGGCATCGTGCTCGCGATCTTCGTTCTTTCGGGTGAAATGGTCTTCCCGAACGACTTTGAAGGCATTGCATGGGTGCCACTCCAGTATATCACCGTTTCCTGGGGCCTGCTCGCGAGCACGCTCCTCGTCGGTGGGTTCATCTTCCGCAACGCCACCATGCGCTACGGCGCACTCGCGCTCTTCGGCCTAAGCGTCGGTCGCGTTGCGCTCTACGAGTTGTCAGGGACGGAAACGCTGACGAAGATCATCGCCTTCATCGGCCTCGGCATCCTGCTCATCGCTGCGGGGGTCGCGTATGGTGTCTTGTCCAAGAGGTTCCTGCACGAACAAAAATCTGAACCGGATGGAAAAGAAGCCGAGTGATCGTTGTTGAAAGCCTAACGCTTCTGCAAACTTTCCTTATGCTGCTTTTCGCGGTAGAGACGAATCGCATGGGCGATTTGCTTGCGCGCAACATCCACGGGCTCCCAGCCAAGCGGTTGTGTGCGATGACCTTCAAGATCCTTGTACACTTGAAAGAAGTGCCCCACTTCATCCAGAAAGTGCGGCGGCACGTCGATCAAATCATGGAAGCTCTTGAAGTAGGGATTCCCCACCGGCACTGCCAGGATTTTGTCGTCGTGGTCGCCCTTGTCCAACATTCGGAAGATTCCAATGGGGCGAACATCCACGATGCAGCCCGTGAAGGTTGGTTCATTGCCGAGGATTAGAACGTCAAGAGGATCGCCGTCGTCGTAGTGCGTTTGTGGAACAAGCCCATAGTCGCCCGGATAGATCATCGGCGAATACAATGTCCGATCCAACTTGAACATGCCGGTTTTCTTGTCCAACTCGTACTTGTTGCGCGAGCCTTTGGGAATTTCCACCAACACGTTGATTTCAAACGGTGGATTATTCCCCGGTGTCAGGTCATGAAGAGGGTGCATGGGGCGTATGGTGTCCAGGCGGGGCGGAGTGACAAGCGGAGAAGCGCGGAACACGGGGCAATTAGCCGAATGCAACCCAACACCGTGCCGGGCCGCAAGGCAGCCGAAAGCATGTTCAGGGGAGACAATCCCTTCATGCCTGCACGAAGGGCTTTCGCAGATCCTGTGCAATGGTCACGATCAATACAATCACCGGCGGCCACATTGTGTGCCATTGCATGTGAGCATACGCCAAAGTCCCCAGTGCTGCGCCCGCAGCGAAGGAGCCCAGTATGGCGGCCAAAAGGAGGAATCTTCGTGGTGAGTGGATGTTCATCATGCGCGTCTTGTCTGACGCAGCGTGGGGATTCATCTTCCACTGGTCCCAGATTTTGGTCACGATCTGGGCGAGTTCCAATCCCAAGTCCGTGACCACTCCCGTCACATGTGTCGTGCGAATTACGCCGCCGGAGATTCGCGTGATGGTCGCGTTTTGAAGCCCCATCGCGAAAGATGCGACACACGCAACATAGGTGAACAGGCTTCCCTTTTCAAACTGGTTCTGGCCATGCATCTCCATTGCGAGCGCCAGCCCGACGAGTAGCGCAGCCTCGGCTGTCAACGGCAGGGCGTACTGCGCCCGTCGCTTCGCCCTCCGTGCCCACTCCTCCATCAACCCACTCATGGAGGCTCCTGAGAAGAAGGCAAAGACGACCGCAAATGCGAAGGCGGCCTCGGTCCATTGGGCCGTCGCAAGACCATGCCCCAGCGTTGAGGCCGTGCCCGAAACATGGGAAGTGACTGCACCGCAAGTCAGCAGCGTCACAATGTTCGTGTATCCCGCAATCGCCGCCAGCTTGAGGACGAACCGCGTCTGCCGTGTGAATGAATGTGCCTGGGAAACGAACATGTCGTCCGGTAGAGACAGGTGAAAACTGGCATCCCCGAGAGGACTCGAACCTCTGACCTACTGCTTAGAAGGCAGTTGCTCTATCCAACTGAGCTACGGGGACACATCGGTAGGGCGCGGTGAGGGTGCACGCGGAATGGCAACCCTGGCAAGGGAAGAGAAGGCGGTGTACACGCGACTCCCGACCACCCTTCAACTCAACTACCCCTGTACGTCGTATATCCCCAGGGGCTCAGCAGCAACGGCACATGGTAGTGCCCGCCCGCTCCATCAATGTCGCAAATGATCTGCACAATGGGATAGAAGGATTTCCTTCCCTGTGAGGCGAAGTAATCTGCGACATGGAAGGTGAGGCGATAGATCCCCGAAGTGAGTGGGTGGTCCTGGGGTACCAGACCGGGAATGCGACCATCCTGATTGGTGATACCGTTCGCAATCGGCGTCCATCCGCCCTCATTGCGTTGCATCTCCACGGCAACATGGACACCAGCGGCGGGCCTTCCCTCGCTGGTGTCGAGGATGTGGGTTGTGAGTGTGCTCATGGAACCAGAAGTTTCCCCAAGCGAATGTCCGTGATCTTTGCCTGCTCTCCGCCTGCAATGCGCAACTCCTTCTCTGGATTATTCGGCAGGCGATTCAGCAGAAGTTGCAGCATCTCATGGGCTGTCTTGCCCGTGGCACAAACGATGAAGATGTAGCCGAACTTCGCTTCATATTCCTTGTTCAGCGCAGCGAACTGCGCCAGAGTGGCAAAGTCGGCGCGCTGGATGCCGGACTGCTCCTTGCCAGCCCAATCACCTGTGCCGGCGAACTTCGTGCGGAGCGAATCCAGATCACCAATCTTTGGGTGATGCGCAAAGGCCTCCAGCCAGTCCTGTCGGCTGAAGCCCGAAAAGATCGCCGCAGATTTTTCAAAGATCTTTTCTGCGGAGGAGAACGGTCTCGACTGCATCATCGCATGATACCAGTTCCATGCGCCGCAGCATTTTTCGAATGCCGCAAGAGCATCATCCGGCATCATGGTGTTTATATCGTGTACGGATGGCATGGATGAAATTTGGGTGGCTGACACCTGCGGAAGCAATAATGAATCAACTTTGGCTCCTTGAAATGGCGCGCCCTGAAAGAGGGCCTGGGAACTTTCCGTCGTCAAAAACCAGGGTTCCTTGAAGGTACGTCCGCACAACGCGCCCTTGCAGTTTCCTGCCCGCATAGGGAGTCAGCTTGTGACGATGCTGAATCATGGAAGGCTCCACGAAAGTCGTCCCACGCGGGTCGAATACAGCGAAATCCGCGCGGTAGCCGGGAGCGATGGCACCGCGATCCCCCAACCCAAAAACTCGCGCGGGCGTGCTGCTCATCCAGCGTGCGACATCCGATAGCGCCAGGCCAACTGACGCGGACCAGAGAATCGGCAGGCCAAATTGCAACGACGAAATTCCTCCCCATGCACGAAAAAAATCCCCGGTGTCCAGCGCCTTCATCCCAGGAGGGCACGGGGAATGATCGGAAGCGATCATGTCAATATCGCCCTTCTCCAACCCCTCCCACAGGCGCTTCTTGTTCTGCTCATCGCGAATCGGTGGGGCGCACTTGAACAGCGTGTTGTTCGGAGGGACCATGCTCTCCGAGAAGAAAAGATAATGCGGACACGTCTCGACGGTGATGTTTTTCCAGCGTGTTCGCATCTCACGCAATGGAGCGATACCGTCACTTGCCGCGAGATGAACAATGTGCAGTGGACAGGGAAATTCCTCATGCAACCGGAGCAGCATGTCAATCGCGCGCACTTCCATCGACTGTGGACGGGATGCGCTCCAGGCCCCATGGTCCGTACGACCATCGCGCGACGGCAATGTCGCCTCATCCAATTCCGCATGAACCAGAAGCGGCAGGTTCAACCGCTGAAGGATTGGCATCGCTTCACGCAGATCCACCATCGTCGCGTTGGGAAATTCATCAATTCCCGAATGCACGAGGAACGCCTTGATGCCGAAAACGCCGGCGCCCGCGAGGGCCTGAATCTGGCCGGAATTTCCTGGAATCAGCCCGCCGTGGAAACCAACATCGACTGACAGCTTTCCCTTCGCGGCCTCGTGCTTCGCGTGAAGGGCGCTCAACGTCGTTGTCACCGGCGACGAATTGAGTGGCATGTCGATCAGTGTCGTGATGCCACCTGCGGCCGCCGCGCGTGTTGCCGTTTCAAAGCCTTCCCAATCGCTCCGCCCTGGGTCGTTGATATGGACATGCGGATCAACCAATCCCGGAAGGATCGCAAGTCCACCAAAGTCCTCTGATGGAATCCCGCACGCAATCTCCGAGGTGTCGTGGACGGCGACGATCATGCCGTCACGAACGTGCACCGCCCCATCCACGACACCGGATGGCGTGATGATGCAGGTGCTGCGGAAGAGGCTTTCCATTACTCCGCCAACTGCGCCAGCGTCAGGGCCAACACTTCCACGCCGCGCGCGATCTGTTCGGGCGAACTGTATTCGTCCGGGCGGTGGCTCACTCCCCCGCGTGACGGAATGAAAATCATGCAGGTTGGGAACAGCCGTGCCATGAACAAGGAGTCGTGGTACGCACGGCTCACCATCCTCAGCGGTTTGAGTTCAAGCACCTCGCACGCGCGCTCCGCAGCGGCAACAATGCGTGGATCGCATGTGGCGGGTGGGTCGCTGTTGATCATCTCGATTGTGAGCGGCAGCGCGCGGCGTTCGGAAATTTCCCGGGCGGTCAACTTCGTCCCGGCAACAGCAAGGTCCCTTGTGGCGAGCTGTGTGTCCCGGATGTCGATGCCAAGCATGCAGCGGCTGGGGATGCTGTTGATCGCACCGGGAAAGACCTCCAGCATTCCGGTCGTGCCAACGGTATCCGGCGAACCCGTGGCGCGGGCAATTTCGTCCACGGCCAGGGCCAGTTCCGCGCCCGCCAGCAGCGCATCCCTGCGATCCGCCATCAAGACCGTTCCCGCATGGCCACCCTCGCCCTCAAACGTGATGCGCATGGAGGCAGGCGCAGCGATTGCCGTGACGATTCCAATCGGCAAGTCGATCCTTTCCAGAACCGGGCCCTGCTCAATGTGCAGTTCAACGAAGGCGTCGTAATAGTCCCTCGATAACACGAGCGCGTTCATTTCACCGCTCAGGCCGATGCGCCGCGCCGCCTCACTTGGGTTCCTGCCATCGCCGTCACGAAGCGACAGGATTTTTGCCTCATCGTAAGTACCCGCAATCGCGCGACTGCCGAGGCAACCAACGCCGAAGCGCGTCGGCTCCTCCGTTGCGAACATCAGCAGTTCAATGGAACGACGCGGCTCGAATCCCTTTTCCTGCAGGATGCGTATCGCCTCAAGGCCGCCAAGAACACCCACGACTCCGTCATAGAGCCCCGCGTTTGGTATCGCATCGGTATGGGATCCCGTGCCAACAGCGGCGGCCCCGGGATCGCTCCCCTGCCACCTTGCGAAGATGTTTCCAATGCCGTCCTCGCGGACCCGCAGGTTCGCCTTCCGGCACAAGTCCTTGAAGAAATTTCGCGCACGAAGGTCCGCATCGGAGAAGACCACCCTCGTGACGGCGGGCGGCGTCGCTTCCGTCACCGACGACAGTTTCTCCAACTCCGCCCCAAGGCGCGCCATGTTGCAGCGAATCGATTCGATCATCGCAACGTCACAACATCACCGTGGGATCTCGGTGCATGTCCTTGTAGTAGATGTAGCGCGACGGCGTCTTGCCCGCGGCCACGAACCATTGCGCACAATATGGTGCCATCCAGATCACGTCTCCTTTTCCGACGACGTACCATTTTTCGGACATGCGATAGACGCCATGTCCTTCAAGGAACAACATGCCGTGCTCCATGACATGCACCTCAACAAAGGGGAGTGTTCCACCCGGTTGAAATTGAAAAATGTTGATCGCGAAGTCAAACGACGGGATTTCGGGCAGGAGGATTTTCAGCAGGGCGTCCTTGTCGCCCAGGAAGGGCGTGGCCTTCACGCTCTTCTCATGGCCGATGACCACCGTCGGCGGCGGCACTCCGTCCACTTCATCGTAAGGCTTCTCAAATACAAGCAGCTTCATTTCCTTCGTGGCCGTGATGCCATGCTGCGTGTCGGGAGGGAGAAACGCATAGGAACCGGCAGTGAGCGCACCGGCCTTCTTTCCAATCGTGAGCGTGCCAGCGCCCTCGCAAACGTAGATGAAGCGCGAGACCCCCTCCGGGGCGGCACCCGACGCGCCTCCCTTCTCCATCAGCGCAAAGTACTGTGTGAAGCGCGCTCCCATCTGTGGACTGATCAGGATCGTGGTCATCGTTTTCGTCCAGCCGGGCAGCGTTGATCTCACATGACTGTCTGGTGCGATCAGCGCGTGGTCTGGTTGCATGGAACTGCGTGTGATGCCGGTGAATGACATGCGATTATCCTTTGGTGGATGTTGAAAATGTTTTTAGAAAACCTGCCGTCACGCGAATCGCATCGGCCACATCGGGGATGCTCACTGACTCATCGGGATGGTGGCTCACCCCCCCCTTGCAGCGCACGAACAGCATGGCTGTTGGCGCGATGTGCGCCATGATCATGGCATCGTGACCTGCGCCACTGACGAGTTCCGGTGCGGGCAACTCCTCGCCCTGCATCGCCTTCTTCAGGACGTCACTGATACCTTGGTTCATCGCCACGGCCCCGCGATCACTGCGGTTTTCGATGGCGAATCGCGCCTTCCGTCGTTCCGCGATGGAGTTCGCATGCATCAGTATCTGCGTCACGGCCACCCGGCGTGTTTCATCGTCGGGGTGTCGGATGTCGATGCTAAGCCGGACAAGATTCGGTATCACATTGGAGACGTTTGGCTCCACGGTCATTTGCCCCACTGTGGCGAAGAGGTCCGTGATGCACCGGCCATAGCGTTCCACGTAAAGCGCAAGCTCGCATGCTGCGGGCAGCGCATCGATTCGCGTGCGCATCGGCACCGTTCCGGCGTGGCCTGCCTCACCAGAAAAGGTCACCAGCATGCGCGTCTGGCCGGCAATCGCACTCACAATGCCCAGCGAATTATTCTCCGTCTCCAACACCGGGCCTTGTTCTATGTGCGGTTCCAAATACGCCAGTAATTCACCCGCTGGGCACACGCACTTCCCGATGTCGTCCACGTTCAGTCCAAAATCGCCGATCGCCTGCGAAAGCGTGCGTCCCTGCGCGTCGGTGCGCGCGAGCAGCGAGTCGTCAAATGTTCCCGCAATGGCGGTGCTGCCAAGGAACGGGGAACTGAAGCGCACGCCCTCCTCCTCGGAAAACCCGACGATCTCGACAGCGAATGGCAATCGCGCTCCGTTCAAGCTCTTGATGGCCTCAATGCCGATCACGACACCAAGAATCCCGTCATACATTCCCGCATTGTGAACGGTATCCAAGTGGGAGCCGATCATCACCTTTTTCGCATCGGGTCGATCGGCGGAATAATGGCCGATGATATTGCCGACCGCATCCACGCGTACCTCCATGCCCGCTTCCCGCATCCAGGCGCCGACATCCCTGTGAACAGACTTCATCGGCTCCGAAAGATAGGTGCGCGTCAGGCCAATACTCGTTTCTGAATGGTTCGCAAGCGCCACGCAGCGCTCCACGGCCTCTTCTGCCAGGCCCCCTGCCACATCCCGATCTGCTTGTTTGATTGAAGTGGTCATTGCGATGTCGAAGTCGGGGAAGTTATGCAGGCGTGGGAACTATCGCAATGGCAAATCCAGTTTCCGTTTGACCGGAATGCTCCCGATGCCAATGAGTGGAGAGTTTAAGGAGAAGATATTGGCGCCCCTTATGTCCATTTCGACTGGGAAAGATCTCAAGTTTGTCGGCAAATCGATCCTCCGCAAGGAGGGCATCGACAAGGTCACAGGTCGCGCCCGGTATGTTGACGACGTCAAGACACCGGGCGCGCTCTACGGGAAGACGCTGCGCAGTTCCATCGCCTGCGGAAGGATCAAGAAGATCAGCTTCGCTCCCAACATCCCTTGGGATCAATTCACCATCGTTGATGCGCGTGACGTACCCTACAATCGCGTGCTGCAAATCGAGTCCGACCAACCCGTGCTGTGTGACGGAGTGGTGCTGCACAGGGAGGAGCCGATCCTCCTGATCGCGCATGAGGACCCGGGCCTTGTAGAAACCGCGATACGCTCAATCACCGTTGAGTATGAGCGGGAGCCGGGCATCTTCAACATCGGTGAAGGTAGGATCCTGAAGCAGTACGACATCGAGGAGGGTGATTGGAAGAAGGAATTTGCCGCGGCGGAAGTCGTCTTCGAGGGCGAATACAAGACCGGGGCGCAGGAGCACGTTTACATCGAGACGAATGGGTTCATCGCATGTTGGGAGGACGAATGCCTGACCGTTCATGGCTCAATGCAATGTCCGTATTACGTCCACAAGGCACTGAAGTACGCATTCAAATTGCAGGACGACCAGATCAACGTCGTGCAGATGACAACGGGCGGCGGATTCGGCGGGAAGGAAGACTTTCCCAGCGTTCTGGCGATCCATGCGGCCCTCCTCGCGAAGAAATCCGGCCGCACCGTTCGCTTGATCTATGACCGTGCGGAGGACATGGCATCCTCCACGAAACGCCACCCATCCATCTCGAAGGTGCGCACGGCCTGCACGAAGGATGGCATCCTGCGCGCCATCGACTTCAGCTTCCATATTGATGGCGGCGCGTACATCACATTGTCACCCGTCGTGCTGTCGCGCGGAATCGTGCACGCATTCGGTCCCTACAAGTGGCCGGCGGCGAAGCTTCACGCGCAATGCTTCTTCACGAACTCGCCCCCCTACGGCGCGTTCCGCGGGTTCGGTGCACCACAAAGCTTGTTCGCCATCGAGGCACACATGACCGCGCTGGCAAACCACCTCGGCATGGACCCCGCCGAGCTGCGCCGGAGGAATTTCATTCACCGCGGCGACACGATGCCAACGGGACAGGTTGTTGACGAAGACCCAAACATGGAAGCATTGCTCGATCGTGCGCTGGAACTGAGCGATTACAAGACCAAGCGCGCCCGGTGGAAGCGGGGCGGCGGCAAGGGCATCAGCCTTTCCACCTTCATGCACGGAACGGGCTTCACGGGCAGCGGGGAAGTCTATCTCGCATCCCGCGTCGGCATCGCCACAACGAAGGATGGCGGGGCGGAAGTGCGCGTGTCCTCCACGGAAATTGGCCAGGGTACGGAAACGGTTTTTCCACAGATCGCCGCAGAGGCCCTTGGTATCGACATCTCCAAGGTTTCCTTTCGACGTCCCGAAACGAAGGTCGTCCCCAACAGCGGCCCCACCGTTGCATCACGGACTTGCAGCGTCGTTGGAAAGCTCGTTGAGCGTGCGGCGGGCAAGCTGAAGCAACGCCTTGCCGGGGCCGACATCAGGCAGCATTACGCCCAGCATGGAGAAGCCTACGAGGAAGTTGAGTATGTCCCGCGCCCCGGCCTCGTCTGGGACGATGACAAGTACAAAGGTTCCGCATACGGTGCGTACTCGTGGTGCGTGAACGTCGCAGAGGTCACGGTTGATCCAGTAACCGCCATGCCAAGGGTCGACACGCTCACCGCCACCGTGGACGTCGGCACGATCATCAATCCCGTGCTTGCCCATGGCCAGATGGAGGGCGGCATTGCCCAGGGCATCGGCTGGGCCACCTGCGAGAACGTTGTGTTGAAGGAGGGACTGATGGAGAATCATCACCTGACAAATTACGTCATTCCAACCTCCGCGGACGCGGCAAGGATCGTTGTGGAGTTCATGCCCAGTCCCTACAGCGAGGGCGCTTTTGGATCCAAGGGGGTTGGTGAACTTCCCATGGACGGCCCCGGTCCTGCAATCGTGTCGGCGCTCAATGACGCCATGGAAGCGAAGTTCACGCACCTCCCGCTCCTTCCCGAGGAAATGCTGAAATGAAGCAAACGATTTCATTCACGCTGAACGGAAACTCAGTCACGGTTGAATCGCACCCCATGCAGCCGTTGCTCTACGCGCTGCGCGAGGATGCGGATGCACCCGGCACGAAGTACGGGTGCGGCGAGGGCGAATGCGGCGCCTGCACGGTGATCCTCAACGATGAACTCGTGATGAGTTGCCTCGTTCCGGTTGTCCAGGCGGAAGGAGCACGCGTGGAGACGATCGAGGGGCTTGCCAATGCGGACGAACTTCATGCGGTGCAGCAGGCGTTCCTGGAAAGTGGCGGCGCACAGTGTGGAATCTGCACCCCGGGAATGATCATGGCGGGAGTCCATCACCTGCGTCATCCGGAGCGCGCGCCGGGTGGCGTTCCGGAAGCGCTGGAAGGCAACCTTTGTCGCTGCACCGGATATACGCGCATCTTCACCGCCATGAAACGCGCGAAGGAAATCCTGTCGGCAGGCGGTACCGGCTCATGAAAACGAATGTCGCCGAACTTCAAGTCTGTTCGCCCCGCAGCATCGACGAGGCCCTGCAGCAGCGCCGCGACATACCGGGCCTGACACCAATCGCTGGTGGCACGGAGGTTCTGGTCTGGCTGAACGACGCGAAGTTTGCAGGAAAAACCTACCAGAGTCTGCACGGCCTTGCAAAGGATTGGCGGTATGTCCGCGCAAACAAGGACGGAACGCTGGGCATCGGCGCACTGGCCACATACAGCGACGTGCGCTTTCATCCCGTCGTGAAGGAAAGATATCCCCTGCTCGTGGAATCCGCGCGCGTTACCGGCGCGTTGCAAATTCAAAATCGCGGAACACCTGTGGGCAACATCGCAAATGGCTCCCCCGCCGCGGACACCGTGCCCTCACTGCTCGTCTATGACGCGAAGCTGAAACTGAAGTCGCTTCGTGGCGAGCGCCTCGTGGATCTCAAGGATTTCTTCACGGGATATCGCAGGAACGTGATGACGAGCGATGAACTGATCACGGAGATTGTCCTGCCCCCGCCGCTCTTCATGCCTGCACAGCAACACTATCGCAAGGTTGGCACCCGAGAGGCCCAGGCCATCAGCAAGGTCGTCTTTGCCGGTGCGCGCAGCGCCGCCGGCGTGCGGCTCGCGTGGGGGTCCCTTGCGCCAACAACGATTCGCGCATTGAAAACAGAAGCCGCCCTTCAAAATGGCGCGGACGCCAACGCCGCGTGGGAAATCCTTCAACGGGAAATTGCGCCCATTGACGACATTCGCTCCACGGCGGAATATCGACGCAAGGTGGCACGGAATATCCTGTTCGAGTTTTTGAATAAACTTGCCAATACTTTGTAGTCTTTTCTGGGAGCCGAAAATGTCCAATTTTGCAAGCGCATCATTGTGCTTTTGCCCTTGGTGCTGATGCAAATTGGCAAACAGCAGTCTGCATTTGGGGAGTTTCCAACTCGCGCACAAATCCTTGTAAAACATATGCTTCCCGCTGCGGCAATAATTTCGCTCCTTGGAGGGACTGCCCTATTTCTTCAAGTCATCCAGAGCAACTTTCTCCACAGGCCCGAAGCTTTCGCTGAATCGTTGGCACTGTTCTGCAAGTTCCAGTATGTTTTTGCAGTGAGTTCCCAACTCTTCGTGGGTATTTTCCACGTCCTCGTTGCTCTTTTTGCCTTCAAGGCCGCCCGCCTTCCATCGGTTGAATTTGATCCCTGATGGAAGCGAATCCGCGATCAGGCGGATGGTAGAAATCAGGAACCCTCAGCGCGTCGACCACATCCGCGCAGTCGACCACATATAACTCCGCCGCGCATCCTTGCTCGCAAACGCCACAATTCACGTCCGCATCGCCGTTGGCGGCGGGCATGAGGCCAAGCAGCCTGTTCACAATGTAGGCAGCATCGGGCCGGCCTGGAGCAGTGTCTGCATCGATCTCATCGATGTTGCTGACCCCGTCACCATCCGAATCGAGCGACTCGGTGGCTTCCAAGCCCGCGTTCGTTCCGCCACCGTTCAGGGAGACGTCTGCGCCGTAGGGATTTCGGCAATCATAAAGCTCCCTATCCTTGTGGCAGATGTTGCATCCATAATTATTCAGAAGGCTTGTCGTCGGGTATCGGGCCGCAAAGTTGTCGTAGTATTCCGGCCGCGCCGTGGCGAATTGCGCGACGGCGCCACACGCCAGGATCACCGCGATCGCCACTACACGGGGTCGCATATGAACGCCTCCCACTCATCAAGGGAGTCCGCACGCAGGACCTTGAATCCCGCCTTCTCCACACTGTTCCTGACACACTCCGATTCACTGAGCAGGAATCCCGACAGGATCAGCCGCCGCCCAACACGCCGCAGCGCCGGAAGCAGGTCGTAGAATCGTTCGCTCAACATGTTGCAAACGATGACGTCCACTGCTGGCGCTCCACGGCCCCGTGCGGTTTCAATCGCGTGGGATGGGTCGTCGTCCAGAATGAACATCATGCGGCTCTTCACCCCGTTCAACTCCGCGTTCAGAAGGAAATTCTCCTCGCACACGGGATCGCATTCCACTCCAACGCAGTACTTCGCGCCGAGCAGTATGGCACCGATGCCCAGAATCCCCGATCCCGCACCCACATCCAGAAGGCACGCTCCGCCAGCGATTTCTGTTTCCAGAAGTTTTAGACAAAGCTGCGTTGTCTCATGGGAACCCGTCCCGAACGCCTGGCCGGGATCGATCTGGATCGACAGCGCATCATCAGGCGCCCCCTCCGGCATTTGCTCCCAGGGCGGGCGCACGTAAAGCCGCTCCCCCACCCGGATTGTCTTGAAATACTCGCGCCAACCATGGCCCCAATCCTGATCGGTCAGGGAACTCCCCTTGAGTGAGAACGAACCCTCCGGCAGGAGCGACGAAGCAATGCTTTCCACCGCGCTATGCCGCGCCTCCATCCCACCCTGTGCCGTTGTCGCAGCGGGAAAATAGAGGTCGATTCCCTCGGGGACGGGTGACAACGCCTCTCGATGGGTGTTGAAGATTTCCTGCATTCCAAGGCAATCCGTCTCCGCAGTCAGCCGCGCACACAGCAAATCCCACGCATCACGGGATGGGCGTTGGGCAAATCGCAAGTTGATCACCGGCCACTGCTTGTCGGACATGGAGTATGGGCCCAGCTTCCCGTTTGACGACGTTCGCCGTCCGCGTAATCGTTCCGCCCATTAAAGGGAAAGGCGATTCAATCGCGCAATGGATTTTGAAATTGTCATCGGGTTTGAAGTTCACACGGAACTAAAGACAAAGACGAAGGTCTGGTGTGCCTGCGCCAACGAATTTGGCGGCCCGCCCAATTCCCATGTTTGCCCCGTTTGCCTGGGGATGCCAGGCTCCCTGCCCGTCCTCAATCGCGAAGCCTTCACCTTGGCGCTCAAGACGGCTCTCGCCCTTCAGTGCGACGTTCCGCGCATCACCACATTCGATCGCAAGAACTACTATTATCCGGACCTCCCAAAGAATTATCAGATCAGCCAGAACGACAAGTTCCTCGGTACCGGGGGATACTTGGAGATTGATCTCGGCGAAGCCGGCCACAAGAAGATCAGGATTCACAACATCCACTTGGAAGAGGACGCTGGGAAAAACATCCACCCCGAGGACAAGAACGTCACATACTCGCTTGTGGACTTGAATCGCGCGGGCGTTCCACTGCTGGAAATTGTCACGCAGCCCGACATCCGATCGAAGGAGGAAGCCGCCGCCTTCATGACGCAAATGCGCAATTTCCTTCAGTACCTTGATGTCAGTGACTGCAAGATGCAGGAAGGCTCGCTCCGTTTTGAATTGAACATGTCACTGCGCCCCAAGGGAAGCGACGCGTTTGGCCAGAAGGTGGAGGTTAAAAATCTGAATTCCATGAGTGTCGTGCTGAAGTGCATCGACGCGGAGTTTGACCGGCAAAGCGATATGCTTCGCAATGGCGAGCGCGTGATGAGCGAGACGAGGCTTTGGGATGAGGTGAAGAATGAGACGCGCGCAATGCGTAGCAAGGAGCGCGCGAACGACTATCGCTATTTTCCCGATCCTGATTTGGTCGACGTAGACATTACACCGGAAATCCGGGCTGCGGCCCAGGCGACGATTCCCGAACTGCCGCTGGCCCGCCGCCGTCGCTTCGAGGAGCAATACGGACTGCCCGCATACGATGCGAGCGTCCTTACTGCCTCCTTCACCACTGCAAACTACTTCGAGAAGGCAGTGGAATCCCATCCCTCGCCAAAGGGGATCTCAAACTGGATCATGACGGAGGGCCTTGCCTGGCTGAACAAACAGCCCGAGGACACCACCATCGACGATTTCCCCGTGAAGTCGGCAGCCATCGCCGAACTCGTCAAGCTGATCGACACGGGCGCAATCACCGGCAAGATCGCCAAGCAGGTTTTCCCAATCATGCTGGAAACAGGAAAGAGCCCCGCCGTCATCGTGGAGGAAAAGGGCCTCAAGCCTGTTGATGACTCGGCGCTCGGCCCCATCATCGACGAAGTGCTGGCTGATCCCCGGAATGAAAAGACCATCGCCGATCTTCGCGGTGGCAAGGCAGCCGCGATGGGCGCCCTCATGGGTGCCGTCATGAAACGGTCCGGTGGGAAGGCAAACCCCGCCACCGTCACTCCGCTCATTCGCAAGAAGCTCGGCTTGGAGTAGTCCCCCATGGCGAGAAAATCCCCGCGATCGGTTCCCACAACGATTCCGGAGGCGCGCCCTGCGGAAAAGCCCCGCCATGGGGTCGTTCCCTTTTTTGCCCGCATGCTGGTGGCACTGGCCGTTGTTTCCCTGGTGCTTGCTTCGTGGAGTTTCTATAGGGATTATCTCACCGCTAGCGTCATCGCTCGCAACGGCTATGCGAAGGCCTCGTCTGAGAATGGCCTGGTGATCGGGCTTGCTGAAATCCGCACCGCCCACAAGCTGAACCCCGCAGACCCGAACATCCAACTCACGCTCGCCAACACGATCCTGAAGCAGGAAACACAGAAAGTGCGCGCGCAGGATTTTCACGCAGTTGACTTCAGCAACCTCAACCAATGCCTGGCGCTGTTGCGCCGCGCGCAGAAAAGCAACTTGAAGCCTCATTTCGTTCAACTCAAGTTTGCGGAGGCGGCCAACCTCGCCGTGCGATACCTGCAAATGACAGGGCAACGCGCGCAGTCCGAGCCCTTCGCGCAGGAGGCCATTGCCAACTTTGTGGCGTTCCGGGAACAACAGGGCGTCGCGCGGGACAAAGCCGAGGCCATCTACGGCCTCGCCATCGACCTCGCTTCGATTGACCCCTCCATCGCCCTCAAGTTTTGGGACGATTACGCTCGTGCGTTCGGCGATGATTCCTTCAGGAACAAGGACGTCATGATGAAGGTCCTGCGCTCCTATCGCTGGATGGGGGAGTTCCACATTCTTTCGGCACGTGCCGCGAATCTTACGCTGGACGCACCCGATGACGGCGATTACATGAATGTGCTGGAGGAACTGGGCACCCGCCTTGGCCAAAAACAAGTCATCCTGCTTTTGACCAACGAACTCGAACGACAGAACAAACTCACGGCACGCGGTCGCGTACTTCGTTCCCGACTGACGGCTGGTTGATCAATTCCGATCGGATTGTTTGTATAAAGAACAATCACGATGCGAAGACATCCCACTCTCGACAACAATTCATGTGCACAGTGACCTATTTCAAGCATGGCGATGATTATCTCCTCACCATGAATCGTGATGAACGTGACGACCGTGGCCGCGAGATTCCTCCGCGACGCTTTCGACTCAACGACGAACAGCCGGAAAGCGCGTGGCCCATTGACTCCGACTCCGGTGGAACGTGGATCGGTGCGAATCACCACGGTGTCGCAGCCTGCATCCTCAACGGCTATGACAAGTCGGATGACTCAAGGAAGCATTTCAAAAGTCGTGGAACCATCATCCCGCTGATTCTGCGGCTGAAGTCCCTGGACCGCGTTGAACGATGGCTCGCAAAGGATTTTGAGGCAGCCAGCTTCAAGTCGTTTTCCCTGATCGTGGTACAGCGCGACGCCATCCTCTGCGTTCATTCGGATGGGATGGGAACGGTGACATTCGAGCGCCGCGACCCTGCTCCGCAGTTGTGGACATCCTCCTCCTGGAAACCAAGGGAAGTCATCCCGTGGCGTGCGACCCGCTTCGCTGCGTGGTTCGACGAAGGCGCCACATTGAACATGGCCGGAATCCCGACGTTTCATCTGCTGCAACAGGATGGCATGGCGGAATGGTCTCCCATGATGAAGCGCGACAAGAGCGCCACGCGTAGCATCACGCAGGTGGCCACCTCGCCATCCCGCGTTGTCCTTCACTATTGGAGAACTCCACTCAAGAACGATTGCGCGTTGGATCGCGAACTCATCCTTGGCGCCAGTTCATCGTAGAGCCACATCCGACATCTTCGTCGCCTCGACGCTCATCTCCCCAAGTCGATCAATTGTCAGGTGAATGGTGCCATCGTTGTCTGTTCGATGGGCCGTTACACTGTGCGCCGCCAATCGCTCCATCGTGGCTGGCGAAGGATGTCGATACTGGTTGTTCTTTCCACAACTGATAATCGCAAGCCGTGGCGCCACAACATCAAGGAATGGGTTCCCCGTGGAGGAACCGGATCCATGATGCCCCACCTTCAACACGTCCATGCGCGTCAATAACCCGGCATCAAGCATCTTCCCCTCCACCTCCCGCGTTGCGTCACCCGTAAGAAGCACGCTTCGCCCCGCGTAGTCGATTCGCAGAACCACCGACGCATCATTCGTGGAGGACGCATCAGACGAGAACTCCGGGGTCGGGTGAAGCACGGAAAATCGCACGAGCCCGTCCTGCGTTTCAAATTCAGCGCCACGGTTGATCGTCACGACCGGCAGGTATCCTTTTCGAACCGTCTCCGCCAGATCCGCGAACTGACTCGTCGCGGCGAGGCTGCCACCAACCATGAGCACATCGGTGGGAACCGCCTCAAGAATCTCATTCATTCCACCGATGTGATCGGCATCGGCATGAGTCGCGATCGCGAAGCTCAGCCGTTCCACGCCGCGCCTCTTGATCATGCCCGGTAGCACCCACGCCATGCTCTGCGGGCCGGCATCCACCAACGCCGCGGTGCGATCGGGGAACCGTAGCAGTGTTGCATCCCCCTGCCCCACATCCAGGAACCATATGTGAAGCTTCCCGTCCCCGCGCTCGAAGACCGGTTGGGCGGCCAGCATGACCGCAACCAACATGGCTGCCGGAATGAATTGCCACGGCGTGCGTCGCGGACTTCGTTGCCCGTTGAAGCGCACAAAGGCCGATGCCGCGAGCACGAGGTACAGCAAGGCCGTCATCCAAAGCGGCCACGCACGAAGGCCCATGCTGGCACAGGGAATCCTCGCCAGCAACTGCGCTCCCCAGTCCAGCACCCACAGTGGCCATTGGAGAAGGGCAATCAAATGCTCACCCATGAGTGGAAATGCCGCCCAGAATAGCAGCATGATGAAGCCCGCGATGACGAGGTAGCTTGCCAGTTGCAGGAGCAGTGCGTTCGCCAATGGCGCGATGAGCGACACCTCGCCAAACTCATTCGCGAAGATCGGCAGCAAGATGACCTGAATGAGAACGGACGCAGCGATCACTTGAACAACATTTGCCACAACACTACTGCGCCACCCCCACCCAAGCTTCCGGCCCACCAACATCTTCAACGCAACCGACCACTGACTCATCATCACCAGAGCCACCGCACAAAGGAATGTCATCTGGAAATCGACCTGCCAGGGAAGGCGCGGTGACATCATGATGAGCACCGCAGCCACGGTTCCAAGCGCCGCAAGTGGCTCGACGGGGCGACGCAGGAATTGGCGAGCCTCATTGAGAAGCAGCAGCAACGCGGCACGAATGACGGGAGACGCCATCCCCACAAGCGCCGCAAAAAACATCAGCGTCATGAGGAGTAGGACAAACCGCGTCCACGGTCTCAGTCCACACAAGCGAAGCAGGTAGACCAGAAATCCCCCAACCAGCACCGTATGAAGCCCGGAAACCGAGAACAAATGCAGCAACCCCGTGCGGCGGAAGGCAACACGCTGCTCATCGCTTAGCAGGTGCGTCTTCCCGATCGTAATCGCCGTGAGCAGGGCCGCCTGCTCACGCGGCAGTGAATTTGCAATGACATTCTCGCAACCCACGGACGCCGCAGCCGACATGCGAAGGAATCGCGCCTGCAAGCCACCAGCCTCTGTGATCGTGATCGGACTCTTTCCGCTCGCGTACACCTGCACAACGGCCCCGCGTGCCCGCATCCAACTTCCCGGATCCCCACTCGACGGACTGTGCGGCAACTCACGCAGGTTACCATTCAATTCCACCAAGTCGCCGATGACGGGTGGCACGAGAAACGGCATGGGCATGCTGTCATCAGCGCTCACCCTCACCGCAACCAATCCACCTGCGAGCATCGGCACTCCTCTGCCGCGAAGCGTTGTCCGATCGCCCAGATAGATCAGCCAGCCAGTCGCCGTGCGCTGCGGCGTCCTCGCCACCCGACCACGCACCTCAAAATTTCGCGAGGCTCGATCGGTATGCGCTTCGATCTGCATGAATGCAAAATTGTCACGTGCCGTGATGATCGCCTGCTGGGTTGCGCCAATGCCCGCGAATAACATGCAGAATGAGTAGGCAAACCCCAACGTCTCGCGCCTTCCCATCACCATCAGAACTGCACCACACACCGCGACGATGAAGCCAATCCTCCATTCCTCGATGCGGAACGATTGGCAAAGAATGTGACCGATCAGCAGCGACAACGCGGCCAGCACACCTGGAAAGGCGAAGGCCGGATGATACAGTCGCTGTTTCGTCCGCAAGCGCCGTGCGTCCCCAACTGGTTTTGTGAATCGCACATTCATGTGGGACGGAAAACGCCGCGGCAAAGCAAAAAGGCTAGCCGTCCCCTGCGATTCCACCAAGATTCCACAATGTGGATGCGCGCTCTCTCCCTCATCGCCATTTACCTGCCTGTGTTTCTCTCAGGCAGCACCGCCACTACGCTGGATAACGACAAGGAAGCCACAATGACGATCAAGGCAAGCAATTCACCCCGCCGCGCCGAGCCTTCCCAGGCGGAGTTGTCCCGACTTCCCAGCGATGGCGGGGAGGGCTGGAACCGACTGGTCTTTGAGAAAAGCCCGTATCTTCTGCAACACGCCGCCAATCCCGTCGACTGGTATCCATGGGGCGAGGAAGCCTTCGAAACAGCCCGTAAACTGGACAAACCCGTGTTCCTTTCCATTGGATACTCGACCTGCCATTGGTGCCATGTGATGGAGCATGAAAGCTTTGAGAACGAAGACGTGGCGCGGTTGATGAATGAAACCTTCGTCTGCGTGAAGGTTGATCGCGAAGAGCGCCCCGACGTCGATCATGTCTACATGACCGTGACGCAGGCAATGACAGGAAGCGGCGGCTGGCCCATGACGATCATCATGACGGCTGACAAGAAGCCCTTCTTCGCCGGGACATACATCCCACGCGAATCGAAATACGGACGCGCAGGCATGTTGGACTTCATCCCGCACATCGCAAAGCTTTGGAAAACGGATCGCACCCACCTGATTGAAATGAGCGACTACATTACGTCCGAGTTGCAGAAGCTGGGCGCGGAACGCAGTGCTGGCGACCCTGATACAGCCCTGATCGATGCGGCATTTCATCAGTTTGATGAGCGCTTCGATGAGCATAAGGGTGGCTTCAGCGAGCGCCCCAAGTTTCCCGTCCCACACAACCTCTCCTTCCTGATGCGCTATCATCACGCCACCGGCAACAGGCGCGCCATGGATCTCGTTGAGAAAACACTTGGGGAAATGCGTCTGGGTGGAATCTACGACCACGTCGGCTTTGGATTTCACCGCTACTCAACTGATGAGAACTGGATCGTTCCTCATTTTGAGAAGATGCTCTATGACAATGCCCTGCAGGCAATCGCGTATACGGAGGCGTGGCAGATCAACGGCAATCCGCTCCACAGGCAGACCGCCCGCGAGGTTCTTGCGTATATACAGCGTGACATGACATCACCGGAGGGAGGCTTCTACAGCGCCGAAGATGCTGATAGCGAAGGCGAGGAGGGGAAGTTCTATGTCTGGAGCAACGCCGAGGTCCACGATGCCCTGGGTACCGACGCAACCCGCTTCCTGAACCTATATCAATTTGAAGCAGGCGGAAATTTTCTGGAAGAGAGCACGGGCCACCGCATGGGAACCAACATTCCTCATCTGACAAAACCACTGTCAGGAGAGGAAGCGGCCGCCATCGAACCGCTGCGCGCAAGACTCTTTGCCGTGCGCGAGAAGCGCATCCACCCACTGAAGGATGACAAGATTCTCACCGATTGGAACGGACTGGCGATTGCCGCCTTCGCAAAATACGCCATGGCCACCGGCGACGAGACTGCACTCCTCTCCGCGCGACAGGCCGCGGATTTCTGCCTCACGGAACTCCGCGACGGGAACGGCCGCCTTCTCAAGCGTTCCCGCAAGGGAGAGGCGGGTCTTCCCGCCCATCTTGAGGATTACGCATTTCTTGCCTACGGCTTGACGGAACTTTACGAAGCGACGTTCGATTCCAAGTACCTCATCGCGGCGCTTGAGCTTTCCGACACGATGCTCGCGCACTTTGGTGACGCAAACGGTGGCGGGCTTTTTCAGACCGCCGACGACGGCGAAAAGCTGATCGTCCGCAGCAAGGACATCTATGACGGGGCACTCCCATCTGGAAATTCAGTCGCCGCCTATGTGTTGATTCGACTGGGGCGCGCCGCCAGCCGGGAGGACTTCGAGCACAAGGCTCGCGAAATTTTGAGAAGCTTCTCAGGAACCTATCAGCGTGGTCCTTCGCAGTTCGCCTTCTCCCTGATGGCGGCGCAACTGGCGCTCCGCACTTCCCGCGAAATCATTCTGGCTGGCAACATCGATGACCCGGAACTGCAAGCCATGGCGGCGGAAGCACGCCGCCGCTTCCTGCCCGAAACGATCCTGCTGCTTCGGCCTGCGAGCGAGTCAGATCCGCTTTTCTCCGCCTGTCCCGAACTGAGGAGCAACCGCCCCATTCACGACAAGGCAACCGCGTATGTTTGTGAAAACTTCGTGTGCAAGAATCCCCTTCACTCTGTCGCCGAGCTCCGTGCACTTCTTGACAAAGAGGTCGCAAAGGACTGAAGGCGATGAAGTGTTTCGTGACAGGCGCGACAGGATTTGTAGGCGGACGCCTGTGCGAGGAACTCCGCGCGCAGGGACACAGCGTCTTTGCGCTCGCACGCGCCACCAGCAACTGCGACATCGTGCGCGGCTGCGAATGCGAAGTTGTTGAAGGCTCCCTGGATTCCATCAATATCTTCGCGCGTCACGCGGAAAGCACCGATGTCTTCTTTCATCTCGCGGCCATCACAAAGGCGCTTCGTCGCGAGGACTTTATTGCGGTGAATGTTCGCGGCACCGCGAAAGTGCTCGCCGGCCTTTCGCGCGGGGGCTTTCGCGGAAAGTTTGTCCTGCTCAGCAGCCTTGCCGCGGGCGGCCCGGCGATGGACGAGAAATCCCCGCGGCGGGAAGGCGATCCTGATGCTCCCGTCAGCGATTACGGACGCAGCAAGCTTGGCGCGGAAAAGGTCCTACTGAAGCGCCTTCCCAAAGGCGCCACATGGACGACCCTGCGCCCCGGTGCAATCTACGGCCCGCGCGAACACGAGATGCTCGAAATCTTTCGCATGATGGCACGCAGTGGCCTGGCGGTGCAACTTGGTCCCGCGGTTCTCACACAAATGACACATGTGGAGGATGTCGTGGACGGATTGCTGCGTGTCGCATCGCTTCCCACGACGAACGAAAAGACCTACTATCTCAATGATGCGACACCTTGGTCATTTCCCGCCATTGTGCGACTGGTTTCCGAGGCGCTCAATCACCCCATCCGCTTGATTCGCCTGCCGCGCTTTGTCGCTGGCCCCATCGCCGGTGCACTCGACCTGGCGGGAAAAATCAAAGGAAAGCCCGTTTCCCCCTTTGGCCGGGACAAACTGAAGGAGTTGGATGGACGCTACTGGATTGCAGACGCATCAAGATTGGAAGCAGAGACCGGATGGAAGCCGCGTTGGAGCCTTCCGGAAGGCCTCCCTCGCACCATTCAATGGTATCGCGAGAATGGGTGGCTGTGATTACCGCCAATCATCAATGACAAAAACGCCCTCCCTGTTGTAGGCCGCTTCGTTGTTCCGCTGCATCAGGACCCCTTGGATGATCGTGCGGTAGCTTCGCGCGCCAAGGATTTTGCAAGCTTCCCGCCTCGCCGTGTTTGATCCCGCCATGACAGTCTTCAGTTTTCGCGATGCGGCCATCGTCTCAACCTCCTGAATCAAACCAGCGAATTCCTCCGCCGACCTGGCAGCGCCGAATTTAATGTAACAGGTGTCCACTCCAGCCTCCGTGCCATGACCACAATGGCACACGGCAAATCCACTGATCCCATCGTCATTCCCAAGCAACACTGTATCTCCCAGGTTCTGGTTCTCCACCGCCATGATCTCACTCCCCACGTCAAGGCCGTCATAGATGCTCGACGTAAGCTTTCGGCAGCACTCCAGGACTCGCGGGCGATCCTCCACCGCAACCTGCGAAAACACCCTGCCAGCGGGCAGCGGTGTCGCCAAGGTATCAATCTCCTTCGCCATGATACGCGTCAGGAATCGCGGCCAGAATCCGAAGCGCTCATATAGCCCAGCGTGTTTCGGACTCTGCGCGAATGTGAACAGCCCTGCGTGCGACACGTTCCACTGTGCGAAGCAATCCATGATCGGTTCCATCAGCCGCTTTCCCACGCCCGCGTCCCAATACTTGGGATGCACGGACAGCGGCCCGAAGAACCCAACACTCCCCCACCGCACCGCGATGTTCGATCCCGCAAGCCTGCCCTCCACCTCTGCGGCAAAGACCCGATCCGGAAATGCTCGCCAGCGCGTTCCCACGAAGTTTGCACTCGGCATGAAAGCCATGGGATCGGGCAGCCCAAGAAATGTCCCGAAGGCCAGCCGCATCATGTCGTGCGCTGCATCAAGTTCCAATTCAGCCAATGGACGTATCTTCACCCTGGCATCATTCCTGTTTTCCACGAGCAACCCTTTTGTTTGGTGGTTTTATCTGCGCCGCATCCACAAGTGCCTGAATCGCCCAGGCACGGACGCTTCGTGAGTCCCCTTCGCTCAGTTGCAGTACGTCCTTGAACGCGATCATTGCCTCAGGTCCGATGATGACGCAAAGAATCTTCTTCAACCTGTCGAGGGCGTTCGGATCGAACTCGTTCCCGAACGGCTTCAAGGCAGCCTCAATCATCGGCGTGCGGCGATTCTGCCTCAGTGGAGCAGCACCATCTCCCTCACCACGCACTGCCCGCTCCATCGAATGCGCGATCATCATACGCAGGGAAGCTTCATTCGCCGTAATTATCGCTTGAAGGGTGTCGTCCACAAGTTGTACCCGCTCCGTCGCACTGCGTGGTGTGCCCTCGCGAAAAAGTTCCCCCGGTTCCGGCAGGACGATGTGGAGCGCCGCTTCCAGATGCAACGCCTCCACACTCGGGAAATAGCGGTACGCCGTTGCGCGCGACACCAGCGCCTCTTCGGCGATTTCCTCCAGTGTCGGGTTCCGTCCGCGCTTCAGCAACCGTGATGCCGCCAGCAGGAGGTCCTTTCGTGTGCGCGCCTTCTGGTTGAAGCGCGCGGTCTTTTGCGAAGTGTCCATATCAGTCCTGGGTAGTTGCTGAAGAATCGCCGCGAGGCCGATTCACACATTGTCACACTTGATGTTCCCGTTTCCGCAAACTCAGTCGCAGGCAGCAGCGGGATTTGGTGGCCAATGCTTCCATTCAATACTAAAAATCAGGCTGCTTGAAGGATTCAGAATGAGACAATTGTCTCATCACAAGACAAATCTCTCATTTCTGATTCCCAAGACGTGAAAGTCGTGCGCATTTCGCCCCTCGTCCGGCCCCTATGAAGAGAATTTGCGTTCCATTCCCGCTGCAAATCCTTCTCCATTGACGGCTTTTGCCGGAGTAGGGCCTTTACACTCCCCCGCAGAGGTCGCGGGAATATGGCGTCTTTGCGCTCCAACGAATTGTGTCAGGGCATCTTGTCTCATGATAATGCAGAAACTGCGCGATCCGCGCGTTATGAAAGCTGGGATGTGGATCATCCTCGGTATCACCATCCCGTCCTTCGTTCTCTTCTACGGCTTTAGCAAAACCGACGGGGCTGGCGGGTATAACAGGACCGATCTTGTCACCGTCAAGAACGCCGACGGCACCACCAAGCTCGGCACCGCTGAGTTACGCGTGGCAGAGGAACAAATGCCTGCGGAACTTGTCCAGATGGCCCAGGCCTTTGGCATCGTTGACATGCGCAATTACCAGGCGGAAGTCGCCAACGTGCGCCGCACACTGAAACCGAAGGAGAAAGCGGACTACGCCGTCGCGCAGCTTGCCCTTCGCCAGCGCCTTGCCAAGCAGGGGATCCGTGTCACGGACACGCAAGTCAAGCGCCTGCTCACTGATGGCAAGATGACACGCGAGGAATTGAATCGCCGTCTGAAGATGTACCGGATGAGCGAGTATCAATACGCCGCCATGATGCGCGATCAAATCGCTTCCGATCAGGCTGCCAATACCATAAGTCGTTTCGCTCACACATCCCTGATCGAACTCTACAACAACTACGTCGGTTCATCGGAAAAGATTACTGTCACGCTGGCGCGTGTCCCCGCACAGCCCGACATGAACTTCACTCCTTCAGATGAGGAGATTTCCGCCAAGTACAAGAGCCTGCTCGATGCAAAGGATCCTCGCACCATTCAGGCGGAGCAGCGCGTCTACAACTATGTGAAATTGGAAATGCCTGCCATCGCACCACAGCGCCCCACGGAAGAGCAGCTTCACGAAGCCTACGACAAGATGCCAGCCGATGACAAGTCGCTCATCAAGCCTGCAACCACATTGCTGCGCAGCATCCTCGTATCCTTCCCCGGCGGCACCGACGAGAAAGTCAAGGAGCCTGCCCGCGCGAAGGCGCAGGAGGCGCTTGATCGCGTCAAGGCCGGCCAGGATTTCGCAACCGTTGCGAACGAGGTGTCCGAAGATCCGCGCAACACGGTGGCAGGAGAGAATGGTGCTCCCGATCAGAAGCGTGGGGGGGAGCTTCCCAATCCTGTCTCGGAAAACGAGGCCAGGATCTATGGCGAGAAGTACGCGGAATTCGTGAAGAGCGCGGAAATCGGAACCGTGTCCGACGTGATCGAAACCCCCAACGGCTTTGTTGTGCTTCGCGTGGAAGGACGCAATCCCGAAGGGCGAATGGATTTCGAGGCGGCGCGCTCAATCGTCACACGAAATGTCCAACAGCAACTGAACCAGAAAATGATGGATGAGCGCAACGCGGTTGCCAGCGAGAAACTAAAGACACTGCGTGAGGCCGCTGCGCAGGAGTCCACCTTGGAGGGTATCGCCCGCGTTGTGAACAGCACCGTTCGCGAAACCTCACCGACCACATCGTTGAGCACGTTCATCAACGGCCCCGGTTCGCTCAATTCCAGCGCCGATGCACTGAAGAGCCTTAAGCCAAAGGGGCGCACGGACGTCCTGCAAAACTCCCAAAGCGAACCCGTCATCCTGATGATCAAGGAAGTCATTCCCGAACGGAAGCGCGAACTCCCCGAAATTAAGGATGTCGTGATTTCCATCATCCGTGAGGAACGCGCCGACAAGGCGGCAAAGGAGAAGGCGGAAGCACTCAAGGCGCGCGTTGTCGCCGGAGACTCACTCACCAGCGCCGCTGCGGAAATGCAGGTTGTGGCGGAAACCCTCCCTCCCTTCTCGCGCGGTGATGATCCTCGCATGATCTCTCCCCAGTTGATGGGCTTGGAGAACGTGAACCTCGCCATCGCGAGCGCAAAGAAGGGCGAGGTGAGCGTGCTGCGCGAAGGGCGCGCCGGCTCAACCCTTGGCTACAGCCTCTTTCAGGTGACTGATGCCGAAACCCCGACCGTTCAGGATTTCCTGAAGAACATGCGTGCCGTTGAGACGGCCACACTCGCCCTGAAGAGCACCGCCTTTGTGGCAGAGTTTCGTCGCGATGCCGTGAAGGACGCCAAGGTCACATACGACCCGATGTACGTGACTCCGGAAAAAGACAAGTAATCAGGAAATTACAGGGGCTTCCCCGTGCGACGTGCCGCTTCGAACGGCCGTCGCACGTCATTTCTTGCTAAGCCCTTTAGTGCAACTATAAATCGTTTATTTTAGTAAAAACCTCAACGCTGGAGCGGTGAAAATCATACCCGCCCTGCAAGTAAGTCATGACGCGACGAGGCCCGTCAGCCCACGATCATCGCACGCGCGGCAACCATTTTTTCGCGTCCGCGATCGCGAAAACTCTTCATGCGATCGCTCCCTCAAGGATTTGCTCCTCATGGCAAAGGCAAAAAAAAACACCGAATCAAAAACCGCGAAGGTGACCACCAAGAAGGCTCCGGCTGCTGCCAGTGCCGCGAAGCCCGCGAAGGTCGCCGTGAGTAAGAAGAGCACCGCAAGCACGGCGTCCCCCCGTGTGGCCAAGAAGCCCGCCAGTACCGCTGCATCTGCTACGGTGAAGGTGCCCGCTGCGTCAAAAACAAAGTCCGCCCCCCATTCCCCGTCCCGCAACGGCACCGCGAAAAAGGCCGCCGTGGCGAAATCACCCATCACCGCCAATCAATTCCTGGCTGTTGAGCGGGACCACCGTGAATTGCCGCTCGACTATGGCGACACCAAGATCGTCCTAATGTCGCGTGACCCCGAATGGATTTTTGCGTTCTGGGAAATCAACGCTGAAACACGCCGCAAGATGGGTCTGGTGCGCGGAAAGCACGACAAGGCACTCACGGTGCGAATCTACGAACTGAACAATGGCGTTCCCGGCACCTTCTCGGATGTCACAGTCAATGATTTCACCTCCTCCTGGTACTTCAAGGTTCCCAATGCCAATTCCTCCTACCGCGCAGTCGTGGGAGTGATCGAGAAGGGCGACTTCAAGACCATCGCCACGTCCAACACCATCGCCATTCCCCGCCATGGCATCGCCGAGGAAACATCCGTGGAGTTTGCGGAAATCAATGATGAGGTTTACAGCCAGATTGTCCAACTCTCCGGCGGCCACCACATCAGCGAACGTCTCGGTGGCGAGGATTTCATCAAGACCCTCCAACAGAAAGTCTTCCAATCGCTGACCGCTGGCCCACTCTTCAGTGGGACGCATTCGGGCAATTTCCCCGGCAGCAGCTCCCTCTTCAGCGGCGCCGGTTTCTCCGGCGATCTTTTCAGCGCCCCCGGCATCGGTGGCGAAGCAGGCTTGAAGTCTTCCGCAAAGCCCGGCGAGTTCTGGCTGGAAGTCGGCGTGGATGTCATCGTCTACGGTGCCACCTCGCCAGACGCCAAAGTCAAACTGATGGGCAAGGAGCTTAGGCTCACGCCCGATGGCACGTTCCGCGTCCGGATGGTGCTTCCCGACAGCACCGTGGAGTTCCCCGTGGAAGCTGTCAGCGCCGATGGCCAGCACCGCCGCCGCGTGAAACCGACGGTGACACGGGAAACCAGCGGAAGTCCTCACAAACCCGTTTAAGGGCCGGCGGCAACTTCGCGATTTTCAACGCACCACACCGCTCGCAGCACTTGACCGCCACGGTCCAAGTGCATTGAATCCGCACATCGTGCCTTTGCGCATTTCCCGGTTGGAGGGTTCGCGCGAGCGCCAAGCACTCCCCACCGGTGAGGAATCCATGCCCCGCAAGTCCCCCCGTCACGGCCACGCCGCCGCTATTTCAGCGTTATTGGCGTCATTCGTTCCCGCGCTGAGTCAGGGCTTGGTGACCACATCGGTCCTTCAGAATTTTGAGGACGGTTCTGTGGGTGGAGCGATTGCAGCCACCACCGGTAACTCCTCCACAGGTGGCGCAACGAACAGCATCGCGACAAACGTTGACGAGACCGGCTCCCTGCGCCTGCGCATGACCGATCCGGACGGTAGTTACAACGGCCTGGTCATGACCATGACCGGCGTCTTTTCAGAACCGGGAAATTACATCATCACTGCGGACGTTAAGGTAAACAACTCCGCGTCCATCATCGACAGCTTCGGCATGGCCGGTGTCGTGGGTGGACCGACGACCACGAAGGTCAGCGACGTGAATGCCGGATATGTGATGAACCTGCCGCAAAACACAACGACTGCTGCGGCACTCGGCTATCAGACAATCGGTTGCGCCGTGCAAGTGCCCGCAGGCGGCACTTTCCCCAAGAACCTGACGCTCTATTTCGGAACCGATCCCTCACGCGGAAACTTTGCCTCCCTCCCTGCGAACGACGGGAACTTCAATGGCGGACATCGTTCGCTGGCAACGACCTGGACCTCGTCTGCCAACGCCGTATACATCGACAACATCAAGAAGATCGGGCCCGGCAATTACGGTGAGGAACGCCACTTTTGGATTTCCATCGGCGATAACTACACAAACCTCACGAATCTGAACAGCCAAATTCAATCCGCAAAGAACAACGGTTTCAACGCAGTCGACATCCTCGCGCGCTATCGCACCAATCGCTACTATCGTGCGAACCGGGATTATTCGACCTACTCGAATCCCGAACCGTTCGGAAGCGGCGCCAGCAACAGCAACGATCCCATCCAGGCGGCCATCGACAAATGCCACGAGCTAGGCATGCGCGCGTATGTGTCCTGGAGTTGCTTCCTCGCAACAGACAGCAGCACCTACCCCGGCATACTTCCCGCGGGAAGCATCACCTACACCTACAACAACAGCGGCCTCCCCGTGCCACAGACCAACAACGGCGAGGGCCTGTGGGCAGACGTTGGCCGGGCTGATGTTCGCGCACACGTCATCAATGTGTTGATGGACTTCGTCCAGAATTACGACATCGACGGCGTGATCTTCGACCGCATCCGCTACGATAGCAGCAGCTACGGCTACAATCCCGTCGCCCTGCAGGAAATGGGATACGCCGTTCACAATCCCTTCCAAGCGGGCGACCCCATTCCATCGACTTCCAATGCTGCCTTTCGTGATCGTAGGCGTGAGGCGGTCACAACCTTCCTGCACGACGCCTATGTTTCCGTCACAAACCTGAAGCCGTGGATCGTCGTTGGAACTGTTCCAATCGCGTACGGCGACGGATTGAATGATACCTACAACAGCGTTTTCCAGTCGTGGCCGAAGTGGAGTTCCATCCCGACGGAAAATCGTGTCATCAGTTTCGGTGCTGAGGATCTCATCCAGCCACAATTCTACCGGCTGGCCTCATCATCCGGCAGCAATCAGGCACCTGCGGCCAACCAGCGCCTCATGCAGAAGGCTGCCTTTGGCGACGTGGCGGCCTTCAACCTCGATTATGGCCTGATGCCCGGCAGCAACGTCATGATCGCGCCGCTCTTTTATCATCCGAACTCCGGCGATTCCGCGCAATCCGCCGCCAACGCGCAGAACATCTGCGACACCCGCCAACTTGCATACCCGATGAATGGATGGGGTTTATACGCTGCCACCAGAACATTGACCGACATTTCGCTCATCCGCAATTCCAGCACTACGTCCTGCGGTACGGATGTCATGGCCCTGACTGTTCCGCTTCCCGACTTCCTTATGAAGGAAAATTACGACAACACGCCACCCAACGGTATCACCGACCTGTCCAGCGACAACAACACTGCCGATGTCATCACGCTCAGTTGGTCCACCCCATCGCCGGCAGCCGATGGCGAAATCCCAACGCGTTACCTCATCTATCGCTCCACCACGACACCCGTCAGGCAATACTACGCGAATCTCGTGAACCGAAACTACGTCGTGAGCGGAAGCACCTTCGCGGACAGCACCAGCACGGGCATGGTGTCCGGAAACTCCTATTACTACCTGGTTGTCGCCGTGGACGACTACAACAACAAGGCCACATCGAATCAGATCGGCCCGGTGATCTACTCCACGCCGGGCGAGTACATCATCGAAACGCGCAACGGCGGAAAGAACGTTGCCGACTACTCGGAAATCAGCGGCGACTGGGCGAACTCCACGTCAAAGTCCACCGCTCCCGGAACAACGCAGGGCATTGGGTCCCGCTATTCGACCATGACCACGCGCAATGACGTCGCCCGCTTCTCGCCATCGGGCATTACTCCCGGGACGAACACCTTCGACATTTTCTACACGTCCAACAACGCAGCGAGCACCAACGCACCGAACACGACATGGCGCGTGAACACCAGCGCCGGCATCGTGACAGGGACCTTCAATGCCGTTTCCCCAACCACCGGAAACGTCTGGCACAAGCTCGGCCAATTCTCCCTCACCACTGGCAGTGGCTACGTCGAGATCGACAGCAGCAGCACGACCACAACCACTGGCAGCGACCGACTCCCCGCGGACGCCATGCGCTTTGTACAAATCGGTGGCTCCACCCCGTCGCCGTCTCCCACGCAAAGCCCCACGCCTTCCCCCTCACCAACGGCTTCGCCTTCCCCAAGCCCCACTGCCTCTCCGACGCCGTCTCCATCGCCCAGCACGACGCCAAGCATCAGCCCAACGGCGCTGCCATCACCCGACGCCAAGCAGGGCTTCATACTCTCCGCTGTGAGGTAACTGCGAAGGCGCCAAAGGACGCCACAATTTACCGCAACACGGAGAATGCGTTGATCGGGTAGTAGCGAATCAAGGCACGCCCGCGCAGCAGATCCTGTGGAACATCCCCCCAGTATCTTCCATCGGATGATGATGTTCCATTGTCGCCGATCATCAGGACAGCGTCGTCATCCACAGGCACGGTCTGTTGATAATCGCGGGGTGAGGGAAGCGGACCGTTTCGGGGCATTGGCATGTGAACAATCCGCGTGAAGAAGGGATCTGTCAGTGGCGTTCCATCCACCAGCACGGGTTGTCCAGTCACGTGAACCTCAAAGCCACCCCACTTGTCATTGTAGCGTCCCGGCGATCCCACGGCCAGTCGCTGGGACTGGATCGGATCGAATGTGATCTTCTCACCCGGAAGCCCCATGACCCGCTTGATGAACACGGGCGTCTGCGGATCGAAAGGCCGCTGGCGTTCCGGGCGGTCCGGAACCTTGAAGACCGCTATTTCACCGCGGTTCGGTGTACGGAACCAGTACGCGAACTTGCTGACCAGGATCATGTCCGTGCGATGCTTGGATGCCGCACGCGCGGACGCCACAATGCCTGGCTGCGGCTGGTCCAGATAGATCATGTCCTTTGGGGACCGGTCGCGATTCATCAGAAAAATCTGCAACTGATTTCGCCCGCCAAAGGTATAAATGACGTCGTCGATCCCGTCGTCATCATAATCGGAGAAGGAAACAAAACCGTCCTTGTCGCCGATGAGCGTCGGCGTCATTGACCCCGTTGGAATCATGAACAGTTCAAAGACATAGCTGCGGATGAACATTGCCAGCATGAACGCAAACACTATCGCATCCATGTATCCACGCGCGCGCTGGAGCACGGTCAGGTTTGAACCATGAGTGCCGGGAGCGCCCTGCCCCTGCTTCCTTTCGGCGAGGCGCTCCTCCACTGTCTTTGGCTTTTTCGGTTCTGACTTGTCAGCCATCAGGTTTGCGCCCAGCGCACCAAGCCCATTTCGTGCGGATCGAACAGCTTCTCATCGTTGGGAATCACGCGAACGGTGAAGCCATGTTCGCCCGATTCAGACATCGCAAGCATCCCTGTGTAGACCCGCCAGACCGTGCCCTCCACCGTTTCCTCCTCGGTGAACGTCATCGGGATGCGAACCACATTCGGCAGGGCATCCCCATTGGTTTTCAGTTCTTCCGCGTAGAGTTCAACGGAAACCTGCGCCGGGTTGATATGCCCGAGGAAGATTTCCGCCCGCACATGGATTTCATCGCGGATCGGCACCGTCAGCATTTCCGCATCCGCGGGCACATCCCCGACCACACGGGCATTGATCCGAATTTGGTTCCAATGCGCGCGCAACTCCGCCTTCTTGTCCGCGTAGCTGATCGCACCGAGGTACTTGTTTGCCGTCAATTCCGCAGAGCGTCGTGTTCCGCGCAGGTAATACTTGTCCGCGTACTGCATCACCATGCGGTCGGTGCTGAAATGCGGGGCGCATGTCTTCATCGCCTCCTTCACGCGCGCCAGCCACCGACGCGGGATCCCCTTCTCATCGCGTTCGTAGTACGTCGGCACGATTTCCTTCTCCAAGACGCGATAAAGGTGTTCTGCATCATCGGCGTCCTGTTTCTCTTCATCCTGGTAGTCCTTCTCGTAGCCGATCGCCCACCCGACGAGCGGATTCAGCTTCATCGCCTCCGGCCACCAGCCGTCCAGGATCGAACAGTTGAGGCCGCCGTTCAGGGGAACCTTCATGCCGGAAGTTCCCGACGCCTCGTAGGGACGGCGCGGATTGTTCAACCAAACGTCCACGCCACTTGTCAGCCTGCGGCCGATGTTCATGTCGTAGTTCTCAACAAAGACCAAACGATTGTGGAACTCGTGTCGCTTCGAGAACTCAATGATACGACGAATGAATTCCTGTCCCGGTTTGTCGGCGGGATGCGCCTTGCCGGCGAAGACAAGCTGCACGGGGCGTTCGCTGTTGTTCATGATGCGCGCCAACCGTTCCGGATCGCGGAAGATCAGCGTCGCGCGCTTGTATGTTGCGAAGCGCCGCGCGAAGCCAATCGTCAACGCCTCCCCGTTGAAGATCTCATCCAGGCTCTCCAACTGGTCGGGCATCTCGCCAAAGCGCGCATGCTGGTCACGCAGGCGCCCGTGGACGAAGCGGATCAGTGCCTTCTTCAGTTCCTTTTTCGTTCCCCACAGGCGGTCATCGGGGATTTTTCCAATAGCCTCCGCCCACATTTGCGGATTCGCAATGCGGTCCCGCCATGCGGGCCCCGCAAACTCATCCAGCAGGTTTTGCACGTCGAAGCTCATCCACGTCCGCGTGTGAACGCCGTTCGTGATGTAGCCTATCGGCGTCTCCGATGCGGGAACATCACGCCAGAAGGGGGCCATCATGCGCTTCGATACTTCACCATGCAGCTTGGAAACGCCATTGGCCATCGCCGAGAAGTGCAGCGCAAGGATCGTCATGGAGAAGAGCTGCTGACCGTCCGGCATCGGCTCCACGCCAAGGTCTATGAACTGCGCGCGCGTCAACTCGCTCGACTCATAGTAGCTGCGGAAATACTTCTCCACCAGGTGAATCGGGAAGCGGTCATGGCCGGCGGGCACTGGCGTGTGCGTCGTGAACAATGAAGATGCCCTGATTACTTCCATTGCCTGCGTGAAGCTCAGGCGATCCTCATTCATGTAATTGCGCAGGCGCTCCAGACTGAGGAACGCCGCGTGGCCCTCGTTCATGTGATACAGAGTGGGGAGTTGGGGAAGGATTCCCGCAGCGTGAAGCGCGCGGATCACCTTCACGCCACCCATGCCCAAAAGAATTTCCTGCTGGATTCGCATTTCCTGGTCGCCACCGTAAAGGCGCGACGTCAACTGGCGGTCCTGCTCCATGTTTTCCGGAAGATCCGTATCCATCATGTAGATCGGAATGCGGCCCACCCTGATCACCCAAATCTTCGCCGCAACAAGCCGGCCGGGATACTCAATCGAGATCTTCAACTCGTGTCCGCGTTTGTCGTGAACCTCATTGACGGGAAGTTCCTCCCACCGCTGCCGCGCATATGAAGCCACCTGCTGGCCGTGGGGATCGATTTGCTGTTGGAAGTAGCCGTCACGGTATAGAAGCCCGATGGAAATCATCGGGATGCCAAGGTCCGACGCCGACTTGCAGTGATCGCCCGATAGCACGCCAAGTCCGCCGGAATACGTTTGGAGGATTTCATGCAGGCCGTACTCTGCGGAGAAGTAGGCGATTTGCGCCGACTCCTTACCGTGATAGGTCCTCCACCAGCTATTCGCAGCGCCCAGGTAATCGGCGAAGCTCGCCATCACCTCGCCATAAGCCTTTAAGACTTCCTTGTTCGATGCCGCCTCATCCAGCTTCGCCTGGCTCACATTGCGAAGAAACCGGACGGCGTTCCCCTTCGACTTGATCCATGTCCCAAGGTCGATCATGCGGAACAACGCGCGTGCGCGCGGATTCCATGTCCACCAAAGGTTGCGCGACAAGTCGTGCAGGCCTGAAAGCGGCGCGGGAATGTTGGGGGTGAAGTGGACCTTGCCCAGGAATTTTTCGGGAACTGACTGGCGCATCTGGAATGTCTTCTCTGGAAAATGAGGAATGTTTCAGCACCACGAGCGGCCATCCGTGATTCTTCGCTGATGGCGCGGAACAACCGTGTCCGCAGGTGGTGAAAATTGACCGACGACTTTTGAAAATCCGAGGCGGGACGCTCAAAGGAATTTGACCGATTCGATGATCCCCATGCGATAAAACTTAATCAAACCAGCCTCTTGGACCGGCAGGTGCTGGTTCATGCCATGAAAGGAGGGAATACAAGCGGGATGTGTGGCACCATCCCCCTATTCCGATGTCTTCTTCTCTTCCTTGTCCTCCGTTTTCTCCTTCCCTCCCAGCAGGCCCTTCACGCCACCAGTGATCCCCTTGCCGGCATCCTTCACGCTGCCTGTCACCCCTTCCACGGCCTTCTTTCCCGTCTCGGCGGTGTCTCCCAGAACTTCAGCGCCCTGCTTCACGCGCTCGCGCGCTTCGTCTGCTGCCGCGTCAAGAGCCTCACCCGCAAGGTCTGCTGCTTCACCGATCTGCTTGCTTGCCGCATTGGCGGTCTTCATCGCGGCCTTCCCCGCCTCATCCAACGCCTTGCCCGCCGTCCTGATCGAAGCGTCCACGCCCGCCGGCAATTGTTCGACTATCGAATCCAGCAGCTTCTGGAAGATCTTTCCCCATCCCTGCCCCTTCTTCATTTTTACCGAGTAGGGCACCTTGATTTCCGGAAGCTGTAGCAGGCTGATCAGGTTCAACATCGGCTTCAATTGATCGTACGGGGAATCAAGGCTCCCCACCTTCAGTTGTTTCGTGCTGAATGCCAGCGTGCCCGACGCCACTTTCTCCTTCATCGTCATCACCGTCGATGCATCCACAGTCCCCCCCTCGAAATTGGGCACGATCTCCATTGGGAACTGCGTGACCTTCAAGTCCGCCACCAGGCTGCGCTCCGGACGCGGATCCGTCAGCCCGCCCTTTGCCTCCAGGCGAATTGCGCCCGGCAGTTTCTGGGGCACCAGCGTTAGCAGGAGTTGCGACTCCGTGCCGTCCTCGTATGGCTGAACCACTTTCTTGATGTTCAGGTTCACATCATCCATCACGACAACCTTCGCCGTTTTTTCCTTCGGGCGAATAATTTCAAACCTCATGGTTTTCAGGTCGATCTCATCGATCAGTAGCTTCGCAAGCTTGGGTGTCTCCTTCTCCTCCACCGTCTCACCGGCAATCGCCGGTGGCGGAGTGATCTCCGAAGTTTGCGCAACCTCATCCGCCTTCCCCGTATCCTTCTTCTTCTTTGAAGACTTCTTGGGCGAGCCAGAGGAGTCATCTGCTTCCTTCTTCGGCTCCTCACGCGTCAGCACAGCATACCAATCACCGCTCTCCTCATCGGTGGACGCGACCTCATAACGCAGCGGTGCATTTCCTGGCAGCGTATTCATCACTGCCTGAATGTACATGCGCACGTTTTCAGGCATGGCCTCCTCGCTCGGCTTCGCCTCTGTGTCCTCCGCAACAAAGTCCAGTCCCTTGTGCGTGATGGTCGGGATGTGCACAAAGACGTCGTTCTTTGAATCGAAGAGTTTGCCCAAGTCGATCTCCATCGACGTTTCAGGTACCGCAAGGAACTGGGGCTTCGTGAAACCCTCGTTGTGGGCCGCCAGGGTGAACCCGTTCAGGGTCGCGGTCATGATGCTGCTGCCTGCGCGATTTCCGGCTGCGGGCACCTTCAGGTTCTCCAGCGTGAACTTCTCAATGGTCGCGGCAGACTTCATCACGCTGTCGCGCGAATAATTGTCCTGATGATTCACCTCCAACTTCGTCAGTACAAACTCACGCAGCAACAGACCTTTCGGCTTCGCGTCCTTCTTTTCTTTCTTGTCCTTTTCCTTCTTTTCCCCCTCCGGCTTTTTCTCCTTCGGCGGGTTCAGTTGCGCGTTCAGGTTGTCCATCAGCAGTTGCAGGTTCTGCTTTCCGTTCGAAAGGACCTCTGCATTTGCGGTAACCCCGCCGATGCTGATGTTATCCACGACAATCGTGTCCGACATCAGTGATGCCGGTGCGACATTCACTCCGAATTCCTTCACCTCCAGGGCGTTTGCCTCTGTGAAGTTGTCGTAGTTCTTGACCTGAAGGCCGTTGATCTTCACAGCACCCCGCAGCAAGGCCAACTGGACACCCTTCACCGTCACGGGTGTGCCCAGATACTTGGTGCCTTGCGATTCAATCGCGTCCTTCACGATCCCCGGCAGCATGATTCGGCCAATGCCCACCGCCAAGACCAGCAGCAAACCAAGGCCGAGCAGGATGCGCGCTGCCCACTTCAGCAGTCTTGATTTTGGTTTCGGAACGGAAACAGCTTTTGTTTCAGACATGAGCCATGCACCTGTGTAATATGACATGAAAGACCATCATACGCGATGGTCGGTTGGGGCCTGCGTGCGTGTCACTCGTTTTGGGTTGCCGGAACCGCTGTGAGCTTCAATCTGCCGGCGGTTTCACTGCCTGTTTTTTACCAAACCAAACGCCGGTCCCTTCGATTCGAGCTTCATACACCCGTGTGGCCGAATCCGCCACCGGAACGCTCCGTACTCGAAAGTTCCTCCACACGGTTCCACGCGATGCGCTCCACACGCGCCAACACAAGCTGCGCGATGCGCATTCCGCGCCTGATGCAGAATGGTTCCGGTCCAAAATTCGCGAGAATCACCTGCAATTCCCCCCGATAATCCGAGTCAATCGTCCCCGGAGAGTTGATCACGAACAACCCATGCTTCAGCGCAAGTCCGCTGCGCGGCCGCACTTGCAGCTCGAAACCTTCGGGAGCCGCCACCTTCAGTCCCGTGGGAACCAACAAGATTCTTCCCGGCGCGATCTCGACATCTTCCCCGACTGCCGCGAGGACATCCATGCCACTGCTGCCGGGCGTCTTGTACTCGGGAAGACTTAGCCCCTTCGCATGCGCGAGTATTTCCACGTCGATTGAAATGATCATGTTTGAAAATGCCGGCTAAGTGCCACTCTTCGCAAGATCGACAATGAAATCCGCTATGCGCGGACACACAACATCCAGGAACCGGCGGCCCTTTTCCGCGGTGCCAGGGCGCGGATCTCCCACGCCGCAGTGATCATTCAGCTTCCCAAAATCGCGGCTTGTTCGCACCCAGCCTTTTCGCAGCGCTTCCAACTTGTGCGGCGGTGCCGCCCCATCCTTCGCGTGTTCCAACTCAATCAATTCAGGAAACAAGGCCAGGCCCACGCTCGTCTCAAGTTCGCCCGCGTGGTCGCCGGGATCCACGAAAATTTCCTTTTCAACATCCTTCCCAGCCGTCCACCAGTTACACACAAAGAGCTGGATGTCGAGATCGACCTGGGCCTGGCGGACGAACGCCGTGAAGTCATTGCCGCCGTGGCTGTTCAACAGGATCGTCTTGTGAATGCCGAAGTGCTTCAGCGATATCAGTATGTCGCGAATCATCGCGTTCAAGGTGTCCTGTGAGACGTGCAACGACAGCGGAAAATCACGCAGGTTGCAGTCCACGCCATAGGGGATGCCCGGCAGGCAGATCACCGACTCGCAACGCGGCCATGCAAGCTCGCATGAACGCCGCGCGATGTGATAACTTTCCAGGAAGTCCATGCCTTCCGGCAGGTGGAGATTGTGTGCCTCGATCGCGGAAGTCGGCAACACTGCCACCCCATAGTTCCGCCCCCTGATGCGACGCAGGTTTGTCTGCGTCAAGTCCCACTCTGCAATCATCGATCCGTCACTCCTGCCGCGCGAAGTTTTTTCCGTCCGTCGAACAACAGCTTGAAGGTTTCTCCAATTGTCACGCCAAGATTCAGCTTCGACTCACCGACCTTGCGGTCGTAGCGAAGGATGAAGCCAATCTCCGAGATTTGAACCCCACCAAGGCAGGCGATGTTCACCAGCAGTTGGTCCGTGCACGCGAATCCGTTTCGCGTGATCAGGTCATCGCCGTATTCCTCGAAGGCCTTTCGGATGATCTCCGCACGATATGCGCGAAAGCCGCATGTGTAGTCGCGCACACCGGGCAGCGCGAGGAACAACTGAAACAGGATGCGTGCGCCAAGACTCATCAACATTCGATGGGGCGGAACCCCAACCTGCTTCGATCCATGGCGATAGCGCGAGGCGATCACGATGTCGGCACCACGTTCGATGCGCCGCAACATCGGCACGACATATCCCGGAGGATGCGTGTCGTCTGCATCCATGCACACGATCACATCCTCATCCGAGCGGCTCTGTTCAAGCGCTGCGCGAAGCCCCGTCTTGATCGCCTCGCCAAGGCCCTTGTTCTTCTCATGATTCACAAGAAGTAGGGGCATCCTTTTCGCAAGCTTCTCGCAGACCTCTGCCGTGCGGTCCCTGCTTCCGTCATTCACCACGATCACAATGGGATCCAACTCCGGCGGCAGTTTGGCAAAAAGCGCGCGGAACTTCTTCAGCAATGGGGGCAGGCAGTCCTCCTCGTTGTACGCGGGGAGCGCAACGATCAGGCGCGGAACTTTTCGATCAGGGGGGGGCATGGGGAGTACGCTCCCCATGATCCGTCGGAAGGCAAGAAGAGAGGAATCGTGTTCTTAAGTTAGAATGTCTTGAATCCCACGTGGGCGTTAGGTGTTGCAGTGGGAGCAGGAGAAGCCGTTGGACTGATGGAGGGCGTGGGGGTCGTGGTGGCCGACGGTGTGGCCGTGGGCACGACAGTCGGTGTTGCCGTGGGGACAGGCGTGGCCGTTGGGCTGATGGAGGGCGTGGGGGTGGCGCTGGCTGGCGACGCGGAGGAGATGAACAACGCCACTGAATCAAGGTAGTAATAGGCGTCGTTGTCACCAAGAGCACTTGCATGCCCACCTTTCCCAAAGAGGGTCACAAAGCCTCCCGTCGCCGTGAAGCTTGTCTGCATGCCGTACCAAGTATTGTCCGCCGCCCCCGTCAGGTTCGTCCACACAATGCTGGCCGATGCCGGGTTTGTTCCACCATTCACATCGTAGCCGAACGCGACAAGGTTGTCATCATAGCCGGCCTGCCGCTTCATCGCTGCACGCACAGTGTATTGGTACCCCGGAAGCACACTGATGCGCTGATAAACGCCACCGCTCATTGCTGCGGTGTCACCCCGATTCCAAAACTGAGAAAAGTCGCCGTCGTTCTTGTTCACCGAAGCGCGTCCAAAGGAAATCGCAGCCGAGCCTGCCGCAGTCCACGGCGTCCAGGCACGCCCCACGCCGTTCCCCTGTACCGTTCCCTCAAAGCACCCATTGTCGGCGCGGCTTGGATAGTAGACGATGGAATTGTCCGGGCTATCGATGGCATTGTTGAAAATCAGAATCCTTGCCGGATCGTTCAGCACGGCAGAAACCGTCGTTTCCTGTCCATCGTAAATCATGAACTGACTTACAAGGCGGATTCCGTGGCTGTAGTCGTGATACGCCTCCTCATGCCCCGTATACAGAGGCTGGATGTTCGAGTTGTTCGTATAGGGCCAGCCGTAGATCGCCACGCGTGCGAAATTGTTTGCATTGTCCGCGAGCAGGATGGCGGCGGAAACGACGTCCTTCTTGTCTCCCGCAATCAATCCCCCCTGCGAAAATGCGGTAAGCTGGGCATCCACGCGCTCATTGTGTTTCCAGAAAATCGGCTCCGTATTCATGGTGGCATCCGGTGTCTCCGTCACCGGCGCGATACGGATCGTTGCCGCATCGCGGATATGGTCCACCATCTTTGGGGTGGGGAGCTGCGCGTTGCACAAATTTGCAACCTGATACGCCAACGTCAGGCTCATCGGCATGCGGTAATAATCCGCATCGCTTCCGATTCCGACATAGTCCGCGGTCACATAAATTGTTCCCGCATGGCCCGGTGTGCTGACAGGCACAGGCTTAAGGTTCCGCATGAAAGGAGGGATGTTTCCCGCAGCAATTTCCGCATAGACCGCAGCCTCCCGCTGGGCCGTCGTCATTCCCGCAATATAGGTGTGGAACTGGGATCCCGTCATCGCCCCCGGCTGCCGCGGAGGGAGGTCAAGCGTTGTGGGAACGGCAATGGCGGGCGCAGCAGACAATATCATCATCCCGATCGCCACGGATGCAACCGGCAGTCCCGCAGACGAAACGCTCGTAAGTACGCGATGCAACCACATTTTCAAGGCGCCTCTCCCCGGATTTCTCCTAACAGCAATTTCATCATTGCACACGAAGTTGTGATCCACCAAGGGTTTGACCTTCCCAATCAGCACAGTGCCGTTCAAAGGAACCATGGAGCGCAACTGGCAGGCCATACAAATGTGCAGCAAGAGAGCGACGCGCACGACTCGTCCCTTCCCCTTTTTCAGTCGTTCCGCGCTTTTCCTGGCCACGGCGGTCATGGTTGCCTTTTTTCTCTCCTCCTGCACGGACAAGCGGTCGCTGGAGGAGCAAAAGCACAAGCTCGTCTACGGCTTCGGGCAAAACTTCAAGACCTTCGATCCCGCGAAGGTTGTCTACGCGCAGGAAGCCGCCATCATCATGCAGGTGCAGGAAGGTCTCGTTGTCTTTGACCGCAATTTGAAGCTGACCCCCTGCCTAGCCACTTCCTGGGAGACCTCCGACCATTGCAATTCCTGGGTCTTTCACCTGCGTCCCAACGTGAAATTTCACGATGGATTTCCATTCACGTCAGACGCAGTGAAGTTCACATTCGAACGCATCCTTGACCCCAAGACCGCATCCACTCGCAGCAGGCTTTGGGAGGAGATTCGCGAAATCGAAACCCCCGATGACCTTACCGTCATCTTCAAGCTCAAGGCGCCGAATTGCGTGTTCCCCGAGAAGTTGACCTCCTCGTCCGCATCCATTCCAAGCCCCGCAGCATTGCAGAAACTCGGCGACAAGTACGCAACCAATCCCGTCGGCACGGGTCCCTTCAGGTTCGTGGAGTGGATCCCCGACGTCGCGATTCGCATGGAGAGAAATCCGGATCACTGGAACGCGAAGAACTACCACATCGACAAGCTGGAGTTTCGCCCCGTCCGGGAAAACACCACCCGCTTCATCGAACTGGAGCAGGGTGTGCTCGACATCGCAGACTTGGAATTTCCCCAGGTCAATGTCGCGAAGAAGAGCGAGGACATCGTGCTTCAAAGCGTTCCGCAGCTTTCCATCCGCTATGTCGGCTTCAACACGCAAAAGCCCCCCTTCAGTGACAAGCGCGTGCGCCAGGCGGCAAACTATGCCGTGAACAAGGAAGAACTCATCAAGTACATGTTCTTCGGCGTCGGCGAGCCGGCCATCGGTCCCATTCCCTCTGTTCTTCCGGGGTTCAACCCCAACGTGCATATCTACGAGTACAACCCTGAAAAGGCGAAGGAACTGCTCGCGGAAGCCGGCTACCCCAATGGATTCGAGGCAAGTTTCTGGAGCTACGAACAGGGCATCTACCGCAGCACCGCCGACCACGCCGTTGAGTCGCTGCGCAAGATCGGCATCGATGCCAAGATGCAGATTCTCGACAATGGTGCCTACTGGGACAAGTTCGACACGTATATCACGACGGATGGCAAACGCTACCCCACCAAGGAAGGTGTCTTCGACATCTTTGTTGGCGGCTGGGTGGGTGGTGAAACGATCGATGGCTTCCTGGATCCGCTGTTTCGCAGCAACTCCAGCAGCAATTCCTCCTTTTACAACAATCCTGAAGTGGACAAGCTCCTGCTCGAATACAAGCGGCTGGAAACAGAGGAGGAGCGACAGGTTGTCTACAAGCGCCTGCAGGAGATCATCGTCGAGGACGCGCCGTGGATTTTCGCGTTCCACGGCCAGCTCAACACCGGCGTGCGAAAGCACGTGAAGGGCTACGTCACGAATCCCTCCCTGCTCTACAATTTTGAGGGAGTCCGGCTGGAACCGGGAGGAGAATCATGACAGCTGTTCTCAAACGCCTGCTGGAAGCGATTCCAACCTTGATCGGTGTCACGCTCCTCACGTTCTTCATGGGGAAATTGACGCCCGGCGACCCCGCACGCCTGATGCTCGGCCCGGAGGCCACGGAGGAGGCGATCCAGCAATTCCGCAAGGAACACGGCTTCGACAGGCCCATCATCGAGCAGTACTTCATCTACATGAAGAAACTGATGAAGGGCGACATGGGAACATCCATCACCACAGGCAAGCGGCCCGTCGTGGATGAAATCATGACGCGGCTTCCCGCCACGCTGGAGTTGCTCGTTTTCTCCATGGTCTTTGCTGTGTTAACCAGTGTCATCGCAGGTGTCCTCTCCGCCGTGTACCCACGCAGCCTCATCGACAACGTCACCCGCTTCCTCGTGTTCATCTTCCTGGCGATGCCCAGTTTCTGGCTTGGCCTTGAAATGATCATCCTCTTCTCGCAACACCTGAAGTGGTTTCCCCCGGCGGGCCGCGGGGTGCTCGGATTTGAATCGCGCATCGCCCACATCTTCATGCCGTCCCTGGTCATCGGCGTCGGCACGGGCGCCTTCCTCTGCCGCATCCTGAGGTCCTCAATGCTGGAGGTTCTCCGCGCCGATTATGTGCGCACGGCACGCGCGAAGGGCCTGCATGGCTGGGCCGTGGTCATGAAGCACGCCCTCAAGAACGCACTGATTCCCTTCATCACAGTCACCGGCATTTCGATGGGAACACTTCTCGGCGGCTCCGTGATCGTTGAAACTGTCTTCAACTGGCCCGGCATTGGGAAGCTGCTCGTGGAATCCATCCATGAGCGCAACCTGCCGGTCACGATGGGTTGCGTGCTCATCATGGGTGGTGGTTTTGTGCTCATCAACCTGCTGACGGATATCCTCTACACTGTCATTGATCCGCGCATTTCGCTGGAAGGGGATGCCGCGACGTGAGCGACGATACCCGCAAATCAATCCGTCTTTTCCTGCGAAACCACATGGCCGTCGCAGGCCTCATCATCGTCGTCGCCCTCCTGATCACTGCGTTGGCCGCGCAGTTCTCGATCAATGAGGATGACTGGAAAAGCCAGAACCTGCCCGAAGCTCTCCAGCCTCCGTCGATGAATCATGTGTTGGGGACCGATCACCTTGGGCGTAGCGTCGCCGTCCGCCTCCTCTACGCATCGAAGACATCGCTCATGGTAGGCGTCATGGTCGTCGCCATCGGCATGACGATGGGCACCGTACTGGGGTTGCTCGCGGGCTACCTCGGTGGTTGGTATGATCGCATCATTTCGCGCGTCACGGACGTGGTGCTCGCCTTTCCCTTCATGCTCCTGGCGATTGCCGTCGTTGCCACCGTCGGCCAGTGGATGCTACAGAAACTTGCCAGCATGGGCATTCCCACATTTTCATCGCTGCCGGTGATCATCGCACTTGGTTTTGCCAGCTTTCCCGCTTACACGCGCCTCGTGCGTGGCTGCGTGCTGTCCATCAAGGAGGAACAGTTCGTCGATGCCGCCCGTGCGCTCGGTTCCGGTCGGTGGCGCATCATGATCAGCCACATACTTCCGAACCTTACCGGCACGCTCATGGTGTATGGAACGCTGCGTGTTTCGACTGCAATCCTCGCTGAATCCAGCCTCAGCTTCCTTGGCCTTGGCGCACTTCCGCCGGAACCAACGTGGGGAAACATGCTCAGCGATGGTCGCGAATACCTGCTCTTCTATCCCTGGTTGCCGCTCTTCCCCGGCCTTGCCATCCTCATCACAGTGATGGGCTTCAACTTCCTCGGTGATGGCCTTCGCGACATCCTTGATCCGTACCATCGCGGTGACTGAAAGGGCATACTGCTGCGTCTCCCCGCCCTTCAGACTCCCTTTTTCTTCGCCTCGTCCCACAGGGCATCCATCTCTTCCAGTGTTGCGGCCTCCGGCGCCGTCCCCTGTTCCCGCAATCCCTTTTCCACAAACTGAAAGCGATCCGTGAACTTTCTGTTTGTCGTGTGGAGTGCTTGCTCTGGATCGATGTCCAGAAAGCGCGCAAGGTTCACCAGTGCGAACAGCAAATCGCCAAATTCCCCCGCAATCTTGTCCTTGGATTTTTCACCGGAATTGACTTCGACTTCCAATTCCGCAATTTCCTCCCGCACCTTGGCGAAGACCGGGCCAATTTCCTTCCAATCAAACCCGACGCGCGCGGCCTTCCCCTGCAAGCGCTGGGCACGCTGCAACGCGGGAAGCGCCTTTGGCACGCCGTCCAGCGCACTCGGCGGATTTCCCGGAGCGTTCTTCGCAGCCCGCTCCTCCCGCTTGATCGCCTCCCAGTTCTTCAACACAACGTCGGCTGTCTCTGCATTCACGTCGCCGAACACGTGGGGGTGGCGACGGATCAGCTTCTCGCAGATCGCCGTGTAGACATCATCCACATTGAAGGAGCCGTCGCGCCTTGCCAGCGCGGAATGAAAGACGATTTGAAGGCCCAGGTCACCGAGCTCTGCGCGCAACTCCGCAGGATCACCATCGTCGATTGCCTCGCAAACCTCATAGGCTTCCTCAACGACGTAGGGCTTCAGCGTCGCGTGAGACTGCTTCCGGTCCCACGGGCAACCTTCCGGCGCCAGCAGGCAATCCATGATTTCCACAAGACGCCGAAACGGGTCCGGGTTCTGTGGAACGGGTAATGGCAGTGTCAGGCTCCTGCAACTGCTGCCGGGGCAGCTTCCGGAATCGGCTTCACGGCCGCGATGCCGCACTTGTTCAGGCGACTGATGCAATCCTCGATCAGCGCCTCGTTCTTCGGGTCAATAATCGGTGTGGTGTCATACTGCTCATAATACAGCGACGGCTTCACGTCCTCGGGAATCCCAAACATGCGATGCAGTTTGCGATCGCCGGGAACAAAGCCGCGATACAGCAGGTTCGTGATCGTGTTCTGGATCGTGCCCTGCAAACCGCAGATCATGATCGTGCAGTTTTGTGGATTGAATCCACCCTCACCGAGGCCAAGGTCCTGCTCCAGCTTCTCAATCTTGCCCGGCTCGAAGTGGCTCTCCACGCGGCCGGTGTAACCCGTCCAGTCCAGGTGCTTCGGACGCGACACAGTGCCGATGTAGCGCTTTGCGGCGCCCCGGTTCATGATGTCGTCCAGGCGCTCCCGATAGCCGAGATCGTAGTCGTAACTCGCGCCATGGATGATTGCATAACCATCGGCATTGCCCGTGTTGTGGAATTTTTCAAACACCATGGACGTGAAGGGGGCCAGACCCGTGCCCGACGCGACGAGAATCTTGAGCCGCGGATCGCTGGCACCCATCGTCCGCTCTTCGGTGAAGTGCCCCTGAATTTTTGGACGCATCAGAACGCGGTCCCCCTCATTCGCCTGAAACAGAAGATGCGTGAGCGGGTTGTCCGACGCCGGATCCTGAACGTAGCGAATATAGAACTCCAAAAATTCCGCATGCTTGTGGGGAGCAGAGGCGATCGAATAGGCCCGCATGACACCACCCTTTTCAGGGTGATTCAGGCCCAGAATCGCATACTGGCCGGGAATAAACGTTCCTGTGGGCGTATCACCCTTCACACGAAGGATCGCCAGCGTCGGCGTGATCTTCTGGATGTGGGTGATGGTGGCGTTGTGTTCGACTGGTTTGCTGGCCACGGCAGTTTCCTTAAGGGGCGGGTATGGGATATAGGGCGTTTGCGGCAATCTTCGCGCCGCAGGAGGTAAAAGGATGCACTGATCATCCAGAACCCCTCACCCTATCCCTTGTCAAAGGGGCGAAATGGGAATGCGAAAAGACTGCCTCTGTCAAGGTTATCACCCCCGGCGCGCCCCCATTTGGAGCGCGTGTCCTTAAGGCGCTTGATTGAACATTCCTTGAGTTTTCCCCGTCTTTTGTATTTTTTTTATCATTGTCTTGACTTCCCCGCCAAACGCCCGGAAATTCCAGCGCAATTCAATGCACAGAAATAGTTTCCAGAGGTTTTGACTCCGTGTCTCAAGCGTCCACGAACGAAGAACAGACTGTACTCCGCCGCAACGGATTGCTGCGCCGTACAACGGAGTCCCGCCCGGCTGCGATTCTCTACGAGCTTTGGAAAGAAGGTCCCATCTCCCGCGGCACGCTCGCTGATCGCATGGGCCTTAATCTCCCCACGGTGTCCGCTGTCGTTCAGGACCTGATCAAGGCCGGCGATCTGATCGAGGAGGGTTTTGCAACCTCCACGGGAGGCAGGAAGGCCCAATTGCTTGACGTGAACCCAAAGAAGGGTGGCATCGCCGCGCTGGAGTTTTCCTCCCGCGGGATTTTGTCCGCCTCCTCGGATATGAAGGGCCGCCTCCACAACCACGTTATCCGCCCCTTCAGCACCTCGCTTGGCAAGGACACCGCCATCGAATCGATCATTGAGGCTCTTGAAGATCAGCGCCAGTTCCTGAAGGATGATGAGGGCTTGGACCTTGCCCGCATCGGCATTGTTGTCAGCGGTCTGGTGGATGAACAGCGCGGTGTCTCCCTTCGTTTTCCACGCTTCGATGAATGGCGGGACGTGCCGATTGTCGAAATCCTTCAGGATCGGTTCGGCGTCACTGTGGACCTTTCCTCCCACGTGATTGGGACCACCTTGGCGGAATCGATTTTCGGACGCTTCAAGGACTCACGCAATTACCTCTACGTCCACCTTGGGCCGGGCCTCGGCGCCGGCATCATCATTGACGGTTACGTTTACCGCGGCACAAAGGCCACCGTGGGCGAGTTTGGCCACATGACGGTCGAGGACAACGGCGCTGTCTGTTACTGCGGCAACTACGGCTGCCTTGAAACCATTGCGTCTGATTGGGCCTTGGTCGCCCAGGCGGAACAGGCCCTGAAGGATGGCACCAAGAGCGATATCCCTTCCCATGTGGATGTCTCGGGCGGAATCACCCCTGCCGCAATTTTTCAGGCTGCCGACATGGGCGACCGCCTCGCTGGGGCCATCATCGATCGCGCAGGGCACGCCCTTGGCACCGCGCTGGCGTCCCTCGTCAATCTGTTCGCCCCCGAAGCCATCATCTTCGGTGGATCCATGGGTGAGGAGGGTGAACGACTTATCAAGTCAACCCGCCATACCATGAAGAAGCGCGCGCTTGAAGTTCTGGAGCGCGACATCAAGGTCGACTTGTGCTCCTTTGGCCAGCAGGCCGGCGTGACCGGCGCCGTCGCCGTCACGCTGCACAATCACTACACCAGCTTTGAAGAAAAAGTTGCCGCAACGCCCGTGTAATCCCACACGTTGCGTTTTGATCAGCGACAAACAGGTTTGGATGTGCGTTCGTCGGCCCGCCGCGTAACAGCAGGCTTCGATGTCATCTCATCCACCGATCACAGCCGATAGAATGAACCCTTGCCGGGCCGCCGGCGATGGCAGCGGTGTTGGGCTTGCGGTCGGCGTTGGAGACTCGGTAGGCGTCGGCGACGCGCCTGTGGGTGTCGGTGATCCGGTAGGCGTTGCAGACGGAGTGGGCGTTGTGGTGAGTGTTGGTGACGCTGTTGGGCTGGGAGTGAGTGATTCCGTTGGGCTGATGCTGGGCGATGCCGTCAGGCTTGGTGTGGGTGAGGCCGTCAAACTTGGCGTGGATGATTGCGTTGGGCTGATGCTGGGCGAGGCCGTCAAGCTTGGCGTGGATGATTGCGTTGGGATGGGACTGGGGGAAGCCGTTGGTGATGGCGTGGGGGTTTCCGTTGGCGTGGGCGGTGGTGGATCCGACAACGCCAATTTCGTCGCAGGATCGCCGAAGAGCAGATACTCCCGCGCCGTGATCGCGAACGGGGAGTAGTTCAACAGGAACTTCGTCCTCGCGCGCAGCATCAACTCCCCCGCTGTTTGTGGACGCTCCGTCTGGCTTCCAATTTCATTCATGATGTTCGTGGAAAAAAGGCGCTGTTCTGAGTAATAGTCAACAGAACTGGGTGCAATGTTCGCCGCCGCACCGCTGTCTGTTGAAAGCAACCACGCTTCGGACAACGTATAACCTGTTGCATTGGGAATGCAGAAGCGCCCCGTAAGGCACGTGAACGTTGCGACAAGTGGCGGCCATTTTCCAAGATTCGACAGCGTGCCCAGATCCACCGTTCTCCATGCCTGCTCGGAAGCCCACACCGTCGTGTTGCCGTGCCCGGTATAGAGCACGAAGGCAGAGCCGGGCGATGTTTCAAGCGCGGACTTGATGGCGGCGCGCTCGTCAATGCCATCCGCTCCCTCAATGTCAACGCGTACCGATGGGTGATTCGTCGCCTCCCACCGCATTTGCAACGCGGGGACATCCGACTGAAATTCGTCGAACTCCGACGGCTCCGTATCATCGGTAATGAACAATCCCGGTCGTGTCAGGTCCGCCTTGAAGCCTGCCGCCAGTGCATCATAGGCAACATTGCGATTCACCGCTCGCGCAAGTTCAGTGGTTGTCCTGGCAGGAATGCGGCCCAGTTGCATGTCCTCAAATTCATCGTCGCCAATGACCGTTGCGTAGGGATAATCCATCGGATTTTCAATGGTGAGTCCGCCCGTCATCACGCCATCCTCCACAAATGGCGGAACCTGGGCGCCTGTCTGCTTGTTCAGGTAATTTCGCGGATCAAGGCTCCCATGCGCCGCGATCAGGAGGAACGGATAGGGAGTACGCTGCGGCGCTCCCTCGAGGATGTCCTTCAATGCGGAAACAATCGCCGCTGGTGATTGTTGCCCTCCATTGTACGCGTTGTAGGCTGCCTGTGGGTCGAGCATCACCGTCTTCGTCGTTTGCAGCGCCGCCAACGGCTGCAACGTGGCGTGGAAGCCGGGCGGCGCGACATACACCGCACCCAGGATTTCGTTCGCTGCCGGCAATGCTGGAAGCACTTCCGTGGCGGTTGGGGTTACGCTGGTGATGGACGTGATGCGCTCCGCGAAAAAGGACGCCGCAGTATCGGGTGCCTCGAACTCAATCGCAATGGTGCCGCTCGTGTCGGTGAACAGGGATGGGGATTCAATGCGGACAGGATTGAGTGGATCGGTGACATCCAGCACAATCACATCATTCGCTGTGGTGCCGACGGGGAATCCGCCGATAGTGCACAAACGCGGCGTCCCTGCCGCGGGAAGCGCCACCGTTCCGATGCCTTTGTCATTGATTCGCGGATACGCCGTGTAATTCAGGGTCACGATGTCCAGGAACTGCAAATCCGCGTAGGCAGCCGAAGGAATGTTGTGCGTCATCAGGACCTTCGTCACTGGAATCGCGGCCAGGTTCATCGTCCCGCCGAAGGTATAGACCGTGCGTCCTTCCCATTGCTGCTCCGGCAGAGAAACGCCTGCGATGCTCATGCGCGCCGTGTGGTCGGGATTCGCGCTGGACGTTTGATTGTACCCTATCAACTTGAACTGATAATCCATCTGCGTTTGTGTCACCACATCGTTCAGGATCAGATCGCGCGAATAGCTGTTGTTGGTGATATTCCGCCAGTAGACGAAACGCGTCCCCGGCGGGAGATTCGCACTCTGCTGATAGTCCGCCTGCACATCGAATTCGCGCGCACGCGGGATGGCAATTTCCGCTCCCCCTGCGGGGAGGGTCACGAAGGCCGGCCGCGATGCGATCTGCGGCCCCGCGCCTGAGGAATCTGTTCCCGCAAAGATGCTGTCCGACAGATCCGTCAGCGTGTTGCGTCGCGGCGCGTATGCCCATGCGTTTGGGCCCAGCGTGCCACCAACGGCAATTGCCGAGCCATGATGGTCCAATCGCAGGGATTCCGTTGTCGCCCCATCGATCCCCGCCAAGGTGAATTGAATGATTTCATCCCCCGCCGTGTAGGTAAGGCGATAAGGAGCAAGTGCCGCCGGCAGTCCGCGTAGCTGACGCCCACCAGTGGTTGCCAATGGAACAGTAACGATGTCCGCCGCATTGACAAAGATGGAGCGAGCGATGCGCCCGGCTTCCGGAAACTGTTCCAGTGCCGCTTCATTCTTCTTCCCCGACCTGGTCAGGACTACGGCAACCTCAATCCGAAGTTCCCGCAACGATTGATCGCAGGCTGCCTCGTTGATCGTTACCTTCAGCGCGGGAAAAGTTCCCGAATAGACCTTCTCCGCAGTGATGAAGGAATCGGCCGTGCCAACCGCAGCCCCGGATCGCGCATCAGTTACCTTCAACGCCCAGGACGACGCATCAGACGGCAGTGCAATCAGGCAACTGCGCACCCAGTCCACCTTTTGCTCGGCGCGGAATGCTGCATCATCCGCTACAATCTCTCCCGGTGGATTGCCTGGCGCCTCCGCGGGAAGCGTCAGGGTTCTTTCCGGGGACAGGGTATAATCGAGGTGATAGATGGCGCCCGGTTCCACGCCGGACTTTTTCGCCGACCCCGAAACATACTGAAACTGGGCGTGAGCAAACGTTCCGCAAACCATGATTGCGCACAGAGCGGCGCACCTCCCGCCCCCCGACACCAACCGGTCCATGATCTTGCGCACAAAATTCACTTTGATACTATCGTGCCTGATTCGTTGCTCGTCAGCTTCATGCGTCGTAACTTGTTACGATTCAGCAGATGGGCCATCAGGAGATACAGGGCAAAAATCACCGCAATCCCCGCCCAACCGGAAAACAGGTCATCAAACCCCGGGCGCCGATCCACCAACCCTTCCTGCCTCATTTCGTCCACCAGCGCGGCGGCAAACCCAAAACCCAGTGCCAGAACCTCCACCACCTGCGACGCCTGCACTCCCTTCCACCGGCGAATCAGTGACCCCAATAGGCCGGCGAAGAGGCCATAGGGGCCATAAAATGCAAAGTGCTGAAGCAGATCCCAACCCGGCGGCTGGTAATGCTTCCACTCCGGCGTCAGAACTCTGTGCGAAATCAGAAAACTCCGCAATATATTTTCAATGTGATTCAACCCGTTTCGCGACATGACAGACAGGTGGGACGTCATAACTGTCCACGCAACGGCCGCCAGAACGATGCAACAGATCGTGGCTGGAATGACCGGGGAGGAGGGCTTGTGTGTGTGTTCGCGAGTCATACCAATGGGTCAGGAGACCGCTTCCCTGCAGGTGTTGTCAACGGCGAGCGTCGCGGCCTCCTTTTCGTTTCCCGCCATTTCCATAAATCCATTCATTTCAATATATCGTCCAGCGAGGTGGCACCCGTAGCGCAGTGATTGACAAGGTGACCTGCCGGACCGTCCACTGGGGCCATAGACGCGCACCCCAATTTCCCGGCTCACGGCGCTTCCGCTGTGTTGACGGTGTCAAGGTGTGCGCCATTGCGAATCCCCAAAACAGCATTCAAGGCTGGATGGTGGATTATTGGCTCATGAAGGACCCTTCAAGGAACGTGTAACCCCTAACCGCTGTGCTTAATTCCGACGAGACCACAGAAGAAGAACAACCCGCAGTACCCGGCCTGGTGAGCAGTTTTTTTGGGCGTTACCGCCATTGGTTGGTGCCCCTTGGAAAGCTGGGATCAGGCAAGGCGTTGGCGACATTGATCGCAGGCGTGTTCGGCCTGCTGATCGTCCCGAACGTCGACCCGAAGGTGTTCGCGCTCTACACGCTGTTTGCAAGCCTGCAACAAACCATCGCCAGTTTCACGGACATGGGAATTGTTGGTTCCGTGATTTCCGTCGGCGCGAAATACCGGCACGACGCCGGACTGTTTGCGCACCTCATGCACACCATCAAGGTCTACCGCGAGAGGCTCTTTGGTTTTAGTTTTCTCCTCGGGGTCATTCTTTCATCGCAAATTTTCACGAAGCACGATGCCTCCTTCGGCATGATTGGAATTGCTCTCGCGCTTACCATTTCAACGGCGTGGGTTATCATCCACAACCAGATGATCGGCGGCGTCTTGTGGCTGGAGGAGCGATTCAACGCTGTCAGTTTCGTCACGCCCACTTCCGGCGCGATCAAACTTCTGCTGCTCTTCTTTTGCCTCGCATTCAATCAGGCAGGACTGATCGCGCTGCTTCTCATCAACCTGATCGCTGAAGCAATCACGCATCTGCAATACCGGCGCCATTACAGGATGCCAAAGCCGCCGGTGAACGATGAGGAGAACGCGAAGCTCGTCCGCAAGCACGTCAATGACTACATCAAGCCCATGATCGCAGGATCGATTCTCCTGTACATCCAGGCTCCCCTTATCCTGTGGGTGCTGAATGGCATGGGGAACGTGGGCGAGGTTGCGAAATACGGTGCCATCAGCCGCCTTGGCCAGGTGACAAACTTCGTCTCCTACATTTGCACCGCACTTGTCCTGACCCGCATCGCAAAGACCGAATCGCGCGCCGCCACCCAAAAGCTCCTCGCAAAATTGACGATCATCCAGGTTGTCGCCGTGGTTTCCGTTATTGGTGGCGCGGTGATCCTGACAAAGCCGCTGCTGCACCTGCTTGGAAAGAACTACTCCCATGCCCATGCGGAGTTTCATTTGTTCCTCATTTCATGGGGACTGTGGCACATGGCCGCCTTCTTCTTCCAAGCACTGACCGGGCAGGGGATCTCGAAGTTCCAGGGCCACTTGAACACAATCGCCATCGCCGTGCAGGTTGCGTGTGTCTTCGCCGTTGGCGTCTCGAGCGCGCGGCATGCGTTCGCGATGAACATCGTCTATAGTGCCACGATGATGGCTGGCCAGTTGGTCCTGATTTACCTGTTCGTTGTGAGAAAACCCGCCGGGGATGCCGAAATCCTGCCGGAACCGGAACAGACCTGATGCTCTTCTTATTCCTGTGCCACAAAAGGGACATCATTCGTGAGCGCGCGGGCTTTGCCAGAGCCTTCGAAAACCTCGGCCATCTGTGGGATACGCTTCCCGATGGTTTTCCCGTTGATGGAGACATCCACGAGTTGATCAGGGCGCTTCCGGAAAAGCCGGCACTGGTCATCTGGCCCGACGCACCGAATCCCGCACTTCCCTGCGGGCTTGAAAGCGTCGATGTGCCAACGGTCTCCTTCGAGATCGACACGCCATGCGGGCTGGAGAAACGCGAATACTGGAGCCAGCTTGTCGACCATCCATGCCTGTTCACGCCTGCGATGCGCGAACAGTTTCTGCGCAGGCATCCGGGAGCGCAGGACCTCCTTTTCTGCGTGGATGGCGATCACTCCTACGCCCCGGCCTCCGCCGACCGCCCGCATGAAATTGGCTGGGTGGGCTCCATCGAACCCCGCCTGTATCCCATGCGCGCACGTGTCATTCCCGAACTGGCAAGGCACTTCCGGATGAATGATTGGAAGAAGTTCTACAATCACACGGAAATGATGGAGGTCTACCAACAGTCCAAGATCGTCGTGAACCTGCCGCGGGGAGATGTGCGCTACGCGAACCTTCGCTACTTTGAAGCCATGGCTGCGGGGACGTTGCTCATCACCTGGTCACCTTCGGACTTGGAAGCCATGGGATACCATGAGGGTACGCATTACGTCGCCTACAAGAGCGAGGATGACATCATTCCACTCGTGCGAAAGTATCTGGCGGATGATGAGGCGCGCGTTCGCATTGCCGCAGCGGGGCAACGCGAAACACTCACCAACAATACCTACCGGGTGCGCGCGGAGTCACTCATCAGACTCGCTTCGCAACCGCGCGCAAAACGCCCGGCGCACGGCTTGAGCGAAGAAGCTGTTTCAAGGCTTTACATACACTACTACAGTAAGCGCGGCCTCTTTGATGCCGCCCTGCGTCGATGGCTGAAGCTGAGAGGGCAATCACGTGGTGCAGCCGTCCGTGCCCTTCCCGTCATGCTGAGATCCTACCTTGGCCGCATCTTCGCGGCCCTACTGCGTTAAGACATGCGAATCCTGACCATCAGCAACTGCCCCCTCCTGGAGTACCAGGGTTCCGGCTACATCATTGTCAATTATGCGCGACAGCTTCGCGAACTCGGCCACGACGTCGAACTGCACGGGCCCGAGGACTACGAACTTTTTCACGGCAGGGTGAGACGCGGAAAATTCTATCGCCAGGCTCTCGGTATGAAACAACTCGCGCTGAAGCGCACGGCGGCGGAGAACTTCGACGTCGTTGAGTTCTATGGGTCCGAATGTCATTCCGCCGTGAAGGCTCTACAAGCAAGGCGTGACAGGAAGTTCATCACCGTGCTGCATTCCAACGGCCTTGAGTTGAACGTGCGCGAAACGCTGGCTCGTTTCAGTGTGTCTTCCACACCAAGCGGAAAAGCGCGCCGGTTCTACAACCTCACGCATGATGACACGATTCGTTCCCTCTACAAGAATGTCGATGGATTGGTCCTCCTGAGCAAGTACGAGGAGGAATACGCACGCAGGAACGGCTTCACCGGCAGATTTGGATCGCATGGCGTCACGACTCCGCTTCCGGAGCTGTTTCTCGGCGTCACGCCCACCCAGAGCGACACGCGCACAATCGGCTTTTGTGGATCGTGGATCGAACGCAAGGGCATTACAGCCATTCGTGAAGCCGCATCGAAGCTCCTCATGGAATTTCCCGACTGGCGCCTGTTGCTTGTCGGCGTGGGTGACAACTTCAACGTGAAGGCAAATTTTCCCGAAGTCGCAGAGCGCGTGCAGGTGATAGGCTTCGTCAAGTCGAAGGAGCAGGTGATGGAGGCCTACCAGCGCATGTCGCTCCTTCTTGTGCCTTCGTACTATGAGAGCTTTGGGCTCGTTACTGCTGAGGCAATGGCTTGCGGCGTCGCTGTTGTGGCGTCGCGCACGGGCTTCGCGTGGGAATTGAAGGACCGAGGGGAAGCAATGCTGCTGGACGCGCCAAATGCACAGGAAATTTATCGCTGTGCCCACGAGTTGATGTCCGACAGCGCATTGCGTGGACGCATTGCCATGGAGGGCTGGCGCCGCGCGCAGGACTTGCAATGGCGCCCTGCCGCGCAGCGTGTTCACGATCTTTACGCCGACTGGTTGGCGCGTCATCGCGCGGGTGCCCGATAAAGTGCGTCGCGTTTGCTTCATTGTCCCCGAGTTCCCCCCGCGTAGCGGCGGCGTCGGCGATCATGCACGGCTGATTTGTGATGAACTCGCGCAATCAGGCAGATACCAGATCGAGGTCGCCTGCACGCGCACAAAACCTGAAGACGTGGACGGTGAGTCCGCCTACCCGATCCATTGGCTTGGTTTTGGAGGCGAAGGGAAACTGCCTGCTTACCTCGCAGGTTATTCAGGCGACCTTGTCCTCCACTATTCAGGGTACGGCTACCAAAAGCGGAGCTGTCCGCTTTGGCTGCTGAAGGCGTTGCGATGCTGGAAGGGGAAGGCTGCCAGCAACCGACTTTTCACGATGTTTCATGAGCTTGGAGGCACTGGCCCGATTCATAGCAGCAGCTTCTGGCTCGGCCCCGTGCAGTGGTGGATACCAAAGGCAATTGCGCGCATCAGCAGCGACTGCCTGACAAACCGCGAAGAGTACGCGCGGTATCTCTCCTCTGCATGCGACAGAGCAGTTTCCAGCCTGCCCGTCTTTAGCAATGTGGGTGAGCCACGAACCATGCCTTCCAGCCGCCTTGCCCGTCTTGTTGTCTTCGGCAGTTCCATCTGGCGCGAACGTGCCTTCCGCGATGATGCCACCGCACTCGCCCACACCTGTGATGTGTTGAAGCTCTCGGAAGTCGTCAACATCGGAGCATCCTCCCCAAACATTCCTGATCGTGTCGGAACCATCCCCGTGCGTTGCACCGGATGGCTCCAGTCAGGCGAACTCTCTGCATTCCTCTCCGAATCGGCGGCGGGGTTCTTTTCCTACCCCGTGAATTTCCTTGGAAAGTCGACGATATTTTCCGCGTATTGCGCGCACGGCATCGTGCCCGTTGGCTCGGCACCGAACATTGAACCCGGCGAGGGTTTGCGTCATCGCGCACACTATCTGCTTTCCCACGAGATGCACGAGCCCCCGGCGCTGGAGGAAATCAGCACCAATGTCAGTGCCTGGTATCGTGGTCATTGCCTTGAGCGGCACGTTGCTCGATACCACGAAATGTTGAGTGTCGGATGAAGATCCTTGTCTATACGCCGCTGTTTTTCCCATCCGTGGGGGGACTGGAAAACATGATGCGCTGGCTTGCGGAGGACTTCGCAAGGGCTGGCGAGGAGGTAAAGGTCGTCTGCCACACCACGCACGATGGCGTGGAACCCTTCGATTTCGAGGTCATTCGGTTTCCGAAGCGCGACCAGCTTATCACGCTCGCGAAGTGGTGTGACGTCTACTTCCAGGGATGCGTCAGCTTGAAAGGCTTGTGGCCGTTGCTCCTTGCACCCCGTGCCAGGTACGCCGTCACCCACCAGACTTGGTACGTCCCTCCCGGCTCAAACCCGACGCTGGCAGGGCGCCTGAAGCAGGCTGCCACCAAGCGCGCCGCCGTTAGCGTCTCGTGCAGCAGTGCCATCGCGCACGCACTCAATGCGCCCAGCACGGTGATTCCGAACTGCTACGATGACCAGGTTTTTCGGCGAATGGGTGATACCGCGCGCACACGCGATTTCGTTTTTGCCGGCAGGCTCGTCTCGGACAAGGGAGCCGACCTCATCCTCGAGGCGGCCAGGATCCTTGCCGAAAAGGGCTTTCATCCATCCATCACCATCGTGGGCGGCGGGCCGGAGGAGGCCGCCCTCAAACAACGGGCAATTGATTTGAAGCTGGACCAGGTACAATTTGCCGGCATCAAGCGCGGTGCCGACCTTGCGGCCGTCCTCAACATGCACCGCGTCATGATCGTTCCTTCACGCTGGCCGGAGCCGTTTGGGATTGTCGCCCTGGAGGGAATCGCGTGTGGCTGCGCCATCATCGCTTCCGAAGGAGGAGGGCTGCCGGAGGCCGTCGGTTCATGCGGCGTCCTGTTTCCCAACGGGGATGCGGTTCAATTGGCGGACCGGATGATTTCACTGCTTGAAAGCAGCGAAAAAATCCGCACACTGGCCGCCAATGCTGAAGATCACCTACCACATTTCCAACGCAAGACCGTCGCCGGCAAGTATCTTGAACTTTTCAGGAACGCGTAGCACTTCATGATTCTCGACTGGCGATTCTGGGTTAAGTTCGGGCTTTACGCGGCCATCTTCGATGGCGCCTTGCGCAAGTGGTTCCTTCCGAGCCTTGCGAACCCGCTCTATTTCATGAAGGATGTGATCTTCCTCGTCGCATACGCGCTGTTTCTTGTCCAAAATGGGCGTCGGTCGATCATGCCGCCGGAACTTCGCTTCCTTCGACCCGTGCTCGCGCTCACCACACTTATCATTTTCTTTCAGGGATTGAATCCCCGCCTTGGCTCACTCATCGCAGGGTTTATGGGGATGCGAAACTATCTCATCTACGCCCCGCTGATATTCCTCGTGCCGCGATTGTTTCGCACCAAGGAGGAATTGCAGTCCTTCCTGTGGAACTACGTGCTGACAATTATTCCCGTGGGGCTTCTGGGAATAGTGCAGTTCAACTCATCCCCCTTCGCCCGCATCAATACCTACGTTGGTGACTCAGACGTCGTCTCCTTCGGCCGCGGCAAGGTTCGTGTCACAGGGCCTTTCTCCTACATCAGCGGTTACAACACCTATCTCACGATGATCTTTGCCTTCCTCCTCACGCTCGTCACCAAGATCGGCGGCAGCAAGATCCAGAAATTTCTGCTCCTTGGTGCCGTGCTCCTCTGCGTCTCGAACATGCTGATGACCGGATCGCGAATGCCAATTTTCAGCGCCGCCATTCTCACAGCGTTTTATGTTGGTGTTCAGTTCGTCTATGCGCAGAGGCAATTTCGCAAGATGCTTCCCGCCATCGTCATCATCGGCATTGTTGCCTCGTTCGGTGTCGTGCGCTCCCCCGCCTACAAGTCCTTCATGGATCGCATGAATAGCGTCGATACCTCGACGGACTCACGCCTTGATCCGTCATCGCAGTTCGAGAACTTCTTCGACGTCTTCCGCTACAAGGACTACATTGGCGGTCTCGGTGCGGGGGCCTACCATCCCGCCACGGAGGCGCTCCGCCGCTCGCTCGGCCTTTCCCGTGGCGAAACGTTGATGATGTTGGAGGACGAAACCGACCGTGTGCTCGCAGAGCTTGGTGCCGTTGGCTTTGTCCTCTGGTATGGCATGCGCGCTTGCTTCCTCCTTCTCCTATGGATTGTCTTCCTGGAAATGCGCGACCCAACCCTCCGCAGTATCGCCGTCATGGCCCTTGGAATGCACTTGCTCATGCTCCCCGGCCAGCTTGTATTCCAGCACACGGCGGGCGTGTACTACTGGTTCCTTGCCGGCCTGGGCGCGCTCCTGCCCCGCTTGCAGTTGATGGAAGATGCACGGGTGGAGGCGGAGTCCCGCCAATACACTGAAATCGCCGAAGATGACTCCGATGGCACCTTTGACGCCCAACCGAGCGCCACTCACGGCTAGCATGACGATCCCATTTTCATTCACTTCCAACTGATACCTTGAAGATTTCCCTGTCACACCTTACGGGCTCTCCCTTTGCCCGCAACGCAGCCCGCGCGATCCACGAAGGAGGAATGCTTCGTGAAGTGGTCACTGCTTTCGGCTTCAAGAACCAGCAGTCCATCGACCGCATTATTTCGAAATTCCCTGCGGGATTCCACGCACGCCTGAAGCGCGAGCTCGGTCGCCGCAACTGGTCCCTTCCCGACGACGTCAAGTTCTCGACTCATGGACGCCGGGAATTCATGCGCGCGATCCTTTCCGCCACGAAAGCCCACCGCTTCGTCAACGTGTCCCATGTGAAGCTGATCAACAGCAACGCGGTTGCCATGGATCGCGCCTTTGCGCAATGCCACCTGAACGGCCTTGATGCTGTTTACTGCTACGAAGACACCGCGGCCCTCTCGTTCAAGGCTGCGAAGAGTCGCGGCATTCAATGCCTCTATGACTTGCCCATCATGCACCACAGGATGAGTCGCGACATCCTGCGCGAAGAAGTCGATCACTTCCCTGAGTTTCGGGACGCGCTCCAGGCTGTGAATGAACCGGAGTGGAAAATCGAACGCAAGGAACAGGAAATTTCGCTCGCCGATCACATCTTTGTCGCGTCATCCGTCACGCTCCGCTCCCTGCAGGCCATCGGCATTCCCATGGACAAGGTTTCCGTCGTTCCTTACGGCGGCCCCGTGGACTACTTTCATCCCATCCCGCGCGCCGACGACAAATTCCGTGTCGCATTCATTGGCTTGGTTGGGCCGCGCAAAGGTGTCCACTACCTCCTTCGCGCGTGGAGGGAGCTGAACCTTTCCGATTCCGAGCTGATGCTTGTTGGCGCGTTACAGTTCCCGGAAAAGTGGTTTGCAGGGAACATCGGAAACGCCTCCCACACTCCTTCCGTTCCGCACGCCCAGTTGAATCAATATTACGGCAAGGCGAGTGTCTTCGTCTTCCCATCCCTTGTGGAGGGCTTCGCGATGGTTCTGCTGGAGGCGATGGCCTGCGGCATTCCCATCATCACCACAGCCAACACTGCGGGGCCGGACATCATCACCGATGGTGTCGAAGGCTTCATTGTTCCCCTTCGCGACGTCGATGCGCTGAAGGAAAAGATTCAGTGGTGCCGCGACCATCCCGATGAGCTTCGGGCCATGGGCGTTGCCGCGCGCCGCAAGGCAGAGCATTTCACCTGGCAGCGGTACCGCGAATCCCTTGCGTCAGAGTGCGCCCGCGCTCTTGCGGTGAGGCCATCCGCATGATCCTTGGAATCTTCACCGACGTCCTCGGCCATGGCGGCGTGCAACGCTTCGGACGACAGTATGCCATCGCGCTCCAGCAGTTTGCCGATCAGCGCGGTGAAGAGCTTGTCCTCCTTTCCCTCAACGATCCCGAGGGTGAGCACACGGTGAGATCATTCGGCATGGAAACACGCATCGTCGGCTTCAGCCGATCGCGCTCAAGCTTTGTGAAGGCATGCCTGGCACAGGCGAAGGGTGCCCGCTTCGCCTTCATCAATCACGCATTCCTAGGCCCGATCGGCATGGCCATGCGCCTTCGCAATCGTGCCCTGCGGTACATTGTCGCGGTGTACGGGATTGAGGTTTGGTCTCCTCTCTCCTATGTGCGGCGCATGGGCCTCAAGCGGGCCGCGACGGTGCTCACAATTGCGCAGTACAATCGCGATCACTTGCGAACGACGCAGGGAATCAGCAATGGCCCCTCGTTGGAAGTCATTCCACCCCCCTACGAATCCACACTCGCGGGCAAGTTCGCCAACGACGATGACTGGCAGGCCCTGAAACTCGAGGCTCCATTTGTGCTGTGCGTGTGCCGTATCAATCAGGCGGACGCGCCCAAGCGCGTGGAATCGCTGATCCGCGCCTGGGGAAAATTGCAGCAGGACTTTCCCCAGTGGACGTGCTGCCATGTCGGAAATGGCAGTGACCGCCCGCGGCTGGAGGCTCTCGCGCGCGACTGTGCGCCACGGTTCCGCTTCCTTGGCCCTGTCAGCGACGACATCCTCAACCGCCTCTACCAAGCCTGCGGCCTCTTTGTCATGCCCAGTGAAAAGGAAGGTTTTGGCATCGTCTTCCTGGAGGCAATGGCACACGGCAAGCCTGTCATAGGTGGCAACGCCGGCGGAACTCCCGACATCATCCCCCACGGTGAGATAGGGTATCTGGTCGAGCCAAGGGATGTGGAAGCGCTTGCAGGAATGATGCGCAGCCTCATGAGCGATGATGCACTACGCGCCACGCTTGGATCAAAAGGACGGACGCGGCTGAACGATGTCTATACACCGGAGAAGTTCCTCGCCAGCATGAACACGGTCCTGGCGCGCATGTAGCATGAAAGTCCTCCACGTCACTTCCAACATCGATCCTCTCGCCGGCGGGCCGGCGCGCGCGCTCGTGGGCCTTGTGCTCGCACAGCAGCGGGCAGGCCTTGAGTGCAAAGTTCTCTCCACATGGCAGGGCACCCTGAACCGTACCTTTTTCAACGTGCTTCGCGAAGCCTCCATTCCCGTCACGCTCGTTGGCCCGTGCCGACCGCCATTGAAGTGGCATCCTGACCTGTCCACGGCGCTTGATCAATCTCTTGGTGATGCCGACATCATTCACATCCATGCGCTTTGGGAGGAGGTCCAGCATCGTGCCGCCGCCAAATCCCGGAAGCGCTCCCTCCCGTACATCTTCCGAACTTGCGGCATGCTGGATCCCTGGTCACTTTCCCAAAGCAGGCTCACCAAGAAGCTCTACCTTGAAATGCGCCTGCGTCGTGACCTGAATGGTGCCGCAGCCATCCATTTCACCAGTGATGAGGAGCGCGCCCTTGCACAACCCATCGGCCTCCTCGCTCCCACGCTTGTTGTTGAGAATGGAATTGATCTCACGGAGTTTCGCGACATGCCCGCACGGGGGTTGTTCCGGAAATCGATTCCACAGATCGGCGAGCGTCGCATCGTGCTCGCGTTGAGCCGCATTCATCCAAAGAAGGGATTCGATCTCCTGATTCCCGCCTTCGCCAAGGCCCGTTTGGAAAACGCGGTTCTCGTGATCGCCGGCCATGATGACGTCAACCATACGCCGGAACTGCTCAAACTCATTCACGCTGGGAATGTTTCCGACCGTGTCATCCTCGCAGGGCCGCTCGACTCGCAACGCCGCCTGCAGGCGCTTGCCGACGCCGATCTTTTTGTCCTCCCCAGCTATCAGGAGAATTTCGGCATCGCCGTGGTGGAGGCTGCGGCAGCGGGACTGCCATGCATTGTTTCCGAGACCGTCAATATCCAGCGGGAGCTGGTCGCCGCGGGGGCCGGAGACGTGGTGCGGCTTGATCCCGCGGACATTGCGGACAAGCTGGGCACTTGGATGTCCGACTCAGCACGGCGAGCGGACGCAGGACGTCGCGGTCGTGAGTTCGCCTTTGGCCGCTTCGATTGGAACCCCATCGCCGCGCGATGGGCACACGAATACGAACACATCATCAGCACCGCAAAGGCCCATTGCCGCACATGAAAATCACCGTCGTGACCGGTCCATTCCTATCGGTTCCGCCTGCGCCATGCGGGGCGGTGGAACGCGTCTGGCGCGACCTTTCAGGGGAGTTCGCAAAGCACGGCCATGACGTCACGTTGATTTCCCGCGCTCATCGCAAGCTTCCCGCCGGCCGCACCGACGAAGGCCTCAACGTTCATCCCATCAAGGGATCCCGCAGCGGGCGAAGCATGCCGCTGAACCTGGTCAAGGATTTCTTCTACGGCCTCCGCGTTGCCCTCGCCATCAGGAAATCCGACGTGATCGTGACCAACACATTTTGTTTGCCGATGATTCTTGGTGTCATTCGCCGTGGAGCTGGACCCGTCCATGTCCATGTTGCACGCATGCCCAAGCGCCAGATGAACCTTTATGTCTGGTCTGGTGTGAAGCAGTTCTCCGCATTGTCAACCGCCGTTGCCGTTGAGATCGAAAAGGAATCACCACAGGCAAAGGCGCTCACCACTGTCATTTCCAACCCCATCCGCACCGGGGTGTTCAAGCCGCCGTCCACGCGTCGCGACTCACATCGTCGCCAGATCATCTACACGGGACGTATCCACCCGGAGAAGGGCCTCGGAACGCTTGTGAAGGCAGCCACCGTCCTGAAGAAGGAATTTCCCGACCTGGCGCTCCGTCTCATAGGTCCCTGGGAGGTCGAAGATGGTGGCGGCGGACAGTCTTACGTGGACAAGCTCAAGTCATACGCCGTACCGGGTCTTCTGGAGTTTCGAGAAGCCATCTATGATCGCGAGGCGCTGCGCGATGCGCTCTATGAGGGCGACATTTACTGCTATCCATCGGTGGCAGAGCGCGGCGAGACCTTCGGCGTGGCTCCGCTGGAAGCGCTCGGCACGGGCCTCCCCACCATCGTTTCCAACTTGGCCTGCTTTCGCGATTTCATTATCGATGGCGAATCAGGCTTGGTCTTCGACCACCGCTGTGCCGATCCTGTCAAGGCGCTTGCTGACGCCCTGCGGCGCGTGATTTCTGACGAGCCATTTGCGGACAGGCTCGCAAAGAGCGGCGCCCGCACGGCAGCCACCTTCACCATAGAACATGTTGCTGAAATTTACGAAAAAAAATTCTCGGAACTGCTTGTCCGGAACGAATCAATGAAAGAACGGAGTCGCAACACGGCATGAACATTCTCGGTATCAACGCATTTCACGGGGACGCATCCGCAGCCCTCATTCGCGACGGCGTCATGGTTGCGGCAGTCGAGGAGGAACGATTCCTTCGCATCAAGCACTGGGCGGGATTTCCCGCCCTCTCCATTCAATATTGCCTGGAAAGCCAGGGGCTTGCGGCGGCGGACATCGATCATGTCGCCATCTCCTTCAATCCAAAGGCGAACCTCGGCCACAAGGTTCTTTTCACGCTGAAGAACAGGCCTGAATTCAAGTCCATCCTCGATCGCCTGAAGAGACAGGGAAAATCCGCGACGTTGAAACAGAGCTTCGCTGAAGCATGCGGAGTCCCAGAATCCGCCGTTCGCGCCCAGTTCCACTCCGTCGAGCATCACGACGCACACATTGCCAGCGGCTTCTTTCTCTCACCCTTCGATCGCGCTGCGATCCTGTCCATCGACGGCATGGGTGATTTTGTCAGCACCATGTTCGCATCCGGGGAAGGCAACAAGGTCGAACCCCTCTTCCGGGTCCACTATCCCCATTCACTTGGCTTCCTCTACAACGCGCTCACGCTCTACCTTGGCTTTCCGAAGTATGGCGATGAATACAAGGTCATGGGGCTCGCGCCCTACGGAAAACCCACGCTGGTCGCGGAGATGCGCAAGCTCATCGCCCCCAAGGGTGACGGCTTCGAGCTTAACCTCGACTATTTCACCCACCATCAACGCGGCATTGCCATGAGCTGGGACAATGGCGAGCCGAAGGTGGACCCCTTTCATTCGCAGAAGCTCGTCGAGCTTCTCGGCCCGGAGCGCGTCCCCTACTCCGAAACAACCCCGCATCATGAGAACATCGCCGCATCCTTGCAGGCCGTCACTGAGGAGATCATCTTCCACCTCCTTGAGCGCCTTCACAGGAAATTTCCCAGCGAGAACGTCTGCCTTACAGGTGGCTGCGCGATGAACTCCGTCGCCAATGGAAAGGTCCTGCAAAATTCACCGTTCAAGAATCTTTATGTGCCCGCAGGCGCAGCCGACAATGGGACGTCGTTCGGCGCCGCGATGTATGTCTGGAACCAGGAACTCGGCAAGCCGCGCGGCTTCGTGCAGGAGCACGCGTACTGGGGGCCCACCGCTGTCGATTCCGAGTGCGAGGCTTGCGCGAAATCCCACGCGGACAAAGTCACCTATCGCAAACTTGAAGGCGAGGAACTCTTTGAGACCATCGTGAAGATGATGATCGATGCGAAAGTGGTCGGCTGGTTCCGCGGCAGAATGGAATTTGGTGCTCGTGCCCTCGGTTCCCGGTCGCTCATCGCCGACCCGCGCCGCACCGACATGCGTGACATCATCAACCTGAAAATCAAGATGAGGGAAAAATTCCGACCCTTCGCCCCAAGCATCCTGGAGGAGGCAGTTCCCGAATGGTTCGAGCAACCGCATCCCGTTCCTTTCATGGAACAAGTTGTCCTCATCCGCCCGGAAAAACGCGCCCTGATTCCCGCTGTCACCCATGTGGATGGAACCGGCCGCCTGCAAAGCGTCAGCCGGAAGACCAACCCTGATTACTGGAAGTTGATAAAGACCTTTGAGAAGCACACTGGCATCCCCCTCATCCTCAATACTTCCCTGAATGAAAATGAGCCCATCGTCTGCACACCGGAGGAGGCGATCCAGTGCTTCCTCCGTACCCGCATGGACGCGATTCTTTTGGGCTCCTTCCTTGTGGAGCGGAAAACAGTCGAATAACGTGGACCCCTGATGATAAACAGCTTACCAAAAATCTTGTTCCTCAGGAAATTGCTTCTCTTGACCTGAGCCCCTGTTCGCTTGTCTCTTTTTCAAATCCCCACGCTGAAGCCAAAAATAAGAATGAGCCATATAGTCCTTCGCACCCCAGTTTCATGTCCTACAGGATCGTCTCATGACGTGTGAATCTTTTTGGAGGGATAAGCGCGTCACGGTCACCGGAGGCGCGGGCTTCCTTGGCTCCTATGTCGTCAATAAGTTGAAGAAGCGTGGCTGTGAAGACGTCTTCGTTCCGCGCAAGAAGCAGTACGACCTGACTTCGGAAAAGGCCGTCATTGCCATGTACGAGGACAGCAGGCCGGACATTGTGATTCACATGGCCGCTGCCGTGGGTGGCATTGGTGCGAACAGGGAAAATCCCGGCAAGTTCTTCTACGAGAATGCCGCGATGGGGATCCACCTGATCGAGCAGGCCCGTCACCACAATGTGGGGAAGTTTGTCTGCCTCGGAACAATCTGCGCCTATCCAAAGCACACTCCTGTTCCCTTCCGTGAACAGGACCTGTGGAATGGCTATCCGGAAGAAACCAACGCGCCCTACGGCATCGCCAAGAAGGCGCTGCTCGTCATGTTGCAGGCTTACCGTGAACAGTATGGCCTGAACAGCGTCTTTCTTCTGCCCGTGAACCTTTACGGCCCCCGTGACAACTTTGACCCTGCCAGTTCCCACGTGATTCCCGCCCTCATTCGCAAGTGTGTTGAAGCGGAACGCGATGGCCTCGACGAAATCGTCGTATGGGGCACGGGAGTGGCGACCCGTGAGTTCCTCCATGTTGAGGATGCTGCGGAAGGAATTCTTCTCGCCGCTGAAAAAAGCCACGGCACCGAGCCCGTCAACCTCGGCGCCGGTTTTGAAATTTCCATCCGCGACCTGACGGAAATGATCGTGCGCCTGACGGAGTACAAAGGCCGCATTGTCTGGGACTCCACAAAGCCGGACGGCCAGCCACGGCGCATGCTGGACACAACCCGTGCGGAGAAGGAATTTGGATTTCGCGCAACCGTGGGCTTGGAGGAAGGCCTCCGCCAGACAATCAAGTGGTATCGCAGTCACATCAACGACCCAGCGCACAATAATCGTCTGGCATTTCAGGGAACGAAGTAATCTCCAGCCTACATGTCCGCTGTAACCACCGAAGCAAAACATAAGGCTGCAATCCCACTCGATGAAGTTCGTCGACGGGGGATTGAATTGGCAGCCGGTGGCGGTGCCGATGCCGTGTATGAGATGTTCAAGCGTGCGCTTGCGATGGTTCCGTCGGGAGGTGATGCCCTCGACTACGGGTGCGGCAAGGGCACCATGGCATTCCATCTCGCAAAGACGGGAAAATATTCAAGCGTCACCGCTGTTGATATTCTCGGCCAGCCTGCCAACCTTCCCGCCGGCGTCAAATGGGTGTCGGCAGACCTCAACCATGCGCTTGCCACGGTGCCCGATGCCTCAATTGACCTGATTGTTTCCAGCGAAGTCATAGAGCATCTGGAGAACCCGCGAGCGACCATCCGCGACTGGTTCCGCATACTTCGCCCGGGTGGAACGTTGATGTTCAGCACGCCCAACAACGAAAGTTGGCGCGCAATTCTGGCCCTCGTTGTTCAGGGACACTTTGTAGCCTTCGGCGAGAAATGCTATCCCGCGCATATCACCGCGCTTCTTCGCAGGGACATGGAGCGCATCGCCGTCGAGTCGGGATTTCAGAAGCCCCGGTTCGGCTACAGCAACTCTGGCGCCGTGCCAAGACTCCCGCACATCTCCTGGCAAAAAGTCAGCTTCGGAGCCCTGAAGGGCGTCCGATTCAGCGACAACGTCATCGCCATCGCAAGGAAACCGAGCTGACCCGCAAGGGGAAGTGAACGGCTGTTTGGTGCCACGGACAGCTCTCTCCGTGCCGTGCTGCTCGTCAGCACAGCATGCGGCTTCGCATGCCTCTCTCTTTTGGATGGGGGCTCCTGATGGGCCGCCTTGCGGCGGCCCATCAAGGTTGGTCACGCGTTACGGAATGGGGCTGTATGTGGTGTTGATGCCGGTGTTGACTGAGGCCCGGAAGATTCCGAGGGCGCTGTCAACAAACGTCCGCCATGTGTTCTTATAGATGAAAACCTGGTCGTTGTCCTGAAGCACGAAGTCCTCCACGTCACGGCGAAGCATCTTGCGAGCGTGCATGAAGAACGAGACCGTCGAACCATCAGAGTTCGTTCGCACAATTTCGATCCGCGACGCAGCCTTGTATTTCAGTCCACCTGTTTCAGTGATGACCTGCACAACCGTTCGCAAGCTTGGCCCAAGGAAAACCACGCGGGGATTCGTGACTTGCCCGTGCACGCTGACAGTACCTGCGGGCGGAATGAATACGATGTCGTTGGGCACGACGGGAATGTTGTAGGAGAGGTTGCCACCAAACAGGAATTCATCCAACGGAATGACGATCTCCGTTCTGGGAATCACCTGATTGTCTGCTTCCTTCAATTTTTCAACCAACTGCTCGGGGGTAAGCTCCGTCTTCTCCCGCTGCGTCAGCTTCTCCCGATAAACTTTCAGGATTCGCGCCGGGGGAAGGTTCCCCGTTGGGCCGCCGAATGTCAGCCCTCCTGCCTTGAAAACCGAGTCGAGCACCGTGTCGCCTGCTTCCAGCGGATACTTGCCCGGCGTCTTCACACTTCCCAGCACGGCCACCTGATTTGCGTAGTACTTCTGAATCGTCAGGACCGGCACGGGGTCCTTCACCTGCTTTGAATACGCGACCTTGATGTCTTCCTCCAACTGCTGGGGTGTTTTCCCATGCGCCCGAATCGCTCCCACCAGCGGTAGTGTGATCAGGGGATTTTCCGTCACGAGAATTTCAAGGCCTTTTCCGTCCTCGGTTTCCCCAAGCAGTTCCTGACGTCCCACCAGCGAAAGCGACAGGACATCGCCCGGCCCGATGTAGTAGTCTTCTCGCTTGGGAAGCTGCATTTCCTGGCTGCGCAGCTTCTCCAACTGCCCCTCCCAGGACTGGCGCGATGGGTCATAGGGTGGTGCAACATATGGACTGTTTGGCCCACGAGTCTGGCACGCCGTCGTCAGTACGATCGCGCATAGAGTGGTGATCAACAGGAACTGGCGATGGAACAGTGTCATGCCTGGGCGTTTCCTCGGCGGGAAGATAACTTCAGAAAAAGTGGTGATCAGGTCTTGTGGGTTCCGGAACCGGAGGCCGCAGTTTTCTCTGCTGTCTCTTGATCCTGATCCTCGTCAGTCGGCTCGTAATGATAGCCGTAACCGTATCCGTAGCCATAACCATAGCCATAGCCGTAGTTGGCCGACGAGCGCGACGACGTTGCATTGTTGTAGACGATGCCGTAGATGTTTGCGCCAATGGAGCGCAACTTCTCGACCGTGCGCGTCAAGACTTCCGTCAGCGTGCTCCCCTGCTTCACGACGAGCATGATGCCATCCACCCGGGTGGAAAGCACCAGTGCATCGGCCATGCCGTGCGCCGGCGCAGAGTCCACGATGATGTGGGTGTAACGCGTTCGCAACGCGGCGATCAGGTCTGCCATTGCCTGGCTTTCCAGAAGCGTGATCGGGGACGGACTGGACACACCAGCGGGCAGCAAATCGAGGTTCTGCACTTTCGATTGGACGATGGCAGACTCAAGCTCGCACTGGCCCGTCAGCACATCAGACACGCCAGGCATGCGCGGGATTTCGAACACCTTGTGCACATTCGGCCGCTTCAGGTCCGCATCAACGATGATCGTCTTTTGTCCACGCTCCGCGAAGAAAATCGCAAGGTTGCTTGAGACCGTCGACTTGCCTTCCTGTGGGAAGCAACTTGTGATGAGTATTACCTGTGGCGGATGCTCCGCGGAGGAATACTGCAACGAGGTACGCAGATAGCGAAAGGCCTCCGCATCAGCCTTCTTTGAATGCGGGTCCAGAAGCACAACAGACCGACCGGAACGCGCCGTCTTGAAGAAGCCGCCGTTGCGCGTGGTCTTCATGAACGGGATGAACCCCAGGCTTGCCAGGTTCAGCGTTGATTCGATGATCGCTGGATTCTTCACCGAACGATCCAGCCAGTTCACGCTCAGCACGATCGCCGAACCGAAAAACAATCCAAAGAGGGCAAACACACCAAGCATTCGAGTGACATTCGGAGATGTCGGATACGTTGGGATGTCACCCCGGCTTACGATTGTCACGTTGTTGGGCTTAACGTCATCACTCACGTCCAACTGATTGTACTGCGCCAGGAGCGACTCATAGATCTTCCGCGCTGATTCAATCTCGCGTTCTGCTTCACGATAGGGAATCATCTGCTCTTCGATGTCGTTGACCTTTTCCTGCTGCTCCTTCAGCCGCTGTTCCAAGCCTTCCAGTTTTTGGCGGGTCAGTACAACCTGCGACTTTGTGTTCACAACCATCGCCTGTTCCGCTTCACCCAACTGCTCGTTTATGGATTCGATGGCTTTCCCCAGGAGGGTGAGCGGCTTGTATTCCTCCGTGCTCTCCGATTCCATCTGGATGCGTTGGGTGATCAATTCGCTCTTCTTGTTCACGAGGTTCCGGTAAAGCTCGCTCGATTTTTCCAATTCCAACGCGCGTGAAATCTTCGTGTCGTTCGCCTTGTCTTCCGCTTCCAGCAACACCAAGTCGTTCTTCATCCGCTCAATGTCGGACGTCAGCGTCTTAACCGTGTCGATCGCGATGTTCCGCGTGTCGTTCATCAACTTCAGGTCGGACTGCTTGCTCAGGTTGAACAGGTTGTTTTCCGCACCCTGCAACTTCTTGCGCCAGGCTTCAATCTGGTCGTTCAGGTACTCACCGGCATAACTGTAGCGTTGTTTCTTGTCCTCGCCGATGTACTCGATGAACTTGTCGCAAAGCGTATCCACGATCAGCTTCGCGCGGGACGGGTCGTTGCTTCGCGCGGAAATTTCCACCAGCTTCGTGTCAATCCGCTGCACAACGGTGAGGCGCTTCGTCAGTGCTGCCACCTGGCTTTGTTCATTCGCCACGACAGGATCGATCGTCGGCTGCTTGTATGAGACAATCAGGTCACGCAACTCCAGCATGCGGTCGCGGAAGAAGTTCCGCAATGATTCCATTGGCGAACTGGTCGGGGCCTGCCCTTCCGTCTTGTTCAGGTTCAACTCGTCGATCACCATCTTCGCAATCGCCGGGCTTTGGATCAGCTCAACCGCTGTTTTGATTTCGTCACGCTGATAGAGGATCGTTGAGCGCTCGCCGAAATCGACCACCTGTGCAACGGACGGTTCGTACTTGATAACGGCCGTGGAGGTATACACCGGCGTGGTACGCCGCACCTGAAACGCGCCGAAGGCAAGGAACACCACGACGCACGTGAAGATCAGCCAGCGCCGTTGCCACAACAGCCGAAAATAATAGGGATCGATGCTCGCCTCTGCGGTTTCACCCGCAAACGGCTTGATCTGTGAGTTCACGGGCCCGCGGGCGGCTTTAATCGCCTGCGAGTCCGGTGTCGTTCGTCCAGTGAGAAGCGTTTTGCGGGGGTCCAAAGGATACAACTTTCTTGGTCTAGATGCCGAATTTCAGACGATTCAAACAGTCTCAATCAAGCCGAAAGCAACGTGGTTCGCCAAATGCTCGCTTTTTTCGCTCCCAGCCGGCAAAAGGCTCGGCGCGTCATCTGCTTTTCGGTGCCGCATTTTGTACCGGCCCGTATGGTCGGTCAGTGGCTCTGATCCTCCAACATTCATGAGCAGGGCCAAAAGTGTCAAAAATTCGAGGCACACCATGGGCACCCGCAGGTGAAAATCGAAGAAGGAATGAATGAGCGTGATGAGCACGCCCACAAAAATCGCCCGCCTCGGAAGCCGCTTCGACCAACTCTGCTTGAGGGCCAAATCCTTCTCCTGCTGCCAAAGCGCACGCGCACAAAAAAGAATGCAGACCGCCCCCAGAAGCCCCGCCAGGACACCCAGTTCCGCCACCGTCTGCACGTAGTCATTATGCGACTGGATCGGTGCGTACCTCGTTGTGTTACCCTGCACGTAACGGTTGAGCGCGTACTCCGTCCCACCAAGGCCCAAGCCAAGGTAGTTCGTCGCCGCCAGCCCCTTCCAACTCGCCTCCCACAACTCCATTCGACCCGTCAGGTGCTGGTCCGGGTTTGTGAAGCGCGTCACGATCTTTGGTAGATATGCGGCGGAGAAAAGCAGCAGCACCAAGCAGATGCATGGAATCAGGATTGGCAGCAGCGGCAACCCGCGAAACCAATCCCAGAATGATATCCGATGCATCCGTGAATACTCCTTGTAGTTCATGAACGCCTCAGTCACCCACCACGCCGCGAGCACGCATGCGCCGGAAATCAGCGAACCGCGGGACATCGACAGCAGCCAGCCTATGCCGGCAATTCCCGCCACCACGGTCAGCATCATGAACAAGTCATTTCGCGACTGAACCTGCGCCCGCATTCGGCCCCATGAAGTTGTGCGTGCGTAGGAAATGGCTGCCAGCGCCAGTGGCAGGCCCATGATCACCGATGCCGCATGGTGATTCGGATTGTAGACAATTCCAGAACTACGTCCCGCTCCTGTGAAAGTGAAGCGCATGACCCCGATGATCCCCTCAATGAAGGAAAATGCTATCACCGCCGTGATCATTGCGATCGCACCCTGCCGCCGTGCGCCCAGCACCGTGACACCAACAAAGAAGCATGTCATGGCGATCAACTGATTCCATGAAGAGAATCCCTTCTCCGGGGCTGTGGCGAACGCAACCTTCTGCGGGAAGGAAAGCCCCACGGTCGCAAACGAGTCCTGGATTTCGCGCTGAGCCGGCGAAAGGGATGAGACCAGCGAAGCGGGGAGCGGAATCAATTGAAGGCCACCAATTACGATGAACGCACCCAGCATCGCGAACAACCACAATGCAGGCCGGGAATCCTTCACGTCCCACTTCCCCAGGAACCACACCACCAATCCCCAAACCGCAAACAAGGCGCAGAGCGCCCAGACGTAGGAACGAACCAGCCCATCCACGATGTACTTCGTCGGATGCAATCCCCCAACAAATATGACGAGGAAAATCAGGATTCCGATCCACGTCAGCCAATCCACCGGCACCTTCGGCGCATGCTCTGCGACAGGGGCGCGAGACGAGCGTTGGCTGCTCCGTTTGCGGTGGCTGCGCGACTTGCCAAACATCATGGCGCCGCCTCCTTGTCCGTTTGCGGTGCTTCCTCAACCCGGAATCCCGACATGAAGACCTTCGAAGCTGCATCTGCTCCAGTGCCTCGGCGATTCCGCTGAAACGCCAGGTCAAGCACACGCGCTTCCTCCGCCGGTGGAACCACTACGGTCACCGTCTGCCATCCCTGCTCATTCCATTTCGTCTGAGGACTGCCGAAACCACGTCCGTTGATCCGCGCGCCAATTCGACAGATTGAATCAGTCGCCGGGGAGGGCAGCACATCAATGCTCACCGCCAGCGGCACGGCGGTCGGCTGCAAGGGCAGGCGATAGAACACCCATTCAAAATCCCTCTGCATCGTCGGAACGCCGCTTCCCGAAAATGTCATGCGCACCGAGGCACCATTTCGTCCCTCCGTGGGCCCCTCCACCCACTCCGCCCGGACCCAGTTCGTTCTGGGGAACTCCTGCCATCCGAAATAGAAATCGCCATTCAGGGGGTCCTTGGTCATCCCGGCATTCTCCGCCAGAATGGGTGGCGCTCCATTGACGACAATCTCGACGAAATCGGTCGAACGCTTCCTCCAAATCTCCTCCACAATCGGATAGATCAATGGAGTCGAATACAACCGCGCTGCCATGTTGGCAAAATCTCGATCCTCACGATACTTCGCGGGAATTTTCGCCCACAGCCGCTTCATCGAATCGGCGTCGGCCGACTTGATCTGGGGAAGCAGATCTTGAACCTCCGCCATGGAGAGCTTCTCACCGCCGATATCGGTGAAAATCTCGTCGGACGGAACGCTTAGCAGATGATACGTGCGAATCGATTCTTTGCGCGTTAGTGCATCCAATGCTGAAATGCGCCCCAGCACCGCGACGGCGCGCTCCCTATCCCCCAGCATCGCCCACAACTGCGCCGCCTCCATCCGTTGCTCCGGATACACAGGGTCAAGCTGGTCGGAGCGGGACAACGCCGCCCGCGCCTTTTCCCTGTCCCGCAGGAAAAGAAAATGGCGGGTCAGCCGCAGCCAGATGTCCGACCGCAACGGCTCAATCGCCAGCGCTTTCCCCAAGTACTCCACCGCGCCCTTGTGATCGGGAGGGATCTTCCGCGTACCGACCAAGGCCGCCATCTTCACATAGGCATTGGCCCGATTGGGAATTGACTGCGTATCCACCTCCAGCAGGTCCGCGCTTGAGAGCGAAAAGACTTCCTCGTTTTGTGCCGCAATTGCTTGTGCGCCGCGCCATTGGTAAAATGCCCACCCCACAATCAGCACTGATGCGCCGCACAGGATGACTAGTTTTCGAATGGACTGGGGCACAGGCTTCTCGAAGGCGGACATTTCAATTCGAAGTTGTTGGGAAACGACATTGATGAACGCCGGGCAGAAATGAAACCCCGCAGCATTCGCTACGCAACCAACCTCACGTCCCGCTTACCTGGTGGGAGGATCGGGACCGGGAAGCAGTGCCGGTGTCAGAAACCACCAGTTCGAGTGAACGGTGCGCCATCCGACGAGCGCCGCGCACCCCGGGTTGCAACGCTTCTCGTTCCAGCATCTCCGCAAAGCGGCGCACGCCGATCTTCCGATCAAAGTTGCGTTCGAAATGATCGCGGCCATTCTGCCCCATGCGTTCCGCGGCAGCAGGGTCGTCACGCAATTGCTTCACCGCATTCACGAAGGCGTTGCAATCCCCCTCCGGCACGATGATCCCGCATCCCGCTTCGCGAATAATGCGCGCAACCTCGTTGTTTTCGCTCCCCACAAAAATCGCGGGGCGTGCAGCCGCCATGATTGCGTACAATTTACTCGGTACCAACAGGCCATCATAGCGCGATTGCAACGTGATCAGATGCACGTTCGGTGCTGAAAGCGACAGGCTAAGTGCCTTGCGATCCTGATAGGGAAGAAACTTTACCGTTTCCGGCAAGTCGGAGAGCTTCTCCTTCAAGCGCGACAACTGCTTCCCGCCGCCGACAAAGGAAAACTGGGTTTGCTTGTCATCCTTCAGCGCGCGAATCCCGCGGATGACCTCGTCAAACGTGTGACACGTTCCCATGTTCCCGGAATACATCACCGTGAAATTGCCCTCGGCAAAGTGATTTGCGCGGAAGGAGTTGTCCTCCTTCGGCACCGGGTGAACTTCGTCTCCGCAAGCCCAACTCTGGATGATGTGTATCTTGTTCTCGGAAACACTCTTCCGGGCAATCACGCTCTTCATGTCGTTGCCAAGAACCACCAGGCTGTTGGCTGTCATGTAGGAGACACGGCCCAAGGCTGACCACACGCCGCGCGCAAGGCCCAGACGGTGGAGCACACCGGCCTCAATCGCGATGTCAGGATACACATCCATCACCCAGCACACGAATCGGGAGCGCTTCACGATTCGAAGCCAGGTTCCCAGAAGGGAAATCAGTGGCGGAGTTGTCAGGGTGACAACCACATCTGCGCGGGGAAGCAGGTGCACCTTCGCGAAGGCCTTGATGTAGAAGGATGCGTAACCCTGCAGGCGCTGGCGGATGCGATCACGTTTGTTTGTTGAAAGGCCAATGCGGTGAACGTGCACACCGTTGATCACCTCATAGGCCTGAAGCTTCATGTCGCGGCCATCGTACAGCGCACGACTGGCAAGCACATGCACATCATGTCCCTTGGCGGCCAAGCTCTCGCACAGATCTGCAAGTTGCTGCGCAGTGGCCGCATAGTCAGGGGAATAGTATTGGTTTATGAAAAGAAAACGCATCGAGAGGGGGGCAATCTGCCAGCGTTGGGAGTCGTTGCGCGATATGCTGCGCGATTTTTTCGTGGAGCCCCGTCGCCACGGCGGGGTGACCATGTTGTACAGCGAAAAGTAGCAGCAGAACTACCAACAGGGTCAACCGCTAACCCTTACAAATGCGTTCCTCGACACTGATAAACGGTTTATCCACCGCACCACTGCTCTTCAAAAAAAATCCCGGGCACTTTTCGTGCCCGGGATTCATTCTCACTCGGTTTAAAATCAGCCGGCGTCGCTGCTATCATCAATGACCGGGGGATGGTGCTCGGTCTCGCCGTGGTGTTCTGGCGCATGATGTTCTGGCGCGGCGTGATGCGCGTTATGATGCGGATTCTGGTGCACCGGGACATGATGAACCGGGAAATGATGATGCGGGGGCAGATGATGTCCAGGCGGGAGGTGCGGAATCACTGGGCTTGAATGGCCGCGGCTGCCTTCGTCGTCGTGGTTGTTGTCATCATCGTTGTTACCGCCGTTATTGCGGTTGTCGTCATCGTCACCATCATCATCGTCGTCATCGTTGTCTTTGTTATTGTCATAAACCTTGTATCCCGCGTAGCCAAGGCCACCGGCCACTGCGGCACCACCGATGCCCAACAGGATGAGCGGAGCGGCACGGCGTGGCTTCGTTTCCGTGGAAGAGTCACCCTGCTTCTCATCTGCGCTGTTGTTGTTCGATCCGCTTGTCTGTGCGCTCACGATGCTGTCCGTGCCGCCATCAGACTTCTTGGTTCCGAAGGGAAGGACGTTCCAGCCCTTCTGCGTCTTGATGAAACGCATCGAGTCGCCGGGGCCAACCATTGCCACCTGGTTGCCTGTCGCTTCGTCTGTCACTGCAAAGGAACGGTTGTCTGCACCGATGATGATTTCCTCATCGCTCACCTTGCGCATCGCAACCAAGCCTTCGCTTGCGGCACCGGCTTCCGCCGTCGCGCCCTGCGGCTCGATGGCAGAAACGCTAAGGCCGTTGGAAGAAATCAGTGCTTCGTTTTCTGCAACCGGCACCGTCACCACGATCACGCCGCGGTGAAGCTTTGCAACCTTGTCGCTCACCAGAGTTGCATCGGACTGCTCACCGACAAGAACCATCTTGCCGTCGGTGGTTTCAACCTTCACGGGTGCATTGTTGGCCTGAATGCGGTCGCCACTTTCCACGGTCGACAGCGCCGTCGGAGCAGACGGAATCTCAATGCTGTTGCGCGTGATGGAGTAGCGATCTGGCGAATCTGCAAGGCCAAGAGTTCCGGCCGAGGCGACGCTGGACACCAGAAGAGTAATTGCGAGAGCTGCGAGAGAATTTTTCATGGGGGTCTTGTTGGATCCTAAAAATGAGGAGGGTCCTGAACCACTTCTGCTGGGTCTTAGAACAGAGGTTGGAGACCAAAGCGTCAAGCAGGATCTGACTATTTTCGGTCCGAATTCCACCTCGAGCAAAATCAGTGAAATTTGCCAGCGACAAGCTTTCAGCCGCATTTTCCCATTTGGCCACCAGCGCCCTTGCCCTCTGCTTCCTCCCGAATCCCGATCTCCGCAATATCCTGTGAAAAACTGTGGTGGTCAGGATATTTGGCCAATATCCTGACCCCCACTGCTACCTCTTCAAGCGCCGGGGACCAGTTCCGAAAGGTCCTCCGCCTTTCCTTCGCCAGTCTCTTCCGTCTCGATTTGGGCCAATTGCAAACCACCCGAATCATCAATGTTCACCGCGTGCCAGCGTGTGTACGAATCGACCACCCAAACGCCGCTTTCGCGTGTTCCGTTGCCGGACCACCCGGTGCCGCCAAATGGCAGGTGGGCTTCCGCGCCCGTGGTGGAGTTGTTGATCGAGCTCATGCCGGCGGATATCTCGTTCTTGAAGCGGAGCCGAGTCACCGGATCATTCGTGTAGATCGCCGACGACAGGCCGTACTTCGTGCCGTTTGCAGCAGCGATGGCCTCATCAAAATCCGCCACACGAATCACGTTCACCGTAGGTCCGAATACTTCCGTCTGGGCCAACGCGTCGCCAATCGCAACGCCATCATAGATTGTTGGCGTTACGAACAGCCCATTCTTCGCGTCGCCCTTGAAGTTCTTCGGCGCATTCTTCTCCGTGATGCGTCGTCCTTCGAGAAGGCACTTCGTGTTCTTCCCTTTTTTTGCCAGCTTGTGATGTTCCAGGTAACCCTTCATGAATCGCTCCGAGATCATTGGCCCGTATGCGATTCCTTCGTCCAGGTTCGGATCACCGATCACCAGTGCCTGGGCGCGTTTCACGAAACTGGAAACAAACTTGTCGGCGATCTTCTTGTGGAGGATCAGGTTTCCCAGCGACGTGCAACGCTGGCCCGCTGTTCCGAAGGCGGCCCAAACCGCGCCGTTCACCGCAGCATCGATGTCGGCGTCGTCCATCACGATCATCGGGTTTTTTCCGCCAAGCTCCAAGCTCGGAATTTGCAGGTTCCTGCCCGCGACCTCACCGATCTTCATGCCGACCCGGCTGCTTCCTGTGAAGCTGATCTTCTGGATCAGGCCCTTGTCGATGGCATCAATCACCGCAGCCCCCGTCACCGGACCTGTGCCGTGAACCATGTTCACAACACCATCCGGCAGGCCCGCCGCCCGCAGCACATTCATGAATGCGTGGGCAACGGTCGAGGCATCCTCGCTCGGCTTCCACACCACAGTGTTGCCACAAAGGATCGCCGGAATGATTTTCCATGACGGGACCGCGAAGGGGAAATTGCCTGCGGTGATCAACCCGCACACGCCAAGCGGCCTGCGATACGTTTCCAATTCCTTGCGACGCAGTTCCGACGGCACCGTCTGGCCGTACAACCGCCGCCCCTCGCTCTGGAAGAACGCGCAGGTGTCGATCGCCTCCTGAACCTCGCCCCGTGATTCGCGCAGCGGCTTTCCAATTTCGCGCGTGATCAGGCGGCTGAGCATTTCCTTCTGCTCGCGGAAAATCTGCCCGATCTTTCCAACGATCTCGCCGCGGATTGGCGCCGGCACCATGCGCCACTTCTTGAACGCATCACGCGCAACGACGCATGCCTCGTCCACATCCTTCGCCGTGCCGATGGGGAACTCCCCCACCACGTCCTTGAGATAGGAAGGATTTAACGACTGAAATTTTTCCTTCGCGTTCTCACCCTTCAGTTTTCCACCAATGAAGTGCGCGCCCGTGAGTGTCTTGCCGTAGCGCTTTCCCTGCGGATTTTCACGCAAGCTCATGCGTATCACATCCTTGAAGTTTTGTTGGTTGTCTCTTGTTTTTGCAATTGGCAACGGCTTGGTTGGAGCGGTGATTTCACCGCCCCAACCCCATACGTCAAATTTGCGCCGGCTGCGCGGGCACCTTCACCTGCAACAGCGTCTTCTCCAGGATCGACAACGCCTCGCCAACGACGCCTTCCGTCACGTTCAGGTGTGAGCGGAAGCGGATGCTGCGGTCGCCGCACTGCAACACCATCAGCCCGTTGTCATACAGCGCATCCATGATCTGACCGCGCGTGTCGGGACGAACAAGGTCGAAGGCGATCATCAGGCCGCGCCCCCGGACATTCGTGATCAATTCCGTGCGTTCCTCGATGCCGTGCAGCAGGTTCATGATCTGCGCGCCACGGGCTTCCACATTCGCGAGGATGTTTTCGCGCTCCATGATCTCAAGGTACTTCGTTGAGCGTACCATGTCGGTGAGCGACGCGCCCCATGTGGAGCTGATGCGCGAGGGAACGGTGAACACATTCTTCGGATCTTCCAGCACGCGTCCATTGCTAAAGAAGCCCCCCATCTGGGCCTTCTTTGCAAACGCGACCATGTCCGGCGCCACGCCGATGGACTGGTATGCCCACGGCTTGCCCGTGATTCCCATTCCCGTCTGCACCTCGTCAAAGATCAGCATGGTGTCATGCTCGTCGGCCATGTCGCGCAGGAACTGAAGGAACTCACGACGGAAGTGGTTGTCGCCGCCTTCCGCCTGAATCGGCTCAATGAGGATCGCCGCAATGTCATCCGCCTTCGCAGCGAACACTGCCTTGATTTCCTTCATCGCCGCCTGCTCGGCTGCGAGCGTCTGCTCCAGGTTGCTTCCAACCAGCGGGAAACGCATCTTCGGCGTCGTAATTCGCGGCCAGTCGAACTTCGGGAAATACTGGATCTTGTTCGGGTCGGTCGTATTCGTCAGCGACAGCGTATAGCCGCTGCGCCCATGGAACGCCTCCCGGAAGTGGATCACTTCGTAGCCGCGCTCCCCTTTGCCCTTGCGCAGATTGCGGTGCACCTTCCAGTCGAACGCCGCCTTCAAGGTATTCTCAACCGCCAGCGCTCCGCCTTCCACGAAGAAATATTTCTGCGCCTGTGGAGGACCCACAACCCGCCTGAAGGTGGCCAGAAACTTTGCGTAGGACTCGCTCAACACATCAAGGTTTGCAATCTTGATTTTGGAGACTTTAAGCAACTCGGTTTCATACGCCTTGTCGGAAAAATCCGGGTGGTTGTAGCCCAGTGGAAGCGAGGCATAATGCCCCGAGAAATCGATCACATCATGGCCCGCATTATCATCATAAAAACGAGCGCCCTGTGATTTCTCCCAGTTGATGACTGGAGTATTGGTGTCGATCGGCACAACATAGGGCCGCACGGCAGCCAAGATAGGGTTTTTGTCAACTGTCACGAGCCTGAATCCTTGGTAATTTGTGGGTGAGGGGTCAATTTCCGTCAGCCTCCCCCCCGTTGTCAAGCCATGCGGTCCAACGCCCGGCCGCCAAGACCGTCCGGTGCATGCAACGATCTCGTCATGATATGAGATAATTGCAGGCAATACCCCATCGCAAAGCAGGCGCTCGTGTTTCCAAAATTTTCCAAATTCCTGCCTTGCGCGGGCAATCAAACCGATCTAAATTTTCCCCGACTGCCAAAATTGTGAGTTTGCTTTGAAACGTTCCCTTAGAGCCTACTTTTGCACCACCACCCTCGCGTTGCTGGCGTTTTCCGCCAACCCCTCCCCCGCCCCCTGTCAAGCCAACAACCGGCCAAAGCTCTCCTGGCATTGGCATATGCACCAGCCCATCTACTGGAACGACCGCCTTCGCACCGGCGCCGTTGATCGCTACGAGTATGCTTGGGAATCCATCCAGCAAAAGAATGGGGGAGCTTTCAACCCAGAGAACAATCTGAGCAGTGGCGAGGACGGGGTGTTCTCCAAGTCCGACCGCGTCGCCGCCTACCAATATCGCATGCGTGATGCCATCGATTCCATCCGCGGAAGCAATCCGTACGCGGGTGCGGCGGTAAGCTATTCCGGTGCACTTATCGAAAATGTGAAGAGCCTCGGCAACGCAAACCAACTCGGCTACACACCGGGCTGGAAGAACAGCCTCAACGAGGCAAACAACTGGACCACAAGCGATGGTGAGAAGCGCCTGGAGTTCACGAACTTCTCCCATCATCACGCATTGCTCGCCCTGCTACCGCCGGAAACGGTCTACATGGAGCTTCGCCTCAACCAGGAAATCCTGAAGCGCGAGTTCGGGCAGGATGCGGTCAGCAAGGGGTTCTTCCCCACGGAGATGTGCTTTTCCGAGCGCCTCATTCCGGTGCTCAAGCAACTCGGCATCGAATGGTCCATCGTTTCCGGCGAAAAAATTGCGCGGGCCATGCCGGACTTTCCACTCGTCATTGGAAGCGGCGGGGTAAACTGCGACCTCCCAAATCGCGCCGACAAGATCAACCCCAACGGCGTCGATTTCATCCGCACAACCATCAGCCGTGGTTGCTCACCCGTGAATGCGAATCCGATGTCGTACCAACCGGCCTATGCGAAATGGGTGAACCCCGACACCGGCGTGGAGGAGAGCATCGTGGTCGTTCCCGCCGACCAAGGCTTTGGATGGAATGATGGCTATGGTTGCATCAACGCCGATTTCTTCACAGCGTTGGAATCGAAGAACAACACATCCCTTCCAAGCCTTGTCCTGTTGTCCCATGATGGCGACAATGCCTTCGGCGGTGGTTTCTCCTACTACAATGAGTGCGTGCCGAACCTGGCTTCGGACGCCCGCGGCCGCGGCAATGAAGTGACTTCCATTCAGAGTTACCTCAATGCCTACGGCGCCAACATTACAAACACGATTCACGTGGAAGACGGTGGTTGGGTGAACGCCGATGGCGACTTCGGATCGCCAACCTTCATCAATTGGAACTATCCGCTCCTGAATGCGAGCGGCCAGCATGATCCCGTGAACGGCTGGCACGAAAAGGCGCGTGAGATGGCGATCTTCGTCGCAACGGAGAACCTCGTGCGGACCGCGCAGCAAATGAGCAACAAGACTCCCGACTTCGCCCAGATTCTTGATCCCGGTGCAGGCACCGACCCGGTTGATCGCGCCTGGCACTATTACCTCGGCTCCCTCGATTCAGGAAATGTTTACTACGGCGATCCACTCGACCTGGAAATCAAGGGAACCATTGGTTGCAACGAGGCAGCCCGCCTCGCTGATCCCATTGTCACGGCCAATGCGGACAACGACCTCACACCGCCCACCATCTGGTTGCCGCAGCGGCATCCCTACAATCCCGGCAGTGCGAACTACGGCGTGCAGTACCAGTATCGCCAGGTGGTCGATGACGGTGATTTTCACATTTGGACTTTCATCGCAGACACAACCGGCCCCGTGACCGCCACGCTCAAGTATCGCGTTGATGCGGACGGAGCGAATCCACTTTCCTCCAACCAAAATGAAACCTACGCCGGAGGAGGCGAGGTCGGCGCATGGCAGGACCTCGCGATGAGTGGTCACGCCTACAGCAAGGGTGTGCCCGCCGGCTACAACAAGCCGGGACTCAACTACTGGGAACTGCCGGTGCACATTGCTGATCACTACAGCGTTGAAGTCACTGGCCTTCGCGACAAGCTCATCGACTACTACATTGAAGCCGTCGACGGGAAGGGGAACGTCTCGCGCTCCCCCATCCAGCACGTCTACATCGGAACCGGCGAAGGCTCCGGCGGTGGTGGCGGTGGCACGCGCGTCACCATCAACCCCAGTCCCGCCGTGCGCGGTGAGGAAGCCACCATCACCTACAAGCCCGCTGGCGGGCCGCTCGCCTCTGCACCGAGTATCTACATTCATCGCGGGAAGAACGGCTGGCAAAGCATCCTGTCTCCGCGCCCTGCACTCACCGACCAAGGCAATGGCGAATGGACCCACACTTTCACCGTTGATGCGGATGCGACCGCCATCGACTGCGTGTTCACGACCACCTCAACCGGCGGCGCAGGCACATGGGACAACAACGGCGGCGCAGACTGGCATTTCAGCACGGTCGCGTCTGACGCGACAGCAACGCCATCGCCAAGCCCCTCACCAACAGGCGCCGGTTCGCCGACACCTTCGCCAACCGCGGGAGGCACGCCCAGCGTCAGCCCCACTGCGTCGCCAACGCCGGGACAGAACCCCTTCGTCATGGATGGTGTGCTCGACTCCGGGACATGCGCCATCGAAGGCGGCCTCAATGTGAAGGAGCAGGACGGCTGGCTTTACATCGCGGCAAGCACTTCCGTTCCATCCGACCTGTTCATCTATGTCACAGACGACCCGACCACTTCGGTGGCGGCCAACTGGGCCAAAGGCGGCCAAGTATCGCGCTGGCAATACTTCCTCGCGGTTGAAGGGAACAACAGTTACTCGAGTTGGTTCGACATCGCTGGTGCGAGCATTGCCGATGACTCGGCAAGCTACGTCAAATCCCGCAACGGTGCGTTCATCGAAGGCGCCATCCGCAAGAACCTTGTGGGTGGGGCGAACGCCTATGTATCGCTTGGAATATTTGGCACCAATGACGGCGGTACACTGACGGCACAATCGCCTCCATCCGAAGACTCCAACGCAAACATCAACGCGAATGAGACATTCCTCATCACGACGGGCACTGATCCCTGCGGCGCCACCCCAACGGCGACACCAACCATGTCACCCTCGCCCAGCGCATCGCCTGTTTCCACTGCGTCACCCAGCGTTTCCCCGACCATCCTTCCCACCGCGAGCGCAACGGCATCGCCCACGACAGCACCTTCCGCATCGCCGTCGCCCACGGATTCCCCAACACCAACGGTGAGCCTGACACCCAGCGCGACAACATCACCAACGTCCACACAAACATCTTCGCCCACCGCAACGGTCTCACCAACAGCAACGCCCACTGTTTCACCGTCCACCAGTGCAACGGCCACCCCGGCGATCGACTACGATCTTATTCGGCGTGTCCTGCTGGGGATCACTGCCAACCCCGGTGGCCTGGATGTGAATACCGATGACATCCTCGATTCCGCCGACATCGTGCAATGATGTCGGCGGTGAAGCTGGCGTCCCGACTGTTCCCAATGGAGCCACGGATTTCACTGTCCTTTCCGCCCGCTCTTCATGATCCTTATAGAAAGGGAGCAAGCCATGGATGCCTACATCATCGAACAAGAACCCGCCGAAAGCAGGAAGCCATACTACATCATCGCGGCTTGCTTCGCGGTTCTTCTGATCATCGGAGGAATTTTTGCATCAACGATTCTTTCCGGCGGCCTAACGGCATCGAACGTCTCCCTCACAGGCTCCGGCAAGTTTAGCGGCGTCACTGCCTACGGCGAAGAAGTTTCCACGGCCAATTATCCCGGCAAGGTCATCGTCGTCGATTTTTGGGCGACATGGTGCCCTCCCTGCGTCGCGAGCCTGCCGGAAATGAACAGCTTGCAGGAACAATACCGTGAGCAGGTGCAATTTGTCGGTGTCAGCCTCGACAGAAGCGCTGGCGACCTGAAGCGCTTCCTCGACAAACACGGCGCGTCCTATCCTTCCATCTTCGACGGGAACGGAAAGATCGCCAACGAATATGGCATCCGTGCCATTCCCACCGTTGCCATCATTGATACGAACGGTTCGCTCCGCTACATGGGCGGCCCCTTTTTGCTTGAAAGGAATCTGAAGAAGGTCCTTTCGGAAGGGTAATTTTCGGGGAAGTGGATGGACTCCACCCGTTGTTGAACCTGACACGGCATCTCGCGAGAGATTACCTGAACGTTGCAGTGGCGGGATGCCGACCTTTCATCGTCACTCCCCGGCCGTTGAACGCAAGGTGTTGCAGGATGCGAAACGCCATCACCGCATCCACGCCCGCGGCTGTCGCCCAATCACCCGCGCTCTTTTCACCCGGTGATTTCTTCAGCGCCGCCAGTAGCTTCGCCTGCGCATCAAGAACCTCTGCGGCTGCCTTCTTGCCAGCTTCCACACCCGGCTGGTGATATGCGTTGATGTTCACAAGCGTTGCGTAAAGACCCACGGCGCGTTCGAACAACGCAATCAAGGCCCCCAGCGTATGCGCGCCGAAATCCTGCGCGATGATGGTCATGCTACCGCGTGACTTCTCCGAGAGTGCGCGACGCGTGCCTTGCAGGAACCCCTGCAAATAATCGCCCGCCGTCACGCCAGGCTCAACCTCGCGCGACTTGTCGCCACCGTCGGTCAGCACCTCCACAAAGACCGCGAAGAAATTGTTCACACCATCGCGAAGCTGCTGCACATAGGCATGCTGGTCCGTCGATCCCTTGTTGCCGTACACGGCAATGCCCTGCTCCACGACCTGTCCCTTCAAATCCTTCTCCTTCCCCAACGACTCCATGACGAGTTGCTGCAAATAGCGGCTGAACAGCAGCAACCGATCCCGATATGGCAATACCACCATGTCCTTCCTGCCGGCGCCACCTGTTGCAAAATGCCAGCCCAATGCCAACAGCGCCGCAGGGTTTTCCCTCGTCTTTCGCGAACGCGTCGACAGGTCCATCGCCCGCGCCCCCTTCAGGAAGGCGTCGATGTCGATGCCCTGCAATGCCGCCGGCAGCAGACCCACTGCCGACATCACGCTCGTGCGGCCACCAACCCAATCGTACATCGGTAGTGAGACCAGCCACTTCCCAGCCATTGCATACTGATCCAGCTTGCTGTTGATTCCCGTCACGGCCACCGCATGAGCGCCAAAATTCAGACCAGCATCCCTGTATGCCGCCTCAACGAGCAGCATCCCGTTCCGCGTTTCGGGAGTCCCGCCGGACTTGCTGATCACCACGACAAGCGTTTCCGCCAACCTGTCGCCAAGACGCGCCAGCACGCGCGCGATTCCCTCCGGATCGGTGTTGTCCAGAAAATGCGGGGTCATCTCGTCCTCCGCATCCGTACCGAGCGCATCCGCCACCAACTGTGGGCCAAGTGCACTTCCGCCGATTCCCACAACCAACAGCTGTGAGAACCTTCCTCCATTTTGCGCCTTGATCTTCCCGCTGTGTACATCCGCGACGAATCGGCGCATCTTCGCATCATCAAACTTTACTTCATCACGCAGCTTCGCATCGGGAATGCGATCCAGGTCGCGAAGCCAGTAGTGCCCGACCATGCGGTTTTCATCAGGGTTCGCGATGGCGCCCTTCTCCAGTTTCTCCATCGCATCAAAAGCAGCCTGGATCCTTGTCTCCATCGAATCAAGGAACGCATTGCTGATTCCCAACGCGCCATAGTCCAGCACCAGTGGCGACGCATCCGTCGCGCAATACTGATCGCAGAAAGCTTTGAAATCGCCCATGTCCATTCCATCCTGATTCAAGATCAACGCAACTCTCGGTGACGCTCCCGCCCTCGCCTCTTCGGCAGCCTAGAAGCTGTTGTCTCCATCCAGCAGGCTCCCCAGCCCGCCAAGGATCGACCCTTCACCGCGCGCACGCCCCCCACCTTGCGGCGCCGCCGCAAAGATGCGTCCCGCAAGCCGGGAGAATGGCAGTGATTGGAGGAACACGCGCCCCGGCCCTGTCAGGAGCGCGAAGAACAACCCCTCACCGCCGAACAGCGCGCTCTTCATCCCTCCAATGAAGCGGATGTCGTACTGAACCGACTCCTGGAAAGCCACAATGCAGCCCGTGTCCACCCGCATCGATTCGCCCGGCCCCAAGTCGAAATGGTGTACCGTGCCGCCCGCGTGGATGAATGCCAGCCCATCCCCACTGAGTTTCTGCAGGATGAATCCTTCGCCACCGAACAGTCCCGCTCCGAATCGCTTCGTGAAGGCAATGTTGACATCGACGCCCAATGCCGAACAAAGGTAACTGTCTTTTTGACAAAGCATGGTGCCGTACTGTTCAAGGTTGATTGGAATGATTTTTCCGGGGTAGGGGGCTGCAAACCCGGCGCTCGTTTTTCCGCTTCCCTTGTTCGTGAAGTGTGTCAGGAACAGCGACTCACCCGTCACCATGCGCTTGCCAGCCGTCAACAACTTGCCGAAGAGGCCCTTTTGCTCATCCCCTCCCATCCCCATCTTGGTTTCCATGTCCATGCCATCGCGCAGGAACATCATGGCGCCAGGTTCCGAGATCACCGTTTCCCCCGGGTCGAGAATGATCTCCGCGAACTGCATGTCATCACCGTGGATTTTGTATTCGATTTCGTGAGCGCGTTTCATGGAAGCCCCTTTCCGATTTTTCCAAGGCGAGCCTTGGAACTGATGCACGACGGCACAACCAAAACCCGATGTCACCTGTTGCACCATGAGTGAAGAGACGCCGCACGCGAAACTTCCCCACGTTCCACGTCCGCTGATGGTGGCATTGTGGGTGATGGCCGCCCTCGCCTTTCTTTTTTTCCAGTGGGGCACGTGGTGTCAGTACCAGGACGCGCAGATTCGTGGTGATGCCGTGCAGGTCTTCAACGTGATGCTGTCCCGTTTTGCAGATGGCGGTGGCATGATTCACGTCCATTCCGACAACCACTTTTTCAAGAATCACCTCATGCTGTGGCTCTACCCCGTGGGGTGGATGTACAAGCTTCATGATTCCCTGTGGACGTATCTCACACCCCTGAATCTTGCACTCGCCATCGCCATCGTGCCGCTTGGGCTGCTGGCGTGGCGCCGCACCCAATCCATGCTCATCAGTTCATGCATTGCGTTTTTCTACGCGCTAAGTTCCCTCACCGGCTCCATGCGTTTTTCCATTCATCCCGAAAGCTACCTCATGCCCGCATGGTTTCTCCTCTTCTACGGGGTGGAGGTCCGCAGGCTGAAATGGATCATCACTGGATTCATCCTTGCCATCATGGTAAAGGAGGACAGCGGACTTTGGCTCGCGGTCTTCTTCGCGTGGACCATGATTTTCCAGAAACTCCCCCGCAAAACAGCCCTGATTTTCCTCATCATCGCCGGGCTTGTCTTTGTCGCATCCCGTGCCATCATGAATGCAATCCCGCTTACCGGCACCACCAATGCCATCGGCGATTTCTGGCTCGCGCGTTACGGAAGCGTTGCCAATTCGCCCGGCGAGCTTGCCTTTTGGATGCTGACGCACCCCGCTATTGTCATTCAGCGCATCGTCGCCAATGGCGTTTGGGTCTACCTGTTGCTCACGGGAGGCATTCTCTGCATCCTGGGCTGGCGTGAACTGTTGCTCCTGATACCACCCGCCGTTCTCTTCTTCGCCGCCAGCGCCGACGAATTTCACAGTGCCTTGTATTACTATGTGTATCCGTTCATTCCGCCCATCTTTCTCGCCCTTGTTTCCGGCTGCGGCTTTATTCTTGGAAAATCGGGTGGCGATCCTCGGGCACTTCGCGCGGTCACCATTCTTCTGATCCTCCTTGCTGCGGTTCAGTTCGCCATACCCACCCGCGTGGACGGATGGAAACAGCTTCGCCCGCGTCCCTCACTTGCAGAGCGCGTGCGAATCAACGCCATCCGCAGCCTCATCTCGCGCAACGTGCCTCGCGACGCACGCATCAAGGCCGCCACGCATTACGAGCTCAACCAGTGGATACCGCGGGGCCGCCAGCTACTCTTCCTGCGCGATCGCGACTTGCAGGAGGCAGACATTGTTCTCCTCGACACCCACCGCGTTTCCGCGGACTTGGGGCGTGAAAAGTATCTCCTGCTCCTTGAAGAATTGCAGCAGCCACAACGCGGTTGGCGGGTTGCCGAGGAAGTTGACGGCGTGGTCCTGCTAAAGAAACCATGAGCGAACGCATCGAACCGACACCAATCCGCCCATGGGAATGGATCACCGTCATGATCCTGATGGTCGTTGGCGGAGCCTTCCGCCTCTGGTGCGCCGCCCGCACACCTGGCTTGTGGTATGATGAAGCCATCAACGGACTCGACGCTCTTGATCTGGTTCGCAAGGCGGGCTACTGGCCGATCTTTTTCTCCACCGAAGGCCACATGCGCGAGCCGCTCTACCTGTATCTCCAGGGCGTCACGCTCAGCCTTGCCAAGCCCTCAGCCTTCGCAATCCGCGCCACCAGCGCTGTGGTTGGCACGCTGACAATTCCGATCGTCTGGGCAGCAGCCCGTGAATACCGCGGGGCGCTGTTCGCGGCCTTCGTCGCGTTTCTCTTCACGTTCCTGCGCTGGCACGTGCACTTCTCCGCGCTTGCATTTCGCACGATCACCGCGCCCTTCTTCTGCGCCCTCGTTCTCTGGTTTGCACTTCGGCTTACACGAACGTGGACGCTTCGTGACGCCATTCTTCTAGGTGTCTTTCTCGGAGCTGGCATGTATACGTACCTCGCCTTCCGCCTCATCCCTTTTGCAGTCGCGCTTTTTCTGCTCATCGAAATCCTGCGCGTGAAAGGCATCGAGAGGGTCCGCAATTTCAAGATGAGCGCGATTGCCGGGCTCGTCTCGCTCATTGTCTTTGCACCGCTCGGCATCGACTACATCCGCAACCCTGATCACTTCACAGGCCGCAGCGGGGAAGTCAGTATTTTTGACCGCGAAGATTGGACGTCTCTACTCGCGCGGCAGACGCGTGACATTGCGCTCACTCCCCTGCTGCGCGGCGATCATGTGGGGAAACACAACCTCCCCGGGGCGCGTCGGTTTCTGCAACTCTTCGACCAGGACCCCATTCGCACCACGGAAGTTTGGGACATGGAACGCCCCATTCAGGGTGCCAAACCCTTCGACCCCCACGGAACCGGCGTGCCACTCTTCGGCATCGCGGGTGGACTCCTCTTTTACGTCGGCCTCGCTGGGAGTGTTCGGGCGGTCACGAGGGATCTCAGGGCGCGTCTGCTGCTCATCGTGCTGTGCGTGGGATTGATCGCCTCCATCCTTAGTTTCGGCGCGCCAAACATCCTCCGCCTTCTGTTGCTCTCTCCCGTGTGCACCATCCTTCTTGCAGATGGTTTCATGTTCTTCACACATGCGCTGATTCGTTGGGAGGAACGTGTGGGACTTCGCAGCGGCGCTTGGATTGGAAAGGCGCTCATCGCGATCATCGTGGGAAATGCACTCTTCTTTCACACATGGACAGAGGTGCGCCGCATGATCGCCTGGCCAAGCCATCCAATGGTGCGACGGGAATTCAACGTCGAACTCGCCGACCTCGCCAAATACCTTGCGAAACAACCCGATCGCATTCCCGTGCGGATCCCTCCAAAGTTGATGAACGATGAAGGAAACGCGCACGCCACGCTCCATTTCATCGCCGACGGCTACACCTTCAATCCTCCCGATGACAAACTCGGCGATCGGTGGTGGGAGTTTCGCACCACCGGGCCTCCATTCCCTCCACTTGAAGAAAAGGGCGTTCAAATCCCCGGCGGCCGTTTTGAATCAATTTATCATCCTGCTGGGGTTCTGATGGGAGTCGTCGTCGAGGTTGGACCGGGGCGCGCTGTGCAAGCCAGCCAATGAATAATTTTATGAAATTTCTGAGTTTTATGCCCCGCCTGGCCCTGCGCTACAACTTGCAGCGTTGACGACACAACCGTCCGCGCCCGAACCTGCTTTCGAATCGGCTCCAGAATTGCAAGGTGGATCACTGCGGGCCGCAACAACACAATGCGACGCGCACTGCGCGCGCATATCCCCGGAGGTTTCTCAAGTTGGCGATCAAGATTTCCATCAATGGCTTTGGCCGAATTGGCCGGTTGGTTTTTCGTGCTGCACTCAAGAGCAAAGACGTCGAAGTTGTGCTCATCAATGATCTCGCCGACTTGGCAACCAATGCGCACCTCCTCAAGTATGATTCCGTTCATGGCCAGCTCGCCGGCGACGTGAAGGTCGAGGGCAACAACCTCATCGTCAACGGCAGGAAGATTCTCGTCACGCAGGAGAAGGATCCCGCGAACATCCCCCACGACAAGGTGGGGTCGCGCTATGTCGTCGAATCGACAGGCCGTTTCACCGACAAGGAAAATGCCGGCAAGCACCTTAAGGGTGACGTCCAGCGCGTCATCATCTCCGCCCCCGGCAAGGACGTTGATTACACGGTGGTTCTCGGCGTCAACTGCGCCAACATTCCCGCAGATGCGAAGATCATCTCCAATGCATCCTGCACCACGAACTGCCTCGCGCCTGTGGTGAAGGCCATCGATAGCGGGCTCGGTGTCGTGAAGGGCCTCGTCACAACCATCCACAGCTACACCAACGACCAGCAGCTTCTGGACCTTTACCACAAGGACCTTCGCCGCGCACGCGCAGGCGCGATCAACATGATCCCCTCCACGACCGGCGCAGCAAAGGCCATCGGCCTCGTCATGCCACACCTGAAGGGCAAGCTGGACGGCCTCTCGGTGCGCGTCCCCACACCGAACGTCTCACTCGTCGACTTCGTTGCCGAAGTGAAGAGGGAGACGAACCGCGAGGAGGTGAACGCGATCCTCAAGAAGGCCTCCGAGGAAGGCTCAACCGCTCCCTATCTCAACTATACTGAGCTTGAACTCGTCAGCACCGACTACAACGGCGATCCGGCAAGCTCCACCATCGACGCAAAGAGCACCTATGTCGTTGGGAACATGGTCAAGGTCCTTGCCTGGTACGATAACGAGTGGGGCTATTCCAACCGCGTTGTGGACCTCGTCCGCAAGCTCGGCTAAGAAGACACGGGGCTTCCTTCGGGAAGCCCCTCTTCATTCCGGGCATGCTGACTGCCCGGATGTCACGACCTCCGTAATACCATTCCACACCCTGGGCCCATCATGGCACGTCGCAAATTCATCGCAGGAAACTGGAAGCAAAACAACCTTCTCAGCGAATCAGCTGACCTTGTGAACGAACTACTTCCACTCGTTCAGAATATCAAGAACGTCGACATTGCAGTCTGCCCACCATTCACAAGTCTTGCGCTTGTGAAGGAGCGCATCCGGGGCAGCGCCATCATGCTCGGTGCGCAGAATGCCTACGCCGTGGATGCCGCTGGCAAGCTCATCCAAAGCGGTGCCTATACCGGCGAAGTTTCCCCCGCCATGCTGAAGGATGCCGGCGTTGAGTGGGTCATCCTCGGCCACAGCGAACGCCGCCAGTATTTCGGCGAGACGGATGCCACAGTGAATGCGAAGGTCCGCGCGTGCTACGAAGTCGGCCTGAAGCCGATCATCTGCGTGGGAGAAACACTCGCCGAGCGCGACGGCAACAAGACGGCGTCCGTCATCGACACGCAGATGCGCGGCTGCTTCGCGAATCTTCCTGTCGCCAAGGTTGCGGAGTCCGTCATCGCCTACGAACCAGTGTGGGCAATTGGCACCGGCCGCACCGCCACCCCCGCGCAGGCGCAGGAAGTGCACGCGCAGATTCGCAGGCTTCTCACCGAACTCTTTGGCCAACAGACCGCAGCCGCCGTCCGCATTCAGTATGGCGGTTCCATGAAGCCGGAGAATGCGAAAGAGCTGCTCGCCCAGCCCGACATCGACGGCGGCCTGATCGGCGGCGCTGCACTAAAGGCAAAATCCTTTGCGGAGATTATTTCTGCGGCGGTATGAACCGCCTGAAGCAGGTTTCAACAAATGTTCGAGCCTCACTTCCCCGCAGTTCCTGTTCATACCCTTTCAAAGCGTCAAAGAGAACGTCCCCGCGTGATTAAACCACGCGGGGACGTTCTCTTACTTGTCGATTCACCACACCAGGTTAGCGTTAGTGCTTGTGGCTTGGGTCGTTGTGATCGTGAAGGGTCGTGGAGGAGGAACTCACAGGTGTCGCCGCCTCCGGCGCCGCCGCTGACGTGGCCTGAGGCTTCGCATCCTTGTTCGCTCCCGCCTTCGCGTCTTCCACCTTCTCAGGAATCGTCGCTTCGATCGTCACGTCAACTGCCGCATGCACAGCCCCCGGCTTCTTCGTGTCGTATTCCATCTTGAATGGCGTGCGATCCAGGATCGCCGTTCCTTTCACCTTCAGGGGCTTTTCGCCCAGGACCACAAAGTTCGCCTTCACTGTGGAGGAGAGACCGCGCATTTCAACCTTTGCATCCGCATCGAATGACTTGTTGCCATCCTTGTCCGCGGCCGGCTTGGCGTTCGAAATCGTCACCTTCGCCGTGCCGTATTTTGCCACGTCGAAAAAATCCGACGACTTCAAGTGTTCAACCAACTTCGGTGGTGTTGTCTCCAATGACGTCAGGTCGAACTCCAACTCCACCGTTCCCTTCGTGATGTCACCGCCGGGAACATCGGCCTTCGTGATCCTCCAACTCCTGAAGGTCCCGAAATGCTCGCCGTTGTCCTTCGTTCCATGCCATTTGATAGTTCCTGGCGTACTCTGCGTGGGGGATGCCTTCGCAGCATCGTGCACGTGGGGCTGACCTGTTTCATGTGCTGTCACCAGCAGCGAAGTCGACATGATCGCCGCCGCAAGAATGTAACGTAGAGACTTCATTCAAAAACTCCTTGGGAAGTGAGGTTGCACCGCGACATTGGAAAAGCGGCTCTTCGATCGCCATGATCCAGCCAGAGTGGGAAATCGTGCGCAAGCCCATCAATTTCCCGCAAGTACGGGAATCACGGGACAGCGATCAATGGGAGGATTTTTTGGCTTCGTCGAACGCCGCTTCCCTTGGCTGTTCAAAAGAAAACCGCCCCAAAGCTTCCCTTGGGGCGGTGCAATGATTTGATCCTGGGGGGCAGGTCAGGTGTGACGGCCTGCCGTGAAGGCGGCGCGTTCGCCCGCAACCTTCTCTTCGATATTCTTCGGCACAGGTTCGTAATGGTTGAATTCCATGCTGAACGAGGCACGGCCTGACGTCAGGTTGCGCAGGTCCGTCGCATATCCGAACATTTCCGCCAGCGGAACCTTCGCCGTCACGATTTTCGCACCGTGGCGGTCCGTGATCTCCGAAATCTTTCCGCGACGCTGGTTCAGGTTGCCAACCACGGAGCCGAGGTAGTCTTCGGGCGTCACGACTTCCAGGCCGAAAATCGGCTCCAGAAGGATCGGGCCTGCCTTCGAACATGCGTCCTTGAAGCCCATCGAAGCCGCGACTTTGAACGCCATTTCGTTCGAGTCCACGTCGTGATAGCTACCGTCAAACACGGCAACGCGGATGTCCACCATCGGGTATCCGGCCAGAACGCCCTTGTTCATCGACTCGATCACGCCCTGCTCGATCGGAGCGATGTACTCCTTGGGGATGACACCGCCAACGATTTCGTTCTTGAAGGTGAAGCCATGTCCGGGATCGTTCGGCTCCACGCGCAGCCAGCAATGGCCGTACTGACCGCGACCACCGGACTGGCGCACGAACTTGCCTTCCGCTTCGATGCTCTTTGTGACCGTTTCGCGGTAGGCAACCTGCGGGCGCCCCACGTTCGCTTCCACCTTGTCTTCGCGGCGCATGCGATCCACGATGATTTCCAAGTGAAGCTCGCCCATTCCGTAGATCACGGTCTGGTTTGTTTCCATGTCCGTCTTCACGCGGAATGTTGGGTCTTCCTCCATCAACCGTGCGAGCGCCTTCGACAGCTTGTCCTGATCGGCCTTCGTCTTTGGCTCGATTGCCACGCTGATCACAGGCTCCGGGAACGACATTGATTCCAGGCGAATCGGGTTGTCCGGATCGCACAATGTATCGCCGGTGACCGTGCCCTTCATGCCAACCAGTGCAACAATGTCACCCGCGCGCGCCTCCTCGGTCGCTTCGCGGTCGACTGCGTTCATGATATAGATGCGCCCAATGCGCTCGTTTGTGTCCTTCGTCGTATTGTAGGCATACGTTCCCGCCTTCAGCACGCCCGAATAAATGCGGATGTAGCAAAGCTTGTCCACGCCCTTCGGATCGCGCATCACCTTGAAGGCCAGTGCGCTGAAGGGCTCGTCGTCATTCGGCTTACGCTCCATCACATCACCGGAGGAGACATCCTCCCCCTTGATGGAGGAAACATCGCTCGGGGCCGGCAGGTACGCGATCACCGCGTCCAGCATCGCCTGCACGCCCTTGTTCTTGAAGGCTGAACCGCACAATACCGGCGTGATCTTGCAACGCAGCGTGGCCGAACGAACCGCCAGTTTCAGCTCATCCACCGTGAAATTGTGGCCCGAAAGGAACTTCTCCGCGAATTCATCATCGTAGTCCGCGATCGCCTCCAGCATCTTCTCGCGCTGGGCCTTCACGTCATCCAGCAGTTCGGCGGGAATTTCCACGTCGTTCCATGTCTTGCCCGCGTTTTTGCCACCGTCCTCCTTTTCCCAAACGCGCGCGCGCATTTCAATCAGGTCAACAAAGCCCTTGTATTGATCCTCCGCGCCAATTGGGAACTGGATCGGAACCGCGTGGGCGTGCAACCGATCCTTCATCATCTGCACCGCGCCAAAGAAATCCGCGCCAATGCGATCCATCTTGTTCACGAACGCCATGCGCGGCACGCCATACTTGTCCGCCTGGCGCCACACCGTTTCCGACTGGGGCTCAACACCACCCACCGCGCAGAACAACGCCACCGCACCATCGAGAACGCGAATTGAGCGTTCCACTTCCACCGTGAAGTCCACGTGGCCGGGTGTGTCGATGATGTTGATTTCGTATTCTGTCTTTTCGACGTCCGAATATGGTTTCGACGTCCAGTAGCAACGCGTCGCGGCAGAGGTGATGGTGATGCCGCGCTCCTGCTCCTGCTCCATCCAGTCAGTCGTCGCGGCGCCATCATGCACCTCGCCGATCTTGTGGATCTTGCCGGTGTAGAAAAGCACACGCTCCGTCGTAGTGGTCTTGCCGGCATCGATGTGAGCCATGATGCCAATATTGCGGATGCGTTCGAGCGGAGTCTTGCGGGGCATTTTAACCTCGTGGGGCAATATGTCGGGTAGGCGGCAGGGGCCGCGTTCACCCGGAATCTGGTGCTTTTGGGCTGGAATCACATCGTCGATGCCGATCAGGCAGACCGACTGCGGGACACACCTTTACCCATCAAACCGGCGGGGATTTTGAGTTTTCGCCGTCACACGTCAAGGCCTAAGCCCTACCGCCAACCTCACGGCAATCCGGCTGACTTGCGTATTTTTATCTCACGGCAGCCTTCGATGTGAGCGCCGATACGAAAAGAATGCGGGGAATCCATCGGTGAGGCTCCAGGAGCCAAGGAAGGTTTCCCAATGAAAAGTGGGCAGATTTGTACCCAATCGCATCGACCTTGGGGATTATTCCTGGTGCCATGGGAGCTTGCGACGCTTGCCTTTCCGGGAGGATTGAATGAAGATAACGGTGCTTTTCACAGTTTCTCGATACGACCTCTTGTTGCAGCGCCTTTTGCGCACGCCTTAGACCCCTGCCTTGATCTCCGATTTTTTCCAAATTCTGGACCGCAAGCAGCGCTGGGCGTATATCCTCAGCTATACTGCGATGGGGTTCCTTCTGGGGCTGATCCTCCTCGTATCCGCGTGGATTGCGGAACTGAAAAGCAGCGGAGTGGACTGGACCTTCGAGAGCGTCCGCCTGGCACATCAGCGTAACATACCACTGTGGTTTGTGGATGCGGCACCGATCATCGCCGCATTGTTCTTCGGCGTGATTGGTCGCATTCAGGCGAAGTTGAAGATCAGCAACCTTGAGTTGGAGAACCGGGTGCGCGAGCGCATGGTGGAGCTCACCATGGAGAAGGCACGCAGCAATGCGATCCTTGATACGGCGGCAGACGGCATCATCAATTTCGATGAGGCCGGAAAGATCCTCGTTTACAACAACGCTGCGGAGCGTTTGTTCGGATTCGAGCGCGCGGAAATCACCGATGAGAATGTCCGCACGTTGATCCCGATGCTGCAGGAGTACCGCGGAGCGCGGCACTTCAGCCGCCTCGTGAACTTGCAGAAACCTGATCTCGATTTCCTAACAGGTGAAAAGGAATTTGAAGCGCTGCGGAAGGATGGCAGCACGATCCCCGTGGAGTTGGACGTAAGCCGCTTCACCGTGGGAGAGGAGGTCCTGTACACGGCGATTGTGCGCGACATCACGGAGCGTCGGCGCGTGCAGGCGATGGAACGCACGATGCAGAAAATCACGCAGACGCTGAACGAGGCGCAGGACCTGCCCACATTGTATGAGCAAATTCACAGGTCCTTGTCGCAGGTGATCGAGGCGACCAACCTGCAAATCGCATTGGCAACGCCGGGAACAAACACGTTCAAGACAAGTTACGAGGTGGATCAGTTCAACACGCCCGTGGACGTCCTGGATGCGGTGGAAAGCAGCGTGTTGAACCTTGTGGCGCGTGACGGGAAGGCCTTGTTGCTGGATCAGGAAAAGTATGGGGCGCTTGTGGCACAGGGAACGATTTCGCCGCTCCCCCACTCGCCCACAAGCTGGCTTGGCGTTCCACTCATCAGCATGGGGCGCACGATCGGCGTGATCGCGGTGCAGAGCTTCAAGGAGGGTTTCAACTACAAGGAACGGGACCTGATGCTGCTGAACCTGGTCTCGTCGCAGATCGCGGCAGCCATCGAGCGCGAGAGGGCACGGGAGGCGCTGCGCAACAGCGAGCGCCGCTACCGCCGCATGATCGAGGAAGCCGGCGACATTGTCTATACAGTCGACCTAATGGGCAACTTCACCTACATGAACCCGCAGGTGATCAAGCTGACGGGGTACGAGGAGAAGGAATTGATCGGCGAGCGCTTCAGCAAGCTGGTTGATCCTGAATGGGTGAAACGAGTGGGGCAGTTTTATCGCCAGCAGCGCGAAACAAAGCTTCGCGAATCGGAAATGGAGTTTCCGATCGTGACGAAAGACAAGAGAACACGCTGGATCGAACAGAAGACAACGTTGATCATGGACCAGGAGGAAGTGACGGGCTTTCAGGCGATCGTGCATGATATCACGGAACGCAGGCAGGCGGAGGCGGCGCTACGGGAACGCGAGGAGAGGTTCCGTTCCCTGAGCGCTTCGTCCCCGATCGGCGTGTTCCAATTGGACGCCAAGGCAAACTGCATCTACACCAATCGCAGCTTCCAGGAAATCACGGGGCGCAGCTACGAGGGCACCCTGGGGGCGGGATGGATCGACTGCATTCATCCGGAGGAACGCGAGACGTTCCGCACGGAATGGATCTTCGCGCGTTTTGACACGGCAAGCGCCGTGAGCGAGGTGCGCGTTCAGCGGCCCAGCGGCGCGGTGCGCTGGGTAAACATTCGATGGGCGCCAACATACGGCGAGGAAGGCGTTCTGACGGGATTCGTTGGGACCTTCCAGGACGTCACGGAACAAAAACGGATGGAACGCGTCAATCAAGTGCTGTATGAAATCAGCGAGGCGCAGCAGTCGACCAGCGATCTGCAGGAGTTTCTGGCGGTGCTTCAGGACGCACTGGGGACGATCATCGACACGACCAATTTCTATGTGGCGCTGCATGACGACCAGAAGAAGACGATCTCATTTCCCTACGCACGCGAGAATGAGGAAATCATGAACCTGCGGGAGCGCCCCGTGGGGAAGGGCCTCACGGGAATCGTCCTGCGCACGGGGAAACCACTCCTTCTGGATGAACAGGGGATCTTGCGCATCTATAATTCCGGCGAGGCAGAGTTGCTAGGCAAACTGGCGAAAAACTGGCTCGGTGTTCCACTTGTATCAAACGGGAAGGTGGTCGGGGCGGTTGTGCTGCAAAGCTACACGGATTCCGAACGTTTTACTGACAACGAGCTTCAGATGATGAACTTCGTATCGTCACAAATCGCCGCGGCAGTCGAACGAAAGCAGGTGGAGGATGACGCGCGCAGGGCCGCGCGGGAACTGGCTGATGCGCACAATCGAATCAAGGAGGACCTCCGCATTGCGGCAAAGATCCAGAAGGCGCGCCTGCCGCGCGAAGCGCCGGTCGTGCCGCGCATGGAATTCGACTGGTTCTTCGATTCCTGCGATGAGGTCGCCGGTGACATGTTCAACTTCATCAAGTTGGATGAGAACCGGCTGGGCATTTATATCCTGGATGTTTCCGGGCACGGCATACCCGCCGCGTTGTTGTCCATGTCCCTGAGCCGGTCGTTGACAGCGGCCACTGACGGATCCGGGGCGCTGATGCGGATGAATGGAAATGGGTTGGAGATCGCATCGCCCGCGCGGGCGGCAGAGATCATGAATGACCGATACCAGATGAGCACGGACACAAACCAGTACTTCACGATGATTTATGGGGTTCTGGACAAGGAATCGATGCAGTATCGTTTCATTCGCGCGGGCCATCCGCCGCTCGTCGTGGTGCGCGCAAACGGTCAGGCGGAAGCGATCAGCAGGACCTGTGGCCCCGCAGTGGGAATCCTGCCAAGTGTGCGCTATGAAGAGGATGTGGTTCAGTTGGAACCGGGCGACCACATCATCCTTTTCACGGACGGAGTGGATGAATCGACGAACCTTGCTGGTGAGGAGTTTGGGGTGGAACGTATCGTGAAGGCGCTTTCCCCATCGCGGCCCACGACCGTGGCGGAAAGCGTGCGATTGCTGCGCGAAAGCCTGGAACAATTCTCCACCGGAATGCCGCAGGCGGATGACATCACGATCGTCGGATTCGGCATAAGGAGTGAGGTTCCCGCCTTGCTTTGATCGCCCTTCGCGGGTGATCGGGACAGGCCAAGGGCACTTGGAGGCGCAACTCATCCTTGCCCGTGGTCAAATGCTGCTTTCGCGCTTGACTGCCGCGCCCGTTGCCCCGTTACTACCCGCCGCTGTGGGGGTATAGCTCAGTTGGTAGAGCACCAGGCTGGCAGTCTGGGTGTCAGCGGTTCGAATCCGCTTACCTCCACCATTTCAAAAACAAGTAGCTGGTGCCGTAGCGCGCGCTTGGCGCCTTCCGTCACCCAGTAGCCTACCGCCGCAGGCTGCTCATCGCTTCTCCCAGGATATCCCCGCTGTAGATTGCGTTGGGAAGCACTTCGCATTCAGCCCAACATCCGGGGCACTTGCGCACCCACTGACGCTGGTCGCGCATGGCATCGCAATTCCAGACCTCCTGGAAGGTTTGACGGCGAAGGTTGCCAACAATGCGGCTGTTGAACTGGCAGGTTGGGACGTCGCCGTTGGGGAAGATGCGCAGGGTCGCGTTGAGCGCGGCGCACCGGGGATTTGGTGCCCCACGATGGTGCAGCAGGCGGTTCCTGATGCCACGAAGATAGTAACGCTTCGCGAGGCGATTCACAAAGGGGAGTTTGCCCGCGTCATTGTCCAACTGCGACAAGAGTTCGAGCAGTTCCTCGCGGGTAAACTGCCCCCAGGTGGTGAACTCCCCCGCCGAAGTGGGGGCAACGTCCTGGTCGCGCTGTTGACTGTAGGTGGCGCTGTCCTTGTATGCGATGACTGCATTGTGGTCGATTTGCCAATCGGCAAGCAGCTTGCCGAGTTTTCGATATTCGCGCGCACTCTCAGCATCGACGATGGTCTGGTTGACGGCGAGTGACACCGCCAGTTCCCTCCGGCGGGGGGCAATCGCGCGCAGTGTTGCGGTTGCGGTGTCCCAGGCTGACTCGCGACCTCGCACGTGGTTGTGTTTCGTCTTCGTTCCATCAAGGGAAACGAGGATGGCCAGCGGCGTGGTGCGATCCCGTTTCTCGCAGAACTCCATGATGCGGCTCGTAAGAAATCCGTTTGTCGTGACGTGCAGTACGAATGGTTTCAGCTTTCGCTGCGTGAGGTTCGCAAGTTCCAGCATGTCCTTTCGAACGAACGGTTCGCCGCCCGTGAGGCGCACGAAATCCAATTCGGGAAGTTGATCAAAAATCCGACTGACTTCATCGGTGGTGAGTTCATTGGGCGAATCCATCTTCCATGAGTCGCACATGATGCAGCGGGCATTGCACGAGAATGAGACCGTGTATGTGAGCATCCGTGGCGGCGCGACCGTTCCCCTGTGGACAGAGGAAATCATGCGCAGGAAACCGGGCGCGCGCCTTGCCAGCCTCGCTAATGTTTTGATGGGGAGCCGCCTGCCGATTCCGAAAGAAAGTCTTCCACGGTTTTTATTGCGAGGGGATTGCCATTGTATTTTTCGGGAACGATGCGGGCGCGGAAGGATTCAAGGCGGTCCAGAAAGTCGCGCAGGTGTTGAGGTGAGAAGGATTCAAGCTCCACCCAATCGCCGGTGCCTTCCTGCCTGAGGAAATGAGCATTGATGTACTGTTCGTGATTGTTGACCTCAGGCATGGCGAACACGGGCTTGCGAAGGTAGAGCGCTTCGCCGACGAGTTGGTTGCCGGCGGTGCAAACGAGTGCCTGACAGGCGGCAAGGTCCTTCACGAACCGGGATTCATCAATCCTGTGATAGGTGATGCAGCCCTCGGCAGGGCGTTCGCCAAGGCCGTAGACCTTCACGGGGAGGGGTGAGGTGCGGAGTGCCTCAAGGACATTTGGTGTGGCGAACCGGCGCAGGTACGCGAGCAGGAACCCATCCTGCGTTGGAGTGGATTGCAAAATGGAAGGACGCAGGATCACGCCAACCTGCACGACGCCGCGGTTGCGATATTTTTCCTTCAGGGGTGGAAAATAGAATGAAGAAACGATGGTGCGAGCCTGGCCGTAGTAGTAGCTGCGGACGACGAGACTGATGGCCTTCGCATGCCATTGCAGCGCGGAGGGCAGCGATGACAGATCGTTGACGATGAGGAAGTGCTGGTGATTGAGGCTGATGAAGGGGATGCCACAGTTTCGCGCGGCCCGCGGGAGTGAAGGCTCAAAGTCGGTAATGATAAGGTCGGGCTTCTCAACACGAATGACACGCTGGATCTGGCGACGCAGCGCCATGTATCCCACAATGTACTTGCCTGCCGTTGTCAGCGTCCGAACCTGCGCGAGCCTGCCATCGGCCTCATAGACAAAGCGGAGGCCGGGGATGTTTCGAACATCGACGTTGGTGCCGTGATAGGCGGGAGCCAGCAGGTCGTAGGCATCGCCGGGCGCAAAGATGACAATGTGATGGCGATCACGAAGAAGGTCGGCAACGGCCTTGACGCGCGTGGCGTGTCCGCGTCCTTCGCCCGACATGCTGAAGAAGATCTTTGCCACGGATTGCCCCCAAAGAAAATCCCGTCTGGCTTTCACCAGACGGGATGGTTGTTTCACGAGCGCCGCAGGCGCGGCAACCTGCGATTGATCAGCGCGGCGACGGATAGCCGGGGATATAAACGCGATCAATCTTGAGGGATTCGACCTCCAACGGCTTGTCGGTGATATCCCGACCAGGATAGAACGACAACACGTCAAAGGCCGCGACGAAGGCATTGAAGTCGGCGGGGACTTCCTCCAGCACGAGGAAGACATAAACCGTGCGGGACTTGCCGGGCACCGGCGCAGTAACGCCATCGTTGACGGTGATGACGGAGGAGGCGGCGGAACGCTGGAAGTCGTTCGTGGCGAGCCGGAGGCGATAGTCAGGCACGCGGAGCGGGTTTGCTTCCTGCTCGTTCTTGATGACGTAGGTTGCACGGAAGATGACCGTGGGCGCTGCATCATCAATCGTGATCGCTCCCGCAGGGATGGCGTTCCCGTCGGCAGTCCAAAAGCCAAACGTATTCGTCTTGTTCAGGACACGCATGGCGAGGCTGCTGGGATAGGCGAGGAATTCCGGCGGCGTGAACTCGGGAATGAACGGGCCATTGGTGAACTTGGCGCGATCCGCCGGGGTGTCGAATTCCGTGGAGAAGATGGTTTGTGGATTCTTGATCACGGTCTTCGTGGCAGCATTGTCGAGACGGTAAATTTCGACGCCACTGAGAATGATTCCGCCATTGGGATCGTCACCCGCCGTAAAGTTAAGCAGATCCACGGCGAGGGTGTAACGACGCTTGCCAAGAGGCAGGGTGAAGATCTCCGGTGGTGGCTGGAAGAGGAGGTCGAGCGCCTTTGGCCCGTTGGAATTTGGCGACATGGAAAGATCGCCACGGCTGTTGACCTCGGAACTGAAGGAGCTTTCGAGGTTGAGGCTGTTCACGCGCAGGCGCACGGAAGGAACGCGATCAGGATCAACACCCTCCGTTGCGGAAATATAAGCGCGATACAGATACATGGAGTCAGGCTGCACGGAAAGAACCGACGTGGCCGACTCGGCGTAGCCGAAGGTATTGAGCGAGTTCGCCTTGAGGGTGATGCGACCTTGACCGCGCACGCGCTCGAATTCCGTGCCGTTGACCATACCTGACGTGAAACGAAGGGTTGAATTGTTGAACGAGAGATAAACCTGCAGGTCGTTCACCGCCTGGCCATTGGTATCCATCATGACGTCGACGGACAGCGGTTGGCCAACAGAAAGGCTTGGAGACGACGGGCTGAGATAGATGCGAACGCTTGGCCCGCGGGAGCCGATGTTGACGTTGCCGTTCTCCGTGGTGATGGCGAAATCCATTCCATTGATGTCCTGGGCCCGGGTGCGGTTGGGGCTGGACAAGAGGAACGTGAGCGGCGAACTGCCCTGCTGGAGCGCGTTGAAGTTCAACGTCGCCACATGCACACCGTTTCCAGTGATCGAGTTTTCAGAGGAAGCAGTGAAGGCAACGAGGCCGGGACGAATCTCTGCCGGGAAAAGGTCGACGTTCTCGTAGGAGTTTGTGGGGACGTCGTAGACAGGTGCGGCGTTGCGGAACTCCCATCCCTGCTGATCGAAGACGAAATCGTATCCGCCGGAATAGGTGACGTGAGCAATGTCCGAAGGCGGTGGAGTTCCCACCGGGGTGACCGTGGGTGGGGGAAGCGGACTGGGTTCATTGTCTGGTGGGCCGTTGAACTCATTACCAAGGCCGATGGGCTGGCGAACGATGCGCCCATTGGCGGCTGGCGTGTTGATATCAACAGGAACATTGAAGGCCTGCCAGACGATCTCGTTGAGGTCCGGGGAAATACGTGCCCAACGTGCGGATACCTTCTCGAAGTTTACATCCGTACCACTGAGGACGATCATTTCGTAGTGCGGCACGTCACCGAAGTTCACCACGTTGTAGAAGTTCTCGATGGTGAAGAGGCGGCAGGCGGAGGAGGCAACGGCCGGATCGATAAGATTGCCATCGATATCAAACGTGGGGGCCGAGCTTGCGTTTGCGCTGAAGATGAGGCGACGGCCTGTGGGCGAAATGTTCAGGTCGAAGATATCAATGTCCTCGAATCCGGGTGCGCTGGTGTTGCGTGGATCAGGATTGAAACTGATGATGCGACCTGTGCGGGTGGCGAGATAGATCTTCAGGCTCGTATCGGTTGCGGCCTGATCGCGGCGGCGGGCCGTGAAGTACACCACGCCGCTGGAGGAATCGAATGCGGGACTGTGGAAATCCTCCAGGAAGGTGGAGACCAGATCGGTGCTGAGAACTGTCTCCACGTTCCATGTGTCATCCTCCTGCAGGTTGGCGATGCGGATGTAGGATGGGGAGCAATACACAATTTGCTGCCCATTGGTGGACCAACTGGCATCGCGTGCACCGACGGTGAGGGAAGAATCGATGATCTGGCGCTGGTTCACACCGTCGTTGGTGATCGTGGAAATGAACTGGCCCGCGTCAGACGAGGTTGTCATGACGAGGAGTTCCTGCTTCGGGTGGGCGGCAAGGCCGGTGATCAGTTCACCACCGTTTGTATTGGTGAGGGTGATGTTCGGGCGCGCGGAAGCCGATGAGAGCGAGGACGGATCAGTAAGATACTCATGACGCGGGTCGGCTTGGACCAGAAAGCTGTCCGTGCCGAAGAATCCAAGACGGGCCATCATGACATCATTGCCGGAGGCAGACCACGTGGGGAACTGGCCATCGGCGATCTCAAAGATATCGCGACGCAGGAAATCAAGGTAGTCGGAACGGACCGCGGTGATTTTCGCGCCGGTGAAGATGAAGCCCTGCATGTCCCGGTGCACGTTATGAAGCTGCGTGAACGTAACAGGGCTGGTTCCCTGGGTCGTGTAGCTGGGAAGGTAGGAAGCGCCCGAAGCCATTTCCATGATGATTCGGAACGAATAGCCCTCAGGAATCGCGCTGACATAGAAGCTATAGTTGCGAACGAGCATCTGGCCCGGATCGATATACGGGGTGTAGGTCCCGCTGGGTGGGCCGGGCCATTGTGGGAAGTATTTCGTGCTACCACTCGTGGTGACCTCGACAACATTTGCCGGGGTCAGGCGAATCTTGCTTTCGGACGCGCTATCGCCGGTGATCGTGCCGACAACAAATGGATCGAGATCGGGGGACTGATCATCGGGCGGAACGGGATCGATGTAGAACTTGATCGTATCGAGTTCCGAACTGATCGCTGCGATGCGATCATCCGGGGCATGCAGACCATCGCTTGAGCTATTCTCTGCGCCGAGTTCGTGGCCAACCTTCACATCAAGGACCATCGGCACACCCGTGGTGGCGGGGGTGATCAACGGGCTTTGAATGGAAATCTTGCGGTTGCTGAGATAGCGGCCGTCAGGATTGTAGACGAGGTTCTCGGCAGCGGTGCTGGTGCCGCTTCCCTGGGGCGCGGTTGTAACACTATCGGTCCACACATACAGATAGTGCAAGTTGCCTTCCTCGTCAAATTCGGCCGTCGTCGGACTCTGGCCTTCTTCCTGATACGAGGTAATGCCTTCCAGATATGGGGAGATGGTGACCGCTGGTCCGTTCGAGGAGAGGGAGGCGTCGACTCCATTAAGGACCGTCCAGCCCTTTGCGAGAGTGTCCACGGCCTCCTCTGTCTCGTTGTCGCCGGCGACTCCCGTGCCATCAAAGGCGACTTCGTAGATCGGGGCAGCCTCAAGCATGGAGCGGTAGGCGCTATCCGGCGTGACGTTGGCCCCGTTGTTCGGAAGTGAAAGCGCGCGGGCGGGGTTGGGTCGGCCGAATCCACCAAATTCCGAATACTGGTCAATGTAGGAGAGATTGTTCCCGTTCGGAAGGTCGGAGAAGTTCTTCATGCGGCTGAGGAGGTTGTCGAAGTTCTCCTGCCCACGAAGTGGTGCGCGGCCGCGACGGGACTGACGCGTGTCGTCATTGTCCAGATGAATAAAGGGGGGAAGCGACACGTACCGCTCGTCGGAGAGAAGCAGCCCCGCGACACCGCCGGCAAGCGCGGCTGCGACGCTGGTTCCCTTGTAGAGCTTCGCGTTCGATCCGGTTACAGCGGAGGAATCGTTCAGGCCAAGCACGAGGCCGATGGCGGCGGAGTTGCCGCTTTCATTGCCGACAAGATTCGGGTTCGGGTTGGCGACGCCGGAAGTGGCGGTCAAATCCGTGCTGACGATGCCGGTGGTCGAGGATGGAAGGTAACCGCCTGACTGACTGCCTGTTGCACCATAAGTGTAGGCGTAGCTGGGCATGACGAAATCGATGCCCTTGCCACCCCAGTTATGGCGGGGAATGCCGGTGCGCTCCGGCTGGAACGCGCCATCGCCATCGGATGCAAGCCCGTCTGATGAAACGGAGCCGACTGCAATCGCCCATTGCGAATGCGCCGGGTATTCCACCTGAGCCTGGAAATTACCGGCAGATGCGAAGTTCGAGGTGCCAAGTCCGCCACGACCGGATTCAAAGCTGCGACGCAGCGAATCTTCAATGACGACGGTGTTGCTGTTTGTGTCGCTCAGCACCAAGGAATAGGGGTGCACGTTCACGTCCACGCCCGCGCTGACCGAGGCGTCGATCGCCTGGCTAAGAGATACGGTGGAAGTGGACAAATCCGTCGCAAAGATCTTGAGTGAATAGAGCTTCACGCCGGGAGCGACGCCGATGGTTCCAACGTTGTTCTTCGCGGCCCCGACAAGGCCCGCCATGAAGGTTCCGTGCGCGGCAAGCACACCGCCCCCGGAGTTTATTGGCTGCCCACCAATGGCAGAAAAGCCCACGTTGGGATCGATGCTTTCGGCGAGGTCCTCATGGGCGATTTGGATGCCGGAATCAAAAATACCAACGACGATGTCCGAATCGCCAAAGATGCCATTCGCACTGGTGCCGGGCGCATCCCGAAGATTTCGCTGGTTGATCATCCACGCGCGCGGAACATCAAGGTCTTCATCCGCAGCGCCGGTGCCATTATTCGTGTTGGCGACGGAGTTGAAAAGGTACCACTGAAAGTCAAAGAGCGGATCGTTGATTTCGATGGAATCCGAGTTGGCGGTCAATTCGCCGGTCATCAGGAGTTCCGACGAGGCACTCTCAACCATGTCGCCGTGGGAGGCGAGATCGCGGGCAAAGCCAATCATGCGCGCGTCCGGCTGGTTGTCCGATTCAACAATGACATCACCGCTGCCATATTCCTTCACACGACGCAGGTGGTTGGCGACGTAGAAGGCTTCCTTGTCCGCTTCGCGAGCATCGTCGTGGAAACGAATCATGAGGCGGTTGGTGAAGGCGGAAAGGGCGCGCGTGGTTTGCTCGCTGTTGATGTGATAGGATGGGCCGACGCGGGTTGCGGGAATGCCTTCGGTGGAGGCGAGACACCCGGCGACCTGCTTTTCAGATCCGCGAACAATGAGGACCCTGCCGGTGGCCAGCGTCTTGACGAACGGAAGGCCAAGCGCGACGGCGTCCTTCTCGGCCCGCGCCAGAAACTGCGCTTCCGTCAGCGAGGAGTCGTAGTAGATGGCGGTGTTGTCATTGGCGCGTGCCAGATCCACTCGGGTGACGCCATTGCGATCGGTGTTGGTGATGACGTCTGGAATAACGGGAGCACTGACAGCCATCGGCCCCGGTGCCGCCACAGTGATTGCTGCGGCGATGGCGCCGGGAATAAAAAATCTCCGGATCATGCGATTCCTCGTCCAATCAAAATTTACGCGGCCAACGGCGTGAAACAACTGCCGCCAATCCAAATCTCTTCGTGGCCTTGTGCCTCTCCACAAATTAGGTTTTCAACCGCAGCAGCGCAAGCGCATTATGGGTTGGAAATCTTGTTGTGAATAGGCGAAGGGGACGCCTGCTGCGCCCCGGGTTGCCGTTCACCAGTTCCGCGTGACACTTCTCCTTTGCCAAAGACAATGGAGCAACGCGATAGGTTCCCGCAGGAGGGTGTCTTTGCTGCTGATTCGGCTGTGTTGGTTGAACATGAAGCGCCTGACCCGCGGATGGCGGTGGCGGGCGTTCTTCATGATTGCAGCAGCGGGGTCCTATTGGTTTGCGCGAATGGCGGGCTTTGGCCCCGGCGCAACGGTCTGGTTTCCCGGCGGCGTTCGCGGAGTCGAGGGTTTTACAGTCTTTCTTGGGGTGGCGGGCGTCATCTTGGGGGCTGACTGCGTTGGTCAATGGGACCGGTATCGTGCCCGGCAGAGCCTCGAGACACGGGTGACAAACCCCCTTCGTTTCGTGTTGGCGAACGTCCTTGCCGTGACGCTGACGGGTGTCTTCCCGGCAACCTTAATTTGCTTTTGGTCTGTCGTAGGTGCTTGGTACTCGGACTTTTACGTGCTCTGGACACCAAATTTGGTGTATCTGGTTGCGGGGGCTGTGCCCCTATTGTTTTGCGGTGCAACAACGGGGCTGTTCGGGCGGGCACTTTTTAAGGCGGATCTGGCCGCCATGGCGACAGGGGTGTTGCTGCTGGGGCCTGTCCTGATTTTTCGGGTGCTCTCCGCTCCGGTGCAGGAGGTTTTCCAACTCGCCAGTGAATCCTTCGGGATTCTTGTGCCTGTCCCTGTACTCGTTCGGGAGGCCTCCATGTGTCTGGCATATGGGGCGCTGTGGATGGTACCAGCGGCGGTACTGCTACCCTATCCACGCCCTAGGACACCTGCGCCGGGTGGAAGGTTTGTCAGGTTCGACCTGCCACTTTTAAGGGAAATTGCCGCTCGTGGTGCCCAGCAGCTACGGCAGTTGTCGAAGCCCTTGCTGATGATTCTGGGCTGCCTTGCGCTGATTGGTGGCATGGCCACGGCGGAAATGATGCGACTGCTGCCTCTTCCCCGAAAAGCCGTGGATTGGGAACGCATCACCGACGCGGAGGGGGCACGGAACGGGGTGCTGAGGGAACTGCGGGTCGTGAAGCGCGAAATCGGACTGCCGACAAAGGCGGGTGATCCGATACAAATTTCCCTGGATGTGACACCAATCAGCGGTGAAACAGCCACGGGGTTGGTGAGCTTTGGAAGCACGCTTGAAGTAAAGAAGACGGACGGTGTTGGTGGCATCAGGGTTGAGGAGGTCACCCCGCGGCTTGGGACAAGGACACCGCTTCACCTGTTGCGCTTCACGCCGCCGCTAACTCCCGGCTCTGTGGCGCGGGCATCGTTCACGTTGGAACCAACTCCACTGGGAAGGCGCCTGTGGGAACGTGCGTACGACAAGCGCTTTCACCAGTTCTCCGGCCTGGGGGATTGGTATGGGGTGAGCGCGTCGCTCAACTTCAACAATTCCACGGCGCTCATGGTTTCAAATGAATCACCCTTTGAGGTCGTTGCTCCTCCCGCTGGGGACTTGGATTGGCGGGCAGGTGCTGCGCAAGTGACGAAGCTCGCAGACGGGCGCGTGCGGATAACGCAGCCGCTGGCTGACACTCCCTCAAGGTTGATCGCCGCACGCATGATGGAGTTCCCACCAACAGAAGCTGATGTGTTGCCGGTGACGTTCGTCCTTCAACCGCAACGCAGGAAACTGGGCGCGGAACTACACAAGATTTTCTCAACACCCTTCCAGCACCTCCACAGATTGTTCGGTGAGCCGCCGGAAAAATTGTATGTGTATGAGGTGCCGGAGAATGAGCCTGCGGATGCGTTGGCGATTCCGTCGTCAACGCTGGAAGTGCTGGAGGCGCTGCTGCCGGATTTCAACGATTATGAAAGACCCACCTCCGCACAGTTCTATGATGCTTTCAAACCGAACCATGAAGGCCTTGTGAGGGCAGTGTTCACGAAAAGTTTCTCCGGAATTGATGATGCGGACCTGATGTCTTCCGCGATGCTGACCTACCTGAATGACTATGGGTTGAATCATGGACTGCGGGAAGCCTACGACGGCAGGACGCGGAAGGATGAGATCCTGCGCGCGTGGCCTAACGTACAGGGAGGCGGAATGCCCTTCGATGTACGACGCGGGATGAGTGGCGAGTGGAAGGGAGCAGCGATCGGTGCTGAATCACACGAGCGGAGAAAGCCGGTGATTCCCCTGCGGCTCGTTGCGTTCCATCACACGTTGCGTGGGCAAATTGGCGATGATGCGTTTGTTCAGGGAATCAGGGCGCTGACGCAGGATCATCGCGGGGAGGTTCTGACAGTCGACTTGTATCGAAAGGTGATGGAGGAAGCGCATGGAGATTCGCTTGAGTGGTTGTTCGACGAGTGGCTGCGCGAAGGGGTGCTCCCCCGCTACGAAATTCCACAGGCGGAGGCGCTGTTGATTGAAAACAGTGATACGCGCGCGCTGGAATACACGACAAAAGTGACGATCCGTAACAGTGGCACGGGGCGCATGGAGGTTCCGTGGCTGTTAATGACAGAAGAACAAAGTGTGCGGGGACGGGAATGGCTTGGAGCCGGTGAGAACAAGGAGTTGCTGATCAAGTCCTTGGACCGCCCCGTTGCCTTCGAGATCGATCCGGATGGCTGGATTCCGCAGCTAACGGCGACAGAGAGTAGAGACGGAACGGATCATGCTCGTGTGTTCTTCAAAACCGTGCGTGAACTGTGACGCCCATGAATCCACAACCCGCCAATCCCAATCAGAAACCCAGAAAAGTTGGGGCTGTGCGCATGATTCTGGGGGCGATCGTGTTGCTCTTTACGCTTGGATGCTGGGGCGCGTTCATGCAGGGAGAACTGGGAGCCTACGAAATTGAAAGCGGCTCGATGGAACCCACCATGGAATTGTACGACCGCGTGCTGGCGAAGCCTGTTCCCCGAAGCGGGATCCGTGTGGGTGATGTTGTGGTGCTCAAGTCGCCAGACGACAACGGACCAGACTTGGTGAAGCGCGTGGTTGCCGTTGAAGGGGATACTGTGGAGTTTCGCAGGCAGCACTTTTATGTGGCTGGCGTGGAGAGGCCGGCTCCTGGTCAAACCGAGAGCTTTCATCCCACGGCGCACGATAGGAAACTCACGCTGGAGCCAGGCCAGTACTACGTGCTGGGGGACAATAGGCCAAAAAGTCACGACAGCGAGGAGTTCGGTCCCGTTGACCGCACGAAAATTAAGAAGATTGTGTTCTGGCGATACTGGCCGTTGAGTCGAATGGGGCGAATCACTCCCCAAGAAAAAGGGCGCGCTGAGTGATCGAAGTTGAAAACCTGACAAAGTCGTTTCGTGATCGCAGGAAGGGAATCCTCCATGCGGTAAAGGGGGTGACCTTTGCATCCAAGCCGGGTGAGGTCTTCGGCTTGCTGGGTCCAAATGGGGCGGGGAAGACGACGGCGCTGCGCATCATCTCGACGGCACTGAAGCCGACAGAGGGGCGCGGCACGGTGATGGGGTTCGATTGCGCGCGCGAGCCGGAGAAGGTGCGCCAGTCGATAGGGTTCCTGGCGGCGAATACGGGACTGTACGGGCGGCTGACTCCTCGGGAGACGTTGCGCTATTTCGGAAGCCTGTTTGGCATGGGGCACAGGCAACTGGATTCGCGGATCGAGGAACTGGCATTTGCGTTCGCCATGACGGACTTTCTCGATCGGCCCTGTGACAAGTTATCCACCGGCATGAAGCAAAAGGTGAACATCGCGCGGAGTGTGATCCATTCACCGGAGGCCATGATCCTCGACGAACCGACCACGGGATTGGACGTCCTTACGAGCCGGCACATTGTTGAGTTTGTCAGGAAATGTCGCAATGACCAGAAGACGGTGCTTCTGTCCACGCACATCATGAGCGAGGTGAAGCGGTTGTGTGATCGCGTGGGAATCATCCATCAGGGACAATTGCGGTTTGTGGGAACCCTGACGGAGTTTGAGGCGGCCCACGGCAGCGACTTGGAGGAGGCGTTCATCAACATCGTGGGGGGACCTGTGCCATGACACACGGCATCAGGACGGTCTTCCTCAAGGAATTGATCGATACGCTGCGGGATCGAAAGACGCTGATCTTCATGCTGCTGGTGCCGACGCTGCTGACACCCGGATTGATTTTTGGCATCGGCTCCATCGCGATCAACATCCTGAAGCAGAATGCCCTGAGCCCGGTGGTGATTGCTGCTGATGAACGAACCCAGCAACTCTATCGCCAGATGGTCTTTGATGAGTTCCTGCGGTCCGACGTGGGAAAAATCCTGAAGTATACGCGCTCACCGTTGGTGGCCTACTTCGTTGGCCCGGGCGCCTTGAACGACATGATGAAGACGGTTCCTCCGATGGCTCTGCGCGATCCGGTGGAGTTTGAAAAATGGACCCGTGCGATGACGGCGAACGCGAAGGAAACGCTTGTGGGCGACGTGCAGTTGGGCGGGGCCTACGATACGATTTCTGAATTTCACGCCAATCAATCCCCCGCAAACCAGGACATGATGAACAGGATGGGGGTCGCGCTCTTCGATTTCTATGCGCTGACGGTGCGCGGCCTGGGATTGGTGGACTTCGTCGATCCCTCCAGGATTTCCACCGACGCAAAGTATGCCGTGAAGGACCTGCCCTTCGCTCTTTCGCAACAGGCGGATGGCGCGAAGATTTACGGCGCGATTCAATCGCGGGAGATTCAGGGCTTCATGATCATAAACAATGACCTGTCGTCGCTCGCGGAACGAAAGGATCAAACGGCCGAGGTGATCTTCTACTATGATTCAACCATTGCCCTGTCCAATGAGGCCAACAGCCGCGTGCACGGGGTGGTGGATCGGGCGTCCATGGGAATCGTGAAGGAAAGGGTTCAGAACCAGAAGCTGACGCCGAATTTCCTGACGGCGGTGGAGATGCGAAAGGGAACGAACCTCGCATCGAGATCGCAGATCACGATGGAGGCGCTGGGCGGGCTGCTTCCGTACCTGTTCCTGACATTTGCTTTCCTGGGGGCGATCTACCCGGCGATTGATCTGGGTGCCGGTGAGAAGGAACGCAACACGCTGGAGACCCTCTTGCTGTCGCCGGTGACGCGTACGGAAATCGCGCTGGGGAAGTTTGCACTCATCTTTTCGTCATCGCTGGTCGCGGCGCTGCTTGGCGTGCTTTCAATGTCCCTGTCGTTCGTCTATCTGGTGCCGAAATCCGTGGCGGATCAGTTGGAATTCCACGTCGATCTGATGACAGGGATAAGCGTGGCAATGTTGGCAATTCCGCCAGCGGCTGCGTTTGCGGGGTTGTTCCTGGCGGTTTCGATCTTCGCCCGCAGCTTCAAGGAGGCGCAGAACTATCTCTCGCCGATGGGGCTGGCGCTGATCCTTCCGGCGATGGCGGGGATGATTCCTGGCTTGGAGATGGGCTGGATCGAGGCGGCAATTCCGCTGGTGAACGTGAGCATGCTCTCAAAGGAATTCCTGAAAGGGAACATCCACTGGGGCTATTATGCGATGACTTTCGGATCGTGCTTCGCATTCGCTGCTGTTTGCCTGTCGTATTGCATATTTCAGTTCCGGAGGGAAGAAGTCCTGTTTCGATCGTAGGGCGGCTGCTTTACCTGCGAATACGGGAATCGCACGATCGAGGGACTGTGTCGCAAGCGGGCCACCACACCACCCTGATCGGAATGATGGGAAATGCCGGGTGCCGGTCCAGACGCTCAGTACAAGTCCTTGCGCACACAAAAGAGGTACATGGTCCCGGAGAAGGTCCCACTGCCGGGTTTGCCGCCATCAAATGTTTCGCGCAACAGGAGGTAGCGCCAAACTTTGCGCCATTCCTGCGTGGCATCGTAAGCCTGACCAGCCTGGGGGCTGTTGTCGAGGTA
>JADLAR010000021.1 GCA_020848155.1 Candidatus Sumerlaeota bacterium
ACGAAAAGCAGCGCGCCGATGGTCAGGATCGCCTGCATGATGATTTCTGCGACGCTGACCACCCACATCTTTTCCATGCCGTAAAAAACCCAGCGCAGGTCGAACGCGGAAATCGGAAGCGCCAGACCGTAGAGCAGGATGACTTCGCGGGTGATGAAGGGTGTCTTCGCGGGCATCATCAGCACGAACCCGGCGAGCGCGAGGAACGCGACGACAGAGAAGATGAGCTGCATGCCGATGACCGTGCGAACCATCGCATGTTGCGGCACGCGGGAGCGTGCGACCTCCCGCTGGCCCAGAATCGTAAGGCCGAAATCCGCAATGAGGTTTGCCCAGCCCAGCGCACCAACGGCGGAAACCATGATGCCGTAGTTCTGCTTCTCCAGCACGCGCGTCAGGTAGATGGTGACAGCAACGGCCATGAGCTGCGTGAGCAGACGCGCTACCGACAGGATGGCAAAATTTTGTGTGACCCGCCGCGCCCGCGACACGCCGTCAAACCGCCCTGAATCCGCAGGAGAAGGTTGTCATGATGCGGTGGGCTCCATGCGGCGTGGCACGCGGCGTTCCTCGATGTACTCCGCGTTGTGGTTCACCATCCAAGGGTCGCGCTGGTCGGTGCCCATCAGGTTGTGGGCGGAAATCAGCGCCGTCAGCATCGAGTGATCCTGATTGTTGTACTGGTGCATGGCGTTGCGGCCCGCAGACCAGATGTTGGGGATCGTCTTCAACCAATCGCGGATTTCCGCGACGGCGGCTTTGTAGTCGTCATCGTAAATGGGATACGCCTTCGGCATGCGAACAACGCAGCCATTGGTGACGTCGCTCTGGGCAACGAGGCCAATCTGCTCAATTTCCTTCCTGCCGAGCTTCACAAGGTCCTCATCCTTCATCGTCCACAGGCCGTCGCCTTCGAAGCAGAAATACTCAAGCCCAAGGAACGTGATGCCGGGATCGGGAACCATTTCCGGCGACCAGTTCTTGAAGTTCTGGATGCGGCCAAGTTTCACTTCCGGATCGTGGATGTAAATCCAGTTGTCGGGGAAGCAGTCGTCCTTCTTCACCACGAGGCCGACGGTGATGAAGTCGCGATACTTCAGTTTTTTCGCGGCGGCCGCCACGTTGGCGGGCGCCTGATCGCCGAAGGCTTCCACCAATTCCCGCAGCGGCATGGAACTGATCAGGTGGGTGCAGGGATACTCGCGAACAACGCCGGCGCCATCCACGCAGGTGATGCCCGCAACGCGGTTGTCACGAAGCGTGATGCGGGTAACCTTGCGATCAAGGTCCACGCTGCTTCCCGCCTCGTTGATCATCTCCGTGGCGCGCTCCCACACCATGCCGCAACCAAGGCGCGGGTAGTGGAACTTGTCGATCAACGTCTTCACATTGGGGCCGGTCCCCTTCGGCAGGATCATGCGAAGGATGATCTTCGGGATGGACAGCCCCTGAATGCGCTGGGCCGCCCAATCCGCGGAAATTTCCGTGCACTTGATCCCCCACACTTTTTCCGTGTAACTTTCGAAGAAGGTGTGGAACAATTTGTCGCCGAAACGATTCGTCACCCAATCACGCAGCGACCGTTCCGGGCGGATGGGGAACACCTTGCGATGCAAGTGCCCCAGCACCGCAGTGAAGGAAAACCAGAACCCCATCTTCTTGTAGGCGTCCATCGCCTGAAGCGGATATTCCAGAAAGTGCTTCCGGTAGTAGATGCGGCTTTTGCGGGGACGCTCCAAAAAGTCGTTGGGCAGAATCTGATGCCACCACTTTTCGATCTCCTCGCTCTTCGAGTAGAAACGATGGCCGCCAATATCGAGCCGATAATTGCCAAACTTCGCCGTCCGGGCGATCCCACCCACGTATTCGGGATCGGCCTCCAGCACGCGGATGCGCCTGCCACTGCGGATCAATTCCACGCCTGCGGTCAGGCCCGCCGGACCCGCCCCAATGATGATGATTTCCTCAGCGGGTGAGGAGGAATTGTCGGTGGGCATGGTGGTTTCTGACGGCACGGATTCGACGGAAGCAGCCGTCATCACAGGGGTCCGAGGGCGTTAAAGTATAATCCCGCCTATGGAACGGAAAGGGATGGACCGCGTCAAGGAAAGCGGGCTTCGTTAGGCAAGGAATGAGGCTTGCCAAAGGCCTGAAAAGGCGCCTGCGCTTTATCAGCCATTCCCGCCGGGGCGATGCAGCGCACCCCAAGGGAGGGAAATGGAGCGCCCCCGCCACCAGAATGAACCACCACGCCATGCCGTGCAAACTGAAGCCACGGGAGCCAAACGACTACCGCGAGATGCCGGCAGAAGAAGTTTATGGCATTTCTCAGAATCACGTGGCCATGTTGAGATTTGGACACGCATTTTTGTGGCGAGGGGTCCCGCCCTCGCAATCCCGGAGTGGCTACGAAATTTCGGAAAGCGCCCCAGAGCCCATCATCAGTAAAGCTTCTTCATCCTTCCGGCTCCAGCCTTCGCAGCATGATCTACCTTGCCATGATCCGGCTCATGGCAAGGAGGCTTGCGGCGTGAAAAGAGGGACTTCTTGGATGGGCTCTTAGCGTGCCGTCGCGCATGGGAAAAGGGAGCGGCGTCAAATATTTGGATGTCAAGGTCCATTTATCCACATTGTCCCGATTGCGCCCCGTACACCT
>JADLAR010000022.1 GCA_020848155.1 Candidatus Sumerlaeota bacterium
CTCGGCGACCTCTCGGAACTGATGGGCGAACCCGGCAAGGCCCGCCTCATGGCCCTGAAAATGGCGCAACGCAACGGCGACTGGGACAGCCTCTGGCCAACAACGCGGGAACAAAGGTAAGATGCACCCGGCAGGATGGGGGTACTACTCGGTTGGCTGGGAACTTTTGCCCTCAAAATGGGACTCCCCGCGCGGTGACTTGCGCGGGGAGGTGTCAAAGAATGCGCGGGGCAAGGTACCCCTGCAACAGGCTGCTTAGTAGCGATAGTGCTCGGCCTTGTAGGGGCCTTGGATCGGGACGCCGATGTAGTCGGCTTGTTTCTTGGAGAGCTTGGTGAGTTTTGCCCCAAGCTTCGCGAGGTGAAGGCGCGCGACTTTTTCGTCGAGTTCCTTCGGCAGTGTATAGACCTGGTTCTCGTACTTGCCAACGTTGCGGTTATCCCACAGCTCGATCTGCGCGATGGTCTGGTTGGTGAAGCTGTTGGACATGACGAAGCTGGGGTGGCCCGTGGCGCAGCCAAGGTTCACAAGGCGGCCCTGCGCAAGAAGGATGATGCGCTTCTTGTCCGGGAAGATGATGTGGTCAACCTGCGGCTTGATGTTGTCCCACTTCAGCTTCTTGAGCGAGGCGACCTGGATTTCGCTGTCGAAGTGGCCGATGTTCGCAACGATGGCGTTGTGCTTCATCTTCGCCATGTGCTCGTAGGTGATGACGTCCACGTTGCCGGTGGTGGTGATGAAGATGTCGCCGTACTTGCAGGCGTCATCCATGGTGACAACCTGGTAGCCTTCCATGCAGGCCTGCAGCGCGTTGATGGGATCGATCTCCGTGACATAGATCGTTGCGCCAAGTCCCTTGAAGCTCTGCACGGTTCCCTTGCCGACGTCACCGTAACCCGCCACGACGATCTTCTTGCCGGCAACCATCACGTCCGTCGCGCGCTTGATCGCGTCGACGCAGCTTTCCCGGCAGCCATACAGGTTGTCGAACTTGCTCTTCGTGACGGAGTCATTGACGTTGATGGCGGGGAAAAGCAACTCGCCCTTCTTCGCCATTTCATACAGGCGATGCACGCCAGTGGTCGTTTCCTCGGAAACGCCGACGATGTTCTCCGCCATCTTCGTCCAGTACTTCGGGTCCTCGTCCAGCGTCGCGTTCAGCAGCGTGTCGATGACTTCGATTTCCTCGTTGTCCCTGCTGATGGCCGGCTTCCTGCCCGTCTTCTCGAATTCAATCTCGCGCGCGCGGCCGCGGTGAATCAGCAGCGTGGCATCGCCGCCGTCATCGACGATCGTGGTGGGGCCGCCCTCCGGGAAGGCAAGCGCCAGCTTCGTGAACTGCCAGTATTCCGTGAGCGATTCGCCCTTGAATGCAAAGACGGGAATCCCCGCCTTTGCGATGGCCGCCGCCGCGTGGTCCTGCGTGGAGTAAATGTTGCACGACGCCCAGCGCACATCAGCGCCCAGCGCCACAAGCGTCTCGATCAGCACGGCGGTCTGGATCGTCATGTGCAGCGAGCCGGTGATGCGGCACCCGGCCAGCGGCTTCTTCTTTCCGAACTCCTCGCGGCAGGCCATCAGGCCGGGCATCTCGCCCTCCGCGATGATGATTTCCTTCCGGCCGAAATCGGCTTCCGCGATGTCGCGAATAATGTACTTCGGTGCCTTCGCGGCGGAGGCCTTGCCGGCCTTTTTCTTCGCGGCGGGGCGCGGCTTGGTGGCAACGCTCATGGTGTCTGGAATCCTTGGAAAATGAGGCCGGCTCACGGCCATATCAACGCATCATGATATGTTGATATAACCAGGCCTCGTCAAGGGGGATGAGGCCGGCGGTGTATTTCGCCTGCATTTTTCCCATTTCACCCAATGCGAAGGGCCCTTCGTGGCTTGCTCTTTCCCTGGCAGCCCGCCATTGCGCGATCCCCCGCCTTTGCATTGGCAAACTTTGCTTCAGCCATCCTGCTTCTCGTTCCCATGGCAGAAAAATATCTGTTGGACCTAGCAATCCCCACCTCTGCAATGTTGATACGGTAGTCGGCGCCCTGATTCGCGCCAGATTGATCTCACACAAGATGGAGTTGTTTCATGCTTTCCAAGGCCATAGAAAAAGCCCTCAACGAACAGATCGTTAACGAGTTGTATTCTTCCAATGCCTATCTTTCCGTCGCCAGCTACATGGACTCAGAAGGACTCAAGGTCCTCTCCGCATACTTCTTCCGTCAATCCGCCGAAGAGCGCGGCCACGCCCTGAAGCTCCTTCACTACATGCTTGATGTCGGCGGGAACGTCCTCATCGACGACGTGAAGGCGCCCATGCCCACCTTTAAGTCCGTGGAGCACGCCGTTCAGGAATCCCTCAACCAGGAAAAGACCGTCACCGAGCAGATCAACCGCCTCATGGCCCTCGCCCACAAGGAGTGCGACTACGCCACCGCCTCCTTCCTGAAGTGGTTCGTCGACGAGCAGGTGGAGGAGATTTCCACCACGAACGAATTGCTTCTTCTGGTGCAAAAAGCAGGTGACAACAACCTTCTCCTCGTTGAAGACAGACTCCTGAAGCAGGGCGTGACGCTGTCCCGGGCCCAACTTCCCGGCGGCGACGATTAACTTTCTTCTCGCGCGAGTGGGTGCCCCGTGGTACCCACTTTGCGCGCGTGAGGCGAGCGTGCACGCTGCCGCCACGGCGTCATGATCAGGCCGGGTCGGCGCGAGGGCGAGGGGCACGGAGGGACGATGGTAGAAGGCGCTGTCACAGCGAATGGCACCCACGGGGCGGTGGTTTCCTGTCGCCAGTGTGGCACGCCCAATGAACCCCCTTTCATTTTTTGTCACCAATGCGGTGCCGCACGCGTCAGCCTGAACCGCTATCAGGTTCTCGCCAATCTCACACTCGCAACCGCAGCCTTCACGCTCACCTACTACTATGCTGAAGAGCTCCCCTGGGCGTGGCCGCTGTACGCCCTTTACGCCCTCCTCTTCGCCCAGTTTGCTCTTCTTCTTGTTGTCGGCAGCCGGGCCCGCACCACCCGCATCGGCTCATGGATCGCTGTCTTTCTTGGCGGCTTCGGTGCCCTTTTTCATCTCCTTAATGTTGAAGGCCCGCAACTCTTCATCTACCTCCTCGAAGACCTTCCCTCCATCATTAGGAAGTTTCCCTACGAATCCCTCGGCGTCCTCATTGCCGTGCTGCTGCTTCCCGCCCTCATCCTCTACCGCCGCTGGGGCCGCATCTATGGATGGGTGAATGCCTACCGCATTGTCGTCCTCTCATTCCTTGGCCTCGTGGTTGGGTGCCTCGGCGCGCTTCAGGTTCTCAAGGTCGCCACAACCAATGCGTGGTTTCCCACGCTGCAAGCAGAACTCACCAAGTTCGTCACAACAGTGAAGCCACAGTACACGAAGGCGCTCAGCGTGACCACGGTCACCCTCCTTCGATTGTTCCTCTTCGAGATTTTCGTCTTCGCCGCCGTGCGCGGCTATCGCACGGCCACAAAGGTCGCCCCCGTCGCTCCCCTCGGCGTCCGCGGCCAGAGCGGCTTCGAGCGCTCCCTCGTCTCCCTCGCCCGCGTCGTTCGCATCTTCGGCGCGGTACTCGAAAACATGATCACCTACCTCCTGGAAACGATCATCGTGCTTTCGAAGGATGCGTGGCAGGTCCTGAAGATCGCCTGCCGCGAGGTGTTCTTCCCCGCTTCCGCCCTCATCATCTGTGCGCTCTTCCTTCATCAACTCACGCGATTCACGCTGGAATACATCGCCCACAACGACGTGCGAACCGCCCTCCTCATCGGGGCCAGCACCGTCGCCATCATCCTTTGCGAACTGCTTTTCCTCATCTGCAAGACAGCATTCCGCCCCTCCCGCGTCCTAGATTTTCACATGCAGATGCTCGGCTGGCTCCTTCCCAACCTGCTCGTCTTCTTCCTCCTCGTTTCACTCAGCCTCTTCGGCCTGGCCGAAGCGCTGAACGACGACACAAACAAATCCCACGCCCTTCCCTTTGCCTTGGGAATGTTGACGAAATTCTTCGGCATCGTACTGGTTCTTTTGGTCGGCGTTGTTCTCGTGCGCAAACGCACCCTTTTCACGATGCAGCCTCCGACGCAGGAATCGGCGGAATCCCATGACCCCACCACGCGCGTCCGCGTGGCCCAGGTCGATGCGGAAGAAGACAGTGACGACGGCATTGCCGCCTTGGAAGCCACCATCAATGGCGGCACGCCCGCACTCGCCCAGCCACTGCCATCCGCCTCCGTATCCCCCCTTCTCTTCAGCCGCCGCAAAAATCAGGAATGGGATCTTTCACGAAACGACCAGTCCGCCGATCAAAACGTCCCGCCCGCCATCGGCGCCATCACCTCCCGCCTGAAGGACGCGGTGACCACAAACCCGATCGCGGCCAACGCCAGGAAGGCTGTCGAAACGCTTCAGGATCGTATGATGGGGCGCCCCGAAATCGTCCAGCGCCTCATCGAGGCCAAGAGGGAGTACGCAGAAAAGTACTATCAATTGGAGGCCCTTGAACGCACCAAGGACACCATCCAGGGCGACACCTATCGCGGCCTTCGCGAGCGCTACCTCGCCGAGCTTAACTCCCTTCTCGCCAACCGCGACCAACTCCAAGCGGAACTCGACCGCCTCTATGCCATGCAGATGGTCGAAAAGAACATGCTCGACATCAGGATCAGCGCGCTCCATTCCAAGAAGGAGGAACTCGAACACCTTCGCTCCGTCGGCGCTGTGTCCGAAAAGGACCTCAAGGCTGGCTCCGTTCCCTTGGAAAACGAACTGCGAATGGAAATTGCCAAGCTCCAGTCCTGCGAACAAAAACTCACGTTCCTGAAGCCGGAGGCCACCGCCTACTCCGAGGTGGAACGCACCGGGGCCTGAACCCTGGGTTCATACGCTTGCGCTTCCGCCCAACGTGGCCCATCATCGCGCATGCGGCAGAACATCGGACGACACGCCGGGGCATTGCTTCTCCTCGCGGCCCTCGTCATTCTCATCCTCACCCCCAATTACCGCCCCTGGCAATGGGCGACGCACATCCATGATGCCGATGCGCACGCCGCCGCCTACGGCACCAACTGGGCCCAGCACACCCTCTGGTCGCGGCCCTGGGATTATTTCAACATGCCCATTTTCCACCCGCAGGAAAATCCCCGTTTCTTCACCGACCTGAATCCCCTCGCTGCCTTTCTCACTGCTCCCCTGCGACTCACCGGGGAACCCGTCCTCGCCTACAACGCCATGATGGTCCTCATCATCATCGGCGTCGCATGGATGTTCTACCTGGTGGGATGGAAGCTCACCCACCACCGCCGCGCAGCAATCGCCGCCGCGCTCATGTATGCCTGCAATGGCGATCAGATTTATCACTCCTACGGCCATCCCAACATCGTCTGCCCCATCTTCTTCCCCCCCGCCATCTACCTGCTCTGGAGGCTGAATGAACAGTCCCGGCTTCGCCACGCAATCCCCCTCACGCTCTGCCTCAGCCTGCAATTTCCCGCCAGCATTTATCACGGTGTCATGCTCCTGATGTTTTGCGGTTGTACCTGGCTCACATTTCTTGTCCTGAGGCGCGGCAAAGTCAACGCAGCGGACGGCATGGTCCTCTGCGCGTTCCTTTTTGCGCTCGCCGTGGCGCTTGTCTATACAACCCCATTCAGGATCCTTGGCGACCGCTTCGGCCAGACACGCGGGCTTCATGAAGCCGGAATCTACAGCGCCGATGTGCTCGGCTACGCGATACCTTCCTATGCCAACTGGGCCCCCCAAAGCCTCCTCGGCGCAGTCCTTGCCGGGGTTGTTGCGATCCCGCAAAGGCTCGAAAACACCCAGTTTTTTGGCTATTTCCCATGGTTCTGCGCAATCGCGGCGCTCGTTGCGGCAGCACATGCCGCACTGGGCCGGAGCGCCGATGGTCGGCAGAAATTCCTCCTCGGCCTCCTCCCCGCAGCCCTGGCCGGTGTCATCTTCTCATTCGGCCCCTGGCTTTGGATTGGCTCGTATCACACGGCGATCCCCCTCCCTTTCAAGTATTTCTGGGAATGGGTTCAACCTGTACAATTTATGCGCGTGCCCTCCCGCTTTTCCGTAATTCCCGGAACACTCATCGCCCTCGCATTCTGCGAATTTCTCTCCCGGTGGAATTGGTTTAATTCGGAAAAAACAGGCCGGCGCTTTTTTTCCATGACCGCCGTCACGCTGATTCTCCTGATCGAATTTTTTCCCGTGAAGGGCGTGCAGGCGACGGCCGTCAATCCCCGTCCCATGCAATTGCTTGAGAAATACACACAATTCAGGACCATCGCCTCCATTCCGCTCAATCAGGGCGGCTTCCTCGTCGCATCCTCCAAGACATTTCCCAACTCGCCCAGCGGCACCATGAACGGGGTTTATAATTATCACTATCAACAAATAGTGGAACGTTGCGAAAAATTTCCGGATCCATCCGCATTCGCCCTGCTCGATGCCATGGGAGTCGATGCGCTGCTGATTTATGGCAGGGAGCGAATCGCCCAGGCGGAGGCTGCACCGGAATTGCTCGCGCTTGAAAAATGGGATGACCTTGGCATCTTTCAGCTTCGCCGCCACGATGAGAAGACGTTGGCTCCCGTGAGGCAGGAACTGGCGAATTTGTTGGAAAAACCCCAATTCTCTGACACCATCGACTTCCCCGCCTCCGCACCGTCATCCACACGCTGGAGGCCGCAATCGTGGCGTCGCCTCGACGAGGAGGCGCAGCCTCCCACATGGATTCCCATGCGCTGGGAGGATCTGGGGAATGGTGGGTATCAATACTGTGGATTTATTCAGCGGTTTTTTGACGGCCTTCCGTCACGCCCCGTCACGAAGGTTCACGTCAGGATGGCAATCGAGGACAAGGGCGTTGATTTTGCCTTTGCGCGATTATTCTGGATTAATGCGGAGGACACCGCCTGGCTGCCGCAAAAAAGCGTCGAAACACCCATCAAGCCGGACGGAAAGTTTCGCATTGTCACTTTCGATCTCACGCAAAACCCCAACTGGCTGTTGGAGAAACACGTCACGGGGCTTCAGTTTGAATTCACCACAACCCCCTATCCGGGACAGAAGGTGCTTGTGGATGAAATCCGGCTGGAACCGGATCTTTTCACGAAGGATCCCGTTCCGGCCGATTAAGAATTTCCCGAAGGCGCGGGAGTATCAAATCCCCGTGGTGGCGTGAATTTTCAATGAACACGTTCCCGCTGATATTTCCCTGCGTGATGACGCCTGCCACAAAAAGCCCCGGAATGTTTGACTCCAGGTTGGCTGGATTGTGAACCGGCTTGTTGCTTCCCGGTTCCAGTGAAATCCCAAGGTTTTTCAGGAAATTCGTGGGGGGATCGTAGCCCAGGCAGGGCAGCACGAAGTCGTTTTCCAGCACGACGCGCTCATTGCTCGCCAGCATCAATGTCACGGACCCGCGCTCGATTTTTTCAACCGTTGAACCCAGATACCCGGAGACTTCCCCATTCTTCAGACGATTTTCAATGTCGGGCTTCAGCCAATATTTCAATCCCCTGCCGGTGAATTCCGTCCGGCGGTAACTGAGCGACACCTGCGCCCCCGCACGCCACAGTGTCAGCGCCAGATCAACGGCCGAATTCCTTCCGCCCACGACCAGGACCTTTTTCCCAACGTACTCGTGGTTCTCAAAGAATCGGTAGTGCACCTTCGGCAGGTCATCGCCCGGAACCCCCAGCCGGCGCGGCGAATCCCAGGCCCCGACCGCAACAACCATGCTCCGCGCCAGCACGGCAGCCATCGGCTCCGGCGGCGGGCAAACCATCAGGTCATGGGGCCGCGCGTTGCTGTGCGCCAGATCCAACTGAAAAACTCCGTCCCCGCGCTTCGTTGCCCCTGTCACCTCCACATATGTCTCGATGGGAAGCGCATGATATTTCGCGAATTTATTCAGATAAATTAAATAATCCTGGCGCGTTGGTTTGTCCTCGGGATTTGCCAGGGGGAAATTCGCAATTTCCAAATTCTCATTCGTTGAAAAAAAGCGCATGAAGGTTGGATATTGAGCGATATGATGCGCAATCGGCCCCTTCTCATAAACGCGATGGGAAATTCCCTTCCGCGAGAAGGTCTCGGCGACCGCAATGCCCGCAGGTCCGCCGCCAATAATGACACTGTCCAGAATCCGGTCCTGCACGGGTAGCACCTTCGTTAAAGATGGCAGAGATTCCACATCCGGACCGCGCAATTTCCTTGCCGGACGTGGCTGAAAAAGGCAAAAGAGACAAACACGTCCGGCTTTTCACTCGACGGAGACTTCATGCTCATGCGACTTTCCTTCCCAGCGTCCATCCTGGCGCTCCTTTCCATTTCCGCGGTTGCCCTTGCGGAGGACGCCCCCGCCCCCACACCAACGCCCGCCTCTGCGTTCTCTGACACCAAGCAGCCGGCGGGAGAAGGCCCCTTCGGAGAAGCTGGCGCCGCGAAGGGCCCGATGACCCTCGACGAGGCAATCGCCGCAGAGGAAACCAACAACACCGCCGCAAAACCCGCCACGCTTGCCACGCCGGCGGCCGCCCAGGACGACCCCTTTGCGGACAACAAGGGCACCCTGGACCCGTTGGCGCGCCCCGCCAACGCCCCGAATCCCGCTGCGCCCGCCATCGCCCCCAATGACGTCGCCAACCCCTTCAATGATTCATCCATGCCCGCAGCCTCCATGATGAGCGCACCGAAACCCGCAAGTCCGGGCGCCCCCCCAGCCGCAGCCACAACCACCACCGAGGAGATCATTCCCTGGGCGCCCAGCTTGGACGCCGCCATCCAGCAGGCCAAGTTGGAGAAGAAGGGAGTTCTTCTCGTCTTCAGTGGTGACACACCCACATGGAGCGGATTTGCCACCGCGCTCAATTCCGATACCGTTGCGTCCCGTATCCAGAAGAACTTCATCCCGGTGAAGGTCGACCTGAAATCCAATGATGCCGTAGCGAAGAAATTCTCCGTCAAGCGCGCCCCGTACATCGTCGTTTTGAACAAGTTCGGCTACACCGCCGGCCACGTTCAACCCTCCAGCGATCCCAATTCACTGCTGGCGCTCCTGAACCCCTTCATGACACTTGGCTGACCCGGGGATATTTGAAACAAGGTCAAATCCGGCCGATGGGATGAATAGCTTCTCCCGTCGGCCGGTATGAAGTTCCATGGATAGCCAGGATAAAGCCCCAATAGACCCGATGCAGAGCCGCGCCGCCATCAAGGTCGGCGACCGCAGCATCACCATCGAATTGCTGGATTCCCGGCTTCGCAGGATCGCCGTCACCATCGGATGGATGATCATCGCGGCCGGCGTCTTTGCCGCGCTCGCCTTCATCTGGCCCATCATCAACATGGTCCTGTCCACGCTGACGCCCTTCATCGCGGCGTTGGTGCTCGCCTACATTTTCAACCCCATCGTGAACTTTGTGCAGAAGCGCGCCCGCCTTTCCCGCGTTGGGGGCGTGCTCTTTCTTTACTTCTTGTTCATCGTCGCATTTTCGGTCTTTTTCGCCATCCTGCTTCCCATCCTGATTACGCAGATCAAGGGCGCCTACCACGGCATTGGCGATTTTGTTTCCCACAAACTGGAACGAATGCCCGAATTACAGGAGCTGTGGATCAAGGCTACAATCTGGCTGGAAAGCCAGGGCATCATGCTGGACGAAATCTTCCGCCGCGCCGCCACCGCGGAGAACGTCAGCAAGGCCGCCCAGGGGGTGGCCTCCACGGGTTTCAACGCCATTGGCGACGCGCTGCGAATCGTCGGCGACGCCCTGGCCTTCCTCTTCATGGTCGTCCTCAGGATGATTGGCGCCGTGATGTTCATCGTGCTCGTGGTCCTGGTGAACATTTACCTGCTCATTGATTTTTCAAAGATCGGCAACCTCTTGGAAGTTGTCATACCGGAAAAATCCCGCGAGCGCACCTTCAGCGTCCTCACCAAGATTGACGTCGCCGTCGGCGGATTCCTGCGCGGCATGTTGATTGACGCCTTCCTTGTCGGATTAATGACGTTCATCGGCCTGTACCTGCTGGGCCTGCATCAGTACGCGCTCCTGATTGGAATCCTTGCAGGCATCGGCACGCTGATCCCCTATACAGGCCCCATCTGCGGCGGCGGCCCCGCGCTGCTTTATGTATTCTTTTCCACTGCCTACGACACCACAAAGGAACGGATTTACTTCGCTCTCGGCGTCATTGTCCTGACCGTCGTGATCCAGATGATCGAGGGCTTCGTGTTCCAGCCACGCATTGTCGGCAAGGCCGCGCAGCTCCACCCGCTCGCGGTCCTCTTCGCGCTCGCGCTGGGTGCGAATTTCGGCATCCTGGGTCTCATCCTCGCCGTGCCGCTCGCCTGCATCGCCCGCGTCCTCGTGAAGGAATTTTACTGGGACAAGAAGGAACTCGCCTGGCGCAGCCGCACCGGAAAAACCAACCTTGGCGATTGGGAGGAAAAACCCCGGGCTGTCGAATCCGCCCCCGCCACGCCGACGACCTGAGGTCAGCCCCTCCGCCTCATCCAGAAACTCCCCGTCGCACCATGCTTCACGGCATCGTAGCCGGGGAAGGCCCCCACGAACAATTCCTTTTCCCGCGTCGTCAAATAATGACCAGCCAGCAGGACTTCAAATTCGGAATTAAACGCCAGAAATGCCTGCAACAAATACTGCTCGTTCCAAAACCAGCGTTGTCCCAATGCATAGTCGCGCGGATATTCGTCGGGCATTTGAATATCGTGCACATGAAGGATCACGCCGGGTTTCACGCGCGGAATAATTTCGAGAAAAATGCGCTGCACATCGCTGCCAATGTTCAGCACATGGCTTGAATCAATGAAGAGGATGTCACCCGGTTCAAGCATCTCGAACAGGGAAGGATCGACATCCTGGAGTCGCTTCCTGAAGAGCACGCCGCCCGCCGGATTTCGTGACAAATACTCCGGCGGGAAGGGATCAATCCCCGTGTACTGACACGGTTTTCCTCCGGTTGTGTTGAGCGCAATCGCCTGCGCAAAAACCAGCGTGGACCATCCACAGCCAACCTCAATCGCCCGCGCGGGCTTGAAATGCCGCAGCATCGCGTGCAGGAGCACGGCGCTGCTGTAGCCGAACGTCGGCGCATCCCAGGCATACTCGCCCGGCTTCGCACGGCTGCGATCGGGCCAATTCACCTCATCACCAAATTTCGCAAGCTCCGACAACAATTTTTTCTGGTTTTCCAGATTAAGCTCCACGCCCGCCAATTGTGATTCGCGGGCCCACACATCATCGCGAATCAACTCACGCAAATCGGGAATTGGAAAATAAAAATGCGTCGGGCTGAGGACGAATCCCAGCCGCTCCGTCAGCGGCGACAGCCGACGACACATTTCGCGAATGATTTTTTGCCAGGTCTCCGTCACGGCGCGGCCATCGAATGCTCGACGGCGGAAAAACGCAACGGTTGGATGGGAAGCATCACATCCCCATGCCGCCAGCCACCTCGATCACGCTGCCGGTGATATAATCGGCGGCGGGGCTGCACAGGAACAGCACCGGCCCTGCGATGTTTTCCGCCGTTCCGAATGCCTTTAGCGGAATCAGCGACAGGATCCCGTTCTTTTGGTCATCCGTCAGTTTCTGCGTCATGTCCGTCGTGATGAAGCCGGGCGCGATGGCGTTGACCAGAATGTTTCGTGGCGCCAGTTCCTTCGCCAGCGACTTCGTCAGCCCGATCATGCCCGCCTTCGCCGCACAGTAGTTTGCCTGCCCCGGATTGCCGAGGACGCCAACAATGCTCGTGATGTTGATGATCCGTCCCCACGTTGCCTTCATCATGGGGCGGCTGGCGGCCTTCGAAAGCAGGAACGCACTCTTCAGGTTCACGCGAAGCACCTCGTCCCAATCCTCCTCCTTCATGCGCATTGCAAGGCCATCGCGGGTGATTCCCGCATTGTTCACAAGGATCGATGCGCCACCAAACTGATCCGCAGCCTTCACCACGCGCTCGACAACGGCCGCATCTCCCACATCGCCCGCAGCGGCCACCGCCTTGCCCCCCGCCCTGTTGATCTCATCCGCCACAGCGCCGCAGCTTTCCTCGCGTGCGGAGTTCACAACAATCGCAGCACCCTGCGCCGCAAGCGACAAGGCAATAGACTTGCCGATCCCCCGCCCTGCACCTGTGACAATAGCTGTCTTGCCTTCCAGTATTCCCACGGCCTGATCTCCTTATTTCGAGGCGAGTGCGATCAGTGTCGCATTGATCGCGTTGTTATTCTCCGTTGTGTGGACGACCGCATCCTTGTGAATCCGTCGGATCAGGCCGGACAGCACCTTGCCGCTTCCGATCTCGACGTAGGTATCAATTCCCGCCGCAGTCAGCGCCTGAATCGATTCCACCCAGCGCACCGCCCCGGTTACCTGACGCACCAGCGAATCCCGAATTTCATCCGGATCGCGGAGCGCCTTCGCGTCCACGTTGTTGATGAAAAGCGCCGAAGGTGCCTTCACCGCAGCCGCCGCCAGCGCGGCCTTCATCGTATCCGCAGCCGGAGCAACAAGCGGCGAGTGAAACGCCCCGCTGACGGGAAGCGGAAGCGCCCGCTTCGCCCCGGCACCCTTCGCGCCCTCACAGGCCCTCGCCACCGCGTCCTTCTCGCCGGAAATGACAGTCTGCGACGGATCATTGTAGTTGGCTGGCGCAACCAGCTCCCCCTGGCTGGCGGCTGCGCAAACTTCCGCCACCTTTTGCGCATCAAGCCCAAGGATCGCCGCCATGGCACCCGGACGGGCCGCAGCGGCCTGTGCAAAAGCATCACCGCGGGTTTTCACAAGACGCATCAGTGTGTCAAAATCCAGCGTGCCCGCGGCGTAGAGCGCCGAGTATTCCCCCAGCGAATGGCCCGCGTAGGCGTCGGCTTGAATCCCTGCCTTGCGCAAAATTTCCAACGTCGCGGCACTTGAAACGGCCAACGCGGGCTGCGTGTTGTTGGTTTTCGAAAGCTCCTCAATCGGACCTTCAAAGCACAACCTGCTGAGATCATGGCCAACGAGGCTGTCCGCCCGCTTGAAAAGCGCCGCGGAATCCAACTCGCGTTCGTGAGCATCCTTTCCCATGCCGACAGCCTGGGAGCCCTGCCCCGGAAAGACGAAGGCGATTTTCATCGACTCACCACCTCACGATCGAGGCGGCATAGGTCAGCCCGGCGCCGAAAGCAACCAGCGCACAGGTCGTCCCAACCTTCAATTTTCCGCGCTTCCGGGCATCATCCAACGCCAACGGGATGCTGGCGGCGGAAGTGTTGCCGTACTTGTCCATGGTAATGACGGTTTTTTCCTCGGCGAAATTGAATCTTTCCTGCGCCGCCTGAATGATTCGCACGTTCGCCTGATGGGGGACCAGCAAGTCCACATCCTTGACATCAAGCCCTGCGTCCGCCAACGCCGCCTCCACGGCATCCGTCACGATCTTCACGGCGAATTTGAAGACCTCGCGGCCGTTCATCTGCATGTAACGATCTTTGGTATCAATGTTCTGCTTCGTCATGGGAAAGGCGCAGGCACCGACCTTCTGATAGATCAGCATCGCGCCGGCACCATCGCAACCTGCCATGTTGCCGAGAATCCCGCGACCCTCAGGAACCTCTCCGATGACCATCGCTCCAGCACCGTCACCGAAAAGGATGCACGTGTTGCGATCCGTATAGTCCACAATCCGGGACGCGCAATCGCACCCAATGACAAGAACCTTCTTCGCCATGCCCGATCGAATCATGGCATAGGCATTTTGAAGTCCATAGATGAAGCCCGTACAGGCCGCATTCATGTCATAGCACAAGCCACTGCCGATGCCCAGCTTGTGCTGAAGGATGCACGCCGTCGGCGGCATGAAATGGTCGGGCGTATAGGTGCAATATATCAGCGCCCCGATCTCGGAGGGATCGACACCCGACTCCTCGATGGCGCGTTTGGCAGCCTGATAGGCAATGTCGGACGGCACCTGATGGTCTTCCAGGATACGCCTCTCGTGGATGCCCGTGCGGGTCACAATCCACTCGTCGGTGGTGTCTACCATCTTCTCCAGATCAGCGTTGCTCAGGATGCGATTGGGGACGCAAACGCCCAGCCCCAGAACGCCGATCGGGCCTTCAAACACAGTTGTTTTGCTCAAGAAAGGGGTCCTTCAAGACGGGAAAATAGTGGTAGGTTTTCAATCTCCGGGAGGGAGGGAAAAGGAAACGTAAACCGCCGCAGCGAGGGCAAGCAGCAAGCGCAAAGCATTGACCTCGGGCGCGGCGGCCTACGTGGCATTCGATTCCTGTGGAAGCTGCTGCGCGGCGGAACCTTTGTTGAACACCAACTGCCGCAGCCGTTTCGCCCCGGCTTTCGCATATTGAAGGCTCTTTTTCGGGCCTCCTGCACTGGCGAACATGCGGGCAATGTAGCGCGGCCGCAGGTACATCTTCAGCAGGTGCTCCCGCCGCCATTTCTGAAGGAAGGCGCTGTCGAGCCCGCTCAGCGTGCGCGTGTTGCCCGACGCATACCCCGTGCGCGACGGATCATACTTGGATTCGAACAGGTTCTCCCGCAGTGCAATGTCGTGCAGTTCCGTCCCCGGCAACGGTGTCGCGATGTTGAAGTCAAAGAAATCAGGATCGAGTTTCTGGATGAATTGGAAGGTGCGCTCCAGCGTCTCCTCCGTCTCCCAAGGGGTCCCGATCACGAAGAACGTATGCACGCGCAGGCCGTTGCGCTTCACGCAGGCCACCGCGTCCAACGCCTGCGCCGTCGTTGCGTTCTTCCGCATGTGCGTCAGAATGGTGTCATCGCCGGTTTCAATACCGAAGGCGACAACCCAGCATCCCGCAGCCTTCATGGCCGTCGCGCGCTCGTCGTCCATCGTGTCCACGCGGCTGTTACAACCCCATCGGATGTCAAGCTTTGAAGCTTGAATCAAGCCGCATAATTCCAAGAGCCAACGCTTGTTAATGGTAAAGGTGTCGCCGTGAAAAAGAAACTCGCGGACGCCAAATTTTTCCACGCAAACCCTAATCTCCTCAACGATCCGCTTTGGATCGCGTTGCCGCACGGTAAAATCCGTCAGGACGCCTGCGGGGCAGAAGACGCACTTTGCCGGGCACCCGCGATTGCCGTGGATCACAGCGATGGGGTTGCCGGTTTCTGGCGAGCGATAGGCATGATTTTTCAGCAAATGCCGCGCGGGAAATGGCAGGCTGTCAAGGTCCGGTTGAAGCTGCCGCTTGCCGGTGAAGAACACGCGGTCCACCAGACTTGCTTCCGGTTCCACAACCGCCACGCGCTCCTGCGGCGCGGTGCGCGCACGCACCTTTGAAATCTGCGCTTTGCCCTCCGGCTCCACCAGCGTTTCCGCTGCTTCCTCGTCGTAACGCTCCAGAATGCGGCCGCTGAAATGGGAACCACGAATCTCGCAGAACGGCTTGCCAGACGCCAGTTCCTCCACTGCTTCCTCCGCCTCATTGGGCAGGATGAAATCCAGTTCCTGATGGTCGCGCAGCACATGAATGGCGTTTACGACCAGCGTCTCCCCCTTCGCCGCCGTCAGGATGCCGGGAATTTGTTCCTTGGCAATCTGGCAGGTTTGCAGATCCCCCACCAATGTTGCCGTGGTTGAATTGAGCACCAGCAGGTCCGGCTGAAAATCCTTCAGGTCCGCGATGAAGTCGTGCCAGGTGCGACCAACAACGGGATAGTCCTCGATACGGCACGTTGCCCCGGCGCGCTCCGCACAGGCCGCCGACAGCGCCAGGTCCATGGGCGGAAAGACAACCTGAACTGTCTGATCCTCCACGGTGCACTGGCAGCGGTCATCGCGCCGGTACAAGCCCGTTGGCGGATTGATCAGAAGGATGCGTTTGAAGGGGGGGCGGGCGGTCATGGAATGGCAGGGAACAAAGGGATAAGCGGGGCGGGCGGTTTCTGGCAAGGGGGGAATGGTTCACCACCCGGCATGGCCGTTTGAACCGCACCTATCCATGATGGTTCGATTTGAATCGCCCTCCCCACTTTTCTGACAGCGCCGGCCGGACACGGTGGAAGTGGCACTCCCCCTCCTGCGGTTGCAGCAGAAAGAACACCACGCTCCCCGTGCGGAAGCTGGACACCCTGCGGCCCGTCGCGGAGCGCAGTTCCTCCGCCCGGCGTCGCACATACGGCTCCCGTTTCTCCCGCGGAAAGTGTTGGTAGACAATGAACGACGCGGGCAGGTGCGTGAGCGCCGCCAGTTCTTCATAGTAGAGGAACTTGCAGGAGTTCCTTCGCCCACGCTGCACGGACTTCACCTCCAAGCCGTTGTCGGGATCGAAGAAGATCATGTCGAAGTGACGCGCCTCCCTTTCCAGCTTTGCAAGCCAGCGATCCCGCGAGGAAACTTCATCCGTCAGGATGTCGGAAAAATACTTCGCCCCCATGAAGATCCCGGACGACGCGATTGAATCGACGGAACGCACCTTGATCTTGTGAACAACGTCGTGAAGGGCGCGGAACAACTCCTCATCGTGCCGTGGAAATCCGCCATCCTTTTGCAGGTAGCCGATCCTCGCGCCATCGTTTCGCGTGTCCGGATCCGTGAGCATCCAGCACACCGCGAGCCGCAGCCTTCCGAAGTCCGTCAGGATGCGCAGCAGCCCGTACTTGTGGTAGTCGTTGATGTCGCCGACGTATTGATTCTTCATGCGAGGCCTTGATCTTTATCGAGCCTGGAGAGTCACAAAAAAAACCGGATGGTGACCCGAAGGAAAGGACAGAATTTCTTCACTCCGTTTCCACGTCGATGTTGACAGTGTTCGCGCGGCGATGGTGATGCTCACGGACGACCACCATTCCGGGTTGGTTGCGCATCCGCCCGCAGGGACGGCTGGCAGCGCAACGGCTCGCAGGAGCATCCAACGTCATGGCACTTCCGCTCGACATGTACCAGATTCGGGGCGCGCGTCCGCTCCAGGGAACCATCGACATCAGCGGTTCCAAGAACGCGACGCTGCCACTCATGACAGCGGCCCTGCTCAGCGACGAAACCAGTTACATCGACAACGTCCCCAACCTGCGCGACATCCGCGCGATGATCAAGCTGCTCCAGCACCTTGGCGCGGGCGTCACGTTCAACGCAGGCACGCTGAAGATCGATCCACGCCGCTTTTCCCGCGATTCCGTGGACTACGACCTGATGGTCAAGATGCGCGCCAGCTTCTACGCGATGGGACCTATGCTCGCGCGATTGGGAAGGGCGCACATTTCCATGCCGGGCGGCTGCGCCATCGGCGACCGCCCCGTGGACATTCACCTGCGCGGGTTCGAGGAACTTGGCGTCCGCCACCACAACCGCAGCGGCTACATCCACGCCATGCACAATGGCATGATCGGCACGCGCCTGTCGTTGATGGGCCCCAACGGCACCAGCGTTGGCGCCACATGCAACGTGATGATGGCGGCGGTCCTGGCGAAGGGCACGACGATCATCGACGACGCCGCACGCGAACCGGAAATCCTGGAACTGGCAAACTTCCTCAACAGCATGGGCGCCCGCATCAGCGGCCAGGGCACCGGCATCCTGAAGATCGAAGGGGTCAGGAAGCTGTTCGGAACGAACTGGAAGGTCTGCCCTGATCGCATTGAGGCGGCAACCTACGCGGTGGCGGCCCTTGTCACCCACGGCGACGTGACGCTGCGCGGCGTCCAACGCACCGCTTCCGCCTCCACGCTGTTTGCACTGGAACAGTGGGGCGCCGCCATGGATTGGCCCGAACCAGACGTGTTGCACATCACGCGCGGCAAGCGGGAGAAGCGCCCGCTGCACATCGTCACAGAACCATTCCCCGGCTTCCCCACCGACGCACAATCGCAGCTCACGGCCCTGCTGGCGCTGACACCCGGCGTCTCACAAATTCGCGAAACAATCTATCCCGAACGCTTCAAGCACGTTCCCGAACTCAACCGCCTTGGAGCAAACATCCGCACCGCGGAAAAAGGAAAAGTCCAAATCACCGGCGTTCCCGCCTTGGAAGGCGCCGCCGTCATGGCCAGCGACCTGCGCGCGGGCGCGGCCCTCATCGTGGCTGCGCTGGCAGCGCACGGCACCTCCCAGGTGCGCCGCATTTATCACGTCGATCGTGGCTATGAAATGATGGAGGACAAGCTCCGCATCCTCGGCGCGGTCATTGAGCGACAGAAGGAAACCGTCCAGGATCCGGGCCTCGAATCGATGAGCCTCTCCGCCGAGGAGGAAGACGTCACACTTGGCGATCAGGCCGCCGAAGGATGATGCTTCACCCATCGCGTCCACTTTTCCAGGGCTTGCGATAACACAAGTGGCCCGCCCCAACCAAATGTGCGGAAAAATTCCTACGTTATCGAGCGGTATACACTCGCCTACCTCTCACCACAGGAATACCGGCGGAAATATGTCCAAAAAGTGGCTTGATTTCAGGGGAGCGCTACACTTCATGGTAAAAGTTTGGAATAAGGGGCGTATATTTGGGCGGTGGTCCACACA
>JADLAR010000023.1 GCA_020848155.1 Candidatus Sumerlaeota bacterium
CGTCACCTGCAAGTCCGCGACGATTTTGCGCTCGGGGCGCGGATCAGTGAGGCCACCCTTGGCGTTCAACTTCACCAGCGAGGGAGTCTGCTGCGGCACCATGGTGAGGACCAATTCTGACTCGGTTCCTTCCTGATAGGGCTGCGTGAGCTTCGTCAGCTTCACATTCACGTCATCCAGAACGATGCGCTTTGCATTCTTCTCCTTCGGACGAATGAGTTCCAGACGCATCTTCTGCAGGGAAATGTCATCAATGACGAGCGTCGTCAGTTTCGGCGATTCCTCCTCCTCGCCAGCGGAGTCGGATTCAGCGGGCGCTTTTTCCTCAACCTCGTCGGCCTTGCCGTTGTCCTTGGGCTTTGAGGACTTCTTGGAAGATTTTTTTTCCTCGGTGTCCTTCGGCTCGCGCGTTAATTAAGCATACCAGTCCTTGCTGTCCTCCTCGTTGGAGGCAACTTCGTAGCGACGCGGTTCGTTGCCCGGCAGTGTGTTCATCACGACCTGAATGAACTGGCGGAAATTTTCCGGCATCGGCGTGTCATTCGGCTTCGATTCCGTGTCCTCCATGACAAGGTCGAGGCCCTCGTGTTCAATCCGGGGGATGTGAACGTACATGTCATTCTTGGAATCGAGCAGCTTCCCAAGGTCCAAATCCATGGAGGTTTCGGGAACGCTGACGAAGGTCCGCTTCGTGAATCCATCATTGCCAGTGATGGTGTAGTCCCGCAGGTTTGCCTTCATGATGCGCGATCCGGCGCGGGCGCCGGTGGCGGGAAGGCCAACGTTCTCCAGCGTGAACTTGCCGATGGATGTTGATGAAGTCATGCGCTCGTCGCGGGAATACTGGTCGTTGAAGTTCACCGCCAGCTTCGTGACGGCGAATTCGCGCAACAGGAGCCCCTTTGACTTCGATTCTTCCTTCTTCTTTTTTCCGGAGGATTTCTTCTTTTCCTCCTTCGGTTTTTCCTTCTTTGGCGGATTCAATTCGCTGTTCAGGTTGTCCATCATCACCTGCAGGTTCTGTTTTCCCGCAGTGTTGATTTCCGCGTTTAGCTGCAACCCATCGACGGAAATTTTGTCCACGACAATTGTGTCCGTCATCAACGAGCCACTGGCAACGTTGGCGCCAAGCTGCTTGATCTCCAGCGCGTTGGCTTCCTGGAATCCTTCGTAGTTCTTGATCTTCAGGTCGTTGATGCTTGCCGCGCCACGCAACAGCGACAGGCTGACGCTTCCCACGGTGACATCGGTCTTGAGGTACTTCGAGCCGTTTGCCTCCACCTGATCCTTGATGATTCCCGGCAGCATGATGCGGATGACGCCGATCACGATCACCAGTACGACGGCCAAAACCAGCACGATCCGTTTCGTCCAGCGCCAGAGCTTGGATTTTGGCTTGGGAAGTGCGGCAACTTTTGTGTCAGACATGGGGCAACCTGCCTTGCAATTGATGCATCAAATGACCTGCGGGGTGGAGTGTTGTATAGCCCGCGCGCGCGTGTCACGCGGATTGGGCGTCAGGAAAGGCCGGTGTGGCCGAATCCTCCGGCGCCGCGCGTCGTTTCCGGAAGCGCATCAACGGGATGCCAAGCGATGCGCTGAACACACGCGAGAACAAGTTGCGCGATGCGCATCCCCCGCGTGATGCGAAAATTTTCTGCGCCAAAATTTGCGAGTATGATCTTCAATTCACCGCGATAATCCGCATCAATGGTCCCCGGTGAGTTGATGACAAAGATGCCATGGTTCAGCGCGAGGCCGCTGCGGGGACGCACCTGCAGTTCAAAACCTTCGGGCGTTGCAATCCGCAACCCCGTTGGAACAAGCGCGATTTTCCCGGCGGCGACTTCCATGTCGGATTCGACGGCGGCGAGCAAATCCATCCCGCTGCTGCCGGCGGTCTTGTAGGCGGGCAACGGAAGCCCCTCCGCGTGCGGCAAAACTTGAACCTCGATGACTGTCGTCATGGCGCTGCGTGTGGGAACTTGCTGTCGATGGGCGTTTTCGCCAGTTCGACAATGAAATCCGCGATGCGGGGACAGACGACGTCGAGAAATCGCCGTCCCTTTTCCGCCGTGCCGGGGCGCGGGTCCCCTACTCCGCAATGATCGTTCAATTTCCCGAAGTCGCGACTGGTTCGCACCCATCCTTTCCGCAACGCTTCCAGACGGAAGGGGGCGGCGGCGCCATCCTTTGCGTGCTCCAGTTCAATCAATTCGGGAAAGAGCGCGAGGCCGACGCTGGTCTCCAACTCCCCCGCATGATCGCCCGGATCGACGAAGATATCCTTCTCCACGTCGCGGCCCATGGTCCACCAGTTGCAGACGAAAAGATGTACGTCCAAGTCCGCCTGCACTTGACGAATAAAAGCAGTGAAGTCGTTTCCGCCATGACTGTTCAGGAGGATCGTTTTGCGAATGCCGAAGTGCTTCAGCGACACAAGAATGTCGCGTATCATGGCGTTCAGCGTGTCCTGCGAGACGTGGAGCGAGAGGGGAAAATCACGCAGGTTGCAATCCACGCC
>JADLAR010000024.1 GCA_020848155.1 Candidatus Sumerlaeota bacterium
ATGGCTCAAATCCAAGAAGGACGATTTCAATCTTCTTGGATTTGAGCCGACTGGATTGTGCTTGTCAACCCATTACCGGCAAAAGGATATCCACTTAGCCGCTCAACTCGGGCAAAAAAAGACGGCGCTGCACGAAAATCCTCACTTGAACAGCGCCTTCTCCGCGTTTTGCCTGCTGGTCTTACTCCTTGTCCTCCTTCTCCTTGTCCGTCTTCTTCTGCTGCTCCCGCAGCAGCTTAGCCATCTCCTCGATAGTGCGCTGCAGATCTTTCATCTGGGCCTCCTGAGCGGCTTCCCGCTGCTTCTGTTGTTCGGATCGCGATGGCTGGCCAGAGAGGAGTTCCGCAAGGCACTCATGGAGAAGTGAGTTGTCTACGGTGCCGTAGAACCAGTCCGACCCTTTCTGCGAGGTGTGAGTTAGATAAGTCGTCTTGAGCTGGTGGCCAGGGTGGTGGAGCTCCGCGAAATGACCAACCACATGCCTGTGCGCGTAGCGGTCGAAATACGGGATTTCCCGGCCTTCTGTGCGGCGGATAAATTCGATCGCTTCCCGCACGCAATTCAGGATCAACATGCTGCCCCTCCCGAGACTCCGCTCGTCCTTGACCATCTCGCGGCCAGAGCTGTTCAGGATCAGGCGACGCGTCTTTTTGGACTTCACCTCGCGGGCCCATTTCCAGCCGTGTTCGAGATACTCATCGATGACAGCGCCGGTTTCGGGACGAAGCACGAAGGAAAAGCCCTTCATGTAGCGCTTCTTCTTGTCGCGCTTTAGCAAGCGATCGAAGGCAGCGGCGGTCACAGCGAACTCAGCCTTGTGTTGCTTCATCCAGATCCACGGTACGTGAACGCGGTAGGTACCGTTGTCGTCCTTCCACAACACTGGTCGTGCCCCGCGACCGTTCCTTTCTTCCGCGAGTTCGAGCTGATCGATGACACCCGGGCGGAGACCGGTATCCATGCGGATGAGCAAGTCGGCCTGGGCCGACTTCCTGATCAGGTAATGCCCAGCGCCAGCCTTCTCGTAGTGCTTCTTCGTGCTCAGCTTCGGAGCCGCCTCGGCGTAGATGCCGAGGCCCTCGGCCAGCAGGAGCATCTCTGGAACGCCGCCCTTCTCCAGCGCCTCCTCGCCACGTGTCGAGTCCCGGGAAGACTCAAAACGAATATCGCGATTCACTTTCGTGGCGAGCGGGCCCACATCGATCTCACAGTAAGTCTTGGCCGTCATGATGTGCTGCATATATTCCGTTCGCACCGTGATGGGAACCGTGATGTCTTGATGTTCCTTGTAGTCTTCGATGCGAGCCATCAGATCCTCTTCGATCAACGCCAGATCGAAGTACGCTTCGAAGGACGGAAGCGGGCCGTGGCGTTCTTCAACCCTTGTAACGTATGCCCTCGTTTCGTGCAGGCGCATCATCAACGCTGTCGCACTCAGGCGTTTTTCCTGAAGGCACAGATTGCCGTTCCTGTTGGCAGCAGGCGGGCAGCCTTTGTTGAAGTAACCCGTGAAGCCACGCGTCAGATCGATGCGCTTGGGATTCTCCGGGTCGGGGAAGAAGATGTGGGGAAACTTCTCGATGAACGCCGTTTCGCTCATGCGGCGAGGGCCGTTTCCGATGTCGGAGCGAAAACCGAGCGGCTTGAGGGGCGACACGAAATCCAGGGTAAGCGGAGCGAGAAGCCCGGTTTCGAGAGCCTCGCGAAGGGAACGCAGGTATTTATTGAACGTATTCGCGATCCGCTGGCGGCGTGCGCGGTCGGTGTACTTGCGAACCGATTGTCGCAGCGAGTCATCCGTCATCAGCGCAGGATCGAGAATTCCTGACTTTTCGTGGTAGAGACGGATGCAGTTGTAGAGCACCCTGCCGTCGGTATACCGTTCATCAGCGGGAAAAGCAGGCCACTGCGATCCAGCCATCGGCGCATTGCCCGGGAGCAGAAGGTGGCGAAAGAAAAGGACGAAGGACCGTGCTGCCGCGGCGACATTGTTCGCCGCTTTCCGCTGGTTGGTAGGAAGGCCAAGTTCCTCCGACGTGTGCCTCAGAGCGTGTTCCGCATCGATGCCATACTGCTGCTGGATAAATATGGCTCGTGCATGCTCTGCGACCATCTGCGCTTCGCCGCTGAGAATCCGACCAATCTGAATCCGCGACCCGATCTTGTCGAGTTCATCCTGGCTATACTTCGGGGGCACTGACCCGATGTCGTTCGCGTGGTGAATGGCGACTGCAACATATCGCGCGCTCGCCGAGCGCTGCGGGTTGCAGCGGTAGGGGAAGGCGGGATGCTGCGGGCTAAGCGCCGCCGATTCTTTCTTCCAGATTTCCCTCGCTTGCGCGAGCGTCTGTACTGCGATGTTCTTGCCAATCATGGTTGGTTGCCTCCTGGGGCGAATATCGTTGTTGGCAAAATCTCTGGATTCAAGTTAAGATTATTTCCGCTAATAAATATCACGCACCAGCGCGTATATGCATCGAGCGGCAATAATCAGTTCGCACCTCCTCTCGCCTGAGCAAAGGCGGGCAGTTTCGTGAAGCGCCGGGAAATTATTCCCGTCGCGTTACTATTGGTCTGGTGATTATTGCCGGTAGGCTTCCGTTGCCTACTGATACTGGAGGGTTTAGCTTCACCGGGCGTCGCGAAATTGGATGCTTGCAGGGCCTCCGAGAGGGTGCTTTGAGCCGGTAATAATCCACGATTCATGGTGCGATGAGTTACCGTCGTTGGCGAAACTACTGGCTGTTGTTTGCACTCGTACGTCATGTCGTCCGTCCTCCTGAAGTTCGCTTTTGCCGGCGACGCATCTCTCCACCGGCTACATCTATCTATGGTGAAGAATCGAAATCTCTACAGAGGGGTACGCGTCAGGCGCAGGAAGGCGGCAGTGGCGGCGCTAGTAGGCGGAGCCATTGGGAGAATGCCGAGCGATGAGTGGCCTGGCGGCGCGATGAAAGAGGCAGACGAGGCTGTCGTCGCGAAGGCCTTCACGCGGATGGAGGATTACGGGTGAACCATGTCGCCATGAAGGCCGACACCGAGGAGATGGTGCCTCGAGGCGATGGATGGATACGCCCGGATCGTCGCCGGACGCCCGAGATGAAGGCCTACGTTGTGGACGACGACGCCGTCCCCAAGGTTGTCGACAGGCCGACCCGAGGTCCGTTTCGCCGCTTCGACGACGTATTATTCAACGATTGTTTACTTTATTGTAAGTCAAATACTATCAATTGTCTTTGTTTTTCTCTGAATTCGGGCCCGATGAGGATCGGCGACCGTGACCGCCTCAAGGTCAGCTTTATACTTTGCCTAATAGGCTTGATAGATTGACATCCACTGCCTAATGAGAAATGGTCTCCGCGCGTTTTTCGCGACGCCCGGACTAGATAGATTCAGATGCGAAAGGAATGTTTTCGCTGACGATACTATCAGGAGCCGGAATCATGGCAAAGAAGTGGGATTCCACCAAGGTGAATGTACCCAAGGATTGGAGAGACAAGTACCTCTCTCTCGCACAAGCAGCCGTAGTACTCAACGTTTCGCCGAAGACTCTCTACAACTGGAATAGCTGCGGGAGTGGACCGCCGGTATACAAAATGGGCGGATGCAAGTACCTTGGTAGCGAGTTGGAAGAGCATATTCGCGGCAAACTAAAGAGATCTTAGCCGTGAAGGCCCATCTCGTTGGTGAACCCAAGTATCCCCGCCGGACGTGGACAACTGCGTCCGGCGATACGAAGTCCGCCTATTCTGTACGCTGGCGGATTGGGATACGTGGGGCCGACGGTCGCTCTGTCAGGAAAGAAAAGCGCGGCTTCCGGACCAAAGCGGCCGCGCAGAAATATTTCTACGACCATATTCTTCCGGCACTCGATGCGGGGCATGCCAGCCCGCTCGACCAGTACCGGGCCGAGGTTCGAGAGCGTGACGAAGAAGAGGCGGCCCGCAAATCTGTCGCGGACCTAATCCAGCCTCTCATGGAAAATAAGCCGGTGCATGCAGGGCAAAAGTCCTTCGGCAATTTGCTGGGGGTGTACCGCCTAGCGCTGACCCACTGGGGTCGAGACCGCAAATTGGACACGATCGGTCTTGAAGGGGTTGAGAAATTCCTCGCCCTGCCCACCAGTCGCAAGACCCCACCATCGGGTGAAACAGTGCGCAAAAGGCTCTTCGTAATCCGCGCCGCTTTCGAACGTGCAGTCGACTTCGGATATATCGCAGCGAACCCATGTGCGAAGATAAAGGCTCCGAAGCCTGGTAAGGGTAGGTTGCGTTACCTGACGGCGGAGGAATGCAAGAAGCTTCTGGAGGCATGTGGGAAATACGAGCCTCGCAAGACCGACGAGCCCGACGGCGTCTGGCTATACACGTTCGTGATAACTGCTCTATACACTGGCGCTCGACTGGACGAGTTGCAGCATCTTGAATGGGCCGACATCGATTGGGATCTGAAGAAGATCACCGTTCAGAACAAGCCCGGAATGAACTGGAAAACCAAGAGCGGTGAAAATCGTTCCCTCGGGGTCAATGACCTCCTTATTGAGGCGCTCGGCCAGTACCGACAGCATCGGGAGGCTCAACTCCGCACCGCGCAGGAAGATCTGCGCGATCTGACGATATGGATGGAAGCAACAATCGATCAGCGCCGAGCATTGCCGCGCCCAAAAGCGCTTTGTCGTTATGATCGCCCGCCGGGCATTAATAAATTGATCCGCAGTGCCCTCAGCATCGTCCGCTCGCTCGAACTCCAGATCAACTCGCCATTGGTCTTCGCAAGTCCCGACGGCGGCATACGCACCGATGTTCCGAGGGGCTACTGGGAGATCATCAAAAACCTCGGCCTGAAAAAAACCGGCGTCAATTTCCACACCCTACGCCACACATACGCCAGCCACCTCGCCCAAGCGGGCGTGGATATGCAGAGCCTGAAACAACTCATGGGCCACGCCAGCATCGTCACGACGATGCGATACGCGCATCTGGCGCCTGATCATGCGTCGAAGAAAGGGGCCTTGATGCCTGCCTTCTGATTTGCCCATTCCCTCCCCAAAATAGAGTCGGAGGATGGGCGTATGGCATGGTTGCCGTGGCATCAACTTGAAAAATATCTGAAGCGTGAATCCGATTCTGGTGAAGCACCTTGCCGGTCCGCCGCGACGGTCGATGTGTGTGCCTTGGCCAGGCTGATTTGTTCACCCCAAATTGCCCCCCTTTTCCCGCCATTTCCCGTTCCCCGTGGGGCATATGTGGGGCACGGCGTTTGGGCAGGGTACTGGGCAACGAAAAACGCGCCCTCATGGGGCGCGTAAGTCGTGTGTTATCAGAAGTTTGAATGGAGCGGGACACCGGGCTCGAACCGGCGACCTCCACCTTGGCAAGGTGGCGCTCTAGCCAACTGAGCTAGTCCCGCTCGCAGGGGGGATGAGGGTCAGTAGGAGGGTTGGTCGCGTCAAGGAAAAGGTGTCGGGGAAATGGCTCGGGAAATAAATGTGCTGGACATTCCCTTTTCCGCCCCTAGGCTGACCCGAATGGTTGGCGTATGGAAATATTGTTCTGAAAATCCTGCTGATAAGAGGCTGGCTCCGGTGATCAAGAAATACTTTTCAAAGGCTGGTTTTCCTTTTCGCAGGAATAGGTTCGACAGCGTGAAGATGGCCTGCCTGGTTCTGACTGTCGGGTTGGTGGGCGGAGCCAATGCCCAGCAGGCCAAGCCGTCCGCTGCACAGCAGGCACAAAAACGAAATTTCCTGGAAAAAACCACTTCGCTCCCGCTTGGCCGCGCATTCCATTCGCTGGCCGTTGTGAAGGATTTCATCTACGTCTTTGGAGGATCGGAATACGATCCGAACGCAAAATTGCAGAAGCCGACGAAAAGGGTTTCGTTCGCTCCGATTCATGCGGATGGCCAGTTGGGTGCGTGGCAATATACGACATCGCTGCCGGAGCCGCGTCACTATACCAGCAACAGCACGCTGGTATTGAATGACACCATTTACATCATCGGCGGGTCGACGGCTCCGTCAGATGGCGAGCGTGTGAAAACCGTAATCTGGACGCGCCCGCAGGCGGATGGGCAGTTGGAGAATTGGCGGTCGTCGGCGCCTTTGGCGCAGGCGGGTCTGGCCTGTCAGGCCGCGTTTGTTACTCCGGGATATTTGTGGATGACAGGTGGTTTGCCGTTGGCGAAACCGACGTCACAGGAAGTCTATTCAATCACCGTATTGCCGGATGGTTCACTTGGCGATTGGGAGCGTTCCTCACCATTGCCGATACCGCTGTGGTTTCATCAGGCAGGTGTGGTGGGTGGTCGTGTTTACATCTGGGGTGGCTTGAAAATCGCAGATAATTCGAAGGCCGAGAGCATCAGCGACAAGATTTTTTCCGCGCCCGTCCTGAATACCGGCAAGCTTGGCCCATGGACGACCGAGAAGTCCGTTCTCCCGAAGGCTTTCTACGCAGGTTCCTCCGCGAACGCGGGCTCGTACTTGTTCTCGTTCTCGACCACTTATGTGGATTCAAGGCGCAGCACCGACATCTGGTGGACGATGGTCACGCAGGACGGAATCCAGCCGTGGAGGATGCAGCCGTCCACGGTTCCGATGAAGATCTACCACGCGGCCGCGCCCGATTACCTTCGCGGGTCGATCTACTTTGTGGGTGGAAAAAATAGTAATGCCGAGGGGAACGATCCACTGCCGTGGGTTGTCTTTTTCCGACTGACGCCGGAAGCTCGCAAGCAGGCGGAAGCGGGATGGATGGCACTTCAGGCGGCACACAAGACCATGGCCGCCAGCGCATCGACATTGGAACTGGCGGACGATACCGAACAGGCGACGGCGGCCCCGGCCAATGCTGCTGCGGCGGCGCTTCCAACAGGAATTGTTCCCTATGAGGAAGCGCGCAGCAGGATTGCGGGGAAGAAGCCACTGGTTGTCTATTTTCGCCTCGCCGGATCCAAGCCGTGCCTTGAGCAGGATGCGGTGCTGACACCGGAGGTGCTAGCCGCCGCAAAGGTTGCCGTTGGGTCCTCCGACATTCGCAGCAATCCGCAACTCGCCCAGCAATTCGGCGTGTTCCGCTCCCCAACGTGGATCTTCTATGATTCACTTGGGCAGGAGCGTTCGCGCCATGTTGGTGTCATTTCCCCCGGAGACATGGCAGCCAAGGCTTCGGTCTTGAATTGAGAAGGCGTGGGGCGTTAGGACGTTGACCACGGTAACGTGGTTTCGTTTCTTTCCGTAGCCCATCACCCTTCGACCTCTCATTTGCTTTCATGACCTCCCTTCCCGATCCCAAGTCGGTAAAAAAAATTGCTGTCCGCCTGACGAACTGGGTGGGCGATTGTGTGATGAACACACCGTTCCTCCATCGGCTGCGCGAAATCTTTCCCAATGCGGGGATCGTTGCGGTTGGCCGAAAGAATGTGGCCATGATCCTGAAACCACACCCTGATGTGGATGAGGTGTGGGCGATCGACGATTCGACACCGGCACACTTTGCGCAAAGCGTCGCGCGGGTGCGAAGGATCAAGGCTGACATCGGGTTCATCCTTCCCAATTCGATCAAGACGGCGGCGCTGTTCGCGGCGGCGGGGATTCCCCATCGCATCGGATACAACCGCGATGCACGCAGGGTGCTCCTGAACCATCCGGTGACGCTGCGGCCTGAGGACCTGGCGGTGCACGAGGTGCGGTATTACCTGCGCCTGCTGCACTTCTGGGAGGGCGACGCGAAGGATCCGCCGCCGCTGCGGTTGATGCTGACGGATGAGGAAAGGGCGCAGGGCGAGCACTGGCTGCAATCGCACGGCGTGGAACCGGGACAAATGGTGGTTGGCCTCAACCCCGCTGCGATCTACGGCACGGCGAAGCGGTGGCTGCCGGAGCGTTTTGCGGAGGTCGGCGCACACTTCATGCGCGCGCATGGCGCCCGCGTTGTCGTGACGGGATTGCAGCAGGAGCATGACATCGCCCAGCAGGTTTGCGATGCCGGCGACGCGACGTTCATCAACGCCGCGGGAAAGATGAAGCTGCGCGACTTGATGGCCTTCATCGAGCGATGCAACCTGTTCGTCACGAATGATTCCGGGGCGATGCACGTTGCCGCGGCGTTTGGCACAAACCTGATCGCCGTGTTCGGCAGCACGGACTGGGTGACGACGGCGCCGCTGAGTTCACGCGCGCGAATTGTGCGCGTGGAGACAGTCTGCGCGCCATGCATCCTGCGGCATTGCCCCATCGATCACCGCTGCATGACGGGCGTCACCGCCCAGCGCGTGATTGACGAGGCGGAGGACTTGATCGGATGCACAGCCACCGCAAGACAACTGTAGCATCAGGTGGCGGCGCGGACGTTCTTTTCGCCGCTCGCAATTTTTTCCGCCATCGACTGAAGCGTCACGCTCCAGTCGAATTGCTGTTCCGCAATGCGGCGGGCGTTGGCGCTGAGCCTGGCGCAGCGCTGCGGATCGCCAAGGAGCGCGCGCAATTCGGAGCTGAAGTCGTCCGGCTCCAGGAGGATCACGCCCTTCATCGCCTCCTCATCAAGACCACGCGCACCAATGGCCGTCGACAGCACGGGAAGGCCGGCCGCCATGTAATCGAAGAGCTTCAAACTGGTGCCCGAGCCAGTCAGCATGGGGTTCAGTGCAAAGTCGCTGATCTGTAGAAGAAAATTCTTCACGGGTGTGCTGACCATTCCCATGAGCAGCACGTTGCCAGGCAACGGCGTGTTCCAGAACCAGCCGCTGACGGAGCCGACAAGGAGAAACAGCACACGCGGATGTTCGCGCGCGATCTGGTGGATGATGAGGCGCGCGGCCTCCGCATTGGGAGGATGCCCGGAACCAAGGAATGTGGCGATGAATTCCCGACCGAAGCCAATCTCCCGACGCAGCCGGCGGCGCTCCTCGATGCCACGCACATGCACGCGGCTGCAATCCACGCCATTGGGCGCGACGTATGAGTGCGATTCAAGTCTTGGCACCAACTGCGACAGGCGCGCGCGATTCTCATCGGAAACGCAGAACGTGGCGACGGATCGGCTACAGGCATCAATTTCCGTTTGGCGGATGCGGCGCACAAGATAATCGGACAACGTGGACGGCTTGTAGAGCGCCTTCTTCAGTTCAAACTCCGTGTTGTGCGAATCGTAGTAGATCTTTTTCCGCTGCCCGAGGCCCCTGGTCATCGGCTCCATGTAGGGATGGCTCAGCATGATGCCGTCCGCAAAGCGGGCCTCGCGACGAAGGACGCGCGAGAATTGCGGCGTGAGAACCTTCGTGAGGAGAAGCGCACTCACATCATCCGCCCCGCAACCGACGAAATGGGAAAGGAGGGCGTCCACGCGGCGATGCATGTCGGTGCGGGGAACGTTCAACTCCTCCAGCGATTGGTTGACCTGTAGGCGACGGCCCGGCTTGGTCGCACTGAGGGTAAGAATCGAAACATTCATCCCCGCGCTGGAGAGGCGTCGGGCAACGGCCTCCACGCGCACCTGCCCACCCTGCTCCGAGGGAATGACCGAGTAATCATTGAGGATGATCAGGCGGCGACCGCTCTTCAGCGTGTAAAGCTCCGCCACCGTCTCGCCGATGCGGTGCCAGGAGAACTTCTCCTCCACAAGGAGGCGCGCTTCACGACCGAGGTTGTGGCGCAGTGATTCGTCCGCAAGAAGCTCCTCCAACCCCGCCACCAGATCGTCGTCCTTCGTGACAAGCGCATGGAAGCGATTCTCCACCCCGAGGCCGCGCGCGCCCGTGTGCGTCGTCAGCACCGCCTGGCCGGCGGCGAAATACTCCAGCATCTTCAGGTTCGTCCCGCTGCCGCGACGAATTGGATTCAGTGCAACGTCGGTGCCGTGCAGCAGCGCCAGCTTTGTCGCCTCATCCGCAAGCCCCAGGAGGCGCACATTTTCCGGAACGCGCTTGTCACGGAAGGTATCGCAAACGCGTCCCGCAATGAGGAAGTCCGCCTCGGGAAATTCCGGGGCAAGCCGGTGGATGATCGTGTCCACTGCGTCGATGTTCGGAGGATGAAAGCTGCCAATGAAAAAGCAGGCGGGACGATTCGCGGAAAGCGCCAGGTGCTCGCGCGCCTCCGCGCGGCATTCCGGGGACGCGCAGGGACGAATGGCCTCCACATCCACGCCGTTTGGAACGACGGTGATCTTTGAGTGATCCACGCCAAAATCGGAAACGAAGGATTCGGCGTCCTCCTCGCTGCAAGCCAGTACAATGTCGCTCTCGCGCAGGAGGTATTTTTCGAGCGATCGAATGCGGCGCGTGGCAATGCGCCCCTGCAATGAACGCCCAAACATCTCCCGCGCCAGGCGCGCTTCGTTGTTGTAGGAGTTGTAGACGAAAAGCTGGTCGTGGCGACGGCGGCGCGGAATCAGTGGCGCAAGGAACGGACTTTCCTGCGTGTAAATCCTCGATTCACGGGCAAGGCGCTCGGCCTCGGCCCGCAGCGCGGCGTGACGACGCGCAACAAGCGAGCAGACCAGGCCACTGCACTCCTGGAATCCTGCCACACGATCCATCGTTCGGTGCATCGCAGAGTAGACACGCGTCTTGGGGAAGCGCCGCTCCACAAAATGGGGAGCATGCTCAATGACTTCCTGCGGCGCATCATTGTGCGTGGGCGATGCCATCTGCACATCGAAACCACGCAATGCCAGATGCGTCGCGATGTGATGAAGGCGAAGCTCGCCACCGGACCGCGGAGGCGAGAAGGCTGGAAAGAATGATACGATGCCTACCGTTTTCACGGAACTTTTTTCAGCGACGGGATGATGATGTTGTCCAGGGTTGGGATGAGCGTGCGGACGTTCTCCGCCGGGCCGGTGATGCGCCCGTAGAGCGCACCCTTCGACCCACCTTCGACAATGAACCCCAGGAAGCCCTGCCCCGCCTTGGATTCGGGCTTGGGCGCATTGGGACCCATTGCCGTCGCCGTGTAAGTCCCTTCCATGTACAGGGTGTTGACGGTGATGTCGCCAATGGTCTTGGTTTCGGTTTTCATCCGGCCGCGCGTGTCACTGCCATCCGGCTGCTTCACCTGCGCAACCCAGCGATTGAAATTATCGCTCACGGTTCCGCCGCCGGAAGGCCCGAAATAGAAAAGGACAAACTCTGAACCGCCCGGGATTTGATACTGGGCTGCGCGCATGGAGGACGCCACCTCCGCCCTTTCCCAATCAGATGGAACGGCGAAGAGAATGCCCGGAGCATTCACCAGCGGAAGCGAGGCGTCCCCGCCGCTTGGAACCGCTGCGGCAGGTGCCGGAGGCTGCTTCGCACCTGATCCCGCGGAGCCAGCGGATGCGATGATGCCGTCGATGGTTTCCTTCTCGCCACGAACCAGGGCATCGGGGCCGGTGAGGCGTATATACAGACTCCCTTCAGGCCCGCCCTCCACGATGAAGGCATCCAGCGCCCAGTCCTCCTGGGCACCCGGCTTTGCCCCGCCGGGAGCCATGGCGCCTGCGGAATAAGTGCCCTCCATCGTGACCCGCGTCACTTCAAGGTTCCCAACATGGCCGTGCTCGTAGCGCGTCACCGGCGTTGTTTTGCCCGCAGCGGGAGCGAACTGGCGCACCCACCGACCAACGTTGTCCTCAACCGACCCACCCTGTCCCCTGCCGAAATAAAAGACGACGAACTCCCCCATCCCATCGCCGGAACGCGCGGAGACACCGAACTGTGCAATCCGCATGGCCGCAGGCTCGCCCACATGATAGCGGGTCGGAATGTTGAACCCTATGCCGGCCCATTGGTGCGGCGCGCCTTCCTCCTTCAGCGCGAGCTTGGCATAGTCCACGTGCTGCATCGCGGCACCGGGACCTGCCGCGCTCGCAAGGGCGGCGTGAGGGTCGGCCGACGCGACGGCGGAAGTCACTTGTGAAACAGGCGGAATGACCTCCTTGCTCTTTGTCTTGTAAAGGATCTGTTGATCGTCGCACGCGAGGAGGGAGAGCGTGGAGAGGATGAAAGCTGTCTGTAGGATTTTGCGGCTCATGGGTCGCAAAAATCGGGGTGAAATCAATCGAACGCAACAGAAGTTCGCTCGCGTTTCGGTTGTGCACTCGCGCGCCGCGTGGCGAATTGAGGGGGAAAGAAGCGCCATGAAAGCCGATACCATTCCATTGCCAGAAGCCGACGCCGACCTGCTGGCGCAGTGCGACGTCATGACCTACCGCTCCGGCGGAAAGGGCGGGCAGAATGTCAACAAGGTGGAGACGGCGGTGCGCCTGCGCCACCGGCCGTCGGGAGTCACGGCCGCGAGCCAGAAGGAACGCAGCCAGTCACAGAACAAGCGGTCCGCGCTGGAATCACTGCGGCGAAAAATCGAGGCCCTGAACTATCGCGCACCGAAGCGAATCAAGACAAAGGTGCCGCGATCCGTGAAGATGGGGATACTGGACGGCAAGAAGCGAAGGTCTGAAAAGAAGCGATCACGCGCAAGGATTCGCGCCGAAGAATGATGATGACCGCGGCGTTCGTCGCCGTCACGGGGGCTCTTCTTGTGTGCCTGCTGGCAGCGTGCCAGCGGGACGAGACGTTGTCGCGCATCGAATCATGGGCGGCAGCGCTGACCTTTCTGATGACCTTCTGGACGATCCTCTCATTCATGCTCGGGTTTGTCGGCATCTTCCGCATGCCGGTGCTTGTGCTCTGTGGCGCGTGTGCCGTGTTGATCGCCGCAGCGATGAACTGGCGACAGGTGCGCATGCTGCGCCACCTCGTGTCACCGGCGGATTTTCGCGCAATCATCCAACTGCCGCCGCTGGCGCTGACCTTCATGGCGATGGCGGCAACGGCCGCGATCTACTTCCTGAGCCTTGGCTGGCGCTCACCCGTGGTGGATTTTGACGGATTGAGTTACCATCTGGGGCTTGCGGTGCACCTGTTCCAGGACGGGGACTTTCGCCACTACCCCTACGAGTCGATCATGACGAGTCACTTTTCCCGCGGCGTGGAACTGCTGATGGCGATTTCGATCATGCTGTGTGGGAAGACGACACTGGTGAATTCCGTGCAGTGGATGATCCTTCCCGCAATGATTCCCGCTGTCCATGCAACAGCGCGCGCCCTGGGATGCGATCGCGGCAACGCCGTCGTGGCCGCATCGATCCCTCTCACCGTGCCCGTCATCCTCTATCAGTCGGCCATGGCCTACGCGGACCTGTTCAGTTGCGGCTGGTTCACTGTGGCGCTCTGCGCCGTGTTGGGCGCGGCAAACAGGTCGCGCATTGGTCCCATTCGGATCATCTGGATGTTCAGCGCCGCGGGGCTTGCGCTGGCCGCGAAGGCAAACGCTGGAATCCTTGCGGGAATCACGGGAACCGCCGCGCTGGTGGTTTGGGGCTTGCGCGCATTCTTCGGATCGCGCCGCGCGATGTCAGCCACCATCACCGGCTTCCTGCTTTCCGCAAATGCCGGCCTTCCGTGGATGGCCTACAACTGGATGAAGTTCGGTTCCCCGCTCTATCCCTTCAGCGTCACCGTGGCCGGCACCAACATCGCAAGCGGCGTGCGTCCCTTCGAGGCGATTCGCCTGATGGCGGAAGGTGAATATGCAGATCGTCCCTTGCTCGGAAAAGTGTGGGAGTCGTGGACAACGATTGATTTCACGTCCTGGTCGAAGTTTGGGCTGAATGGCCTCCATGGCCTGTCCAAGGGCCTCCTCTACGACCCCACGTTCGGCTACGCCGGTGACAGCAAGTTCGGCGGATTCGGCGCGTTCTGGCTGGCGTGCGGCCTTCCCTCCCTCATTGGCGTCCTGCTTGCCTGCTGGAAGCTTCATGGGGGGAAGGAGCGTCTATACATCTATGCGATGGCCACGACCTCCATCGTGGCCTTCCTTGCGCTTGTGGCGCCGTGGTGGAGCCGCTTCGCGCTGTTCCTGCCCGTGTTTGGCGGGATCGCCGCAGCCCTTGTCCTGGAACAGGCCCGACGGTGGAATCGCGGCGCCTTCGTGGCATTGGGCATCTGGTTCGTGGCATGGTCGGGCTTCGATTGGGCCACGTGCCTGTTCCAGAACCGGGAGTCGGAACGCCTGAGGCGCTATCACGCCATGCAGCCCAACGCGGACGACGCGCCCATTCACTTCAGCCAGGCAGTCAGCCCCGACAACCCCGTGTTCAACGCCGTCCGCTACATCGTGGATCACGCGCGTCCCGGCGATGTCGTCTCCTTCCGGACACCGAGGGAAGCACTCTTCACGGGCTACTTCGTGGACGACCATGCGCAGGTGCGGTTGTTTCCACTGCCAACCTTCTGGCCCGACGAGGGCACCTACGACGAGCAGGAATTGGCGGAGGCGCTGGAGGAAAACAACGTGCGGCTGCTCCTTGTTTCCGCGCAGGCATCCGTGGAATTCAGGACCCTGGTGGAATCGCGAAAGGCGCAAATTGTCTATACAGTTCCCGGCTATGACGTTTACGATTTTGCCTCCAGAGGGACGGGAAGCCAGAAGGAGTAGCAAACATGACGGACCTGTTCGGCAACAATGATGACCCCGCGGAGGACGAACCCACGCGCCAACAACTGCCGGAGAGGCACCATTCCGCCGACGCCGACCGGGAACGCAGGCCGCTTGCGGATCGCCTGCGCCCCCGGTCGTTCGCGGATTTTCTGGGGCAGGATGACCTGGTTGGGGAGAATGCGCCCCTGTTGAAGCTGATCAAGGCGGACCGCATCCCCTCCATGATGCTGTGGGGCCCCCCGGGAAGCGGCAAGACAACGCTGGCACAGTTGATCGCGCAGAATGCAAACGCGGATTTTGTGACCTTGAGCGCCGTGACGTCCTCCGTGCGGGATGTTCGCGCGGTGGTGGACACCGCGAAGGTGAACAGGAAGTTCATCCGGCGCACGATCCTCTTCATCGACGAGATTCACCGCTTCAACAAGGCACAGCAGGATGCCTTCCTCCCCCACGTTGAATCGGGAATCATCACGCTGATCGGCGCGACGACGGAAAACCCCAGCTTTAGCGTGATCTCCCCCCTGCTGTCGCGATGCCGCGTGTTCGTCCTCAAGCCGCTCACGGCCGGCAACGTATATACGATGTTGGAGAAGGGCCTGGCGCGCCTGAACGCCGACCGTGATCGTGGGGAAGTGGAAGTCACCGCCGAGCCTGACGCGCTACAGGCGATTGTGAAACTCAGCGACGGCGATGGACGCCGCGCCCTTGGCGTGTTGGAAATTGCCGCGTCGGTGAAGGTGGCCGCAGGTGACACGACGCCGATCGCGCATGCGGACGTCGTGCGCGTTTCGCAGCGGCACCTGATCTATGACAAGACCGGCGAGGAGCACTACAACCTGATCAGCGCGCTGCACAAGACGCTGCGCAGTTCCGACCCCCACGGCGCACTCTACTGGATGGGACGAATGCTGGCTGCGGGCGAGGAGCCGCTCTACGTCGCAAGGCGGCTGGTGCGCTTCGCCAGCGAAGATGTCGGCCTGGCGGATCCAAATGCGCTCGTGCAGGCGATGGAGGGTTTGCGCGCATACCAGGCGCTTGGATCTCCCGAAGGCGAACTCGCACTGGCGCAAGCGACATTGTATCTGGCGCTCTGCCCGAAGTCGAACTCCGTCTACAAGGCACAGGGAGCCGTGAATGCGGAGATCGCCGAGAGTGGATCACTCGCCGTACCGCTGGAAATTCGGAACGCGCCAACAAAACTGATGAAGGACTTGAACTACGGAAAAGGATACACCTACGACCACGACGCAGAGGGCGGTTTCATCCCCAAGCAGGGGCTTCCCGACGAGTTGGTCGGCCGCAGGTTCTTCAAGCCGACCGACAAGGGATTCGAGGGGGCGGCGAAGGAGAGGATGGAGCAGTGGGACAAGGAGCGGGACGAGAAAATCAAGCCACGGAAAAGCGCCGGGAAAAATTGAGCCGCGGATTCCGCGGACGAACCGGCCTGGCCCGCTGCTTATTGCGGCGGTGAGAAGTAAATCGATTTCCACACTTCCATCGCCCAATCCTTGTCCTCTTCGTTGTCGAAGTTGATGGTCACGACGAGCATGTTTCCATCGACGGCGGAGGCGGTTCCCAAGCGCCAGAAGATGCGGTTGTCCTCATTGGCCTGGTGCAGGTTCCCCTTGCTGATCAATCCCTCCTCGTTGCGCTCGTAATCCTCGCCACGGCCCATGCCAAGCGGCGGGGCGTCCCTGATGATCTCCGCGGCGGGAATGAGGCTTCCATCTCCATTGGGCGGCGCCGTGATCGTGCCGATCTGCACTGTTCGCGAATCATCCCAGCCCGTCCACATGCCACCTTCGCCGAACTGCTCGGCGAAGACGCCCGGCAGCGTGACATGCCAGCCGGATGGAAAAACGGAAATGTAGTCCCCGCGGCGATAGCCGAACAGGGGGCGCGCGCCACTTTCCGCATCGGCCTTCCCGCCGACTTCCGCCGTCAGGTGGTCGTTCCGATCTGTCATGCGAAGGAAATCATCCCATTCACGCCATGGATAGCGAAGCTGCGGCGCCAGCTTGTACGCCTCCTCAAGGCAATTCAGCATGTCTGCGTAGCTCGCGGTCTCGCCCTCGGTCATGGGCTGGCGAAAACGTGCCTGCAACCACAGGTGCGACAGCGCGCGACCAAGGTAGTAATTGCCTCCCTCGCCCGCATCCCACCACGCAAACATGTCCTTGCCGCGCGATGGTTCCTGGCAGACGGCGTCAAGCCACGATGCGGGACGCGGACCAAGCGGCGTCGCGACAGCCCCGTCGTGGGGGAATCGGTCGAGCGTCGGAAGCGCGAGCGAAAGCTGTCGCTCCCCCCTGCCATACAGGTCCTGCAAGTCGGCGCATTGGTCGCCGAGCCAACGCAGGAAGACGCTTTCAAGCGCCGAACGGTTCGCATTCGCGAAATAGCCCGTTGGGTCGGAACTGTTCGCGATGTCCCAAGTGATCTTCAGGGGGAGCGCTGCCGCCTTGAACATGTCGCACAGGTACTGATGATACCCGGGACCAACGCCGGCGGTCTCCGCATTGACCACGATATGATTGGGATGAAAAAGCGCAATCATGACCGGCTGCGCGGCGGGATGAAATGCAAGCTGCACCATCGCGACTTTCTTCTCCAGCCGTGCTTCCCCATCCTTGCCGTAGGCGATGTAGTTCTCTTCCTGGAAGTCCGTGTGAAAATCCTTGATCATGTCCTCCGCATAGTTGTTCAGCGCACCGGACAACCGCGCGAGGTACTTCATGGAGTCCTCGAACGCGGCCTTCTTGTAGGTGCCTTTCAGGGAAAGCGAAATCGTCATCGGTGCGCCTCGCGCGGGGGGTTGGAAAAGGGGGATCGTCTTCAGTCCCCGTGGGATGTCATTCGTGCGGTCAGGTTTCGTTGAAAACCAATGCCAGCTTTTCTGATTCCGCGTTGATGACGGAGGTGAGGTCAACCGTGAGTGTGCGGCCGGCATGCTTCATCGCAAGGGTGCCCACGTTGGTGGCGGCATCATGGCGGGCCGCAATCATGAGGGTCTTCATGAAACGGGAGCGTATCGCCACGGGTGGAAGGCTGATGGCGGCCACTTCCCCCGACCTTCTGGTGGCGTTGATGATCATCGTTGCGGCGTCCAGAAAGATTGTCGCGCTGGCAACGTGCATCGCGGCGCACGAGGACAGGAACGCCTGCGCCGCCTCCACCCCGTCGTTGGCCTCATCCAACGGAGAGGCAGGTTCGTTGGGATGAATGCCCGCCGTGACCATTTCGACGATCTCGCTTTGTGCCTGCTTGTTCAGGTGGTCGAAGAACGCCGCAAAGTCATCATCGCCGAGCGTGTAGAGCTTCTCGATCTGCTCATGGATGCGCTCCATCGGCCACGCGGACAGCGTGACGCTGTATCCGGTGACGGCGGACATGGGGGTGATCATGCGCCGCTCGCGCCCCTTTTCGATGGCCAGGTGCAGTTGATCCCCGCCCGCAAACCGCAGGGGAACCGCGCGGTACTTGAACGCGAGCAATCGCGGAAGCGTCATGATCAGCTTCAGCTTTTCCTGGCCGATGGCCTTCCTTGCAGGCGATTTTTGCGCCGCAGATGCAGGCCCTTCGATGGTGTGCGGCCCCGACGCGGCGTCCTGTTGGTGGCGCAACACGCTTCTCATGCCCGGATAGTCGCGAAGAATTTCCTCGATCGCGGTCCGCGCCTCATCACGAACACGCGCATCGGGATCGTCGGCGGAAAGACGATCGAGTGATTCCAGCGCCGCCGGTGCGCGGTTCCAACCAAGCGCATTTGCCGCGGCGCGACGAGTGGAGGCGTTTGCCGAATCCAGAAGCTTCATCAACATGGGAATCGCGCGGTCATCCATCGTCTTGCCCAGCAACGTGACAAGCACGGCAACGCGGGGATTCTGCTCCTCCCCAAGAATGAAGAGGGACAGGGAATCGAAAAGCGAAGGGCCGTGCCGAAGCAGTTCCGTAAACAGCGCGTCGGTGTCGGTTCCTTCGGGCGCTTCCATCAATTTTCGGAACGAGAAGTCGTACGGCGATGCCATGGGGGCGTGATCATGGAAAAGTGTGCCTGCGCAATGGCGCGAAGGCTCGGTGAGCGTGCGGTGTCGGTCAACATGATTGGTGAATCGTCCTGCTGATCCGCCATGAATTGAGCCTATTCTCCTTGATTTCGTGGGGACTGGACGGCTATCGCCAGTGAAAATCAAAATCCAATGGTCGAAAAACCGGAAGGAAGACGCCGTGCACCCGACACAGACGCCCCGTGACACCGCAGGACTTGCCAAACGAATCACCTGCCTGTCGCTGGGGGCCGTGGTGCTGATTCACACCACTTCGTGCGGGCTGATTGTCTCCGGCAACCAGACCATTTCCCTCAACAGCGACCCCCAGGGCGCGGAGGTGAAGATGGACGGCATGACGCAGGGCCAGACACCGACGAGCGTCCGCGTCAGCCGACGCGATGAACCGATCTTCACCTTTGAAAAGGAAGGATACAAGACCGTCCAGAAATCAACGGAACGGGAGCCAAACACCTACTTCATCCTGGATATCATTGGCGGCGTCCTGATCCTTGTTCCCTTCATCGGCCTGCTGGGCGCGGGCGACTGGGACATCGAACCCGGCAATATTTCCGTGGTGATGGACAAAAAGGCGCCGGAAACACGCACGGCTACCATCAACGTGATTCCGCAAACGGGGACAGGCACCACCACCGGCACCCCGATGAATGTCCAGATCAAGCTGGATTCCGATACGATCAACGCAGGCGATACGTTGAAGGTGACCGTTGTCATGGTTCCCGAGGGCGGATCAACCGCCACGCCACCCCCCACCGTCGATATTTACATCCACAAGGATGACAAGGACCTGGGGCAGAAGGAGGCAAAGGCCCGCCGCACCAGCGATGGAAACTACGAAGCGGAAACGGAATTCAAGATTCCGGAAATCGTAAAGGAAGGCGAGTACGAGGTTCGCGTGGTCGTTCCGCCGCAAGCGGGCGCCGCAGCCACGAAGACAGTTACCGTTAATCAATAAATCAGGCATCTCGGGCGGTACAAAACGGCGCATGGGCCTTGCGGGACAGGAAACAACCCTCCTAGCTTTGGCGGTTTGCTGGAGCCATCCCGTGCGACAGGCCTAACTCCCAAGCATGAAGCCTTCGGACAGATACACGCTGGTCAGGCTGCTCGGTGCGGGCGGCATGGGGGAGGTCTATCTGGCGGAAGACGCGCTGCTCAAGCGCACCGTTGCCGTCAAGAAGGTCCGTCCCTCATCCTTGGGCGATCCCGCCCTGGCTGATCGCATCACCCGCGAATGCGTCCTGCACGCGAAGGTCGGATCGCACCCAAACATCGTCTCCCTCTATGACCGGATCGACGTCGATGACGAAATCATGCTCGTCATGGAGTACGTTCCGGGAAAGCCGCTGCGCAACCACCTCGAAGAGATGAAGCAGGGACTGTCCCTGCGCGAGGCGGTGGACGTGACGTTGCAGACGCTGTCAGCCCTGGAGGCGGTGCACAACCTGGACATCATCCATCGCGACATTAAGCCCGAAAACATCATGGTGATGGAGAAGTCAGGCGGTGGACTTCAAGCCAAGCTGCTGGACTTCGGCATCGCGCGCGGCGGAGGTGCGCTCAGCATCACAAGCACCGCGCAATCCAGCCCCGGCACACCCAAGTACATGGCGCCCGAACAGATCGACCCCGAATCCTTCGGACGCGTCAGCCAGGCGACCGACGTCTATGCCGTTGGCATCATGCTGTTCGAACTGATTTCCGGCTCCACCCCCTTCCACGGCAACCTTCACGAAATCCTGGCGGGGCACCTGCACCGAAACATCCCCGCCCCGCAGACAAAAGACGGCCGCGCCATTCCAAAGGAACTGCAAGCCATCATCCAGAAGGCAACGGCTCGCCAGTCCACAGACCGCTACCCCACCGCACGCGAATTCCTTGAGGCGCTTCGGAACTTCGCAACAAAGCTTTCCATTCCCTTTTCCGTCACGGAAAGCGCCACGCAGCCACACGGGCCGACAGGCGAAGCCACCATCGCCGTCTCGCTGCCTCCGGACGTGATTGCCTCCACGGGGCCGGGGCACCGCAACAACCCCACGCCGCGCCCACCCCAGCAAGGCAACCCCACGCCGTTTCAAATGCAAAACACGACTCCCTATCCGCCAATGGGGAATCAAATACCACAGCCTTATCCCCAGGGGCAGTATCCACCGAACCAGACCCCCTACCCGCCGCAGGGACAGACGCCTTATCCCTACCAAGGTGCCCAGTATCCACCGCAAGCCCCCCCCGGCACGCAGCCCCCCTACTACGGCCCGCCCGGCCAGAACCAGACCCCAAACTGGAACCCAACGCCCCCCATTGCCGTCCCTGCCGCAGCGGTGCAGGGAAACAAGAAGAACATCATCATCATTGCGCTCATCGCGCTCTTCGTCTGTGCCGTCGTCATTGCCGGTGTCGTCTATGTCGCCCTCAGCAATCGCAAGAAGGACATGCAGCCGACGAACAACAATCAGGGCGCTGTCCCCCTCGTGACCCCGACGCCCACCACCGCGCCCGAACCATCACCCATTGCGGCAACGCAGATCCCCGCCACCCAGGCCCCGCAGCCCACAGCGGTTCCCGCAACCTCCGCACCGCCGCCAACCGCAGTGCCCGCAACCCAGGCACCCGCAACAGCCGCCCCCACGCAGGCCCGCCCGACCGCAAGCACCATCCCAACGGCCCAGCAGACGACCCAGCCAACCGCCTCATCGGCCCCCTCGGCGGACGGCAAAATGATCGACGACATCCTTCGCCTGCAAAAGTTGCAGACAAGCGTCGAGCGCACCTACAAGGAAAAGTCCTTCGACGTCACCCGCTCCGACAACTACAACCGGGGCAAGCAGGCGCTCGCGAAAGCGCAGGCGCTCGCCCGCGAAGGAAAGGTCGCCGAAGCCCGCACAATGCTCAACACCGCAGACCAGGAACTCACCAAGGCGCAGGAAGAAGCAAAAACCCTGAGCTGGTGATGGGGCTGCCAACCGCCCTGCTGGACAAGGCGGGGGATTTGTCGCGGAATCCAAGGAAAAGGCCGAAAAAACCGCCTACTTTAACGCATATTTCAGTTGCTTTGTCCCGGATTTGCCCTATGGTCATTGGACCGTCTTGAGTGTGAAGTCTCACGGACAGAAATCCAAGGTTGAAAGGAAATTTTTCACATGTTGAAGTATTTGGGATTTGCAGCCGCTGCGGCCATTCTTGCCGCCGCACCATCCGTATCCTTTGCCAATGTGTACGCAACCGAGCTCTCCTCAGTGGACGGGGGAGCAAACTACGCCCTCAATTTCCGCCTCAATGAAAACGCAGACAACGTGGCGGTTGAGATCGTCAACAGCTCCTCTGTTGTCATCAAGAACATCAACGCAGGCGCGCTCCTCAAGGGCGCGAACTCCGTGAACTGGGACAAGACGGACAACGCAAGCGTTCCCGCCCCCTCCGACACCTACACCTTCCGCATCACGGCCTCGAATACGACGGGCTACGCGGGCTGGACGCAGATCAGCAGCGATGCCTCCGCGCAGTGCCAGTTCTTCTCCTCACGCGGCGTTGCCGTTAATAAGAATCAGGCCAGCCCCCTCTTCGGCCGCGTTTATGTGGCGGAAAATGCCGGCGCCGTGAGTGGTGGACGCTCCACGGGCACGGCGGGCACCGATGACGGCATCTTTGTGCTGTCCTCCGACCTTACGGACATCACAGGTCAGGGCAATAGCGCCTATTTCAAGAACCCCGGCTGGTCCACCTCCGCCTCAAGCCCGTTCAATGTTGCTCTTTCCGACGACGGTTTCATCTACATCTCTGACTGGACGGATACCAACTCCGACATCTGGGTGGGATCGGAATCCACGCTCGCGACCCCCGTTACCCGCCTGTTCGGCAGCGAAACGCGCAGCGGCGCCGGCGTTCGCAATAACGGAGTGGCTGACTACCACGGCAGCATCCAGTTCATGCGCCTCTATGGAACAGGTGCCTCCAAGTACATGCTCACCATGGATGAGGATATCACGGTTGCCGGCGCGGACCCCAACTCCATCCTTCGCTACGATATCGGCAACGTCGTTTCGGGATACAACACAACCCCGACCGTGGTGCTTAATGACACCTCCGTCGGAAACCTGATCCAGAACGGCGTTAACTCCTTCGCGTTCGACAACACCGGAAACATTTGGGAAGCCCAGTATCGCGTCACGGACGGTGCCGCCGTTCCTTCGCTGGTTCGCTACAACATCGGAACATCCGCCATCGACTTCAACTCGGGAACACCAACGGCACCCGGCCCGTTCAATAACAGCCGCCGTGGCCGGGTTGACATCAATCCCGCCGGAACGCTGATGGCAATGGCAGTGAGCACCAATCTGCAGATTTTGGATATCACCACCTTCCCGCCCACAATCTCGGCAACCGTCGTCTCCGCCGGCGCCACCGATTGCTACGGCCTCGTTTGGGACGCTGCTGGCAACCTGTATTCCACCAGCCCCTCATCCGAACGCCTTCGCGTGTTCTCGCCGCCCGGTGCGAACAGCTTCCAGACCACCTCACCTGTTGGCGCGTCGCTTGTGATTGGCTCCTCGGTGTCCGATTGGTCCCTGATCGACGGCTAATCCTCGAATCAGGAAAGTCTCTGGACTGGCGGAAGAGCTCAACTCTTCCGCCAGTCTTTTTTTTAGTGCGAATTGAACAGGCTCCGGGAGGTGGGAACGAAAATTACTTCCCCGGAACTTGCCGCTCGATCCAATTCGGGTCGAGCGCCCGCTGCCGTAGAAAGTGATCCGCCACCACGATCGCAGCCATGCTGTCAACCATCGGCACGGCGCGCGGAAGCACGCAGGGGTCGTGGCGGCCGCGTGGCATCAGTTCCACCTCTTCCCATTTTTGATTCACGGTTTGCTGCGGTTGCAGGATCGTCGCCACGGGTTTGAATCCCACGCGGAACGTGATCGGCTCCCCGTTGGAGATGCCCCCCTGAATCCCTCCGCTGCGATTGCTGCGCGTGCCAACGTGGTCGCCCGCGTTGAAATAGAGGTCGTTGTGCTGGCTCCCCCTTTGGTAGGTGCCGGCCAACCCGCTGCCGACTTCGAATGACTTGCTGGCGGGAAGCGACATCATCGCCTTCGCGAGGTCGGCTTCCAGCTTGTCAAACACCGGCTCACCAAGGCCGACAGGCACGTTGCGCAGCACGCAGTCCACCGTGCCGCCCACGGAATCGCCCTGCGACTTCACTTCCTTCACGAGTGCGATCATTCGTTCGGCAACGGCGGGGTCCGGGCAGCGCATGATGTTCTGCTCCACGTTGTCCAGCGTCACGGCGAGGGGATCGACGGTCGCCTCGATGCTGGCAACGCGCGACACCCAGGAAACGATTTCAACATTCGCCAATTGCTTCAGGAGCTTCTTCGCCACGGCGCCGGCAGCGACCCGGCCAATCGTCTCGCGGGCGGAGGCGCGCCCGCCACCGCGCCAGTTCCGGATTCCGTACTTCGCATCATAGGTGAAGTCCGCGTGGCTGGGGCGGTACTTGTCCTTGAAGGGTTCGTAGTCACTGCCGCGCGCGTCCTCATTGCGCACGACAATGCAAATCGGCGTGCCGAGCGTTCGCCCCTCGAACACCCCGGACAGGATTTCGCAGCGATCCTGCTCGGCACGCGCAGTCGTGATGACAGATTGGCCGGGCTTGCGGCGATCCAGTTCCGCCTGGATTTCCTCCACCCCGATGGGAAGCAGCGGTGGGCAGCCGTCGATGATCACGCCCACGGCGCCGCCGTGGCTTTCGCCGAAGGTGGAAATGCGAAACAGCGTTCCGAAATTTGAGCTCATGATTTGTCAATCTGCGCGCGCACGTTGGCCCGCGCAGGGGGCTTTTCCTTCTTCGGGATGAATACGCCCGTCACAATGGCGAATTTCTCCCGGCACTTTTTCAGCAGATTCTTCGCCCAGGGAAATTCCGTGGCAAGGACACTGAGGCCGAGGGGAAACAGAATGATAAAGCCCGGTCCCGGAAGCACACCCACCACGACGCTCAGGATGATGAGCGTAAATCCACCGATGAACACGGCGATTTTACGGAGCTTTTTCCTCGTGTATTGGGTCACTCGACACTCCACCGACGTAAAAGACAGCAAATCAGAAGGCGAATTGCAGGCCAAGGTTTGTTTGGACCACTTGGCACCAACCCTGCTGTTGGCAAACCGCTCCACATGGGGCATTTATCACATTGTTCAAGGAAACCGGCGTCATGAAGACACGCGCGTTTACCCTCATCGAACTGCTGGTCGTGGTGGCAATTATCTCCATTCTGGCCGCCATAGCCGTGCCGAATTTTCTGGATGCCATGACGCGCAGCAAGGTCGTGAAAACGAAATCGGACCTCAGGACAATCACCACGGCCCTGGAGACCTACCGCGTGGACACGAACTGGTATCCGCCGGACATCAACTTTGGCGTTAAGACCTTCGCGGCCCGCTTGAAGAACCTGACGACGCCGATCGCCTACATGAGCAGCCTGCCCTCCGATCCCTTCATGGATTTCGCCAAGGCGAGACAATTCGTGAGCGCAACCGGCAAGACGCTCAACCCCTACACGGTGGACGGAGGCATCAACTCCCCTGCGGCCTTCCCACTGACGTACGACTTTGCATTCCGCCGCACGCCCAATGGCGGCTATGAGCCTGATTCCGTCTGGGCACGGATCACCACGAATCCATCCAGTGTCCTGTGGGCGCTTCGCGGCACAGGGCCTGACCGCTGGCCATCCTGGCTGGGTGAGTTGACACAGGCCTATGATCCGACAAACGGAACGGTAAGCCGCGGCAATATTATCTGGACCGGCCCCGGCAAGGGTGAAGACAGGCCGCTGATTGGTGGGTGACGAGGGATCCGGAAGGAGGTCCCTGCCGGAAGTGGCGTTGGAGCCTGCTCAGTGCTTGCAGCCGCAAACCGTGATGTCTTCCGCCTTGAAGATGATTTGCGCAACGGCGCCGTCCTCCAGGCCAACGGCATTCGCATCGTCCGTATCAATGTGGATTTCCTGCGAAAATTTCTCGCTCACGCGGATCTGCACGTCGTAAAAAATCACAGGCTTGTCGCCATCGATTTTTACCATCACGCGATCCTGGTCCTTCAGGCCAAGGGTCGCCGCCTCCGTCGTGTGCAGGTGAATGTGGCGGTTGGCGCGAATGACGCCACGGTCAACGGCAAGGTGCCCCTTCGGTCCCACGATCAGGATGCCGGGCGTATCATGATGGTCGCCGCTGGCTCGCACGGGCGCATCCACGCCGAGGTAAATGCAATCCGTGAGCGAGATTTCCACCTGCGTCTCGTTGCGTGCGGGGCCAAGGATGCGAACACGCTCAATCACGCGGCCGCGCGGACCAATGATCGACACGGTTTCATTGGCAGCAAATTGCCCCGGCTGCTTCAGCGGTTTCATCGGTGTGAGCTGGGCGCCCTTGCCGAAGAGGATTTCGACCTGGCTTGGCGACACATGGCAATGGCGCGCTGAAACCCCAATGGGAATGAAGCCGTGCTTCAGGTCGCGATCCGCCGTGGGGTAGGTGAAAATCTGGCACCGGCCTTCCGCCTCGGCGCGGACGCTGGCCTGCGCGTCGTAGGACGCGCGGGGCTTCTGCCCCCCCGGTGCGGCCTGCGGCTGTGCCACTTCGTCGCCGATTTGCCGGGCCACCTGCTCGGTGATGCGGCGCACAAGCTCGGCGTGCGTGACGATATTGCTCATTGCTCCTCCACAATCACCTTGATGGGACCATCTGCCAGGAACGGATCCCCCTCATTTGTTCCCCACAAATAGTAGGTGCCGGGAATGAGCGCCTTCCCAAGGTCATTCTCCAATTCCGGAAGCACGGTCTTGCTCGCGCTGGTCGGCACCTCAAGCATGCGGCTGATCGTGGCGCCACCTGCCAGCATCATTTCCTGGAAGGCCGGGCTGAATTCGCGATGCTCCCCCCAACGGTAATACACGTCTCGTTGGTCGGGGTCTGTATAGACAACGATGTCGAAGCGCTGGTCGGTGCCATAGGCGATGCGGACCGAGTTGTCGGAAAGATTCTTCACGAGGGTACTGACAAGGAACGATGTCCCCGCCCTGATCCTGAAGTCCTCATTGGGCTTCGCACTGGGAATGCGAACGAGCATCCGAAGCCCGTTCTTTTCCTGCGCGTTCTTCGGAACGGTGATCGTCTTCTTGAAAGTGGGATCCTTCGTGGCGGAAGGGGCTGCGGCTTCGGTTATGGAAATGGGGGAGTTGAAGTCGTCCGGCTCACCGCCGGGAAGCGGCTTTGGCGATGTGGGGGTCACGCCCCCGCAGGCGACGAGGATGAGGCTGGCTGGAAGCGAAAAAAGTATGGTCTGGAAGCGCATGATTACTTCCAGACAATCCGCGATTGGGACGCACGCGCTAGCAAAAAAATCGCCGGTGCGCGAACGCACCGGCGACGATTGCTGAATGAGGCGACCGCAGCGCTTTAGGAGGACGCGCCGACGGGTTCGTTCTTCACCGCCGGTGCGGCGGCCGTTTCCACGGCCTTGCGTTCCGAAAGCCGGGCCTTCTTGCCACGAAGTTCGCGGAGGTAGTACAGCTTGGCGCGGCGAACCTTGCCCAAGCGCACAACGGAGATTTCCTCAATGCGTGGGCTGTGAAGCTGGAACGTACGCTCCATGCCAACGCCAAAGGAAATGCGGCGGACCGTGATTGTCTCGCGGATGCCAGACCCACGACGCTTAATCACGACTCCTTCATACCCCTGAAGGCGTTCTTTGTCGCCTTCCACGATGCGCACAGAAAGGCGCACCGTATCGCCGGGGCGGAAATTTGGGATGTTGCTTTTGAGGTGAGGTGCCTCAACGTCGGCAATCTTCTTGTTAATCATGGCTCTTAATCCAGTCCTAACTTTCCAGGCAGGTAACTGACTGTACTGAGTTTATGTTGTCGCAGAGGGCTACCTGCGGGAGCGCGTCCGCCGTCCATGCGCACAAAGGGGCGGCAGTGAATGCGAGACGATGGGGGTAATGCAATGGAAAAGAAGGAGGGACCGGGAAACCGGAATCATCCTCACAGCGGCGAATCGGGCATCGCTTGATCCCCAATCCCATTGTCCTGCACTGGTTGACACCTTCGCTGATGCGGGGCAATTTCTTATCGACAAGGAATCAGCAATTCAGAGGAGTTTGGCAATGGGTCGTCAGGCACGCAAAAGTTCCATATTGATGTTCGGTTCGGCAGTGCTTGCAGCGATGCTGCTGGTGCTGGGCGGTCGCGCGATGGCGCAGTCGGAAGCCCAGACGCCGTGGAAAGCAGGGGCAACGCTTGCAGCGCCGGGCGCATCGGGGCGGGCGGGAACGCTGGCATTCGAAACAAAGTCAGAGGAACGCGCGTACGCCATCCAGAACACCAACATGACCCTGAAGCTGAAATTGCTGAGGCTTTCCGGCGAACGGGAATTGCCGCTTCGCGCAACCAGGTTGAACGCCGGGGAAAATGCCTTCGACGGAACAATGGGAAGCCTGAAGTTCACTGCTGTTGATGAGAAGAATGCGGTGGTCACCTATACCACGGCGGAAAAAGTGCAGGGCCTGGCGCTGGCCGAATTGCAGTCATCATCGGCAGAGACATCCCCAACGATTCACCAGAAGATGGGCGTCCGAGTCATCGACAGCAAGCAGGCGGTGGACCTGACGTTTGAGGGCGCGCCACGTGCTTTCCGCGAGCCGATGGCCGATGGTTATCGAGTGGTTGTTCCCATCGAAGCAGGACGCACCGTCACGATGAAGATCAGCATTTCCCCGTACGATGGCCCGTTGACGAAGCCCGTGGTTGAACGGACGCCAGCCCCTACACCTTCCGCGGCCGCAACCGCCACAAGTGAAGGGGAAGCAGCGGCACCCGCGTCAGCACCGACTGCGGCAGCACCAGCGGAAACTGCGACGCCGCCGACTCCCGCTGCTACTCCCCCGGCAGAAACAGCGCCCGCCACTGTTGCCCCCAAGGGGCAGGTGGGAACCGACATCCTGGCGACACCAGTTCCTGCGGACCCGGCGCCTGCTGCGGATTCCCGGCGCGGGGCACCTCCCGCTGTGCGATAGGTCGTGTATTGGCATACCAAAATCCCCGTTTTTTGAACTATTTTGGGCAGGCCCGATTTCCTTGCAGGGCATGAAAGCTGGTTGCATTGTGACCGGCTTGGCGGTTGATACTTCGTCTTGGGCGGCATGGGGCGCCGCGCATCCTGAACACCAATGGATCGGCAAGTGGCAGACCAGGAAAACAATCCGGAAAATTTTTACTCCCTTCGGCCCATCGGAGAAACCGAAGGGGAAACCCGCAATGCCTGGCTGAAGGCGCTGGAGGAATTGGCCAGTCCACAGCCGACGACCGCATCCATCCCCTCTGCCGAGGCAGAGCGCCAAAAGAAGCTGGAGGAGAAGAAGCTTCGCGAAGCGGAAAAGATGTGTGATGAGACGCGCGAAAAGGTGGTGGGTGCCATTGCCGCACTTGATGCCTTCACGAAGGTGCACCCGTATCTGGTTGCTCCCAATATCTATCGCATGTGGGAGGAAAACATGCGCGAGATCATCGTGATGATGGACCGCGAGAGGACACGATCCAAAGTGGAGCAGCTTCAGGCTGAGTAATTCATGACGTCAGGAAATTCAAAAAAGGACAGCGGCTTCCGGCGTCACATCAAGGCGGAGGACGTCAGTGCGTCCAGTTGGGCAGACGCGATTCGCGAGTTGGAGGAATCGGGATGCGACCTGGAGGGGAAGCACACTCCCCCCCCGCGCAAGACAGGGAACGAACCAACCCAGCCGCGCATCGACGCCACCAGCGAGACCAGCCCTGAACTGTCACGGACGCCGGGGTCGGCCATGAGCCGCTACGACGAGCTTCGCAGGGCGCCAACATTGAAGATGCAGTCGGCGGACCTCGGCGTCATCGTGGCGTTTTCCGATTTGATCGCCAAGGTCAACGTGGCCGGAAAGGCGATCAACGACCTGAAGCGCGCACACCCCGATTTCTTTCCCGACCGGCTGTTCAAGACATGGACGGACAACCTGAAGGAAACATCGACGGTGATGATGAAGGAACTTCACGAGATGCGCAATGGCCGGCAGCAGAAGAAGTATGACAAGCGCTGCATCTGCAAGGCCTGCCACGGTGTCTTCATGGTGTCGCTGGGAGCCGACCAACTCTGCGACGCCTGCAAGGCGGCGCGGGTTCCCAAGGGGGGCGGCGCATACGCCCGCAGGGTGGAGCCGCAGGACACCACGGCACCGGACGAGCCAAAGCCCGACGTGGACCGCAGCGCGGAAACCGGGGAGTCCCCGACCTCCGGCTGAAACAAGGACGATTGTATAGACGTCTATACGCCTCAACCGCGGAGGACACGCCGGGCGGCCGCCTACGACGATTCAAAAACCCCGTCGATCCTTGCCGCAAGCTTGGTATCAAGCCTGCTGACCCCGTTGAACTTGTGTGTCCAGCAGGCGATCTTGACCTTGTTGTAGGTGATGTGGATGTCAGGGTGATGATTGTCGGCCTGGGCGGTTTCCGCCACGCGATTGACAAATTCCATCGCCTGCAGGAAATCCTTGAACGTGTACGACTTGACGATCTGCTTGCCCTTCAGTTCCCAGCCCGGAAGTTCAATCAGGGCGTCGACAAGTTCCGCTTCGTCCATCGCTTTAATGCCCGCATCCGGTGCCACCGTCATCATCTCCTTCGCGCATAAAATAAAATGCCGCATTCGTAGAAAGCGGCATGAACTGGGACAGTCATGCGGGAATTTTGCCCTCGGTTGCAAGCGCAACACGCATCCGGAGGACGGAAAATGATCGTGAGGATGAACGACAGATGATGGTTCAGCCCGATGAATTGAACAGCCTTTGGCTGTCGCTTGATGACGGCGGCGCAACAGGGGTGCTGGCCGCGCTGGGCAGTGACCAGGACACGCTCCAGCCCCCCGCGTTGTTGCTGCGTGGGATTGCGCACCTGGATTCCGGCGATGCGGCGCAGGCGGTCCATGACCTGCGCGCGGTGTTGGCGAAGGAACCATCCAATCCCGTCGCCCCGCTGTACCTCGCGCTGGCGTTGTTCGCGAACGGCGAGACAGCAGATGCCGCATTGAACCTTCCGCCGCCCGGCGGCGTGATCTTTCCCCAGCATGCGCTCCTGGTTCGCTTCATCAGGATCTTCTGGCCACTGCGATTCACCACGACATTGGGGCTGCGACTGCTCGATGATGATTCCAGGGCGGTCGCCGATCCCTTCCAATCGGAGTACGACCAATGGGTGGCAATGCGTGACTCCGTGAATGCAGAGCGGCTGGAACTCCTCGAAAAGGCGGACACGGTCGGCGAATCAGCCAGGGCCGTCGGCGAAGCCATCAAGGGGCTGACCAGCGACGATGGTGGCGGGCATCGCTTCATTCGGAAACTGGGCGACAAGTACCACGCTCGTGCGATCAGGGAGTACCACAGGGGACACAAGGCGCTGGCCTCACTGCTCTTCCAGCGCGCACATGAACTGCGTCCGCGAAATGAACTGTACGCGACGCACTTTGCGTCATTGCAAATGTTGCACGGGGATGCAGCGGCTGGCGAGGCCGCCTTGAAACCATTCCTGCTTCGAGCGATCGAGCAATTCGACGCCACGCGCAAGACGGATGTGCTGCCTGCGATCGACGCGGTCATTGCCTACGCATGGTGCCTCCATGATCTGGACCAGCAGGAGGAAGCACTGCGGGTGTTGTCGCTTATCACCCCGGAGGGGCCGGAGGATTTGGGCGCGCACTTCCTGGCGGCGGTTTGCTGGTTGCGACTCGGAAACGAGGCCAACTATCGGGAAGCCATGCGCGAATGCCTTCGGCATTATTTCATCGACAGTTGGGAGCAGATTATCCAACCGTTCGTGGTCAGGGTGCAGGGGTGGCTGAAGAAGACAGGCGACGGACAATCCGTCACGATACAATCAACCTGAAAGCGACAAACAAATTTAACGAAGCACAAGCCGCAAATCGGGACCTTTACCTACTTCCCCCGTCCCGACAGCCCATGAACCTTGTCGCCATTTCCCGATGTTCAAGACTGAAAAGACTTAACTTTTCCATGACGGGAACTTTGCCTTGCGTTAAGCTTTGAGGGGCGTGGAATGGTGGCTTTAACTGTTCATTTGAAGGAATCGGGACCCCGGACGTACGAGGTCAATTTTTGTGGCGGGCGAAGGCCGATTTATCCGGCCTGTGAGCATTCGGAGGCTTAACCCAGCATGGCGACAGCAATGGAACGGCGGCTTGGCGAGATGCTCGTCAAGGACAAGGTCATCACGACCGAAGAGTTGGAATCCGCCATCAAGCAGCAGGAGAGCACGCGGCGAAGCCTGGGACATGTGCTGGTGGAAATGGGGCTGACCTCGGAGTGGGAAATGGCGGCGGCCCTGGGCAAGCAGCTCAATGTCCCGTTCATCACACTCTCCCACTATGAGATCGACGCGCAGGTGCTGAGCACCATCCCGGTCGATATCATTCGCAAGTACAAGATCGTGCCGGTGGACAAGACGGGCGACACGTTGACCATCGCGCTGTCCGATCCGTCGAACATCTACCTGCTGGATGAACTCAAACTGCTGACGAAGAACGAAATCATTCCGGTGATTTCCTTCGAGTCGGACATCGTGGAAGCGATTTCACGCTACTACCCCAACACGGACGGCAGCAGCGGCACGAACATTGACGAGATGTTGAAGGAAGCCAGCGGCGAGGACATGAAGGCCGCCGTGAAGCAAATGCTGGACCTTGACGCGATGGACCTGGAAGCCGGCGTGGACATGGGTGCCGACACCGAGGGGGAGGCCGAGGTCAACGACGCTCCTGTCATTCAATTGGTGAACATGATCATTTCGGAAGCGATCAAGATGGGCGCTTCCGACATCCACATCGAGCCCTATGAGAAGAAGCTGCGGCTGCGTTATCGCGTGGACGGCGTCCTGAACGAGATGACGAATCCGCCGAAGAAGTTCCAGAATGCCATCATTTCCCGCATCAAGATCCTGTCGGAACTGGACATCGCGGAGAAACGCCTGCCACAGGACGGCCGCTTCCGCGTGAAGATACAGGGCAGGCCGATCGACTTCCGCGTCAGCAGCTGCCCCATCGTGCACGGCGAAAAGATCGTAATGCGTATTCTCGACCAGGGGAACCTGATGCTCAACCTTGAGGACCTTGGGTTCGAGGCGCACATCAAGGAAAAATTCGAGAAGGCGATCCTACAACCCTACGGCATGTGCCTGATCACCGGCCCGACAGGCTCCGGCAAATCAACGACGCTGTATTCGGCACTGTCACGCATCAATGACCCGGCGAAGAACATCAGCACCATCGAGGACCCCGTTGAATACAACCTGCTCGGCATCAACCAGGTGAACGCACGGCCCGACATCGGGCTGGACTTCGCGAAGGGATTGAAAGCGTTCCTGCGCCAGGACCCCGACATCATCATGGTTGGTGAGGTGCGCGACCTTGAAACGGCCGAGATTTCGATCAAGGCAGCGCTGACGGGCCACCTTGTGCTCTCCACCATCCACACGAACGACGCGCCAAGCACGGTGCAGCGCCTCATGAACATGGGCGTGGAGGACTTCCTGATCACGGCGGCGCTCGTGATGGTGCAGGCACAGCGCCTTGCGCGCCGCATCTGCAAGAATTGCCGCCAGGAATACATACCGGAACTGGCAGAAACACGGCTCCTGGAAATGCCGGACGAAATGCGCACGCCGGACCTGCGCTTCTACCATGGCCGCGGCTGCGACATCTGCCGCCAAAGCGGATACAAGGGCCGTACTGGCCTTTATGAGGTGATGATCGTGACCGACGAGGTGCGCGATGGCATCATGGGCCACCTGCCGACGAACCAATTGAAAAAGGTCGCCATTGAAACCGGCATGGAGTCGATGCGTGCCGCCGCCATTCGCAAGGTGATCCAAGGCGCGACGACCGTGGCACAAACGGTGGAATTGACCGTCGCGGATTAAAGCAAGGCCGTTGTTCCGCTGAATGGCGGTTGCGGCGGTTGGCGGGCAGGGATAGTTGAGGACGAAATCAGCCAGGAGAAGAGACAAGCATGCCGATCTTCCAATATGTTGCCCGCGGCGCCGACGGAAAAACCGTCAATGGCACCGCAGAGGCAGCCGATCAAGGGTCGGTGATGCGGATGTTGCGCGAGAACGGCCTGACAGCGACCCAGATCAGCGTGACAACCGCAAAGGCGGCGGCCCCGCGAAAACGCAAGGGCAAGGGCGGCCGGGTACGACTGGACGACATGGTCGTTTTCTCCCAGCAGATGGCCGTGATGATTCGCGCCGGCTTGCCGCTCATCGAGGTGCTCGACATCCTGGCTGAACAAACAGAGCGCCGCTCGCTGGCCAACGTGGTGCGCCAGATCGAGAAGGACGTGGAGGCAGGCTCGTCGCTGACAGAGGCGATGGGAAAATACCCGACAATCTTCGGGCAGTTTTACCTGTCGATGGTACGCGCCGGTGAAGCGTCCGGTATGTTGGACACGATCCTTGACCAAGTGGCGACATACCTTGAGCGCATCGCCTCGCTGCAACGCAAGATCAAGTCTGCGGTCATGTATCCGGCGACCGTGACGGTCATCGCCATCGGCATCACCGTGTTCCTCCTGCTGCGCGTTGTGCCAGTCTTCCAGACAATCTTCGAAAGTTTGGGTGGCGACCTTCCGGGTCCCACGAAGATCACGATCTTCCTGTCCAATGTGATCCAGAACTATTGGTGGTTGGTGCTGATCTGCACCGTGGTCTTCGTCATCATCCTGTCCCAGTGGCGCAAAACGAAGAACGGACGCTTCGCACTGGATAAGCTGACCCTGAAGATGCCCATCTTCGGCCCGTTGTTCCTGAAGTCAGCCGTCGCGAAGTTCTGCCGCACGCTGGGCACGCTGATTCGTTCAGGCGTCAACATCCTGTACGCTCTCGAGATCACGGCAAAAACAGCAGGCAATGCCGTCATCGAAAATGCCGTCTTGAAAACACGCGCGAGCATCCAGGCCGGCGAGTCGCTCACGAAGCCCCTTATCGAAGCGGACGTCTTCCCGCCGATGGTTACCCGCATGATCGACGTCGGTGAACGCACCGGCGCCCTGGAAGGAATGCTGGTCAAGATCGCGGATTTCTACGAAGATCAGGTGAACGCAATGGTGGCCGGTCTGACCTCACTGATTGAGCCTCTTCTGATCGTGTTCCTGGGATTGATCGTTGGTTTCATCGTGATCTCCATGTTCCTGCCCATGTTCAAGATGATCGAACTGGTCTCGAAGTAGCCCAAGGACGGCGGGGGTTCCGGCCCCCGCCGCCCTTGTTTTTTGATTCCCGCATCTACTTTCCAGTCGATTTCCGGTTGGACCGCCAGTCAGATGGGTGGGCCTGCCGCCGTGGCGGGCACCCCATCCCCGGGAAAAACAATCGAATCGGTTTTTGAAGCCAATCAAACGCGAGCCTGAGAAGAAATGATCGATCCCAACCTTGAACGGCGTTTCGCCGAATGTACCGAGCTTGTCGATGCGTGGAAACTGTTCATGGAGTTGGTCAACCGCGCCGTGAAGCCGCCAAAGACGACGAACGCGCAATTGGAACAGCAGTTCCTGAACACCAAGGCGAGGATCGCAATCCTTCATGACTCCTTCATGGAATCCCTGAAGGATGACAAGCAGGTCGGGGCGAACATGTTGGAGATCGTGAATCGTGCGATCACGCTTCGCATGCTGGCGAAGATTACCGACCCGGAAGCAAAGAAGATGGAGCAGGAATGGCACGAGGTCTTCATGCTCCTGAATGGAACTGTCAGCGACCTGAACGAGGAGCGGGCGCGCGTCGCCACAATCAACGAGTTCACGCACAACATGGGGAAGATGAAGTCCGCCGGCTTCCTTCATGTGAAGGCGTTCTTCACATCCATTTGGTTCAAGATCATCGCCTTCGTCGCTGTCTTTGTCATGGTGGTTTGGGGCGGCCCCGCAATGGGGCTGTACAAGTGGGACAGCCTTCGACGCGTCAGTTGGCTGAAACCCGTGGTGAAGACCTACCTGAATGTGGGCCGCGATACCCTTGGCTTCAAGTTCGCCTACTACGACATGGATGCCGTCATGAAGGTGATGAAGGATGCCGCGGTGCCGGGAACTTTCGCCGTGGAGGTTCGCACCGACAAGAACCCCAACGACACGACAACACCCACGATGCTGGACGGAATGATGCTCTTCGGCTCGGACCGCAAGGAACTGCAAACGGAGAAGGACCTGCTGCTGAAGGCGAAGTATTATGAATATATTCGCTACAATGCAGACGGCGGCGTGAACACGGCGTACGCCTCGATCTTCTTCATGGATCGGACCGAGGATGCGAACAGCTTCATGTCCCTCTTCAACCAATACAGCTCGCAGATGCCCGACCAGTACATGGTGGTCCGGAAGGTGAACGTCATCATCCTGCTCTATTCAACATCGAAGTCCTACCTGGATGAGGTGCGGTTCAAGCGCGTCGATCTGTTGCAGCCGAAATAGCCGGCGTGGCGGTGCGCGACGAGGATTCATGCAGGCAGTGGTTGCGGCTGGTGGGCTGTTCGCTGGATCGCGCAACGCTGGGCGGCGCCCTTGCAAACGCTGAGTCCCCCGAAGAGCTCCTCGAAGCAGGCGATGAGGAACTGGCTGCCCGCTTTCATTTTTCACCGCGCCACATCCAGCAGTTTCGCAGGCAGCCGCCGCCCGCATTGCTGGACAAGCAAATGGGCACGATGGAGAAGCAGGGCATCGACCTTGTCGCTGTCAGCGATCGCGCCTTTCCACGCAACCTTTTCCGCGTGCGTGTCCCTCCACCCGCGATCTTCATGCGCGGAAAGATTGAGGATGCGGATGCGCTTGCCGTCGGCATCGTGGGCCCGCGCATCGCAACGACGTATGGCCTCACCGTCACGAAGGCATTCGCGAGGGACTTTGCCCCAACGATGACCGTGGTGAGCGGAGCGGCGCTCGGCATCGACAGCGCGGCGCACGGGGCCGTGATGGATGCGGGCGGGCGCACCATCGCCGTGCTGGGCTGCGGGCTTGATGTCAACTATCCCGCAGGGAACGAGCGCCTTCGCGAGCGGATTGCCGCGGAAGGCGGGGCGCTGGTGACGACGTATCCCCCCGGCACACAACCGTTGCGCGGCAACTTTCCCGCAAGGAATGAGATTCTGGCGGGCCTGAGCCTCGCCGTTGTCGTCGTCGAGGCTTCCGCAACGAGCGGGGCACTCGTCACTGCGCGGGCCGCGGGAGAGGAAGGCCGCCCCGTCTATGCAGTGCCCGGCGACGTCACGCGGAAAAACAGTGTGGGGAGCAATGGACTGCTGCGGGATGGTGCTATCGCCTGCATGAGCGCGGGCGATGTGCTGGCAGACTTGGAGGCAATGCTGATCGGCGAGTTGGAAGGACTGCGGGATCGGCGCCGCGGTGGGATCCAGGATCCCGCGGGGAGGGGACCGGAAGCCCCCGCCACGACCAGCAACACGCCGCAGGAAAACCTTTTGCTGGCGGCGATCCAACATTCTGCCGTGACCCACGATGACTTGATGGCGCAGTTTGTTCCTTCGCGCCTGAGTGTCGGGGATCTTTCGACGGCGCTGCTCATGCTGGAAATGAAGGGCATGATCGAACAACTCCCGGGACGACTCTACAGCCCAAAACTATGACGAAGCCATTCATCCTGATTTCCTCACCCATCGCCATCGCGCACCCGGAGCCCTACGTCTCCGCACTGCGTGCCGCAGGATTCGACGTCGTCCTGCACATGCCGCCGGGCCAGTGCCTGGACGAGGACGAAGTGATGCGGTTTTCACCCAACATCCTGGCACTGATTTGCGGGGACGACTTTGTGACGCGCCGCGTGATTGATGCAAATCCGCACTTGAAGACGGTTTGCAAATGGGGCGTGGGAATTGATTCCATTGATTGGGCCCATTGCGCGCAGCGTGGCGTCAGCGTGCGCAACGTGCAGGGAATACACAGCCAGTCGATGGCGGAGGCCGCGTGCGGATACACGCTCTCCCTGTACAAGAAGCTGGGCATCGTCGACCGCATGGTGCGCGAAGAGCGCTGGGAAAAAGTCGTCTCGCACAAGTTTGAAGGCTCCACCATCGGCATCGTCGGCCTGGGAAACATTGGATGGCGAACGGCACGGATGATGAGCGGCTGGCCGGTGAAGCTTCTGGCGTACGACCCTCGGCCGGAAGCGATGCCGAACTTTTCCGGCGATCGCGTGTCGCGCGACGAACTCTTCTCACGATCGGATTGCATCGTGATAACCGCCCCACCGCCCACGGAACGCGTGCGCGTCCACGGCGAGGGCCTGGAGCCCGAACTGGACCGCGTGATGCATCTCCTGAAGCCGGGCGCACTGTACGTCAATGTTTCCCGCGGCGCGCTGACACCAGCGAGGGCGCTTGAGGAGTGCCTTGATCGGGGGTTGATTGCCGCAGCCGCGTTGGACGTCTATGAGGTTGAACCACTCCCGAAGGAATCGCGCCTGCGCACTGAGTTCGCCGACCGGATCATCTTTGGTGCCCACACCGCCTACAACTGCCCGGGAATTTCCGAGAAGGTCACACGACTGACGTTCGAGAATCTCTTCGAGGAACTGGGATGCCCACTGCCCTAGTCACAGGCGCCTCCGGTGGAATCGGCGCGGCGATTTGCAAGGAGCTGAAGGATCGCGGCTACCGCGTGATCGGCATTGATCGCGCCAGTGGCGAATGCATGGCGGACGAATTGTTCCTCTGCGACCTGCGCGACATCCATCGCTCCGCGTGCGCTGTTGATGACTTGAAGAAGCGTGTCGGCCTTTATGCCAACAGGAGGCTGGATCTGCTGGTGAACAATGCCGCGTGGCAGGTTGTAAAAAAAGTCGATTTACTGACGCGTGAGGACTGGGACGACACGATGTCGGTGAATTTCTCGGCTCCCTTTTTTCTCACACAGGCTTTCCTGCCGGAATTGGAGGCCGCGCGCGGAAGCGTGATCAACATCGGCAGCATCCACGCGAGCCTTACGAAGCCGGCATTCGTGGCCTACGCCACGAGCAAGGGCGCGCTGCTGACGATGACGCGTGCGCTCGCCGTGGAAATGGGGCCGCGCGGCGTGCGGGTGAACGCCATCCTTCCCGCAGCCACGGACACGCCGATGCTGCGCGCTGGATTTGAGGGGAACGAAGCCGCCTACAGGAAACTGGGCGAGGTGCATCCGCTCCAGCGCATTGGAACCCCGGAGGAGGTCGCCCGGCTGGTCACCTTTCTCGCGTCGGGCGAGGCGGCATTCATCAACGGAGCAGCCCTCGGAATCGATGGAGGGATTTCCTCCGTCCTGCACGATCCGTAGGAAAAACGTCAGGCCTGCTTCAACCTCAACAACGCCTTCAACACTCCGCGCAGCACCGGCGCGGGAAGAAACGAAAGCGCCGCCATGACAATCGCCTTCGGCGGCGCGTGCAGCGTGGCAACGCTTCGATAGAGATCACGCCGAAATGGGCGCTGAAGGTGGAACAGCGAATCGCGCGCGCTGTTGTAATAGAAAATGGCCGTGTAGGCACGCTGTTGCCGCGGTGACAGGGCACCACCGGCAATGACTCGTCGCAGGAGTTCGCGGTCACGCCCCCTCTTCTGCTCCAGGCCGGTGGAGGAAAGAGACCCTCCCTGCGCGTGGACGCGGACGCGGGTGAGCACCTTGCAAATACGGTGCGTTTCATACTTCGCAACAAGTCGAATCCAATACTCGGAGTCCTCGCCGGTTGCAAGCCGGTGGCTGGCGATGAATCCTCCGGCCTCATCGAAGCAACGGCGACGTATCATCACGGTGGGAGTGGTCAGTGATTGCTGCATGACCTGCCCGACCGTGACGCGCGGATCTTCAAAGCGCCACATCATGGCCTTCCATAGTCGCGTGCGTTCCTCATCCCCGAAGACATCGTACCACGTGCACACCACGCCCGCGGAAGGATGCGCATGAAAGACACGAAGCTGCTCAAGGAGCTTTGTCGGGAGCCAGAGATCGTCTGCATCAAGGAAGGCGAAGTACTCACCGCGTGCCCTCCGCATGGCTGCATTGCGGGCCGCCGCGGCGAGCCGGGAGTTTTGTCGCAACCTCACCAGGCGGATTCGCGGGTCCATGCGCGCCGCGGAGCACACAATTTCCGCCGTCCCGTCCGTTGAGCCATCATCGACGATGATCATCTCCCAGTTCCGATGCGTCTGCGCCTGAACGGACGTGATTGCTTCGCCGATGATGGAAGCAGCGTTATACGCCGGGGTGATGATGGAAACGAGCGGGTTGCTCATGTGACAAGCCGCTCACGAAGCGCGGGAATGTGTGAGGGTGTCAGTGTTCGAACGCGACAACCCTGCGATTCCATTTCAGCCACCTGGCTCGCAACGATGCCGCAGTGCCTGTCGTAATAGTCAACGTAGTCGCGCTTGTCAAAGAAGGCGGGATGGGCAGCCTTGACTGCCTGCATCTTGTCCGTGAGCTGCGAGGACGGATCGTGCTTCCAGAAGTAGGTTTCACTGGGTTCACGGCCGTCCGCGCCGATGATGAAGATTTCCGGCGCCAGTGCCCGCGCCAATGGCATCATGAACATGGTCATGATGTTGGCCGTCTGCGGGACGGACCACTCCACGTGCAATCCCCGCACGGCATGGTCAAGTCGCAGCGGCGGCATGGCCACCCGCAGGGGATCCATCGCGACATGGTGTGGAACCAAGTGGTGGTACGTCGCGAGTGTCATGAACAGGAAGTTGTGCTTTTTTGCGGCCTCCGCCAGGTCTGATCGAAACTTCTCCGCGTAAATCCCCGGACCGAAGTGAAAAATGGGATCTGATGCGACAACGAAATCCGGCCTCGCGTGGCGCATCAGCGCCTCGTTGGACACGACCGTGTTGCAACCGATCACATAACCGTCGGAGAAATCAAACTCCGCAAATCGTGAGAGCGACGGGCCGGTACAAAGGAGGTAAACCTTTTTCTTCTTCGGCAGGCCCTCCACATGGCTTGAAAAAAGCCGCCGTGTCTCCCGCGCGATTCGCGCACGCCCCGCTTCATGAAACTTCGCGAGCCAGAATGTTTCCATCTCCACGTCGGAGGGATCCAGCGGTGCGCCGTTCGGAAGGTAGCGGACCAACCCACCGAAGGGAACCGATTCCGCAGGCTCCGTGAGGATCACGCCGCGCTGCCGAAGCGCAAGTTGCAGTGCCCCGCTGCGCTCATCATCCATCGCAAGCAGGTTGATGCGACTGGTGCAGCGCGTTCCGTAATCCGCGAGATACCAGGGCGTGCGGTCCGGGACGGTGAGACCATGGGCATGCGGGATCGTGATTTCAAAGCCAGCGGGAAAGTGAAACCTGATGCGGGACGCAAGGTCCTCCAGTCGCTCCTGAGTCCTGACCGGAGGCCACAGCATCACGTCGCGGCGCGTGAACGGTGCGCGCGCACCATTGTAGAGTGCGTAGAGGAATCGTCGCGGCGCGAGGGGCAGTTGCATCGGGTCGCAGGTTCGCTCCCCGCGGCGACAGCGTCAACAACGGGCGACAGGGAGTTGACGCCGCGGCCACGGAACGGCGGAAATGGTGGCACAGAGCACGATGGAAAGCACTGCACAGTCACCGACGATCCTGTTCATGGGGCGCATCTTTGATGTGCCGTGGGGCGGTGTCCGGGAAATGGCAGTCGGGTTGCTGCGGGCCGCGGCGCCCCTCTGCGAGGCGGAGGGAAGGCGAATCGAGGTCTTGGTTTCGCGGCGCGGAATCTGCCCCGTCACATCGCCTGCCATCAGGGAAGTGGTCCTTCCGAAGCTCTCGTGGAATCGGGCCTTGTGGGACCATGTCACGGTTTCCAACTATGCCAACACAAGGCGGAATGCCGTTCTGTTCAACGTGAAGCTGGTGCTTCCGGAACGCCTGCAAATACCCGGGTTCACAGTCATCCACGACCTGATGTACTTTCCACAACCCGCGAAGTACAATTGGCGCGAGTACTTGTTGATGGATACGCTCTACATGCGATGGGGCGTGCGGCGAACGGTGCGGCGCGCACCGTTCACCTACGTCGTGTCAGAAGCCACGGCGCGTGATGCGCGCGAACTCTTTCCAGAGGTTCCAGCGGAGCGCTTCATTCCCATTCATCATGGCGTGGATGTGGAACGCTGGGGTATTCGCGATGAAAAGGCGTGGAAGAGGATGGCGGGGATTGGCGTGCGCGAACCGTTCGTCTTCTACAGTGGCGGATTGTCGCGGAGAAAGAACGTCGCCGTGCTGGCCCGCGCTTTCGCCAGGTTCCTGGCAAAACATCCCGACTACCAACTCGTGATCACTGGCGGCGCAAAGCCCACGACACGCGATCATCAACTGCGGCGTGCATTGAACATGATCCCACCGGGAAAAATAATCCGCACAGGAGAAGTTGACGATGCGGAGTTGGCAGCGCTGTACCAGCACGCGGCGTTCTTTGTCTTTCCCTCGTTGTACGAAGGCTTTGGCCTGCCCCCACTGGAGGCGCAGGCGGCGGGCTGCCCGGTGATTTGCTCCGATGCCACGTCGTTGCCCGAAGTCGTGGGTGATTCGGCCCTCCTGTTCAACCCGAAATCCCGCGCGCTCCTCTCGTGCATGGAGTCTTTGACGCACGAACCCATGCGTCGGGAGTTGATTGCGAAAGGCGGGCGAAACGTGCAGCGATTCCGCTGGGAATCGACAGCGCGGAAGTGGTTGGCGCTCGCTGACCGGGTCCACGCTGCGCAAGGCGCTTCCCGTTGATGCTTGACCACTGGGACGGCCCAAACTGACATTGCTGCTGAAGGGTCCATTTCGAGTCGCATGCGGGATGCGCGGCTCATTCCACAAAACAGAAGGATTTGATTCGATGCGATTGACGAAGTTGTTTTCATTCATTGCGATGATCGCCATCGCATGCAGCCTGCTGGTGACAAAGGCAGGCGCCGCCTTGGACGAAGGTCCGCAGTTGGATGCCACGAAGGATTACTATGCGGTGATCGTCACCAATCTTGGCAGCATACGCGTGAAGATGAGAACCGACCTGGCGCCCATCGCCGTCCGCAACTTCATCAACCTCGCAGAAGGCACGCGCGAGTTCAAGGATTCCACCACGGGGCAGACAGTAAAGCGCCCCTACTACAACGGCATCATCTTCCATCGCGTTGGCCCGAACTTCATGATCCAGGGTGGTGATCCAACCGGCACCGGAAGTGGCGGCCCCGGATACACCATCAAGGACGAGTACAATGAGAAGCATATCTACGACAAGGGCGGCTACCTTGCGATGGCGCGCACTGGTGCGCCAAATTCCGGAGGCTCGCAGTTCTTCGTGACGGAAGGCCCCACACCCGGATTGAACACGCAGTACACGCAATTCGGCGAAGTCGTCGGCACGCAGGACATCGACGTCGTCAAGAGAATCGCGCGCAGCCCCCTTGGTGCCCGCAACCCCGACGGCACCGGCAAGCCGGCGAAGGATGTCGCCATCCAACGCATCGATGTCATTCGTGTCGAGAAGGGCACGCCGACGGACAAAGTGGCCTTCGAGAAGGCCGCCGCAGCCGCACCCGCAGCGGAAGAAAAGAAGGCGGATGCACCGAAGGCGGAGGAGAAGAAGGCCGAGGCGCCGAAGGCGGAAGAGAAAGCCACTGAAACGAAGGACGCCACGAAATAATGAACACGCCGCCGCGCAAGCCACTCGCCATTTTCCTCACCGCGATGCTCTGCGCGGCGGCGCTGTTTTTTGTCCCCCGCCATGCCTCAGCGCAGGCCTTCGACAAAGGTCCCGAACTCGACAAGGAAAAGGACTATTACGCGCTGATCGAAACTACGGAAGGCGCAGTAACGGTCAAACTGTATGCGGACAAGGCACCCAACACGGTTCGAAATTTCGTCAACCTGGCCGAAGGGACGGCGGAATGCCAGGATCCAAAATCCGGCGATGTGGTGAAGCGTGCGTTCTACGACGACGCCGCGTTTTTTCGCACCGTGACGGGGCAGTTCATCATGGTTGGGCGCGCCAGCGAAACGCAGGAGGGGCCGGGCTATACCATCGCCGATGAATTGGCCGAGGACGTGACGTTTTCAAAGCCTGGCATGCTGGCCATGGCGAACAAGGGCCCAAACACGGGCGGCTCACAGTTCTTCGTCACCGTGAAGGTCATGATGTCCCTGAACGGCAAGCACACAATCTTTGGCGAAATCCTTGAAAACACCGACGGGGTGGAAGTGATTCAAAAGATTTCCCAACTTCCCCATGACGCGAAGGAAAAACCCATCAAGCCGGTGAAGATCACCAAGATCACAATTCATCGGCTGGAGAAGGGGCTTGATGCGAAAGCGGTGGCGGAGAAGATTCCCGGCACGACGTATATCAAGCCCACTCCTGCCGCAGAGGCAGGCAGGAAACAAAAGCAGGAATCGAAATCGTAGCGTGGCACGAAGAGGATCATGAAAAAGAAGACGTTCCTTTCCGCGGCACTTGTCGCGGGAATGTTGGTTTGGGGCGCGAACGACGATCGCGCACAGGCGGATGCCATCGTCACGATGAGCGATCGCCGGATCGAAGGAAGGATCGTGTCCGAAGACGCGGATTCGGTGCTGATTGACAGCTCGCGTTATGGACAGCTGCGATTCTTCAAAAGAAACTTGAAGTCGGTGGAACGCGGAGAACTGGTTACTCCCACGCCTGTTCCTCCGACACCTTCGTCCACGCCTGAAGAAACAGGCAACGATTCCCCCTTTGGCGGGTTCGATTCCGGGGCGACCGGGGATGCGAGTCCCTTTGGTTCGGCGGGAGTCGCCGCACCTGCGCCTGCGCCACAACCAGCCGCCGCACCAAGCAACGACCCTTTCGGTTCCGGCGCGCCAGCAACCGCTTCCAGCACAGGCGTTTCACCTGAACGCAAGGCCTTCGGAGGACTTGGCATTCCCGCCACGTCGGCAGATGCCGCAGCGGCCCCTGAAAGCTCCGCCTTCGGTTCGCCGCAGGAAAGTGACGGCGTCAACTTCTCCCCCACTGCCCCACTGGCGGATCAGCAGGCAACCACAGCTCCTTCCGTGATGCCCGCAGAGGGCGCTCCCACGGCGCCGGTCAATGTCGATGACATTGCAGGATTCGCCAGCGCACCGTCCCCACCAAGCAACAACATACAGGATCAGGCGACCGCCAGCGCCGCCCCGCCGGCCCCTGCGGAAAAATCAGCAGCGACGACCGCAGCAGCGGAGTTGACCGGACCTCCGGAAGTCAAAATGGGCTACGACGGAGTCATCTACGGCATGACGGACAAGGCTCCCGTCGAGGCGCGCCCGGGCATGTCCGCGAATTGGGCCCAGGCGCTTGAACCACTGCCATTCCGCCAAGGTCAGGAACTCCGCACCAATGCGACCCAATCGGTCCGCATTGCAATGCGTGGCAGGAAGGACGAACTGCGCATCGCTGATCAAACGTCCTTCGCGGTGGAGAAATTATCCGCTGACTTGGATCAGGTGGCGATGGTGGTGCAGCGTGGAAGCATCTGGGGGGACATCGAACCACGCAGGACTGCGGAATCGTACACGCTGCGAACGCCGGAAACAACCGCTGCAATTCGCGGAACACGCTTCGGGATTGATCGCATCCAGGGCGCGACGCGTTTGACGGCGCTGGCGGGAACGATTGAACTGAAAACCGAATTGACCGGCGTCGGGATGACGATCGGTGAAGGGCAAACGGTGATCATCAATTCGCTGGGGCAGATTCTTGACGTCAAGACAGCCGATCCGGCCACCCTCGCCCGCTGGGATTCATGGGATGGAGCCAGCGAGCCGCAGACCACCGCTGTTTCGCAGGCGATAGCGGAGGACAACCAGAAGCGCGACGCGGACCTGAAGGACTTCGAACAATCCGGCGGGCGCGCAAGTTATCAGGAACGCCTCAGCACCTATGCACGGGCTTTCGAGAAACTGGCGGAAGACACAAAGCAAATTCCCAAGGACCAGAACGCCTGGGCCATGCTGCGCTACAACCCGGGACTGCCCAATTGGAACGGGCCCTACCTGGAGGGACCCATTCCTCCTGTGGACCCATGGCGGCGCGCGCTCATTTACAAGCGCGTGCAGAGTCCCACGGGCCGTGTGCTGGGCCGCGTTTACAGCCTGTGGCAGGATGGCCGGGATCAGGGAGGCGAAAACACCTCCGTGGACAAGGTCGCGATGGTGATGTACTACAATCTGGACGCCTTCAAGAACGATCCCAACGTGAATCCGCGCGAAAAGTAACTTACCCTCCCACGCTTCGCTCTTTCGGTATAGACGTCTATACGGGGCGGGCCTGTGCCCCCCACCCCTTCCCCCCGGATTATAAAATTCTTTTCACCTTTCGCCTGAGGCATTTGCTTGCACGCAGGGGTGTCGTATGGCACCTTTTGCCTGATTTGGCACACAAATGAAGCGAATAAAGCGGACAGTCTGGAAGGATCGCCGCGCGGGAATGCTGATCGCATTCCCGTTGGTTCTTGCCATGCTGATCCCCCTGAATTTCATGGTCGCAGGCACCGGCCAGGCACAGCGCAACCCCTCCCCGCCCCAATCGCAGGTGATGTATGTTGATCTGCAACTGGATGACTGGCAGAAGGGTTCCGCTGCTTCGGCCTACCAACCCAATCCTGATCCCAAGAATTCCAAGGGAATCATCTTGGAGCGCAGCGAGGTCATAAACATTGTGACCTCTCCCGAATCCCAGGGCGGCCAACTGATGGAAACGATCGACGCGGACAACGACAGGATGCCGCCACCCGTGAACAACGACAAGGTCGCATTGGAGGACTGGTCGCCAACGAATGACGAAGCGGCACAACTGGACCAGATTCGAAGTGAAGTGGCCCAAAACAAGAAGGAACTGAGCCAGCGAGCCACGAAGGTGCGCGAGTCAAACATCCGAATGGAAGTCGACAGCGCAATGAAGGATTTCAAGCTCAACAGCGATGGCGGCGTGGAAGGCGCGATCCGCCTGCTGAACGTTGATGGACTTGCACCCGCAAAGATACAACCCGTGTTGGACAAGTACGGCATTTCGTTCGAGCGCCGGCACACGAAGCCAACCTCAGGGCGGGGCTTCCTGAATTCAGCGGCCACAAGCCGCGGAACATTCCGCGACGTGAGCACCGAGGGATACTACGACGTGATGGTACTGAGCGGGCGCGCGGTTCATTTCATGGCGACGCTGGAAACAGAAGCGCTCATGAACAGAAATTATGATCCTGCCACGACACGCATACGCAAGATCACCTTTGGCATCATCAACAACGGACAGGGCGAACTCGATCTTGGCGTCATTGACCTGCAAGTGGAACAAATCCGGTGATCGCGGAGTAACGGCACGAGGATCATGAACACGGAGACCGGACTTCCCGACAACGAGCCCGGCGAAACTTCGCCCGCGCAATCACCGCGTCCCCCGGGGTCATCGTCCGGTGAGCTTCCAAAAACCATCGGCAAGTATCGCATCGTGCGGATGCTCGGCCGCGGCGGCATGGGGATGGTTTTCGAAGGCCGTGACGAAGTGCTGGAACGATCCGTGGCGATCAAGCTCATCACGCCGGAGCTTTGCCTGTACCCCGAGGTTTTCGATCGCTTCCGAACGGAAGCGCGGGCCGCCGCGCGGTTGAATCACCCCAACATCGTGAATGTGTACGAGTTCGCCGGCGACACCTCCCAGCCGTATCTGGTGATGGAGTATGTGGAAGGCGAGGACCTGTCGTCCCACATGAAGACAAAGGGCGCACTACAGCCCGACCTGGTGATCGACATCATCCGCCAATGCGCGCTCGCACTGTCGAAGGCCACGGCGGCGAATCTTGTGCATCGTGACATCAAGCCATCGAACATTCTCCTGACGAAGGACGGCGTGGTGAAGGTGATGGACTTCGGCCTCTCGAAGCTGTTGGACAGCGGCACAAGCCTCACCAGCAGCGGAGCAATGATGGGAACGCCCGACTACATGTCGCCCGAACAGGCAAGCGGCGCGAAGCTGGACTACCGCACGGACATGTATTCCCTTGGGTGCACGATGTATGCCCTGCTGGCGGGAAAGAAGCCCTACCACTCCGAATCCCTGCCGGGAATGATTCACCAGCACATCAACACCGCCCTGCCAATTCCCGTGTCGTGGCGAAAATTGTACAATGGCCGTCTTGTTGCGCTGCTGGAAAAGATGTGCGCGAAGAAGCGCGACAACCGACCGTACACATGGGACGAAATCGTGCGGGAACTGGACAGCCTTCAGGCCCAGGCAAGCGCGGCGATGGCCCCCGCATCATCACAGAAAAACAGTCGCTGGCCCGTTGGAATCATCGCTGCGCTTGGCGCAGGCGTGCTGATCACCGTCGTGGTGGGCGGATCAATCACATACAAGAACGTGCGCAAGAGAAGGGCGGAACGGGAATTGAGCGCGAGCTTGACGACCGCTGCCAAGGCATCCCTGGAAACTCCGGAGGTTCCCGGCGCTGTGATTCTGGGGAACAGCGACCTCCCCCGAAAGGAGCAACCGTTCATTCTCCCAACTCCCGCGCCACAGGAAAGCGCCCCCCAGGAGAATCGGGAACCCGAGCCCACGGGACTGGCCGAGGAAAAACCACCGCGCGATGCGCCACCGGAGGAGTTTGCCCAACAGCGACCAAGGCGCGAAGGGGGTCGCGTTCCGCAAATCAGCGAGCAGGAGATGAGCGTCCACAAGGAGGCGCGCCAGCGCGCGATTGCAGCGCTGACAAGGGGGGACTTTGCAGCCGCGAAGGAAATGCTGGATGATGAAATGGATGATGAAGGAGAGCCTCCCGCTCCGCCCCCCGTGCAACGCGTGTACGAAGGCATCTTGAACCTGCTGCAGGAAACGGATTCGATCGATGCGAAGGTGAAGGGGCAGCTGAAGAATCCCAATGCCTCCGCCGCGGAGCGGATCGCACACGTCCACACGATGGTGGCAGCAGAAGGAAAACAGATGAATGACAATGAAGCATGGCTCACATTGCTTTATCTCTATCTTCTTCGCGATCCCGACATGAAACAAATGTTCGATTCGCTGTCCACCACCCGGGTGAATTTCGGCAAGAGTCCGAAGCACATGGCGGACGTGCGCATGATTGACAACTTCTTCGATCCCAGCATCGGGTTTCCGCCGCAGGGCGGAAATGGCGGGCAACGCCGCCCTCCCCGTCCCCAATAAGGCGTGAACGATCTCGACGCGCAGTCCCTATCGCTGACGTTCGGAAACGGTGTGCAGGCACTGCGTGATGTCTCGTTCACCGTGGAGTCGTCCGAATTTGTTTCGCTGCTGGGTCCTTCGGGATGCGGCAAGTCAACGCTGCTGCGAATCATTGCCGGCCTGCTCCCGCCAACGACGGGCACGATGACGGGAAATGCCGCGGCGGCATCGCAACGCAACGAATTGTCATTCGTCTTTCAGTCGGCGACACTGCTGCCGTGGCGAACGGTGGCACAGAACGTCAGGCTGCCATTGGAGCTGGCGGGGGCCGACAATGATGCCTCGCGTCGCGTGGCGGAGATGGTTGAATTGGTCGGGCTGGGCGATTTCGCCAACTCCTATCCCCATGAACTGTCCGGTGGCATGCAGATGCGCGCGTCGCTCGCCCGTGCGTTGGTCATCAAGCCGCGATTGCTGTTGTTGGACGAACCCTTTGGGGCGTTGGATGACATCACCCGGCAGCACCTGAACGAGGAGTTGCTTTCGCTGTGGCAGCGCGACAAGTTCACGGCGATCTTCGTCACGCACAATGTCAGCGAGGCGGTCTTCCTGGGCCAGCGCGTGATGGTGATGACTCCACGGCCTGGCAACATCCACGGAATGTTCGCGATTCCGTTCCCCTATCCGCGCGCGAGGAGCCTTCGCTCCAGTGCGGAGTTCGCGCAATGGAACGGTGTACTGAGCAATTCCATTCATGAAGGCCATGCACAGGTGGGCACGAGTTGAAGAAGTCCTCTGCCAGACACGTTCTTGAATACGTGCTGCCACCGTTGGCGCTCTTTGTCGTCGTGCTTCTGGCATGGTATTTCTACGCCTCAGGAATCAGCATTGGCGACCTCGTCATCTGGAAGGGAATGCCGAAGTACCTGGTGCCAACCCCCTCAGCGGTATGGACGGCCGCGGTGGAACAACGCGGGAAACTCGCCATGGCGACGGGGCTTACGGCGCTCGGCGCACTGTCGGGATTTGTCGCGAGCCTTGTCGCAGGCGCCCTCATCGCCTTCATCTTCTCGCAGTCGCCCATGATCCAGCGCGCGGCCTGGCCCTATGCGATTTTCCTGCAAACCGTTCCCATCGTGGCCATCGCGCCACTGATCATCATCTGGTTTGGAAGCGGATTCACGGCCATCGCAATCACCGCCTTCATCATCAGCCTGTTCCCGATCATCACCAACGGCACACAGGGACTGACAGCATTGAACCCACAGGCGGTTGAGTTGTTCGCAATTCATCGTGCCACGCGCTTGCAGAAGCTGATGAAGCTGCGCATCCCCAATTCGATCCCCCACTTCGTCACCGGAGCAAAGACCGCAGGCGGCTTGTCCGTCATTGGCGGCATTGTTGGCGAATTCTTCGCGGGCTTCCCCGGCGAAAAGTTTGGGCTGGGATACCTGATTTATCAAAGCAGCGGGCAGCAGAAGATCGATCTCCTGTTCGCCGCGATCATCTGTTCCACGTTGCTTGGCCTGGGAATCTTCACGGCAGTGGGATTCGCAAGCAGGTTCGTGTTGAGGCGCTGGGTGGGGAATGAGGAATAGCAGCATGCACATCCTTCCATTCGATTCAAAAGGCCAGCCATGAAACACAAGCTCCTACTATTTGTCATCCTCATCCTCGCGCCGGCCTGCCTCTTTGCGCAGGACAGGACAAGGGTGTCGCTTGTCCTCAACTGGTTCCCGGAAATGGAACACGGCGGATTCTACGCGGCGCAGGTCCACAACTACTACGCGGACGAAGGCCTCGACGTGAACATCATTTCCGGTGGCGTTGATGTGCCGGTGGGCCCCCGCGTTGCATCGCAACAAGCGCAGTTCGGCGTGACGAATGCGGACAACCTCATCTTCGCGCGCGCCGCGGAAGCCAACATCGTTGCGTTGATGGCGCCGCTACAGGTCAGCCCGCGCTGCATCATGGTGCATGAGTCGGAAGGCTTCAAGTCCTTCGCGGATTTGAAGGACATGACGCTTGCGATGAATCCCAAGGACGCCTTTTCAGAATACCTGAAGAAAAACTATCCGATGACGAACATCAAGATCGTCCCCTACCCCGGCAGCATCGCGCCCTTCCTGAACGACAAGCGCTTCGGCCAGCAGGGCTACAACATCAGCGAGCCGTTCATCGCAAAGCAAAACGGCGGCGACCCGAAGGTGCTGATGCTGTCCGACGCCGGTTGGAATCCCTATTCAAGCTTGCTGGTCACCAGTGACGAATACCTCGCAAAGAATCCCGGAGTCGCAAGAAAGATGACGCGCGCATCCATCAAGGGGTGGGTGAAATACATGGAGGATCCGAAGAAGTCCAACGAGCAGATCCTGAAACTGAATCCCGAACTCAGCATGGAGATTCTGAATTTCGGCGTGAAGGAAATGCAACCGATGGTCTACGCCGATGGCGCGACGAAGGAAACCGTCGGAAAAATGACGACGGAGCGATGGGCGAAGATCGTGCAGCAGATGGAGGACTTGAAACTGATCAAGGCGGGGCAGGTGAAGGCCACCGATTGCTTCAAGGTTTTTTGACCGCAGCACGACACCAAATGCGAACAAAAAAAGGGCCGGCGAATTTGCCGGCCCCTGATCGAACGCACCTGCGGAAACCGCGCCTGAATCATCCCGTGAACGCCTTTGAATCCTCAACAAAGCTCGCCATGCCTGCATCGCTGAGTGGGTGGTCGGCCACCTTCATGAGGATGTCGCTCGGCACCGTGAGAATGTCCGCGCCCGCCTGCAATGCCTCGGATACCTGTGCAAAGTTGCGGAAGCTTGCGGCCAGGATCTCCGTCTTGATGTCGTAGTTCGCGAAGATCTGGGCGATCTCGCGAATCAGGCGAATGCCGATGTCCTTCCGCGCACCGCCGCTGGCGACGTATTCCGTGTTGGAAACGTTCTGGTCGCCCTTCGCATTCTTGTGATCGTCGATGCGATACAGCGAGTTGCCCGGCTCGCGTTCCGGGTTGTCATTCTTGTACGCATAATCCGCAAGCCTGCCGAGGAACGGCGAAACATACGTCGCGCCTGCCTGCGCCGCCCAGTAAGCCTGGGTCGAATTGAAAATGAGTGTCGCGTTTGTGCGGATGTCACGTTCCCACAATGCACGCAGCACCTTCAGGCCCGTGTGCGGATCGAGCGCCTTGTCGATTGCCGTGTAGCCACCGACGGGAACCTTGATGACGGAATTTTCCCCCAGTTTGCGAAGCTCCTCCGCCTGCGTCACCATCTTGTCGAAGGTCAGCTCCGTCAGTTCCAACGACACCGGGTGGGGATTCAGGTAGTCACAAAGGTTCTTCATGATCTTCTTCGCTTCATCCCAGCTCTTGGCACCCGCCTTCTTCAGCAGCGTGGGGTTCGTGGTCAGGCCATTGATGATGCCCGCCTCAAACAACGGCTTGATGTCGTTGAAGGTTGCCGTATCCGCGAAGATGCGCGGCGCGCGGAGGGCGGGGTGCGGGATTTTCTTTCCACCCTTCGAAATATTGACCGCCTCCATTTCGCGACGGCGAAACAGGGTGGCGGCGGTGTAGTTATCGGCGACGAACATGAGTCAAGCTCTCCGGAAATGGGGTGTGTTATTGGGAATGGAGGCATGGATGCAATATCCAGACCCATGCCTGGCTTCACCTGGATGCCCCGCCCATGGAGCAGGCTGGCCGGGCCTTGGCGCAAGCCTACAGAGACAGCAGGCCGCCGCCGGCGCGGGCAAAACTTCCTGCTTGGAGCGACTTGCGCGTCAGCACGTCCCAAACCCTGAACGAGGCATCCGGCGCAGCGCTAAGGAACGTTTTTCCATCCGCACCAAAACGAAGCTCCGCGATGGGATCATCCGCCGTCATCATGCCGGCGCGCGTTCCCGAGGGCGCATGCCACAGGATGATGCGGTTCCGGCCATCACCCGAAAGCAGGTAACGCCCGTCGGGCGAATAAGCCAGCGCCTGCACCTCATCCTGCAATCCGTCCAATTCACGAACCGCACTTTTCCGCCATTCGTGCCACATGATCAATTCACGATCATCACCCGCGCTGACAAATTCACGATCAACGGGAGACGCAACGATGGCCCGCACGGGGCCCCTGTGCCCGCGAAGTGTGCGAAGTGATCGACCGCCCTGCACGTCGTAAAGGCTGATTGACTGATCGTCGCTTCCCGCAAGCAGTGTCATGTTGTCATGCGTGAATGCCAGCGCGCGGACGGGAAGGCCATGATCCGTAAAGACCGCCATGGTGCGTCCGCTCTCCGCGCTGTAAATCGCCACACTGCTGTCGCTGGCGGATGCGGCGATGTATTGTGCATTGGGAGAATAGGCCAGCGCGAGCATGGGGCCACGTCCTGCTGCAACGCTGCGGGGCGATCGATTCCCCTCAACACCCAGAAGTTGCACATCGCTGGTGCCCGCGGCGGCCACCTGTGCGCCATTCGGGGAGATGGCCAGCCCAACGACTTCCGGGCTTTCAACGGCCAGACTCTTCCTGAGCCTGCGCGACTCCACATCGAACACCGCAACCGAACAGTCCCGTCCCTGACCTGGTGTATAGACAACGGCAGCCGTCCTGCCATCAGCGGAGTAGGTGATCTTCGGAAAGCTGTTCGGGTTGAGTTCGCCGGGGCGGGCAAACAGGTTCGGCTGGGCCGGAGCAGGCCCAACCAGCGCCGCCAGCGTAAACGCCGCGAGCGCAAGGAACCACAGCCTATTGGCGAGAGACCCCATGGGAGAGCCATACTGACGGTTTGGTGCACGGCCCGCAAGGAGGAAAAGACCCGAACAAAGGACCGGTGGGAGGTTACCCGGCGCTGCGAACTTCCACCGAATGGCGCTCAATCTTCCCATCCATGATCTGTTCCGCCCAATGGCAGCGGACCTGATGCCCGGCAAGGATCTCCCGCATTTCCGGCATGTCGCGCCGGCATTCCTCCGTCGCGAAGGGGCAACGTGGGTGAAACCGGCAGCCGCTGGGGTGGCGGAGGGGGCTGGGCACGGAACCAAGGATCGGCTGCAACCGATGATGCGTCACGGAATCCGACGTGCGGGGCCGGGAATTCAGAAGCCCGATCGTATAGGGATGAAGAGGCGATTCAAACACGTCGTCGGTTTTCGAATATTCAACCACCTGGCCGGCGTACATCACGGCAACATCATCACTGATTTCAGCAATCACGCCAAGGTCATGCGTGATCATCATCACGGAGGAACCATACGTCTCCTTCAGGTTCGCCATCAGGTCCAGGATCTGCGCCTGCACCGTCACGTCCAGCGCCGTCGTCGGTTCATCCGCGATCAACAGGTCCGGGTTGCAGGACAGCGCCATGGCAATCATCACGCGCTGGCGCATGCCGCCCGACATCTGATGGGGGTAGTCATGGACGCGCTGCTTCGCTGCGGGAATCTTCACCAACTCCAACATGCGGATGGATTCCTGAAGTGCCGCCTTGCGCGACATGCCACGATGGATGCGAAATACTTCGCCGATCTGGTCGCCCACGGTGAACACCGGGTTCAGCGACGTCATCGGCTCCTGGAAAATCATGGAGATCTTGTTGCCACGAACGGCGCGCATCTCACGCTCGTTCATTTTCACCAAATCACGCCCACCAAACAGGATCTCGCCGCTCACGATCTTCCCCGCGGGCTTTGCAACAAGCCCCATGATGGAAAGCGACGTGATGGACTTGCCGCAGCCCGATTCCCCGACGATGCCAAGCGTCTTCCGCTGGCTGACTGCGAAGGAAACCCCGTCCACGGCCTTGGCAACCGCATCGCTGCTGTAAAAATAGGTGCGCAAATCCTTCACTTGCAGAAGGGGCGTGGCGTCAGTGGAAGGCGTGGGAGCAGTCATGGGAAGGCCCGATTTCACGGGCGGTTCCCGGTAGTGTCAAGCGTCCGATTACGGCAACCCCGCCGGGGGGATTTGCGACGGAGGCGGAACCGGGACCCCTCCCGGCGCAAGTTCCGGCATGGATCGTGGCGCCACAACGCCATATTGTTCCCGATACGCCTTGCGCTGTAGGTAAATCGACCAGCCGAAGGCGCCGGTTTCCTCATCCTGGCACGCGTGTGCCCGCAGGATCGCATCGAAACGTTCCGCTGCATCATCAAACTGCCTTTGAAATTTCGCCTCCAACCTTTGATCCAAAAAAGGGCGGAAGAGATGCAAACATGTGAGCACGATGATCATCGCCAGGAAATACGAGAAGACCGGGGCGTGGACGGCAAGGTAGCTCAGCAGCGGCGAGCTTGTCCTGTTGGCTTTGGCAAAGTCATAGGCCTCCGTGAAAACGGCCAGCAACAACCCGATGACGAGGCCGCAACCAACAAATATTATGGCACCAAGTACAGCACCTCCCAATAGCCTGCCAACATCCCTGCCCATGCGACCGCCCAACGATTCAAACTTGAGAAAGAGTGCCTGGCGATCGGCGCGTGTTCTCGGAATCATGAGTGCCTGAATCTTCAGGCTTCGTGCCGCGACAAAGAAGAACTCGTAGGCCTGCCACCCCGCCAGGAGGACAAAGAAGCTGGTGATGGGGACCGAGAAGTTCTTTGAATCAACAACTGAAGCAAGCAGGTATATCAACCCCTGAAATCCAATGGCCATCAGGACGGTGACGACAACGTTCACAAGCGTGCCCCGGCGCTGCTCAAGGTACATGGCCTCCACGATATCACGCCCGGTGATTCCCGCAAGATACAGGTCGAAGAGAACCTGCTTCGAGGCGGTGACGCGCTCACCGAACAGCCCGAGGGCGAGGGAAGGAACAAAAACCGAGGCCGGCCCGCCAACGCCAAAGATCATCGAGAACAAGAGCCAGATCACGGCGCCGATCAAGGCCAGGAACAGCATCATGACGATCGCCTTGCCACCGTAAAATATGGCGAGCAGCCCCGTGAGAACCACGAAGATCAAATCAACGGCGATCATTAGGGGAAGATTCACCTTCAGCGAACACCTGCGCGAGGAATAGACCTCCCGCTTTCGACGGAACGCCTCGAACAAGCAGTTCGTGTCCTCTGCCGCCAAGCGGGGGTCCAAACGCCTCATGAACGGCGAGAAATGCGGCCACAATTCGCGTTCAACCATGGAGCCTTGTGCTGTTGTTTTCATGTGGAGATTCAACCTCAAGCTTCTGGTTTGTCTTCCGACGGGTCAATCACATGCGCTTCCACAAAAACTTCCATTCCTGGTTGCGGACTTGGTCAATGACTTTCGGGCCAAGATTCAATTCTCCCGCAAGGCGCCTGGCATCCGGGTCATCCAGGATGCGCGTAAGCACGAAATTCTCAAAGGCATCATCGGCAACGGAGAGGCAAAAGTCCATGCGGGCGCGCGCCTTTTCCGCCCGCTTCCCAGCGCCCACAAAGGAAAGGGCGCAGACGGCAAACAACGCCACCGACCCCAGAATGATGAAGAATGTCTCGTAGTTCCTCACATTGTGAGCGTTGGTGAAACTGCCAATCAACTCCATTGAAACAATGAGAAGAATGATAACTCCCAAATTGACGACCACGTAAAACAACAAGGAAACGAGGATTCGTGGAGCCGCGATCCTCATGTAGGTGAGAACCCCCTGAAGCGGCGTTGACGATGCCCAATGCAGCAAACGCGGCAGGATCATTTGCCGCGCGACCGTGATCGCCTTCCGTTCGGTGATGATGTACCATCCACGCCACGCCGTCATCCCCGCCGCTATCAGCAGCAGCCAGCCAACGGGCGGGAAAGGCCAGGAAGCGTATGCAAGAAACAGCACCACGCCCGCCGCGACGGCGCCGTAAACGTACTTGAGGACGGAATGATGGAGATGACAGCCCTCCAGAAAGAGAGCCTCCACAAGCGTGCTTCCCTTCAATCCCGCCTGCACGAGATCGAGAGCCGGAGCATCCGCATATCCCTTGAACGAGAAAACATTGGTGAGGCGTGACGGAAGGCGGTTGTATGAGATGCGGGCGCGTATGTTGATCGTCATGCCGCAAATGATTATCATGGGATACGCAATGAAACACGTCACGGTGGAGAGCGCGGCGCCGATCAGGATGAAGAGAAAGACATCTTTTCCCCGCCCGTCATGATTGCTCCTGCCCGCTGGAGGAATTCTGTCTGCAATCCTGACGCGATGAAGTTTCCTGCGGCGCAGGAAGGCCTCAAAGACGTGGTTCGTGTCCTCCGCCGCCAGCAGGGGATTGTACTTTCGCTGGCCTGCGGAGAAAACCTTGGGTGTCGGTGTCTCGTAGCTGTTTTTGCTTCTCATGATGCGTCGCGCCGCACCTCACGTGAAGCGCGCTCGTGCGCCATCGGTAGCTTGATGGTGAAACGGGTGCCGCCCAACTCCGGCGCTTCATCAACGACAATGGAACCGCCAAGGTCGGCGATGATCGTGCGGCAAATGTAGAGGCCAAGGCCACTGCCTCCGCTTGACGCGCGGCTTGTCAGGAAGGGCTTGAAAACCTCCTCGCGCTTCGCCGCGGGTATCCCGGGGCCGGAATCCTCCACAGTGACAACCATCCTGCGCTCCGCCTCAGCAATTCGTCCCAGCACGCGCAACCGCCCAGAATTTCCCATCGCCTGATAGGCATTCAGGATCAGGTTGCTGAAAATCTGCACAAGTTTGTGTGGCTGGGTTTGGATGAAAAACTCATGGCCCTTCTCAAACGTCACATCAACCGCAACGCTTCCCTGCTCGTACTTCACGAGGCGCAGCGAACGATCCACCGCATCCACAATGTCGCACCATTCCGCTGATTGCGCGCTGGCGTTCACGAACGTCTCCATGCCCAGGTCGCGCAGCATCTGAAGGAACAGTTCTGTCTGCGCACGGATGGCGCGATAAACCTCCTCCGGCGGCGTGGGCGCGCCCTCCAGTGAATCCATCACTTCATTCTTGATGTTCAACACGGGCTTCTTGATGTCATGGAAGACATTCGCGGAAAGCTGGCCTGCCAGCGCGAGCCGCTCCAGATGAATCATCTGTGCCTTGCTCGATTCCAGCTCCAGAAGCGAACGCCCCAACTCCTCCTCCTTCCCGCGCTGGCGAATCACAAGCACCGCGAAGCCACCCGCAAGCACCACGGACAACAGCGCGATCACGGCATTCACCGCCTTCAGCGTGGAGTTGTTCGTCTGTATATACAGGTAGCCCTGCACCTGCGGTTCGGCCCCGACCGCAAGCCGCGTCCACGGCCGCGCAGTGCGCCAATTCGGATCAAGGAGGTCCGCGTAGTACGGGTACACGGTGATCTCCGTGCCATCAATCATGCGCTTCGTCACGCAAAGGTCCCGGATCGCACTTCCTTCGGAAACGCGCGCCTGCGTTTCAATCTCACCGAAGATGAGCGATGACGACTCCGGCCGCCCCAGCACATTCGTGACCTCGAAGCGCTGGACCGCGCTGCGAATGACGGACTTTTCGCTGTCGATCAGTTGCTCGCGCAACCACGCCAGCGTGCCCAGCGCCGCGATGATGACTCCCGTGGCGAGCACGATGGGCCACCGGGGAACGGTGCGCTTCTCCACCTTCACGGATTCAATTGGCCGAAGCGAAGATTGAACTCCTTCAACATTTGCTCAAGCCGCCCGTACTCGCGATCATCCGTCGGCACGTATTGCACATCCGAGCGCTGGGCGACAAAGAAGTCGCGAATACCCGCAGCCAATGCCCGAACAAGGGGATTGTTTCGCTCTGCAAGCGAGGACTTGACGACGATCGGGTCCGTCGGTGTCGGGTCGGTGCGAACAATGACGCGCAGCATCCTCGATTTTTGCGCATCGAGGCCCGCCGACTTCAGCACACGGTCAATTGCATCGTCCTCGCACGCACCAATGTCGACAAGGCCCGACACGACAGCCTTCACGACCTCCTCCGACGTTTCATAGTAGGTGAGCCCCGGGCTGATGGGATCCGCCTTGTACTGCACCGCCAGCGTCAGCAGGGGCGCATAGAATCCCGCCGCGCTCTGGGTGCTGACGACACCAATGGGACGACCGGAATGGAGTGCCGACCGGATGTCCTCCGCCTGGATCTTGTCCTTTGAGAAAAGCGGACTGCGGGGACTGACGATCACGACACCGTAGCGCAGGACGGTGTTCGTTGCGCTGAAGGTATCGCCCGGGCGGCGCGCCATCAGGATCGCAGTGTAGCCGGACTGCTGTTGCAGGTAGAGGCTGGCCGGGGTGAAAGCAACGTCGAATTCCCGTGCATTCAGGCGGCGCAACATGTCCGCCGGTCCGTCGCAGGGAAAGATGCCGATGCCGCTGTGCCCCTCTGCGCGCAGTGCCGAATCAATTGTGTGATTTGCGAGCAGGTACTTCTTCAAGTCATCCAGCGCACCCTCGCCGGGGTGCCCGGTTTCCTCCCTGCGCAGGTAGCCGATGCGAAAAAGGCCGCGGGATGTGAGCGTCGCGGAGGTCGCTTCGTCCTGCGCTGCGGCAAATTGCGCACGGCATAGAATCGCCAGAAGCAGGAACAGGACATGGCACATGCGACGGAAGCAATTCATGGAGAAACAAGAGCGTCGGGCGGGCGCATTGTGCAACTGGGTTTGCGGAGAGCCGTGCATCGGAGCAGCAAAAAGAAACCGCCCCCTCCTGTTGGAAGGGGGCGGTTCACTCCGAGCGAAACCCGATGCGCCTAGCGTTCGCCGTAGGCGTGAACTGCGAAGTTCGAATAGATCGTCAGGACCGTGAAGAACTCATAGTCCGCGTAGTCGGACGTCTTCAGTTTTTCCTGGGCTGTTTCGATGCCGGCATCGCCCCAGGCGAAGGACAGGTTGATGAAAGGAATGCGGATGAAATGAGTGTTGGCTTCTTCGCTGCCAACCTCATCAGAGACCGTTGTCCCGACCCCATCGTTGGTGAAGTCGTAGTCAAGCGGTGCCTTGTACGAGGTGTAGATCAACCCCGGGGGCGGCACCACGGGCGCCCTGTGAAGTCCCGCGCTGCTGAGAACTCCATTCAGAAGCCCAAAACGGCCATAACATCCGGAAAGGCTGAGCGCTCCCAAAAGCAGGACCGACAGCATCAATCCTCTCACGCACCTGCCGGAAAGGAGGTGTCGCGAATGAGACATGTGTTTCACTCCCCGTGGACGACTGTCTTGTACGTCTGGTAGATTCCGAGCACGTTGAAGTATTCGTAATCAGCGCCGTAGATGGTCTTGATGTTGCCGTCTTCCGCGGCCGTCTGGATGGAGGCGTCACCCATGGCGACAAGGCCGACGATGGACATTGTCTCGGCTGAGCCGGAACGCTCACCGACAGGGCTCTTCTCCTGGTCGAAGTCGAGCGGGGCCTTGTAATCCGTGTACACGATACCATATGGGGGCATGACAGGAACGCTGAGGCAGCCAGACAGAGTGACAGCCAGCGCAGCAGCGCCAACAACTCCGAGAAGTTTCTTCTTCATGACGGTTTTACTCCGTAAATTTGGTTTGTAAAGCGCTGCGACCATGAAAAATGGGAAGGCGAAGGGCAAGCAATTTTGCCCATTCGGGGTCTCCCTGCGGGGCCTTGCCAGCCGTGTTGCTTGACGCGATGGCGTGGACTCGGCGCAAATTGGAGCACACTCATGTCCCTGGCATCCAACCCCGATCATCGCCTGATTTCGGCACCGTTTCGCGATGTGGAATCCCCGGGTGCGTCCACCGCCCCGCTGGCCGGATTCGTGCGCACCTGTGGTCTCATTTGCGGCATCGTGTTCCTGCTGTGGATCACAACGGGCGGCACCATGGAGGGGCGCGTCACGCACCTTGTCGCGTTCCTCATTTCCGTCATAAATCCCGTCTGGGGGCTGTACGCCCTGGCACTGATGGGCCCGCTTTTCCTGACTGATCAGTTCAACACCCACATGCTTGGGGTCCTGGAAACCATCGCCGTTGGCATGATCGCCGGGGAGCTTCGCCTCCATGGAAAGCCCATCATCGACATGACCGAGGGTGGGCGCGCGGAATCGAACGGGATGCGCGTCCATTGGGGGCTGTGGCCGTTCTACCTGTCGGGGTTGCTGTGCCTGCTGGCGGCCGCCGCCATTCCCGGATTCGTGACGCTGCTTTTCAAGGAGCACACGATGCCCTACTACCGTGGCCCATTCCTCGACTTCCTCCAGTGGACATTTTTCGGACCAACGACCTCGGTGGAATGGCCCGTCAAGTCCCTCTGGAACTGGGCGACATCGTTCGCGCTGGCAGTGATTGTTGCGCGCCGTGCGAACCCCCTGGTGATCGCACGATGGCTCAAGCTGGGCGCCATCAGCCTGTGCGCCGCCTGTGTGATGGGTTTGCTGGACTGGAAGGGTCTCCTGACGCTGGAACAAATCCGGCGCGTGAACCCCGATCCCCTACAGGCAAATCGCCTTCAGGGCCTTGCGGGCCACCCCGGCTGGTTCGGCCAGTGGATCGTCATGATGTGGCCGGGGTTGCTGCTGTGGTGGTCCAAGGGGCGCACGAAACGAAACGCCGCCCTTTGCGCCGCGCTGGGAATCGTACTGGTCACGCTGGTGCTGACGGCCGCCCGCGCCGCCTGGCTGGGATTCATCGTCGCCGCCTTCTGCGGAGCTGTCTACGCGCTTGGCACCTTCCCCGGCATGAAGAAAAAAATCGCGATGGCATTCGTCCTCGCCGGCCTTGTCGCAATCATCGCGGTGTTCGCCGGCGGCGACGTGTTGGTGAATCGGCTCGTGCACTTGCTGCGCACCGATGATCGCGCGAACTACTACGTCACCGGCCTCCTCTTCCTCAGGGAACACCCATTCGGCATCGGCCTTGGAATGCACTATCAGGTTTATGAGTGGATGATCACGCCGTTCTATCGCTGGTCACAGATGGATCACGTCGATTCGCACTCGCTCTGGCTGCAAACGCTTATCGAATGCGGCCCGTTCATGCCGGTTGCGCTGCTTGCCGGCGTTGTCGGCGTCGCCTTGGAATTTCGCAAGGCCCGCCTGCTCTTCGACCCACCGTCGCGAACCATCCTGGTCGCCGTGGGACTCAGCTTCATCGGGCTGATGACGATCAGCATCGCGCAATACCTTCCGTATATACGCGTCGTGGAGCTGTCCGCGTGGATGAGCGCCGGAGCCATCGTCGGCCTGTGCCGAAAGGCACGCTGCCGCGTTGGCGAGGAGGTGGAAAGCTGGGGAGGTCGGCGAATCCTGCTGGTGCTTGGCGCCGCCGCCATCTTCACAGCCACCACGCATTTCAGCGATGTTGATCCGGGAAACCTCCCCCGCGTGAAGGGCCTTGGCGAAGGAGGCACCATCGAACTGTGGACAGGAACGCAATGGCGCACCCCCGTCAACTCCGACATTGATGAGGTTTCATTCTCCCTCTATCGAAAATCATCGCCAACCGGAGTCACCATCATCTGGCCCGATGGGAAGCGTGAACAATTTACCCTGAAACCCGAGGAACGCCGCACATTCACGCACCGCATGACCGCCAAGCCCGATCATTGGATGCGACAGCAGGACTTCCTGACCGTGCACTGCACATCACTTTGGGCCCCTCACAATGAGGACGAGTCATCCGAGGACCGACGACAACTCGGCGTGTATCTTTCCGGGTTCCAAATGAAGTCCTCGCTGCGCCGGCAACTTGGTCTCCCCCTGCGCAACTACTGAGACCGCGCACCAAACACTGTCATCCGCTTCAACGAAAACTGAGGTCGCCGGAACGCCCGCCGCTCTTCCTTCTCAGGCGGATGCTCGTAATCACCATGTCCTTTTGGATGCTCTTCAGCATGTCATAGACTGTGAGCAGCGCGACGCTGACAGCCGTCAGCGCCTCCATCTCCGCCCCGGTGCGATCCGTTACCCGGATCGTCGCGCGAACACGAACCGCCAGCGGCTTCTCCACGGGTTCGATATCCATGGTGATCGACGCGGGGGCCAGTGGATGACAAAGTGGAATCAACTCACTCGTCCTCTTCGCGGCCATGATTCCCGCCACGCGCGCCACGGCAACGGCGTCCCCCTTCCTGGTGGCGCGCGAAAAGAACGCAGCGCGCGCATCCGCATTCATCCGGATCATCCCCTCTGCAATCGCCACGCGATCCGTGCGATCCTTCGGCGACACATCCACCATGTGCGCAGCGCCTGATTCATCGAGGTGCGTCATGCGTTTTTTCTTCATCAGCGTTTCATTCCGAGCAGCAGCGTTTGGATGATGTCCTGCCCCAGCTTTGTCGCCTCATCCTGCGCGTTCGTCAATGACGCGTTGGTTAGCAGCACCACCGTCGTGCGCGTCTGCGTGTCGATCCAGAGGAGGCAGCCCGTGTAGCCCGTCTGATAGTAGATGCGTCCGGGACGCGCGCCCTCGGGCGCGTACGGCGGATGTCCGGGGGAAAGCAGGCCATTTGACCCAAAGCTGATCCTTGCGCCATCTGCCGTGAATCCTTCGATCACCCTGGATCCATAAAAATACCGCTGAAGCTCACGCAACTTGGTCCCATCGGGAATGTCAGGTTCACCAAGCCCATCAAAAAAATTCGCAATGGCAGGCGCCGTTGCAAAAAGGCCGCTATGGAAGGGAAGAGACCCCGTGGTTGCTAGCATGCGACTCGCGAGCGGGTCGAAAGGCGACCCAACGATCGGGTTCCCATCCGCGTCATGCCCGCTGGCCGCCACCTTGGAATCATCCGATGGCTTGAAGCTGAATCCGCCCGCGTCATTCCAGATCCTGCTGTGAAGATAGGACTCCAAATCAGATGCATGTTCACCACTGAGGTATGAAAGCACCGCATAATTGGAATTGCTGTACTCATGGGAAGGACTTCGCGGGCCTCGCCTTGAGATGCGCCCGGACGATAGTGCCTGCCAGTTTCGGTGCGTTGCGCGATCAGTGTGTGCGAATTGAGCGCTGATCTCCGCGTAGTCTTCTCCATCGCTGAGCAGCGACGTGTGCATTGCCAGGCGCCCGATGAAAACTCGCGCATCGGGATCCCGCGTCTCCCCTTGCAGCTTGATCGCGAGAGGCAACCCCACCAGCGGCTTCGTGAGCGACGCCACATCGAAGAGGGTTTCAGGATCCACCCTCCCGCTGCGCCGCTTTCCGCCCAGCACTCCGAAGGCCACGCGATCCACTTCCTCCCCTTTGTGGCAAACAACGAGGACGCCGCCACAGATCGCGCCTTCGCGCGTTGCGGCACGCACCTGATCATGAACAAGGCCCAGCGTTCCCGCATTCAGCCCACCCATCGCATCGGAAGGCCGGCCGTAAACCTTGAATGCCCGCTGCCCACATGCGCTTGTGCACACGATCACCAGCGACAGGAAAAGAAGCCGCCTGAGACTCACGACCTGAAGACGGTGCTCAGCCACGGCTCTGCTTCTTCGAGAACACGCTCGGCGGGGAACTTGAGGATGCACGCAAGATGCGCGTCACCTTCAAGGGGACAGGTGCGCTTGCGGCAGGCAATGCACGGAAGCTCCAACCGTTGCACCCACTGGCCCGCGCGATTCTCCCCTGCGGACGGCCACGGACAATTGCGTGCCGCATCCGTCGCGCCAAAAATCGAGAGCACGGGAACCCGGAAAATTCCTGCAAGGTGCGTGGGGCCTGTATCGCCACCCACAAAAAAGGAGCACAATGAAACCATGACCGCCAGCTCACGCACGCTGGTGGGTGGCGCGGTGATGACATCGTGACCAGCAAGCCCCGCTGCAACGGCATCGCGCAAGTGCTCCTCTCCCGGTCCCCACAGGACGATTGGTCGATACCCGCAACGCGCGATGAGAGCCTTCGCGAGTTGCACAAAATTTCCCGGCGGCCAGCGCTTCGTGATGAAACCTGCGCCGGGATTGATCGCGAGCAACTTCTCCCCCCGCCACCCGACCGCGGTGAGCTTACCACGAATGGCGGCGATTTCCGAATCAAGCAGGCGGATTGTTCCGCGCGGAAGCGCATCGGGGATTGAAAGGCCCAGCCCCTCCAGCAGGCGGATATTCTGCTGCACAACGTGCCGGTCGCCGGAATCCGGCCTCACGCGCACGCGATTGAAAAGAGCATTCAACTCCCGCGAGTTCTCTCCTGAGAATCCAACGCGGCGGCTGGCTCCGCAGGCCCACGCAGCGATGCCACTTTTCGCGATCCCCTGGAAATCCAGCGACGCCTCCCACTGATCCGCGCGAATGCCCCTGTAGAAGGGGACCATCTCCGATCGGAATGACTTGCGAAAATTCCTTCGCCAACGCTTGCGGGGGATCACGTACAGCTTGTCGATGTGGGGATGATGATGCAGCAGGGGCGCACCCAGTTCCTCCACCAGCCATCCAATGCGGGCCTGCGGCAACAACTGCCGCAACAAATCCAACGCCGGCAGCGCGTGAATCACGTCACCAATGGCAGACATGCGAATGATGAGGACTGATTCCGGAAGTCGCTTGCTCACAGCAAATCCTGTGGATCGACATCAATGGTGAGGTTCAAGGACGACGGCGCCTTCCATTCCGCAAGCGCCGCACGCAGCAATCGCGCGTTGGGTGCGGTTTGCCTGGCGCGGATCAGGATGCGTTGCCGATAGCGGCCCGCCAGCTTCTCGACCGGCGCGGGCTGCGGACCAAGCACGGCAGGCCCGTGCAGTTCGTCGCGATGGGACAGGCGGCGCATGATTGCAGCAAGCGCGCGAGCCTCCGACTGGGAACGATTCAGGTTCTCGTCGCTCAGCGTCAATGCGATGAGCCTTTCCACGGGTGGGAAACGCACCTTGCGGCGTCGCTTCATCTCCGCATCGAAGAAGGCTTCGTAGTTGTGCTGCGATGCAAGCTGGATCGCAGGATGATGGGGCATGTATGTTTGCAGCAGAACCTCCCCCATGTTGGTGCGCCCTGCGCGCCCCGCCACCTGCATGAGCAGGGAGAACGTGCGTTCCTCCGCGCGAAAATCCGGAATGAACAACCCGACATCCGCGAGGATGACGCCCACCAATGTCACGCGCTCAAGGTGAAGACCCTTCGCTAGCATCTGCGTGCCGAGGATGATCTGCGCCTCGCCACTGAGCATTTTCTGCCACGCGACGATGAAGGCGCGGCGCCCACCAATGGTATCCTGGTCGAGCCGCAGGATGTTCGCCTCCGGAAACGCGCGGCGCAGCCCCTCCTCAACGCGCTGCGTTCCCGTGCCAAGTGCCACCAATCCTTCCTCGCCGCAATCAGGACACTTCGGCACGTACTCATGACGCTGCCCACAGAAATGGCACTTCAGAAAGGCTTCGTGTGTTGGCAACGGACGGGGAAACATGTCGAGCTGCCATTCCGTGTCAGCCTCGTTGCGCGAACCCGACTTTCGATGGATGGTCAGGACGATGTCATCATTCGCGCAACGCGCCACCCACTTGCACGCCTGGCACATTAGGAAGTTTGAAAATCCCCGCCGATTGAGGAACAGCAATGACTGCTCCCCCTTTGCCAGGCGCTCGCTGATCGCATCGCGAAGCTGCGGGGACAGCATCCCCGCGTCAGGAGTCGTCATCGCCCCCGCACCACCCATGGCCACGATCTGCACGCACGGCATTTGCAGTCCGGCAGGCCGCGCCGTCAGCTTCAGATGCACATACTTCCCCTTCAGCGCGTTGTCGAACGATTCGAAGCTGGGCGTGGCGCTGCCGAGGACGATGGGAATCTTGAGCCGACTCGCGCGCATGATGGCAACATCACGCGCATGGTAACGTGGCGTCTCGCCCTGCTTGTAACTGGAATCGTGCTCCTCATCGATGATGATGATTCCCAGCTTCGGCAGTGGCGAGAAGACTGCCGAGCGCGCGCCAATCACGATGCGGATGACACCCCGACGAATCTTCTCGTGAAGCAGGAATTTTTCCCGGCGGGAAAGCTGGGAATGGAAGACACCGATCTCCTGCTGGAAGCGACGCTCGAAGCGCTCAACAGTCTGCGGTGTCAGGGCGATCTCCGGAACGAGGCACAGCGCACTGCCTCCATCCTTCAGGACACGGTCTATGAGTCGCAGGTAGACTTCCGTCTTGCCACTGCCCGTCACCCCATGAAGCAGGAACACTCCGAAAGCGCCGGCAACGCGGGCGCCCTCAACGGCGGAAAACGCGACGCGCTGCTCGTCGAAAAGCTCCAGTGGAACATCCGGCGCGGGCAGTTTGAACGGCGCCGGAAGCGCCTCGACATCCTGCACCAGCACCTTCGTCTCGACCAGCTTTTTCAGGAGCGCGGGCGTTGCACCGGAAAGCTTCGCCAGCACGGCCAGTGGACGGCTTTCCGCAAAAATGGATTCGCCTATGAGCGTCGCCACCTCGCGCTGCCGCTTGGTGAGCTTCCCACCGCTCCAGTCCTGCGCCAGGCGATATTGCGCCCGCGCCTTCCACGCAAGATCGGAGAAGCCGATCATTGAAGCCGAGGCCAGCGATTCCCCAAGCGGGCACATGTAATAATCCGCCACCCATCGTGCCAGTTGAAAAACCTCGCGTTCGATGACGTAGCCCGGCGATACGACCCGCACAATTGGCCGCATGCGGAAGGTCGTGTCTTCGGGTATCGTCGAGGGATACTCCACCACGCATCCAATCTCGCGGCGTGGCCCAAGCGGGACCTCAACAAGGCGACCGGGCATGATTTCCTGCGCGAGCGCATCGGGAACCGTGTACGACAACGGCGTCGCCAGCGGACGGTTCAGGGCGACTGTGGCTATGCGGGACGCGGCGTTCATGATGGCGGTTGCGGGAAGAGGCGAAGCTGCGCAGAACGCGCCGCCGCTTCCTGTCCCGCAAAGATCGCGGCGGCATGCAGGATGCATTCGAGGAAGGCAGGACAACTGACATCGTCCGCCGAAAACGGAGTCGCGCCCCGGCGCGACCAGGCTTGCTGCGCTGCGATCAATCCCTTGTCGCCAGCATCGAACCCCGCGAGGAAGAACATCGGAACCCCCAGTCCCTCTGCAAAGCGCCGGCAATGATGGGTGCCGCTTTTCACACCTGCTTCCCCGATGACGATCACCTGCGACAATGCTGCGATGAGGCGGTTGCGAAGCACCGGAGTCCTCGTCGTCACCTGTTGCTGCTGGGGAAATGCCGAAATCGCAAGCACATGCCTGGATGAGGGATCAAGCAGGCCACCACGCCAGGTTGCCAGGTCCGTTGTTTCAAGGCCGAACGGGACACAGGCGATGGTCGCCCCGCCAGCTTTCAACGCGCCACGGTGCGCGGCCAAATCGATTCCGAGCGCCGCACCGCTGACGATGGCGGCTCCATCCCTTGCAAGGTTGGCAGCGAGCGACTCCATGGCTTCCTCCGCGGCGGGCGAAGGCGCCCGCGTGCCAATGATCCCCACGCGGGGAATGTGCTCGCAAAGCTCCAACTTGCCACGCCAATGAAAGCGCATGCCCAGCTTCGCGCGCGCAAGAATGTCACCGACCGCCGAAGGAAAGGACGGGTCGATCAGCGATGCGCCTTGGATGGGAGAATGCAGCCCTGTCATGGAAAAAAACTACGGCGTCCCCTCGCAGGGACGCCGTACAAATCAAGCACTGTCGCCGAAAAAATCAGCGTGCTTCAAGCTCGGTGAACGTGACATCCTGTATATACAGCGTCGCGTTGGAATTGTCCTTCGGATCAAAGTGGATCAGGTCGAAGGCGAAACGAACCCCCTGCTTGGCAACTTCCTCATTGGAAGGCCGGTAGTACAGGGTGTATTCCTTGCCGCCGATGCTGTTCGGTGTGTTGGCCGCATTGGCATTCTCGCCGGCGACCACAAGGAGCGCGGACTCATCACTGCCACCTGTGGTCAGGCGAATGCGGAAATCGGGAACGAGAAGCGGGTTCTGCTCGTCGGTTCCGATGCGCACCTTCAATGCATAGATGCGGTCGGTGCGAAGTTCCGTCGTTGTTCCGCCATCGCCGTCCGGCAACGCCAGCAGATCCGTCTGCCAGAACCCGAAGACATCCTGCTTTCCATCGGGCGACAGCGCGATACCCTGCGGTGTTTCCATGAACTTGGGCTGGTTGAAATCGTCGATGGGGCCGCTGGACTGCCACGGCAGGTCCTCGCCATAGGTCTTGATGTAGGCGTTCCGCGCGGCACGGGAAAGGTTCTGGGCAAAGTTCACATACGCGTCATAGCCGTTTACGCGGTAGTACTTCGGCGGGTTCTTGTAGATTGAAAGCTCACTCACAAGAAGCTGTGTTGCCGTTGGGAATGGGAACGAGGGATCGAAGCTTGGATCCCGCAGCAGGTTATAGTAGTCGTAGGAAGGCACCTGCCGAAAACCATGGCGAAGCAGCGCAACCAACCCGCCGATGTGAGCCGCCGCTGCCGACGTCCCGATGAACCGCCTCATCGAAGACAACTGCGTTGAAACCGAATCCGTGTTGGAATAACTCACCACAGCCGGAGTATCCTGGGTCGTGTACCACTTCACGAAATCATTCTTCAGCGATCGCCCCGGGCCGGGATTGATGCCGGGCACGGACTCCGGTGAAACGTTGGTGATGCCGCGCACCGCATCGATGGCGCCAACGGAGATCACCGGCGGAAGGGCATCGGCATTGTTGCCGGGAATCCCATGCGTCAGGTACTTGACGTCGCTGCTATCAACGGTGCCCCGAAGGATCACCAACGAGAACAGCGTTGGTGCGCTGTTGGTGGTATCCTTGCGGCTGATCACCAGCGAATACGGGACCGAGGAGAATGGCAGCGCCGCCGTGATCCGCTCAATCGGCCGTCCGGATCCATTTTGCAGGTCCGTCGAGGACGCGACCGCCTGATTGATGTTCATGCTTCCCTGATTCAGCAGGTACAGATCAAGGTCATCGGAAGCGCGGGGAAGCGTGTCGTCCCAGTTGTCGTCCCACACAAGGATAACATCGATAAAGCCTTCCTGGCTGCTGATGGTAAGGCTTTCATCACGGATCGTCGGATTGCTTGCGCTGGCGAAGTTGTGGAACTTCGTGTTTGTCGCTCCCTGTCGCGGGGAAAACTGCCCATTCACGAAGATCGGGAACCGCGTGGCGGAAACAGACAGCCCCAGGGTCGAGGTTGAATTCGGCACCGTAAAGTTGCCCGAGGGAACCACATAGACGATGTCGTTGTTCAGGACGAGGGACTGCGCCTCGCGGGAGATGACACTTGTTCCGTCGAAACGACCGGAGCCGTAGAAAATCACGTCATCGACGATGATGTCCACACCCTGGCCGCGCAGGAAATTGCGGGCCGTGTGCAAGTCGACATCGGTCGATCCGTCGGCATAGAACAAACGCGCTCCCGGAGCGATGTCGTAAATTGTCTCAAGGATGGCACCGCCCTCCGCCAGCGGCGTTGTTTCAAGCGTCGCCAGCCCCGTTTCCGGATCGGGATCCGCCTGCACATCATGCACCGCCAACGTCTGCGGAAACAGCTTCACATTTCCCAAGTACCCCGACTTGCGCTTGTCCGCAGTATCATTCGGGTCATTTGGATTCCCCGCATACGCTGGCAGGTTGCCCGTCGCAACGCGCAGGTCTGCATCCGCACCTTCTTCAGCAGGGGCAGACTGGCCCTGATCCGCGGGGAGGCTTGAATAGGGAAGCTGGATGTTGAAAAGCCCGCGTGAAATAACACCTACATCGATCCCATTGCCATTCAACCGACCAATGCTTCGGACGAAATTCGTGTTCAGGTTGGTATCGCCCTCGGTCTGCACAGTCCCGGACGCGGTGACACCGTAAGTGGGACGTCGCAGTTGGCGAACACCCGGAATCGCGGCAACCTGCTCCAACGAGTCGAGTGGAATCCAAGCCTGAATCAGGTAACGCGCCTCGTCCTCTCCCGTTATTTCCGCTCCCGCCTTTGCCACAGCCTTGCGGACGGATTCATCCCAGCGCTCCAGCCAGACGTAGGTTTCAATGACGTCCCTTTGATCCCCCTTCAGCCGGCACATTCCATTCGGATTTCCATCCACAAGGCCGGCCGTGTACGCGGACCGTTGCTCCCGCGTGACGGATTTCAGGCTCTGCGTCAGATAATAAAACTCCGACGTCATCTTCGGATGGGGCTGGGCCGAAGTCGCAGGCGCGATTTCACCCTCCACCAGAAGTTTCTTCTCAGCATATCCAATGCTGGAGACGCCTGCGAGGAAAACGCAGAGACCCGGCGCCAGCAGATGTCCCGCAACGTTCTTTTTCATGACTCCATCCTCATCATTGGAAAAGCGACCAATCTTGCACGTCTGTCTTGCCACCGGACGGATTGTCCACCAGCACGCCAACCTGCAACGCCAACGGCGAACTGACGGCAGTCTCGCCATCGGGGTTGAACACAAACACCTGCCTTGCACCAGGCGCAGCCGACTCCGAAACCCGCACGCGCACCTCAATCAACTCACCAGAACGTACGATCGGCGCCTGCACCACGGAAATACCCTGCCCGAACGACAGTTCCGCGCCGCCCTTGAACTTCTTGCCATAAACCTTTAGGTCAACCGTCTGGCCTTTGGCAACTGCGGCAGGCTGAACGCCGGTGATCGACAGGCTCGGATTGATGATCGGGCCGATGTTCGGGGCCAGACCCTTGTACAGCCCGGAGCGACTCGTATAACCCGCACCAACCTGGCGATTCTCATAGAACGCATCGATCGCACCGACAGAGGTGGCACCCAGCGTCCGGCCTGCCTCACCGATATACACGTCCAAATCCCCATCGTTGTCCGCGTCGAACAACTCAAGGGCGCGGGAATTGCCATGCGGTTCGGAAGCCAACAGGTTATCGAGCTGGCCTGTTTCCGGATCACCGCCCGTCACCAGGAACGTCGACACCGGAGGAAGCATTTCCGTCGGCGTGATATCCCGGAACGTCGGAATCCCCTGCGTTTGAAGATTCAACATCACCTTTGCAGAGGTTTCATACTGGCCGACGGACGCAGAGCAGACAAGGTCCAGCCAGCCGTCGTTGTTGATGTCACCAACCTCCCCGTCATACAGCGGGAATGTGACAAGGTCGACGAAGACCAAGGGACCGTAGTCGCTGAACGACCCGCTGCCGTCATTCGAAAGATACGTCGAATCGCCGGTGGCGGTCAGCAACACAACATCGAACACAGGATCGTAGATCGGCTGGCCGTTGCTGAAGTTGTTGTTCAGGTTGAGGAAGCGGGGCGCGCGCTGCGTGACGTAGGCGCGATTCGGGTTCGCCGAGTCAATCACCGTTTCCGTCACGCGAACACTGTAACGATCTTCCGGCACGCTATAGGCCGTCGCACCCGTGGCTTGGACAAGCGCCTTGAACTGCATCACTTCCTTGTCCGTCACAACGCCGTTGCCGTCCTGATCCTCGGTCATGTCGCCGTTGCGGCCGAAATTCGCAACCACCACGCGGCGAACCTGCGTGCGGATGATGGGGAAGCGATCCGGATCAGTCACGCGCGTGAAGACACCCGTGCCATCATTGAGCATCAACTCTGTTTCCTGCACAAAGCCCGGTCCCGCGGACCCGGACGACGTTGCCGCTGCATTGCCAACGATCAAGTCCTGGTCGCCGTCATTGTCGACGTCAACAAACGCCGCGCTGTAGGTGTCATCAAACGGCGTTCCCGTCTCGCCGCCGGGCAACACGGTCTGTGGCAGGCGGGAAGCGGACTCATCAAGGAAGCTGACAGAATAGATGAGCGCCGAATTTTGCTGGCGATTCATCAACAACACGTTCTGCGCGCCGCCGTTCGTGATGCCGTTGCAGAGCAACATGTCAACGCGTCCGTCCCCGTCCACGTCACCAAGGGCCGCAGACCGCGTGAAGATCCGGTTTCCAGGACCGCCAAGGTCCGGCAGCAGTTCAACGTCGAGCAGTTCAGTCTTGGCACGCTCGAAGATGCCATCACCCAGCAGGGTGTTCGCGAGCACGGTGGCCGGGAACCCATCGGCATTGGCGCTCGGCTGCTGCTGCCGCGTTTCCAGGATGTCATACTCGGTCATCGAGTTGTAGTACTTGATGCCACGCCCCTCCAGGAGCGGAGTCGTTGTGGCTTCAAACAGGTTCGGGTCGCGTGCATCCTTGTTCACGAAGAAGTTGGATGACTGGCCGAAGTTCGTTTGGAAGATGTCGAGATCGCCGTCGCCGTCCATGTCGAACATGTACAGACCCGAGGTCGGACGATTCACATTATCCAACGCCGTGCCGTCGGTATCACCGGGCGAATATCCTTCCGTTGCCAGTCGCGGCGCGGGATTGCCGAGCGTTGTCGGCAGGAAGTAGGGCGAACCGGGGATATTCGGGCCGCGATTCTTGAGCACAAAGGTCCGATCACCGATGGCGCTGAACACCGCTCCACCGCCGAGCACCAGGTCAACCCGCCCATCGCGGTCGATGTCGCCGGAATCAACCGCGGTTGTGGAGCCGCTGGATCCGAAATTCGCCGGGAACGTCGGGTCGGACGCCGAGCCCCACTGAGTGGGAATGAAGGTGTGTGTCGCATCGAGGAAAAGCGGAGCATCCGACGCCGATTCCAAGTTCGGGGGCACCGCAGCGGAAATCCTCTGGTTCACAAAGAGGCGCAGGCCATCCGATGTGCCAGCGATGAGGTCCGGGTCCGAGTCGTTATCAATGTCAATGGCGCGAATTGCCGTGCCGCTGATGGTGAAATCAACACCCAGGGAGGCATTCTGCGTTTCCACCCATGTGCCGGGCTCTCCGTTGCGCAACGCATTTGAGCCAATGACGATTCGCCCGCCAGTGCCCGTAAGGATATTGTAAGTGGTTCCACCACCGGCGTCACCAATCACGATGATATCCATGCCACCGTCGCGGTTCATGTCTGCCGCATCGACATCCTGGGCACGCACGTCGGAATCAAAGAAATCCGACTGGCTGTCGACGGAAACGAAGTTGGTGCTAAGCCCGTCAGAGTTTGAAAACGGGGCACCCTGACCCGTCAATGGGCGTGGCCCCCACCCGCGGCCGTTAAGGCGGAACGCGCTTCCAACAGGACCATCGTTGCTGACTCGCGTCATGCGATACACCGCAGAACCATTGACAGAGGTGCCAACGCCCACAATGTCGGCGCTGCTGGCGCCGTAAGTATCCACAGCCACGCCGGCGCGGCTGAACGTTTGCGGCACCTGATAGGAAAGTTCACCTGACTCACCATTCGTCGTAATGTCGAATGGCTGGCCATTCCCCGCGCCAACGAGCGCAGAGCCAAAAATGTCGTCCCGCTTTGGAATCCAGCGTTCCGGTCCCCATCGCGGATCGAAGAAATATCCATCATCAATGCCATCGACGATGGAAGGGAAGTTGGCCCCGTCGCCGCTGGCAACGCCGTTCTCGTCAACCATGTCATAGTTGAAGAAGACCTGGGCGATGCCCTCCTTATCTGTACGATCGATGCCAGTACCCCATCCCAAAGACCGGAAGTTCATCACCACAAAATCCGGACTGTAGAGGCCAAAGAGCTCCGCAGTGACGATCTGGAAACCATCAAAGGTCTCGTCCTGCCGGTTGCCTGGTGTGCGCGCCGCCGTCTGCGTGATATCCGGATAACCCATCTGGATGCGGTCGTGCTGGGTGATGTCGCCGGAGCTGGCACCACCGCCGAACAACCCGTCACGCCCCAGGGATTCATCACGGAACCAATAGCGGTCCACCCTGCGGCGTGGTTGTGCATCATCACCTGTAAACACGGAGTTCAGTTCCGATGGTGGCACATTCGGGTTGAAGATCTGTGCGGCGACGGACGGGAAGGTGCTCTGCTGATAAAGGAAGGCGTCGGCAGTACCGATCGGAATGGGCGTCCCCGTATTATCAACAACTTCATTGCGGCGGTTGATCAGTACACGGGTGCCAAAAGTCGGGGCACCCAGTGGCACTTGGATGCCATCTGTTGTCGCGTCCGTGTCGATGATTGCCGCGGCGCGCACGGAGCCTTCCAAGTCCGCATAACCGAACGAGGTGGCACCGCCCGACGTCGCAGCAGCCCCCGTAAGCGGATTCACCGCGAACGAATAGGTGTGCGATGGGAGCAGCAGATCCAAGTCGCCGTCACCATCCACGTCCACCGCCGCGCCGCCGGTTTCCAGCGGACGCGGGTAGAAGTAGGTGCGGGCCGCATTCTTCGTATTGTTGAGGCCCGGCAGCGCAAAATCGGTGACATCCATGAAGAACCCATCGCCAAGGTCATCCGCATCGGCGAAGGGATTCTTGGAGAGGTTGTTCTCGTCGTAGTTGATCAGCAGGCGGCTTGTCCCACCAGGGGCGCCGTCACCGCTGTTCTCATTGCAGAAGTAAAGGTCCAGGTCGCCGTCCAGGTCGAAGTCGAACAGGATGGCGCTGTAGGTGCCTGCCTGCTGGATGGGAAGGCGGTCGTCGCCGCCGGGCAGCGTCGTGCCGCTATCCTCGGTCGCGCCGTTTTCACCGAACGTCGCATCGTAGAAGAAGCCCGGACGCCCCTGCGAGCCGCGATTCAGGAAGATGTGATTCTGCAGGCCCGCTTCCGCAGAGCCCGCCGTTGCATTGATGGCCACCACGAAGTCATTGTAGCCATCCAGGTTGATGTCACCCACCGTCAGGCGGGAAACGTTGTAGTTCGTCACGGGAAGCCGCGTGGCCGTCTCGTCTGTCAGGATGGCAACGGTCGGATCGCACGCATCACCAATTCCGTCACCATTCGTGTCTTCCTGGAGCGGGTTGGCCGTGTCGGGGCAATTATCCGTCGCATCGGGAATGCCGTCGTTGTCGCGATCCACGTCGCAGGCATCGCCGATTCCGTCACCATCGGTGTCTTCCTGGAAGGGGTTGAAGATCGTGGGGCAGTTGTCGACCTCATCGGGCACCCCGTCAAAATCGCCGTCGCCGTCGCAGGCATCGCCTACACCATCGCCGTCCGAGTCCGCCTGGTCCGGATTCGGGAAGGTGGGGCAGTTGTCAGTGGCGTTCGGGATCCCGTCGCCATCCCGATCCGAATCGCAAACGTCGCCGATGCCATCCCCGTCCGAATCTTCCTGCAGCGGATTGGGAATTGCCGGGCAATTGTCAAAGGCGTCGATGACGCCGTCGCTGTCCTTGTCACCAGTGCAAGCATCCCCCTGGCCGTCGCTGTCGGCATCAGCCTGATCGGGATTGGGAGTGAACGGGCAATTGTCCACTTCATCCGCAACGCCATCCAGGTCCTGGTCATTCTGCCCGATCTGCGTGCCGAAGAACGTTGTGTTGGTAATGATCGTGACCGGAGAAACCGCCCCGGCATTGACCGTGAGCGGGAAAGCGACTTCCGGATCATCGCCATAAGGATCATTCTCGTAGCGCTGGACACGGTTGTTTTCCACACGCGCAAACATCTGCCGAAGCTCGTCGCCGGATTCGATCGCAAGGTTCTGATACGAGACCAGCGTCGAGAACGAGACCGACTGGCCGGGGGCCAGCACGCGCGGGTTGAACTTGATGATCAGGCCGCGCTGGACGTCCCGAGTGCCAACCACATTGCCATCAATCGAACCCTGGGGCACATAGTCGAACAGCTTCGTTCGAAGCGCTTCCGTCATGTTGGAGAAAATAACGGAGTCGGGCGTGGTGACGAGCGAGCTGCCACTGGTGAAGACGCCCCCGCGCACCATGGGGTCCGTCGGAACATCATCCCAATAAACGGCATTCGGGATGTCGCCGCCGGTAAGTTCAACGGCCTGCTGCTGCTTCACGCCGCGAACAAGGAGCGAAGGCGTGAGCAGGAAGTTTCCATTCCCCGGCTTGAATTGATGCGCAAAGCCGAACGTCTGTGTGCCATCGGAAACGATCGCACCCCCGATGTCCGTCTTCGGGCTGTCAAGATTCTCGTAGGTCCAGGTAACTTGAACCGCCTGCGGCTTGGTGATGGGGCCGAAGAAACCCGGCTCCTGCGCGTCCGGCGCGGCAACCACCTTGAAATCCTGCGTGATCTGGCCAATCGGCGCGCCCTGCGCGCTAAAAAGGGGATACACGATGGTGGCGTGGTCGTTCGCCTCATCGTAAACGATCGGATTCCCGAAGTTCCCACCAAGACCGCGGCCGCGCGTGTCAAGGTACTGCGTGCGTGCCATCGTGGAGGAATTTGCGTCCGTGGTCAGCTTGCCCACGGAGAATGATCCCACCACGAAGTCATCCTTGCGAACAATGACCGTTGCATTTGCAGCCTGGACGGAGAACTCACCCGTTGGCGCAATGCCGGGAGTTTCCACGCCCGTCACGGGATCAATGAAGATCACCGGAACAAATTCCGGATCAAATTGCACGTAGCCGTTGCCGATCAGGGTGTCGGTGTCGGTCGTTTCAACCACACTGCCATCGCCAACCAACGGCGCTTCCGCGCTGACACCACCGAACCACTCGATGGGATAGGTGAGCTGTGAGCCTCGTTCATAGAGGCCGAACAATGAAACCACCGGATTGATGTAGCTCACCACCGGATCGCGGGGCATGGCCATCTCATACCAATGGCCGGGCGAAAGGTACGGAATCTCATAATTCGAGCGGGTGGGCTCCGTCAGCACCGGCAGGTAGATATAGGCTCCGTCCGGATTCAGCAGCGCGTTGCCGGCGTAGAACGATTGCTCCGGTCCGGTCATGTCGGATGCCACCAGCTTGATCGGCCCGACATTCTTTTCCGTCTGGCCAAAGCGCGTGTTGATGGAGATCACGGTATCAAGGTTGATCGGCTCACCGTGGGGAAGTGGCTGGCCAACAAGCACCGGTTGGTCGAGAAGCCCCACGCTATCCAGATTCACGTTGGAAAGACCTGCGAGCGCGTTCTCCTGGTTGAATGCATCACCCAGCAACAGGTTTCCCGCAACGGAGCCTTTCTTGTCGCCGTTGTAGAGTTTGACGATGCCACTCTTGTCATCGAGGCTCAGGTTGCGAATCTTGTAGGGATCCGCGAGGAACAACTGGTTCACGTCGCCCGGAAGGATGTAAAACGGCGAAAGCGTGGAATCAAAGATGTGCGATTCGGCCAGGCCAATGCCCCGGCCAATGCCCTTTGTTGACAGCGCACCAAGATCAATCGTCCCAATCACGTCCTGCCGCCGCAGGTTCAGGTTGGGAAGCTCATTCGGGTCCTGCGGATACAGGTTGTATGTCAGGCTGTTGTCGAACAGCAGGTCCGTTTCCACCAGCTGGCCTGCGGGGATCGTGTCGCCGAACTGCGCCTTGAGGAGGAACGCGAGGTCGTTGAACTGCGGATCCGTGCTTGGCATGACAACAAAGACAAGCTCCCCGCCCAGCGGATCGATCGCGATGTCCACCTGCTCGCCGGGATTCTGTGTCAGTTCAACATGGTAGTCCGATTCAAAATACCAATGGACGGGCGTGAAGAGAACGCCATCCGCCAAGTCATTGTTTGGATCGCGGAACGTGATCAGGTTGCGCGCATCAAGCGCGATTTCCTTCGGCCCCGCCTCCAAGTAGGAGATGCCGGGAATCGCACCATCTTCCGAATACAACGTCGGCTGGAGTTCGAGATCGGTATCCTGGTCGTTCCACTCCTTCACCGCTGCATCGATCGCTTCCTTCAGGTCGTCGTCCTCAATGCCGTTCGTGTTCACGCCCGGATCGAGCACTTCCGACACAGCGCCCGGAACCGGGCGGAAGATGAAGAAGCGCTGCGGCTGGTCCGCGTCGAACTTCAGGCGCTTGCGGCTCAGCGTGTCATCGAGCGAGCTTGCGGGATCCTTGATATCGCGAGTCAGGACAAGGTACCCCGGCCCCGCGTTCACGTGTGTGCTGCCCATCGCCAGCAACGCGGCCAGCGAGCAAATTCCAAAGAGCTTTCGCACCATCATCGACGTCTTTTTCCCCGGGTTCAATTTGTCGAGCACGCTATCCTGTCCGATCTTCATCGCCGACTGTGCCTCCGATCCCTTTTCTCCGTTGTTGCCGTTCATCTCAATCACGCGTGTTGTGGTGGGGAGCATTGCCACCCGTTCCACCATCACCCGGCGCTGGAGCCGCCGGAGCAGGGCCTGCACCCGCGTAAGCCTCCTCCACCGCCGCATTGATCTCTTCCGTGCTCATGTACGCCATGCCCGGAAGCGGATCGAATGCACGCACCGCAGGATCCGTGGAACGATCCGGAATCGCGAACGTTCCATACACACCCTTGATCGTCTTGAAATCCTTCTTCGCGGCCTTTGTCGCCTGCGCGGAGACAAGGGTGCGAATGGACGACTTCAGCGTCTCCGCATCCACCTCCCTGCTCTTGTCCCCCTTGCCGAGCGCAGTAGCCGTCGCGCCGCGAACAATCTTCGCCCTGCCGCCCTTCTCCCCCGCGAATACATCCAGTTTTCCCTGCACGCCGCCAACGATCGAGTAACTGTTCAGTAGCGGCGAGCTTGCGTTGTACCGGCTCTTCAACTCCTTCGGCAGCCGCTCATAGGGCTTGCTAAGGAAGAGGATCGCGCGGTCGTTGCGCTGAAGCTGCGGCACGTTTGTCGGCTCCATCACCAGCTTGCCAACCCTGCCGCCCAGATACGTGATCGATTGCTCGCCCTTCAAATCCCCCTTCAGCCGATCAACGACCTGAAACTTCGACGTCGTCACGATCATGTTCTTGTAGGGGTGCGACGTGGAATCCGTGACCTCAACCTCCACCACCTGATCGGCGATGGCGACCAGTTCCTCCAGGGAAAGAGGCACAACCGAGGCGCGGACACCGGACCTGGCCATGAGTAGCAATGCACAGGTGATCGAAGTGATCACAAGGCGTGCGAATTTGCGATTAATTGAAAGCATCGAACGCTGTCGCTCCGGGGCTTGAGAATCGATAAACATTTCCACTGCTTACAGAACCATTCGTCGGATCGTAATCCCAGTTCCATGAAATCTGCGGGGACACCGTGGACACAGGATACTTTCCCGTGTTGGTGACCGTGTGGCCAAACTTCCCATCCGGTCCAACGGACATGATGACATATCCAAACCGGAATCCATTGGCAGTATCGGAAGCCGCATAAACGTAGGGCGGGGTTGCAACACCGCGGCTCGTCCGCAGGTGCTCCACAATGTTCGGAGGATACACATCCAGAAGGTTGTTCGGCGGCTGCACGGCGCGCTCAAACACATCAACGGGCAGCGAACTCATGTAGGCGATCGGCGTCGTGTACCGTCCCAACTCCAGCCCATCCGCGCGGATTGTGACATCGCCAATTCCCGTGAATGAGCCGGTGGGAAACTTCGTGCGCGGCGCATAGCGATTCCAATCAAGACGATACGTCTCGACGGCTGTTGCAAGCGAGCGGGCATCAGACTTCACACGGGAGACCTTCGCACGGGTTTGCGCCTCCAAAAAATTCGGCACCGCAATCGCCGCCAGGATCGCAATGATCGCCACAACGATCAGCAACTCAATCAACGTAAAGGCCCCGCGCGCGAAGACGCGGCGGCGAAGCTTTCCCGGCCCACCGGAGCCGGACGAAAACTTTTGCTCCATCATCAACAACTTCCCCTTACCGCGCCTCATCATCACGAGGCGTCAATTCCGCTCGCCAAACCAGCCCTTAAACTTCGTTCCGCCAAGGAGCCTTGTCCCTTCACAATTCCGGCCCATCCTCCCAAGCGTCAAGGCTTGAATGCCCCTGATGAAGGACGGATGGCCCTGTTGCAGTACTCTTCAGACAACCCCTCCCAAGGGGATGTTCCCGCCGTTCTTAAGAATCAGGTTCAAGGGTTTCCCACCCCCCTTGGGGCCAATTGGAACCCAACCACAAGATTCCGATCTTTTATTCTTGACGGTGTTGCCACGAAGAATCGTCCAATCGCCGCAGGATCAACCCGGCGGGCGAAACCAATTTTCCACCGCAAGGCACGATCTGTTCGGCACCTGCTCCTCCCGTTCCTGTTGCCACCATCTCCCGCTCCGGACGCACTGACCGATGTTCGCTCTCCAACAAGTTTTTGACTACCTGACCCTTGATATTGGAATCGATCTTGGGACCGCCAATTCCTTGGTTTACGTCAAGGGAGAAGGCATCGTCCTGCGCGAACCCTCCGTGGTCGCGATCGAAAAGGACTCCGGCAAGGTTGTCGCCGTCGGCATGGAAGCCAAGCGCATGCTTGGCCGCACACCCTCCAACATTTCCGCCATCCGCCCCATGAAGGATGGCGTCATCGCCGACTTCGACATTACCCAGGAAATGCTCAATTATTTCATCCGCCGCGTCCAGAAGGGGCGCGGTTACAAGTACATCACCCGCCCACGAGTCGTGGTCAGCGTCCCCACCGGAATCACGGAAGTTGAGAAAAGGGCCGTCAGGGAAAGTGCCTTGCAGGCCGGCGCCAAAGTCGTCCACCTCATCGAGGAACCAATGGCCGCCGCCATGGGCTCCGGCCTCCCGGTAGATGAACCGATCGGAAACATGATCATCGACATCGGCGGTGGCACCACGGAGGTCGCCGTCATCTCCCTTGGTGGCGTCGTCTATGCCCGCTCCGTTCGCTGTGCCGGCGATGCGATGGACGAGGCCATCACCCAGCACATCAAGCGTAAGTATAATCTTCTCATTGGTCCGCGAACTGCGGAAGACATCAAGGTCTATATCGGGTCTGCTGATTTGCTTGACGAGGAACTCATCATGCGCGTCAAGGGAAATGACCTGATGGGCGGGCTCCCCCGCGAGATCGATGTCCACAGCGAGGAAATCCGCGAAGCCCTCATGGAACCCGTCATGACCATCGTGAACGCGGTGAAGTCCACGTTGGAAAAGACCCCCTCGGAACTCGCCGGCGACATCATCGATCGTGGCATCTGCATGGCGGGCGGCTCCAGCCAACTCCGCGGCCTGCAAAGCCTCATCAGTCGCGAAACCGGCCTGCCCGTTTACCTCTGCAAGAACCCCGAAACGGCCATCGTGGAGGGCGCCGGCAAGGTCCTCGATTCGCTCGACCTGATGCACCGCATCGAAGTCATGGTCCGCTAAAAAAACACGTCCACCGTCTCGTTTCATCGCTTGTTTTATCAAAATGGTGGGAAAGCGGTACGGGATTGGCTCGCCTCACGGGGGAACAGGCATTTTATTCTCCCCCAACGATCGAAAGGACGTTACCAAAATGAAGAAATACATGCTCATCCTGACCTGCTGCCTTGCGCTCGCCGCATGCGACAGCAGCAAGAAAGAGTCAAAGTCTCAGGACCAACTCGGCGATGTGAAGTCCAGCCTGAGCGATGCGGGAAAGAAGCTTGAGGCAGACGCCAAGAAAGCCTCCGACGACCTGAAGGAAAAGTCCGCTGATGCCAAGGCCGACCTGAAGGAAGCCGCCGCGAAGTCCAAGGAAGAAATTGAAAAGCAAATCGCCAAGCTGAAGGACGAAGTCGAGGAACTGAAAACCAAGGCGAAGGACGCCACCGGCGATGCCAAGGCCAAGGCCGATGAAAGCCTCAAGGCCGCCCAGTCCAAGCTGGAAGCGCTGACCAAGGAACTCAAGGGCAGCAAGTAAGACTCCCGCAACACCCTCGAAGAGACGTGCTTGCAAGCGGGGGACTGGCCTTGACCTGACCAGTCCCCCGCCATTTGCTCTCACGCCCCGCCGGTCGCCTGACCATGCGCGTGCTCGGGTAGCTCAGTTGGTAGAGCAGCGGACTTTTAATCCGTTGGTCGAGGGTTCGAGTCCCTCCCCGAGCACCATTCACTCAGAATTGAAAATTTAAGAAGGAACCGCTGTCCAGCTTCAAAGCTATGCGGGAAGGATGGTCGGGGTGCCGGGACTTGAACCCGGGACCTCTTGCTCCCGAAGCAAGCGCGCTAGCCAACTGCGCCACACCCCGAACAAAAAGCGGTCGCGAGGGTGGGTCGGCGGGCATGGCACGTCAAGCGTGAATTGGGCTGCCGGGGGCGGTTGACCACACGCCCAAGGACACGGCTACTGGGCAAATGTTCGAAATCCCGCTGACAGAAACGACCCTGGATGAGGAGGAGGTCGAGGCCGCAACACGCGTCCTGCGATCGAAGTGGCTGACCATGGGGGCGGAGGTGGCAGCCTTTGAGCAGGAATTCGCCGCCGCCATCGGAACGCGCGAGGCCATCGCCGTCTCCAACGGCACCGTGGCGCTGGAACTCTCCCTGCGCGCGCTGGGACTTGGGCAGGGCGACGAAGTGATCCTGCCAACGATCACCTTCATCGCCTGCCTGAATGCCGTGCGCCTCTGCGGGGCGACGGCGGTGCTGGCGGACGTCACGTCGGAGGATGACCTGACAATCAGCATTGAGGATGTGAAGAGGAAAATCACGGAACGAACCTGCGCCATCATCCCGATGGCGCATAGCGGATTTCCGCCGGACATGACGGCGCTGATGCGCCTCGCGAACGGAGGAAGAAACATCGCGGTGATCGAGGACGGTTGCCACGCGCCGCTGGCGGAGATTGCTGGAAGGAAGATCGGGGCGTTCGGAATCGCAGGTTGCTGGAGCTTCTTCGGTAACAAGAACATGACCACCGGCGAGGGCGGCATGATCACGACGAACGACCCGGATTTCGCCGCACGCGTTCGGTTGATGCGCTCGCACGGCATCACGAAGACGACCTGGGATCGCGCGCGCGGCCACGCGTCCAGCTATGACGTGGCACTTGTAGGGACCAACGCGCGCATGGATGAAGTCCGCGCCGCCATTGGCCGCGTGCAGTTGCGAAAATTGCCGGGCGCAAACGAAGGACGAAGGAACTTCTCCGGACAATTGCGCGCGGCCCTGGCGAAAAAGAACATCACCGGCCTTGTCATTCCATTCACAAGGCATCAAGGCACATCGTCGCATCACCTCCTTTGCGTCCTGCTGCCGGAAGACGCTTCACGCGATCGAGTGATGGACGAAATGAAATCGCGCGGCGTGCAGACATCGATTCACTATCCGCCGCTGAATGGCTTTGGTGGCACGAGGAGCTATTTTGAAAGCGGGAAGTGGGTGGAGGAATTGCCCGTCACGAAAAGGATCGCCGGCAGGATCCTGACGCTTCCGCTCAGCCCAACATTCGAACAACAGGTGGCGGAACGTGTGGCAACTGCGCTTGATGAAAGCGTGAAAGCCGCGCGCTGATCACGCTCCCGTATTGAACAAGTCGCCCGGGTCGATGCTTGGAAGGATTTCCGGAGGCTTCAAGCCAAGGTGCTCGTAGGCGCCCGCCGTCGCAACGCGGCCGCGGGGAGTGCGCGCAAGAAGCCCTTCCTGAATCAGGTACGGCTCCACAACATCCAGCAGCGTGTCCTCGTCTTCACTGAGCGCCACCGCCAGCGTGTTGAGGCCCACGGGACCGCCGCCGAATTTTTCCAGCAGGCACGCAAGGAATGCGCGATCCGGCGAATCCAGCCCGCGCGAATCGACTTCCAATAATTCCAGCGCCTGCGCGGCGACCGATTGCGTGATGATGCCGTCATGCCGCACCTGCGCGATGTCGCGCACGCGTCTCAGCAACCGATTCGCGATGCGCGGCGTGCCGCGCGAACGTTGCGCTATCAGGCGCGCACCATCGTCCCTGATCTCCACGTTCAACAATCCGGCGCTGCGCGTGATGATCTTGTGCAGGTCCTCCGGCGAATAAAAATCGAGCCGAAGGGAAATGCCGAAGCGCGTGCGCAGCGGGCCGCTCAGCATTCCCGCACGCGTCGTCGCGCCGACCAGCGTGAACGGCGCCAGGTCGAGCTTGATCGACTTCGCATGGGGCCCGTCGCCAATCAGGATGTCGATCTTGTGATCCTCCAGCGCCGGATAGAGGCATTCCTCCACCACACGATTCAGTCGGTGAATTTCATCGATGAAGAGCACGTCACGCGGTTTCAGTTCCGTCAGGATCGCGGCAAGGTCGTCCTTCCGTTCAACAATGGGCCCGCTGGTGGTGCGAAGCGTCGTTCCCATCTCCGCGGCGATGATGTGTGCCAGCGTCGTCTTGCCAAGCCCCGGCGGACCATACAGCAGCACATGGTCAAGCGCCTCGCCGCGCTGGCTCGCCGCCTGCACAAAGATGCGGAGTTTCTCGATGATCGTTCGCTGGCCGACAAATTCCGAAACGGACTTCGGGCGAAGCGAAGTCTCCAGTTCGCGCTCTGCGCGATCCTGCGGCTGCGATTGCAAGGAACTCATGGGCACAGCTTCACTTTTCTTTCGTGCCGTGGCAAGGAAAGATCAAAGCCCGCGCAGGATTTCACCGGCGATTCCCGGTCCCCGGTACACCATGCCAGTGTAGAGTTGTAGGAGCTTCGCGCCGGCATCCAATTTTTCCCGTGCATCGGCGGCAGTGAAGATGCCCCCCGCGCCAATGATCGGAAGTGAGCCACTTGTCTTCCCGCGAATGGCGCGGATCATGTCCGTGCTGCGGGCCGCCAGCGGAGCGCCACTGATGCCACCGGGCCTTTCCGGGAATGGATCCCCATCAAGTCCATCGCGCTTCAGCGTCGTGTTCGTCGCGATGATCCCCGCAAGGTTATTCGCACGGACCGCCTCGATGACGGCGTCCAGGTCCTCGTCGGTGACATCGGGAGCAATCTTGACCAGCAGCGGCCTCGGCTTCGATGAAGCGCGCTGCGCGATGGCCTCATTCTCCTCCTGCAACTGTGCGCAAAGCGAATTGATGAACTGTGGCGTCTGCAACTTGCGCAGGTCGGGCGTGTTCGGCGAACTGATGTTGATCGCAAGGTAATCGGCATGGGCGTGCACGTCGCGCATGATGCCGAGATAATCGCGGATGGAATCCGTGAGCGGCGTTTCCTTCTGCTTGCCAATGCTGACGCCGAGGATGAAGCGGCGACCTTCGAGGCGGGAAAAGCGGATGATGCGCGGCAGTGCGGCACCAACACCGCAATTTGGAAAGCCCATGCTGTTGAGCAGCGCCCTGTTCCGCAGGAGGCGATGGACGCGCGGGCGTGGATTCCCCACCTGGGGAAGCGGCGTCAGCGTACCCACTTCCACATGGCCGAAGCCAAGCAACGCCAGCCCCAGCGCAACCTCCACATTCTTGTCGAAGCCCGCCGCAACGCCCAATTCGTTCGGAAATCGCAGGCCGAACGCATCAACGGGGCGCGAGGGAACGCCGCCCGCAATGTGGCGCAGGAGCGACTCCCCCGGAGGCCCCCACTGCGCAAGGGCCAGGGTGCCCACCGCACAATGATGGGCAAACTCCGGCTCGAATGCACGAAGCAGTGGGAAGAAGATTTTCTCGTAGTAGGACATCGCCTCGAACCGCGCGGAAATTCAGCTTTCGCCAATGGCGCACGATGGTGTGCCCTGCAGGCGCAGGTGGCAACAGCTTCGCGCGAGGTAACGGTGCAGCAAGCCCGATGGTTTCAACGCCCGCAGGGTCGCATGATGGGATGGATCACGCTCGCGTGCGTGCTTGCCTGTTATGTGGTGTTGCAGATGATGCCCCTCCTGGGGACACGCGGCACGGGGATCGCCGGGCTGGCCTCCCACCAGAACGATTTCAAGCACGTCTATTTGGGCAGCATCCTTCTTTCGCGCGATCTTTCCCCCTACGACGCAAACACGATGCGCCCCCTTGCCGCATCCATGATGGAGGAGGACCCCCGCTTCCGCACGATCCTGCCCTACGTCTACCTGCCGTTCACAGGCATCGTGATGAAACCCATTGCCAGCATGAAGTTCTCGCGGGCGGTTGTTGCATTCCAAGTCGTGAATCACATGTGCATCCTGGGATCGGTAGTGCTGGCGGCATTTGCCCTCGGCAGGCTGGGAAGCCCTTGGACACTCACGGTGCTGCTCGCCCTCAGCACGTTCAACATCGCCGTTTTCCGGCAGAACAACGCAGGACAGCTGAATGCCATCCTCCTTTTTGGCAGCACGCTTGTTTTCGCAGCGATGATGCGCGGCTGGCACGACGCCCTGATCGGTGCCATCGCGGCCTTCCTGATGCTGTTCAAGTTATCGCCGGGAATTTTCCTGATCTGGTTCCTGCTGCGCGGCGAATGGAAGCGTGCCGCGTGGATGGTTGCCTTCGCCATCCTCTTCACCGCCATCACGGTGGGAACCCATGGCCTGAAGGTTCACATGGAATTCATTTCCGTGCTCAAGCAAATGGGATACGGAAAATCCACGTGGCAGGACCTGGGAAACACCTTCTGGCGCGACCCCTACAACCAATCCATCAATGCCCTGTTCCACCGATTGCTTGTTCCCCATAAGGGAAGTGGCATCACCCCATGGACTTCATTGTCCCCGGCAGTCGCCAACGCCTTCACGTGGGCGGCAACCGCGGGTGTACTGGCGGTGTTCGTGCGCATCTCCCGCAGGAATAATGCGCCGCCTGCCGCCGGTTTTTCCGCCGCGATTTGCGCAGGACTTCTGGCACCCGCCATCATGTGGGACCATTACCTCACGCAGCTTATTGTTCCCTTTGCCATCCTGATGTTCGAAGCGTTCCGCCTCGGAAAGTGGACGATGATCGCAACACTGCTGGCTGGCGTGGCCCTCATGGCCGTTCCCGCCGCCCTTGACCAGGTTGCATTTCGATCAGGCCCCGGCCTGCTCCTGATGTCGATGAAACTGCTGCCCGTGATTCTTTGCCTCGCGTGCGCATACGTCTTGTCGTCCTGCGGCGCGGCAGGGGATGAACAAACACCATGAGCGGCCAGGATCAGGACAAACTCCACGCGTTGTTCCGCACGAAGGGAAACCCGGAGGTCGCCGCCCGCGCGATCGATGCCGCCGTGGGCGCCTGCCGGGAACCGGGCTTCCTGACGGTGACCTGCTCGCGCTCCGAGGCCCCGCCCGCCGACAAGCTTGAGGCCTTCACCAGGCAAACCGGCTATGACCTCTTCACTGCGCGGCAACGCTTGTCATCGCCACTGCCGCGCCCCCTTCGCCGCGATGACAGCGAACTTGAGAGCGCGAAGTGGGTGAAGTTCCTGCGTTCCATCGGCATCCAGTCCTTCACAGCCTCGGAACGCGAGATCACCGAGTTGGAATTTGTTGAATGCACCGCGCTCTACAAGGACGCATCCCGGCTGATCGCCCAGTGCGCCGATTCGGAAAAACACATCCCTCTGACGGAGGTTTGCTGCATTGCTTGCGGTGACGTCTCCGTTCAGGTTGTTGAATCCATCGTGCGTGAGCGAATTGGCGGCGAGACGCAGACGGCGCAGCGGGACGTGAAGCGCACCATGGACTTCGTCATCGACCTGGGACTGCGCTCCCACGCACGCATGTTTCGTTTCCGCCAAGGCACCTTCGACTATTCGCGCGTCTTTGCGGGCGAAACGGGTGCATCGACGGTGCAGATACGCGCAATCCTGAAGATGATTCGGAAGGCCCTTCCAGCCACCCCCGTTTACGACCAGTTCGCCGTCGCGGAATCCCTGCTCGTTGCGGACTCGGCGGAACGCACAGTCGCCAGTGGCGATTTGGTGCGCCGCGGCGCGATGTCGGGAATGGCCATGGAGCGAAACGTGAGGCAGGAGCGCTCGGCGTTCCCCGCCTTTGACCTCTACTCCGCACTTGCACGCTTTGAGGTCCTTCGCGGCGCATGAGAATCCTGATCGACGCCCGTTACCTGGACGGCACCTACACGGGGATTGGCACCTACAGCCTCAACCTGATCGAAAACATTTCGCGCATCGACAAGGAGAACTTCTACTACATCCTTGTACGCCCGGACTTTGACGCGCGCCTTCAATTGGGCCAGAACTTTCAACTGGTCGCGTACCCCCGCAAGCCGGTCAGCTTCGCAACACTGACGCGGTTGGGCAACTACGTCGATTCGCTGAAGGTGGACGTGATGCACAGCACCTTCCCCCTGGCGCCCCTCTTCATGAAGACGCGGCTGGCGGTGACAGTGCACGACCTACAGCCATTCATCGACCCGGAATTTTCCGCGCGCCGCTCGCTCCTCTCCCAATGGGGCTACAGCTTCTTCTACCGCACCGTCTATCCCGCCACCCTCAACAAGGCGAAGTGGATCATCAACGTCAGCTACCACACGCGGGACGCCGTGGCGACGTACTTTCCTGAACTGATACCGAAGTTGATCGTCGTCCCCTCGGGACTGGACCAGACGCACTTCAACCTCCCGGAAAAGAGCATCCAGGAAACGACGCGCGAACTGCGCCTGGACAAACCCTACCTCCTCTACTACGGCTCCACGCGCCCGAACAAGAACATCCCCAACATGATCCGCGGCTTCGGCACCTATGCGCGCGACTTCGAGGACAACGAGACGGAATTCGTGCTGGTGCTGAAGAAGGATCGATTCTTCCGGGACATCGAGCGCGTCATCCGCCAGGAAAAGATGCAGCATCGCGTCCGCATCCTCAGCCAACTGTCACCCTCCGACCAGCGCGCGGTGCTGGGGGGTGCACGCATCTTCATGTTCGCGACCAAGTACGAGGGCTTCGGCTTCCCCGCGCTGGAGGCGATGGCCGCGGGCATCCCCGTCATCGCCGGGCGGTCGGGAGCCCTGCCGGAAGTCTGCGGCAAGGCGGCGGAGTACGTCTCCCCCGACAGCCCCCAGGAAATCGCCATCGCGATCCAGATGCTGATGCACGACCCAAAGCGCCGCTCGGAGTTGATTGAACTGGGATCGAGTCACTCCCGCCTGTTCGACTGGAAGGAAGCCGCCACGCGCGTGCGCGACATTTACCGGCTCCTGTTCTGAAAAAATGCCCAGAGGCGCGCCCAGCGCATAAAAGCCGGAATCCCCACCTCCTTGCGGAGGCGGGGATTCAAGCGGGGACGGAGCGGAATGGGAGGAGCTTGTCAGGGGTCCTGCTTACTTCTTGGCGCCGAGCACCGCATCCTTCGCCTGCTTGGCGATGCGGAACTTAAGGGCGCGCTTGGCCGGGATGTCGATCACGGCACCGGTCTGCGGGTTGCGGCCCTTGCGTGCCTTGCGCTTCACGACAACCAGCTTGCCAAGGCCGCCGATGGTGAATCCGTAATCCTTCTTGGCTTCGCGATAGGCCGTGTTGAGAAGTTCGTCCATCAGTTCGACGACCTTCTTCTTCGGGATTTCTGTCTTGTCTGCGAGGTGGGAGATCAGCTGCGTCTTTGTCAGCGCCTTCTTCGGTTCTTTCTTCGCCATTGGGAGGGTCTCCTCAAGATTTCGATGTCTCTGACGTCTTGCGGAGGATCGATTTCTTCCTCGTTGAAGACCATAACATCGTAAGCAACGTGCAAACAACTGTGAGTATTGATGCGGGCGGTCAAACAAAAATTGATGAAAAGCTGTGAAAAAAGCAGATTTTTTAAGTGTTTTCAGGCACCTGCAACTGTGGAAAAGTCGTCACGGTGAGGCGCCATCAAGATGCGCCAACGGAGGAATCACCTCCGATTCAAGGAGCCGAACAGGTCGTTCATCCAACGGCAACGCGATCGAAAATGTGGTGCCCGCACCCTCCTCGCTGCTAAGCCCGATCGCACCCCGGTGCGCCTTCACGATGCGATACACCATCATGAGGCCCAGACCCGTTCCGTGAAATTTCGTGCTGTGGTACGGCTCGAAGATTCGCAGCCGGTCCGCCTCGGGAATTCCAACGCCATTGTCTTCAACGTCGATGAGCACATGATCACTCTTCAGCGACGTCTCGACGTGAATCGCACCGCCATCTCCCTCGATCGCCTCCACGGCATTCTTGATGATGTTGAGGAGCGCCTGTTGGATTTGCTCCGCGTCGATGAGCACCTGAGGAATTTCCGCGTCGAGTTGGACGGTGAGCCCGATTCCACGCGACTCGCATTCAGGAGTAATCAATTCCACGATCGTCTCGATGATGCGATTGATTGACGCCTTCCGCATGTTCGGCTTCACGGGGCGCACTGCGCGCGTGAACGTGTCGACGATGCGCGCAAGACGCTGGATTTCATCGATGAGGATTGATGCCGACTTGTCGAGCCGATCAAGCGTCTCGTCCGTCATCACGCCACGCGGGATTTCGTCCACCGCCTTGTGAATCAACTGCGTGTGGATGTTGAGCGAGTTGAGCGGATTCTTGATTTCGTGCGCAACACCCGCCGTCAACGCGGCCAGCGATTCGATGCTCTGGATGCGCTGCTGCTCCTCCGCGGCGCGATGCACGGCGGTGGAATCATTGATAATGATCACGTCGTGCGTTGCAGCCCCATCGCCATCCCCCGCGGGAATGATCGACACGTTGTAGAGGCGGCGCAGTGGATTCCGCACGGCGACCTCCCGATGGCGGATCGGAAGGCCCGACTTGCGATGCTCTGCAATGAGGTCAAGCAGCGCGGGCGGCAGCGGGAGCTTCTCCACGTCGCGGCCAATGGCGCCCCCCGCATCAAGACCGAACATCCCCGCAGCCGCATCGTTCAGGAAAACAACCTTGTGCTTCCCGTCGCTGACGATGATGCCCTCCGCAATCGCGTTGAAGACGACTTCCAGGAACGCATTCTCGCGCAGCACCTGCGCGATGAAGCCCTCAAGCTGCTCCGGATCGATTTTCTTGATTTTCTTGAAGAACTTGGTGGAAAAGGCGCGTGCCATGGCAGGAGTCCCGGATCCCCCACCATGAACGGCACCCCCGTTTCAAAGCAAAGGAATTTGCGCGCGTATAGACGCGGCACCACGGGCGATTTCGCATTGACCGCCATCCGCCCGCGAACCGTTTATCACCATGATGAATTGATCAAAGCATCTGGAGAAATCATGACCACCCCGCGAATCACACTCACACTCATGCTCATGGCTGCCGCACTCACAGGTTCGGCGCAGGAACACAAGAATCAACCCGTGACGGAAGTGAAAAGCGGTGCCGCGACGGACAAGGCCCTGCTGGAGGTTTCCGCCGCGGCGAGGATGGGTGATGCCACGTTCTTCGCCGGCGACGAGGAAGACTATCCCGTGTGGATGGTGAAGGACCAGGCGATGAAGTCCTTCAAGATCAAGAATCCCTCCTTCGGCGACATTGAGGCGCTGGTTCCCCTCAGCGACACGGACCTGCTCATCGTTTGCTCGCAAGCCCTGAGCGAGGACTCCTCCTACAAGGGCAAGCGGACGCGGATTGGCCTCCTCTCCTTCGCCAAGGGACTCGACGCCGATCCGACGATCACCGCCTACAACGGCTTCCGTGATGACGTTGTGGGGTACTTCAGCGAAAAGCAGGACAACTTCTCCGACTTCACCGCACTCACCACGAAACCTCCGCGCGACGGCGGTCTCAGCATCGAAGGTGCGGCCTATGACCAGAAGAGCGGCGTCCTCTATCTGGGCACGCGGGATGGCCGCTCCAAGGACGGCGGAGCGGTCCTCTTCACCGTGACGAACATCAAGGCCGTGATGGAACTGAAGGAAAAGCCGAAGTTCGGTTCCCTGACGCGCATCCAACTCAGCTCCCATGGGGTGCGCGACCTGGCCTTCAACAACGACCGCGTCTTCATCCTTTTCGGCGCCATGCGTGGAATGCAAAAACCCGGGGCAAGCATCGCCTCATGGAATCCCGCGCAGCCCGGAACGGTTGAGATGTACGACCTGCCGGGGCTGTCTGACTTGATGCGTGCCGAGGCACTCTTCATCGATGGAAGCGGTCAGGCGCATGTCTTTGAGGACCTCGACGACAACAAGGTCCCCCAGGACGTCGCCTCGATCGAACACACGTTCAAGCTGTCGGGAGCCGCGACGAAGACCCTTCCCCCACCCGCCACGCCTGCGCCCGCTGGTAGCACAACCGCCGCCGCAAGCCCGGCGGCCGTGCAGCCCAAGTAAGCCTAGGCAAGGGGGCGACCCGTTGCGCGCTCAAAGGCAGCCGTGAACTTCTTCCACTGCTGCGTGTTGAGGCCGAAGTTGCCAAGGATCGGAGCGCATCCCTTCACCGTTCCATGGCAATCACTGCCGCCGCTGTGCGCCAGTCCGCGTTCGATGACGATGCTGTGCAGGCGGTCCTGCGTGGCTTCATCATGTGAGGAATGGCAGACCTCCAGCCCGCTGCATCCCGCCGCGATCATCGCGTCAATCAGGTCAAACTGATCGCCAAGCGCCGGATGCGCCATGATCGCCATCCCACCCGCATCACGAATCACGGCAACGCATTCCTTGGGCGACACTTCCAGCTTGGGAACGTTTGCCGGCTTTCCATCGCCAAGGAACCGATCAAATGCTTCCTGGAAATCCTTCACGTGGCCCGCATCGATCAGCGCCCGCGCAATGTGCGGACGGCCGATCACCCCGCCGTCGGCATTGCGCATCACCGCCTCGATGTCGATGGGCGCGCCCGCTTCCGCCAGCCTCCTGCTGATTGTCTGCGCGCGCTCGATGCGCTTCTCTTGGAAGGCCGCGCAGTGGTCCTTCAATCCTGGGTGATCGATGTCGATCCCGTAACCAAGCACATGGATTTCGCGCTTTCCGATGTAGCAGGTAAGCTCCGTTCCCGCTATCACCTGCACGCCCAGTCGGTGGCCCGCCTCGCGCGCCTCGGCCACGCCCGCCACGGTGTCATGATCGGTCAGCGCCAGGACATGAAGGCCGCGCTCCTTCGCGCGCTCCACAACGCGCGCGGGCGGATCGGAGCCGTCGCTGGCGGTGGAATGGGAATGAAGATCAGCATGGTAGCGTGGCATGAAGGGATCCTGCTATTTGGCGAGGGTCGAAGCAATGAGCTTTGCGGAGGCATGCGGGAAGACTGTCCCCACGGCAAACTCGTAGGCCTTCCCGCTGACGAGGACAATGGTGAGGACCTTTGTCATCAGTCCTGAAATCGACACCTGTTCAATCTCCTCGCGCGAAATCAACAGTGGCGCGCTGGCGGAATCGTGCTGGAAGACGAAACGATCCTCATCATCAAGGCCCGCCACACCAGCCATGGATTGCCCAAGCCCGCGAATGCACTCTGTTTCCAGCGACGCACGAACGATGCGCGATTCACGATGGGCTTCGCCCGCAGGCGCGCCCTGCGCCATGGCCTTGATGCGACCGCGCGGGGACCAGGTGGTCTTCTCGTCCTCGGAAACTTCCTCCAGCGTCTTCGCATGGAGTGATTCGCCGGCGAGGATTTCCCGCGACGAGTCCTTGTCGTTCGCACGCATCACGCCGCGAACAACCCTGCCTGTTTCATCGATCGCCTGAAAACGATAGCGTGGCATTTCGATCGGCTAGCGCGCGGCGGGGCGGCCGTCCACCAACTCCAACTCCAGCGATGACATGCCATTGAAGTGATTCTCGCGGGGCCGGAAAAGAATGTCCGTGCGGCCCGATTCAAAGGTCGGCTTCAGGTGGCCCAGCGAAAACCCAATCGCATCGAAGGCAGTCCCGCCGACGCGAAGCCGCATCTTCAGGTGGTTGCGCCCAACGATGCGTGGTTGCGTTGCACTTTCCACGGACCGCATCAGGAACAGTGGCTCCGGATTCCCCTCACCGTGCGGCTGCAACTTCTGCAAATCACCGTACAGAGACCAGGTCACCTCCCCGGGATCCACCTCGGCATCGACATGGATCGTCCGCGTCCTGTCCATGTTCCGGAGCAAATCCTGCGCGTAGCTGTTTACCGCCTCGCGAAATTTGGGCAGCGCGTTTGTCTTCAGCTTCAGGCCTGCGGCGGCGGAATGCCCACCGTAGGAGAGCAAATGCTCCCCGCACGCAATCAGCGCCTCATGAATGTCAAAGCCGGGAACGGAGCGCGCGCTTCCCTTCGCGTGGTCGGAATCGCAGGCAAGCACGATTGCGGGCACGTCATAGCGTTCCGTCAGGCGTCCTGCCACGATGCCCACAACCCCCAGGTGCCATCCCTGGCCGCCGATCACGAGCGCGAAGGTTTCGCTGCGCTGGAGGAAATCATCCGCCTGCCGCACGCTGGCATCCAGGATGTCGCTCTCAATCTCGCGCCGCTCCGTGTTCAACTCATCCAGCCTGCGCGCGAGCATGGACGCCTCCGCCGCGTCGGTGGTCATGAGGAGCCTGAAGGCAAGCGTGGGGTCGTTGGTGCGCCCCGCCGCATTGAGCCTGGGGCCAAGCCCGAATCCGATCAGTTCCGGCGTCACGTTCTGTTGATTGAAGCGCGACATTTCCAGCAGCGCACGAAGCCCGGGCCGCCGTGTTCCGAGGATCGCCTCCAGACCGTGCCGGACAAGGACGCGATTCTCACCCGTCAACGGCACGACATCGGCAACGGTTCCCAGCGCAACGAGGTCAAGCTGTGCGAGCAGGAATTTCTTCGCCTCGGCCTCCTCCACGGAGCTTTTCTTCAGCAGGGCGTGGGCAAACTTGAACGCCACCCCCACGCCGCAAAGCCGCGTCGGTTCGTACAGCCCGTCGCTGCGATTCGGATTCACCAGCGCAGCCGCCATGGGCAGTTCCCCCACCGCCAGGTGATGATCCGTCACGACGACGTCGATGCCCAATTCGCGCGCACGTCGGATTTCCGCCACCGCGCTGATACCCGTGTCGACGGTGATGATCAACTGGCAGCCTTCCGCCGCGATCTGCTCCACGCGTGAAACGTTCATGCCGTAACCATCATTGATGCGATGGGGAATGACGACACTGGGCTCCACTCCCAGAAATTTCAGCACGCCAACCATCAACGCCGTGGAGGTCACGCCATCCACGTCGTAATCGCCGTAGACGCAAATCCGCTGCCCCGTGCGCAACGCCTCATGCGTGCGATCCACGGCGGCATCCATGTCAAGCAGGTCGAAGGGACTGCGAAGATGCTTGAGCATCGGCGTCAGAAAGTTCTCGGCCGTCAGTCGATCAGCCTGCCACCCGCGCGCCGTCAGCAGGCGTGCCACGACAGGATGCAGCCCAAACTGCCCGGCGATTGACCGGACAACATCCGGCGGGGCGGAAGCCACCTGCCATCGGCTGGGGCGCATGGGTTGACCGCTGGGACGCTGCGAAGAAAGCATAAGATGAAAGTTCATGCCACCTCATGCCCAGAGTCAACGAAACACGGTCCACCGTTTTTCCATTTCCCTGCCCCGCCCTCCAATCCATGCTGCGGCCATGACAACCAAGAAAACTCCCATCACCATCGCCCACGGCGACGGCATCGGCCCGGAAATCATGGCGGCAACGCTGGCGATCCTCGAAGCCGCCGGCGCGCAGATCGACTTCGAGACCATCGAGATCGGCAGGCGAATCTACGAAGCCGGCCACTCTTCCGGCATCGAGGACAAATCCTGGGACTCCCTTCGCCGCACCAAGGTCTTCCTGAAGGCACCCATAACGACCCCTCAGGGCGGCGGCTACAAGAGCCTCAACGTCACAATCCGCAAGACGCTCGGCCTCTACGCGAACGTGCGCCCCTGCGTCGCCTATCACCCCTTCGTCGACACGAAGTTCCCCGCGATGGACCTCGTGATCGTCCGGGAGAACGAGGAGGACACCTACGCAGGCATCGAGTACCGCCAAACGGACGATGTCGCCCAGTGCCTGAAGCTGATCACGCGGCCCGGATCGGAGAAGATCTGCCGCTATGCCTTCGAATACGCCCGCTCCCACAAGCGGAGGAAGTTGTCACTGTTCATCAAGGACAACATCATGAAGCTCACCGACGGCCTGTTTCACAAGGTCTTCGACGAAATTGGTGACCAGTATCCCGACCTGCCGCGCGATTCATGGATCGTTGACATCGGCGCAGCCCGGTTGGCCGACACTCCTGAAATTTTCGACATCCTCGTCATGCCGAACCTCTATGGCGACATCATGTCGGACATCGCTGCGCAAATCAGTGGGTCCGTTGGCCTCGGTGCATCCGCGAACATTGGTGATCACGTCGCCATGTTCGAGGCCATCCACGGCTCCGCGCCTGACATCGCCGGCAAGGGAATCGCAAACCCCTCCGGCCTTCTGCTTTCCGCCGTGCTCATGCTGAACCACATTGAACAATACGAAGCCGCCACCAAGGTGCACAACGCCTGGCTGAAGACGCTGGAGGATGGCATCCACACCGGCGACATCTTCGATCCGCAGAAGAGCAAGCGGCGCGTTGGCACTGCAGACTTCACCGCAGCAGTGATCGAGCGCCTGGGGCAGGTGCCAGCAATCCTCAAGGCGGTTGATTACGTCTCCCACCACACGGGCCTGGACCAGGATGAACGCCCGCGCACCGCCCGCCCGCGCGCAAAGAAGGACCTCGTGGGTGTCGACGTGTTCCTCGACTGGCACGACAACTCCCCCACGCAGCTTGCGGAAACGATCCAGGCAAGGGTGCAGACGGACGACCTCCGCCTTGTCTCCATCGCCAACCGGGGCGTGAAGGTATGGCCCGGCGGCGCGGCGGAAACAATGCGCGTCGATCACTGGTGCTGCCGCTTCCTCGCCATCGACAAGACAAGTCCCGTCATCACGCACCAGCAGGTGATTCAACTCCTGCAAGGATTCGAGAAGGCCGGCCTTGACTTCATCAAGACCGAGCACCTTTGCAACTTTGACGGAAAGCCGGGCTACTCCGGCTGACTAATCGCTCATAAGCATCCAGCCGTGGACGCCTGTGTCGTTGAAGTCGACATTCACCGTGATGATGTTCCCCGCTGCGGGGATCTCCGCATTCACGACCTTGTCCGTGTATCCGGGCTTTGAAAACCTCAGCTCGTGCATCCCCGGCGCCAGTTCCAACGCGCCATACCAACCACTGCCATCCGTGCGAACAGCCGTGGCAACAGCGCCATCGATTGTCACAAGCGCATGATCAACGGGCACCCCTGATGCCGTGACGTTGCCCTCGAAGATCCCCTTGGTCGGCGTTTCAATCCACGATGTCGCCGGTGGATCAACCCACGTCGGGAACACCTGCGTCTTCAGCGCCGCATAGAACTGCTCGCGCGTGGCGCCGCCCGCCGCGTTGACCTCGCTGCCCCAGTCATAGATGTTGAGGCCCGCCGCGCCCTGCGCCCGCGCATAGAGCAACTGATCCATCGAGTTCTGCACCGTCGTCTGGAGGTACGCGCCAATGCCAATGATGCTGCCGCGGACGTCATCACTCGCGAGTGAAAGGTCCGTCCACCCCTGATAGCGCGTGTTCGACGTGGCGTAATTCATCAACGCGTTGTAGTCGATCACCCCTTCCTGCAGCCAGCCCACCCAATCCTGGAACACGGAACGATACGCCTCCGACGTCGCAAAGTTCGAATAGCTTGAACCCCACTGGATCGTGTCGGCGGTCAGCAGCGTCGCCGGCTTTATCATCTTCGTCTTGATGTAAATCTTCTTCACCTCATTCGTCACGTTGCTGCGGCGCCACGCATCCCAATCGGGGTCCGCACCGGACGGCTGGCCGCTCTTGTTGTAGAAGGCGTTGAAGCGCGCCACGCTGACGGGATTGTAGCCCCACTCACCCGCCGCTTCCGGATAGCGAATGTAGTCGAGGTTGATCCCATCGATGTCGTAGTTTTGCAGGCAGTCAACAATCACCGCCACATTATGATCCACGGTGCCGGGATGGCCGGGATCAATGAAGATGCTTCCCCCGCCCGTCGTGTTTCCCAGTTCGTCGGACATGATGTACTCCGGATGCTGCACAAGCACGTGCTGGGGATCGAGCGCCTCGCCACGGGAGATGCGATGCATCACGAACCACGCGTGTATTTGCAGGTACTTCTTTCCTCCCGACGTGTCATGGGCCAGGCTGATCAAATGCCCAAGCGGATCGAATGACGGACCTCCGCTGATGTTCGTCGCGCGCGGCTCCAACGCGGAATTGTAGCACGCATCGCCGATCTTGCGCACTTCTATGATGATCGTGTTGATGTTGTTCGCGCGGCACGTATCCACGAGGTCCTGCGCCTGCGACGCATTCAGGAAGCTGGAATTCCACGAATCCGCCCAGACCGCCCGGAACTCATTCGATGCGGTCGCATTCACGGTGTAGGATTCGTTCGCGCTGCTTGTCGCCTGGGTTGCGGTGTCGGTTGCCGTGAAGAAATACGTCACCAGTTCATTCTGCGGAAACGCCGGAATCGTCGCGCCGAAGACATTGTCCCCCGCCGCCCCATCACCATGAAGGCCATCGTCGTAGGCCGGCACCGTGGCGTTCGTTCCCGATGGCGCGGCGCTGTAGCTCACCTGCACGGAGGCGACGCCGGCGTCATCCGTGACCGTCGCCGACACCTCCACCGTGTCGGTGAAGATCGGCGCCGCAGGGTTGCGCGCAAGCGCGGTGATTTCCGGCGGATCATCCACATCCGTGCTGAACAGGAACGCATCCGCGATGTACGAGCCTGCGGCACCGCTGTTCGCCATGGTGACCGAACCGCTCGTGCCCGCGTCGAAGTTGAATGTTCCTATCGGCACCTGGACCACCAGGTTCGATCCCGACTGGTCCAGCGTCGTGTTCGTCGTGCCGCCAGCGTGGACGATCGTAAGCGGTGCGCTGACGGTTCGGTTGGTGCTGCGGCGAAAAATGGCGATCACGTCATACGCCCCCGCCACGGGGATGTTCGGCGTCCACGTCGCGGTGCTGGCAACGTCCCCGGGAAATGCCGACGTGAAGCGATACGTGGTGTCGTTGTAGCCCGGCGAAACGCTCGTGGTCCAATCCCCCGTTTCCACATAGCCCGGCGCCAGGTCATCGTTGTCGACGACGATGTCAATGGCGCTCGCGGAAGCTGCGCCCAACAGCAGCAGGGCGCACAGCAAACGGGTTGAAAAACTCATGGTCGGGGCTCCTCCGGGAAACGCCGTGTCGGCGGTGAAAAAATCCCTCGCCGTCACCGGCGTGCGCGGTCTAAATCACCCCACCAACGCGAGCAAGGATTCTTTTCACCTTAATGACGAACTTCACCTTCGAGACGGACTTTGAAGCAGGAAACGGGGAAAGTTTCCAGCAAATCGGCCCGGACGCCTACTCTTTTGCCATCCGCCCCGACACCAAATCGGAGGATCGCCAGTGGTTCTACTTCCGCGTTCGCGGCGCTGCGGGACGCACCGTTCGCTTCCAACTCAATGGCATTTCAGCAACAAACGTCCCCGAACATTGGGAACTCTCGCGGCCCGTCGCCTCCCGCGACGGCGGCAGGACCTGGCGCTGGACCAGCGGCGGGACGGCCGTTGACCCGGCATCGGACAGCTTCTCCTTCACGCACCACATTCAATCCGATGCGGAACTGATCGCCTATCACTTCCCCTATGGCTTTGAAAAGTTTGAGGGGGAAATGCGCCGCTGGGCCTCCCACGAGGATGCACTACACTCCATCATCGGCAAGAGCGTGCAGGGACGCCCCATCCACTACCTGCGCGTGGAAACGGGAACCGCACCGAAGGAAATCGGCGTGTGGGTCTGTGCCCGCGTTCACTCGGCGGAAACCACCGCGTCCTTCACCATGGAGGGGTTCCTCGACTTCCTGCTGTCCGACGACCCGCGCGCCCTGGAACTGCGCGAACGCGCCGTGATCCACGTCGTGCCGCTCGTGAACCCTGATGGCGTGGTCGCAGGAAACTACCGCGACAACATCGAAGGCATTAACCTGAATCGCGTGTGGGATGCGCCGACGCAGGAAACCTCCCCGGAAATCCTCGCCGTGCGCCGCGTGCTCGACGAATGGGCAGACGCGCGCAATCCCTACCAACTGTTCATCGACTTCCACAGCGATTCGTCCGCCAAGTCACACTACGCCTTCTATCCCGATGGCAGCGCCCCCACCCCGCTGTACCACACACCCGGGGACTACCACGCGCACATCCTCAAGTTCCTCCGCTTCGTCGCCGAGGAAGCTCCCGACTTCTGCCTCGATGAAGGCGCAAGCACCGCCAGCGACCCCGGCCTCAGCTTCCACCTCCAGCGCATGAACCGCGGCGTGCTGGCCCTGATCCCCGAAGGCTCCTACGGCCTCCTGCAACGCGGGCCAAACGCGGGCCGCCCCATCACCCCGCGCGACCACCGGATCGTCGGTGCCGCCTTCGCCCTGGCAATTTGGAAATACTATCTTGCCTGAGAAATGCAGGCAGGGGACGCGCCCGCCGGCTTGCCTTTCAGGTTGTGATGTCTTTTCCCCAGTAACGCCAGTGCCACGGCTCCGAGATGTAACCCGTCTCCTCCGTGTTGGCATCCGTGTACGAACGCCGGAACCCAAAGCGCCCTGCGTTGGCCGTCAACCACTCGCCCTCCTTCGTGTCCTGGAACGAATGCTCGAAGGCATGCTCCTGCTTCAGGTCGCAGATGTCCACCGCCGTTCCCAACTGATGCTCGCTGTGGCCGGGACGCGCGCTGTAGCGCTGGGCGGCGCCGTCCTTCCTGCACGCCTTCTCAAACAGGCCCCGCTGGTACTCGCCTGACCGATACGAGGAAACAACGCGCAGGATGATCTCATCCCCCGCAGCCGCATCCACCATCCGCTTGACGGCATCCGCCGCCTCCGCACGAAGGCGATACTCCTTTCCATCCTCGATGATGTAGGGAGCCTCCAACGCCACCAGGTCATTCGGCTCGTACGTCGTCGGAATCCCCCACCAGCGGTTTACGAATTCCGCTCCTATCGGCAGGTTCCCGTTCACCGGCGCAAAGCCCGGATGCACGCGCATCAGCGTGCAAAGCTGGAGATACACATGCTGTCCATCAAGGCGCGCCACCAGCCACTCCTCATCGGTGCGCGAATCGCGATATAGCGTCCCCGACACCCGCTCCCCCGCCTTCAACCGCTTGAGGACTTGCGTGTCCCCCCCCGGCAGCACGCGCACCTCCGCCTCAGCCGCGAACACGGTCCAAGGGTGGGATTCCGGCGCATCATTCTTCCGTTGCTGCATCGCTGAATCCATTCGGTGACAATGAGACCAACTCGATCCCCATGAAAAGCCCCTTCACCTTGCCCGGCGCAACCTCCAGCCGCGCCGATGTGTTGATCGTGTTCGGCGGCCCCCAGAACGGCTCGATGCAAACAAAGTCACGCCCGGGCTGCGACCAAAATTGCAGGTGCTTCATCTCCCCCGAAAACATCAGCGCTATCGTCCCCACCGTTGGCAGGCTGATTTCAACCACCGGCGATTCCATCTCGATCGGCACACCGAAACTGAACTCCGCATCATTCACCAATCGGGAATGGTCAAACCCCGGCAGGTTCACCCGCACCTCATGCTTTCGGTCCCGTGGACAAACAAAGTAGGGATGCCAGCCCGGTGCCGCCGGCAGCGGAACACGTCCGCGATTGATCATCCCCAGACCGATCACAACCGAATCATGGTCCACATCCACGGCCGCCTGAAGCTCCCAGTCGAAGGGGTACATTGCCCCCGTCGCCTCATCCGGTTTCAATCCCATCACAACTGAATTTGCCGTTTGTGATTGAACCGTCCAAGCGGCGTTGCGTGCAAAACCGTGTTGCGGCATTTGTGTTCCCGTGGCCTCCAGGATTCCCCCCTTCAGGCTGCTGGCGAAGGGAAACAACAGCGGGATGCCCCCACGGACGTTTTTGGAAGCGTCCGAAAAACTTTCCTCATCCATGCAAAGCACATCGCGCCCCCGAAAGGAGACCTTCCGAACGATCGCGCCACGACCCGGTGCGACTTCTGCGCAAGACATTGCTTTTACAAGCGTTACGATCAATGTGATAGCTTCCCACCGACCCGGACGCGGGTCAATTGGAGCACCATCAGTGGCAACCCGCTCCGGCACAAGGGGGATGCAGGGCGGGAACAAAATTTGGAGCGTTGCAGGAAACAGCGATAATCCGCTTGTGTTCCTCCCGCTGCGGGGGAAAACCATTCCTTTACAAATACTGCGGAGACGGACTGCGTTTCCCAAAACTGTATTTCACGAAAGGAACGAGCATGGTGAAGAACGCATTTTTGAAGGCTGCGGCAGCGCTTGTTGTATTGGCAGCAACGACCATAGCCCCTGCAATTGTCCTTGAAGGATTTGAGAACAACGCCAACCCATTCACTTGGGCTGACGTAGGATCACCGCAATCGCAAAACAAGGCATCTGGCGGATTTTCATTCGCGACAAATGCCTCTGCTCCGGCGGCTGTTCCGACAGAAGGTGTGCAAGTTGGGCGCTTTGCAGCGACATGGACCGTGCCAGGTGCAGCACTTGGATCCCATCCCACCTTTTTGCCAGGAACCGCTACAACCTTTTGGGCCCTGCGTATCAACGCTGCAGGCGGACCAAGCCAAAGCAGCGTTCCCCACACCTCCGTGCTTCAGGCGGATGTGGTAAACAATTCTCCTGATACCTACGATTTTTTCTTCACTCTCCTCACCACGGACGGACTTAAAAATCTTCCGCCTCGTACGGTTGCTCCCGGTACAAGTACTATTTCTTGGGACTTAAATCTCTACACGGGCAGCGCGAACAACAATGCTGGTGTTCTGGGTTTTACTGGAACCCCTGGCCAGAATTATTTGGACGGGACTAGTTCAAAAATTCGCGGAGCATTTTTCTACACAGAAACTGCGCCGACTGCTGCGATGTCGGTGGATTTTGACAATGTCCAACTTCTGACTGCCCAGACGGACTTCACGGCTCCGGCAACGCCAACGATCTTGTCTGTTTCTCAAGGTCCGGCCGCAGGTGAACTAGTCGTTAAATGGGTAGCCAATACAGAACCCGATCTTGCGACATACAATGTCTACCTTGGCACTAATGCCAACTTTAGTTCGCCTATTACGAATCGTCTTTCGCTTCCATCCACTCCAGTCGCCGTTGTCACTGCACCTGCAACTCAAACAACCCTGACCGGAGTTGATACGACACAACCAGTTTACGTCCGCGTGACTGCTGTCGACAACGCGACCCCCTCCGCAAATGAATCCGGCTTGGGTATTGCGCTTGGCGCCGCCTTGGATCCGCTTGGGGCTCCGCCGAAGGATCTCGTCGTTCTTGATTATGATCGCTACGCTCCCGCAGAAACTCTCTTCACGCAGAATGGCTACGCCCATGGAGTGGTTTATTATGCGCATGCCCTGCAGACAAAAGGCCGAACGTTTTCCAGCGCCGTCGCCGACGCCGTTGAAGACGGATCCGTTACTCTAACGGCTGACAACAATAACGTTGTGTATTGGGCAAGCTCTCTGGATGGCGAGACAGTGCCAGGTCAGGCAATCAATTCGACCGCTCAGACAGCCCTCACCACCTACGTCAATGCGGGCGGCAATCTCTTCATCAGTGGCAACGCCATCGGTGAAGACCTTGTCACCAACGCGACAGGTCCGACCTTCATGTCGGGCATTCTAAACGCCACGCTGGTATCCGACAACTCCGCCATTAATTCCGTGGACAACACCGGCGGCCAGTTCCCGACGGCGGCCGCTACCTTCTTCACTGGCACGGACGTGTTCAACTTGGCTGGCTATCCCACGCTCGACAATGAAATCTACACGCCCTTGAATTCCGCCGTTGGCGCGTTGAGCTACACAGGTAACACCAGTGGAAACGCCGCCATCCTGAACAACGGAACAACCGTTCTTCTGGGCTTCGGCTTTGAAAGCGTTCGCGACATCAACACAACCGGTCTCGACTTCACACCCGCCCGCGCGGTCCGTGATGCACTTCTTGGCGACGCAATTGACTACTTGACCGCAGCCCCGGCGTCAGACGCGACAAGCTGGGCAATCTACGAATAATCCAACACAAGGCAACCCTCTCCCAAACTCCCCCGCTTCACGGCGGGGGAGTTTTTTCATCCCTTCCCCCTGCCGTCCCCGCCACGGTTCAGTTGACCCCCCTTCGGAAACCGCGAAGGGTCTTGCCATAGACCAGATGGATGATGCACGACTTCAGAGTGCCTTGGCTGTGAACCGGCAGTGGTGGCCATGGGTGCCATGGCCGGCTGCTTCAGGATGCGAATCATCGCCCCGGTGATGCGATGCTCATCGGGAGCGGAAGCGACGCACCGCAGTCATCGCAGCGCTCCCCAATCGGTCACGAAGGCATCTGGCAATCAGTCCACGAAGTCGCTTTCAGCAAGCATTCAGACAGTCTTCCGAAAGCAAGGCCAACGATCATGTTGAACAGACTCCCCGGAAACAGGCAAATCACTCCGATGAAAAAAATGTCCCACCTTGTCTTGAACCTGATCCTCCTCGGCGCGACCTCCGTCGCCCTTGCGCAGGGACCCGATGGGCAGAACGCAACACGTGGGTTTCCGACGCCAACCCCCTTTGCCTCCCAAAGCCCAATCCCCACATCGACGCCGTTTCCAACCTCAACACCGTTTACAACACCGTCGGCCACCCCCTCCCCATCGATTCAGGCATCGTCCACGCCACAGGCAACCTTCACGCCGCAGCCCAGCGCCACGGTGAACTCAACGTCCACCCCCTTTGCGACGGTGACCCCCACGTTCATCGTGTTTACACCCAGCCCGACATTTTCCCCCACGCCGCAGGTTTCAACGACGCTCACCCTGACCCCGACCATCGGCACGGGAACAACCACGCCAACCTTCACGATCGCTCCCACGGACACGCCAAACGGCACGGGAACGCCAATCACCACCGTGACGATCACACCCTTGGTGACACTGACCACGACCGGCACCGCGACGCCGACGGCAACAGCCACCTCAACGCCGACCGTTTCGCCTTCGCCGTCCATCTCCCTGACACCCTCACCCACGGGAACGCCCAGCGATCACGTTGAGTTCAACTTCACCGAGAGCGGGGAAGGCTGGCAGTTCTTCAATCCCGCCCTGTTCGCCAGCGTGAATGGATTCTACAACAACGGCACGACATCGCTTGATGCGACCGTGATGGAGAATACCGATTCCTTCGGCTACTGGGAATCGCCGATCCTTGTGATCGTGCCTCCCCCCAGCGCGAAAAAAGATGCCAAGGGCACGCCGGGAATCCCCATCCAGGGCATCATCGGCCCCCAATCACTGTATCGCTCCGTCTTCAAGGTGCGCAGCAACTCCTCCGACCAGGCGATCGCGCCCACGTTCCGCGTGCGCTCCTCCTCCTACAACTTCGAACAGAGCGACATGCTGGTGGTCACATCCACGGGCAACGGCAACCTGTCGCCGAAGATGAAGGCGCGCAACTACGTGCAATACTTCAGCCAACCCGCAGGGATTGATTCCTTCCGCCTGGATTTCGACATCCTCAACTTCATTCCCTCCGACACGACCGATGCGACGTTGTCGCTGGACAGCGTGACGATCGATTCCCTGCTGGTTCCATCAGTGAACGGAACAGCGGTGGCCGACTTCAACTTCTCCGCAACCGGAGAAAACGGATTCACGGAACGGGATGCCACGCCACTCCTTGATCGCCCGGTGCAATACACGTCGGTCGATGGGCTCAGCATTCGCGGCGCGGACAACAAGAAGGGCCTCGCCAGCAACGGGACCATCTTCGGCTACTGGGGCGCGGAGACGAACCTCGGCATCAAGGGTGGTTCGCTCTACGCTGTGCAGTTCACGGTTCGTTCCTCCGCGGCCAGCAGCAGGCGCGCGGACGTCCCGGTGTTCCGCATGCGCGTGAACGACTCCACGCTCAAGTATTCCGCCATTGTCAGCATTGATTCGCGCGATGGCGGCAGCCGCGTCCCCGTGGACAACGTCGCCGAAACATACGTCCTTTGGATGCAGGCGCCGACGGAGATCGACAACTCGCGGTTCATCCTCTCCTTCGATTACCTCTACACGCCGGAATCGGGCGACGACCCGACGATCAGCGTGTCCCTGGACCAAGTGGTCATCACGAGCTTCCCCGGCTCACTTTAAGGAGCACCTCACTCAATCACTGCGGGGTTCCCTGATCTTCCGGAACCCCGCTTCTTTTTTTTACCGGCACCACAAGAATGCTGTTCACACCTTGCAGTGCGGAGCGCATCCTTTCATCGGGCGGTGGAACTTTGGGGTCAATTCTGCGCGCGGGCGGGCAACTTGCATGAAATCCGGGATCGCAGTTTTCACGGCAGGCTTCGCATGGGCGGCTCTGGGAGCGTCGGCCCTGCCAATCACTCCCTCACCAACGGCATCGCCAACAATCGCCGCAACGCCCACTTTTGCGCCAACACCTTCGCTGCTGCCGACAGCGACGCCGCTCCCGACGTTCAGCCCGTTCCCATCCCCATCGCCTTCCCTCACGGCGACAGTTTCGCCAACGGCGACCTCCGTGTTCGGAAGCCCCACACCAACGATTCCCGCAACCCCGTCGCAGGAGCCGATCTTCACATCCACCGCGACGCCCACCGCCTCCCCATCGCCGACCTTCTCCCCGTTCGTGACGTCCACGCCGCTGTCCACGTTCACACCAACGGCAACCAACACGACCACGGCAACGGTTTCACCGACGGCCACCGGCGCCACGACAACGGCAACCGCCTCCCCCACGATCACGTCCACCATCGTTGGAACCGGCACTGTGACGGCCACGCCGACGGTGTCACCATCGCCATCACCAATGCCGCCCGCGGGCGCGCAGTCCTTCTCCTTCACGTCAGGCGTGGAGGGATGGACCTTCGCAAACCCGGCAACCTTCGCCGCGGTGACAGGCACCTACAATCCTGCGGGGACGTCGCTCGACCTGACCACGGCGGACAACGCCAATTCCTTCGCCTTCTGGGAATCGCCCGTGCTGGCGCTGCCCAACGGCTCCACCGGGACGAACTCGCTCTATCGATCCACGTTCACGGTCAGGAGCGATCTCGCCGACCTTTCCAAAGTCCCCGCATTGCGCGTTCGTTCCTCCTCGCTCAATTTCGAGCAGAGTGACGCACTCGTCATTTCCTCCGCCGCCAACGGTGATGTTTCACCGCCAACGGGAGGACGAAGCTACTCGCAGTTCTTCAGTCAACCTGCCGGAGTGACGCAGTTCAGGCTGGATCTTGACATCCTGAATTTTGATCCCACGGATGCGGTGCACGCCACGCTGTCACTGGACAACGTGGTGGTCGAATCGCTTCCCTTTCCCATTCCCAACGAAGCGTTCGGCGTGACCATCGCCACTTACGATTTCCACACCAACGGTTCCTCGGGCTTCACACCCAGGAACGCGGCTCCCGCGTTGATGCCTCCCCAGGAATTCAATTCGCTGGACGGGCTGTCCATTCGTGGAACGGTGGCTCCCGGATCGGCGATGGACACAATCTTTGGCTACTGGGGGGCGGAGTCCGGGCCGCCTGTCATCGCCGACGCGTTTTATGCCATGACCTTCACTGTGCGCAGCACGGCGACCACCGCCACCAAGTCGCAAATACCCACATTCCGTTTTCGCATCAACGATGGAACGTTGAAGACATCCGCCGTCGTGAACATCGATTCTCGCGACGGCAACTCCCGCGTGCCGGTTGATGGCGCACAGGAGAGCTACACCCTCTACTACCAGGCACCCTCCGAAGTCTCCGGCACCAACCTGATCATCTCCTTCGACTACCTGTACGCCCACAACACCGGCGACGATGCGAACATCGCCGTCATACTCGACAGCCTCGTCATTCGGCAGTATGTTTCGCCGGGATTTTGATCTTTCCCCGCGCCGGGGAAACAAATCGCTGGCATCGGTTTGCAGGAAGAGGCTCTTCTTCGGGTAGCATGCGCATCCTGTACATTTGCAGCGAATATCCGCCCGATCGTGCCGGCGGGATCGGCGTCTTCACCCGGCAACTGGCGTGCGCAATGGCGCTGCGCGGGCACGATGTGTTTGTGCTCGGCGTTTCCGGTTCACCGCGTACAGTGGACGATGACGGCGTGCGCGTCACGATGATCAGCGACAGGAATTTCGCAGGGCCGCACGCAACATACCTGGCGCGCCAGTGGAGGCTGTCCCGCGCGGCACGGACCATCATCGTGGAGCACGGGATTCAAATCGTGGAGGCGCCCGACTATCGCGGGCAGGCCGCGTTCCTGAACCTTCCGACGCCGCCACGAATTCCCATCGTGGTCCGCTACCACGGAACAGCGTCGGTGCTTGCGCGCGCGAGGCGGAATCGCGTGTCCCGCCTGACAGCGTTCCTTGAGCAGCGCGGCCTGGCAGCGGCGACTCATCGCGTGGCGGTCAGCCAGTTCATCGCAGACACAACGCAGCGGGTTCATCGCGGAACCCCAGCCGTGGATGAAGTGCTCCACAACTTCACCGACAGCAGGATTTTTTTTCCAACTCCCGCCACGGCGCGTGATCCCAACCTGCTTCTCTTCGTGGGGAAGATCGCCCTGGTGAAGGGCGTGAAGGAATTGTTCGCCGCATTGCCACGGATTCTCCTCCGGTTTCCGGCACTTCGCCTGGAGATGGCGGCGGGCGACTCAACAGACGGCGCGGGAAGAACGTCCCTGAAGGAGGAACTTCTGAGGGAGTTGCCCACGGAGTTCCACCCCCGCGTGATCTTCCATGGCGCCGTGCCCCACGCTGGATTGCCGGACTTGTATCGCAGGGCCGGAGCCTGCGTTTTCCCCTCGCGCATGGAGGCGATGGCGCTGGCCCCGCTGGAAGCCATGGCCTGCGGGGCGGCCGTCGTCGTCAGCGCGAACAGCAGCATGCGGGAGGAGGTCGATCATGGCGTGACGGGGCTGCACGCGGACTCCGCTGATCCGGAGGACCTGGCCGCAAAGGTCGCCATGCTGGTGGAGGATCGCGGCCTGGCGGAGCGCCTTGGGACGGCGGCACACCGGGCTGTCCTGGAGAAGTTTGACCTGCCCGTGGCGTTGTCGCGCAACGAACAGTTCTATCGGGGCTGCATCGGCACCTAAATTCCGCGTTTTTCGTTGATCCGATTGGGCGCGGGTCAAACGCTCCTCAACCAACAAGAATAACAGTGGAAGGAGCGTGCCGCATGGGTGCGAAGATTGGCGCCGCCTTGAAATACCTGTTCAACATCAACACCATCTGGGCGTTGATGATATTGGTCTCATTCCTTGTCGCGACAGTGAGGCAATACACCCCGGAAAGCACCCTGCTTCCGGCGGCGAAGCTGGTGCAGGGCGACAACCACGTCACGATTGCCTACAACGCAAAGAACAACGCGGACAATCACCAACGCAAAGACTTCATCATCAGGAACGACAACGGCACGATCACGCTTCCGCCGGAAACGACGAAGGCACCCGACAACGATTCGCAGCTTCCCTGGCTTCTGGACGTTCGCAAAACGGAGAAGGGGGACGTACTGCGATGGCGCACGTACACCTACGGAAAATACACCGTCGAGTTGAACAGTCCCGACGAGGCGAACAAGGCCATCATTGCGAAGGGAAGCCTTGTCACGGTGGAACGCATGACCGACGTCATGTTCGACTATTCGAAGAAGGCCTTTGATCTTGGCATCGGCCTCGTTGCGGCATTCGTCTTCCTCCTGGGCCTGATGAAGGTGGGCGAGGATGCAGGAATCGTGGACATCGTCGCGCGGGCCGTCGGGCCGATCATCCGGTTTCTGTTTCCCGGCATTCCGGCGGGCCATCCCGCCAATGGCGCCATCGTCATGAGCGTCACGACCGGGATTTTCGGCCTGGGCAACGCCTCCACCCCGATAGGCCTGAAGGCCATCTCGGAATTGCAAAGGCTGAATCCGCGGAAGGACACCGCCACGGATGCCATGTGCATGTTCGTCGGCTACAACACCGCGGGCTTCTCGCTCATTCCCACGTCCATCATCGCCACCATGAAATCAGCGGGCACGATTTCGCCACTGGCGATCATCGGCCCGTCCATCATCGCGGGGCTGGCATCCACGATCGCGGCGATCATCGCCGTGCGGGTGCTCGGGGCCCTGCCCATGTTCAAGGTGAAGTACACGCAGGAAGAACTTGCTGCCGTTGCCGCGGAAAACTCCGGCCTCGGCTCCAACACCTAAGGAATCGGAAAGGAGACAACGACCATGGAATCACAGACATTTCAGACCCTGCTGAACACGTTCTCCCTGTGGATGATCCCGGTGCTCTTCATCGCGATCCTGGTAATGGGATTGCTCAAGCGCGTGAACGTGTATGAATCCTTCGTGGAAGGTGGCAAGGAAGGCTTTGAAACATTCCTTCGCATCCTTCCCTACCTGGTCGCGATCTTCATCGCGATTGGAATGGTGCGCGAATGCGGCCTGCTGGACATGATTGCCAATGCCACGTCGGATTACCTGAAGTCGGTCCTGATGCCAACCGACGTGCTTCCCGTTGCGCTCATGCGCTCGCTGTCCGGTGGCGGTTCCTTTGGCATCGTGGCCGAAATCATCAAGGCCGACCCGAACGGATACTCAGCCTTCGTGGCCGCAACAGTCTACGGATCATCCGAGACGACATTCTACGTCATCGCGCTCTACTTCGGCTCCGTGGGGATCAAGAAAATCCGGCACGCACTTCTGGCGGGGCTCATTGCCGATTTTGTCGGCATTGTCGCAGCGCTGATCGTCTGCTACTACATGTTCAATGGCGCGGAGTACTTCAAGACCCATTAACGAGCGATGCTGAACGAGGAGAATGACCCCGGCGGAGCGCGCGGCGAACCATCGTCGGCGCGCAGCGTGCAGGATACTGTCCTTCGCAACTCGGCGCTGCTGGCGGTGGTGTTCGTGTTCAACCTGTTTGCCGGGTTGATCACCTCCTCGCTGCTGACGCGCCTCCTGGGCGTTGACCTCTACGGCATCTACGGGAATTACTTCCGGCTGTATTCCTGGCTTGCCACGATTTCCGCGTTCATCCTGCCCCCCGTGGTTGTGCGCTACGTGGCAGAGCTCATCGGCGCGGGGCGCGTGGGGCGCACATGGCGCCTGCTAAAGGTGTCGCTGCTGCTCCAGGCGGCCAACATCGCCGTCGTTTTCATCGCCTACCTGCTCCTCACCGCACTTACCCATCAGTTCGAGGGCATTGAAGCGATGATGCTGGCGGCGATCTTCGTCGCGGCGGTGGGGCAATGCTTCGGCCAGGTTTGGGAAAGCTTCCTTCGCGGGTTCCAGGACTTCAAGGCGCCTGCCATCGCGAATTTCGCGGGCGCCGTCACGCGATTGGTGGGATATTCGGCGCTGTTCATCGCCGCGCTGGCATCCGTCACGGGAACCATGTGGGTTTTCGCCACGAGCAACATCATCTACATGCTCGTCCTCGCGGGAGCCGTCGCCCTGCTGCATCGCGCACGGCCCGACACCGGAAGCGACCCCGTGCCGGAGACAGGCCTGCGCGAGCGCATCATCGAGTACGCAGGCATGATGGGCGCGGGTGGCCTGCTCTCGATGATCATATGGTACAATGTCGAAACGTTCATGATCGCGCAATGGTGGAGGGACAAACCCGGCCGCGAGGCGGAACTGGCCTTCTACACACTCGCGATCACCTTGTCCGCGCTCCCTGTCCGCATCGGAAAGATGATGTCGCAAGCCCTGCTGCCCGCCTTCTCCGAACTCTATGGCAGTGGCGAGATGGACCGCCTGCGTCGTGGCTTCCATCACGCAACCGTGCTGAGCACCATCATCGGCGCGTATCTGTGCTGCGTCGGCGCCGCCTGCGCGACGCCGTTCATCAGGCTGCTCTATCCCGACCAGATGCTTGGCGCGGTGATTCCCTTTCAGCTGTTGCTGATCCCCGTTCTCTTCATGTCAATCAACCATGCGGGCAGCGCGGCGCTGTCGGCGCTGGAATGGCAGCGCTTCTACCTCGCCACCACGATCCTCCTCGTGCCAGTCAACCTCGCGCTGGACTGGCTGCTTGTGCCCGCGCATGGCGCCACCGGCGCGGCCATCGTCAATGCGATCATGCAGAGCCTCGCCGTCATGACGGGACTGTATTACATCTGCGTGGTGCGGAAGATCGGCTTCCCGATTCGGAAGACGTGCTGCACCGTCATGATGGCCATGGTGACGGCGGCAATGACCTACGCGGTTGTCATGTTCGCGGAACGCCTGCGCGTGCATGACGTCGTGACGCTGTCCGTTGTTGCCTTGTCGTCCCCCGTTGCCTATCTCCTTCTCCTCAGGATCTGCCGCGTTGTCGGGGAGGGGGAACGCGCCGCCCTGCTTCGTGGAGGGAACGTGCTTCCGAATTTCCTGCGTGGAGCCTACCGCTTCGTCGTGGCCTTCGCGATCGGAAAATGACGGATCCCCCGATGCTGGTCAGCCTCATTGTCCCAACCTATCGCAGGGAACAGATGCTGTGCGACACTCTTGAGAGCGCACTGGTGTTGCAGTATCCCAATCTTGAAATCATCGTCTACGACCAGTCGCCATCGCACGAGGACAAGACCAGCCACTACCTGAAGGCCTTTTCCGAGCGGCGGAACTGCCACGTGTTCCATGATGAGGTGCCATCGCTGCCGCGCGCCCGGAACGCGGCATTCCTGAAATCGCGCGGGGACATCATCATCTTCATCGATGATGACGTCTTTCTTCCGAAGGACTTCGTCGAGCAGCACCTGAAGAACTACGCGCGTCCGCATTGCGCATCGGTTGCCGGTCGCATCGTGCTGCCCGGCGAGGACCCCGCCGCGGCCCGTCCGCTTCCAATCGCCGCGTCCGACGCGCGCGATCGCGTGGACCTTCAGATCATGCGCCACACGACGCCGGTTGAAAACCCCCTTCACATCGGGGGCGGGAACTTCAGCATTCGCCGCGAATGGATGGAACGAAACGGTGGCTTCAGCAACATCATGAAGGGGAGCGCCCTCGGCGAGGACATCGAGTTTGCCGGGCGCTTGCGGCGCATCGGCGGGACGACCACGTTCGACCCTGACGCCTGGCTGGTCCATCGCATCGATCCCTCCGGTGGCACGCGCCCCATCGGCATGTCCGCCTTTCATCGCCAGCGCGACCGAATGCGAAACTACTACTATGCGATTTTCCACGGCGCCGGATGGCGGCGCGGCGCGGCCATCTGGTGGCGACGCATCACAAACCGGCTTGGCCCGGCCCAGCCGCGGGACCAGATCGCCGCAGGCGCATCGCAGCGCGGAAATGCCTTCGCATCGGCGGCAGGCCGATTCGTGGGCGCCGCCGAGGGCATCATCATGAGCGCCGCCAACACGCGCCGATGGGGCGGCCTGGACGAATTGCGGAAGTAGATCCTGTCAGTATGCGCGTGCGAACAACGCGCGATGCACCGCCGGCTTTCCGGAGAAAATATCCACGTCACCCGGCTGCACCTTCCCACCATCGAAGGGAATGCAGCGCAGCGTCGCCTTCGTCGCGTTCTTGATCGCCGCCTCCGTCTCCCCCGTGCCGTCCCAGCCCACCAGCATGAACCCCTTCCTTGTCTCGATGAAGTCCTGGAACTCCTCCCAGTTCCTCGGCTGGTGCGTCATGCGTTCCCGGAACTCCCGCGCAGTCTTCAGCAGGTTCGCCTGGATTTCCACCAGCAGCCTTTCCGCCGTGCCCACGATGTCGTCCCACTTCACGAAGGCTTTCTCCCCCGTGTCGCGGCGCGCGATGGCGACGGTGCCATTTTCCAGGTCCTTCGGTCCCAGCTCAATGCGCACCGGCACCCCCTTTAGTTCCCATTCGGTGAACTTGAAGCCGGGGCGCAGGTTGTCGCGGTTGTCCTCGCGCACGCGCACGCCCTTCGCGCGAAGCGCCTTCGCGAACGCCGCGGATTTTTCCTTCAGCGCCCCTTCCAGCCCCGACTTCGGAATCGTGACGATCACAACCTGCACGGGAGCAACCCGCGGCGGAAGCTTCAGGCCGTTGTCATCCCCGTGCGTCATGATCACGCCGCCGATCAGCCGCGTGGAAACGCCCCAACTTGTCGTCCAGGCCACCTTCATCGTGTTGTCTTCATCAAGGAACTTGATGTCGAAGCCCTTGGCGAAATGCTGGCCAAGGTTGTGCGACGTCCCCGCCTGCAACGCCCAGCCATCCTGCATCAGCGCCTCCACCGTGTAGGTCTTCGAGGCACCCGCAAACTTTTCCGCGTCCGACTTCTGTCCCGGCACGGCGGGAATCGCCAGTTCCGTCTCCAGGAACTCGCGGTACACCTCCAGCATCTTCAGCGTCTCCTCCTGCGCCTCCTCCTCCGTGCGATGGACCGTGTGCCCCTCCTGCCACAGGAACTCGGAGGTTCGCAGGAACAGGCGCGTGCGCTTCTCCCAGCGCATCACGTTCGCCCACTGGTTGATCAGCAGCGGAAGGTCGCGATAGCTCTTCACCCACTGCGAGTAGATCGATCCGATGATCGCCTCGCTCGTGGGGCGGATCGCGTAGCGCTCCTCCAACTCATCGTTCCCGCCATGCGTGACCCACGCGCATTCCGGCGCGAATCCCTCCACGTGCTCCGCTTCCTTCTTCAGCAGGCTCTCCGGAACCAGCAACGGAAAGTAGGCATTCTCATGCCCCGTTTCCTTGATGCGGCGATCGAGCGCATCGCGCAGGTTCTCCCACAGGCCATAGCCATACGGCTTGATGACCATGCACCCCTTCACGACCGTGTAGTCGGCCATGTCCGCCTTGCGGATGCACTCGATGTACCAGTCGGAAAAATTCTCAGCCCGGCTTGGGATGCGGTCTGGCTTGTTGGGGGCGGCTTGCTGCTTTGTCACGGCTTTGAAAATCCTTGAATTTAAGTGGGGATTGAATCGTTGCCGCAGGCCGGTGCGAGCAAGGGGAGAAACGCCGCTAATTGGCAATCCATTGGTTTGGAATCATCGGCGCTCGCGCCATTGTGCCGGAAACGGCGAATAAAGCGCCCGAACCGACCGAACCATCTGAATAAATGCTCCGCGCACCGTTGCTGATTTCCACCGCAATGATCTGGCTGCCTTGCGCGTAGATGAGCGTGTCTTCATCAAGCATTGCGAGGCCGGTTATGTTGGAAATCGGAAGATCGGTTTGGATTGTGTTGTTCGTTACAATGCTGCGCACCCCGCTGGCGTTGATGGCGAAAATCGCATCGTCGGAATTTGACGCGGCATAAATCATTCCGCCATGAGTTGTGATTGGGTACGCCATTCCGCCGAACTGCGGTCCGCTTCCCACCGTTTGACTGGATAGTACAACACGGTTGCCAGTCGTCATATCGACCGTTGTCAGCAAGCCCGTGTGACTTTGCGATGAAACGATAAAAGTTTGAGGGTCGATCAACACAAGATCGACCGGCGCACCAAGGCCGGGACCAGAACCGATCGCCGATGATCCAGCTTTGGAAACTTCCACGCGCTCACCGGTTACAAGATCGACCCTCACGATCGCGCTGGTCGATTCTTCCGTGGTGTAGGCGGTATCTTCACCGTCTAGTATCAGGCCGCGCGGTTTTTGAAACTGCGGACCTGATCCGACAGCGGGACTGTATCCACTGATCTGCGTTGCAACGCCGGTTTGAACATCGATTCGAAGCACGCCATTGTAACCGCTCACATTATTCCTAAGCCCGTACAATGTACCGCCCACAGTCATCGCCAGTGACCCTGCCAGGATCGGCTCCGCGACCAACGCTGGGGCAAGCAGCGTGCGATCTCCGCTTTGCACGTTGACGGAGAACACGCTTCCACACGTCACGTAGGCCGTGTCCGCATCACGTTTGGCAATACCACCGAACGCCTTTGTGGTATCGACGAAGGCCGGTCCCGTGCCGACCAACGTCGAACCACCGTCGGATATAATCGTTCGATTTCCCGTCGTGAGGTCCGCTGCATACACAGTCCGGCCGGTCGCAGAATTGCCCGTGGAAAATAGCATCTGATTTTCACTCTGAAGGCTTAGCTGCCGCTTTGCCGCAAGGCCCGGCCCGGTTCCAACACTGATCGTTGAGATTTCAGTGGCGGCACCTGTGGACACGTTCACCCGGTGAAGACCATTCGGAGAATGAATCACGAACAGGCTCTGATCGTTTTCCGCCAACAATGCATTCAGTGACTGAACAGGAAACGGTGTGCTGCTGGTGATACCCGTAATCGTGATCGTAGACAGTGACGCCGTGTCTTCATCAACTTTGTAGATGAGATTGGCCGTGTTCGTCGCGATATAGATTGTTCCGTCTGGAGTGACACATATTCCCAACGGACCCGTGTCGGGAATATCGGCGCCCGGATTGTCGCGTAGATTTAAAACCTGGCTGCGGTTTCCGGTGGCTGGGTCGACGCGCAAAAGCACGATCGCTCCGCTGATGGATGATCCCACCAAAAGCGGGCCAGACGCTTCCCGGGCAAGAATCGGATAACCGAAATTGAGCGCGGGTCCGGAACCGTGAGCGGCATCACTAACGACACTTACCTCTCCCGCCGCCGTTGCGCGAAGCAGCGCATTGTTCAACGTATCGATGAAAATCACATCGCCTGTGCTCTCATCGCGAACGGAAAGATTCGCTTCGAACTTGGGACCGGCAATCAGCGTCCGTACATTCGTATCCGTATCCAGCGACAGCAACCTGCCGCTGCTTGCCGTGAAGTATACCACATCCGCGAGGCTGGCAGCCCCTGGCAATAAAGCCGCCCCCAAGAAAAACATAACCGTATTTTTCACGATACCGCCCTCGAATCCTTTTGGCCAAATCACAATGAATGCGGACATTACAAGTCTTTCCGCCTCAGGAATCCAGCAAAATAGGGCCATTCTGTACCTCCTTCCGTTTTTTGCAACTACTTGCAGATTGCCTTTGATAACGGAGGACAAAAGGTGGATGGTTTCGCACCAATCATTTCGGTACCCCCGCTCGGACCGCCCCGCCGCGTGGGGAATTTATCTTGGGCAGGAAAGGAAACACAAAGATGAACAAAAAAGGATTTACGCTCATCGAACTGCTGATCGTGGTGGCCATCATCGCCATCCTCGCCGCGATCGCCGTTCCCAACTTCCTCGAAGCACAGACACGTTCCAAGGTCAGTCGTTGCCGTGCCGACATGAGAAGCCTGGTTACCGCCATTGAATCCTACTACGTGGACAATAACAAATATCCACCTGCTCAGGACCGCTTCTTGGTCGTTAACGGCACCAACCTTCACGTCAGAACACCGTCGTACTTAACAACGCCCATCGGATACATAACCTCACTACCCTTTGATCCGTTTGTTGACAAGAAGAATACTTACTCTGGCGGGCCCTACACCGATAAGGATCAAATCGGAAAGCGCTATGCCTACTATGAATGCGCATATTTGGAAACGGCGTATCCGATTCCTTGGGGGGCCAACAAGCTCTCTCAATGGGTCGGGCCATGGTTGATGTACGGTTATGGTCCCGATAAGAATCCATTTCAGGGTGCGGGCGCCACGCTTCTACCATACGATCCCACGAATGGGACCGTGAGTCCCGGCAATATCGTCCGCTGTCAGAAGAACAATGAATCAACGCCCATCAATCCGCTTACCGGGAATTTCAACTTCCAGTAACTTCCGAACTTCGCACCTCTCACCCTTCCCCGCCGGCGCCCACCGGCGGGGATTTTATTTGGTGTCATTGATGGTTGCGGACGGCGGGCCATGGTCTCATAAGCATCGTCAAAAGGCATCGTTGTCACAATGCGCATCCAGATTCTCAAGAATGCAGGGGAAGTTTCCAGGGCCGCGGCCTGCTTCATCGTCAATCGCATCAGCAAGAATCCAAGGCTCGTCCTCGGCCTGGCAACCGGTTCCACGCCGCAGGGGACCTACGCGGAGCTTGTCAGGATGCATCGCCAAGGTGACGTCTCCTTTGCGGATGTGGTGACGTTCAACCTGGACGAATACCTTGGGCTGTCCGGCGATCATCCGCAAAGCTATCGCCATTTCATGAACGGGACCCTGTTCAGCGGCATTGATATAAAACCCGCGAACACGCATGTTCCCAACGGCACCGCGCGCGATCCGAACGCCGAGTGCGAGGCCTACGAGCAAAGGATCATCGCGGCGGGAGGCGTGGACTTGTGGCTGCTCGGCATCGGGCAGAACGGGCACGTCGCCTTCAACGAGCCGGGCAGCGCGGCCGGTTCGCGCACGCGCGTGGTGGACCTTTCCGAGAGCACCATCGCCGCGAACAGCGACGGGCGGTTCTTCTCCCGGCCGGAGGATGTTCCGCGCAGGGCACTGACTGCCGGCATGGGCACCGTCGCCGATGCGCGCGCGCTGCTCATGCTTGCCACGGGAGAAAAGAAGGCGGAGGCGCTTCGGCGCGCGATCGATGGCACGCCCTCTCCCGATTGTCCCGCAAGCCTGCTGCAGGGTCATCGGGACTTTACGGTGATCTGCGACGAGTTGGCGGCATCGCTGCTGGGCGACGCGGCACGCGGCGGCAAATGATCGTCCTCGTCCTGAACTGCGGAAGCTCCTCCGTCAAGTTTCAGCTTTTTGACATGGCGACGGAGGCGGCCCTGCTGCGCGGCGCGGTGGAGAAGATCGGCGAGGCCACGTCGCTGCTTGTCTGCGAGGGGGAGGGAAAGGGGATCAACAAGCAGGTCTCCGCGGCAAATCATTCCGAGGCGTTCAACCACATGCGGGGGTTGCTGGCCGATCTGCCACAGCCACAGGCCGTTGGCCATCGCGTGGTCTTCGGCGGCGAGATCCAGGAGAACGCCGTCTTTGCGACTCCGGAAATTGAATCGCTGATCGAGTCGTATTCCGCGCTGGCACCGCTGCACAACCCGCCGAACCTTGCTGGCATCCGCGCAGCAAGGCAGTTCTATCCTTCCGTTCCGCACGTTGCCGCGTTCGACACGTCCTATCACCAGACGATGCCTCCGCGCTCGTACCTTTACGCGATTCCCTACGATTTCTACGAGAAGTATCGCATTCGCCGCTACGGGTTCCATGGCATCTCCCACAACTACGTGGCGGAGCGCGCGGCGAGGCTGCTCGCCATTCATCCGAAGGATTTCACCGGCATCACCGCGCACCTCGGCAATGGGTGCTCGCTGACGGCGATTCAACGCGGGCAGGCCATCGACACGACGATGGGGATGACGCCGCTGGAAGGCGTGATGATGGGAACCCGGTCCGGTGACATCGATGCGGCCATCATTTTCCACCTGATGGATCGGCTTGGCATCTCCGCCGCGGAGGTGCAGCGCATCCTGCAAAAGGAAAGCGGCGTGAAGGGCGTGTCGGGCTTGTCGAACGACCTGCGCGAAATCGAGGCCGCCGCCGCGGATGGCCATGAACGCGCACGCCTCACGCTGGAAATGTACGCCTATCGCGTGCGAAAGTACATCGGCGCCTATCTCGCCGTGCTCGCCAATCCCCAGGCCCTGATCTTCATGGGCGGCGTGGGCGAGCGCGGCACGGCCATGCGCGAACGAATCCTGTCCGGCCTGTCACACGTCGGCATCCGCTTCGACGCGGGCCGCAATCGCCAGGCAACGCCACCCGAATCCGAAATCACAACCCCCGATTCGCCCATACGCGCGTTTGTCATCGCGACGAACGAGGAACTGATGATCGCCCGCGAAACACAACGCCTTGCCGCCCCGCAGGCATGACCGGCGCCCGCCGAGGCGCAGCCGCGGCGCAACTCCTGCGCGCTCTTTCGCAGGATTTGTGACGCGGAGGGCGTGGCCTCGGGGAGGCGGGCGCCGCGAAAGCTGTTGCCCGCTTACGCCCGAATCGTGATTCACGACGAACTGCTGGTCCTGCCGGCGCACTTCCCTGTGAAGGATTTCTTCATGGTTGGTCCCCACCTCCGCCGCGCCATCGCCGCGCTCGCAATGTTCTCGCTCGCGGTCCTCTCCCTCGCCAGTTGCTCCTCGGTCAGCCGCGCGGACCTGTTCAAGAACAAGGAAGCGAAGGCCCCCATCAACGGTCGCGCCCTGGAGCCGGATGCTTGGGAAAAATTTGCGACGGTGGACCAGAAGCGAAACCTGCGCAGTTCCAAGACAGGATTCTGGCTCCTCCCCTTTACCCTTTCGGTCCATGACTTCGCCGTGTCTCCAAACCGCGATGCCGCCGTGAATCGCAACGTCATGTGGAACGACCTTCTCACGCCGCTCCTTCTCACGACCCTCCCGCTGCATTTTTCCTACAGCGAATATCAGTACGAAAAGGGGATCGCGGAACCTGTTTCCAAGACCGGCTTTCGCTGGACGCTCCTATGGGCACAGACGGAATCGCGCGGAAAGGAAACCGATTTCAAGTTCCGCGCAAAGGGCATCCCGCTCTTCTATGCCTTCGTCTCGGCCAGGAATCCCGGGAAAAAGGTGAACCTCTCCTTCAATCATTCGCTGTGGACGCTCGGGCCTGCCCTGCTGCGCATGGATGTGGATGAAAAACTTCAGAAGCAGAAGGGCTACTTCTTCGCTCCCCTGCTGCTGGGCGGTGCCCTGGGCGGCGTGGTCTGGACGGATTATTACGTCGTGGCGCGGGATGAGAAAACGGCCATGGGCCACGGCCCGCTCTTTGGCGCGCTCGGCTTCTGGAAGCAGCGCTCCCAGTGGGTCAGCTACACGGAGGCCGCGAAGAAGGACGAGCCACCCATCGCCGAAGTCAAGGGAACGCAGTCCGTCAGTGGCGTCCTTCTTGGCATCCTGTGGTCGCAGTACGAACGCCGCGACATGGAGGGAAGGATCGACAAGTCACGCTACGGCCCGCTGTGGACCATGTTTGGTTGGAGCCACCGCGATGGCAAATTCGCCGTGAAGTTCCTGTGGCTGCCGATAAGGTTTTGAGGGGGAAGTTGTAGGACGAGTGCGGCCACCCACACTGAACTCCAAGGTGGCATCACGTGAACGATTGTGGGAAAAATGGGGCGGGCGAGGGGACTTGAACCCCCGACCCCAGGAATCACAATCCTGTGCTCTAACCAACTGAGCTACGCCCGCCGCCGGGGCCGTGCGCCGGATGGCGCAAAGGGATTGGGAATGTAGGAACACGCCCCTCCCCCGACAAGGGTTTTCTGCTCGCTGTGCACCCCTGCGGATATTTACACTTTCGCCGGTAGGCCCTTTTCCGCGTCGTGGTAACGTATTTATTTCGCCGCGCGTGCAGCCATGCCACCCCAGGTCATCGTCGTCGTCCCGTGCTACAATGAGGAGAAGCGCCTCCCGGTCGCTGACTACGAGGACTTCGTGCGCGGCAATTCCGACTACAAGTTCCTGCTCGTCAATGATGGCAGCAGGGACGGCACTCTGGCGCTCCTGAATTCCATCGCCGCAAGGAACCCTGAGTTCTTTGAAGTGATGAATCTGGAGAAAAATGGCGGCAAGGCGGAAGCGGTCCGCCTTGGCATCCAGCGCGCCTTTGCCATGGGCACGGAATGGGTCGCCTTCTGGGATTCCGACCTGGCGACGGGGCTTGATGAGCTTCCCTACTTTCTTGCCATCACGCGCGAGCGCCCCGGCCTGCAAATTGTGCTTGGCGCGCGCGTGCGATTGCTGGGACGCGACATCCATCGCAAGCTTCCCCGCCACATCCTTGGCCGCGTGTTCGCCACCACGGCGTCGAACTACCTGCGCTGGCCCGTGTATGACACGCAGTGCGGCGCAAAGTTTTTCCGCAACACGGAGGTCATCCGCGAAATCTATCGGGAGCCATTCATCTCACGCTGGATTTTCGACGTCGAATTGCTCGTCAGGTTCAAGAAGGCGTGCCAGCGTGCAAACCTCGGCACTGGCAGCGACAAGATCTACGAATATCCCCTCCGAAGGTGGGAGGACGTGAAAGGCTCCACGGTCAAGGGCCGCGATTTCTTCAAGGCGTTCTTTGAGTTTTTTCGCATCGTCATGAAGTATAGATAGGTGACGCTTGAATCGCCTCAGACAACCCTCTTGAAATACTTCTCCAACTCATCCCTGCCCAGTCGCACGATCGTCGGGCGACCGTGCGGGCAGGTAAGACTCAATCGTTCCGCGCGAATTTGATTCAGCAGTTCCTGCATCATCGCCTGCGTCAGTTGCATTCCCGCGCGAATCGCGGAATGGCATGCAGTGCGGATGAGAATTTTTTCGCGCATTTCCTCCAGCGCGCGCGCCCGGCGCGATTCCTCGAAGTCACTGATCAGGTCGCGGATCATCGGCACTGGATCAAACTCCGGCAGGTCCGCCGGCAGGGATTGCAGCACCCAGTTGCGCGCGCCAAATTCCTCCACCTCGAAGCCCAACCTGGCAAGGTCGCCGCGCAGGTCCCTCAGCGCCTCGCTCTCCGCCGGTTCCAGGTCGAACGTGACGGGAATCAACAACGGCTGCGTGTTCGCCTCCGCTGCGCGGCGCTGCAATGAAAGGTACACGATGCGCTCATGCGCGGCGTGCTGATCGACGATCAACAGGTCAGGGCCGTGCCGCACCAGCATGTACGTCGCGGCGATCTGCCCCAATGGCTCCGGCTCGTAGCGGGTCGACCAAAAGGCCTCGTCGGGAAGTTCTCCCGCGCCTGCGGAAATCGTGGACCCATCTTCGTGGCGCATCGCCATCCTGCGGCCAACTGGTTGTGAGCTGCGCTGCGGGGCGGCGTGAAATCGCTGCGCCTCCTGCATCCAATCAGTCTGATGCGGGCGATCCTTCTTCCGTTCGAACGCGCGGCGAACAAGCTGCTCCGGTGAAGTAAAGAATCCCGGAAGCACATTGGCGCGTGCACCCTGCGGCGGCGTCGGCTCCGCGTCCGCGGGATTGCGCTCCGGCGATTCGTGCTTCTCCTCTTCGCGGAACTCCACGCTTCCCACGAGCGCCTCGGAGCCTTCCAGCGCAGCACGCACTGCATGAAACACCGTTCCGGCAACATGGCGTTCATCGCGGAAGCGCACTTCCTCCTTCGTCGGGTGCACATTGAAGTCAACGTCGCCCGGTGCGATGCCGACGAACAGCGCACCCATGGGAAACTTTCCGATCATCACAAAGCCACGACACGCCTGTTCCAGCGCTGCTGTCAGCGACTTGCTGCTGAAAGGCCGCTCGTTCACGTAGAAATACTGGGAGCGACGATCGTTCCGCGCATCGTGCGGATGCGCCAGGACCCCCTGCACGCGGGTTCCATCGCGCTCGAAATCAACCGGGAGCAATTTCCCCTTCAGGTGGGAGCCGAGAATGGATGCAAAGCGATCGACAAGGTTCTGGCCCGGCGGAAGCTCGAAGACCTCGCGGTCGTCCCGCTCCACGCGAAAGCCAATCAGCGGCTGTGCGATTGCCTGCCGCGTGACCGTCGCCAGCAGCGCATTCACCTCGCTGATCGTGGACTTCAGAAACTTGTGGCGGGCGGGCGTGTTGAAAAACAAGTCGCGGATGATGATGCGCGTGCCGGTGGGGCAGCCGAAGGATTCGATGCGCTGGATGCGGCCACCTTCGATGATGATGCGGGTGCCGGACAGCGAATCCTTCTGGCGCGTGTGCATCTCCATTCGCGACACACTGGCAATGCTGGGAAGCGCCTCGCCGCGGAATCCGCGCGTGGCGAGCGAGAACAAGTCCTCCACGGTCTGGATCTTCGACGTGGCATGTCGCTGGAGCGACAACTCCGCATCGTCGCGACTCATGCCACAGCCGTCATCGCGCACGTCCAGGTCCCGCGCCTCATTACCAACCTTGATCTCAATGCGCGTTGCGCCCGCATCGATGGAATTTTCCACCAATTCCTTCACGACGCTGGCCATGCGAACGACCACTTCACCGGCGGCGATCTGGTTGATCAGGGTTTGCGGAAGAATGCGAACGGGCATGGGGGATTGTTTCCCACCGTTCATTCGCCGCAAAGGGTTTTCCACTCGATACTCATTGCCACGGGGGTTGCAACACGTCATGTCCTGAGCATCCGACCCCTGAAGAAGACAGGCATGGCGCTCTTTAAGGCAGGCGAAGCGGTCCCCGGGCATTCCTTCATTCCGCGCGAGCTGATCGTGGAGGAGGCATGGGGGGAAATCTGGCGCGCGCGAAACGCGACAGGCGGCACCATCCTTGTCGTGGGTTACACAACGGCCGAGGGCGATGCGATCTTTGAAGAGTCACTGCCCGCGCTGCGGAAATGGAAGGAGGTCGCCGAATCCCATTCCCCATCGATGCTGCGGATTCTTGAAATCAACGAATCGGCGATTCCCTACCTGATCGTGGAGGATCCCGAAGGCGAGACCTGGCGCGAGACCATCATGCAACCTTCGCAGCCCGAAATGCCGCTGGAGGAGCAGGCGACAATGGCCTCCGCGATCCTGGATGCCATCATACAGGGCGAGGCGATCGGCATCGCGCCGCTTGGAATCACGCCCGACACGATCATGCGAAGCTCACGCACACCCGGCATGTGGCGCCTGATCCCCGTCGCACCCAAGTCGATGCAGGCGGTGCGGCCGCTGGCGCAGGGACGATACTTCCCGCGGGAAGTCACCGTCGCGGAAAAACCCGGTGAAATCCACGCGGACTGCTATTCGCTCGCATGGATTTGGGTTGAGGGAATGCGCCGCGACTTCAACGCGACATGGCCGGAATCGACCGAGGCCATTCCCTATCCAAAACTAAGCCTGATTTTGGAAAGCACCCTGCAACCGCGAAGCGGTTCCAGCAACGATCCGGCGCTCCTGAAGAAAAGCATCGCCGCGTGGGTGTCGAGTGAACTGGGGAGCGACCTCCTCGCCCATGAGAAGATGTTGAAGGAGAAGAGCCAAAGCGCCTTCCGTCGGCTGTTGAACAAGAAGAAAGGGGTTCTGGGCCGGTTTTTCCTGACGTTTTTCATCGTAGGCTCAGTCACTGTGGGCCTGGCGACCGTCGCCATGACAAAGGCTGGAAAGAACAACGGCTCCACCATCACGCTGGTGGATTCCGACACGGTGAAGGAATTTTTTTCCGCGCTGGCGGTGGGCGGCACGGGCCGCCTGGGTGCCATTTGCTCGGAGGAAGCGCAGCAGCAGGCGAAGGATGCGGCGGCGATGATCGATGAAATGAAGGCGAAGGGAATTATCACAGGTTTTCATCACGCGGATTCCAGGGTGAAGGGAACCGGCGCGTCGCGGGAATCAGAGGGGATTCTGTACGACGAAACGGGCAAGGCCTTTGCAAAGGTGCAATTGAGCATCTACCAGAAGCCTGACTATCACTGGTCCGTGGTTGATGTCTACTTCACGCAGACGCGGTTCAAATAGGACACCTTGGCGCAGCAGCGTTCCCGCATCAGGCTTTTCTTTTTCTCCCTGGCATCGATACCCTATTTGCTGGCACGGCCACGGCTGCTTGCGCTGGCGCTGGCGCCATTGCTGATCAACTTGGTTGTCTTCGTTTCCGTTTGCACGTTGCTGACGAATTTTTTCGTGATCCCCTGGTTTCAGGGACATGATCAAATGACGACATCAACGGAGAGGATCCTGGATGTCGTCATGGCATTCCTTGTCGGCACCTTCCTGATCGCATCCATCCTTGTGTGCGCCGCAGCGATTTCCTTCCTGCTGATCATTCCGCTCGGCGCCCCCTTCTGCAGCATCATCGCGGAGCGCATCGAAGCGGAGATGCTGGCCACGCGCCCACAACTGCTCGCAAGCCTGGGGTTCTGGCCTTCCGTGCGCCATTCCCTGTTCGAGGCGTTGCGCCGCATCCTTTTTGTTCTCCCCTTGTACGTCATCCTGTTCGCCATCGCCTGGGTCCCCGTCATCGGCACGATCACGGCGGCGGTGCTTGGCTTCCTCGCCAACGCGATGTTCCTCTCACTGGACGGATTTTCCTATTCGCTTGATTGCAGGATGGTCCCTTTCCAGCAAAAGCGCGAGTTCCTGAAGGAGAATCGCGGGACGTGGCTCCCCTTCGGCGTGGGGCTTGCGACTCTCGCGCTCATCCCCTGCAATATTTTCTGGTTGCCGATTCTCTCGTGCGTTGGCGCAACGCGGCTCTACTGCGAAAAGCGACTTTCCGAGGCTCCCGAAATCAGGGCAGACTGATCGGCAGTTGCAGGTTCCCTTGCAGTGCGGAGCGGAAAGCCTCTGTCACCATGCCCGCGACCATTTCCGTGTCGGGTCGCTTTTCGATGGGGACACGCAGCACCATGGACTTTCCTGAAACTTCCGGCTTCATCTTGTCGATCAGATCAATGGTGTCCTGAAGGTACCTTTTGTCGGCCGCATCAACGGTCTGGCTCAACTCATCGGTTGCCTGCGCGCGTCCAAGCGAAATCGCACTCTCAAGGAACGACTGCGCGAATCCCGCGGTCTCCGCGTTCTCAAAGGCGGAGCGAAGCTCCACCGTTGGCACTGCCGCCGAATGAATGCTCATCACTGTTCCCTTCGTCTTCGTGAAGGGACCAAGCATCATCCGCGTCATCGCGCTGTTTCCGGCGAGGCGCGATGGAATGGAGCCATCCAGGAATAGCAGAAAATCCGGTGACATGCCGCCCATGGATTCGACAGCGGAGTCAAAATCCGTATTGTTCGCCGTCAGCCCATTCTGCTGCTTCAGAAGTCCCTGGGCTGCGGACAACCAACCCGCATCCGAGGAAATCAGAAGCACGTTGTCGGTCGGGGAATTGATGAAAAGTTGTGCTCCCTTTGCGGAGGGAAACAGCCCGTTCTTTCCCGCGCTCCACGGAATGACCTTCATCGCCTTGAGCGCCGTGGCGACCTCGGCGCCCTTGAAGTTCCCGCCGATGGCAACGTAATCGCGCTGAATCCTGATTCCATCGGCGGGATCGCCCGCCGTCATGACGCCAACGGCGATGGAATTGAACCTGATCGTGCCAACCTTGCCGAAGGCGACGCGGAGGCCCGCCTCCGTGGCGCTTCTGGCAGGCGTGGTGGCTGCGCCCTGCTTCTGGGCCTGGGAAACCGCCTTCTCCAACTCCCCGCGGGGAACCACCGAGAGCAGCGACTTGGGATTCCTCAGCGCGCCCAGATCCGCTGCGAAGGCAATCTCCGCATCGGGCGGCAACATCCCCAGCACCTTCGATAAATTTGCCTGCGCCAGCGTGACGCAAGGCGTCAGGATGACAGCCAGGAGCAGGAGGAAAACGGAAGGGAAACGGTGTGTCATGGATCACTCTTTCACAGACGGCTTGCGCATGGATTGGCCGTGCGGAAGCTGAACTCCGTCAAGGAGAGAGCTTTTCCTGCACCAGCGTTTTTCCGTCGCGGCCCGCCTGCTGGCGACGGAGGAATCGCCGGGCAGGATATTTGCCTAATTACCATTGCTGCGACAACTTATTCTTGGGATTCCCCGCTGAAGCTCATGTTTAGAAACCTTTTCCTGACCATCCTCCTGATTGTGGCAGCGGCCATCCATCCCGTCGGCGCTTTCGCGCAATGGGGCGCCGCAGTGAAGGTCGTCACGGTCCAAGCCGCCATGGAGCCGAGTGAATCCTCCCATGGTGATACGGTGACGCTGACGATCACGGCGACGGTGGATTCCAAGTACCACCTGTACGGAATGAAGCAGCCGGAAGGCACCGGCCCCGGTCCCGTGGCGACGACGATCACGTTGGATGAGGAGAGCCTGAAGATTCTGGAGCCGTCCGGCGAGTGGGTTGAGCCGAAAGCCACCATCAAGTTCGACAAGGGCTTCGAGCGCGACCTGTCGTTGCTGTACGGATCACCACTCAAATTCACGCGCGCGTTCAAAGTGAAGGCGTCCGCACCCGCAGGGGATCACCCCATCAAGGGAGTCCTCCTCTCGCAGGCATGCACGGAAACAAGCTGCCTGCCGCCGAAGGAAACACCCTTCGAAGTCGCGCTGAAGGTTTCGGGATCGCCCACGGCAACCCCCGCGCCGGAGTCCACCATGGCTCCGCCGCCAGCCGCTACCACGACGCCGCCAGCTACCCCGCCAGCGGCAAAGACCACGGGGGCTGCACAGAAGATCATCGCGGAAAAGTCCTTCGGTACGTTCCTGCTCGGCGCGTTCCTGTTCGGGCTCGCCGCGCTTGCCACGCCATGCGTGTTCCCGATGATTCCAATCACGATCACATTCTTCACGAAACAATCGGGAAATTCACGCGGCAAATCCGTGAAGCTGGCGCTTCTCTATGTCGCGTCCATCATCGCCGGGTTCTCCGTGATTGGATTTGGAATCTCGTTGCTGCTGCTGGGGGCGGGGGCGGGCACCTCCCGCGCGGGATTTGCAAACTGGATTGCAGCAAACCCATGGGTGAACCTGTTCTTCGCGCTGCTTTACATCGCCTTTGCGCTCAGCCTGTTCGAGGTCTTCGAGTTCCGGCTTCCGCAGTCACTCAGCAGCCGGTTGAATCAGTCGGCACAGGGAAAAAACGAGGTGACGGGAGTCATCTTCAAGGCGCTCGTCTTCGTGGTGATTTCCTTCACATGCACCGCTCCCTTGATCGGTGCGCTGATCGTGCAAACCATCACCGGCGGCGGATGGCTGCGGCCACTGGTCGGAATGGCGGCTTTTGCCACCGGATTCGCCTCGCCATTCTTCCTTCTGGCGCTCGCGCCGCAGTGGATCGCGTCACTGCCGAAGGCGGGTGCGTGGATGTATTCCACGAAGATCGTGATGGGCATGCTGGTCATTGCCGCAGCCTTCAAGTTTCTCAGCAATGCCGACCTCGTGTGGAACAAGGGGGACATGATTCTCACCCGCGAAGTGCTGCTTTCCGTCTGGGTTGCGCTGTCGCTGGTCGTCGCCTTCTACCTGTTCCGGTTCATTCGCCTGCCGCAGGACGACCCATCCGCCCAGAGCATTGGCTACTCTCGCATGATGATGGGGACATTCGCGATGATGCTCGCGCTCTACATGGGGGCGGGACTATTCGGCGGAAAAATTCACGCGTTCATCGACTCATACCTGCCACCGGACCTGGCGCCCACCGGCGGGAAAGGCGAGTCGCTCATCGTTGCATCAAGGGAAACGGGAGGCACGGAGGTTTCCGCCGGCTTCAGTTGGTTCACGGAAAAGGATGCGGCAATCGCACAAGCCCGGAAGCTTGGCAAGAATGTGTTCATCGATTTCACCGGCTATACCTGCACAAACTGCCGGTTGATGGAAAAGAACATGTTTCCGAAGCCGGAGGTCGCTGCGCTGCTCAATCAGTACATTCGCCTGAAGCTTGTCACTGATGATCGCGAGACGGGGGCAAAATGGCAGGAATACCAAGCCGCGACGTTTGGCACGGTGGCCCTTCCGTTCTACGCCGTGATCACGCCCGATGGCGAAATCCTGGGGACCGCTGAATACACCACCGATGTGGCCGAGTTTGTCAGCTTCCTGAAGAGCGGCTTGGACACGGAGTTGGCGAAGCGGTGATCGAGGTGTCACAAGACACCGCATTCCCCCCTCACTCAGGCCAGTCCATTTTCGAGGCATCACCATTCAGCATCGCACGCAGCGGCGGCGCGAACGCCTTCGCCATGCGATGGAACCCAAGGTCGGTTGGGTGGATTCCATCCACCGTTCCTTCTTCATCGCCAGCAATCGTTGAAGGCCCGTCAAGGAAGTAGATCTTCTTCATTCCTTCGGCGCGCAGGCGATCGCGGATCGCCTTGAGCTTGTTGTTCCGCTCGCCCGCCATGGCCGCCTTGATGTGCGAGACGAGGAGGATTGGCGTGTCGGGGCGCGCCTTGCGCAGGTTGCGGATGAACACCTCGCAGCGTTCGTCCACCATCTCATCCGTCATGTTGGGAAGGCAGTCCAGCACGTAGACACTTGCGTCAATTTCCGCCAGCAGTTCCTGCATGATCGGCTCCATCTTTCCCGACCCGCTGAAGCCAAGGTTGATGACTTCGCGATCAAGCCAGCGCCGCAGGATGGCGGGGTGCGCCATGCCCGTTCGCGACGCGCAACCGCCCTGCGTGATGGATGTTCCGTAGAACACGATGGGCGGGCCCGACATCCGGCCTGGAACCTCCACGGGCGCACCTTGATCCACGCCGATTTCCAGGCGCGTGACCACATTGTAGAGCGGAAGGAAGAGAAGATATTCGCACTTCTCCCCCGCATCATTCCTGCAAAGTTCAGCCGTGGTCTCCTTCTCGCCGGGGCGGCCCGTCGCGACGTACTGCCATCCGCCGGTGGCGTCGCGCTTGTAGAGGTCAAGCCCGCTCATTCCCGTCGCGGCCATGTGGTTCATGCCGCCTCCGCCGCTCCACAGCGCCTTCACAACCTTCGACGGAGTGATGAAGCGCACCGCCATGCCAGCCGTGTTCGCCTGAAGCCTCCACACTGGCTCGGTGACCTTCCCTTCCGCGCGCGCGGGAAGCCGGTTCCAAAACGTCTTTGTGTCGTTCCAGGCGCGGCCCTCCACCCAGAGGTCCTCTCCACGATACCAGGCGAGGTTGTCCTCGGTGCGCGTCACCTTGTCCGGCGACACGGCAACCGCATTCACGACCCTTGTCTTCACCCACTGGTCCGGGACGCCGGCCGTTGGTGTCGCGCGTGAAACCGTGATGCACGACGAAAGGGAAATGGCCACCAAACCCAGCAACAAAGCGCGGAAAATTCGCATTGGATTCACCCTGTGCGTATATACGATCATTGATTTCCTTGCGCAGGCCCAAAAGAGGGTCAATCAGTGTGCTGGTCCTGCTCAGGAAAACCCGCACTTTTGGAGGTTCCAAGGGGGTGGGGGCCGTGCGGGTCTTGACTCCCCTTTATCAATCATTCATTTTCAAGACAGAAACATTGACAACAACTTCCCAGGAGAACCTTCCATGATCGGTCCCAAATTGAATGCGCGTTCCTACGCAGTCCTCATACTCGCAGCGATTGCACTGGCAGTGGGAGGAAAGTTGATTGCGCAGGAAAGTGGCGTTGGTTCCCAGTTCCAGGGAAGCTCCGAGGTGGCCGCCGCAACGCGCGATGTCGCCGCCGCAACGCGCGAGGTTGCCGCCTCCAACAATGCCATCGCCGAGGCGATCAAGCAGTTGGCGACGTCCGTTGACAACGCTGCCAAGGCGCACACCGCCGACAACTCCTCATCAGCCGCGACAGAATCCGCCGCCGGCAATCAGGGCGGTGGTGTCCAACCAGTCGCCACGGGCGGCAACGATGCCACTGGTGCTGCCAACAAGACAAACCCCGGCGTTTTTGAGATGAACAAGAAGTAATACGGGCATCGCGCCCCCACCGCGAATCCCCTTAGAGGTCCCCGCTCATGACGCCGGCACAGGCGCCTGCCAAAATCAACTTGTTCCTTGATATCCTCAGCAGGCGCGCGGACGGCTTCCACAACATCCACACGGCCTTCTGCTCCGTGACGCTTTTCGACGAGTTGCGGGTGTGTGCCGCGGGCCAACGTGCCGACAGCGCCACGCTTCCCATCCGCTCATTTGTCGTCACGGGGCCTTTCGCAGAGGGCATCCCCACGGACGGACGAAACATCGTGTGGCAGGCGATCACGCGGGCCATCGCATCGCTGCGCCAGCAGCATTGCCGCTTCTGGGACCGCTATTATCCCCGTTTTGACATTGAGTTGGTGAAGAATATTCCCCATGGCGCCGGGCTGGGCGGCGGAAGTTCCGATGCGGCGACCGCGCTGAAGCTGTTCGACGACGCCGTGCACGCAGCCGCCAGCCACGCGGGTTATGGAGACCTGCGCATGGAGCCACGGGAAATCTTCAACATCGCCACTTCGCTGGGCAGTGACGTGCCCTATTTTCTTTCGGGCGGATTTTCCGAAGCCACGGGGCGTGGCGAGCGCCTCTCCCCGATTCCCTCACGCGAACTCAGCCTGCTGATCCTGAAGCCTGATTTTTCCATCAGCACGCGCGAAGCCTATGCTGCGGCAACCCTCACGCTCAGCCCCCGCTCCGATTTTGCGCAGCTCAAGAAATGGCTGGCAGGGGAAGCCACCGACTTCCCGGAGCTCTACAACTCCTTCGAACCCGCCCTCGATTCCCAGTATCCGGAATTGCGGCGCATGCGCATGGCACTCAAGCGCGAAGGCGCCTTCTTCACCCGCCTGAGCGGCAGCGGCTCTGCGACCTTTGGTCTGTTCGCCGACGACGCCTCGCGCGACAGGGCACACGATGTGCTCCGTGATGCCTACCAATGCTTCCCATGCAATGCAATAACCGAGCGATGACGTCGATCGCGCAAAATCTGGCGGATGTCGAAGGACGGATCACCGCAGCGTGTGAACGCGCCGCCCGGAAGCGCGACGAGGTGCTTCTTGTTGCGGTCACCAAAACGCGACCGATCAGCGATGTGAATGCGCTGAGGAGCCTGGGCATACGCGACATGGCGGAGAATCGCGTGCAGGATGTGCGGGATCGCATCGCAGGTTTTCCGCCCGACGTCGCCTGCCACTTCATCGGTCACTTGCAGACAAACAAGGCAAAGTTCCTGCCCGGCGTTGTGGCGATCGTTCACACGGTCGACCGCCTGCAGGTCGCGGCGGCGCTCAACAAGGCATGGGAGGCGTCGCCAACCCTTGTGCCCCTGCGCGTGCTGCTTCAATTCAACATCGCGGAGGAAGCCCAAAAGTCCGGCGCGGCGGCGCGGGACGCCCACGAACTCCTCATGCGGGTGGCGGAATTTCCCCGGCTTCATGTCGAGGGCCTGATGACGATGGCTCCCCTGACGGATGATCCTGAAACGTCGCGCCCTGTCTTCCGCGCACTGCGCGCATTGCGCGACGATCTACAGCAGAGGTCAGGGATCAACCTGCCCGTCCTGAGCATGGGAATGTCGGGTGACTTCGAGGTCGCGGTGGAAGAGGGGGCGACCATGCTGCGGGTTGGGAGCGCCCTCTTCGTATAGATGTCTAGACGCAGGAGGCCGGTGAAGAAAGCCAAGTACCATGATTCCGAAAGCCAGTGCCAACCCGATCGCTGATCCGAACAGACCAACCCGATAGGATGCGGGCTTGTAACGCCACTCCAGCCGATGCTCACCCGGTTCGAGCTGAATCTCCGTCGCCAGCGCGGGCTTCAGGAACTCGCGCACCAACCTTCCATCCATGAGGAGATTGTGGCCGGGGGCCCGGATCTCCGGAACGCTCAACGGGCCTCCGTTGCCGCTGACCAGCAGAACCTGATCGTTGGGCGTCCGTGACACCCACTGATATTTGGCGTCCGCACCGGCGGTCTCCCGGAACACTTCCGCGCGCGTTGGCGCCACCTTGACAACCTTCGCAAATTGATTCGGAAAGGACGCCACCTCGATCTTGGGCGATGAGACATGATACTTTGAATCCACGATCACATGCGAGATTCCCATCAGGCTGAGCCACCGGCCATAGTCTTCATTGCGCAGCGGATCGAGGGCGCCTTTCACGGCGTAGTAGATCGGATGATAGCCGTTCAGGGCCGGGCCACCCGCAAGAATCTGGCGAAAGCGGAACTCCCGCGCTTCGTTGTGCGTTTCCTGCATGATGCCGTGATCAATCAGCCACATGTCCAATTCATTCGGCGCAAGGTATCCGCCATAGTAGCTGGCCCACGATTCCTTCAGGAGAAAAAAACGATTGGCATATCCAAGGTCGGCGATTGTCAGGACAAGGACGCCCGCATAAACCAGGCGCGAAACCCCGCGCGAGGTGCGCGAGCGAAGCCCGTGCAGGATCGCATCCAGTCCATAACCGGAGAGCATCGCAATCCCCAGTGCAGCGGCGCACATGAATGTCCCGGGGCTTCTGAACGATTTGAATCCCGGAAGAAAATCATAGCAGATCGGAAACAGTGGCCCGAACTTTCCCAGGCCCACAAGAATTGAGGCGACAGTCACCAGCAGCCAGAACACTGAGTAACGCGAACGACGGGAATTGAAGATGCCCGCGATGGCGAGCAACACGACAATTTTTCCGGCGTAGTCGCTCACCAGGCGCTCGTGCCAACGCCCGAAGTATTGATGCGGATCATCGCGAATCGAAGTCCCGCGCAGGCGCGGCGCCACATACTCCCACAGTTCCTCCGGCGGGTAGCTTGTCTTCGTTGCCTCTTCATAGTCGACACCGGCGCCGCCACGGTTGGAAAGGCCCGCCATCTCCAGGCCGGGGATGAGTTGCACGGATGCGATGGCGCCACCAACCACCACTGCGAGCATCGTCAGCGAGGCCTGCCGCAGGGGAAACCGCATCAGGCGCCTGCGGGCGATGAAGCTCCAGGGGAGCCATCCCCCCACGAGCAACGCACCGACATAGGCTATCTGCGGATGGCCACTGAGAAACATGGCGCCGATGGCCAGGGCCGTCACCGCGAGGCCCCGAAACCTGCGCGCCGCAGAGTTGAGGTCGGCCATCATGATCCCACCGGCTGCGGCGGCTGGCAACCACGAGAGCGCCATGACCTTCTGGAAGTGACCGGCGTGAATGAGCGTCACCACGTGACCGCACAACATCCACGCCGTCCCGGAAAAGATCGAGGCAAGCCAGCCGATGCGAAGCGCCCGCGCGAGGCCGTACGCCGAGCATCCACCGAACCAAAGGCACAGCATCCACGCAAGCTTCTGCGCGGCTGGATAGGGAAGCACATGGAATGGAATTGATGCGGGCGCGAACGGAGTCCAAAGGAACGCACCCAGCGTGGGGAGGCCGCCCTGCAATCCCGGCAGCCACAAGGGGATCGTGGAGGGATCGCGATCGCTCTGCTGCATCACCCAATTGTGGACGATCGCATCATGATAAACGGTATCCGTCCCGTAGAGGAACCATGGCCCGGCAATCTCCTCGGATTTCCATGGGTTTGCCGGCAGGCCACCATCAAGCTTGCCACTGGGAAGATAACGTGGAAGCGCCGTGAAGACGTAGATTTGCAGCGACGCAATGCACAGGTACAATAAAGCCGCAAACAGGGAGCGGCCTGTGTTTGACCGGAATGTCAAAATGCCGTCACCGGCGCGGGGATCAGCGAAAAGAGACGCGTGGCAAGATCGAGCGCCGCGATGAGCCGGTCGTCCTCCACGACAACGTGCTTCGCGTCGATTTCCTTGCGGAGGAAAAACAAGTCGTCACGGATGACAAGCACGTCCTCGAACTTGATTCTTTCCCCGCAAAAATCGAGGAAATCCTTAAGGCGCGTGACATAGGCGGCGAAGGTGGTTCCCGGTTTCACATTGTGGGCCAGGTAGATGAGGGCGGCTGCCCCCGCCGTCAGCGGATGGCGTTCCAGGGCACCCGGCATGGACCAGGTGATCTTCGCGGGAGGGAAGTCAACGGGGCTTGTATAGACAGGGTGCGTCAGGCACACGCCCAGCGAGGACATGCGCTCCCGCGATTGGGAAAGCAGCGCAAGGTCCCCCTCATTGCGGAGCGTTGCGAGCACGGGGCGATGGGCGCCCATGGCATGATCGAGCGCACGCAGGTGCGCGGGCACGCTTTCCGGCGGTGCGCAGAGCGCCATCTCCTCCACGATGCCTTCCGTGAAGAGCTTCTTCCATGGAAGGTATGGGTCTTCATGGTCGATCATGTTGGCCATGAGGATGAGTGGCGTTGCCTGGCGCGCCTCGCATGCCCGCATCTTGATCGATTCAATGAAATGTGAGAGCTGGTTGGTTCGCCATTTCTCAATCTCATGGAATTTTTCGCGCGTCGGATTCGTCAGGAATTTTTCGCCGTCGATGTCGAGCTCCTTCTGCATGCGTCGCAGCGAACTGAAGCCGAACTGCATCCAGGTGCGCGGGTTTTCCGTCGTGCGCGGCAGCGCGGACACATCCAGAAGCAGCGCATCAACGGCGTGAGCCTCCAGGATGTCGACAAGCATGTTCGCGACGAAGCGCCGAAAATCCAGGGTCGTCCAGCAGAACAAGCCCCGCATCAACGGGTCGTCCAAGACCTCATGCCCGCCATCCACGTTCCTCATCAGCCAGCTACGGTTTCGTGCGGCCAGCCCGCCCATGCGGCGCGCTCCATGGGGCCCCGCCCTCAACAGGTCTGCTGAAAGCCAGACAGAGACGGGATAGTCCTGAAGCGTGACGAGCGCCTCCCTCGCAGAGCAGGCCTTGCCGCGAAGGTTGCCACTGCGGCCCACGTCGAAAACCACCTCGCCCTCATGAAGCGCCGGAACAACGAAGGCGTTGTATCCCGCGTCGATCAGGTGCTCGATAAATTGTGCAAAATCAGGCCCGCCATCCAGATGTTCTGGTGATAAAAAACAGGCCCGCGTCTGGACTGGATAGGTTCGCTGTTGCACAATACGGAAATCGTTTGCCTTTGACAGCCCCGGAATCAGGGAACATTCTGAGAAAATTTTCACCGAAGTTGCACGGTGGAGAACAACATGAGAGTTGAGGCAACAGCAAAGAGTTTGGAAGATGTCACGGTCCGACCAACAGCAAATTGAGACTGAAAGTCCTGGGGCAGGCAATGAACTGCCCGGGGAAACCCCGTCGCTGGATGGCGCTCCTGTCGACGATCCGTCCGTATTGCCTGATCGGGTTCCCGTCCCCGAAGTAACCTTTGAAGGCCTGCTGGCCATGACGCCGCCGGAAAGCCACGCGCTCATCCAGAAGGCGTATGACTTCGCCCGGAAGCACCACGAAGGGCAGACGCGCCTGTCCGGCGAACCCTACATTCATCATCCCGTCGCGGTTGCCGGATATCTGGCGGAATTGCACCTGGACGCGGCGTCGGTTGCCGCGGGCCTGCTGCACGATGTGCTGGAGGACACCACGGTCCGCCGCGAGCAACTTGACAAGGAGTTCCCCGCTCCGATTGGCGAGCTTGTCCAGGGCGTCACAAAGATCGGAAAGATGAATTTCCGCACCACGCACGACGCACAGGTTGAAAACCTGCGGCTGATGATCCTGGCCATGGCGAAGGACATTCGCGTCGTCATCATCAAGTTGTGCGATCGCCTCCACAACATGAAGACGCTGAAATACCTTCCAGAAGAAAAACGCATCGCCATCTCGCAGGAGACGATGGACATCTACGCGCCGCTGGCGAATCGCCTCGGCATTTCGCGGATCAAGGGGGAGATGGAAGACCTTGCGATGCGCTGGATCTATCCGGAACAGTACCAAAAGCTCACCCGCCACATTGCGACCAAGAAGAAGGAACGCGAGCGCATCGTGCAGGAGTCCATCAGGCACCTCTCCGACTACCTGAAGGGAAGCTATCCGCATCTCATCATCAACGGCCGGCCAAAGCACTTCTACTCCATCTTCAAGAAGATGCGGGAACAGAATCTTCCCTTCGAGCAAATCTATGACCTGACGGCGCTGCGCGTGCTGTGCGAAACGAAGACGCAATGCTATGCGATCCTGGGATTGATCCACGCCATCTGGCCGCCGCTGCCGGGCCGCTTCAAGGACTACGTCGCAACACCGAAGAAGAACCAATATCAGTCGCTGCACACCACGGTGATGGGGCTTGAGGGAACGATCATCGAAATCCAAATCCGCACGAAGGAAATGCACACCATCGCGGAACTGGGCATCGCCGCCCACTGGAACTACAAGGAAAAGGGCGTCGAGGTCCAGAAGGATGAACGCCTGACGTGGCTGCGGCAGCTTTCCGAATGGGTGACGGACGTCAAGGAATCGGAGGGCCTTCTTGATGCACTGAAGCAGGACGTCTTCGCGGATTCAGTGCTGTGCTTCACGCCGAACGGAGACGTGATTCACCTGCCTGCGGGTGCGACACCGATCGACTTCGCATATGCGATTCACACCGGCGTGGGCGAACGCTGCACGGGCGCGAAGGTCAACAACCTCATGGTGACCCTGCGCACGCAGCTTCACAACGGCGACGTGGTGGAAATCATCACGGCGCCATCCGGCCATCCATCCCCCGACTGGCTGCAAATCGCCGTCACGCAGCGCGCAAAGCAAAAGATCAAGCACTGGCTGAAGACGCTGAACCTGGATGAGTGGATTGAAACCGGGCGACGGAAGCTCAATCGCTTCCTGGAGGAAAAAAACCACCGCGTCCCGCAGGCGGAACTTGACGAAGGCCTCGATCGCATCCTGGCCGAATACAAGCTGCCGACGCGCAATGACCTGCTGGTGGAAATTGGATTCGGCTCCATCAGCGCGCAAGCCGCGATCACGCGCATGAATCCCGCATGGGCGCAGGTGCTGATGCCCGAACGCAAGCGGGTGTCCACGCGCCGCCGCGGGACAGGACCAATCATCATCCAGGGCATGCAGGGCGTGCCGACGAAGATCTCCTCCTGCTGCTCACCCATTCCCGGCGATCCAATCATTGGCTTCATCACACGCGGGCGCGGTGTCACCGTTCATCACGCCAACTGCAAGAATGTGATCCGCTTGCGTACGGACGAGGAGGATGCGGCGCGCCTTGTCCCGGCCCAGTGGAACATGGATGGCACGCCACACACGGTCTGGATCGGGGTCCTTTCCGAGGATCGCACCGGCCTTCTGAATGACATCACCGGCATCATCACGAAGAACAACCTGTTCATCAACCGATGCACTACAAATTCCGACGCGGCCAAACACACCGCAATGCTCTCCTTCGAAGTGAACGTGCAAAGCGCGGCCCAACTCGATGCTGTGCTGGAGGAAATCCTCCGCCAGCGCGGAATGATCAGCGCCGGCCGGCGGAAAAAACCCGCGTAGCTTCAGAATGCAAGTACCCTGATCTTCCAAACAAGGGAGACAAGGAGAGGCGCTCACGCGCCACCCTCTCCTTCTCTCCCTTGAAACCCTCTCATCCTCTCCCGGCTCGAGGACCACTGCCCGAAACAAATGTGCGAAAAACTCTGGACACTACCCTCATCCTCTCCCGGCTCGAGGACCACTGCCCGAAACAAATGTGCGAAAAACTCTGGAGACTACCGACACTACCGTTCCGTATAACACGCTAAAATAATATTTTCCAAATCAGTAATGCTGGAATTGTATACTAGCGTCGTTGAAAACTCTGACTTTACAGGATATGGTCGAGTAGGACGTTTCAGCAAGAGAATTGAATTGAACCAAAAATCACTTGTGGAGATGAGCCATCCATTATTCTTGAGATTTGCGATACGGTTGCACCACAGAATCCAACGAGTGATACAAGTGAGAAAGCATAAAACAATAGCACCGTGATGGATCTGTAATTCGCTGTCGGAAACAGTCGCAAAAAAGCAAACAAACACCCCTAAAATTCCAAGAAGCTCCACTATCAGGAAACACATGTTAGAACCTTGGCGTCAAGCAAAAGATATAAAATGCGTATAAAGAACCCAAGAGCAAGAACAAATATCGTTTTTCATAGTAAGCGTCTATGCAAAATGACAAATATGCGCCTGGGGAAACCAGCATGACAACTAACGGTTCTAACATATAGTTAAAAAACTTATGCCTTTCGTGTAGCACAGGATTGACGCCGCCATAATTATTATAATATAAGAAGAAAGCAGCGAGAAATAATACTTTAAAATTCTCCTCACGGTTGAGTTCCCCCGAATAGGTTTCCAATCTCGTAGGCCTGCCCTCCTGAATCCGACGAACCGCAAAGAGGAGACATCTCATGCATAAGGGAACCTCTGACCTTTGCCTGAAACTTGCTGTCTATACGGATACGTCCAAAAGAGGAGCATGTCAACCATGGCGTTTCGGATTCAGGGTCAGCGAGATGCCTTTGACGGCATGATTGCGGGGGTTCCCGCCAACACGGTGTTGGAGGCGGTCGAGGCGTTGGTGGACTGGGGCGCGCGGTGCGGACCATCCTGGCGCGCGGGTACGATTCCTCCGGGAAGGGGAACGAGGGAATCGATCCGGTGGTGCTCTTCAAGATGCTGATCCTGGAGCAGGTCTACAATCTGTCGGACGTGCAGGTGTCGGCGGAGGCGGGCGACCGGCCCGGCCACCCGCAAGGCCCTCCTTTTCGCTCAAATGTTGGGTTGGATTCGAACCGGGAAACTCTCATAGCGAGTGGCACATAAAATGGGGGCAGGCCAGCAGGATGGGTACGGGCTTGTTTCATGTGTGTCGCCTGCGGAAAAATGAGTAGGCAATACCAACCGCTGCCAAAAGCCCTCCAAAAAGAATCAAAAGATGTGTCAAAGTTCTATTCCGGGCATCCGCTCTTATGGCAGGACTTACATCCACAGCGGTCCTTGATCCAGCATGCATGGACCAACTCCGCAAGCCCTTGGAGAAGCGGCTCGTTAGCGTCGCCTGAGTCATCCCGGGTGGAATTTCCTTAATTTCATTCAACTTGATTTTAATCGTCCGTGTAAGTATAATTTCGCCGGTTCCCTCCTTTCCCGAGAACATGGCGATTGAAGCCTCCCTGGGCAAATTGCGGGCGGTGTCATAGTTTGAGTATTCCGCTTCGTCTGTGGGGATTGGAAAACCATCGGGAGCAATTACGGTCAGTTCATATTTTACCAAGTGCCTGCCGGATATCGTGAGTGTGTGAAGGGAGGAAAATGGCTTTCCGTCCGGTGTGACATGTGCGAGAAACTCAAAGGTTTTGGCTTCGCCTCCCCCACCAAGAATGGTTGTCTTTTTTTGAATATCCAAACCCGGTTTGAATTTTCCTGAATCAATTCGGTTGATAAGGCGAAATCCATGATATGGGCTTATGAGGGATTCTGTTAGGTTTAGAAACTCGGTTTGCAGATTAATGTATTCGGGTATTTTGTCACCAATCCATGACTCAGTGAACCCCTCTTCGAGGTTGTTTCTCAGAAAGGCAGACTCACCTTCGAAATCCAATCTGACATACGTGCAGCAGTCCGTATAGGCACTGCTTACATTCCCCGTATGCGTTTCCCCCGTTTCAATTTCAACAACCTCGACAGTGCCAGTCACCATGATTCCTTCAACGACCCCGATGGGTTCATAGGTGAAGCATGAGGCCTTTGAGTAGCCCAATAGGAGGATAAGGCATACTGAGAAGTGCCTTAACATTCGACGCTCCTGAGTATCTTGCCGGCCTCGGTGTTATGAGTCAGGTGGCTATCATTGGAGCGGTTTCGGCGAGCTCTTGCTTGCAGCACTTTACAATTCCGGTGTTGGGGTTGATTCCGTCTCCGTTTGGGTTGCATGGAGGGGGAGGCCCTTTTCCAACAGGCCCACACACAGATCCCGAGCAGCCGGTATTACGGTTATTCGGTGCACATGGTGGGGCAACTACGAGTATCGACATCTTTAAAATTACCGCGAGAAAAACACTGTCGTCGCCTTTTTGAGCTTCGGCAGCCTGTTCAACCCCAGTGGCGGCGGGGCGGCGAGGCCTATTCCTTGAACACGCGCCAGCTTTCGTGCTTGAGGTTCCATTTTTTGACGCGGTTGTTCATGCGATCGACGGAGATGTTGAGGAGTTTTGCCGCCTCGGTCTGGTTCCACTCGGACTTGCGGAGTGCTTCCAGGACGAGTTGGCGTTCCACTTCATCAAGGTCGATGCCCTCCGTGGGGATGGAGACGACCTTGGACGCCTCGCTGTGGGCGCCGAGGCCGCAGGCGATCATGTCCGCCTCCGTGAGCGTGTCGCCGCCGCGGGCGCGAATGACGAGGCGTTCGCTGATGTTCTTGAGTTCACGGATGTTTCCCGGCCAGTCGTAATTCATGAGGCGGTTCATGGCGCCCTGTTCGAGGAAGGGGGTTTGGCGTCCGTATTTTTCCGCGTATCGGCGGATGAAGTGCCGCGTTAGCACGGGGATGTCTTCGCGGCGTTGCCGCAGCGGGGGGATCGTGATGGGGAAGACGTTCAGGCGGTAGTAGAGGTCGGAGCGGAACTGCCCTTCCGCGACGCGCTCCTTCAGGTCGCGATTCGTTGCCACGACCACGCGCACGTTGACGCGAATTGGTTTTGTTCCGCCAAGGCGCGTGAAGGACATGGTCTCCAGGACGCGCAGCAGCTTTGCCTGCACGGCGGGAGAGAGCTCGCCGATTTCGTCGAGGAAGAGCGTTCCGCCGTCGGCGACTTCCAGTTTTCCCTTCTTCTGCTGATGGGCGTCGGTGAAGGCGCCCTTCTCATGGCCGAAGAGTTCGCTTTGTATGGAGACATCGTCGGGCAGCAGTGCGCCGTTGATGTCAACGAAGGGGCCCTGTCGGTTGGAGGTGCGGTGAATCGCGCGCGCGACGAGTTCCTTGCCTGCGCCGGTTTCGCCGAGGATCATCACCGTGGCGTCCGTGGGGCCCACCTGGGCGATGTCGTCCTTGATCGCCTCCATGGTGGGTGAGGCGCCCACCATTTCCGAAAACTCGTCGGAGCGGGCGATTGCTTCGCGCAGGCGACTGTTTTCCGCGGCCATGGCGCGTTGTTCGATGGCGCGTTTGAGGCGCATGACGATCTCGCCGCGGCCCGCTTCCTTTGTGAGGTAATCGGAGGCGCCGCGGCGCATGGCATCAACGGCGGTGTCAACGTTGGCGATCGACGTCAGCATCACGACGGGTATTTGTGGATCGACGCCCTGCTCGGCTCCGCCGCGGATGCGTGAAAGCAGTTCGAGGCCGCTGAGGCCGGGCATCTTGATGTCCGACAGGACGGCGTCGAAGTCATCGGCCACCAATCGGGCGAGTCCGTCCTGCGCGTTCTCCACGCAGACGGTCTCAAATCCGTCGAGGCCCAGGTTGCGCGCAAGGCGCTGGCCGAAGGATGGGTCGTCTTCAATGATGAGGATCTTCGTCATGTGGCTTGGCCGCCTGCAAGAAGGGTGCCGATCGCGGGAGGTGGAAAGAGCGCAAGGTTTCCACCTGTCGATTTCTTTAGTACAACAGGTACTTCTTTCGCACCTTCAGGAATTCATCGACGGCTGGTTGGTTCTTTTTGATGACTTCTTCCGGCGTCATCTTCCTGGTCGTCAAATCGTCCCACGTATCAACGGAACCGGTCTCAACCTTGTAACCGCCTTCCGCCGTGAACTTGTCGGGAAAACATTCGTGCATTGCCTGTACCATGTGGAGGCCCGCTTGAACGGAGTTCAGCGCATCGCGATCCGTGATGATTGCAAACACGCCGAAGCACTTCTCATCCTTGAACTTGTGGTAGAGTGCTGTTGGCGTGAACTGAAAGGGAACGAAGCGGATGCCGGGGATGTTTCGTCCGTTCAGGTTCATGGCCAGCTTGAGGCCATCCATGTAGGGGGCGCCGTACATTTCGAAGGGGCGGTCCGTGCCGCGGCCAACGGCGATGGAGGTTGTTTCGGACGCGCCGAGGCCGGGATAAAGAATCGCACCATTCATCGTTCTCATGTTTGGCGATGGGTTCAACCACAGGAGACCAGTCTCGTCGAAGTACATGCTGCGATCCCAGTTCTTCATCTTCACGACTTCAAGATCGCATCCGATCTTGAAGTGATCGTTGAAGAGCAGGGCAAGTTCGCCGATCGTCATGCCGTGGCGCGTGGGGATTGGATAGATGCAGGTGTTCTTCCCCGTCAGTTCCACGGGCGGGATGAAGCCCTCAACCTTCTCGCCGCCGATGGTGTTTGGGCGATCAAGCACGATGAACTTCCTGCCTTGCTCCTTCGCCGCCTGCATTGCCATCGCCATCGTGCCGATGTAGGTGTAGAAGCGCGTTCCGATGTCCTGGATGTCGAAGACAAGGACGTCGACATCGGACAGCATTTCCGGTGTTGGCTTCTGGGTTTTTCCGTAGAGGCTGTAGATTGGCAGCTTGGTTGCTTCATCAACGGAGGACGCGACCTTCTCGTCGGCTGTGCCCCGAATGCCGTGCTCCGGGCTGAACAGCGTGGTGAGCTTGAAGTCCTTCTGCTCGAACATCACGTCGATGGTGCTACGGTTGTCGCGTGTGATGCCCGTGTGATTTGTAATCAGGCCGACCTTCTTCCCTTTGAGGGAGTCAAAGCCCCGCTGGGCGAGCACATCGATGCCGGGAATGGTACTGCCACGGTGCGACTTGTCGCCCGCCAACGCGGCCGGGGGTGAAAAAGATGCGACAAGCAGCAGCGAAAACGCGATCAGGGCGGCAAGCGCCCGGTGCCCACGGAAACCAAAAGTCATGACTTTCCTCACCTAGACGAGATTCTCCAGAGTTGGTCGCGCAAAGAAGGGGTGCCATTGAAATCATCAGCATTGCACCCACGGGGAAAATCAGTATTCCCATTTTTCATGCACATCATCACACGAATCCTCATTCTCTCTTCGATCCTCGCATTGCCGGTCCTGCTGGCGGCGAAGGAACCGGAAGCCACGGCAAAAACGGAGGGCGCGGAAGCGCGTACCGACCGCAAATCATTCACGGCGTCAGCCGGGCAGGTTTATTCGGTCACCTACAAGCGCGGCGAGGAGACGATCACGCGCTACTTCAAATTGGTGGAGGGCAAGTTCAAGCGCCTTCACCTGATTGAGGTAAAGGACCTTGGCGGCGAGGAAATTCCGATGCCTGTGCTGAAGGAAATTTCCCCCAACGCCATCTTCAGGGATGAGGATGACTACAACTACGAGCGGAGCGCCGACGATGACCCGGAAACGTGGGTGCTCCGGTGCGCGGGGTTCTTTTTCGCCGCAGGCACAGCGAGACGCGATGCGCCCACGCGCCCGCAGCTCATCACTGCGGCCAACGGGTTGACTTACCGCTACTATGGCGCCGCCTCCTACATGCCCGAGGTCATGGCCATCGTCGGCCCCGGCGGCGAACACGCGGTGGAAACAACCGTGTACGCGGAGCAGGACGGCAAGCCTCGCGAACTTCTCACGACGAAGCCCGCCAAGGCGAAGCCTGAAACGAAGAACGAAGAGGCCAAGTAGGCACCGCGTGGATCGATGTCCATGCATTCATCTCCACTATCAAGGATGGCAGCGATGCGCGTGTTCCTGATCCTGATGCTTGCCTGGGCCACGATGGCGACGGCTGCGGCGGCGCCCATCAAGCCGCCGGCCCTCGCAGCCGGTGACACCATCGCGATCGTCGCGCCGTCACGGCCGGTCGACATGGAAGCATTGAAAATGGTGCGCGAGGGCCTTGTGGCGCAGGGGTACAAGGTGAAGCTTGCCGGCAATGTTGGCAAGCGGTGGGGGTACCTGGCGGGAAGCGACGAGGAACGCGCGACGGGAATCATGGACGCGTGGCGCGACCCCGAAGTGAAGGCGATTTTTTGCGCCGTCGGAGGATCGGGAACAACGCGCATGATGGATCTGCTTGACTACGATTACATTCGCAAGCATCCGAAGATCTTCAGCGGGTTCAGTGACATCACGGGCCTCCATCTTTCAATCCAGAAGAAGGCAAACATCATCACCTTCCACGCGCCGACCTCAAAGTTTGTCTACGCGAACAACGTGGAGAAGCGGCCCTATGCAGCGCCGATCTTCTGGCAGACCATGCGCGGAGAATTTCCGCCAAGCGGCACCGAGATGACCTACGACACGACGACGCTGACCACGAAGACGCTCTGCGTCGCGCCGGGCGTGGCGGAGGGGCGCCTCATTGGCGGGAACCTGTCGCTGGTGGCGGCGGTGATGGGGACGCCCTACGAACCGGACACCGACGGGAAGATTCTTTTCCTGGAGGATGTGCATGAAGAACCTTACCGGCTGGACAGGATGTTGAGCACGCTGCGCCTTGCGGGAAAACTGGACAAGTGTGCGGGCGTCGTGCTGGGGCGCTTTGCCGACTGCAACGCGGAGGAACCGAAGAGGAGCTTCACAATCGACGAAGTGCTGGACCAGTACTTCAAGGGGCGCCCCTACCCCGTCATCAGCCGATTTCCCGTGGGACATGTTGAGGAAAATGTTCCAATCCCCGAGGGCGCGATGGCGCGGATCGACGGCAACAAGGGAACACTGACGATCCTGGAAGCGGTGTTGGGTCCCGCGAAATAATCAGCCGTTGAAGCCCAGTGCGCCGATGAGAACCTGCCGCGCGGCGGGATTGTCGAAATCATCGGAGATGGTGTAGTTGGCAAACTCGCGGCGCTGTAGGTAATTCTTGCGCAGCAGGTCGAAGTGTTTTCCCCATGCGTCATCCTGAAGCGGGCTGCCTTCGCGCAGGCGTGCGTCATCGGCGCGAATGTCGTAGCTGGCGCGAATCGCGTCGCGCACGGCGGCCATCGTTCCACGGGCCGTTGGAGTGATGGTTGCATCGGTGGGTGCGGGAAGGACGGGATTCCACGCCGACTTGCGACCCAGAAACCGCCCCAGGGCCTCCGCCATCATGCGGGTGCCATTGACCTTTCCCTCAAACGAATAACCCGCGATATGCGGCGTTGCAATCGCACATGCCGCCACAAGATCGCGATTCGGGCGCGGTTCGCCTTCAAAGACGTCGAGAACCATGGCGACCCGAGGGGTGGCTGCCAGCGCCTCCGCATTGTTCACGACAGCGCCACGCGATGCATTCAAGAGCACGGCACCCGGCTTCATGCGCGCAAACTCCCCCGCGCCGATCAGGTGGCGGGTGCAGTCCTCCCCGTCGCGAATCATGGGGACGTGCAACGTCACGAAGTCACTTTCCGCAAGGAGCTCACCGAGCGGCACGAAGCCCGCAAGCGCACCGGCACGTGCCAGTGGTGGATCGTTCACCAAGACATTCATTCCCAAGCGCCGCGCCACCGGTGCGAGGCGCGAACCGACGTTGCCATGGCCGACAATTCCCAGCGTCCTCCCCGTCCAGTCATCGCCGCGCGCGACGCAGATTTCCGCGAGGGCGGCAACAACCCATTCGACCACGGAGCGCGCGTTGCAGCCGGCGGCGCTGGCCCAGGGGATCCCTGCACCTGAAAGAAAAGGAAGGTCCAGATGATCGATGCCAATGGTGGCCGTGCCAACAAAGCGGACGGCTGTCCCCTTCAAGAGCGCCTCGTTGACGTTCGTGACCGAGCGCACAATGAGCGCGTCCGCCGCGACGAGATCGCGCGCGGACAACTCGCGTCCCGGTGAGAGGCGTACCTCCCCGTACTGCGCGAAGGCTTCCGCGGCGAAAGGGATGTTCGCGTCGGCGACGATCAGCATGATTCGGCCCTGCGGCCAGGGAAGCGGATGATCATTCCTCGGCAGGACCGGCATCAGGAAGAGTCGCCGCGGACGGGTTGCTGCATGCTGCGCGAATCTCCGCCTCGATCTGCTCCAGCATCTTCCTGTTCTGGCGAAGTATCTCGCGGGTCTTCTCGCGACCCTGGCCAAGGCGCTCACCCTTGTAGGAGAACCACGCGCCAGACTTGTCCACAACGCGCATCAGGACACCGAGGTCGATGGCGTCCCCCTCGCGGCTGATGCCCTCGCCAAAGAGGATGTCAAACTCGGCCTCGCGGAAGGGCGCGGCGCACTTGTTCTTCACCACGCGGGTGCGCACGCGGTTGCCAACATCGACGCCGTTGTCCTTGATGCTCCCGATACGGCGCACATCAACGCGAACGGAGGAGTAGAACTTCAGCGCGCGCCCGCCGGTGGTGGTTTCCGGGCTGCCGAACATGACGCCGATCTTTTCGCGGATCTGATTGATGAAGATCACCGTGGTGCGGGACTGGCTGATGGCACCGGTCAACTTCCGCAACGCCTGGCTCATGAGGCGCGCGTGCACGCCAACGAAGCTGTCGCCGATTTCGCCTTCGATCTCCGCGCGCGGAACAAGGGCGGCCACGGAATCGATCACCACCACGTCCACGCTATTCGAGCGCACAAGGGTCTCACAAATATCGAGCGCCTGCTCGCCATTGTCCGGTTGGCTGATGAGCAGTTCGTCGAGTTTCACTCCCAAGGCGCGCGCGTACTTGGGATCGAGGGCGTGTTCCGCATCGATGAAGGCGGCGGCGCCACCTGTTGCCTGGGCGTTCGCCACGACGTGAAGCGCCAGGGTCGTCTTGCCCGAGGATTCCGGCCCGTAAATTTCGACGACGCGGCCGCGGGGGAAGCCCCAGATGCCCAGAGCACGATCGAGGGAGACGGATCCGCTGGGGATGACCGAGATATTCTGATCCGTGCGGTCGCCGTAACGACGGATGACGCCTTCACCATGGCTCTTGCGGATTTGGGCGAGGGCCGTTTCCAAGGCCTTTTCCCGCTCCTGCGCCTGACGATCGCGAGCGGCGGCCTCCTGCGCGGCGGCCTTGGTCGCGGGGGCGGGTTCCTTTCCGTTTTCAGAAGCTGGCTTGACAGGTTTGGCGGCAGTGGACATGGCGGAATCTCCTGAAAATTGCGGGAGGGAACGCCCGCAGGTCCGGCGATTGGGGCCAAGGAGGGGCAAAGTGTCAAGAGACAAAAGAGAACAAAAAGCGAAACGAAAATCAGGTCGCTCTTTTGGGGAGCACGGGGGAGGTTCCGCCATGCCACGGCGCCTTCATTTTTCCCATCCTGCACGATTCGCGTTCGCGCTGATTGCTGCGGGGATGATCGGCTTCCTGATCGAATTGGGCAGTTTGCGGGAGAAGTCGGAGAAGGAACTCAACAGGACGCTGCTGGCGACCGGGGACCTTCATTATGCGGCGGAGGCAGAGCGCTTTTTCCTGCCGGATGATTTTGTGCGGGCAGGCCCGGCGTTGCGGCGGATACGCACGACGAAGAGATTGCCGCGCTTCGAGCCGTTGTTGCGCGCGGTTGCGGAACGCGGAGCCGACACGCTGGAGGAGGAAGCGCAGCGGCGTCTTGTCAATCGGCTGAGCCAGCCGGAGCGGATCACGATGATCCTCCTCCATTTCCAGGGGGAGCAGATTCCCGGAGGGATCACGCCAAACCGCGATGATGGACTTCGCGTGGCGGAAAAGCTTCTGACGGAGGAGAACCTTGCGGCGATTCGTCGCCTTGCGGAGGACCCACGCCTGTTGGAGTCCACTCCGGGCGCGGACGGAGTTCGCGCGGACCTGAATTTCGACGAGAAGGAGAACCGCGAGAAGCTCTATCATGTCATCCAGGAGCGCCTGCTGGGTGGAAGTGAAATTGAGTTCCGACGGTTCGCCGCGGATTTCGCGGAGGATCCGCCGGTGAAGCCGCTGAGCTTTGCGCGGCAGTTGGTGCTGACGAAGGAGATGGAATTCCTGTTCCTGATCGGGCGCGGCGAGAAGGCACTGCCGCGCGCGCAGGGCCTTCTGGACGGGTACTTCATTCGCAACCCGATCCTTCGCGAACGGCTGGAGCAGCGCATCGATGCCTCCGCGAAGAAAGCGCAGCACGGGGCGAAGGAATAAGCTGGGAAGGGCGGTGGCGGTGCAGCTCCGGCGATGGGGAAAGCCAAGGCACGGAGGGGCGTGGTGCCGTCGCCCTTCTCCAGAATGTCAAGGAGCGGGGAGCGTGGGAAAGCCGGACAACGGCACCCATGATCCCAGCGCGATGGGATCATGGGATCAATTCACATGCTGGGCTTGGCGGACTGCGCGCGCGAATTCACCAGGGTGATGCGCCACGGCCAGTGGCGACGAAGGGCGGCACCGTGGGCGCCAGCGGATCGTGCGTGCAGGAGCCATTCGGCGGGAGTGTAGCTGCGGCGAACGCTGAGGGGGGCATCGTGAAGGAAAACCCGATTCCTGCTGAGGAATGGTCCCGCGATCCTGATTCCCGCATAGGCGAGGGGATGACGTTCCAGGTCGTTGATGATCCAGCCGAGCTTCGCGGCGTTGTCCATGCGCGTGATCCACTCAACAACCTGTGGCGACTGGAAATGGTGTAGAAACAAGGATGCTGTCACGAGGTCGAATCCTTCGTTGAGAACCTCGCGGGCATCCGCACACACGACGGATATTTCGGGAAAGCGCGCACAGGCTTGGCGCGCGGAGTCGCACAGGTCGGGGTTCAATTCCACGGCGGTGATGCGGAGTTGGATGCCGTTCCTGCGGGCAAATTCCGCGACGATGATCGGCAGGTCACCGGCACCCGTGCCGATGTCGCAAATGTGAAGTGGACTGTTCCGCTGGGCGGAGAGAAATGGCGCGAGTGCACGGAGCAGCACCCGCCTGCCACCAAGCCAGTGATTCACGCGGCGCAGGCCATGCAGGCAGCCGGCCATTTCCTCGCGCGTGACGAGTTCGGGCTGGTCCATCAATTCCAACGCCGTGCTGTGGCGCATCAGTACAGGATCCAAACTTCAGGCGGAGGGTGGGGCGGTTGCTGAAATTGTACCAGGGCGTGGGTGTCCGCATTGGCTGAAGTCATGCCGTCCCAGTTCAGCCAACCCTGAGGCGACCAGTCGGCAACAGTTCGAGGATCGCCATCGATGGCCTGCGAGAGTGCATCATCCATGGCAACCGACAGTGCGTGGGAATCGTCGGGTGCATTGGCGGATCGCAAATCGAAGTCGACCGTCAGCGTGTCACCGGAAAAGTGGCTGAAGCCGAAATTTCCGCCGTTGGTATCAAATTGCCATTCGGCATTGGAGGCGGAAACCAACCCCGCGATGGAGATCGTGCCGTTCATGTCGCCCGTTGCACCGGGAAGGAACCGGGGGGCGCCGGTGGACGAATCCTTGATGCGCATCGGCTTGTTGAATTGGAGCACCGCCGTATAGAGGTGACCAGCCAGCAGCGACTCGTTTGTGATGTCGCCAAGCGTGCGGGTTCCGCCTGCATATCCACGGACCTGCTCGTACACCAAGGGGGACGATTCGTTTCGGCCGTCGGTTGTGTCGTAGATGCGGATGCGCACCATGGTCGCCGGGCCTGCAGCATAATAGAGGCCGGCACGAAACGCCTGAAGCAATTCGTTCCGCGCGATGTCGACCTGCGAATCGGGAAGGATGAACCCATTGACGGCGCTGGGGGGCCGCACTTCCAGAGTATAGCTGAGGCAACCGTAGGTGCCGGTAAAGTACTCGTCGGTGGCGCCCTCGGCCTCGGTTGCAAGTTCAACGTCGATGCGTCCGTAGGAGGCTCCACTCGTGGCGAGGGTCGCGCCCCTCATGAGGTTGTAGGCATTGACGACTGCTGCATTGCGGGAGGCATCCCCGTCGAAAATCAGGTAGTACACCTGCTCGTAGCTGTGCACGTCGCAAAAGAAGCGGAATCGCGTTTCATCGAGGAGGGTTGCCGCTGCGTAGAGCGCGGTGGTTTCCGGTTCGCTGCCGGGGGCGGTGCCGTGATAGATGATCGAGGTCGGGGTTGCGCTTCCATTCCCAAAGCCGAATGCGTGATTGCGATTCAGGTCAACGCCCTGCCGGTGGTCGGCGGTGGTCGCCAGTGTTTGGTCGGCGCTGCGCAGGTTCTTACGGCGCATGCGACCCTCCACGCCACTGGATCCGGAGGAGTTTCCGTCCACCGTCTGGCTGGGGTAGGCCTGCGTGAGCGCGAAGGAATCGGGATTCCCAACGGGATGAATGACGATGGTGGTGCTGTCGAGCACATAGGCGGCGACGGGGTCGCTGTCGCCCTCCAATGCAAGCCATTCATAGAGGCGGGCCACAACCTCGGGGCTGATCCATTCGCGCGCGTGGATCGTTCCCTGGACCAGTGCGGCGGACTTCGGAATGCCTTCGAAGGTGTTCGGGCCGTTGTGCTGAAAACGATAGGAATATATGGCGCGACCATTCAGGGAGCTTCCCGTCTGTGTTTCTGTGATGTCATCGTTGCCGAGTTCCAGATCAAGGAAGCGCGCGCGCAAGGAGGCAGCGCTGCGAAACCCCGCCACGGGAGTCAGTGATTCCACGGGCAACGGGACGGGGTAGCCCAGCCCCGCCTGCGTGATGTTCGTGACGACTTGTGCGGGCGATGCGGAGAGGCACGCCCCGATGACTGCAACGGCTGGGAGGATACGCTTCATGGCAGGCGCGCGGCAACCTTGTCGCGCAATGCCTGCGGGAGGCCGGGGTCCGCCGCGATGGCGCGCAGTGACGCGAGCGCGTCGCTGCTGCCGATGAGAATCAGTGCCATGATCGCATGGCGGCGCGTCGCCACATCCTGCGTGGCGTCGTGCGCGATGCGTGACAACTCCGCCACATCCGACGAGGAAGCCTGGCGGGCAATGCGCTGTGCAGCAGACGCGCCGCCAAGCGCGAGTTGGTCCTGGATCGATGCGGCGGGTGCTGGTGACTGAAGCTCCACAAGCGACGCAAGCCGCGGATCGGTTTTGGCATTCTTCAGGAGGTCGTGCTGCCGTTGACCAAATTCCCGCGCCCGCTGCATGAGAGTAATTACGATGTCGTCATCCATGGCCTTCAATTCGAGGGCGCTTGGCGGAATCCCGGTCAGGATGCAAATCTCCGCCAGGAGCATCTGGTCCGCGCGGAGCAGCTTCCGGGAACCAATGTCGCGTGAAAGTCGTCCGGCGGCATTCCGCAATTCAGAGTGCGGGACCCGCTTCAGCGCGGCGATGACGGCGGCGAGTTCATCCGCATCGCCCTGCGGCGCTTCCAGGATCCATGTGAAGTCCGCCCGGGCGGACTTCTCCGCCAATCGTTGCGAAGCCAGGCGAAATCGGATTTGATGTGCTGCCTCCGAGGCGGCTGATGGATAGGGATAGAGCGCGAGTGGCACGATGTCCCGACAAATCACGTCGTGCGTCATCGTGCGGGGCGTCCCGCTGGCAAGCCGGCCAAGGAGCGGAAGGGAGCGTTCCGTTCCTTCCGCACGCAGGCGAATCGCGACATTCAGGAGGGCGTGCTCCTGGGATGCGGTTGAGGAAGTGGGTCCATCCGCGGCGGAATACAGGTCTGTGGCGATCTGACTGCCGAGGGAAATGAGTTCCGCCTCGCCCGCGGCCACCAGCGTGGCACCCACAAGCGGATCAGAAGGGACGATCCGCGATTGGTCGATCAGGTCGATCGGCAGAGGGTCGGGTCCAAATTCGTCCGCCAGAGCCTCGGAAAGGCTCACAGAGAGGCAGAAAATGAGAGGAATGATTTTTGAGCGAGTTGACATGGAGAAGGAACAACGCGAAGGATTAACAGGCCCAGCCTGATTGTTTGCAACCGGCGAAAGCGGGATGGTTCACGGAACTTGGAGCGAAGGACGATGTGTGCAAAATCATGCAAAGGCGAACGAACAGAAAAGGGACGTGATCGGATTATGCAACGGCTGCCCTCCAAATGTGCGTTTTGCATGGGGATTTCGCCATGGTGATCATGGGCATTGATCCCGGTTTGGCCAGCACGGGCGTGGGGGTTATTGAGGGGGATGACCGGGGAGAATATCGCGCCGTGTTTTCCGCCTATGTGATCACCCAGGAACGGCATTCCATGCCGAGCCGGTTGCAGAGGATCTTCGACCTTGTGGCGAAAACCATCGCGGATCACCAGCCCGTCGCAATTTCCATAGAATCAATATTCTTCGCCAAGAACGTCCGAAGTTCCGTGCTGATGGCGCATGGCCGGGGGGCGGCGATGCTGGCGGCCTCGCAGTCCGGGGTCGGCCTGAACGAGTACACCCCGTTGGAGATCAAGAAATCGGTGGTTGGGAAGGGGCACGCCACCAAGGATCAGGTGAAGCAGATGGTGACGACGCTGCTGGCGCTGCGCACCCCGCCCAAGACGGATCATGAGGCAGATGCACTGGCGGCGGCGCTCTGCCACGCTTACAGGAGCCGACTCACCGCCTCCGCCATGGTGGGGAGGCGCACCGTATCGGACGCCGGGGAAGACTCGGAGGTGGGGGCGCGCAAGGCGTTGCTGGCGCTGAGCGTCGCGCGGGGGAAGGCACGGCGACGCCGAAGGGTCTGACTTATCCGTCAGAAGATTGAGGGACGGTGTGTTGACCCGTCCCCCGGGAAATCATACCATAACCGCGAGAAGGCTCAGGCGGTGGCGCCGGGTGCACCACGCTCGGCTTCGCGCCGCATGGCGACAACCTGGCGTGAACGGGCGCCGAGGGCGCGTGCGGCGGGATTTGGCACGTAGCCAACCCGCGAGATCGTGTCCATGATGAGCTTCTTGGTCTCATCGTTGATCTTCGGGCTATCGTTGATGGCAAGCGAGACCGTGCTGCGGCTGTAGCCCGTGATGCGGGCAACGTCGCGAATGGTAAGGCCGCCGTCGTTTCTGAGTCTTGGCATGATTCGGGGTCTCCTGATAGGATGCAGGATTTGTAAGGAAAATTCGTGCCTGAATTGAGGGCGGAACGCTTCAATTTATGCAAACCATTGCAGAGCATTGAGAAAGGCAGGATTGCGCAATCATTTGCACAAACCAAAACAATCGGGAAAATACTAACTCGCGTTAGTTGGATGGTAAAAAAAGTCCATATTGTTCCAAAAGTCTCATAGGCTTGGCACAAAACGTCCCAGCCTATTCCCATTCAATGGTTGCGGGGGGCTTGCTGCTCACATCGTAGCAGACACGGTTGATGCCGCGGACCTCGTTGATAATGCGGTTGGAAATGCGTCCAAGGATTTCCGGTGGCATGGGATACCAGTTTGCGGTCATGCCATCGGAGCTAGTGACGCAGCGCACGGCGGCGACGTTGTCGTAGGAGCGGTCGTCGCCCATGACACCGACGGAGCGCACAGGAAGGAGCACGACGAAGGCCTGCCAGATCTTGTCGTATTCGCCTGTGGACTTGAGTTCCTGGATGAGGATCGCGTCTGCCTTGCGGAGAATATCGAGGCGTTCCCTGGTGACCTCCCCAAGGCATCGCACGGCGAGGCCGGGGCCGGGAAAGGGATGGCGACCGAGCACATCCGCCGGCATTTCGAGGAGCCTGCCGACTTCGCGCACCTCGTCCTTGAAGAGTTCCGCAAGAGGCTCGACCACGCGGCCCGCCTCCATGAGTGCCAGTACTTCCTTCACGCGATTGTGATGGGTCTTGATGGTGGCGCTGGGGCCGCGGGTGGACACGGACTCGATCACGTCGGGATAGAGGGTGCCCTGCGCGAGCAGATCGCTCTTCCCGATCATGGGGTTGAAGATGTCGATGAACTTTCGGCCAATGATGCGGCGCTTCTCCTCGGGATCGGTGACGTCCTTGAGGGCGGCGAGCATTTCCTTCCCGGCATTGACGACCTTTAGCTTCACGCCAAGGCGCGCGAGCATGGCCTTGACCTGCGCGCCCTCGTTGAGGCGAAGGAGCCCGTTGTCAACGAAGACCGGCTTCAGTTGATCGCCGATGGCGTGGGCCAGCAGCACTGCCATGACGCTGGAATCGACGCCGCCACTGACGGCGCAAACCACGCGGCGGGTGCCTATCTCCTCGCGCAGGGCCTCGATGGTGTGGCTGACGAAGTCCTTCATGTGCCAGTCCGCGGGTGTGCGGCAGATGGAGAAGATGAAGTTGCGCAACCACGTCATGCCTTCCTGCGAGTGGAAGACTTCCGGATGGAACTGGATGCCGAAGATCGGCTTGTTCTTGTGCGCCATCGCGGCAAAGGGGCAGTTGGTCGAGTCCGCTATCACGCGGAAATCGGGGGGAAGCTTCTCCACCTTGTCGCCGTGGCTCATCCAGACATGGCTGGTTTTTGAGACACCCTCCACGAGGGGGGACTTTGCGCGAATGCGAAGCTCCGCCAGGCCGTACTCACGTTCATTGCTTCGCGCAACGGTTCCGCCACCGCCGCGCGACAGCAGTTGCATGCCGTAGCAGATGCCGAGGACGGGGACGTTGAGTTGCAGGACCCAGGCGGGAAGTTGTGGCGCCCCCTTTTCATAGACGGAGGCAGGCCCGCCGCTGAGGATGATGCCGGAGGGGCGCAGCGATGCGATCTTGGCGTGCGCGACGGTTGGGGGGAAAATCTCCGCAAAGACGTGGAGCGAGCGCACCTTTCGCGCGATGAGTTGCGTGTATTGTGAGCCGTAATCAAGAATGATAATCATCGTCGCGAACCCTTTCGCCTGCGCATCCTTGCCGGGCGCAAAACATAGGGGGACGGGACGAAGAGCCAAGGGAATCTTGCTGGAGGTCGTGTCGTTCAATGCGATTCAGAGGGTTTCTCGACACGCTGGTGAGCTTCGAACATTCCCGGTGGCAATGATCATCGGGGATTCCGGGCGCCATCAGTTGGCGATCAGGATTGGTTTCCGGTTGCTCACTTCCGTCGTGCGCGGTGGAAAGTTGCAAGCTGCCTGCTACTTCGAAGGAGGATTTCACATGCCATTGAGCGACCGGGAATCGGTGAAGGCCATTTGCGCCGCGATTATTTTTTCAACGCGTTTTCAGCGTGAGTTGGATAAGTCCAAGACCGTCGGAGATCCGGATGCACGGGAGGACACGATTATTTTCTCCCGCGAGCAGTCGATCGAGGAGGCTGTGGAAATTGCGGGGCAGATTTTGGACCAGTGCGAAGACGGCGTGAAGCGATGATCAAGGCACCGCGTGGGTGGTGGGGCCGCGCGTGCTATTCCATTTCATCATGCTCGCGATAAAGCTTCTTGAGCTGCGTCGCGATTCGTTCCCAAGCCAGGTTCTCCCGCGCGTAGGCGCGGCCTCGCGCCGCGATTGCTGATCGATCCGCATTGAGGAGGGTGGCGATGGCCTGTGCCAGTTCAGCGACATCACCCGTGACCGTGAGGCCCGCCTTGGCTGCGTCAATGTAGGTGTGGGCGTCGACGCCGGGTGTCAGTACCGCGGGGGTGCCGTGCGCGAGGGCCTCGACGGCTGCTGCGCCAAAATTCTCGTCTTCAGAGGGGAGGGCAAACGCGCTGGCGGCGGCGAACGCGCCGGATTTGATTTCGCCCGCCAGAAATCCGACGAACTCAAGGCGGCTGGTCGCCTTCAACGAGGCGGCAAGACGTTCAACCTCCTCCTTGAATCCCGCATCGGATCCGGCAACGAGCAGCTTCAAATCCATGACATCGAGCGGCGGGTGCATGAGCGCCTTGACAAGGAGGTCGAGGCGCTTCTTGGGGTCGATCCGCGAGACGTAGAGAATGAACGTGCGCCCGGCGAACTGCGGGAACGCGGCGTGGAATGCCGCTTGCGCGGACAGCAATTCCGCGTCCGTGGGAACTGCGACGCCGTGAGGGACGACTTCGATGCGCGCTGCTGGAAGGAGGCGGCGCAGTTCATCGCGCTCACGGTTGGACGTTGCGTGAATGAATTCCGCGTCCTCCATCTGGTTCCTGACGATCAGGCGAAAGAGGAGCCCCTTGCCAGCGCGATTTCCCTGCGCACGGGAAAATTCATTCAAGCCACCGGCAGGGCGAATCACATAGGGGATGCCGTTTGCCGCGCAGGTGCGCGCCGCCGTCATGGTGAGGTGGCTGAAAAGCCCGTGGATGTGAACGATGTGGGGCGGCTTCGTTTTCAGAATCTCAAGGAGTCGTGGCGCGGCTTCGGGCGAGTAGCGGAAGCGACGGAGCGCCCCCTTCCTGCCGATTCCCTTGACGATGGAGAGATTCGCACCGCGCAGAAGCTCGTCTGTGGCAAGGCGCTGTCGAAACCGGGTGTTGTCCTCCCACGGTTCCGCTGACTGGACGTCCGTGGCGAGAATCGTGACCTGGTCGCCTGCGGCGGTTTGTGCGGCGGCGAGGGAGCGAAGGGAATTGCTGGGGCCGCCTGAGCGCGGATCAAGGCTGTGAATGACGTGGAGGATTCTCACGTGGTTGGCGCGGCGGGTACGCGGGGAGGCAGTTCCTGCCGGGCGCGCGGGGCACGGACGCGCCCGATCGCGGTGCGCACGGGTGCAGGTGACTCCGCCTTGATCATCCGCACGATGTGATAGATGTAGGCGAGTTGCAGTCCGCCGCCGGCACTCCCCCAGTATGCCTGCGACTTGATGCTGAAGACCATTCCGGAAACCCACACCGCGAGGGCGAAGTAGGCCTGCACGCGAAGCCATTCGCTGCGGGCGCGGCGCACATGGCTGAGGATGAAGGCGAGGACGGAGAAGATGAAAATGAGCCAGAGGGTGAGCCCGATGACACCCGTGCGGGCAAGGAACGCGGCGGGGGTCGAATGAACATGATGGCGCGTGCGCCCACCGCGCGCGTGGACAATGGCGCCAAGGCCGAGTCCCGTCACCCAGTCAATGGGGCTGTCGCGCATCATGTAGGTGTCATAGACGCCGAAAATCTCCCCCATGCGGCCACCACTGGACTTTCCCAGGTCGCCGCGCTCGTTTGTCAGGTCGTAGCGGGTTTCCTCCAGGCGGTTTGTGAGCAGGGTTTGCGTGTGATCAATCCATTCGGGTTTTTCGTCGGCAACGACCAGGTACACACCGCCGATGACAGCGGCGATCATGACAACGCGAAACCAACGCTTCACTCCGGGGCGCAACACCAACGCCATTGCCATCACGATGACCATCGCCCCCCAGGTGCTGCGCTTCGATGTCAGCACGGCGGAAATAATGAAGAGCGGGACGAGGAGGACCTCCGCCCACGTTGGCGAGCCCTTGAGCATGATGTAGAGCGTGGGAATGACGGCCGCATCGACGGACATCTTGTGGCGATAGCCTTCGAGGACGTTGTGATAAATGACGAGGACGGAACTTAGGAGCGCCATGAAGATCATGATCCCGTAGATCCAATTGAAGACCCGCTTGGGATGGAGGAGGGGATGGCGCACCAGTGCGAAGTACGCAATGGGGAGGACGCTGATCAGGAAGACGTCGCCAAGAACGTAGGTGATGGGCCATTGGTTGATGATGCCCGCTACAAGCCAGATGGGAGTGAAGGCGATCATCGCCTTGAGCGGCCATTCGAAGAAGGGACGCTCCCTGAGGCGGTACTCGCGCGCCGGGCGCGAACTGACGGCGCACAGCGTCATCAGCGTGAGGAATACGGTAATGACCGCGGCAACGATCATGCGAACCTCGCGATCAACCTCCTGCTTCCCGAGCACCTGGATAATCAACGTGTCGAAGAAGCCGCTGAAGAAGACGCCGGCAAACAGGAGCATTCCGATGCCCACGCGCCATTCGGGGCGGAGGGAGGCACGCGGCCTGGCCGCGTTGAGGCGGCGTCGCGGCAGCATGCGGAATCTAGTGGTGTTCGCCTGAATGAGATTCACCCCGGTAGATTGTGCGCAGGCGCGCGGCGATGGCCTTGAGGTCAAAATTCGCTGCGTGATCCCGTGCCGCCAGGCCCGCCTGCGTGCGTAATTCGTGATCGGCGATTAGCTTCGCGAGGGCGTTTCGCGCAACCGAAACATCCTGCGGGGGGAACATGAATGGGAGCAGTCCCGGCGCAAGGCTTTCGCGTGTGGCGGGAATGTCCGACACAGCGCAGGGGAGGCCCGCCGCCTGTGCCTCCAGCAGCGAGATGGGGCACCCTTCCCACAGGGAAGGGAAGAGGAAAATATCCATCGCGGAAAGGAGGGCCGGCATGTCGCTGCGCCAGCCGGGGAAAAGGACGCGGTCGCGAAGGCCGCAGTCGTGGATGCAGGATTCAATCTCACCGCGCCAGTGGCCATCCCCGGCGAGGATGAATTTCACGTTTGGAAATTCCGCGCAGAGCTGTTCCGCCACATCGGCGATGAGGACGTGATTCTTTGCCTCGCTGAAACGTCCGCTGTGGCCGATGACAACCTCGTTTTCGGAAATGCCAAGGGCGGCGCGAATTTCCTGGCGATGCTCCCGCGTATAGACACCGAGATCAACCGGGTTCGGCAGGACCTCAAACCTCTTGTCGCGTTCCCAATTCCTTCCGAAGTGGGTGGTGAGGGTGTTGCGCGAAACACCGATGATGTTCGTGGCGTCACGGCACACATGGGAACGAAAGTAGCGATCCGCGGAGTCGCGAATCACACCGTTGCCCCGGAAATCATTCTGGTATTGGGCCATGCGGATGGGGATCCCGCTCCTGCGGGCGGCGCGTATCGGCATCGCCAGGAAGCTGCTGGACCGATTGGCATGAAGTGCATCATAAGGGCGCCCGGCAAGAATTTCCTGAAAGGCAGCGGTCACGCGGCGGGGTGATCTTCCCACGGGGACTGCAAGCACCGTTGCGCCAAGTCGTCGCGCCTCCCCTGCGAGGGGGCCCGGCTCTGCCGCCATGGTACACACATCGATGGCGACGTCCTCGCGGTCAAAATGCCGCAACAGCGACAGCGCAAACGTCTGGATTCCACCGGGGTGCAAGGCACCGAGCACGAATAGGACGCGGGTTGCGGGCATCAGGGTGGAGTCGCCGGTTGAATTGCAGTGGGGGGCATGTGGAGAGCGTCGGAGGTGCCGTAGGATTGGATGGGGACACGGCCCGCGCTATCGAAAAGACAAGGTACGATCCATGCGTCAGATGACGGGGAGGACTTCTCTTATCCCATGTTCCTGCTGATTGTTTTTTCCCTGCCCCTGCTGACATGCCTTTGGTGGGCAATTGCCCTGAGGCTGCTTCGGGGCCACCGGAAGCTGCAAGTGGCCGTCAGCGCGATTATGGCCGCGACGCTGATCTACATCGTGCTCGTGATCATGGCCCGGTCGTCGGGCGTGGCAATGGCCATTCCGGGGCCGGTCGATCTTTGGAACTACACATGGTACCTGTTCAGCGTGCCGCTGGTGGTCGCGCCATTTTCGGTGGTTGGCGTGATCCTGCTGCTTCAGCGATGGAAGGGGGAACGGAGGGCAAAGGCGCTCAGTGCGGAAAACATCACGCGCGGGGAAAGCGTTGACCCTCCCCCGGCGAAGGAGGCGGCGGAGATCCTGGCGAAGCAGCCGCTGACGCGGCGGCAGGTCCTGCAACTTGGCGTGGCAACCGGTCCGCTCATCATCAACGGTGGCGCCATGATGAAGGCTGCCTTGGAGGTCGATGATTTCCGTGTGCGCCATTTGGATGTTCCACTGCCGGGATTGCCTGACGCGCTGGACGGATTTGTGATCGCCCACATCACCGACATCCATGTGGGGCGATTCACACACGGCAAGGTGCTGGAGCGCATCGTTGAGGCAACGAACAACATCAATGCAGACCTGGCGGTCATGACGGGGGACATGATCGATTCGCAACTGCGGGACCTGCCGCCGGGAATCGAAGTGATGAAGGCGATCCGCGCGAAGAACGGCTTGTACGTTGTTGAGGGAAATCATGACCTGTTTGAAAGCCGCGAAGAGTTTGAGCGTTCACTGCGCGATGCGGGGCTGAATTTCCTTCTGAACGAATCCGTGCTGGTCCCGCTGAATGGCGTGAAAACGGCGATCATGGGGATGGCGTGGGGGATCCCCGGAAGGTCACGCCATGGCGCCGCGATGGGCGAGAACTTCACGGAGGTGATGGCAGGGAAGCAGGATTCGGCCTTTTCCATGCTCCTGTCGCATCACCCAGACATCTTCGATGAGGCGGCTGCGAACAACATTCCGCTGACGCTGGCGGGGCACACGCACGGTGGGCAGTTGATGCTGACGAACAACCTGGGCGTCGGGCCGCTGATGTTCAAGCACTGGTCCGGCCTGTACCAGAGCGGAGGCAGCGCGCTGGTGGTGTCCAACGGTGTGGGGAACTGGATGCCGCTGCGGATCAATGCACCGGCGGAAATCATTGCGATGAGGCTGAAGAAGGGCGCCCCGGCCACCTGAAAGCTGCTGGTTGTGCTTGTGCCGAATTGCAACTCCCCGCCAGATGTTTCCAAGTTGTTTCGCAGCATAACGCACCCCCATCGAAGCGAACCGAATCATCGTGTCTTCAGCCCGGCGATCCCCACTTCATGAATGGCATTCGGCGAACGGCGCCCAGTTTATCGACTTGTACGGTTGGCAGGTTCCAAACCAATACGCCAAGCCGGAGATCGAGTACGCGGCATTGCGCAACGGCGCAGCGTTCAGCGACCTGTGGCATCACTCCCGTTTTCGCATCGAGGGCGATGACTCGATTGCCTACCTGAATGAACTGCTGACGGTGAACGTGGCATCCATTCCGATGGAGAGTTGCGCATCCGCGTACATGTGCAACGAACGCGGTGGAATCATCGACCTGTTTTCCGTGTATCGCGACCGGAGCTACGTCCTGCTGATGGGAAATTGTTCGGCGCGAATGAAGGCTTTCAACTGGCTTCAGCAGCAGGCGGCGCGCCTTGAAAAATATCGCGTCGAGGTGGCGGATGTCTCCAGCGGCCAGGGGCAGATCGCCGTGCGGGGGCCGGGAGCGCTGCTGCTGGTGGAGCGGTTGTGCTTCGGTCAGGACATTGGCAAGGGGACGGGCGAGGTGACGCTGGCAACGATCGGAACTGCGCGGTGCCTTGTGATTGGAAGTTCCTACGGCCCGGTGAAGGGATTCGACCTGATCGCGGGGTCGTTGTACGTCGTGCCGATTTGGGAGAAACTGCTGGAGGCGGCACGCGCCACCGGCGCGCGCGCCATTGGGCACGCCGCGCACGAAATCCTGCGCGTGGAATCCGGATGCCCGTCGATCGGCATGGATACGGATGATTCCACGACGCCGATTGAGATCAACGATGCCGCGAAGGTGGACTTCCACAAGAACGCGTTTGTTGGGCGTCGCGCATTGATGCATTCAACCTCCGGCGAAATGAGCCGGCTACTGGTGCCGCTCAAGTTCGAAGGACCGGCAAAAGTCTCTCCGGAAGCGGAGATCCTCTACGAGTCAATCCCCGTGGGCCGTGTGACCAGCGTCACCAACAGCCCCGTGACGCGTGGATTGGTGGCGCTGGGCTACATGAACAGCTACAAGGCGATTCCCGGTGTGCGCGTCTCGGCGCGGGGGGATGATGGCCAGCTTTATCCCTGCGAGGTCGCGCGGGAACAGTAGCGCTGCATTCTGCCTGAACCGGTCTTGTCCATCACATGAACCTACCCAACAAGCTGAGCATGATGCGCGTGTTCGCAGTGCCGCCCTTCGTGGTGCTGCTGATTGGCAGCAAGCTGTTTGAAATCGAGGATCACCTTGCAACAGGCGTGATGATGTCGGTTTCGCTGCTGCTGCTGATCATCGTCGCGATCACGGACTGGCTGGACGGGGAGATTGCGCGCTCGCAGAAATTGGTGACCAACCTTGGCAAGTTGCTCGATCCACTTGCCGACAAGATTTTCGTCACGGCAGCGCTTGTGTGCCTGGTGGAGTTGAAGCTGGTTCCCGGTTGGGCCGTCATTCTCATCATAGCGCGTGAGTTTTTCGTGACGGGGCTTCGCAGCATCGCGACGGAACGGGGCCGCGTGGTTCCCGCGGACAAACTGGGAAAACACAAGACCGGCTGGCAGCTTGCGCTCATCATTGTGGCGGTGGTGCTTGCATCAACCCGTGAGTTTTGCCTCCACGCGGGAGTGTGGGGCACGCATGCGCTGCTGAGTGACAGAGCCGTCAGGGTTGTCGTTTGGATTCCGCTGGCGGTGACTCTTTTCCTGACGGTGCTGAGCGGCTGGAATTATCTGCGCGGAAACAGGGACGTGCTGGATGAATGAGGGAACGGGGTCGGAGGCTGGATAAAAATGAATCGGGCGCCCGGAAATGGGCGCCCGATGATGCTTTTGCCTGCCAATCTTCAGTTCACAGTGGCGAGCACCGGATCCTCCTCCGGTTTCCTGAAGAGGCGTGTCATGGCGCGTACTGCCTTCCTCGCGAGGCGCCAGAAGGCCCTGATGAGGAAATAGGAGAGGATCAGCATCACGCAGACAAGTGCGATGGAGATGACCGGGTGCGCTGCTATGAGCGCGACGGTGCCGACCACGGCGACATCCTCGACAACGCTGATGACGGGACTGAGCACGGGGCTTGTACCCGTTGAGTGGGCTGCCACGCGCAAGGTGGATTTGGTTGCATGAGATCCGAAGGCGAGTGTGCCGCCGACGAGCGCGGCGCAGACCTGCACTTCCAGCGGAACATCGCCGAGTGCCATCGCGGCAAGCACGGCACCGGCGGGAACGCGGATGAAGGTGTGTATGGAATCCCAGACGCTGTCGACGGCGGGAACCTTGTCTGCGATGAACTCAATCACGTACAGGACAAGCGCGGGCCACAGAACCCAGTCGCTGGCCAGGACGGACATTTCGCCGGGAAGCTGAAACCCAGTGATGTAACGGTGCATCAGGCCGAGCACGGCGATCGTTGCGTACAGGTTGATGCCTGCGCACCAGCCCGCGCCAAGGGTCAGGGCCAGCTTTGTGAGAATATCAGTCGCGTCCATCGTTCACTCCTTCGCTTCAGTCTAGTACCGCGCTGCGCGTTTCTTATTCAAGGGATATCGTGAGGTTTATTGATGGACCTGCTCCACAACGACGGCGGTGCCATAGGCGAGAACCTCGGTCATGCCGGGGCCTATTTCCGTGGCATCATAGCGCATTGCGATCACTGCGTTTGCGCCCAACTGCCGGGCATGAAGGATCATTTCATCGTAGGCGTCCCGCCGGGCCTGCTCGCACATGGGGGTGTAGCCGGATTGCCTGCCGCCGATGTAGGTGGACAGTTGGAAGATGCGCGAAAATCCCTGGCCGAGTGTCATCGAACGAACAGTGATTCCGCGCACGACACCGAGGACGTGGTTGATGCGGCATCCGGGGATGTCGTTGCCGGTGGTGACGAGTAGGTTGTATTGGGGAATTTGACTCATCGAGAAGGCTCCGGTGAGGAATCGGTGGAAGGGTGAGGATCCTTTCGGCGAGATCAGGCCAGCTGCAACATCGCTTCTTCGTTTGGTTCGGGAAGCAGTTCGTAGAAGAAGTTCCTGCGGCGGGGAGTGTATCCCGCTTCGCTGACGAGTTTGCGCAGTGTGAGTTCGCTGATGTGAAAGTTGGCGCCGGCGGCCTTCACGACGTTCTCCTCGATCATGATGGAGCCCATGTCGTCGCAGCCGTAGAAGAGCGAGACCTGCCCGATGCGCGGGCCTTGCGTGACCCAGCTTGATTGGATGTGCTGGATGTTATCGATGTACAGGCGCGCGATGGCGGTGGTGCGCAGGTAGTCCCAGGAGCCGACTTCCCTGATGCCGCGCTCCGTTCCAAGCTTCGTGTGTTCCGGCTGGAAGGTCCAGTCGATGAACGCGGTGAAGCCGCCGGTTTCGTCCTGCAGGTCGCGCAGGCGACGGAAGGTTTCGACGCGTTCCGCCAAGGTTTCCACGTGGCCAAACATCATCGTCGCGGTGGAGCGGCCGCCGAGCTTGTGCCAGGTGCGATGGACTTCGATCCAGTCGTCCGTAAGGCACTTGCCGCGCGTGATGTCCTTGCGAACGCGATCGACGAGGATTTCACCACCGCCGCCGGGAAGCGAATCGAGTCCCGCGGCCTTCAAGCGCCCCAGCACTTCCGCGTGCGACAGCCTGTTGATCCTGGAGAACGCGTGGATTTCCGGCGCGCTGAATGCGTGGATGTGGATGCCAAACTCCGCCTTCATCCAACGCAGCATGTCCTCATACCATTCCAGCTTCAGCTTGGGGTGCATGCCGCCCTGAAGGAGCAGTTGGTTTCCGCCAAGCTGCTGGGTTTCGATGATTTTCTGCGCCAGTTGATCCCTGGAGAGGACGTATGATTCGGGATCATCCACCTTCCTGAAGAAGGCGCAGAAGGAACAATCGGCAAGGCAGATGTTCGTGTAGTTGACGTTCCTGTCGATGATGTAGGTGACGATGTTGGTCGGGTTCAGGCGCCTGCGCGCGGCGTGGGCGGCGGCGGAAAGCTCCGGAAGTTCGGCGCTTTCAAAGAGCTGAAGCGCGTCGTCATCGGAAAGGCGTGTAACGGGAGTGTTTGTCATTGGTCTCACGGGTGATTGTGCAAAATCCGTGGTGACTGGCAACGGCTGTTTTAGGTGCGTGACATGGGTAACCCATGGCGTGCTGCAAAA